>CAVWQZ010000014.1:0-142804 GCA_963757295.1 uncultured Actinomycetota bacterium | reverse complement strand
GGGCTCACTGGTTGGCGCGGCGCCAGGGTGGTTTGAGGGTGTAGGTCTTGCGGAGTGGGCTGGTGAGGTGGCCGGTGCCGTCGGGGTCGCGTCGGTAGTGCCAGCGGCCGTGGGTTTTGGCGTTGTGGTGTTGGCGGCAGAACGGGCCGAGGTTGCGGCGGGCGGTGGGTCCGCCGGTGCGGAAGTCGTGGTTGTGGTCGAGGTCGCAGCGTTCGGCGGGTTGGTTGCAGCCGGGCCAGGTGCAGGCGGGTTGGCGGGCGCGGATGAACGCGGCGAGGCGGCGCGAGGGCCGGTAGCGGCGTGGGGCGAGGTCGAGCAGCTCGCCGGTTTGGGGGTCGGTGGTGAACCGGATCCAGTCGGCGTCGGCGGCGAGCTCGCGGGCCAGCTGCGGGGGGATCGGTCCGCGTCCGGGTGAGCTCGGCCGGGTTGTGCGCGAGGCCGAGCAGGGTGGGCAGGTCGATGCTGACCCGCAGCTGCCACCCGCCCCGGGCCACCCCGTCCGGCCTGACTGCCCGGTTTCGGCGTCGTCTCTGGCGCCTGCTGGCGCCGCAGCTCTTCTCGGTGTTGGGGTCGGGGTGGGTGCCGAGGATGGCGTCGACGAGGGCGTCGGCGCGCAGCGCGTCCAGGCCGGGCTGGTCGCAGGCCGAGGTCGTGGCGGCGGATGTGCTCGGCTTGGGCGCGGGCGGTCAGCTCGGCCCAGACCAGCTCGGTGTCGGCGGCGCTCAGCACCGCGCGCATCTCGGCCATCGCCGTCATCGAGCGGTTCGCGACTCACGGTCCCGCCCGGCCTTGGCCGCTCGGCCCGTTCGGCGGCGCCGTCCGGGTCGGCGGCGATGACCGCCCGGCGCAGGGCGCTCTTGGTCTCCGCCAGCGTCTGCTCCGGCGCGCTCGCGAGCACGGCGGCCTGCACGGTCGCGGCCACCCCGTCGTCGAGGTGCTCGACGGTCTCGGCGATGGCGCGGCCTGCAGCCCGGAGATCTCCCCCCGCCGCAGCGCGGTCCAGGGTGTCGGCGAGGCGCCCGGCCAGCGCGGCGGCGCGCTGCACCTGTGTCGTAGGCGCTACCGGGCGAGAGGCGCAGCGCGACCCCGACCTCGTGACGGGCATCGTCCCCGGTCAACCCGGCGTCCTCGGTCGCGGCCACCACGGCGGCCAGCGCGACCTGCTGCTGGGCATCCACCCACGCCGCGACCCGCTGCCCAGGCCCCGATCAGGTCCACCCGGGTCTCCCCGTCCAGCTCGTCGCGGGTCCGGCTTGGCCAGCGCCCCCGCATGAGACCGCGCCCGGCTCCGCGGCCAACGCCGCATCCACCAGCCACCGACCCGACTCCGCCGCCGGCACCAACGTGCAACCCCGCGCCTCCCACAACCACTCGTCATCCACATCGGCGGTGGCGTCGGCCGCGAACGGATCGGGCGGCAGCGGCGCGTCGAGCAGCGCGGAGTCACACCCGTGCGCCGCGCTGCCCGACACGTTCTTCATGCCGATCACGCTAGAGGCGACCACCGACAGTTCCCGTTGCCAGGCAACGGTTATCCACCACTCCCAGGTAACGAAACGATGAACGAAATTCCGACGCCGTCGGCACGACTCGCGTCGTCCCTCATTCACCCGATCGCCACAACTCCGTTGACCGGGCGCGATCGACCGAGGAATCCCCGCGTCATCGGCTGCGTCGAGGCATGGCTCGGGGGAGCCGGTGAGCGGAGAGCGAGCGCATCAACTGCCATCACAACTTTACCCAGCAGGAGAACCACTTCGGCAAGAACGTCTGGGTCTCCCGCAAGGGAGCCATCGAGGCGTCCGCAGGGTCGTCCCGGGTCTGTCCCCGGCTCGATGGGAACGGCCAGCTACGTGGTGGTGGGCAAGGGCGACAAGCTCTCGCTCAACTCGTCTCCGCACGGTGCCGGCCGAGCTCACTCGCGCTCGGCGGCGCGTCGTACCTTCACGCCAGGATGTCCGCGCGACCATGGTCATGGCCGATGCCGCGGACCTGGTCAGGCGACACACGGCGCGCCAGATCGTGAACGTCAAGGGCGACTGACCTCGGTACTTGGCGACCGGCTCCCCCCGACTCGGACTGTCCCGAACTTTGATCACCCCGTTGACTTTGGTTGGTGAGCGTGGCACTTTCCTCGGAAGACCACAAAAGTCCGGCGTCGCAAGCGCAAAGTTGCCGGCCCAGCCGTCCCGCGTCGCCTCTGTCGGCGATCAACCCGCTTCGAGGAGAGTCCCGATGATGTTTCGACGTGGAGGATCAACGGTTTCAGGCGCGTCACGCATGCAGCGCCGACTTCATGCCGTGCCGCTGGTCGTTGCGGCGGTGCTGGTCGCCCCCCTCCTCATCGCGGGACCCGCCCAGGCGCTCCCGCCGGGTCCGGGCGGGATCGCCCCGACTCCCTCCACCGCGACCGGCGCCAGCGTGGCCGCACCCACGGTCACCGGGCCGATCGCGAACACGTCCCCGCTCGGCGACCCCGCTCACGGCTACCCGTTCCTCGCCACCGACTACGACCTCGCCGGCAACGGCTACGTCGAGCAGGAGTTCTTCATCTCCGGCACGGCCACGCGCTACACCATCGCCGGCACCGCGACGGCCACGGTCATCAGCTCGGGCACCCGTACACGACGCGGATCGTCGTTCGCCGCCCGGTCTCGGCCGCGAAGTTCAACGGCGTCGTGATCGCCGAGTGGTACAACGTCAGCAACCAGTGGGACCAGGAGGTCGACTGGTTCCAGACCCACGAGCACCTCATCAAGAACGGCTACGCCTGGGTCGGCATCTCCGCGCAGCGAGCGGGAGTCCACTCGGCCACCGGGCTTGAGGGCGTGGAGCCCGACGCGCTACGGCTCGCTGGACGTGACCGCCGGCGGCACGATCAACGACGACTCGCTGTCCTACGACATCTTCTCCCAGGGCGTCAAGGCCATCCGCAGCCCGGCTGGACTCGACCCGCTCGGCTCGCTGAACCCCGCAGTACGTCGTCGCGACCGGCCACTCGCAGTCCGCCGGGCGGCTGGCGACCTACTACAACGCGATCCAGCCGCTGTCGAACATCCTCGACGCGGTCGTCCTGCACGGCGGCGGCGGGGTGCTGCGCACCGACCTCGCCACCCCGGTCTTCCGCATCAACTCCGAGGGTGACATCGCGAGCGGAATCCTGTCGGCCGCGGCCCGCGCCCAGGCCGACTCCCCGGTGCTCCGCGCGTGGGAGGTCGCCGGCGCCTCGCACGGCGACTGGAAGCTCATCACCGACTACGGCCGCCTGCGCATCCGCGACATCGGCTCGGCGCCGGGCGGCTACCCGGGCACACCCAACACGTGCACCCTGCCGTCGCTGTCACGGATCCCGCAGCACATGGTTCAGAACGCCGTCTACGACCACACCGTCCAGTGGGTCGCGTACGGGGTCCAGCCACCGTCGGCTGCCGAAGATCCAGATGACCGGCACGACGCCTCCTGCGTCGCGCGCGACAGCCTCGGCATCTCTCTCGGCGGCATCCGGCTCGCCCAGCAGGAGGTGCCGCTGCGGGTGAACTCCGGCGTCAACACCGGCCCGGGCTTCTGCTTCCTCGACGGCAGCTCGGTGCCACTGACCGACGCCCAGCTCTCGGCGCTGTACCCGACGATTGAGTCCTACGTCGATGAGGTCGTGGCGACCACGCTGGCCAACGCGGCCGCCGGATACATCCCGCAGGCCTTCACGAGGGACCCGGCGTGGTACACGGACATCGCCGACTGGGTCAACGAGTACGTCGCCGCCGACCGCCTCGCTCCACGACGTCGCCGCGAGTCTCCTCGACCGGCTCGAGGGCGCGCAGGTGCTCGGTGAGTCCGGCAGCGTCACCAGCACCGTTGCGCTGGTCCAGCAGTTCCTGGCTCGCGTCCGCGGCGAGGTCAAGGGCGCGACGCCGATGCGGTGCGCGCACAACCTCCTGCGTCAGGGCGAGGCACTCGTGGCTCTCCTGAAGGCGGCCAGACACACCTGATCGCACCGAAGGGGCACCAGCCCTGGCTGACTTCGGAATTCCGCCGACGCCCTACTCTTGGCCGGCGGTCATCCGGAGGAGGCATGGAGTGCGGGTCTGGCGCGCGCTGGACGAGGTCGAAGGCGTCGAACGGTCGGTCGCGACCATCGGCGTCTTCGACGGCGTCCACCGAGGCCACCGGCACGTCATCGCCGGCGTGGTCCGGCACGCGGGCGAGATCGGGGCCATCGTCGGTCGTGGTCACGTTCGACCCGCACCCGATGGCCGTCGTCGCACCCGACCGCAGGCCGCCCGCCCTGGCCACCCTCGACCACCGCCTCCAGCTGCTGGCCGACGAGCACGTCGATGCCGTGCTGGTCCTGCCGTTCACCGCGACGCGCGCCCAGCAGAGCGCGGAGGACTTCGTCCGCGAGGTCCTCGTCGACGCCCTGCACGCCAAGGCGGTCCATGTCGGCGAGAACTTCCGCTTCGGCCACCGGGCGGCTGGCGACGTGGCGTTGCTGCGCGAGCTCGGCACGTCGTACGGGTTCGAGGTCGTTCCCGTCCCGCTCGGCGGGCGGCGAGACGACCTGGTCGTCGACCTACGTCCGTGACCGGCTCGCCGAGGGCGACGTGGTCGCGGCGGCAGAAGGCGCTCGGTCGCCCGCACCGCGTCGAGGGCATCGTCGTGCACGGTGACCACCGCGGCCGCGAGCTCGGCTACCCGACCGCCAACCTCGGCCCCGACGACGTCAGCGCCGTCCCCGCCGACGGGGTGTACGCCGGCTGGCTCACCCGCGAGTCCGGCGACCGGCTGCCCGCCGCCATCTCGATCGGCACCAACCCCACGTTCGGCGGGTTGGTCCGCCGGGTCGAGGCCTACGTCCTGGACCGCGACGACCTCGAGCTGTACGACGAGCACGTGGCCCTGGACTTCACCGAGCGTCTCCGCGAGACCGTCAAGTTCGACGGCGTCGAGCCGCTGAAGGTGCAGATGGCCGAGGACTGCCGCCGCGCCCGCGAGATCCTCACGTGACCCCGGAGCGGCGCGAGCAGGCGGTCCGCGAGACCGAGGCCTGGTTCGTACGACGTGGGCTGCCGTTCTTCGTCGAGGGCCGCACCATCGACGTGAACGACCTCGTCCACGGTCGCTCGCTCGCGGTGCTCGTGGTGGCCTACTTCGGCTCGTTGCTCCTCGCGGTGCCGTCGGACGAGCCGTGGACGACCCGGCTGCTCTACTCCGGCATCGGGCTCCTGCTGCTGCTGGCCGTCTGGGCGCTGGCCAACCTGATCCGGCACCGCAAGGCGATGGAGCGGCCCCGGCGGGTGGGCGTCGTGGAGCTGGCCGTCTTCGTGGTCGGGCCGGCCGCCGTGGTCGCTGGCCCTGCGCCGGGACGGCGACTGGGCGCTCGGCACGCTGCTCGCGGATGCCACGATCCTCCTCGTGGTGGCGGCGGCCGAGATCCTCGACGTCGGCCCGATCGCCCGCTGGGCGCTGCGCCGCACCTCCAAGGAGCTCGGGTCGCTCTTCCCGCTGGTCACCCGCGCGCTCCCGATGCTCCTGCTGTTCATGACGTTCCTGTTCATCAACACCGAGGTGTGGCAGGTCGCCTCGTCGCTGTCCCGGCCCGTGCTCTGGCTGGCCGTGGCCTTCTTCGGTGCGCTCGCCGTGGGGTTCCTGCTGGGCCGGCTGCCCGAGGAGGTGGCGGCGGTCAACGACGACATGGGCCCGGACGTCGTGAGCCGCGCCCTCCCGGGCACCCCGCTGGCCGACCTGGAGGCCGAGCTGGACGACGTCCAGGCCGAGCCGCTGACCCGCCGCCAGCGGGTCAACCTGCTGCTCGTCCTGCTCATCGCCCAGATCGCCCAGGTCCTGCTGCTGGCCACCGCGGTCTGGGTGTTCTTCCTGCTGTTCGGCCGGGTGGCGATCAACGACGAGGTGATCACGTCGTGGGTCGGCGAGCAGGCCCCCGCCCCGCCGCTGCTCGGCCAGCTCGGCTTCTCCAACGAGCTGCTGCAGGTGTCGATCTTCCTGGCCGCCTTCTCCGGCCTGTACTTCACCGTCTACGCGGTCACCGACGCCAACTACCGGGAGCAGTTCTTCACCGAGATCGTCCACGAGCTGGAGACCGCGGTCGGGGTCCGGGCGGCCTATCTGGCGCTGCGCCGCCGTACGCTTGGCTGAGCGGCGCCGATTGGGGCCGGAGCGCCCCTGGCTGCTAACCTGAGGGCTGCCGTATCTACGGCGTGAGTCACCCATGCCGCCCGTGAACCAGACCGGGCGGAGCTCAGCAGACCATCCAGAGGAGATCCGTGCCGCTCGACACCGCAACAAAGAAGAAGATCATCACCGAGCACGGCAGTGCCGAGACCGACACCGGGTCTCCCGAGGTCCAGGTCGCGATGCTGTCCCGCCGCATCAGCGACCTCACCGAGCACCTCAAGGAGCACAAGCACGACCACCACTCACGTCGTGGTCTGCTCCTGCTCGTCGGTCGCCGTCGCCGGCTGCTCAACTACCTGGCCAAGACCGACATCAACCGCTACCGCGCGCTGATCGAGAAGCTCGGTCTGCGCCGATAGCTCGCGCCCTCCGGGGCGCCCCCAGCACTGACAACTGAATACCCATTGCAAGGAGCGGCTCGCCTCGACGTACCGGTCCTCGGTAGTGGCCTCCCAGACTGCGCCGCAGCCTCGTGGGCTTCCATCGAAGACCGGTTTCCGGGACAACGAGATCCCGATGCGCCGTCGCCCGCCTGCTCCTCGGATACAAGAGGAGAGTGACCCATGGAGGGTCCAGAGATTCACACGTCCGAAGCCGTCATCGACAACGGCAGCTTCGGCAAGCGCACCATCCGCTTCGAGACCGGGCGGCTCGCCCGCCAGGCCGCCGGCGCCGTCGCCGCCTATCTCGACGACGACACCATGCTGCTGTCGGCCACCACGGCCGGGAAGCACCCCAAGGAGCAGTTCGACTTCTTCCCCCTGACGGTCGACGTCGAGGAGAAGATGTACGCCGCGGGCAAGATCCCCGGCTCGTTCTTCCGTCGTGAGGGCCGCCCGAGCGAGGACGCGATCCTCACCTGCCGGCTGATCGACCGCCCGCTGCGCCCCTCGTTCGTCAAGGGCCTGCGCAACGAGGTCCAGGTCGTCATCACCGTCCTGGCGCTCGACCCCAAGGACATGTACGACGTCATCGCGATCAACGCGGCGTCGCTGTCCACCCAGATCTCGGGCCTGCCGTTCAGCGGCCCGATCGGCGCCACCCGCGTCGCCCTCATCGACGACCAGTGGGTCGCCTTCCCCACCCACGAGGACCTCGAGCGCGCCGTCTTCGACATGGTCGTGGCCGGCCGCGTGGTCGGTGACGACGTCGCGATCATGATGGTCGAGGCCGAGGCCACCACCGCTGCGTGGAACCTCGTCAAGAACGAGAACAAGACCGCCCCGACCGAGGAGATCGTCGCCGCCGGTCTCGAGGCGGCCAAGCCCTTCATCAAGACCCTGTGCGACGCGCAGTCCGAGCTCGCCGCTGCGGCCGCCAAGCCGACCCGGGAGTTCCCGCAGTTCCTCGACTACCAGGACGACGTCCTCGAGGCGGTCAGCAGCGAGCTCGAGAGCGAGCTGTCGACCGCGCTGCGGATCGCCGACAAGCAGGAGCGCGAGGACGAGCTCGACCGGCTCAAGGCGCTCGCCAACGAGCGGCTCGAGGGCAAGTTCGAGGGGCGCGACAAGGAGATCAGCGGCGCGTTCAAGGCCCTGACCAAGAAGGTCATGCGCCAGCGCATCCTGCGCGACAAGGTGCGCATCGACGGCCGTGGGCTCAGCGACATCCGCACACTCTCCGCCGAGGTCGAGGTGATCCCGCGGGTGCACGGCTCGGCGCTGTTCGAGCGCGGCGAGACCCAGATCCTGGGCGTCACCACGCTGAACATGCTGCGCATGGAGCAGATGGTCGACACGCTCAACCCCGAGAACCGCAAGCGCTACATGCACAACTACAACTTCCCGCCCTACTCCACCGGTGAGACCGGCCGGGTCGGCTCGCCCAAGCGGCGCGAGATCGGCCACGGCGCGCTCGCCGAGCGGGCGATCCTGCCCGTGCTGCCGGCCCGCGAGGAGTTCCCCTACGCGATCCGCCAGGTCTCCGAGGCGCTGGGCTCCAACGGCTCGACGTCGATGGGCTCCGTCTGCGCGTCCACGATGTCGCTGCTCAACGCCGGTGTGCCGCTGCGCGCGCCGGTCGCCGGCATCGCGATGGGCCTGATCTCCGACACGGTTGACGGCCAGACCGAGTACGCCGCGCTGACCGACATCCTCGGCGCGGAGGACGCCTACGGCGACATGGACTTCAAGGTCGCCGGCACCAAGGAGTTCGTCACCGCGATCCAGCTCGACACCAAGCTCGACGGCATCCCGGCCTCGGTGCTCGCCTCGGCGCTCACCCAGGCCAAGGAGGCCCGGCTGCACATCCTCGACGTGATGAACGAGGCGATCGACGCGCCCGACGAGATGTCGCCCTACGCGCCGCGGATCATCAGCATCAAGATCCCGGTCGACCAGATCGGCGCGGTCATCGGCCCCAAGGGCAAGATGATCAACCAGATCCAGGACGAGACCGGTGCCGAGATCAGCATCGAGGACGACGGCACGATCTACATCGGCGCCACCGACGGCCCCAAGGCCGAGGCGGCCCGCAACATGATCAACGGGATCGCCAACCCGACGATGCCCGAGGTCGGCGAGCGCTACCTCGGCACCGTCGTCAAGACCACCACCTTCGGCGCGTTCGTGTCGCTGGTGCCCGGTCGCGACGGCCTGCTGCACATCTCCAAGCTGCGCGCGCTGGCGGGCGGCAAGCGGGTCGACAACGTCGAGGACGTGGTCAAGGTCGGCGACAAGGTGCAGGTGCAGATCGCCGAGATCGACCCCCGGGGCAAGCTGTCGCTGGTCCCGGTCGACAACTCCGAGCAGGGCGGCGGCACCGGCGACTCCGAGAGCTCAGAGGGCTCCTCGGCGTCCCACGGCGACGACTCCTAAGCCCCGCGTGCGGGGAACCACGCGCACCCTTGACCGGGGGCACGGTGGCGGCGGCCTGGTCCGCCGCACCGTGCTTCCCGGCGGGTTGCGCATCATCACCGAGGCGATGCCGACGGTTCGTTCGGTCACCGTCGGTGTGTGGGTGGGCGTCGGCTCCCGTGACGAGAGCCCGTCACTCGCCGGCGCGTCCCACTACCTCGAGCACCTGCTGTTCAAGGGCACCCGTCGCCGGGACGCCCTGGACATCTCCTCGGCGATCGACGCGGTCGGTGGCGAGATGAACGCGTTCACCTCCAAGGAGTACACCTGCTTCTACGCCCGCGTCCTCGACGACGACCTGCCACTCGCGGTCGACGTCGTCTGCGACCTGGTGACCAGCTCGCTGATCCGGCGCGGTGACGTCGACTCGGAGCGGGGCGTGATCCTCGAGGAGATCGCCATGCACGAGGACGACCCGACCGACCTGGTCCACGACCAGTTCGCCCAGACCCTCTTCGGTGACAGTCCGCTCGGCCGGCCGATCCTCGGCAGCGTCGACTCGATCACCACGATCGGGCGCGGCGCGATCGCCGGCTACTACCACCGCCGCTACCGGCCGCAGGACATGGTGGTCGCCGTCGCCGGCAACATCGACCACGCCGCGGTCGTGCGGCTGGTGCGCAAGGCGTTCGCCGCTGCCGAGCTGGTCGGCGGCGACGCGGTCCCGTCGCCCCCGCGCGGTGGCGATCGTCGTACGACGTCGCCCGGCGGCGTCCGCGTGGTGCCGCGCACCACCGAGCAGGCCAACCTCGTCCTCGGCGTGCCCGGTGTGAGCCGCAGCGACGAGCGCCGGTTCGCGCTCGGCGTGCTCAACGCGGCGCTCGGCGGCGGCATGTCGTCGCGGCTGTTCCAGGAGGTCCGCGAGAAGCGCGGGCTCGCCTACTCCGTCTACAGCTACCACGCGCAGTACGCCGACACCGGGCTGTTCGGCGTGTACGCCGGGTGCGTCCCCCGCAAGGTCGACGACGTGCTGGCCATCTGCCGCGAGGAGCTGGCCAAGATCGCCGCCACCGGCATCACCGAGACGAGCTCGAACGCGGGAAGGGCCAGCTGCGCGGGTCGCTGGTCCTCGGCCTCGAGGACACCGGCTCGCGGATGAGCCGCATCGGCAAGGCCGAGCTCGTCTACGGCGAGCTGCTGTCCGTCGACGAGGTCATCGACCGCATCGACGGGGTGACGCTCGACGACATCAGCGCGATGGCGGGGGAGCTGCTCGCGGCCCCGCCGACGCTGGCCGTCGTCGGCCCCTTCGAGGACGACCGCGACTTCGCCGCCGCCGTCGCCTGACCCGCCGCTGCGCCGCTTTCTCCGGCGCTCATGCGACGATCAATGCCGTGACGATCAGGGTTGCGGTGCTGGGCGCGTCCGGGCGGATGGGCACCGAGGCGTGCCGGGCCGTCGAGGCCGCCGACGACCTCGAGCTGGTCGCGTCCCTCGGCTCGGCTGACTCCATCGACGAGATCGTCGGGTCGAAGGCCGAGGTCGCGGTCGACCTGACCCGCCCCGATGCGGTGATGGACAACATGCAGTTCTGCATCGAGCACGGGATCTCGGTTGTCGTCGGGACCAGTGGCTTCGACGACGAGCGCCTCGCCCAGGTCAGCGGCTGGCTGGCCAAGGCGCCGGGGGTCGGCGTTCTCGTCGCACCCAACTTCGCGATCGGCGCGGTGCTGATGATGCGGTTCGCCGCTCAGGCCGCCTCGCTACTTCGAGTCGGTCGAGGTGGTCGAGCTGCACCACCCCGACAAGACCGACGCGCCGAGCGGCACGGCACGTCGTACGGCGGAGCTGGTGGCCGAGTCGCGACGAGCCGCCGGGCTGGGCGCACCGCCCGACAACACGTCGACCGCGCTTGGACGGTGCGCGCGGCGCCACGGTGGACGGCGTGCCGGTGCACTCCCTGCGCGTGCGCGGGCTGGTCGCCTCGCAGGAGGTGCTGTTCGGAGGCGTCGGGGAGACCCTGTCCATCCGGCACGACTCCTCGGACCGGGCCGTCGTTCATGCCGGGGGTCCTGCTCGGGATCCGCGAGGTGGGCAACCGGCCCGGCCTCACCGTCGGCCTGGAGCACCTGCTCGACCTCAACGGTCGCTCGGACTAGCCGAGAGCACGTACGGCGGCAGCGGTCGCCGCGGCCACGAACACGACGACGAGGAACGGCGCTCGGAACAGCAACGCGACAACTGCGGCCGCCACACCGGCCAACCGGGCGTCCACCACCAAGTGGGTGCCGACCGCGAACGTCTGGCACCGCGGCGAGTGCGGACAGCAGGGCGACGGGAAGCAGGCTGCCACCCGGGCGGCCATCGGATGCTCGAGCCAGGCCCGGGGCACCAGCAGCCCGGCCAGCTTCAGCAGGTAGCAGCCGGCCGACGTCACCAGGATCGCCGCCCAGGTCACTGCGCCCGCTCCTTGAACACGAGGACGGCGAACACGGGCACCAGCGCTGCCACGAGCACCGGGACCCCTGACGGCACGAACGGTACGACGGCCAGCGCGACCGCCGCCGCCGCAATCGCGGTGAGCCAGGTCGGCAGAGTGCGCAGTCGGGGCGCGACCAGGGCGATGAACGCAGCCGGCGCAGCGGCATCGAGGCCGTAGTCACGCGGGTCGCCGATCGCGTTGCCGGCGATCGCGCCGATGAGTGTCGCCAGGTTCCACAGCACGAACATCGCCACGCCGGTGGCCCAGAAGCCGAGCCGGGCCGCGCGGTCACCGCGGTCCTCCGCGGCGAGGGCAACTGCGGTCGACTCGTCGATGACGAAGTGGGCGCCGAGGAGCCGCCGCCAACCGGTGAGCTGCAGGGGAGCGGTCAGCCGCGCGCCGTACACCACGTTCCGGGCGCCGAGCAGGATGGCCGACGCCGATCCGGACGCGACGTTCCCGCCCGCACCCAGGACGCCGATCAGCGCGAACTGCGACCCACCGGTGAACGTCAGCACCGACAGCGCACATGCCTGCATCACGGTCAGTCCGGACGCCGTGGCCAGCGCGCCGAACGACAGCCCGTACGCACCGGTCGCCACGCCGACGCCGAGGGCCGTGCGCAGGACCGACCCGCGGACCTCGTCCCACGTGGCCGTCATACGGCGGTGCCGATCGCGGCGTGCAGGCGGACCTGAGGTACGACGAGCCGCCCGTCGCCGTGCAGGTCCAGCTCACGGCGTGCGCCGTCCTCGGCCCACCCCGCTCCGGCCAGGAAGGCGTGCATGCGCTCGTCCTCGGCGCCTGCCGACAGCCAGACGCGCACGTGCAGGAAGCCGTCCTCGCGCAGGTGGTCCACCGCCGCGTTCACCAGCCGGGAGCCGTGCCCCTCCCGGATCCGGTCGGGCAGCACGCACAGCGCGATCATCTCGGCGTCCACCATCGCCGCCAGGTCGGAGTCCTCGCTCGGCCCGAAGGCGGCGAAGCCGACGACATCGACACCGGTCACCGCGACCAGCACCCGGTGTCTCGCGGACGGGGGAGTCGCTATCGCCTCGCGCCACTGGTCGCGGGCGTCCGCCGAGTGGAGGTCGTCGATCACCTCGGCCGGCAGCAGGTCGGCGTAGGCAGCCCGCCAGGCCGCGGCCTGCACGCCCGCGATCGCGTCGGCATCGCCGGGCGACGCTGCCCGCACACTCGAGTCCGCCACCGCGGAATCCTCGCAGGCCGCGCGCGCCGCAGCGCCGCGGGCCACTCAGTCGGCGAGCGGACGCCCCAGCCCGCGGCTGTGACCGCGGAACTCGGCCACCACCTCGTCCCCCGAGCGGCGCACGGTCACGTCGTACACGCCGTTGCGGCCCGAGCGGGTGCGCTCCTCGGCGACGGCGACGAGCTCGTCGCCTTCGCCAGGGCGAGCAGCGCCGCCCAGCAGCCCACTCGGTCGGGAGCGAACGCCCCAGCTCGCGGCTGTGACCGCGGAACTCGGCGACGACCTCGTCGCCCGAGCGGCGCACCGTCACGTCGTACATGCCGTTGCGACCCGAGCGCGGTGCGCCTCCTCGGCGACGGCGACCAGCTCGTCGCCCTCGTGCACGGGGCCAGGAAGGCGATGTCGGCGGCGCGCGCCACGGTCGCCTCGCCGTAGGTGTTGCAGGCGAACGCGAACGCCGTGTCGGCGAGCAGGAAGACGTAGCCGCCGTGCGCGATCGCGTGGCCGTTGACCATCGTCGGCGCGTGACCCGCATGGTCGCGGTGGCCCGGCCCGGGCGCGACCTCGGTGATCTCGATGCCGAGGCCTGGGAGCCCGGTCGGCGGCGTACATCGCCGGGCGCTCGTCGCTGGCCAGCTGTCGGCGCCCGGCCGACCATCCGGTCATCGGTCATGGCACCGGCGACCGATAGCGCGCCGGTCCGACCAGCGATGTTACACGTCACAGCAGAATCGCTGGACTTCTGTCACATCGGACACCTAGACTGCGACCCGTGAGCCATCGGACGGCGGCGCCGAGCAGGCGTTCCAGCGACTCGTGGACTCCGACCAGCGGGTCGAGCCCCGCGACTGGATGCCCGAGGCCTACCGCAAGACGCTGATCCGCCAGATCGCGCAGCACGCCCACTCCGAGATCATCGGCATGCAGCCCGAGGGCAACTGGATCACCCGCGCCCCGAGCCTGCGCCGCAAGGCGATCCTGATGGCCAAGGTGCAGGACGAGGCGGGCCACGGCCTCTACCTCTACTCCGCGGCCGAGACGCTGGGCGTCGGCCGCGACGAGCTGCTCGACCTGCTGCACGCCGGCAAGCAGAAGTACTCCTCGATCTTCAACTACCCGACGCTCACCTGGGCCGACATGGGTGCCATCGGCTGGCTCGTCGACGGCGCGGCGATCGTCAACCAGGTGCCCATCACGCGGTGCTCCTACGGGCCCTACGCCCGCGCGATGGTGCGCATCTGCAAGGAGGAGTCCTTCCACCAGCGGCAGGGCTTCGAGATCCTGCACACCCTCTCGCACGGCACGCCGGCGCAGCACGAGATGGCCCAGGACGCCGTCAACCGCTGGTGGTGGCCGTCGCTGATGATGTTCGGCCCGCCCGACGACCAGTCGCCCAACACCGCGCAGTCGATGGCGTGGAAGATCAAGCGCTTCTCCAACGACGAGCTGCGCCAGAAGTTCGTCGACATGACCGTGCCGCAGTCCGAGGTGCTCGGGCTCACGCTGCCCGACCCCGACATCCGCTGGGACGAGGCAGCCGGCCACTACTCGTTCGGCGAGATCGACTGGTCGGAGTTCTTCGAGGTGCTCAAGGGCAACGGGCCGTGCAACGCCGCGCGCATGGAGCACCGGCGCCGCGCGCACGAGGACGGCGCCTGGGTCCGGGAGGCGGCCACGGCGTACGCCGAGAAGCAGGCCGCTCGCGCACGTGCGGGTGCCGCATGACGGCCGCGAAGACCGAGCGCGACTGGCCGTTGTGGGAGGTGTTCGTGCGCGCCAAGCGGGGCCTCTCCCACCAGCACGTCGGCAGCCTGCACGCGCCCGACGCCACGATGGCGCTGCGCAACGCGCGCGACATCTACACCCGCCGCAGCGAAGGCGTCTCGATCTGGGTCGTGCCCGCCGCCGAGGTGATCGCGTCCAGCCCGGACGAGAAGGACGCGTTCTTCGACCCGGCCGCCGACAAGGCCTACCGCCACCCGACGTTCTACGACATCCCCGACGAGGTGCAGCACCTGTGAGCACGAGCACCGTCGGCGACCGACGTCGCCGACCTACGCGCTGCGGCTCGGCGACGACGCGCTGATCCTCGCCCACCGGCTGGGGGAGTGGATCGCGAACGCCCCGCAGCTCGAGGAGGACGTGGCGCTCGGCAACATCGGGCTCGACCTGCTCGGGCAGGCCCGCCTCCTGCTCACCTACGCCGGCGAGGCGGAGGGCGCGGGCCGGTCCGAGGACGACCTCGCCTTCCTGCGGGAGGAGCGCGACTTCGTCAACCTGCAGGTCGTCGAGCGACCGAACGAGGACTTCGCCCTCACCATCGCGCGCCAGCTCGTGTTCTCGACCTACCAGCTCGCCCTCTACGAGCGGCTGGAGCACTCCACCGACCCGACGATCGCCGGTGTGGCCGCGCAAGGCCGTCAAGGAGGTCGACTACCACCGCGACCACGCGACCCAGTGGGTCCTCCGGCTCGGCGACGGCACCGACGAGTCCCGGCGGCGGATGCAGCACGGGCTCGACCGGATCTGGCCCTACGTCGACGAGATGTTCGTGACCGACGAGCTCGAGTCGGCGCTGGCCGCCGACGGGGTGGCGGTCGAGGTCGCCGGGCTGCGGCCCGAGTGGGACGCCTACGTCGACGCGGTCCTGGCCGAGGCGACGCTGGAGCGACCCACGCCGTCCTGGTCCGCCGAGGGCGGCCGCCGCGGCGTGCACACCGAGGCGTTCGGCTACCTGCTCGCCGAGATGCAGCACCTGCACCGCTCCCACCCCGGAGCGTCCTGGTGACCACGTCATCGGCTGTCCGACGACCGCGACGCGCCAGTCGCCGCGGCGGGCTGCCGTGCCTCGACCCGGAGGTGCCGGTGCTGACCATCGGCGACCTGGGCGTCCTGCGCGACGTCACGGTCGACGCCGACGGACACGTGCAGGTGACGGTCACGCCCACCTACTCGGGCTGCCCGCGATGGACGCCATCCGCACCGACGTCGTCGCGGCCCTCACGCGACGCCGGGTTCGCCGACGCGGAGGTGAACACCGTCCTGTCGCCGGCGTGGACGACCGACTGGATGAGCGACGAGGGCAAGCGCAAGCTGCTGGCCTACGGGATCGCGCCGCCGACAGCGTCGTACGACGAGCGACCGGACCCGTGCTGGTGAACCTCTCGGTGCGCTGCCCGCGATGCGGCAGCGGCGACACCCGCGAGCTGAGCAGGTTCGGCTCGACGGCATGCAAGGCCCTGTGGTCGTGCAGCGCGTGCCTCGAGCCGTTCGACCACTTCAAGGCGATCTGAGTTGACCGAGGCAGCAGTCGCGCGCCGGCACGGCGTGTTCCACCCCTTGCGGGTGCAGACGGTCGAGCGGCTCACCGACGACGCGGTCGCGATCACGTTCGAGGTTCCCGCCGAGCTGCGCGACGACTACGCGTTCGAGGCCGGCCAGCACCTGACCGTCCGCACCGACATCGGCGGCGAAGAAGTGCGGCGCAACTACTCGATCTGCGCCCCCGCCAGCAGCGGCCGGCTCCGGGTCGCCGTCAAGCGCCTCGACGGCGGGGCGTTCTCCGCCTTCGCCACCAGCGGCTTGCAGCCCGGCGACAGCATCGACGTGATGACGCCCACCGGGCGCTTCCACGTGCCGCTCGACCCGGCCAACGCCAAGCACTACTGCGCGTTCGCCGCGGGCAGCGGCATCACGCCGGTGATCTCCATCGTCGCCAGCGCGCTCGAGGTCGAGCCGGCGAGCACGTTCACGCTGGTCTACGGCAACCGCAGCACCTCCTCGATCATGTTCCTCGACGAGCTGGCCGACCTGAAGGACCGCTACCCCACGCGCTTCCGGCTCATCAACGTGCTGTCCCGTGAGCCGCAGGAGGTCGAGCTGTTCTCCGGCCGGCTCGACGAGGACAAGGTCCGCCGGCTGCTCGCGACGCTCATCCCGGTCGAGTCGGTCGACGAGTGGTTCCTCTGCGGCCCGTTCGTGATGGTCGAGCAGGTCCGCGACACGCTGCTGGCCGAGGGCGTCGGCCGGAGCCACGTGCACATGGAGCTGTTCCACGTCGAGGGCGAGGCGCCGCGCGAGACGGTGGCCGCCGGGGTCGCCGCCCGCGACCAGGGCACCAGCTCGGTGACCGTGGTCCTGGACGGCCGGTCCTCGACGTTCGATGTGCCCCACAACGGCCAGCGCATCCTGGACGCCGCGCTCGCGATCCGGCCCGACGCCCCCTACGCCTGCAAGGGCGGGGTCTGCGGCACCTGCCGGGCCAAGCTCCTGGACGGCGAGGTCGCCATGGACCGCAACTACGCGCTGGAGCAGGACGAGATCGACGCCGGGTTCGTCCTGGCCTGCCAGTCGCAGCCGGTCTCCGACACGGTCTCGCTGGACTTCGACCAGTGACGGTGGGGCCGCCTACGATCGCTGCCATGGCCACTGCCCCTGACACCCAGTACGAAGACCTGCTCCGCCGGGTGATGGCCGAGGGCACCCCCAAGCCCGACCGCACCGGCACCGGCACCCGCAGCCTGTTCGGCCAGCAGCTGCGGTTTGACCTGGACCGCGGCTTCCCCCTGGTGACGACCAAACGGGTGCACTTCCGGTCGGTCGCCTACGAGCTGCTCTGGTTCCTCCGCGGCGACAGCAACGTGACCTGGCTGCGCGACCACGGGGTCACGATCTGGGACGAGTGGGCCGGTCCCGACGGCGACCTCGGCCCGGTCTACGGCGTGCAGTGGCGGTCCTGGCCCACCCCCGACGGCGCCCACATCGACCAGATCAGCCAGGTCCTCGACCTGCTGCGCACCGACCCCAGCTCGCGCCGGATGGTCGTGTCGGCGTGGAACGTCGGCGAGATCCCCCAGATGGCACTGCCGCCCTGCCACGCGATGTTCCAGTTCTACGTCGCCGACGGCAGGCTGTCCTGCCACCTCTACCAGCGCAGCGCCGACCTTTTCCTGGGCGTCCCGTTCAACATCGCCAGCTACGCCCTGCTCACCGCGATGGTCGCCCAGCAGGTCGATCTGCAGGTGGGCGAGCTGGTCTGGACCGGCGGCGACTGCCACATCTACGACAACCACGTCGACCAGGTGCGCGAGCAGCTGTCCCGCGCGCCGTTCCCCTTCCCCGCCCTCAGGCTGCACAAGGCCCCGATCGCTGTTCGACTACACCTTCGACGACTTCGAGGTCGTCGACTACCAGCACCACCCGGCCCTGAAGGCCCCCGTCGCGGTCTGAGGCCGCGGCACCTTCCGGACACCTCGGCCCGACCTGTCCCGAGTTGTCCTCTCCGCTCACTCGACCGGCCCTGTAACGCCGGCCCGGTGCGTCCCGATGGATCGGTCAAGCCCCGTCGCTTCCCGACCCCCCGAGCGGGAAGTGGCGGGGTGTCCACATGTCCGGACGTCGGCGCCCTGCGCGGTCTGGCGTAGCGTGAGTGCCATGCCTTCTCGCTCCCCTGCTGTCGAGGCGTTCGGCCGCGTGCTGACCGCCATGGTCACCCCGTTCACCGCGTCCGGCGATCTCGACCTCGACGCCGCCCAGCGCCTCGCCGCCCACCTGGTCGACGCCGGCAACGACGGGCTGGTGGTCAGCGGGACGACCGGGGAGTCGCCCACCACGACCGACGACGAGAAGGAGCGGCTCGTCCGCGCCGTCGTCGAGGCGGTCGGCGACCGGGCCCGCGTGGTCGCCGGGGCCGGCAGCAACGGCACCACCCACACGATCGAGCTGGCGCGCGCGGCCGAGAAGGCCGGCGCCCACGCGCTGCTCGCTGGTCACGCCCTACTACAACAAGCCGCCGCAGGAGGGCCTCGCGCGTCACTTCGAGGCCGCGGCGGACGCCACCGGGCTGCCGGTGATGCTCTACGACATCCCTGGCCGCACCGGCACGCCGATCGAGACCGAGACCCTGGTGCGCGCTGGCCGCGCACGAGCGCATCATCGCCGTCAAGGACGCCAAGGGCGACCTCACGGCCGGCTCCGAGGTGATGGCCCGCACCGACCTGGCCTTCTACTCCGGCGACGACCCGCTGAACCTGGCCTGGCTCACCCACGGCGGCGTCGGCGTCGTCAGCGTCGTGGGCCACGTCGCCGCCGGGCGCTACGCCGAGATGGTCGCGGGCCGTCGACGGCGGGGATCTCGAGACCGCGATCCGCATCCACCGCGAGCTGCTCCCCGTCGTACGCGCGATCATGCCGAAGTCCTCGCAGGGCGCGATCATGGCCAAGGCCGCGCTGCACGCGCAGGGCGTGATCCCGACGCGCACCACGCGGCCCCCGCTGATCGACGCGACGGACGACCAGGTGGCCGAGCTGCGCACCGCCCTCGAGAGCGGCGGCATCACGCTGTGAGCCACCCGCACCCCGAGCTCGGCGCGCCGCCGGAGCTCCCGGCCGGCGGCCTGCGGCTCGTCGCCCTCGGCGGTCTCGGCGAGATCGGCCGCAACATGACGGTCTTCGAGTACGACGGGCGGCTGCTCGTCGTCGACTGCGGGGTGCTGTTCCCCGAGGACTTCCAGCCCGGCGTCGACCTGATCCTCCCCGACTTCGACTACATCCGGGACCGCCTCGACGGGTCGACGCCATCGTGCTCACCCACGGCCACGAGGACCACATCGGCGCCGTGCCCTACCTGCTGCGCGAGAAGCCCGACATCCCGCTGCTCGGCTCGCGGCTCACGCTGGCGCTGATCGAGGCCAAGCTGCAGGAGCACCGGATCAAGCCCTACACCCTGGAGGTCCGGGAGGGCGGCCGCGAGCAGCTCGGGCCGTTCGACTGCGAGTTCCTCGCCGTCAACCACTCGATCCCGGACGCGCTCGCGGTCGCGATCCGCACGCCGGCCGGCCTGATCCTGCACACCGGCGACTTCAAGATGGACCAGCTGCCGCTGGACGGGCGCATCACCGACCTGCGCGCGTTCGCGCGGCTGGGCGAGGAAGGCGTCGACCTGTTCCTGGTCGACTCGACCAACGCCGAGGTGCCCGGCTTCACCACCCCCGAGCGCGACATCGGCCCGGCGATCGACCGGGTGTTCGCGACAGCGCAGCGGCGCGTCATCGTGGCCTGCTTCGCCAGTCACGTGCACCGCATCCAGCAGGTCCTCGACGCGGCCGAGAAGCACGGGCGCAAGGTGGCCTTCGTCGGCCGCTCGATGGTGCGCAACATGGGCATCGCCCGCGACCTCGGCTACCTGCACGTGCCGACCGGTCTCGTCGTCGACCCCAAGCAGATCGACGACCTGCCCGACGACAAGGTCGTGCTGATCTGCACCGGCTCGCAGGGCGAGCCGATGGCGGCGCTGTCGCGGATGGCCAACCGCGACCACCAGATCCGCGTCGGCGAGGGCGACACCGTGATGCTGGCCTCGTCGCTGATCCCGGGCAACGAGAACGCGGTCTACCGGGTCATCAACGGGCTGACCCGCTGGGGCGCCAAGGTCGTGCACAAGGGCAACGCGATGGTGCACGTCTCGGGTCACGCCAGCGCCGGCGAGCTGCTCTATCTGCTACAACGTCGTGCAGCCGAGCAACGTCATGCCGGTCCACGGCGAGTGGCGGCACCTGCGGGCCAACGCCGACCTCGCCGCCGCGACCGGTGTCGCGCGCGACCGGATCGTGCTCGCCGAGGACGGCGTCGTGGTCGACCTCGTCGACGGCCGCGCGAGCGTCGTCGGCACGGTGCCGTGCGGCTACGTCTACGTCGACGGCTCGAGCGTCGGCGACGTCACCGAGGCCTCGCTCAAGGACCGCCGCATCCTGCGCGACGAGGGCTTCATCTCGGTGGTGGTCGTCGTCGACTCGGTCACCGGCAAGATCGCCGGCGGGCCGGAGATCCACGCCCGCGGGTTCGCCGAGGACGACGCGGTCTTCGACGAGGTCCGGCCGCTGATCGAGGAGGCGCTCGACCAAGGCGGCCAGCGAGGGCGATCGGCGACACCCACCAGCTCCAGCAGCTCGTCCGCCGGGTGGTGGGCCGCTGGGTCAGCGACACCTACCGCCGCCGCCCGATGATCATCCCGCTCGTCGTCGAGGTCTGACGCCCGCTCGGCCCGCTCCATGACGTGAGGTGACGACGGCTTGTGCCGCCCACTCACGATCATGAGACGGCGGGGCGGAACGGGGTGACCTGCCGGGCCGTCGCGGCGCGCCGTGGCTGCTGGGACGCCTGTGACTGGCGTGACAGACGGGTAGCCTCACGGCATGGCCACCCGCACGCCGACGCGCTCCACGCGCTCCGGCTCCAGCGCGAAGGGCGAAGCGCGCCGCCCGCGCGCAAGCCCGCCGCGCGCCGGCCCGCGGCCGCGGCGCCCGGCCGCCGGCCCCGGCCTGGCGGTCCGGGTCAACTACGGCCTCGGGCGGTTCCTGAAGGCCTGCTGGCTCGGCATCGCCCACCTGATCGGCGGCATCGCCCGCCGGGTCGGCACCAGCGCCCGCGAGCTCGATCCCGCCCACCGCCGCGACGGCATCGGGCTGGCCCTGCTCGGCCTGGCCTTCGTGGTCGCCGCCATCGAGTGGTGGGGGCTGCGTGGCCGGCCGGGCGACGTCGCTGTACGCGGTCGTGGCCGGCACGCTCGGCCGGGTCGGGCTGGTCGTCCCGCTGGCCCTGGTCGCCCTCGGGGTCCGGCTGCTCCGTCATCCCGAGGACGCCGAGGACCGCGGCCGCATCGGCGTCGGGCTGGCCGCCCTGCTGCTCGCGACCACCGGCCTGGTGCACATCGCGCGCGGGCTGCCCGACCCGTCCGACAACGCGACGGCGATGCGCGAGGCCGGCGGGATCCTCGGCTTCCTGGTGTCCTCGCCGCTGGTCGCCGCGGTCACCGCCTGGGTCGCCGTCCCGCTGCTCCTGCTGCTGCTCGTGTTCGGCCTGCTGGTGGTCAGCGCGACGCCGGTCCACGCGATCCCGGCCCGGGCCCGCGCGCTGCGCGACTGGTTCCTGCGACGCCCGGCCGTTGACGACGATGCCGAGGACGTCGACGAGGAGAGCGCCGAGCGCTCGTGCCCCTGCAGCGCGGCCGGCGCCGGCGCCGCCAGGGCGCGTTCGCCGAGCGACGGCATGGACCACGAGGGCCACTACGAGAGTCCGATCGTGCCCGTTCGCCGCCGACGAGCCGGCAGACCGAGGGCGGCGACGCACCGGCCGAGCAGCCGCCGCCGGCCCACACGCCCGATGCCGCGTCGGGGCGAGCAGCTGCTGCTCTCCGGCGACGTCACCTACCTGCTGCCGGACAGCAAGATCCTGCGCGAGGGGTCGGCGCACCGGGCCCGGACCAAGGCCAACGACGCCGTCGTCGAGTCACTGACCGGCGTGCTCGAGCAGTTCGAGATCGACGCCCAGGTGACCGGCTTCACCCGCGGCCCGACCGTGACGCGCTACGAGGTCGAGCTCGGCCAGGCCGTCAAGGTCGAGCGGGTCACCGCGCTGAGCAAGAACATCGCGTACGCCGTGGCGAGCGCCGACGTGCGGATCCTCTCGCCGATCCCCGGCAAGTCGGCGATCGGGATCGAGATCCCCAACACCGACCGCGAGACGGTCAGCCTCGGCGACGTGCTGCGCTCGGGCAACGCCCGGGCCGACCACCACCCGATGGTGGTCGGGCCTCGGCAAGGACGTCGAGGGCGGCTTCGTGGTCGCCAACCTCGCCAAGATGCCGCACCTGCTCGTGGCCGGCGCGACCGGCTCCGGCAAGTCCAGCTGCATCAACTCGCTGATCAC
The DNA here is from genome assembly GCA_963757295.1 of uncultured Actinomycetota bacterium. Taxonomy (GTDB): domain Bacteria; phylum Actinomycetota; class Actinomycetes; order JACCUZ01; family JACCUZ01; genus JBDUAP01. The sequence continues at coordinate 120,420 of CAVWQZ010000014.1, read as the reverse complement.
CTCGATCCTGCTGCGGTCGACGCCGGACGAGGTGCGGATGGTCCTGGTCGACCCCAAGCGGGTGGAGCTCACGGCGTACGAAGGAATCCCGCACCTGATCACGCCGATCATCACCAGCCCGAAGAAGGCGGCCGAGGCGCTGCAGTGGGTCGTGCGCGAGATGGACCTGCGCTACGACGACCTGGCGGCGTTCGGCTACCGGCACGTCGACGACTTCAACAACGCCGTGCGCTCCGGTGCGCTGGTCGCGCCGCCCGGCAGCGAGCGCAAGCTGGTGCCCTACCCCTACCTGCTCGTCATCGTCGACGAGCTCGCCGACCTGATGATGATCGCCCCGCGCGACGTCGAGGACTCGATCGTGCGGATCACCCAGCTCGCCCGGGCCGCCGGCATCCACCTCGTCCTGGCCACCCAGCGGCCGTCGGTCGACGTCGTGACCGGGCTGATCAAGGCCAACGTGCCGTCGCGGCTGGCGTTCGCGACGTCCAGCCTCACCGACAGCCGGGTCATCCTCGACCAGCCCGGGCGCCGAGAAGCTGGTCGGCCAGGGCGACGCGCTGTTCCTCCCGATGGGCACGAACAAGCCGATGCGCCTGCAGGGCGCGTGGGTGACCGAGCCCGAGGTGGTCGCCGTGGTCAAGCACTGCAAGGAGCAGCTGCAGCCGACCTACCGCGACGACGTGATCCCCGCAGGCCGGCGGCCGGCGGGAGGTCGACGACGACATCGGCGACGACCTGGACCTGCTCTGCCAGGCGGTCGAGCTCGTCGTGACCACCCAGTTCGGCTCCACCTCGATGCTCCAGCGCAAGCTCCGGGTGGGTTTCGCCAAGGCCGGCCGGCTGATGGACCTGATGGAGAGCCGGGGCGTCGTCGGCCCCAGCGAGGGGTCCAAGGCCCGCGACGTCCTGGTCAAGGCCGACGAGCTGGACGCCATCTTGATCACCCTTCGGGGCGACTAGCCCTGATCCGCTCAACGTGCGAGTCGTCGTGGCCGATGAGATAGAGACCTCTAAACTGGGGGTCCGTCGTTCGTTCATGGGGACCCGTGTGCACCTCACCGGTGCTGTCCCGGACGGCTCGGCGAGATCAGTTCGACGTTCGGGGAGGAGTAGCAAGGTGTCCATCGGCCAGACCCTGATCGCCGCCCGGGAAGAGGCGGGGATGTCGGTCGAGCAGGTCGCCGAGTCGACCCGGATCCGCCAGACGCTGGTCCGCGCCATCGAGCACGACGACTACCGGCTCTGCGGCGGCGACTTCTACACGCGCGGGCACATCCGCAGCCTGGCCCGGACCGTCGGCCTCGACCCCAACCCCCTGATCGCCGAGTTCGACCAGGCCTCCGGCGCGACCCCGCCGCCGCGGCCCACGGCGGTCTACGAGTCCGAGGCCGCGTCCCACCGCGAGCGCCGCTCCGGCCCGAACTGGAGCGCGGCGATGGCGGCCGTGCTCGTCCTGGTCGTCGTGTACGGCGTGGCGGCGGCGGTCACGGGTGGCACCGGGAGCAACCGCAAGGGCACCCAGGCCGATCCGTCCGGTCCCGAGGTCAGCAACTCGGCCCCGGCCCAGCCGTCCGCGTCACCGAGCCCGACCGACCCGAGCGCCGTCGCGCAGGCGCGGCGCGGTCGGGTCACCGTGCAGGTGCGGGCCACCGGCCGGAGCTGGCTGCAGGCCACCACGGCCGGCGGCAAGGAGCTGTTCCAGGGTGTGATGCAGGCCGGCCAGGTGAAGACGTTCACCGACAAGCAGCGGGTCAAGCTCGTCGTCGGCAACGCCGGCGCCGTCGCCCTCACGGTCAACGGCACCGAGGTGGGCGCTCCCGGCCGGGCCGGACAGGTCGCGCGCGTGCAGTTCGGTCCGCAGGACCCCGCAGCCGGCTGATCAGCCGGCAGCCCGGGCCACGCTGCGCCGGGCCCGCAGGCCGGCGCCCTTCTCCGGCACACCGCCGGGAGCATCGCCGTTGGGCAGCATGTAGGACACGATCGCCTGGCCGACGAGCCCGATCACGGTCGTCGTGAGGGTCTTGTTCCACGCACCCGCGGTCACCCAGCCCGTGAGCAAGGCAACGACGGCGGTCACCTGGGTGGCCACCCACTTGTTGGTCGGCCACCTCGACTTCTGGGCTGACATCTGCGGTCTCCTTCCGGGTGCCGGCCTGCGTCGGAGGCAGACCGGCTCGACCTAGGGGAGAGCGCGTGGGCGACCGGGGTGATACATGCCACCTATCCTGAGCGGGTGCCCTCCTCTGCCCCCTCGGGGCGCCGCGTCGCGCTGGTGACGCTCGGCTGCGCCCGCAACGAGGTCGACTCCGAGGAGCTCGCCGGCCGGCTGGCCGCCGACGGCTGGACCCTGGTCGAGGACGCGAACGACGCCGAGGTCGCCGTCGTGAACACCTGCGGCTTCGTCGATGCGGCCAAGAAGGACTCGATCGACACCGTCCTGCAGGCCGCCGACCTCAAGGGCAACGGGCGCACCCAGGCCGTCGTCGCCGTCGGCTGTCTTGCCGAGAGGTACGGCGAGCAGCTCGCCGCTTCGCTGCCCGAGGCCGACGCGGTGCTCGGGTTCGACGACTACGCCGACATCTCCGCGCGCCTCGGGCGGATCCTGGCGGGTGAGGCGCACGTCCCGCACGTCCCGAGCGACCGTCGCCACCTGCTGCCGCTGGCGCCGGTGGACCGGCAGGCCGAGGGCCGGGCCGTCCCCGGTCACGGCGCGGTCGACCGGCCCGACCTCCCGGACGGCGTCGCCCCGGCCTCGGGTCCTCGGTCGCTGCGGATGCGGCTCGGCAGCGGCCCGGTCGCCCCGCTCAAGCTCGCCTCGGGCTGCGACCGCCGCTGCACGTTCTGCGCCATCCCGTCCTTCCGCGGCTCGTTCGTGTCCCGGCGTCCCGGCTGACGTGCTGGCCGAGGCCCGGTGGCTGGCCGAGCAGGGGGTGCGCGAGGTCGTCCTGGTGAGCGAGAACTCCACGTCGTACGGGAAGGACCTCGGCGACCTGCGACTGCTCGAGACGCTGCTCCCCGAGATCGCCGCCGTCGACGGCCTGGACCGGGTGCGGGTGAGCTACCTGCAGCCGGCCGAGATGCGGCCGTCGCTGGTCGAGGTGATGACGTCGACCGAGGGCGTCGCGCCCTACTTCGACCTGTCCTTCCAGCACGCGAGCGGGCCGGTGCTGCGGCGGATGCGCCGGTTCGGCGATGCCGACCGGTTCCTCGAGCTGGTCGGCCAGATCCGCGCGGCCGCGCCGGACGCCGGTGTGCGGTCCAACGTCATCGTCGGCTTCCCCGGCGAGACCGACGCCGACCTGGCCGAGCTCGAGCGGTTCCTGGTCGGGGCGCGGATGGACGCGGTCGGTGTCTTCGGCTACTCCGACGAGGACGGCACCGAGGCGGCGACGCTGGACGGCAAGCACCATGAGGCCGTGATCCGGGAGCGCACCGAGCGAGTGAGCGCGCTCGCCGACGAGCTCGTCGCGCAACGCGCCGAGGACCGGCTCGGCGAGACCGTCCACGTCCTGGTCGAGTCGGTCACCGGTGCGGTCGGCGAAGGGCGGGCGGCCCACCAGGCACCCGAGGTCGACGGCTCGACGACGGTGCACGGCGCGGGGCTCGAGGTGGGCCGGATCGTCGCCGCGAAGGTCGTCGCGACCGACGGCGTCGACCTGGTCGCCGAGGTGCTGGGTTGATCGAGAAGCCGAGCAACTGGAACATCGCCAACGCGCTGACGGTGCTGCGGCTCGTCCTGGTGCCGGTCTTCCTCATCCAGCTGCTCCACGAGGACGGTCAGAACGACGCCTGGCGGGTGGCCGCGTTCGTGACGTTCGCGGTCGCCTCGGTGACCGATCGCATCGACGGCGAGCTGGCCCGCAAGCACGGGCTGGTCACCGACTTCGGCAAGATCGCCGACCCGATCGCCGACAAGGCGCTGATCGGTGCCGCCCTGGTCGGGCTGTCCCTGCTGGACGAGCTGTGGTGGTGGGTCACCGTGCTGATCCTGGTCCGCGAGATCGGCGTGACCCTGTTGCGGTTCTTCGTGATCCGCCACGGTGTGATGCCGGCGAGTCGCGGCGGCAAGCTCAAGACGCTGCTGCAGGGACTGGCGATCGGGATGTTCGTGCTGCCGCTGCCGGCGGGGCTGCACTGGGTTGCCGTCGGGCTGATGGCGGCGGCGGTGGTGCTGACCGTGGTCACCGGGGTGGACTACGTTGCCCGGGCCATGCGTCTACGGCGGACCAGCCCCCGGGCCGCCCTCAAGCGCGCCCGTCGGGCCTGAGGAGGTCATTCGTGGAGGTCTCTGCGCGCAACGTGCACGAGCTGTTGCTCGCCTCGGGGGCGACCATCGCCGTTGCCGAGTCGCTGACCGGGGGACTGCTCGGCGCCGAGCTGACCAGCATCGCCGGGTCCTCGGCCACGTTCCTGGGCGGCATCACCGCCTACGCGACGCGAGGCGAAGACGAGCCTGCTCGGGGTCTCGCCAGACCTGCTCGCGATGCACGGCACGGTGCACCCCGACGTGGCGGCGGCGATGGCTCACGGCGTGCGGGCGCGGTTCGGCTCGACGTACGCCGTGGGGCTGACCGGCGTCGCCGGACCGGACCCGCAGGACGGCCAGCCGCCGGGGACCGTCTTCGTCGCCCTCGTCGGCGCGGGGCCGGAGCGGATGCTGGCCCTGACCCTGACCGGCGCTCGCCGGACCGTGCGCCGGGAGGCGGTCCGGGCCGCCCTCGACCTGATCGTCCAGGAGCTGGACACGTCCCTCGACACGGGCGGGAAGCCGGGGGCATGATTACAGTGTTACATCGACAGAATGTCCATCCGACGTGTCAGCCCGGAGGTTGACGGTGCCGACGGGTACGGTGACGCACTGTCAGCCGATCAGCCACACGATCAAGCAGCCCAGCCCGACCCGTCACCTGCGACCCGAGGGAGAGCCCGTGATCCTGCTCCGCCGGCTGCTCGGTGACGTCCTCCGCGAGCGCCGCCGCGCCCAGGAGCGCACCCTGCGCGAGGTGTCCGCGGCTGCCCGGGTCTCCCTCGGCTACCTCTCCGAGGTCGAGCGCGGCCAGAAGGAAGCCTCGTCCGAGCTGCTGGGCGCCATCTGTGACGCCCTCGACGTGCCGATGTCCGAGGTCATGCGCGAGGTCAGCGACCACCTCGCCGTCGCCGAGGGCATCCCCGTGGTCCCGGCTCCGGCCGAGCCCGGCCCGATGCACGTCACCAACGTCGCTGCTTGACCCGATCGAGGGCTTGACCCGCCGCCGATGCGGGTACTAGCCAGCCAACGATCGCCCGTCCACCCCAGCAGTAACGGGGGTGTGGACGGGCGGTCGTGGTTCTAGGCCGGTTCGGGCTGGCAGCGCGGGCACCAGAACGTCACCCGCTCGTACGCCGGGTCGCCCTGCCCCTCCACCAGGATCGTCGTGCCGCAGCGGCGGCAGGGCCGCCCGCCGCGCCCGTAGACCCAGTGGTGCTGGCCGCGCCGGGTGTCCCCGGTCGTGACCTGGGCCGGCTCGTCGCGGTTGTGCTCGAGCAGCAGCTGGGCCCGGCTGACCAGCCGGGGCAGGTCGCCGACGCGCCCGACCGGCGTCCAGGGGGAGAGTCCCTGCAGGAACAGGACCTCCGCCTTGTAGACGTTGCCGATGCCGGCGAGGTTGCGCTGGTCGAGCAGGGCCTCGCCGATCGGCCGGTCGGGCGCGGCCAGCAGCCGTCGTACCGCCTCGTCGAGGTCCCAGTCCGGGCCGAGCAGGTCCGGGCCGAGGTGCCCGACCGCGTCGCCCTCCTCGCTGCGCTTGAGCAGCTCGACGACCGGCAGGCGGAAGCCGACGGCCTGCCATTCGCTGTTCTCGAGCAGCACCCGCACCTGGTGGCCGGGCCCGCCCCGCCACCGCTCGCCCGTGCCGGTAGAGGTGCCACGACCCGTCCATCTTGAAGTGCGTGTGCAGGGTCAGGTCGGCGCCGATCCGGGTCAGCAGGTGCTTGCCGCGGCTGACCACCTCCTGCACGGTCTGGCCGGCCAGGTCCACGGTGGCCAGCTGGGGCACCCGGAAGTCGGTCCGGGTCAGGGCGCGGCCGGCCAGCGCGTCGTGCATGCGCCGCGCCGCCAGCCAGACCGTGTCACCCTCGGGCATGTGACCATGCTCTCCCGCAGCGGCGGGATGAAGCGCGGCCGGGCCGGTGCTGAAGGGGAGGTGATGAGCATCATGAGCCGCGTGACCGACCGCTCCGCCGGGCCGCCCTCCGAGCCGGAGGAGGTGACGGTCACGGTTGCCCGCCGGGTCGCGCCCGGCCGGGAGCAGGCGTTCGAGACCTGGTACGACGGGATCATCGGCTGCGCCAGCAGGTTCCCCGGCTTCCTCGGCGCCGGCATCCTGCGGCCCAACGAGGCCGGCCACGACTGGCACGTCGTCTACCGGTTCGCCGACGACGCGTCCCTGCACCGCTGGGAGGCCTCGCCCGAGCGCGCCCACTGGCTGCACAAGGCCGAGGAGTTCGCCGAGGAGACCGGCGTGCAGCGGGTGTCCGGGCTGGAGACCTGGTTCTCCCTGCCGGGGCGCACCGCCCCCGCGCCGCCGAAGTGGAAGATGGCCACCGTCACGATCCTGGCGATCATCCCGCTCGTGCTCCTGATGAACGTGCTGGTGCTGCCGCTGATCGACGGTTGGCCACTGGTCCTGCGGGTCCTCGTCTTCTCCGGGACGCTGACCGGGCTGATGACCTGGGTGGTCATGCCGCGGATGACCCGGCTGTTCCGCCGCTTCCTCTATGGAGTGCGCTGACGCGCTGACTCAGCAACGATCCGGTAGCAGGTGTTGACACGACGCGGGCGGCCCGCAGGAGGTTCGAAGCGAGGGCGGGACCTGCCCGCCGCTGAGAGGTGATCGAGATGCCATCGCTGCTCCGGGTGAAGTTGCTCGTCGTCGTCGTCGCTCTGCTGGGAGTTGGTGGTGTCACCGCCGCGGTCGCCTCGGGTGAGAGCGAGCAGCGGAAGTTCTCGGTCAACCTGATCGGCTACGAGGAGGTACCGGCCGTCTCCACCCTTGGCGGCGGCACGTTCCACGCGGCGATCTCCCGGTCGGACGACGAGATCCGCTACGAGCTGACCTACTCCGCGCTGCAAGGCAACGTCACGCAGTCGCACATCCACTTCGGCCAGAAGTCTGTGAACGGCGGGATCTCGGTCTTCCTGTGCAGCAACCTCGGCAACGGGCCGGCCGGCACCCAGCCCTGCCCGCCGAGCGGGACGGTGACGGGCACCATCCGGCCCGTCGACGTCGATCGGGCCAGCGGTGCAAGGGATCGCGGCCGGCGAGTTCGCCGAGCTGGTGAAGGCGCTGCGAGCCGGCATCGCCTACACGAACGTGCACAGCAGCATGTGGCCGGGTGGTGAGATCCGCGGCCAGCTCGGCGACCGCGACCAGGACGAAGGCAACAACGACGGCGACTGACCTCACCTCGCCCCTCCCTCGTTGTGTCCGAACAACCGTGCGGGTAGCCACGCTGGCCACTTCGGACACAACGCGGGACTGATCCGGGAGACTGCGGGGCATGGCCTCGCCGCGTGGGTTCGTGCTGGTGACCGGTGGCAGCCGCGGCATCGGCGCCGCGACGGCGCGGCTTGCCGCCGAGCACGGGTACGACGTGTGCATCTCCTACCGCGACCGGGCCGACTCGGCGCAGGCCGTTGTCGCCGACGTCGAGGCGACGGGGGTGCGCGCGCTCGCCGTACGCGCTGACGTCTCCGAGGAGCAGGACGTGCTGCGCCTGTTCGCGACCGCGCAGGCCGAGCTCGGGCGGTTGGTCGGCACTCGTCAACAACGCCGGCGTGCTCGACCGGCAGTCCACGGTCGCGGACCTGCAGGCCGAACGCATCCAGCGCATCCTCGCCGTCAACGTCCTCGGCGCCTTCCTGTGCGCGCGCGAGGCGGTGCGCGCGATGTCCACGGCCGACGGTGGTCTCGGCGGCGCGATCGTGAACGTCTCGTCGCGCGCGGCGGTGCTGGGCGGCGCGGGGGAGTACGTCGACTACGCGGCGTCGAAGGCGGCGGTGGACGCGCTCACCGTGGGCCTGTCCCGGGAGGTGGCCGACGTCGGCATCCGCGTGAACGCGGTGCGACCGGGCCTGATCGAGACCGAGATCCACGCCAGCGGCGGTGAGCCCGGTCGGGTCGGCCGGCTCGGCCCGACCGTGCCGATGGGGCGCGGTGGGACGGCCGAGGAGGTGGCGGAGGCGATCGTCTGGCTGCTCTCCGACCAGGCGTCCTACGTCACCGGGTCGTTCCTCGAGGTGAGTGGCGGTCGGTGAAGTCGGTCATTTCGCTGCCGGACGGCTGCGACGGTGGCACGATGACAGGACGCCGCGGGGTGCGTCCGTCCCCTGTCGATCATGACGCGGTAGACGCCGGCTGACTGGGTTCCTTGTGTCCGGGGTGGCGTGGTGGTGCGGGTGCCAGCCACTTCGGGCACAAGGTTCGCCAGGAGATCAGCTGCGCAGGCGCAGTCCGCGTGACGTGGCGTGGAAGCCGGCCGACTCCAAGGCAGCGCCGAGCGTTGAGTCGAGGACGCCGGCACCGTCTGCCCGCTCGACGGTGATCTTGCCGAGGTGACCTTCGCGTACGGCGAGTGCGAGCGCGTCGACGGCCGGCTGCAGCAGGTGGGGCTCGTCGGACCAGGTGAGCAGGGTGCGCCCGCCGCGCTCGACGTAGAGCACCAGGTTGCCGTCGACGAGCACGACCAGGGCGCCCGCCTTGCGACCGGGCTTGTGGCCGCTGTCCTCGCCGCGGCCGGGCCACGGCAGTGCGGCGCCGAACGGGTTGGCCGGGTCGGTGGCTGCCAGCAGCACCGCCCGAGTGCCCGCGCTGCGGACGGTCGTCGCGCTCGGCCGCAGTGGCCATCGCTCGCATCCGGTCGACCGCGCCGGGCAGCGCGAACTGCGCAGCGCCGAGCCCCTCGACGAAGTAGCCGCGGCGACAGCGCCCGGTCTCCTCGAACGCGGCCAGCACGCGGTAGACGGCGGCGAACCCGCCGGGTGCCCGCTCGGACATCACGCCGCCTCGGATCACCACACCGTGCCGGTCGAGCAGCGTCTCGGCGAGCGAGTGGGCCCGCCGAGTGGTGTCGGTCTCGCGTGCCGGCAGCAGCGACCAGCGCCCGGCCACCGTCGGCGGTCCGCTTCGGCGTGGGCATCGCCGGTCGCGACCGGCCGTAGCGGCCTCGCGGTGCGCGGCCGCTTGGCGCGGTGGCTGCCACCCGCGCCGATCAGGGTGCGGACCGGGGCGAGCGTGTCGTTGGTCAGGTGGCCGGTCCAGACCAGGTCCCAGAGGGCCGCGACCAGGCTCGGGGTCGTCGGTGGAGCCGATCGCGTCGGAGAGCTGCCGGAAGAAGAAGGCGCCGCCACCGGCGAGGGCCTCGAGGACCTGCTCGTGCAGCGGGGTCACGCTGGCGTCGCCGGGAATCTCGGGAAGCGTGAGCGGCGCGGAGTCGGCCAGGTGCAGCGACACCCAGCCGTCGGACCCGGGCAGCGACCCGTGCCCCGCCCACAGGACGTCGCCGGCCGCGCACAGCTCGTCGAGCATCGGCGGCGTGTAGCCCGTGACGCGGGACGGGAGCACCAGGCTCTCCAGCGCCGAGGCCGGGATGGGAGCGCCCTGCAGCTGCTCGACGATGCGCAGCACCCCGTCGGGCCCGCGCAGGTTGCTGCCGACGTGCTGCCACACCGGCAGGAAGCGGGCCAGTGCATCGGCGGAGACGGGCTCGACCTCGCGCCGGAGCGCGGCGAGCGAGCGCCGCCGCAGGGTGCGCAGGACCTCGGCGTCGCACCACTCGGTGCCGGCGCCGCCCGGCAGGAACTCGCCGTGCACCACCCGGCCGGCCGCCGCCAGCCGGTCGAGTGCCTGCTGCACCAGCGCGGCGCCGAGCCCGAACCGCTCCGCGACGGCGATGACGTGGAACGGCGCGTGCGTGCGGGCGTAGCGGGCGACCAGGTCGACGAGCGGGTCACGCACCGGCTCGAGGAACGCCTCGGGCACCCCGACGGGCAGCGGCGTGCCGAGCGCGTCACGCAGGCGAGCGGCGTCCTCGACGGCGGCCCAGCGCTCCTCGCCCGGCGATGCGCACCCGGATCGCCCGCCGGGCCTCTTCCAGACCGGCCAGCCAGCCGGGCTCCGCGCCGCGCTCGATCGCCTCGGGTGTGCTCAGCGGGCCGAGGAGACGCAGCAGGTCGGCGACGCCTTCCGCGTCACGGGCGCGGCGGTCGTCGGAGAGCCGTTGCAGGTCGCGCTCGAGGGAGAGCACCGCGTCGAGGTCGAGCAGCTCGCGCAGCTCGGCCTGTCCGAGCAGCTCGGCGAGCAGCGAGGAGTCGAGCGAGAGCGCCTGCGCGCGGCGCTCGGCGAGCGGCGAGTCGCCCTCGTAGAGGAACTGGGCGACGTAGCCGAACAGCAGCGACCGCGCGAACGGCGACGGCTGGGCCGTCTCGACCTCGACGAAGCGCACCCGGCGTGCCTCGACGTCGCGCATCAGGCCGACCAGGCCCGGCAGGTCGAACACGTCCTGCAGGCACTCGCGCATCGTCTCCAGCACGACCGGGAACGAGCCGTAGTCGCTGGCGACCGAGAGCAGCTGGGCCGATCGCTGGCGCTGCTGCCACAACGGCGTACGGCGTCCGGGGTCGCGGCGCGGGAGCAGCAGGGCGCGGGCCGCACACTCACGGAACCGGGAGGCGAACAGCGCCGACCCGCCGACCTCGGCCGTGACGAGCGACTCGATGTCATCGGGCGCGAACACGGCGACGTCGGCCGACGGCGGCTGCGACTCGTCGGTGAACTCGGTGTCGGGCAGGCGCAGCACGATGCCGTCGTCGGAGTGCATGGCCTGCACGTCGACGCCGTGGCGCTCGCGCATCCGGGCAGCGACGGCGAGCGCCCAGGGCGCGTGCAGCTGGGCGCCGTAGGGGGAGTGGATGGCGATCCGCCAGTCGCCGAGCTCGTCGCGGAAGCGCTCGATGACAACGGTGCGGTCGTCGGGCACGTGGCCGGTCGCCTCGCGCTGCTCGGTGAGGTAGGCCAGCAGGTTGTCGGTGGCCCACGCGTCCAGGCCGCAGGCCAGCACCCGCTCTCGGGCAGCCTCGGGCGACAGCGCGCCGAGCTCGCGGACGAACGCGCCGAGGGCCCGGCCCAGCTCGACCGGCCGGCCGAGCGCGTCACCCTTCCAGAACGGCAGCCGCCCGGGCAGGCCCGGAGCGGGCGAGACGAGGACGCGGTCGTGGGTGATGTCCTCGATGCGCCAGCTGGTCGAGCCGAGGGTGAACACGTCACCGGCCCGCGACTCGTAGACCATCTCCTCGTCCAGCTCGCCGACCCGGGCGGCCTTCTCGCTGCCCGCGAGGAAGACGCCGAACAGGCCGCGGTCGGGGATCGTGCCGCCACTGGTGACGGCGAGCCGCTGCGCGCCAGGACGGCCGGTGAGGGTGCCGGCGACGCGGTCCCACACCAGCCGGGGACGCAGCTCGGCGAACTCGTCGGACGGGTAGCGCCCGGCGAGCATGTCGAGCACCGACTCGAACGCCGACCGCGGCAAGCCCGAGTAGTTGGCGGCGCGGCGGACCACGTCGTACATCTCCTCGACGTCCCACTCGTCCATGGCGACCATCGACACGATCTGCTGGGCCAGCACGTCGAGGGGGTTGCGCGGGCTGGCCAGCGCCTCGATCGCGCCGTCGCGCATGCGCTCGGCGACGACCGCGGTCTGCACGAGGTCGCCGCGGTACTTGGGGAAGATCACGCCGCGCGAGATGGCCCCGACCTGGTGGCCGGCGCGGCCGACGCGCTGCAGCCCGCTCGCGACCGACGGCGGTGACTCGACCTGGATGACGAGGTCGACGGCCCCCATGTCGATGCCGAGCTCGAGGGACGAGGTGGCGACCACGGCGGGCAGCCGGCCGGCCTTCAGCGCCTCCTCGATCAGCCCGCGCTGCTCCTTGGACACCGAGCCGTGGTGGGCGCGGGCGAGCTCGGGCACGTGCCCGACCTGCCCGTCGGTGGGGACGCCGCGGGAGGAGCCGGCCTGCGCCATCAGCTGAGCCGGCGAGAGGTCGCCGGACCCGGGCAGCGGCTCACCGGTGACCCGCTCGTAGTGGATCTCGTTGAGCCGGGCGCACAGCCGCTCGGCCAGGCGCCGCGAGTTGGCGAACACGATCGTCGAGCGGTGGGCCTCGATCAGGTCGACGATGCGCTCCTCGACGTGCGGCCAGATCGACGTACGACGCTCAACTCCCGCGGCCGACCCGCTCACCTCGCCGACCGGCTCGCCGAGCTCGGCGAGGTCTTCGACCGGGACGACGACCTGCAGCTCGATCGTCTTGGCCGACGGCGGCTGCACGACCACGACCTCGCGCGACCCGCCGAGGAACCGCGCGACCTCCTCGACCGGGCGGACCGTCGCGGACAGGCCGATGCGCTGCGCGGGCTGGTCGAGCTGGGCGTCGAGCCGCTCGAGGGACAGCGCGAGGTGGGCGCCGCGCTTGGTGCCGGCGACGGCATGCACCTCGTCGACGATGACCGTCTCGACACCGCGCAGCGACTCGCGCGCCCGCGACGTGAGGAGCAGGAACAGCGACTCGGGTGTGGTGATCAGGATGTCGGGCGGGTGCCGCAGGAAGCGGCGGCGCTCGTCGGCCGGGGTGTCGCCGGAGCGGATCGCCGACGTCGATGTCGGGCTGGGGCAGGCCGAGGCGGGTCGCGGCGTGCCGGATGCCGGTCAGCGGTGCCCGCAGGTTGCGCTCGACGTCGACGGCGAGCGCCTTCATCGGGGAGACGTAGAGGACCCGGCAGCGCCGCTGGGGGTCGGTCGGGGTGGGCTGGGCGGCGAGCCGGTCGAGCGACCAGAGGAACGCGGCCAGGGTCTTGCCGGAGCCGGTCGGGGCGACGACCAGGGCGTTGCTGCCCGCGCTGATGGCCTCCCAGGCGCCGGTCTGGGCGGCCGTGGGGTCGGCGAAGGCGCCCTCGAACCACGCCTGGGTGGCGGGGGAGAAGCGGCCGAGCGGAGTCACCCCTCGATTCTGCCCCTGCCACCGACAGGGCACCGGACAATCGCCGATGGTCAGCTCGGCGGGGTAGCAGCGGATACTGGGCTCATGCGGCTCACGGAGTTCTGGCGGCGGATGGGCGAGGCGTTCGACGGGCACGCCCAGTCGATCGCCGAGCTGCACGTCTTCTCCGAGCTCGGAAACCGGACGCCGCTGCAGGCTCTCGAGGCCGGCGAGTCGGCCAAGGACGTGTGGCGTGGCGTGTGCGAGGGCATGGAGATCCCCACCGCATGCGCTGAAGGGATCCTCATGCCAGCGAGCAGTGGACTGCGTGGCACGGCCCGGGCCGACGACGAGCAGCGTCAGCCGTGGATCATCGACACCCTCGTCGACGCCTTTGCCGACCTGCATGGAGGCCGACGAGGACTGCGCTTCCGGTCGAAGTTCCGCACCAGATGGCAGCCGATCCGTTCGCCTTCTACCGCGGTAGTGCGTGCTCTGTTCTACGCGCGACATGGCCAAGACTGGATGACCGCTGGGTCGACTGAGCGAACCAGCCGGGTCGTGGATCCAGGGCGATCTGCATGCCGAGAACTTCGGCACCGTACATGGACGGCAGAGGGCGTCCTCCAGCCGTCTTGCGACGTCGAACGACTTCGACGAGGCCTACCTCGGTGCCTTCACCGTGGGACCTCCGTGCGCTTCGTTGCCAGCGTCGGTCGTGCGCCGAGACTGCGCAGACAGGCACGCTTGCCCGAGGACGTCGATCAGCGACGTGCTCGACGATGGCCGTGACGTCACCCGGCGGGCAGTACGTTCGAGACGGCAGGTGGAGCAGTTCGGTGCGAGAACGACCGGGACTCGGCGTGACGGGCGCGTCGGTCGTCGACGGGTCGGTCGGTTCCAGGCCGCGAGTGGAGCCTGACTCCAGCGCCACCGGAACGGCGACCAGCAGACGGCGACCGCGGCGGACGCGGAGACGCGGCGATGCGGCGACGGTGCCGCCGGGCCGAGCCCGCGTAGACGGAGTCCAGGGACACGAGGTCCGTGGGCAGCTCCCGGTGCGGGTCCCGCAGCGTGGTCCGGAGGTCCTGCTCTAGACGGTCCATGAGGTCACGCCCTCTTCCGTGCTCGCTTGTTGACGCAGCCGGGCGAGCGCCTTCCAGGCCTGGCTCTTGACGGTTCCGACCGAGCACCCGAGCACGGCCGCGCAGTCGGCCTCGGACAGGTCCTCGTAGTAGCGCAGCACCAGGACGGCCCGTTGCCGCGGCGGCAGGGTGGCCAGGGCATCCCAGAGAGCCGAGTCGCGGCGGGGCGCCACGTCGTACAGGAACTGACGGGACTCGGGCGCGTCCGCCACCAGCCGCTCATGGCGCAACCGCCGCCACGTGCTGACGTGCCGGTTGACGATCGCGCGCCGGACGTAGCCCTCCGGATCGTCCTTGCGGATGATGCGCGGCCAGGCCAGCAGCGTGCGTTCGCAGGGCGTCCTGGACGAGGTCCGCCGCCTGGTGGGCGTCGCCGGTCAGGACGTGGGCGAAGCGCAGCAGCTCGCGCATCCGCCCGCGGGCGAACGCGTCGAACGCCTCGCGCTCCGTCTGGTCCACCCGGCGCCTCCCTTTCGATCATCCCCGAGGACGTCTCACCGGGCTCGAAGGTTGCCTGGGTCGGTCAACTATCTGTCGGGGGCGCGCCGGGGACCGGCGATACTGGGCCGATGCGGCTCACGGAGTTCTGGCGGCGGATGGGCGAGGCGTTCGACGCGCACGCCCAGTCGATCGCCGAGCTGCACGTCTTCTCCGAGCTCGGCAACCGGACGCCGCTGCAGGCTCTCGAGGCCGGCGAGTCGGCCAAGGACGTCTGGCGCGCGGTGTGCGAGGCCATGGAGGTCCCCGCCGCAAAACGGTGACCTGACAGGCGAGGCGCCTCTACGCTGCCGGGCATGACCACCGACGCCGTCGGCGCAGCGACCGGGGTCGACCGCGTCCAGCGCCGGGTCGTGCGGCTGCTCTCGATCACCCAGGTCCTCGGTGGCATCGGGGTCGGCAGCGGCATCGCGGTCAGCGGCCTGATCGCCGAGGACGTCTCCGGCTCGACCGCGCTCTCGGGTCTGTCGCAGACCGCGGCCGTGCTCGGCGGCGCCGTCGCGGCATTGCCGATGGCACGCGTGATGTCCGCGCTCGGGCGTCGACCCGGACTGTTCGCCGGGTACGTCGTGGCGACGATCGGCGCGTGTGTCGTCATCACCGGGAGCGCAGTCGGATCGTTCCTCCTCGTGATGCTCGGCTCGACCCTGTTCGGCAGCGGGACCGCGACCAACCTGCAGGCGCGGTACGCCGCGACTGACCTCGCGACGGCGAGCACCCGAGCCCGGGCGTTGGCGACGGTCGTGTGGGCGACCACGGTCGGTGTCGTGCTCGGGCCCAACCTCACCGGGCCGGGCGGTGACCTGGCCCGGGCGGTCGGCCTGCCGCCGCTCGCGGGACCCGTCCTGTTCTCCGTTGCCGCGTTCGCAGCGGCGGCGCTGATCCTGATGGTCGGGCTGCGGCCGGACCCGCTGCTCGAGGCCAGGCGACGGCTCGGGATCGACCCGGCCGCCCGCACCCATCACGCCTCGCTGCGCGACGCCATGCGCGCCGTGAGCAGGTCCCGCGCCGCGACGCTGGGCCTTGCGGCGATCGCACTCAGCCACACCGTGATGGTGTCGGTGATGGTGATGACGCCCGTGCACATGCGGCACGAGGGCGCGACCCTGAACATCGTCGGGCTCGTCATCAGCGTCCACGTCTTCGGCATGTATGCGCTGTCGCCAGTTGTCGGCTGGCTCGCCGACCGGTTCGGCCGCATCCCGGTGATCCTGCTCGGCCAGCTGATCCTGGTCGTCGCGGTGGTGGTGGCCGGCACCGCGGGCGCGCATGCCCACGGCGTACTCGGGCTTGGTCTGTTCTTCCTCGGTGTCGGCTGGTCGTGCGCCCTCGTCGCCGGGTCGACGCTGCTCTCGGAGTCGGTGGGCGAAGAGGTGCGGACGGGTGTGCAGGGCGCGGCGGACTTCGTGATGGGCGTGTGTGGGGCG
Organism: uncultured Actinomycetota bacterium; assembly: GCA_963757295.1. Classification (GTDB taxonomy): domain Bacteria; phylum Actinomycetota; class Actinomycetes; order JACCUZ01; family JACCUZ01; genus JBDUAP01. The sequence continues at coordinate 104,335 of CAVWQZ010000014.1, read as the reverse complement.
ACCGGTGGCGCGCTGGCCGGCGTGGTGGTGGGAGGACCCGGGTACGGCGCGTTGAACGCGCTCGCCGGGCTGCTCGTGGCGCCGGTGCTGGTGGCGGCGTACGCGGCGCGCACGGCGCGGAAGCAACCGGAAAGGGCAGCCGATGTCAGCCTTTGACCTCATCTCTCCGCCGACGTTGCCGTCGCCCAACGGCTACAGCCACGTGGCCAGCATCGCGCCGGGCAGTCGGATCGTCTGGACCTCCGGTCAGGTCCCGGTCGCCGCGGACGGCACTCCGGCGCCCGCCGGCGACTGGGAGGCGCAGACCCGCCTGGTGTTCCAGAACATCGGGGCGGCGCTCGATGCGGGCGGGGCCACCTGGGACGACGTCTTCAAGCTCATGTTCTACGTCGTGGACACCTCCGCGCTGACCATCGTGCGCGCCGTCCGGGACGAGTTCGTCCGGGTGGACCGCCCGCCGGCGAGCACGCTGGTGCAGGTCGCCGGCCTCTTCCGACCGGACATCCTGATCGAGGTCGAGGCTGTCGCGGCGGTGCCCGCGAACTGAGGTAGCCGGCCGGAGCCTCGCTGCGGCGTGTCGCTCACTGGGTCGAACAGGTGTTCGGGTAATCTCCACAACAGCGCGGCATCCACAGATGCCTCCGGTCCGCCGAAGACTGTCGGACCAGGGTCATACGTTGCCGGGTGTGGCTAAGAAGAACTCGACCCCGACAGGGATGGCATCCATGGCTTCTGCAGACCGCGACAAGTCGCTCGACGCCGCGCTCGCACAGATCGACCGGCAGTTCGGCAAGGGCTCGGTGATGCGGCTCGGCGACGAGGTCCGTGTCCCGATGGAGGTCATCCCGACCGGGTCCATCTCCCTCGACATCGCCCTCGGCATCGGCGGTCTGCCGCGCGGTCGGGTGGTGGAGATCTACGGACCGGAGTCGTCGGGAAAGACGTCGTTGGCGCTGCACGCGATCGCCAACGCGCAGAAGGCCGGCGGCATCGCCGCGTTCATCGACGCCGAGCATGCGCTCGACCCCGAGTACGCCGCGAAGCTCGGCGTCGACACCGACGCGCTGCTGGTGTCCCAGCCCGACACCGGTGAGCAGGCGCTCGAGATCACCGACATGCTGATCCGCTCCGGCGCGCTGGACATCATCGTGGTCGACTCGGTCGCCGCTCTGGTGCCGCGCGCCGAGATCGAGGGCGAGATGGGCGACAGCCACGTCGGCCTGCAGGCCCGGCTGATGAGCCAGGCACTGCGCAAGCTGACCGGTGGCATCAGCCAGTCCAAGACGACCGCGATCTTCATCAACCAGCTGCGCGAAAAGATCGGTGTGATGTTCGGGTGCATGTCACTATAACACTCGCGTCACCCTGGCTGACGGCACCCAGGAGAAGATCGGCAAGATCGTCAACCAGAAGATGGAGGTCGAGGTGCTGTCCTACGACGCCGAGACCGACTCGCATCGTCCCCCGCAAGGTGTCAACTGGTTCGACAACGGACCGACCGACCAGTTCCTGCAGTTCACCGTGGAGCGGTCCGGCGGCAACGGTCGCGCGCAGTTCGCCGCGACGAGCAACCACCTGATCCGGACACCCGGGCGGCTGGCGTGAGGCCGGCGAGCTGCATGGCCGGCGACCGCGTCGTGCAGGCCGAGACGCTTCGCCTCAGCGACCAGCAGTGGCAGGTCGTGCTGGGTGGCGCTGATGGGTGACGCCAACCTGTCGCCGAACCGCCGGGACCGCCACGGCGTGCCGCTTCCGGTTGGGACATGGCGCCAAGCAGGTCGACTACCTCGACTGGAAGACGTCCCTGCTGGGCAACATCGCGCAGAGCCGGCGGACGAACGCCAAGGGTGCCGCCTTCGTCGACTTCACGCCCGCTGCGCCGAGCTCGGCGAGCTGCAGCAGGTCGTCTACTTGGGCGACGGCAAGAAGCACCTCACCTGGGACTACCTCAAGGCGCTGACGCCGCTGGCGCTGGCGATCTGGTACATGGACGACGGCTGCTTCACCGTGCGGTCCAAGGGAGTGCAGGCCCGCACCGCGGGTGGCACCGGGCGGGTCGAGATCTGTCGTCGAGGCGATGAGCCCCGGGTCACGCGAGCGGCTCGTCGAGCACCTGCGGGACACCTACGGCCTGGACTGCAAGATCATCGACTCGTGGGACGCGCGCAAGCAGCGGTGCTGCAGTTCACGACCGCCGCGACGGCGCGCTTCCAGGAGCTGATCGCGCCCTTCGTCCATCCGTCGATGGACTACAAGCTGCTGCCGCGGTTCCGCGGGCAGTTCGCTGTCGAGCCGGAGTTCGTCGAGCCGAGCTGCGGCCGGTCCCGGCACGCGATCCTCGACATCCACGTCAAGCCCAAGACACGGTCGATGCACCGCTTCGACATCGAGGTCGAGGGCAGCCACAACTACTTCGTCGACGGCGTCATGGTGCACAACAGCCCGGAGACGACGTCGGGTGGCAAGGCGCTGAAGTTCTACGCGTCGGTGCGGCTCGACGTGCGACGCATCGAGACGCTCAAGGACGGCCAGGAGGCAGTCGGCAACCGGGTCCGCGTCAAGGTCGTCAAGAACAAGGTGTCGCCGCCGTTCCGGCAGGCCGAGATGGACCTGATGTTCGGCACCGGCATCAGCCGCGAGGGTGGCCTGATCGACGTCGGTGTCGAGCAGGGCTTCGTCCGCAAGGCCGGCGCTTGGTACACCTACGACGGCGACCAGCTCGGCCAGGGCAAGGAGAACGCCCGGGCCTTCCTGCGCGACAACCCCGACCTCGCCGACGAGATCGAGAAGAAGATCAAGGAGAAGCTCGGCATCGGGCCGCGCGTGGACGCGCCGGCGACCGATGAGGGCGCGACGAAGCCGGTCGAAGGCGCCGGTCCCGCCGGAAGACATCTGAGGCAGCCGCGATGACGTTCGGCGGCACCCGTCGCCGGTCCAGCAAGCGCGCTCGCAGCGCCGACCGGACCGACGACGGGCCGGACGGCCCGCCGCAGCCGGAGGCAGACCCCGAGTCGGTCGCGCGGGCGATCGTGCTGCGGCGGCTCACCATGGCCCCGAAGACGCGGGCCCAGCTCGCCGACGACCTGCGCTCGCGTGACGTCCCCGACGACGTGGCCGAGCGCGTGCTCGACCGGTTCAGCGCGGTCGGCCTGGTCGACGACGAGGCGTTCGCGCAGGCCTGGGTCAGCTCGCGGCACACCAGCCGCGGGCTCGCGCGACGGGCGCTCAGCCCACGAGCTCCGCCACCGCGGCGTCGACGACGAGACGGTGGCCGAGGCGGTCGACGCCATCAGCCCCGAGGACGAGTGGGCGGCGGCGCGCGACCTGGTCGCCCGCCGGCTGCCGGCCAGCCGCGGGCTCCCCGAGAGGCCCGGATGCGGCGGCTCGCGGGCATGCTCGCCCGCAAGGGCTACTCCGGCGGTCTGGCCATGGCCGTGGTCCGCGACGCGCTGGCCAGCCGAGGCCGCGGGAGTCGCCGACGAGGACGAGATCGACCTCGGGCTGCCGACTCCTTGACCAGTCCGACGGCCCGGTCATAGCCTCCGAAGACTGAGGGTCAACCCCGCACCTGCGGGTCCACTGAGATCGACTGAGACGAAGCCTGACCCGGCGAACCGCCGGTTTGAGAACACGATGTCCGCGGAGCCGCGCGTCCGCTGCTGACCCTTCCTCGGGGCCGCGTCGCTGCGCGCAGCGCCAGGCCCCCGACGGGCTGGAGGCGGCCGTGGGCGAGGAGCTCGTTGTCCAGCCTGGTCGGCGCCCTCGTGCTCGTCGTCGTCGTGCTCGCGGTGGCGCTGGTCGTCCTTCGCCGACGTGACGACCCGGCAGACCTGCGCCGAGACCTGGAGCGCCGCGAGCAGCGGGTCGCCGAGCGCGAGAGCCGGCTCGACACCGAGGCGCGCCACCTCGAGGACCGGGCCCGCGAGCTCGGCGACCAGCACGACGTCCTGGCGAGGACCCGGGCCGAGCTCGCCGACCTGGAGCAGGAGCGCCGGCTCGTGCTCGAGCGCGCCGCCGGCCTGACCGCCGACGAGGCCAAGGCCGCGCTGGTGGCGACGATCGAGAACCAGGCAAAGCGCGACGCCGTGCACGTCGTACGCGACATCGAGGCGCAGGCGCAGCAGGAGGGCGAGGCCCGGGCCCGCGAGATCATCACCACGTCGATCCAGCGCCTGGCCACCGAGCAGACGACCGAGTCGGTCGTCACCGTCCTGCACCTGCCCAGCGACGACATGAAGGGCCGCATCATCGGCCGCGAGGGCCGCAACATCCGGGCGTTCGAGTCGGTGACCGGCGTCAACCTCATCATCGACGACAGCCCCGAGGCGGTGCTGCTGTCCTGCTTCGACCCGGTACGCCGTGAGGTCGCCCGGATCGCGCTGGAGGCGCTGGTGCTGGACGGGCGCATCCACCCGCAGCGCATCGAGGACGCCCACGAGCGGGCCAAGACCGAGGTCGACGCCCTGTGCCTGCGGGCAGCCGAGGACGCGCTGGTCGACGTGGGCATCACCGACCTGCACCCCGAGCTCGTCGCGCTGCTCGGCCGGCTGCGGTTCCGCACGTCGTACGGGCAGAACGTCCTCAAGCACCTGGTCGAGTCGGCGCACATCGCCGCGCTGATGGCCGGCGAGCTCGGGCTCGACCCCGCACTCCTGCGCCGCTGCGCCTTCCTGCACGACATCGGCAAGGCGCTCACCCACGAGGTCGAGGGCTCGCACGCGAGCGTCGGGGCCGAGGTCGCCCGCAAGTACGGCGAGTCGGCCGACGTGGTCCACGCCATCGAGGCGCACCACAACGAGGTCGAGCCGCGCACCGTCGAGGCGGTCCTCACCCAGGCCGCGGACGCGATCAGCGGCGGTCGGCCGGGCGCGCGGCGCGAGTCGCTCGAGGCCTACGTCAAGCGGCTCGAGCGCCTGGAGCAGATCGGGCTCAACCACGACGGAGTGGACAAGGTGTTCGCCATGCAGGCCGGTCGCGAGGTGCGCGTCATGGTGCTGCCCGACGCCGTCGACGACATCCAGGCCCAGGTGATCGCCCGCGAGATCGCAAAACAGGTCGAGAGCGACCTGACCTACCCAGGTCAGATCCGGGTCACCGTGATCCGCGAGTCCCGCGCGACCGAGATCGCCCACTGAGCCCGACTCCGGCCGAAAGAGGTCTCTCGGATCGCACGCTAGAAACTCAGTCGCCTGCAACCGATCGCCGCATCGCGGGTTATCGGTCTTCGACTGGCCGCCACAAGGGCAAGCCGAGCACCCGCCGAACGCGGGACGAGAGAGGAACACCGACATGCGACCGATCACGATTGCCGGGAGAGTTGCCGCCGCCGTGGCACTGGTCCTCCTGACACTCACCCTGCTCCCGCAGACCGCCAACGCCGCGGCACCCACGAAGATCCGCGACCACACGGAGAGCATCGGCTGTGAGGTCGTTGACCGGCAGCCGACCGGGTCCAGTTCGCCGTCGCGAGGTCCGACCTCGCCGGCACCCAGGCGGTGCGCCCGGATCGCGCGCGACGGCGAGACGCGTCGGCGAGGGCTACGGCGAGAGCGACTGGACCGCGTCCAGCGTTCCGCGCCGCCGTCGACCTCACCGACGACGAGGGCCAGGTCATCAACACGGCGTACCTCAGCGGCACCTACCGCGCAGCCGGCGCAGGTGAGCGGAGCCTCGAACAAGTTCAAGGACGGCAACATCCGCGTCGTCGAGGACCACACCTCCACGCCGCTCGCTCTCACCGACGTCGACCCTCGCTGCTCGGCGACGTGACGCTGTCCGGCGTCGAGTGCTTCGGGGAGAGCGTCGACGGGTACTCTTCTACACCAACCCCGCGTCCTACGTCTCTCGCGGCAACTTCAACGCCGACGCCGACTGCGCGACGGTCGGCATCGCCACCGACTTCTCGTCGTTCGGCACGGTCGACGCGATGTGGGTCGCATTCGGCTACGCGGACACCGCCGACTGGTCCGCGTCCTCGCCAGTCATGAACCTGGCCGAGGGTCCGTTCGCCGGGACGTTCACGACTCAACGACGGCACCGGCCCGGCCGGTGAGGTCGCGGCACGGCGTCGCTCGTGCGCAACGGCGACGTCATGCGCCTGCGATCGACAACGGCACCACGGCGGTGTCCGAGCGCTGGGTCATGACGCCCTACCTGCTCGAGGTGACCGCCGACGGACCGAACGGCCCGGTGTCGGCGAGCTGCACCTTCTACACCGTCGAGGCGACCCTGCACGTCAAGACGAGCCAGCTGGACGGATAGCACCCGCCCCATCACCGTTGTGTCCGAAGTGGCCCGGGTAGGTACCCGCACGCCACTTCGGACACAACGGTGTCTGGGGGACGGTCAGAGGCGCTGGAACATGATGTGCAGCCCGACCAGGCCGTGCTCCGGGTGGTCGAACGCCTCGGGCACCGTCGTGAGGATCTCGAAGCCGAGCGACTCCCACAGCCGCACCGCCGAGGTGTTCGTCTCCACCACGGCGTTGAACTGCATGCTGCGGTAGCCGGCCGCCCGGGCCCACTCGACGACGTACTCGCCGAGCGCCCGCCCCACCCCGCGACCCTGGCAGGCTGGGTCGACCATGAAGCTCGCGGTGGCCACGTGCGCACCACGTCCGGGCCGGTTCGGCCCCATCTTGGCCGAGCCCAGCACCTGGTCTCCGTCCACGGCGACGACCGTCAGCCCCGGCGGCTGCTCCATCCACAGCGTCCGGGCCGTCTCGGCCGTCAGGCCGTCGGGGTAGGCATAGGTCTCCCCGGCCTCGACGATGGCCGCGAAGAACGGCCAGATGCGCGGCCAGTCCTCGTCGGTGGCGGCTCTGATGTCCACGACGACCCGGCTCAGCCGGTGGACAGCTCGACCCGCGGCACCCCGGGCGGCTCGAACCCGAAGACCTGGCCGTAGAACGACAGCTCGGCCTCGTGCGCCGCGATGATCGTGGCGGACTTGCGGAAGCCGTGCTGCTCGCCCTCGAACTCCAGGTAGGCGTGCGGGATCCCCTTGCGCGCCAACGCGTCCCGGAACATCGTCGACTGCGACGGCGGCACGACCTGGTCCTCGGACCCCTGCAGCAGCAGCACCGGGCAGGACACGTCGTCGACGTGCGAGAGCGGTGCGCGCTCGACGTACAGGTCATGCGCCTCGGGCAACGGCCCGATCAGGCTGTCGAGGTAGCGCGACTCGAAGTCGTGGGTGTCCTCGGCGAACTTGAGCAGCTCGGCGACCCCGAAGTAGGAGACGCCGGCCGTGAAGAAGTCGGTCGTGGTCAGCGCCGCCAGCGTGGTCCACCCGCCGGCCGACCCGCCCCGGATCGCGATCCGGGCGCCGTCGGCCTCACCCTTGTCGATCAGCGCCTGCGCCGCCGCCACACAGTCCTCGACGTCGACGATGCCCCACTGCCCCTCCAGCAGCTGGCGGTAGGCGCGCCCGTAGCCCGTGGACCCGCCGTAGTCGACGCTGACGACGCCGATGCCGCGGCTGGTGAAGTAGGCGACATCCAGGGTGAGGATCGGGAACGACTGCGCCGTCGGGCCGCCGTGCACGAACACGACGTACGGCGGCAGCTCACCGCTCGGCGGCTGCGCATCGGGGTTGCGCGGCGGGAAGACGTGCGCGTGCACGACTCGCCCGTTCGGGCCGGGCAGCGCCTCGGACCGCGGCTCCGGCAGGTACGCCGGGTCGGGAACCCGGTCCAGCGACGGCCGCAGCCGCTGCACGTCGCCGCTGGCCAGGTTGATCCGCACCACCGTCAGGGGCTCGGTCGCACTGCCCACGACAGCGGCGATGTCCTCGCCCACCACCGTGGGCGTCGGGACCCACACGGTGAACGGCACGTCCACGTCGGTGAGCTTCCCCGACGACGGGTCGAGCAGGCCGAGGGCGTAGGCGCCGGTGCCGTGGAGCACCGCGATCCGCCCGTCCTCGAGCACGCGGTAGGACGCGTAGCCGAGCACCCACATCGGGAAGCCGAACTCCTCGTCCCGCGGACAGAGCGGCTCGGGGTCGGCTCTGTCGGTGGCCTCATCGCTGCCGGGCTCGCCGACGTCGAGCCGGTAGAGGTTCCACCAGCCGGTCCGGTCCGACACGGCGTACAGGGTCGAGTCGTCGGCCCACTCCGGCTGCAGGACCGACTCCTCGGGCCCGCCGAGCACGGTCCGGACCTTCGTCGCGACGCCGCCCTGGAGGTCGGCGAGGCGCAGCTCGGTGCCCTCCCACGGCATCCGCGGGTGGTCCCAGGCGAGCCAGGTGATGCGCCGGCCGTCCGGGGAGATGCGCGGGTGGGCGAGGAAGTCGCTGTCGCCGGCCACCTCCCGCACCACGGTCGCGTCCTCCGACCCCGTGCCGTCGAGCGGCACCGCCACGATGCGCCGGGTGACCCGGCCGGCTGAGTGCTGCTCGCGGACGCAGTGGATCTCGCGGCCGTCCGCGGACAGGACCGGGTCGGCGTAGCGAAGCCCGCCCGGCTCGGTCGGCTCGGGAGTCAGCGCACGCGGAGCGGACGTGCCCGGCTCCAGGATGTAGAGCCGCTGGTCGTCCCAGTTCGCGAACACCAGCGACGGCTCGTCACCACCGACGCCGGGCAGCGGCAGCCACGCCTTGCCGCCGTACTCGTGAACGCGGCTGCGGGCGTGCCACGGCGCGGGGAGCGCGTCCACGACGGTGCCGTCGGACTTGCGGCGTACGACGGTGGCCCGCCCGTCCTCGGACGGACGGGTCTCGCCCCACCAGACCTCGTCGCCGAGCGAGTCGACGAAGCCGAGGGAGACGCCGGACTCGGCGACGTCAGCCGCGCTGATCGGCGATGGCCATTCGCCGTGGGGCAAGGTGCGTTGGTCAGGCAACTGGGACCTCCCATGCGATGGAACCCAAACCTACCGGCGGCGCAGGGCTGCGGTCCGACCGCTCCCCGTCGTCACACGGCCGCACCGGCGTCGACGTCGGTGCCGAGGACGGCCTTGCCGTACTGCCGGCGCGTTCTGCGTTCGAGCCGTTGCGCCACCCAGGACAAGGTCATGTTCATCGTCACATAGATGACTGTGACCACCATGATCGACGGGATGATGTTGAAGTAGTTGTCATAGATCTGCCGCCCGACGCGCAGCAGCTCGACGTAGCCGACGATGTAGCCGAGCGACGTGTCCTTGAGCAGGACCACGATCTGGCTGACCAGCGACGGCAGCATCCGCCGCACCGCCTGCGGCAGCAGGATGATCCGCAGCGTCTGCCCGGGCGTCAGCCCCACGGCCAGGCGGCCTCGCGCTGGCCGCCGGGCAGCGAGGTGCCCGGCCCGCAGGATCTCGGCGATGACCGCGCTGTTGTAGAGCACCAGACCGAGACACCACGGCTCGGAAGATGGAGAAGTCGAGCGCCAGCGCCGCGAAGAACATCAGCAGCACCACGGGCAGGCCCCGGAAGAGCTCGATCCACACCGCCGCAGCGCTGCGCAACCAGCGGCGCTCGGACATCCGGGCCACCGCCAGCAGGACGCCGGCCACCAGCGAGAGCACGGCGGCGAGGCCGGCCGCGCGCAGCGTGTCGCAGGAGGCCCCGCCGCACAGCGCCTCCCAGGTCGCCGGTGTCCTCGGTGAAGATGTCCCAGCGCTCCGCGTCGAAGATGGCCGTGCTGGGCGAGCCGCGCGTCACGCCAGCCCGAGCAGTGCGAGCAGGACGACACCGCGACGACCATGACCAGATCAGGGTGCGGCGCCGGGCCCGCGGCCCGGGTTCGTCGAACAGCACGATGCTCATCGGGCGAACGCCACCCTCCGCTCGAGCCCGCCGGCCAGGATGCCGGCGGGGATCGTGATGGCGAGGTAGCAGACGCGCGATGCCGAGCAGGAGCCGTGATGAGTCGGCCGGAAGTCGCGTTGGACAGCCGGACCCCCACGGCCATCAGCTCGGTGACGAAGAAGCCGACGGCGACCGAGGTGTTCTTCGTCAGCGCGATGAAGATGTTGATCCAGCGGCGGGACGACGCTGCGGAGGGCCTGCGGCAGGACCACCTGGCGCATCGTCTGGGTGAATGTCAGGCCGATCGCGCGGGCCGCCTCGGCCTGGCCCGACCCCACCGCTGTTGACGCCGGACCGGACAGCCTCGCAGACGAAGGCAGCGGTGTAGAGGCCGAGGGCGACATGAGGCCGAAGTCTCGAAGGGAGAGCTGGATGCCGATCTGCGGGAGCGCCGAAGACGAAGAAGAAGAAGACCAGCGTCGAGCGGGGTGTTGCGCACCAGCTCCACGTAGACCGTGCCGACCCACCGCAGCGTCGGGACCGGGGACACCCGCAGGCGCCGAGGAGAGTGCCGAGGACCAGCGCGACGGCCGCCGACACCGAGCGTAACAGGAGAGCGTGGTCAGGAACCCGTCCGCAGGATGCTAGTGAGGTTGTCGAGCAGCGACGTCCACGTCACTCCTCCCAGGTCAGTGCCGACGGCGTGCGGGTCGGCCACTGGACGGCGGCCGACCCGACCGCGTCGAGCTCCTACGGCGTCAGTAGCGGTCGACGGCCGGCGGCTCCGGCGTGTCCGAGCACCGACTTCCGGCGTCGCCTCCCAGGCCTCCGCCCACGAGCCGTCCTTGTACGACTCCTCGAGCATGTCGTTGATGAACGTGCGGAACTCCTTGTCGTCCTTCTTCAGCCCGATGCCGTACGGCTCCTCGGTGAACGTCTCGCCGACGACCTTGAACTCGCCGTCGTTCTGCTCGACGAAGCCGAGCAGGATCGACGTCGTCGGTCGTGATCGCGTCGACCTGGTCGTTGCGCAGCGGCTCGAGGCAGTTGCTGTAGGTGTCGATGAGCGCGAGCTTCACATCGGGGTAGTTCTCCTCGATGTTCTCGGTCGGAGTCGATCCCTCGACGCTGCACACCTTCTTGCCGGCCAGGTCGTCCGGACCCGTTGATCGGTCGTTGTCCTCCTTGACGAGGATGCTGGCCGGCGACGAAGTACGGGCCGGCGAAGTCCGACGATCGCCTTGCGCTCGTCGTTGATCGTGTACGTCGCGACGACGATGTCGACCTTGCCGTTCCTGGATGAACGGCTCGCGGTTGGCCGACACGGTCTCGACCCACTTGATCTTGTCCGGCTCGATGCCGAGCTTGGCGGCGATGATCTTGCCGATCTCGACGTCGAAGCCCTCGGGCTCGCCGCTCGGGCTTCGCGCAGGCCGAACAGCGGCTGGTCGAACTTGGTGCCGATCGTGATCGTGCCCTTGTCGGCGAGCTTGGCCATCGTCGTGCCGGCGGCGAACTCGGCGTCGCTTCTCGACCTCGGTCGTCGGCGTCGTCGTCACCGCCGCAGGCGGTGAGGGCCAGGGCGAGCGCGGCCGCGGCGGCGAGCGCCGGGTGTCGTACGGACATGGTTGTTCGTCCTTTCTCGTGCGGCCGCCCGGTGTACCGGGCCGTGACCTCCGTGGATGAGGTCAGTGGCTGAGGATCTTGGACAGGAAGTCCTTGGCGCGCTCGCTCTGCGGCGAGCTGAAGAACGGTCTCGGGGTCGGCCTCCTCCACGATCCGGCCGTGGTCCATGAACACGACCCGGTCGGCCGCCCGGCGGGCGAACCCCATCTCGTGGGTGACGACCACCATCGTCATGCCGTCCCGCGCCAGCGCCGGTCATCACGTCGAGCACCTCGTTGATCATCTCCGGGTCGAGCGCGGACGTCGGCTCGTCGAACAGGATGACCTTCGGGTCCATCGCCAGCGCTCGGGCGATGGCGACGCGCTGCTGCTGCCCGCCGGAGAGCTGGGCCGGCATCTTGTCGGCCTGCTCGGCGATGCCGACCCGCTCGAGCAGCTCGCGGCCCCGCTGCTCGGCGGCCTCCTTGTCGACGCCGCGCACCTTGATCGGGCCGAGCGTGACGTTCTGCAGGACGGTCTTGTGGGCGAACAGGTTGAACGACTGGAACACCATGCCGACCTCGGACCGCAGGCGCGCCAGCTCCTTGCCCTCGGCGGGCAGCGGCCGTCCGTCGAGGGTGATCGTGCCGGAGTCGATGGGCTCCAGCCGGTTGATCGTCCGGCACAGCGTGGACTTGCCGGAGCCGGACGGGCCGATGACCACGACGACCTCGCCGCTGTGGACGGTGAGGTCGATGTCCTTCAGGACGTGCAGGTCGCCGAAGTGCTTGTTGACGTTCTCCAGGACGACCAGCGGCGTCGCCAGGCCGCCCGAGCATTTGCCGGCCCCATCAGGCTCAGTCATGGCGAGGAAACTATCCGGACACTGCCCCGCAGCACCATCCGTGCAGGCGTCACGCGATCATGTCGATCGAGCTTGCGGACGTATCCTTTGCCTCGTCATGAATCACGCTGAGGCGCGCAGCTACGAGGTCCGCACCTTCGGCTGCCAGATGAACGTGCACGACTCCGAGCGGCTGTCCGGGCTGCTCGAGCACGCCGGCTACCGGCGGGCGGCCGACGGCGAGCCGGCCGACGTGGTCGTGTTCAACACCTGCGCCGTCCGCGAGAACGCCGACAACCGCCTCTACGGCAACCTCGGCCAGCTCGCCCCGGTCAAGACGGCGCGACCCGGGCATGCAGATCGCGGTCGGCGGCTGCCTCGCCCAGAAGGACCGCGGCGAGATCACCCGGCGGGCGCCCTGGGTCGACGTCGTGTTCGGCACCCACAACATCGGCTCGCTCCCGGTGCTGCTCGAGCGCGCCCGCCACAACGACGAGGCCCAGGTCGAGATCCTCGAGTCGCTCGAGGTGTTCCCGTCGACCCTGCCGACCCGGCGCGACTCGGCGTACGCCGCCTGGGTCTCGATCTCCGTCGGGTGCAACAACACCTGCACGTTCTGCATCGTGCCGTCGCTGCGGGGCACCGAGAAGGACCGCCGGCCCGGCGACATCCTCGCCGAGGTCGAGGCGCTGGTCGCCGAGGGCGTCCTCGAGATCACGCTGCTCGGCCAGAACGTCAACTCCTACGGCGTGGAGTTCGGTGACCGGCAGGCGTTCGGCAAGCTGCTCCGGGCCTGTGGCGGCGTCGACGGGCTCGAGCGGGTGCGCTTCACCAGCCCGCACCCCAAGGACTTCACCGACGACGTCATCGCCGCGATGGCCGAGACGCCGAACGTCATGCACTCGCTGCACATGCCGCTGCAGTCCGGCTCCGACCGGGTGCTGAAGGCGATGCGCCGCTCCTACCGGATGGACCGCTACCTCGGCATCATCGACCGGGTCCGCGCGGCCATGCCCGACGCGGCCATCACCACCGACATCATCGTCGGCTTCCCCGGCGAGACCGAGGACGACTTCGCGCAGACCCTCGACGCGGTGCGCGCGGCCCGCTTCGCGGGTGCCTTCACGTTCCAGTACTCACCGCGGCCGGGCACGCCGGCCGCCGCGCTCGACGGTCAGGTGCCCAAGGCGGTCGTGCAGGAGCGCTACGAGCGGCTGGTCGCGCTGCAGGACGAGATGTCGTGGTCGGAGAGCAAGAACCAGGTCGGCCGGGTGCTCGACGTGCTGGTTGCCGAGGGTGAGGGCCGCAAGGACGGCGCCACGCACCGGATGTCCGGCCGGGCGCCGGACAACCGGCTGGTGCACTTCGCTCCGCCCGACGCATCGACCGGGCGACCCCGCCCGGGTGACGTCGCCACGGTCGAGGTCACCTACGCCGCGCCGCACCACCTGGTCGCGACGGGCCGGTGCTCGCGGTGCGCCGCACCCGGGCCGGCGACGCCTGGGAGACCCGCACCCGGCCGGGCCCGGACGCCGGAGTGCTGCTCGGGATGCCGGCGATGCCCCCGGTCGCTGCGGCGACGGGCGCATGAACCAGCTGCGGCGGGCCGCCCTCGAGGTGTTCGGCCGCCTGCCCGGACCGCTGCGCCGGATCGTGGTCCGGATCCTCACGCCCCGCTACGTGCTCGGTGCGGTGCTGGCCCTGCGGCACGGCGACGAGGTGCTGATGCTGCGCTCCCGCCACGTCCGGTTCGGCTGGACCCTGCCGGGCGGACTGATGCAGAGCGGAGAGTCACCGCGGGAGGCGCTCGACCGCGAGCTCGGCGAGGAGCTCCGGCTGGACGTCGACCTCGACGCCGAGGCCACCGTCGTCATCGTCGACCCGGAGGCGCGACGGGTCGACTTCGTCTTCGAGACCCACGTCGCCGAGCGCCCGGACCTGCGCATCGACGGCGTGGAGGTGCTGGAGGCGCGGTGGCTGCCGCTGACCTCGGAGCTCTGCGACGACATCGCCCGGGACGCGCTGAACCGACTCGCCAACCGCTAGGCCGCTCGTGCTCGTCGCCGCTGCCGTCTGTCCCCACCCGCCGCTGCTGGTCCCCGACCTGGCCGCGGGGGCGGCGGCCGAGCTCGACGGCCTGCGGGCTGCCTGCGACGCGGCACTCGCCTCGTTGCTGACCGCGGATGCCGACCTGCTTGTCGTGGTCGGCGACGGCCCGGTGACCGGCCCGCTCCCGAGCGTCGCGTGGGGGAGTCTCGCGTCGTACGGCGTGGACATCGTCGTCGGAACGCCCGACGGGCCCCCGACCCTGCCGCTCTCGCTGACCATCGGACGCTGGCTGCTCGACCGGCAGGAGTCCGCTCCGGCGGACCCGGTGTTCTTCAGGGTGAGTGCCGACGCCGATGCCACGCGGTGCGCCTCGCTCGGGGCCGACCTGGCCGACCGGGCGCCGCGGGTCGCGATGCTGGTGATGGGCGATGCGAGCGCCCGGCGCAGCCTGAAGGGGCCGGGATATCTCGACGAGCGGGCGGCGCCGTACGACGAGGCGGTGGCGCGTGCGCTGGCCGACGCGGACACCGCGGCCCTGCTCGCCCTGGACCCGGCACTGTCGGCCGAGCTGCTGGTCGCGGGGCGGGCGGCCTGGCAGGTGCTGGCCGGCGCCGCCGAGGGCGGGAGCTGGTCAGCAGCAGTGACGTACGACGAGGCGCCCTACGGCGTCACCTACCTGGTCGCCACCTGGGCCAGAACCCCCTAGGGCGTGGCGGGCGGCGGCGCCGGGGGTGTGGGCGGCGGGATGTCGTCGTCGCGGCCGTCGAGCTTGTCCAAGCCGTCCTTGGCCGCACCGGCCGCCTTGTCCAGCTGGCCGCTGTGCTTGCCGTGTGTCTTGGTGTCCGCCAGGTCGGCGGCCTTGTCGATGCCCTTCGCGATCTCGTCGCCGTGCTCGTCCACGGCCTTGGTGGCCTTCTTCTTGAGACTGTCAAAGATGCCCATCCGGCCACCGTAGTGAAGACTTCGGCGCCGTGAGCGAGAAGACCGGATCCGCGCCCGTCGTACCGGGCGTCGTCGCGGTCGTGGGGGCGACCGCGACCGGCAAGAGCGACCTCGGCGTCGAGCTCGCGCTGCGCCTCGGCGGCGAGGTGGTCAACGCCGACTCCATGCAGCTCTACCGCGGCATGGACATCGGCACCGCCAAGGTGACGCCCGAGCAGCAGCGCGGCGTGCCGCACCACCTGCTCGACGTCTGGTCGGTGCGGGAGCCGGCGAGTGTCGCGACCTACCAGCGGCTGGCCCGGGAGACGATCGCCGAGGTGGCCGCCAGGGGAGCGGTGGCCGTGCTGGTCGGCGGGTCCGGGCTCTACCTGCGGGCCGCCCTGGACCACCTGGACTTCCCCGGGACGGACGCCGCGGTGCGGGAGCGCCTCGAGCGAGAGCACGCCGAGCTCGGCGGCGCGGCGATGCATGCCCGGCTGGCCGCGGTCGACCCGCAGGCGGCCGCGGCGATCCCGGCGGCCAACAGCCGCCGGGTGGTGCGGGCGCTGGAGGTCGTGGAGATCACCGGGGGGCCGTACGCCGCCTCGATGCCCGACCACCGCTACCTGGTGCCGGCCGTGCAGATCGGCCTGGAGCTGCCACGGGCCGAGCTGAACACCCGGATCACCCAGCGCGTCGACCGGATGTGGGAACGGGGTCTGGTGGACGAGGTCCGCCGGCTCGAGCGGGAGGGGCTGCGCGAGGGGCCGACCGCGAGCCGCGCGCTCGGCTACGCCCAGGTGCTGCGCCACCTCGCGGGGGAGTGCACCGAGGACGAGGCCCGGGAGGAGACCGTGCGGGCGACCCGGCGGTTCGCCCGCCGCCAGGACAGCTGGTTCCGGCCCGATCCGCGGGTCCGGTGGGTGCCGGCCGGGCCTGCCGGTGAGCTGGCCGACCGGGTAGTCGAGCACCTCCGCGGGGTGGCCGAATTGCCCGATTCGCGATAGGGATGTCCTGACCGACGAGCGACCCACCCGACTGGAGCGACCATGCGGCAGCGCGCCCGGTACCTGACCGCCTCGCTGGCGGCCGCCTCTGCGATGTCCCTCTTCGTCACCGGGGCGCCGGCGCAGGCCGACCCGCGCAGCGTGGCCAAGACCCCGACCGCCGTCGGCACCGGCGGCGCGGTGGCCACCGTCGACGCCGACGCCACCCGGGTGGGCCTCGACGTGCTGCGCAAGGGCGGCAACGCCGTCGACGCGGCGGTGGCCGCGGCGGCCACGCTGGGCGTCACCGAGCCGTTCTCGGCGGGCATCGGCGGCGGCGGGTTCTTCGTCTACTACGACGCGACCAGCGAGCAGGTGCACACCATCGACGGCCGCGAGACCGCGCCGCAGGCGATGGGCCCCAACTCGTTCGGCAGACCTGTCCTTCAACGACGCCGTCACCAGCGGCCTGTCGGTCGGAGTCCCGGGGACACCGGCGACCTGGCAGGAGGCACTGGACCGCTGGGGAACGCTCTCCCTCAAGAAGGCGCTGCAGGGTGGCCGTCAGGTCGCGAACCGCGGCTTCGTCGTCGACTCGACGTTCCGGCAGCAGACGGCCGACAACCAGGACCGGTTCAACGACTTCACCTCGACCCGTGACCTGTACCTGCCCGGCGGGCAGCCGCCTGCCGTCGGCACCGTCTTCAAGAACCCCGACCTCGCCGACACCTATGAGCGCCTCGGCACCGACGGCGTCGACTGGCTGTACGACGGGTCGCTGGCCGGCGAGATCGTCAACACCGTGAAGCACCCGCCGCTGGCCCCGGACGCCAACCGGGACCCCGAAGCCCGGACTGATGGAGACCAGTGACCTGGCTGCCTACACGGCACCGCTTCGCGAGCCCACCGTCGTCGACTACCGCGGCCTGACGGTCTACGGCATGGCGCCGCCGTCCAGCGGGGGATCAACCGTCGGCGAGGCGCTGAACATCCTGGACAACGTGAACCTGAGCGCGATGACGCGCACCCAGGCGCTGCACCACTACTTCGAGGCGAGCGCACTGGCCTACGCCGACCGCGGCGCCTACGTGGCCGACCCGTCGGCGATGACCGCGTCGTTGGACGAGCTGCTCTCCCAGGGATTCGCCGACGAGCGCTACTGCAAGGTCGACGCTGCCCACGCGATGACCAAGCCGACGCCCGCGGGCAGCCCGGACGGCTCCTACGACACCGACTGCGACGGAGTCGCCGACAGCACCGGCGTCGCGGACCGCGAGGGTCTGTCCACGACGCACCTGACCGTCGCCGACCGGTGGGGCAACATCGTGTCCTACACGCTGACCATCGAGTCGACCGGCGGCAACGCGATGGTCGTGCCCGACCGCGGGTTCCTGCTCAACAACGAGCTCACGGACTTCAACTTCCCCAACGCGGCCGGACAGCCGAACGCACCCGGACCGGGCAAGCGCCCGCGCAGCTCGATGTCGCCGACGATCGTGCTTGACCACGGGGTGCCGTTCCTCGCGCTCGGGTCGCCGGGCGGGTCGACCATCATCACGACGGTCCTGCAGACGCTGATCAACCGGCTCGACCTCGGCATGACGCTGCCGCAGGCCATTGCCGAGCCGCGCGCGACGCAGCGCAACACCGCGGCTGTGCAGGCCGAGCCGACGTTCGACCCGGCACAGCAGGCTGCCCTGATGGCGCTGGGGCACTCGTTCACGGTCACCCCGCCGCCCGGGGAGATCGGGGCTGCGACCGGCATCGAGTTCCTCCCGGGTGGCCGGCTGCTCGCGGCCGCCGAGCCGGTGCGCCGCGGTGGGGGCAGCGCCGGGGTGGTCGCGCCCTAGTCGGTGCGCCCTACTCGGTGCGCCGTACTCTGGAGGCGTGCGATACGTCAAGGGCCACGGCACGGAGAACGACTTCGTGCTGCTGCCCGACCCCGAGCGCGAGATCGACCTGACGCCCGGCTCGTCGCCGCCCTGTGCGACCGCCGCGCCGGCATCGGGGCCGACGGGGTGCTGCGCCTCGTGCTGGCGGCCACCGATCCCGAGGGCGCGGTGATGGCCGACGAGGCGCGGTGGTTCATGGACTACCGCAACGCCGACGGCACGGTCGCCGAGATGTGCGGCAACGGCATCCGGGTCTTCGCCCGCTACCTCGTCGACGCCCACCTCGAGCGCCCCGGCGAGCTCGCGATCGCCACCCGCGACGGTGTGAAGAGAGTGCGACTCGGCATGACCGGTGACGTCACCGTCGACATGGGGCCGGCGACCGTCGCGGCCGAGCCCGACCTCAAGGTGACGGCCGGCGGCCGGTCGTGGCCCGCGGTCAGCGTCGACGTGGGCAATCCGCACGCGGTCGCGTTCGTCGACGACCTCGCCGACGCGGGGGAGCTGACCGAGGCGCCGGTGGTCGAGCCCGCGTTTCCCGACGGTGTCAACGTCGAGTTCGTGACCGACCGCGGTGAGCGGCACATCGCCATGCGCGTGCACGAGCGCGGTGTCGGCGAGACGCGGTCGTGCGGGACGGGCGCCTGTGCGGCGATGGCGGCCGCGGCGCGACGAGCCGGCGAGGCCGGCCCCACGTCGTACGTCGTGGACGTCCCGGGCGGACGGTTGACCGTCGCGCAGCGCCCGGACGGGCACGTGGAGCTCACCGGACCCGCGGTGCTGGTCGCGGACGGCGAGCTGCGCCCGGACTGGCTGCTGGCGCACCGGTGACCGACGGTCGGCAGGTCTCGAAGGCTGCCCGCCGAGCGGTGGTCCTCGTCGGCGGCGGGTTCATGATCTCGCCGGAGATGAAGGCCGCCGGCAAGGACGGGGGCTACCGCGGCTGGGCGATGTACATGGGCGGTCGCGCCGGGGTGCTCGGGCCGGCACCGGCCGAGGTCGTCTCGGCTGCTCTCGGCTTCTTCGAACCGGGGATGGTCCGCACGAACTGGGAGGCGGCCCTTGGCGTCCGGCCGCTGGCCGAGACGGTGCAGCGGTACGTCGAGGCGTGCCATCTCTGGGGCCGGAACCGGTTCGGCGAGATGGACGGCGTCGAGCGACTCGCCGAGCTGCTGGCACGCCGTGGCGCAGCGCGCTGAGCCCGCGGGCCTGCCGCTCTTCGCGGGCTGGCGTGCGTTTCCGCTGCCCGACGACGCGCCGGCCCGGGCGACCCAGCTGCTGCACGTGCTCCGCGAGCACCGTGGCGGCGCGCACGTGATGGCTGTCCGTGCTGTCGGTCTCAGCCCGCTGGAGGCTGTTCTCGCCGGCAAGCAGGGCGCCCCGAACGCCAAGTTCTTCGGCTGGCCGGAGCCCTATCCCGAGATCGACGAGCGGCTGACCTCGCTGCGGATCGAGGCCGAGCGGCTCACCACGGAGATGGTCGCTCCCGCCTATGCGGGTCTGACCGAAGCCCGAGGCGACCGACCTGGTGGAGCTGCTGGGTGCCGCCGAGCGGCAGGCAAGCGAGTGGGCGGCCTGAGCGCAGGACCGGCAAACCGGGATGCCGAAATGCCCTGCTCATGCCACTCTGGACGGGATGACAGAGCCGATGCCGGGTGTTGATCCGGACAACATGACGTCGCACAACGCCGACCCACGCTTCCCGGACCTCCCGTGACGACGAGCGTGGCGACGACGACCGGTTCGACGGCGAGCAGCTCGACCTGGCCGACCGCCAGGCGCTGCGCCGGGTCGCCGGTCTGTCCACCGAGCTCCAGGACGTCACCGAGGTCGAATACCGCCAGCTCCGCCTGGAGCGGGTCGTCCTGATCGGCGTGTGGACCGAGGGATCGGCCCGGGACGCCGAGAACTCGCTGGCCGAGCTGGCCGCGCTCGCCGAGACCGCCGGCTCCATGGTCCTCGAGGGCCTGATCCAGCGCCGCGACCGTCCCGACCCCGCGACCTACGTCGGCTCCGGCAAGGCCCGCGAGCTGCGCGACATCGTGGTCGGCTCCGGCGCCGACACGGTCATCTGCGACGGTGAGCTGACCCCCGGCCAGCTGCGGCAGCTCGAGTCCGTGGTCAAGGTCAAGGTCATCGACCGCACCGCCCTGATCCTCGACATCTTCGCGCAGCACGCGAAGAGCCGGGAGGGCAAGGCGCAGGTGTCGCTGGCCCAGATGCAGTACATGCTGCCGAGGCTGCGCGGCTGGGGTGAGTCGATGTCCCGCCAGGCAGGTGGTGCCGGCGGCTCCGGCGAGGGCGGCGTGGGCACCCGCGGACCCGGTGAGACCAAGATCGAGACGGACCGTCGGCGGATCCGCACCAAGACCGCGCGGCTGCGCAAGGAGATCGCCGGCATGAAGACCGCCCGCGACACCAAGCGGCAGGAGCGCAAGCGCAACGAGGTGCCGTCGGTGGCCATCGCCGGCTACACCAACGCCGGCAAGTCGTCGCTGCTCAACCGGCTCACCGGAGCCGGGGTGCTCGTCGAGGACGCGCTGTTCGCGACCCTGGACCCGACCGTGCGCCGGGCCGAGACCGAGGACGGCCGCGACTACACCGTCACCGACACGGTCGGCTTCGTGCGCCACCTGCCGCACGACCTGGTCGAGGCGTTCCGCTCCACCTTGGAGGAGGTCGCCGACGCCGACCTGATCCTGCACGTCGTCGACGGCGCCGACGCCGACCCCGAGTCGCAGCTGGCGGCCGTCCGGGCGGTGCTCGCCGACATCGACGCGCACCAGGTGCCCGAGCTCGTGGTCATCAACAAGGCCGACCTGGCCGACCCGATGGTCATCGACCGGCTGCGCCGGCGTGAGCCGCACAGCGTGGTCGTGTCGGCGCGGACCGGTGAGGGCATCGACGCGCTGCGCGCCGCAGTGGCTGCCGAGCTGCCCCGACCGTCGATCGACGTACGGGTGCTGCTGCCCTATGGCCGCGGCGACCTGGTGTCACGCATCCACCAGGAGGGCGAGGTCCTCACCGAGGAGCACGTCGCGGAAGGCACGGTCGTGCGTGCCCGGGTGAAGGCCGCGCTGGCCGGCGAGCTCTCGTCGTACGCCGTGGTCGCTCCGACGGTTTGACGCAGCCCGTCAGGGGTGGCGGAGGTAGTACTCGGTGAACTCGCGGCAGCGACCTTCCGGGTCGAAGCTCATGATGAAGCAGTTCGCATAGGTGCGGACGACGGGGCCGTCCGGCACGTCCCGGTAACGCGACGTTCCGGTGGCCACCACGGTGTCACCGTCGACAGCAACCGGTGCGTACTCGGCCTCGTAGGTGCCGGGTGCGTCGCGCGTGGAGGCGTCGCCCGACGCATCCTCTCCCAGCCAGGAAGCGACGACGGCGTCCCGGCCGACGATCGGTTCGTCATAGGGGTGGTAGCGGTAGGTGACGTCCTCGCTGAACAGACGCGAGATGTCGTCCGGATCGTAGGTGATCCACGCTTGGACGTACCGGTCGAGCCAGTCCATGGCAGTTTGGTGGTCCATCGGCCCACCCTAAGAACCAGATCGCGCGCGGGTCGAGTGCTGCCGGCGTCAGCTGTGCCGCCGCCCGAGCATGCTGAGGACTCCACCGCACGCCAGCAGCGTGAGGCCCGCGATGGGCAGCGTCAGGCCGTTCGCGCCGGTCGCGGCCAGCACACCATCGCCATCAGCCAGCCGCGGACCGGCTCGACCGGCGAGAACGCGCACGCAGTCCACGTCGAACAGCCTCGTGGGCCAATGGGTCGCCTAAGTCAGGTATCCTCGTCGCCGACGGTCACTGCGACCTCGGCATGGTTGGGCACCCGCACGGACACGACGCGCTGCGGCTCCGGCGGCCACCGAGAACTCGTCGTCAGAAGGTGGGCTCCTCGAACTCGTCCTCGTCGCCGGCGTCATGATGTCGAACCAGGTGGCTCCACGGCAGACCGGGTGTTGTCCAGGGTCACCGGCACGGTCAGATTCGTGCAGTTGACCTCACCGATGCTGGCGCGCGGCTCATCACCGGGCGTGCAGTCGACCCGGAACAGCTCATCGGCCAGGAAGCCTTCTCTCCGCAGGCTCCTCCAGACGTCGCTCCGGCACCGACGAACACGCACACCGGGAGTTCTCGGTGACGGGCACCTGGACGGCTGCATGTCGCCTGCCGGCAAGACGTAATCTCTTCGTAGAAGTCCGGCTCTCCTCGGACGCGAGGCTGACGGTCACGACGATAGGTCGATCTCGTCCTCGGACCTGCTGTTGTCCAGCGTCACGTCCACGGTCATGTGAGCGCAGTCCAGGCCGCCGATCCTGGCCTGCGGGTCGTGCGGATCGTCGTCGTCGGTGCAGTCGACCGCGAGGAATGGCGAGCGCCAAGATGGGTCCCGCAGGTCGATCGTCAGCCGGAAGCTCATAGACGTAGACCTCGAACGAGCGTGTCCTCGGTGACCGGCACGTCCACGATCTGGATGGCACCGGCGGCGACCTGGACCGTCTCCTCGAAGGTGGGCTCCGTCGTCAGCCACGCGTCTCCGGCGAGGATCCGGTAGATGACCGCCTCGGTCGACCGCGAGTTGTCCAGGGTCACCGGCACCGTCAGGTTCGTGCAGTCGATGTCGCCGATCGAGGCGCGCGGGTCTCGCGCGTCCTCCGCAGCGGCGGCGAGGGTCCCCTCCACGACGGGGGCCTGCTCCGTCCCGGCTCCCTCATCCGCCGTGGACGTCGCGGCCCCGCCTCCCTCGCCGCCGCCGGTGCCGGCCCCGATCGGCCCGGAGTCGCCTTCGCCCGGCTCTTCGGGTGATGGCGACTCGGGAACCACGGTCGGCTCCTCGCTGGACGTCTGCTCCGGCGTCGGCTCCTGGCCGGACGTTGCCTCCGGTGTCGGCTCGGCGGACGTCGTGGCAGCCGGGGCCACCGGTTCGTCGGCCCGGGCGGCCGCCGCTCCAAGGCTGGCCAGGACCAAGACGAAGACAGCAATGGCCAAGCAAGCGCGCATCGCGTGTCGCCGACCGAGAGTGAGAACGCCGAGCTTCGAGCCTGCTGGGTTTGCCGTCATGGCAGAGACTCGCGCCAGCGCCTCCGCCGGTTTACCGAGGATCCCGCTCAGGCGGTGCGGCCGCCGAGGTGCTCGGCGAGGAACCGCTCGGCGACGTCGTAGTAGATCTCCCGGTTGGACGGCTTCGCCAGACCGTGCCCCTCGTCCTCGAAGAGCAGGTACTCGTGCGGCAAGCCCTTCTCGATCAGCGCGGCAACGATCTGCTCGGCCTCGGCCTGCTTGACGCGCGGGTCGTTCGCGCCCTGCGCCACGAGCACGGGGATGCGGATGGCGTCCACGTGCGCGAGCGGTGACCGGTCCCACAGCATGTCCGCCTCGGTCTCCAGGTTGCCCACCCGCTGGTAGAGCATCGCGCGCATCGGCGCCCAGTAGTCCGGGATGGACGCGAGGAGGGTGAGCAGGTTCGACGGCCCGACCACGTCGATCGCGCACCGGAAGACGTCAGGGGTGAAGGCGGCGCCGGCCAGCGCCGCGTACCCGCCGTACGAGCCGCCGCTGATGCCGACCCGCGCGGGGTCGACCCACCCCTGCTGTACGACGTGGCTCACCGCGTCGACGAGGTCGTCGTGCATCGCCCGGCCCCACTGCTTGTCGCCGGCCTTGAGGAACGCCTTGCCGTAGCCCGTGGACCCGCGGTAGTTGACCTGCACGCACACGTAGCCGCGGTTGGCGAGCCACTGCGCCTCGGCGTTGTATCCCCACCGGTCGCGCACCCACGGACCACCGTGCACGTTGAGCGACCGCGGGCAGCCCCTGACGCTCCACGCCGCGCGGGAACGTGAGGTAGCCGTGCACGGTGAGCCCGTCCCGCGCGACGAACGAGAACGGCTCCATCGCCGCGAGCTCGTAGTCGTCGAGGGCGTCCTTGTGCGCGAAGAGGTACGTCGTCTGGCCGGCGTCGCGGTCGTAGAGGTGGAAGCGGATGGGCCCGTCCGACGTGGCGACCGAGACCAGCCACCGCCGGTCGGCTCGGTCCTGCCGGCCGACCTCGAGCTCGCCGTCGCCGAGGTCGCGCAGCCGCTCGACGTCGGTCTCCAGCGCCGGGTCCAGGACGACGATCCGGGTGCGTGACTCGTCGAGCACGACCGCCTGCGGTTCCCGGGTCTGCGGGTCGCGCCACACGTCGGCGACGTCGTACTGCGGGTCCTCGCTGACGACCGTCCGGCTGCCGTCGCTCCACTCCATCCGCACCAGCCGGGTGGCGTTCGCGTCCATCGAGGTGAGCAGGAAGAGCGCGTCGCCCTCGCGGTTGAAACCGATGGCGCCGGTGGTGGTCGCGTCGTCGGCCGGGATCTCGAGCAGCGGCTCCCACTCGTCGCCGGTGACACCGACGCGGCGCATCAGGGTCATGCTGCCGTCGGCCTGCATGCTGAACCCACCCCGCGCCACCAGCTCGGTGTCGACCAGCCAGGACGCGAAGCCCGGGTTGCGGGTGTCCAGCGTGAGCGTGCCCGGTCTGCAGGTCGAGCCGGTAGAGGTCGTGCAGCTGGGGGTTGTCGGCGTTCATCGCGACGAGCATCGTCGTCGGGTGCCAGCGGTTGTGGCCGATGATCTGCGCCTGCACCTTGTTCTCCGGCGTGAGCAGCCGGGACTCGCCGCTGGTGAGGTCGAGCGCGTAGAGCCGCCAGTCCTCGTCACCAGCCGTGTCCTGCAGGTAGACCAGGTGGCGGTCGTCATGGCAGAACAGGTAGTCGCGGATGCCGCGGTCCCGGTCGTGGGTGACCGCCACCGCAGGCTTGCTGCCGTCGGCCGGCCCCACCCAGATGTTCAGGACGCCGTCCTCGGGGGCGACGAAGCCGAGCCGGGTGCCGTCGGGGGACAGCGTCGGCGACATCCGGTCGGGGTTGCCGAACAGCACCGAGCGGGGGATCAGCGGTGGAAGCGCCATGCGGAGACCCTAGGTGACCCACAGACCCCGCGCGGTCCATCCGGCCGAGTGTCGTGCAGCGGCTAGGCTCGGTCGGTGCCCGCTGCCGAGCCCCAGACGTCGCCCGTCGCGGCTGAGGTCGACGTACGACGGGTGCTGGCTGCCGCCGTCGCGGCCATCGGCGGCGTCGAGCGGCCCGGCCAGGTGGAGATGGCCGAGGCCGTCGAGACGGCGATGCGCGACGGGGGCCACCTGCTCGTCCAGGCCGGCACCGGCACCGGCAAGTCCCTCGCCTACCTCGTGCCCGCGCTCCTGCACCCGGGCCCGGTCGTGGTGGCGACGGCCACCATCGCGTTGCAGAAGCAGGTCGTCGACCGCGACCTGCCGGCCCTCGTCGACGCGGTCGAGCCCCTGCTGGGCCGGCGGCCGACGTACGCGATCCTGAAGGGCCGGTCCAACTACCTGTGCAAGAACAAGGTGTACGGCGGGATGCCGGACGACGGCGAGACCGAGGCGCTGTTCGACGCGTCGCCGACCACGGCCCTCGGCCGGCAGGTCGTGCAGCTGCGCGGCTGGGCCGAGGAGACCGAGACCGGCGACCGCGACGAGGTCACGCCCGGGGTGACCGACCGGGCCTGGCGGCAGGTCAGCGTGTCCGCGCGGGAGTGCCTGGGCGCCCTCAAGTGCCCGCACGGCTCGGAGTGCTTCGCCGAGCTGTCGCGTGCGCGCGCCGCCGAGGTGGACGTGGTGGTGACCAACCACGCGATGCTCGCGATCGACGCGCTGGAGAGCTTCCAGGTGCTGCCCGAGCACGACGTGGTCATCGTCGACGAGGGACACGAGCTGGTCGACCGGGTGACCGGCGTGGCCACCGGCGAGCTGACCGTGCCGCTGGTGACGCGCGCCGCGACGCGGAGCAAGCGACTGCTCGACGACGACGTCATCGGCGATCTGCTCGCGGCCGGCGACGCGCTGGAGGCTGCGCGTCGCGACGCTGCCCGACGGCCGGGTCGTCGACCTGCCGGAACAGCTGGCCACCGCGGTCGCGCTGGTCCGCGACGCCGCGCGGGCGGCCCAGTCGGAGCTCACCTCGGTCAAGGACGCTGACGACGGGGCGCGCAAGCTCGCCCAGGCGGCTGCCGGCGAGGTGTTCAGCATCGCCGAGCGGCTGGCCGCGCACTCGCCGTACGACGTCACCTGGGTGACCCACGACGAGCGCCGCGGGTCGTCGGTCAAGGTGGCGCCGCTGGCCGTCGGCGGGCTGCTGCGCGAGGCGCTGTTCGGCCACCGGACGGTGGTGATGACCAGCGCCACCCTCGAGCTGGGCGGCAGCTTCGACGCGGTGGCCCGGCAGGTGGGCCTGACCGGCGACGACGCACCCGAGTGGCGCGGGCTCGACGTCGGGTCGCCGTTCGACTACGCGACCCAGGGGATCCTCTACGTCGCGCGCAAGCTGCCGCCGCCAGGGCGAGACGGCGCCTCACCCGCGTCGATGGACGAGCTGGCTGCGCTGGTGGAGGCCGCGGGCGGGCGGACGCTGGGGCTGTTCTCGTCGATGCGCGCGGCGCAGGCGGCCGCCGAGGAGATGCGCTCGCGGCTCGACCTGCCGGTGCTCTGCCAGGGCGAGGACCGTACGGCGGCGCTGGTGGCGCAGTTCGCGGCTGATCCTTCGACCTGCCTGTTCGGCACGCTGTCGCTGTGGCAGGGCGTCGACGTGCCGGGGGAGTCCTGCCAGCTGGTCGTGATCGACCGCATCCCGTTCCCCCGCCCCGACGACCCGCTGATGTCGGCGCGCGCGCAGGCGGTCAGCGACGCGGGCGGCAACGGGTTCATGGCGGTGTCGGCGGCGCACGCCGCGCTGATGCTCGCCCAGGGGTCCGGCCGGCTGATCCGCCGCTCGACCGACCGGGGAGTGGTGGCCGTGCTGGACTCGCGGTTGGCGACAGCCCGCTACGGCGACTTCCTGCGCTCGTCGCTGCCGCCGTTCTGGTTCACCACCGACCACGATGTCGCGGTCGGAGCGCTGCGCCGGCTGGCCGAGGCCGCAACGTAGGAACGCCCGGTGGGTCGCGCACCTGCCGACCCACCGGGCGCTCTCCTGCAGTTGGCTAGTTCTTCGTGCGGTGAGCCTCCGCCGCCGCGACCGAAGTTGCAGACGTCCCTCTCGTTGCCGGAGAAGGTGTTCTTCTTCTGCTTCGACCCCGTCGGCGTCGAAGAACAGCAGTCCGCAGCCGAGGTCGGGGCCGGTGTAGAAGTTGTCGCGTCATCGTGTTGCTCTCGGCAACACCGGTGGCGCCGAACGCCGAACTGGACGCCGTTCTGGGCGATGTAGTCGACCGGTCCGACACCGTCGACGGTGTTGTTGAGGACGGTGACGTTGACCGACCCGTTGGCGACGATGCCGCCCTTCTGGTAGTCGCGCACCTCGTTGCCGCTGATCAGCACGGTGGTGTCGACGCCGGTGTTGTCGAACGGCGCGTTGCGGACCTCGATGGCGTTGCCCTCCTGGCAACCACTGGCACCCTGGTTGATGCCCAGGACGTGGTTGTTCAGGATCGAGCCGGAGGCGCCGTCGAGCAGGATGCCGCGCAGGCGGTCGTCGCCGCCGTCACAGACATCGTTCAGCGAGGATGCGGTGACGGTGAGGTTGCGCACGGACGCCGACGCTCCGGCGTTCCGCACGACCGCCCCGAGGAAGTGCCCGTCAGCCGGGTCCTTCGCGGTGATCGAGTGGCCGGCGCCGTCGAGCGTCCAGCCGTTGGGCACCGAGATGGTGTGGCTCGTGTCGCAGTCGGCCAGCAGCGTCCGGGTGGACGTCGCGGGGTTGTCCGAGAACTGGCACTGCCTGATGCCGAGCTCCATCCCGACGATGACCGGGTCGTGGTCCGAGGCCCGGTAGGCCTTCGGCTCGTACAACGCGTCCTCGGGTCGTTCTTGAACGTCATGTCGTAGTCGAGGAGGGTCGGCTCGTCCGAGTTGATGTGCCAGTCGGCCGCGCCGGTCACCTGCGGAACCAGCGACGGGCTGCCCAGGCCGTGGTCGAGGTAGCCGACCTGACCGTCGAACACGTAGCTGTAGGCGAACTCCCCGTGGTACTTCTTGATCGAGGTCGGTGTAGCCGCCGGCGACCAGCTCGTCGACCGGGTCCTCGTGGTCGTAGCTGTTGAGGTCGCCGATGATCAGCCGGTCGGGGTCGCCGCTGTTCGTGGGGTCCGTCGCCAGCCAGTCCCGGAGCGCCTTGGCCGCGTTGGTCCGGGTGACGTCGCAGTTGCCGGCGCCGTCGCCGGTGTCCGGGTCGCCGGCGCAGGCCGAACCCTTCGACTTGAGGTGGTTCACGGCGACGGTGATCTTCTCCCCGGAACCGGACCGCTGGAAGGTCTGCGCGAGTGTCGGCCGGTTGAGGGTGTCGATGAAGCGCGGGTCGACGGCCGAGTTGAGCACCTTGAAGGGACCGACGGGCGTCATCTTGGCCGTCTTGTAGAGCAGGCCGACCCGGATGGCGTCGGTGCCGATGACCCCGGTGTCGATGTAGCTGTAGGTTCCCGGCGCCGTCGCGTCGTTCAGTCCGGCGGCGAGGTCGGCTGCGGGCTCGACTCCCGGAGTGTTCTCCATCTCCATCAGGCCGAAGACGTCTGCGTCGATCTTGACCATGGCAGCGATGATCTTGGCGCGCTGCCGCTGCCGCTCCTCCTCGGTGTTGGCCCCACGGCAGTCCAGGGTCGCGCGTGGGTCCGCACTTGTTGGTGCCCGCGGTGAGGGTCAGGAAGTAGTTCAGGACGTTGAAGCTGGCGATCTTGGTGTCACCACCGACCTCCGGCGCCGCCGTCGGTCGCGGGTTGACCGACGTGTAGCGTCGCGTCGGTCGTCGGGTGGACCCGGTAGAGCCCGAACGTGTCTTCCATCACGCCGGTGACGCCCGTGAGGGTGTCTCCGCCGCGGAAGGTGTTGGTCAGCGTGAACGGGGTGTCCACCGTGCCCGGGAAGTACGGCGGGGTGGGGTTCTGACGTGCTCCGGCCGTCGTCGACGGTGATCCGGCTCCTCGCGTAGGTCGCCAGCAACGCGGTGGTCGCAGCGATGTTCGGCTCCTGGACCGCGGTCGGGCTGTCGAAGCGGTCCCGTCCGTTCGGCGGGATCCCGACCACGGTCTCGTTGAACCGGCCGTAGTTGAAGTACTCGCTGATCACCAGTGCCTGCGGCATCGTCACCCGCATGCCCTCGAAGTGCTCGAAGTCGTTGAAGTCGGCGACCGGAAGCTGCAGGACACCGGCCGGCGGCACGGGCTGCAGTGCCGCAGTCGAGGAACGTGACGCCGGTCGGAGATCTGGGTCTGTGACGACGTCCGCCCTCCGCCGGTGCCGGTGAACTCGCGAACGCCGCCGGTCACCTGGACCACGTCACCCACCGCGATGCCGGGAGGAGGAGTGGTGCTGCCCGTGCGGACGAAGATCACCCTCCGAGGTCAAGGGGGAGCGTGTCCTGGTCGGCGACCTCCTCCTGGATGAAGAACCCGGAGAGGCCGGGCCGGACCGCTGTCACCACGGCCTCGACCGTGACGACGGTGTCCGACCTGCGGCGGAGACGTGAGCCCGGAGCCCTGGACCTGGGAGATCGTGTGGGTCTGCGGGTCGTGCGCACGAGGGCGCCGGCGGCACGGTCCGGAACGATCGCCGTGTGGTCCGCCGCCATCGTGTCCGGCGGGTCGTCGCCGTCGTGCGTCGTGACCTTGCTCGCGACGACGGTGAGCGTGCAGCACTCGTTGACGGCGAAGTCGGTCGTCGGGGTCGAGGCGATGTCACGTCGTCGTGCCGCCGGTGAGGCCACGCGTGCTGGCCGCTGTTCGCACACGTCAGGTCGAACGACGCCGCGTTGGCGGTGACGGGCTCGCTGAAGGTCACGGTGACGTTGCTGTTGACAGGCACGTTGGTCGCGCCGTTCGCGGGGTTGGTGCTGGCGACGCTGGGCGCGGCGTCTCCGGCGGCGGTCACGGCACGGCGCGCGGGTCGTGGCCGTGTCCGCGGCGCCGGCGTCAGTGCCTCGAAGTCGCGGCGTTGTCGTCGGTGTCCTGGCAGCCGTGAACCTTGCGAAGGTCAGCGAGCGTGGTGGACGGGGCGGGGGCGGGGGAGCCTTCGGAGAAGTTGCGCAGTCGGCCGTGCCGTAGCCGACGAGGTCGACGATGCGGCCAGCGCGTCGGCGTTGCATGGCGGTGCAGCAGCCCACCGTTGCAGCCGAGCGAGGCGTCACCGGTCACCAGGGCGACCTTGCCCGCAGTAGCAGACATGGCGATCGGCGTCGCGTCGATGACGTCCGCCGCGACGGGATGGGTGCCGCGACGGCAGCGGTGGACCGCCTCCTGGACCAGGAAGTAGCTGCCCCGGCCGCACCGTGACGTCGGGAAGCTCGGTCAGCTGGCGGGTGTCGCATCCGAAGTTGCCGGCGCCCGCCGCCGCCGCGTACTGGAGCGAGAAGTCGTCGACCGAGATGTCGGTCGTCGCCGCCGGTTGAAGATCTCGATGTAGTCGTGCGTGTACGTGGCACCGGCGTTGCCGCCACCGCCGTAGACCTGGCTGATCACCAGGTTCGCGGACACCGCCTGGGCGGGGGCTGCAGCGACCAACCCGGCGGCGAGCACGGCGAGAACGGACAGAATGGCGATCGGCGCTCGGCGCACGCGGGCAGACATCGACACGAAGATCCTCCGTGGGAAACAGGGTGGCCGGGGGTGCCCCGAGGGCCAGGGAGGACGCTAACCCGAGGGAGCGACATTTCGGAAGCGTTCCGGGAAACTTTAGGTGGGCAATGATCTGACATGCCGGACAAGCTGACGACGTACCGCACGAAGCGCGACAAGCGCCGCACGCCCGAGCCGGTCCCGCCCGCCGGCCCGTTGCCTACAGGCAGTGACGACACGTTCGTCATTCAGGAACATCACGCCCGGCGGCTGCACTGGGACTTCCGCCTCGAGCGCGACGGCGTGCTCGTCTCGTGGGCGCTGCCGCGCGGCGTTCCCGATGATCCAAAGCGCAACCACCTCGCCGTGCACACCGAGGACCACCCGCTGGAGTACGCAACCTTTGCCGGCGAGATCCCCAAGGGCGAGTACGGCGGCGGCAAGGTCACGATCTGGGACCGCGGCACCTACGAGTGCGAGAAGTGGGACGACCGCGAGGTCAAGGTGGTCCTGCACGGCGAACGCGCCCAGGGCCGCTACGTCCTCTTCAAGACCGACGGCGACAACTGGATGATCCACCGCATGGACCCGCCCGCGCACCCGGACGCCGACCCGATGCCCGAGCTGATCAAGCCGATGCTCGCGACCGCCGGTCAGCTGCCCAGCGCCGCAGACGAGGACGCCTGGGCCTTCGAGATGAAGTGGGACGGCGTGCGAGCCGTCGTCTACGTCGACCACGGCTCGGTCCGCGTCCTCACCCGCAACGACCGCGAGGTGGTGTCGAACTATCCCGAGCTGCGCGGTCTCGCCGAGTTCTTCGGCGACCGCACGGTGGTCCTCGACGGCGAGATCGTGGCGTTCGACGAGCTGGGCCGGCCGAGCTTCGGCACCCTCCAGCAGCGGATGCACGTGCAGCGCCCCACGCCCGCGCTGCGCGACCGGGTGCCGGTGACCTACCTCGCCTTCGACGTCCTCTACCTGCAGGGCCACGCCCTGACCAGCAAGCCGTACGCCGAGCGGCGCGCGGCGCTCGAGTCCCTCGACCTGGACGGACCGCGCTGGGCGACGCCGCCCGCCTTCGACGGCGACGGTGCCGCCGCGCTGGCAGCGTCGCAGGCTCAGGGACTCGAGGGCGTCATCGCCAAGCGGCGGGACGCGCCCTACGAGCCCGGCCGGCGCAGCGCAGCGTGGATCAAGGTCAAGCACCTGCGCGCCCAGGAGGTCGTCATCGGTGGCTGGAAGGCCGGTGAGGGTCGCCGCAAGGGCGGCATCGGGTCGCTGCTGCTGGGCGTGCACGACGAGGAGGGCCGGCTGAGGTTCGCCGGCCACGTCGGCACCGGCTTCACCAACCAGATGCTCGACGACCTCGCCAAGCGGCTCAAGCCGCTGGAGCGCAAGACCGTCACCGTTCGACGACGAGGTGCCGCGCCAGCACGCCAAGGACGCGCACTGGGTGACCCCGAAGCTCGTCGGCGAGGTGGTCTTCACCGAGTGGACCAACGACGGTCGCCTGCGCCACCCGTCCTGGCGCGGACTGCGCCCCGACAAGTCGGCGGACGACGTCGTACCGGAGTCGTGACCTAGAGCGGCGCGGAGCCCGGGCGGCCGAGCAGGTAGCCCTGGCCGAAGTCGCAGCCGAGCTCGGTCAGCAGGTCGCGCTGGTCCTGCTCCTCGATGCCCTCAGCGATCACGGCGATGTTCAGGGCCTCGCACAGGGAGATGACCGCGACGACGATCGCCCGGCGGCTGGACGACCGGGTCATCTCGCTGACGAACGCGCGGTCGACCTTCACGTACGACGCGGGCACCTCGACCAGGTGGGCGAGCGAGGAGTAGCCGGTGCCGAAGTCGTCGATCGCGAGCCGTACGCCGAGGTGCACCAGCGTGTCCAGCTCGGCTCTGGGCTGTCGGCGTCATGCCGAGCAGCGCCGTCTCGGTGATCTCGAGGATGAGGCGTCGGGCCGGCAGCCCGCTCTGTCGCAGCACCGAGGCGATCAACCCGGGCAGCAGGCCACGGCCGATGTGTCGGGCCGACACGTTGACCGCGAGGTCGGGCGCGTCGGGCCCGTCGCCCCAGCGGGCCGCGGCGGCGCAGGCACTGCTCAGCACCCAACGGTCGATCTCGAGGACGAGGTCGGTGCTCTCCGCGAACGGCAGGAAGGCGCCCGGCGACAGCACGCCGCGCTGAGGATGCTTCCAGCGCACCAGGCACTCGTAGGCGATCACCTTGCTGTCCGCGAGGCGCAGGACCGGCTGGTAGTCGAGGTAGAGCGCCTGCGCCCGGATCGCCTCCCGCAGCTCGTGCTCCATGTCGAGGCGCTCGGTTGCCTGGGTGATCAGGTTGGGGGTGAACAGCGCGTAGCGGTCGCGGCCCTCCGACTTGGCCTTGTACATCGCCGCGTCGGCGTTGCGCAGGAGGTCGGCCGCGTTCAGGCCGGGGGTGGCGAAGGCGATCCCGATGCTGACGGTCATGGTGATGCCACCGGCGCGGATCATCGGCTGGGTCAGCATGTCGATCAGTCGCTGCGCCACCCGCTCCGCCTCGACGGTGGAGGACAGCTGCTGGCAGAGCACGACGAACTCGTCGCCGCCGAGCCGTGCCGCGGTGTCACTGGCGCGGATGTTGGCGCTGATGCGGTCGGCGGTCTCGATGAGCACCGCGTCGCCGGCGTCGTGGCCGCGGCTGTCGTTGACGAGCTTGAACTGGTCGAGGTCGCAGAAGAGCAGAGCGATCGGGCGACCCTCGCGGTGCGCCTGGGCCAGCGCCTGGGTGGTGCGGTCGAGGAGCAGCGTGCGGTTGGACAGACCGGTGAGGGCGTCGTGGGTGGCGCGGTGGGCGAGGGCGAGGCGCGCGTCGCGTTGCGCGGTGATGTCCTCGATCATGCTGATGAAGTAGAGCGGGTTGCCGTTGTCGTCACGGGCCAGCGCGACCGTGAGCTGGACCCAGACCACCCGGCCCTCTCGGGTGAAGTAGCGCTTCTCGATCCGGTAGGTCTCGGCGCCGCCGGCCAGCAGCTCGTCGACGTGGGCCACGTCCAGCGCCAGGTCGTCGGGGTGGGTGATGTCGTGGAACCTCTTGCCGACCAGCTCCTCCCGGCTGTAGCCCAGCAGCCGGCACAGCTTGTCGTTGCTGTCCAGGAAGGTCCCGTCGGTGGCGACGATGGCGATGCCGATCGGGGCGTGGCGGGCCGCCAGCAGGTAGCGCTTGTCCTGCTCGGCGGAGCGGAGCAGGCCGTCGAGCACCTGCTCGCCCGCAGGCGGCGGTGTGGGGTCGACGACGTCAGACAGGGCGGCCACCCTGCTTGATCGACCAGATGGGTCAGGGGCTTGACGCCTCAGAGGCGTCGGAGAACTGCCGTCACCCGGCCGAGAATCGTTGCCTCATCGCCCGGAATGGGCTCGAAGGCGGGATTGTGAGGCATCAGCCAGACATGGCCGTCGCGGCGCTTGAAGGTCTTGACCGTCGCCTCGCCGTCGATCATGGCGGCCACGATGTCGCCGTTCTCGGCCACCGGCTGCTGGTGGACCACGACCCAGTCGCCGTCGCAGATGGCCGCGTCGACCATCGACTCGCCCACGACCTGCAGGAGGAAGAGGGTGCCGTCACCCACCAGCCGGCGGGGCAGCGGGAAGACGTCCTCGATGGCCTCCTCGGCCAGGATCGGGCCACCGGCGGCGATCCGCCCGACCAGCGGGACGTAGGAGGCCTGCGGGCGGGCGTCGCCGATGCCGGTCTCGTCGTGAGACCATCGGCTGGGAAGCCGGGCCCTCGCCCTGGTCGGGGGAGCGGACCTCGATCGCCCGGGGACGGTTGGGGTCGCGGCGCAGCCAGCCCTTGCGCTCCAGCGCGGCGAGCTGGTGGGACACGCTGGACGAGCTGGTCAGCCCGACCGCCTCGCCGATCTCGCGCATGCTCGGGGGGTAGCCCTTGCGCTCGACCGCCGAGCGGATCACCTCGAGGACCTTGCGCTGACGGGGGGTCAGCCCGGACTCGTCGGCCGGCCCGTCGGGGATCTCGGTCACCGTGCTGCCTGCCCCGCTGCCTGCCTGCCGCTCCTGCCGTCGCCTTTGCTCATGGCCGAGACGGTAGCGATCTCCACGCTCAAATTCAAACACTTGTTCGAAGAGTCGTGGATTTTGTCGGACGGATGGGGTAGAACGTCGTACAGGTGTTCGATCGAACGCACGTTCGACGGTGGTTTCGACGCAGGAGGACCAGATGAGCGCGATGACGTGGACGGACTGCCCGCCGCGGACGGCTCGGCCGGCGCGGCCGGCGCTCCCGGTTCGGGTTGCCCGACCGAAGCGGCCCGAGCGCGGTGGCCGCTCCGGTTCGGCTGACCCGGCGCGGGCGGCTGGTCGTCCTGGCGCTGCTGTTCGGCCTGCTCCTCGGCATCGTGGCCTTCGCGATGGCGCCGGCCACCGCCACCAGTGACCGCGGCGACAACGTCGTGGCCGAGCGGGTGACCGTGCAGCCGGGCGACACGCTGTGGGCCATCGCCGAGCGGGTCCGGCCCGATGCCGACCCCCGGGCCACGATCGCCCGCATCAAGGACATGAACGGGCTGACGTCCGGCGCGGCCCAGGCCGGCCAGGTGCTGCTCGTCCCGGCCTCCTCCTAGGTCTGCAGAGAGGCTGCCTCGGGGCGCAGCTCCTCGGGGTCGCCCCGCTCGGGATCCATGACACCTGCCCGCACGGCCTCCAGCTGGGCGCTGAAGGCGATGCCGAGAAACAGCGCCATCGACGTCAGGTAGGCCCAGAGCACCAGGGCGACGATGCCGGTGAGCGGGCCGTAGGTGGAGCCGAACGACGCGCTCTGCTCGACGTAGACCGACAGCAGATAGGTGAACAAGACCCACAGGGTCAGGGCGACACCGGCGCCGATGCCCGTCCACGACCACCCCGGCTGCTGCCGCCGTGGCGTGCGGCTGATGAGCAAGGTGATCGATGCCAGCGCGAGCAGGACGCCCACCGGCAACCGGAGGGCGATCCACAGCGCTTCCTGACGGTCGGTCCAGCCGTAGGTGCGGGCGAGGACCGCACCGACGGTTCCGCCGGCGGCGATGACGACGAAGCCGACCAGGGAGA
The DNA here is from genome assembly GCA_963757295.1 of uncultured Actinomycetota bacterium. GTDB lineage: Bacteria > Actinomycetota > Actinomycetes > JACCUZ01 > JACCUZ01 > JBDUAP01. Next base: position 68,621 of record CAVWQZ010000014.1, on the reverse strand, counting down.
GGATGCCGGCCGTCAGGGCATGCCCGACCGCGCGCAGGTACTTGCTGCGCGCCGGCCGGTCGCGCTGGATCCCGTAGATGCGGTTGGCGCCGCGCTCGACCTGCCCCATGGCAGCGGTCAGGGCGATGAGGGCGACCGCCAGGCCGATCCACAGGGCGAGCTCGCCGTGGCCGACTTGCTGCCGCCCCTGCTCGAGCGTCTGCCGCACGATGTCGTCGGTGGCTCCGGGGGTCACGCGCAGCAGCACCTCGCGCAGCACCGCGCCGACTCTGTCTGCCCGGACGGTGCTGGCCAGCCCGATGAACGCGATGCCGAGCGGCACCACGGACAGCACGAGCTGGAAGGCGAGCGCGCGGGAGTGGCTGAAGCCGTCGCCGTAGCGGAACCGCACGAACGCGTTCTTGATGAGGGTGAGCCGGCCGTAGTCGCGCAGGGTGGTCCGTGCATCGTCCATCGAGAGGTACGCCGGGTCCAGCGTGCGCGTCTGGGGAACTCTCGTCACCGAGCTCATGGCACGCGCAGCATGAGTGCGCCCGCCTCGACCTGGATGTCGAGCGTGCGGCCGTTCTCGATGACATCGCCGTCGAGCTGGCGCGGCTGCGGGCGCCCGGCCTCGACCTTGATGTGATGACCGCGGAAACGTTCCATCTTCCGGTCCGGCACGTCGGCACGACGGATGACGCGACCCGCGACCCGCAACCAGTCCGCCAGGTGGCGGGGTGCGATGAGGACGACATCGAGGAGACCGTCGTCCGGCTTCGCATCGGGCAGCAGCGGGATTCCTCCCTGCAGCTTCCCGACGTTGCCCACCATGACGGTGCGGACCCGGCGAACCGTGGGCGTCCCCTCGTCGAGGGTGAGCGTGATCCGGATGCCCCGTCCACGCAGATGCTTGGTCGCGGACACGAGATAGGCGGGCCACCCGACCGCCTTCTTGAGGCCCTCCGGGGCGTCGCGCATCATCGCCGCGTCGAAACCGAGACCCGCCATCACCGCGAACTTGCGGTCGTCCACGGCACCCACGTCGAGCTGGATCGTCCGGCCGTCGATGCCGATCCGCAACGCCTCCTCCTCGTCGTCGAGGGGGAGGTCCAGGTTGCGGGCCAGCAGGTTGCCGGTGCCGGCGGGGAGGACGGCCAGAGGCACGTCGCACCCGGCCATCGCCGTCACGGCAGCCATCACGGTGCCGTCGCCGCCACACACGAACACGACATCGCACCCGTCGTGAACGGCGCGCTCGCACATCCCGATACCTGGGTCGTCCTCGGTGGTCTCCAGCCAGAGCGGAGCGTCCCACCCGTTCTCGCTCATGAACCGCTCGACCCGCTCGGTCATGCCGGGTAGATCGGGAACCTTCAACGGGTTGTAGACGACGGCCGCGCGCCTCATCCTGTCCCCGCCGGTGTCGCCGACAGCGACGGTTCGCTGTCATGTTCCGCTTCCCGCCCCCAGTGCCCGAAGACGCTGGTTGCGGCGATGGCGATGCAGGCCAGGCCGTTGATGTATGAGCCGACGACGTCGGTCGGGTGGTGCATGCCGCGGTAGAGCCGGCCGTAGGCGACGAGCAACGGCACGGCCACCAACACCGTGATGGCGAGGATCTTCACCCAGCGCTTCCGGACGAACCACAGCACGAGCAGCGCGCTGGCGACGAACAAGGCTGTGGCAGCCCCGGTGTGCCCGCTCGGGAAGCTCGACGTCGGCGGGCTGCTGTCCAGGTGCCTGACGTGTGGGCGTTGGCGGTCGATCGTCAGCGTCACGCACAGGAAGACCAGAGCCTGCGCCGAGACCGCCAGGACGAGGAACACCGACATGCTCCATCGCCGCGAGGCGAGGCGGAGCGCGATCGCCACGACCACCATCGCGCCGATGATCGCCGCGGTGTTGCCCAGTCCCGACAGGAGATAGGTGACGTCGTTCATCGTCGGCGTCCGGCCGTCTTCCAGCGCCCGGTTGACGCCGTCCTCCTCGCGGATGAGCCACGAGTGCTCGATGACCTTGGTGAGCAGCAGGCCGAGGCCGACGAGGAGGGCGTAGAGAAGCGCGAGCAGCACGAGGACCCGCCCAGCGATCCGGGAGACGCTGGTGATCATCCGGGCGCACCTACTCCCTGAGGGCGGGGGCGGCTTCTGGGTCCACCCCTTCTTCGACAGCGGACGGTCGTCGCCCGTGCTCGCGGCGCCAGACCTCGAATGCGGCGCTCGTGCCGGCCAGGCAGGCGAGTGCCACCCCCCAGCCGGCCACGACGTCACTGACGTAGTGGACGCCCAGGGCGATGCGGTCGTAACCCGTCAGCAGCACCAGTGCCGCTCCGACGGTGTAGGCCACCATCCTCCCGGCGCGGTCGAGGGCGGGCAGGAGCGCGAGGATCACGATGCCGACGCAGAGCAGCGAGTTGAGTGCGTGCCCGCTCGGGAAGCTGAAGCCGGTGGCCGTCACGACGGGCTCCGGGAACGCGGGGCGGGAGCGCTCGACGAGCAGCTTGAGCACGACACCGAGAATGCCGCCGATCGCCATCGTCACCAGCGCCCAGACGGCCAGTCGCTTGGCGCCGCGCCACCACAGCCATCCGGCGACGATGATCACGAGACCGCGGAAGACGAAGGGGTCCAGAGCCACGCTGCCGGCCTCGAGCAGGTCCACGGTCGTCGGGTGACCGGAGACATATCCGTGGAGGTCGTTTGCGACGGATTTGTCGAGGCGCTCGAGCGGCTCCCACTCGGAGAGCACCAGCAGCAGGAGCAGGGTGAAGGGAACAGCCACCACCGCGGCAGCCGCGGCGCCGAGACCGAGCCGGCCGAGCAGACCGCGACTCTGCTCCTCACGGTCGTCGCGGCGACCGGTGAGGACGGCGAGGGGGCGCATCACCGCCATCATGTACCCCCGTTGTCCCGGCGGCACCCGCGCAGACGGGTGGTTAGTGGCAGCCGTCGGGCGCGGCCAGGCACGACGTACCGATGGCCACGTCCACGATCGCCGACCAGTCGTCGCTGTTGGCGGCAACCCGCCCGCGACCGACCACCGTGACGGCGACGCCTTCCGACTCCACCACGACCACCCGCTCCACACCCGCGCCGCCCTTGCGGCTGAGCTCGGCCGAGTGCGCACCCAGCGGCGGTTCCGCCTCCTGGGTCCACCCGCAGCCGCGCAGCCGCTTGGCCAGGTTGCTGATGGCGGTGGTGCCCGCCGTTCCGTTGTAGGTGGAGACGGTCTCGACGACCGTGCCGCCAGCACCGGTGAGCGCCGTACTCCGAGAGGCGACCGCCCGAGTGGGACGCGGGGCCGCGCAGGAGTCGGCCGGTGCGGCCGAGGAGCTCCAGGACCCGCCGAGCACCTCGCCGACCGTCTTGGCGTCCAGCAGGGCGCCGGCCGGGACGGTGGTCAGGGCGGCGCCGGCCGGTTCCTCGACGTCGGAGGTGTCCTCGGGCACGGACGGGCCGTCGCCGGGGTCACCCGGCGGGAGCGTCGGCAGCGGCGTCGTTGTCTCCGGCGCCGGTGTGGACACGGTCGGGCCGGCAATGACCGCTGACCGGGTGGTCGGCGACGTGCTCGCCCGGGGGACGGCCGCGTCGTTCTCGTCGCCGCTGCCGCACCCGGTCAGCCCGAGGGCCAGGAGCAAGGCCAGTCCGACCGCAGGGGTCGTCAGGAATCGGCGGCGGGTGGCGGTGGAGGAGAAGGCAGTCGGCACGCGGTCAGTCTCTCTCTCAGCCGGTCGGCTCGACGGTGACCGTCAGAGCCCCAGCGTTGTCGGCGTGTTGCTCGTCCGCGACCGCGAGCGCGATCGGCCCGGTGGCCTGTGGAGTCCACAGCACCGAGTAGGAGTGGCCGGCGCTGTCGCAGCGACTGCCGCTGACCGTGCGCCAGTCCAGCAGCCGCCCGCCCACCATGAGGTCGCCGAGCGCCTGACCGGTGCTGCTGATCAGGTCGGTGCGCGACGAGCGCCAGAACGGGTCGGTGGTGGTCGTCGAGCACTCCGCGTCGGCGGTGATGCCCGGCGCGATCTCGTAGGTGCCCTGCACGCTGACCTTCACGGTCTCGCCGGCCGGGTAGGACCGCGCCGTGGTGGCGCCGTCCGGGTTGGCGCTGTCGACCGCGACCGTCTCGGGTCCCTCGATCGGCACGACCCGCACGATCTTCACGTGCAAGGAGCCGGTGTTGCCGCTCGGGGCCGGGTCGCCGACCCGGATGTTGACCGGGCGGGTCTCCTGCGGGCGCAGCGTCGTCGTGTAGGTGTGCGTGACCGAGTCACATGCCTCGTCCGGATCCTGCTGTGAGGCAGGCTCCCAGCGGACATCGTCACGGTCGACCAGTACGTCGAAGTCGTCGCCGTTGAGCACCGCACGCTGGCGGCGCCAGACCGGGTCGGCCGTGGTGGCCGTGCACTCGGCGTCGGAGAGCACACCGTTGCCGGCGTTGACGACGCCGGTGATGGTGGCCGTGTAGGTCTGCCCGGCCTCGAGAGCACCGGGGCTGGTGACGCCGGTGGCGTAGTTGCCCCAGACCCGCCACTCCAGCACGTCGGCCGGAGCCGACTTGATCACCTTGATGGTCAGCGTGCCGGAGTTGTCGCTGCGGGTCGAGGGATCCCACAGGGCGAACGTCACCCGTCCGCTGCGCGTCGGCGTGTACATCCACCGGTAGACGTGGTGGCGTGTCGCAGTCGGCGCCGTTGTCGGACTCCGCGAGCAGGTCCACCCCGTCGACGTACAGGTCGAGGTGGTCGCTCGCCGGGGCGAGGCGGTGCACCGAGCGGTCGCGCCGCCAGGTCGAGTCGCTGGCCGTGCGCGAGCACTCCGCGTCGGCCTTGTGGCGTTGGCGGGCGTAGGTGTAGGAGCCGGACACCTCGATCAGGTAGGGCTGACCGGCCGTCAGGGCGCCGACCATGGTCGCCCCCGCGGCGGTCGCGGGCAGCTTCACGGTCTCGGTGGTGAAGTCAGGCCCGGCGGGCAGGGTGCGGGTGCAACCGGCTCCGGTCGGGGCTTCGCGATGGGCGGCGGCGGGGGCGGCGGGACTGGCTTCGGCGCCCAGTTGACGGAGCCGACCCGGCCGGTCCAGAAGGACGTGTTCATGTTGGCGCCGGCCCAGGTGAACGAGATGTGCACGTGGTCGGTGTGCTTGTTGGCGCCGGTGTAGGCGCGCCATCCGGCGGCCGCGTTGTAGGAGCCCCAGATGCGCTTGTTCCAGATGACGTACTGGATGCCGAGGCGACGGGCGTTGGCGTGGCGGTTGCCGTACTTGTCGGTCGCGAACAGCCAGGTCATGAAGTTCTGGACCTTCCTGCGGTCCGCGGCGCTGCGAGGCGTTCAGGCCGCCCCAGTCCCAGGCCCGACCCTCCTTGTGCTCCGACCGACCGCCGGCCGAGCAGGCCCGCACGATGCCGAGGCTGCGGGTGCCCGGGTAGGCACGCAGCACCCGACGAGACAGGTCCACGACGCCGGGGCGGGCCCGTGGGGTGCACTTGACCTGCGGTGCGTAGCGCGCGTGGGGTTCGATCGCCCGGGGGTACGACGAGCGAGCTCGCGTCGGGGCGGCGGATGCGGGTTGAACCATGGTGAGAACGCCGGCGAACACCAGCAGCAGCGCGATCAGCAGGCGGGCGGAGAACCGCCGACGGGACGTCGGAGTGGCCGATTGGGCAAGGCGGCGATCGTGTTTCGGCATGGCGGAGTCCCCCGTCGGATGGTCTGCTGCGACCATCCGGCCGCTCTCATGACGAAAAATGCATCGGCCATGGAGCAGAGCCGCTGGACCCCTCCGAAGGCAAAGGATCAGTCCCCCGAAGGTTGCCGAAAAATGGCCCGAACGGGTGGTGCGAAGTGCTTGCGCAAGCCCGGCGGCGGGGCTACCGTTCCACTACATCTTGTGAATGACACGTCTGTAGTTATCCATATGTTGTCCCCAGCACGCTGCACAGGCTCACACGCTGAGAACCATGATCGGTCCACAGCGGGGTCCACAGGGCCTGGGGACAACCGCCCGCATCACCCGATTGCGCACCGACGTTTTCCGGCCCGAATGTGACGAGCGTCACGTCGGTTCATGACAACCGAAGTCCGGTTGACGACGAGAAGGGAGCCCCGCCGATGCACTGCCCGTTCTGCCGGCACAGCGACTCCCGGGTCGTCGACAGCCGCGCGACCGAAGACGGCACCGCGATCCGCCGCCGGCGCCAGTGCCCCGAGTGCGGGCGCCGGTTCACGACGGTCGAGACGGCCAGCCTGACCGTGGTCAAGCGCTCCGGCGCGACCGAGCCGTTCAGCCGCGACAAGGTGCTCGCCGGCGTCCGCAAGGCCTGCCAGGGCCGGCCCGTGACCGAGGACGACCTGGCGGTGCTGGCCCAGCGGGTCGAGGAGTCGGTGCGGGCCGCCGGACTGGCCGAGATCGAGGCCCACGAGGTCGGCATGGCGATGCTCGAGCCGCTGCGGACCCTCGACGAGGTGGCCTACCTGCGGTTCGCGTCGGTCTACCGGAGCTTCGAGTCCCTCGCCGACTTCGAGGGCGAGATCGCCATCCTGCGGGCCGAGCACCAGCTCGGGTCGCCCACCACCGAGACGCCCAGCGAGACCGGTGCGGCCCCGCCGTACCAAAGCCCCTAAGACCCACCCGACAGGCCCCAGCAGCGGAGTTTCTGTCGGACCAGATGTGTTGTATGGAATGCGACCAGCGGAGGAGAAAAAGGCATGACGGAGACGTCGCAGGACAAGCCCCAGATCGTGCGTCAGGGCAAGCCCACGAAGGGCGCGGGCCTCACGGTCGAGCGCATCAACACCACGCCCGGCGTGCACCCCTACGACGAGGTGACCTGGGAGCGCCGCGACGTCGTCATGACCAACTGGCGTGACGGCACGATCAACTTCGAGCAGCGCGGGGTCGAGTTCCCCGACTTCTGGTCGGTCAACGCCACCAACATCGTCACCACCAAGTACTTCCGCGGCGCCGTGGGCACCGAGGTCCGCGAGTGGAGCCTCAAGCAGCTGATCGACCGCGTGGTCAAGACCTACCGCGCGGCCGGCGAGGAGCACGGCTACTTCGCCTCACCCGGCGACGCCGAGATCTTCGAGCACGAGCTCACCTGGGCCCTCCTGCACCAGGTGTTCTCGTTCAACTCGCCGGTCTGGTTCAACGTCGGTACGTCGAGCCCGCAGCAGGTGTCGGCGTGCTTCATCCTCGCCGTCGACGACACGATGGACTCGATCCTGAACTGGTACCGCGAGGAGGGCCTGATCTTCAAGGGCGGCTCCGGCGCCGGCCTGAACCTCTCCCGCATCCGGTCCTCCAAGGAGCTGCTGTCCTCCGGCGGCACCGCCTCCGGCCCGGTGTCGTTCATGCGCGGCGCCGACGCGTCCGCCGGCACGATCAAGTCCGGCGGGGCGACCCGGCGGGCGGCCAAGATGGTCGTGCTCGACGTCGACCACCCCGACATCGAGGAGTTCATCGAGACCAAGGCGCGCGAGGAAGACAAGATCCGCGCGCTGCGCGACGCCGGCTTCGACATGGACCTCGGCGGCAAGGACATCACGTCCGTGCAGTACCAGAACGCCAACAACTCGGTCCGCGTCACCGACGAGTTCATGCGCGCGGTCGAGGAGGGCACCGAGTTCGGCCTGCGGGCCCGCGCCGACCGGCGAGGTCATCGAGACGGTCGACGCGCGTGAGCTGTGGCGCAAGATGGCGCTGGCCGCGTGGCAGTGCGCCGACCCCGGCATCCAGTACGACGACACGATCAACGACTGGCACACCAACCCCGAGACGGGCCGCATCACCGCATCCAACCCGTGCTGTGAGTACATGTCGCTGGACAACTCCTCGTGCAACCTCGCGTCGCTCAACCTGATGAAGTTCCTCAAGGACGACGACACGTTCGACGCCGTCGGCTTCGCGAAGGTCGTCGAGCTGGTCATCACCGCGATGGACATCTCGATCTGCTTCGCCGACTTCCCGACCGAGGCGATCGGCGACACGACGCGCAAGTACCGCCAGCTCGGCATCGGCTACGCCAACCTCGGCGCGCTGCTGATGGCGACCGGCCACGGCTACGACTCCGACGGCGGCCGCGCGCTGGCCGCCTCGATCACCTCGCTGATGACGGGCACGGCGTACAAGCGCTCGGCCGAGATGGCCGGCGTGGTCGGTCCCTACGAGGGCTACGCGCGCAACGCCGCCCCGCACAAGCGGGTCATGCGCAAGCACGCTGCGGCCAACGACGCGATCCGCACCTACGAGACGCTCGACAAGGACGTGCAGCGCGAGGCCAACAAGGCCTGGGACGCGACGATCAAGCTCGGCGAGAAGAACGGCTACCGCAACGCGCAGGCCTCCGTGCTCGCGCCGACCGGCACCATCGGCTTCATGATGGACTGCGACACCACCGGCATCGAGCCCGACTTCTCGCTGGTCAAGTTCAAGAAGCTCGTCGGCGGCGGCTCGATGCAGATCGTCAACGGCACCATCCCGCGGGCGCTGCGGCGGATGGGCTACTCCGAGGAGACCGTCGAGGCGATCATCGAGTACATCGCCGAGCACGGCCACGTCATCGACGCGCCCGGTCTGCGCCAGGAGCACTACGACGTGTTCGACTGCGCGATGGGTGAGCGCTCGATCGCCCCGATGGGTCACGTGCGGATGATGGCGGCGGTGCAGCCGTTCCTGTCCGGCGCGATCTCCAAGACGGTCAACCTGCCCGAGACGGCGACGGTCGAGGAGATCGAGGACGTCTACTTCCAGGGCTGGAAGCTCGGCCTGAAGGCGCTGGCGATCTACCGCGACAACTGCAAGGTCGGCCAGCCGCTGTCCGACGGTGGGCAGCAAGGCCAAGAGCGCCGGCGAGCCGGCCGTCGAGAAGGTCGTCGAGTACCGCCCGATCCGCAAGCGGCTGCCGAAGAAGCGCCCGGCCGAGATGACGTCGTTCTCCGTGGGCGGCGCCGAGGGCTACATGACGGCCTCGTCCTACCCCGACGACGGCCTCGGCGAGATCTTCCTGAAGATGTCCAAGCAGGGCTCGACGCTCGCGGGTGTCATGGACGCCTTCTCGATCGCGATCTCGATCGGACTGCAGTACGGCGTGCCGCTGGAGACCTACGTCTCGAAGTTCGTCAACATGCGCTTCGACCCGGCCGGTCTGACCGACGACCCGGACGTGCGGATGGCGCAGTCGATGATGGACTACATCTTCCGCCGGCTGGCGCTGGACCACCTGCCCTTCGACACCCGGGCGGCCTACGGCATCTACTCCGCCGAGGAGCGGGCCGCGTCACCTCGAGACCGGGTCCTACGAGGCGGACGAGGCGTCCGACGACGACGTCGAGGAGGAGCTCGAGACGCTGGCCCAGTCGGCGCCGGTGACCGAGCGCCCCGTCTCGGTCGAGTCGGCGGAGGTGAAGCCGGCGCCCGCGCAGGTCGGCTCGTCGGCCGAGCTCCTCGAGGCCATCACCGGTCACGGCGTCCGACGCGCCGCTGTGCATGTCCTGCGGGACCAAGATGCGTCCCGCCGGTTCCTGCTACGTCTGCGAGGGCTGCGGCAGCACCAGCGGCTGCAGCTGATGCGACCGAGGGGTGATCACCCTGGCACGTTCCGGTCGTCACCCTGAGCGACCTGGCCCAGGAGGATCTGGTCGCGGCGACTTTGGGTCCGCACGCGGCCGAGCGTGACCGGCGAGCCCGACGCGCAGCCCCGCGACGGAGTTGTTGTCGACACGCGTCGCGCGCCGATCAGCCACATCGCGGACCGAACCGGACGCCGTCGGCGGTCTCGTGCTCCTGCATCGTGCGCAGGAGCTCGGCCAGAGCGGCCCGTCGGGAGGTCTCGTCGAGGTCGGCGACGAGCCAGCCCAGCTGGCCGAGGATGAAGTCGTGGGCTTGGGCTGCCGTGTGCCCCGAAGAACATCGGCGCACGCACGTCGCCGAACTCGACGCCTTTCGAAGCCCGACGACTCCAGGAGCGGACCCACCTGGTCGGGCTCGCTCATCGCGAACGGGCTCGGCGCGTCGGGGGGAGGCGCCGGCAGGTCGCGTCCGGCCGCGAGGGCACCGACGAAGGAGGTGAACCACTCGTTCTCCGACATGGGCTGCCAGACGGCGAGCGCCAGCCGACCTCCGGGCCGGAGGCGTTCGGGCGATGTTCGCGTACGCCGCAGCCCGGTCGCCGAAGAACATGGTCCCGGTGCGGCTCAGGGCCACGTCGAACGACGCCGGCTCGAACGGGTGGATCTGGGCGTCGCCCTGGATGAAGCAGCGTTGTGGACGCCTTCCTGCTCCGCTCTGGACCGTGCCACTTCGAGCATGCGCGAGGAGAGGTCGATGCCGAGGGCGGTGCCGGAGGCGCCGAGTCGTGCCGCATCGCGGGTGGTCTGACCGGTGCCGCACCCGATGTCGAGCACCGCGTCGTTCGGAGCGATCGCGGCGAGATCGAGGAGGGCGTCGTGGTAGCGGTCGACGGCGGCGTCGTACTGGTTCGCGTTGGCCGCCCAGTAGTCGCCCTCACCGCCGTCCCAGGCCTTGAGCTGCTCGGGTTGGTCGTATCCACCTGGAGGTCCTGTCGTGTCGTTCATGTCGGGAGTCCTGTCGCGGTATATAGTCCCAAAGGGACTATCCAGTAATACGCCCGGAAGGACGAGATGTCAAGCAGTCAGCGGCTCACCACGACGTCGTACGCGATCCTCGGCCTGCTCGCCGTCAGGTCGTGGAGCACCTACGAGCTCACCCGGCAGATGGAGTGGAGTCTCGGGCGGTTCTGGCCGCGGGCGAAGAGCAAGCTGTACGAAGAGCCGAAGAAGCTCGAGCGGCTGGGGTTGGCGACCTCCCGCACCGAGAGCACTGGGCAAGCGCCGCGACGGTTTACACGATCACGGCCGAGGGACGTCGGGCGCTGGCGGCGTGGCAGGCCGAGCCGTCGGCGGGCATCGCGCTGGAGGCGGAGCCTCTGCTTCGCGATCTTCCTCGCCGACCAGGGCACCCGCGACGACGCGCTCGCGACGCTCGCGGCCGCTCGGGCCTGGGCCGAGGAGCGCAACGAGGGCAACCTGGCAGCCGGTCGAGCCTTCCTCGCGGGCGGCGGCGAGTTCGATGCGCGAGCGGCTCCGACGATGCTGGTCGGCGCGTTCCTCACCGACTTCTACAAGCTCGTCGCCGACTGGGCCGACTGGGCCGGCGAGCAGGTCGCCGACTGGCCGGACGATCCAGCGGCCGCCGAACCCGACCACGACGAACAGCGCGCCATCGTGGCTCGCGCTGAGTGGAGCGAGAAGCGTTAGAGGCCGGAGGCAGGTCACCGGCTTGTCGCCGGAAGGGGAGCGGTGAGGTAGCGCTGGATCGTGGGTGCCAGGTCCGCGACGAGGTCGGCGGCGGGCCGGTCGGACAGACCGGGTAGCCGCAGGATGTACCGGCCGAGCGCAAGGCCGAGGGTCTGGCTGGCGATGAGCCCCGCCCGGCGTACCGCCTCGTCCGGCGGGTACACCGCGCCGAGGGCCGCGACGAGCTGCTCCTGGAAGACCGTCCGCAACCGCTCCGCTGCCCCCTCGTCGGTGACCGCCGACCGGAGCAGCAGCAGGAGCACGTCGTCGCTCAGGTCGCCCTCCCAGCGACGGACGAAGTGCTCGAGGAGTGCCTGCCCGCGCTTGCGCGGCGGGACGGCTGAGAGGTTGGGCAGCAGGAGGTCGACGTGGGCGGCGGCAGCGAACAGGCCCTGCTTGCTGCCGTAGTAGCGCATCACCATTGACGGGTCGATCCGGGCGGCGGCGGCGACCGACCGGATGCTCGTCCGGTCGTAGCCCTGCTGCTGGAACTGGATGCGGGCCGCGTCGAGGATGGCCGCCCGCGTCCGGTCGGACTTGCGCTCGGTGCCGCTCGGCTGATCAGTGCCGGTCGTCGTCGCCATGCCCTGTCGTCCTCCGGTCCTTCGGGTGCCGCCGGCGCCCTCGACGCGGGCTCTCGCACCAGCCTCGGGGGCCTCCGAGAAAAAGTCAACACTTGTTTGCCAACAAGTGTTGACTTTTCTGTTCGGACGCGCGCATCGTGGGTCGCAACCCCAAGGAGATGACATGAACGGAACCAAGAACTTCGACGGAGCAGCGGGGCGTCCTGCCGCTGGTGCTCGCCTCTCTGGCGCTCGTCGTCGCGGCCGTGCCCGCGCTGAACGTCGCCCTGCCCGACGTCGCCGCCGACACCGGCGCGACCCAGAGCCAGCTGCAGTGGATCGTGGACGCCTACGCCCTCGTGTTCGCCGGCCTGCTGCTGCCGGCCGGCGCGCTCGGCGACCGATTCGGCCGCAAGCCGCTGCTGGTCCTCGGCCTGCTGATCTTCGGCGGCGGTTCGGCCGCAGCGGCGCTGTGCACCACGCCGGGACCGCTGATCGGTGCCCGCGCGCTGATGGGTGTCGGCGCGGCCATGGTGATGCCGACGACCCTGTCGATCATCACGTCGTCCTTTCCGGTGCAGCAGCGCGCCAAGGCGGTCGGAGCCTGGATCGGTGTCGCCGGTGCCGGCGCGGTCCTCGGCCTGGTCACCTCCGGCCTGCTGCTGGAGCGGTTCGGCTGGCAGTCGGTGTTCTGGCTGAACGTCGTGCTGGCCGGCGGCGTCGCCGTCGCTGCGCTGCGGAAGATCCCGAACTCCCGTGACGAGCGCCGACCCTCGGTGGACCTGCTCGGTGGGCTGCTGCTGACGGCCGCGCTGTCCTTTGTGGTGTTCGGCGCGATCGAGGGTCCGGAGCTGGGATGGACCGACCCGGTCACCGTCGCGGTGTTCGGCGCCGGCGCGGTTGCCGGCGTGCTGTGGCTGCTGTGGAGCCTGCGCATCGCGGAGCCCGCTGCTCGACCCGCGCCTGTTCCTGCGCCGGTCGTTCACCACCGGGGTGCTGTCCATCGGCGCGCAGTTCTTCGTGTTCTTCGGCTTCGTGTTCCTGGTCATCCAGTACCTGCAGCTGGTGCTCGGCTACACGCCGCTGCGCGCCGGGCTGGCACTGCTGCCCATGGCGATGGTGCTCGGCGGCATGTCCCGCCACGCGCCCCGGCTTGCGAGTCGGCTGAGCAGGCGGTCCATGAGTGTCGGCGGCGTCCTGCTCATCGCGGTCGGCATGTTCGTGCTGTCACTTCTCGACGGCGGGTCGTCGTACTGGCTGCTGCTCGCCGGCATCGTGCCGCTCGGCGCCGGCATGGCGCTTGCGACGGCACCCGCGACGACAGGCATCGTCGCCGCCCTTCCTGCCTCGCAGCAGGGTGTGGGCTCCGCGGTCAACGACGCGGCCCGCGAGGTCGGTGGCGCCCTCGGCATCGCCGTCCTGGGCAGCGTCCTGAACGGGGTCTACCGGGCCGACGTCTCGTCGGGCCTTCCCGGTGCCGACCCTGAGGTGGCGCACCAGGCGCAGGACTCGCTCCCGGCCGCGCTCGCCATCGCCGGCCGACTGGGCGAGCCGGGCGACGCGGTCGCCGCCGTGGCGCGGGACGCCTTCGCCCACGGCATGACCGTGGCGTACGTCGCCTCGGGCGCCGTACTGGTGCTGGTCGCCGCCGTGCTCGCCGTCGCGCACCGGGGCGGCGCCACCGCGGTCGCCGGTGAGGAGGACGTCGTGGACGTGGCGCCCGAGCTGGTCGGGGTCGCCTCGTGAGCCCGCGGGCTGGCCGTGGTTTCAGCACGGCTAGCCCGCGGCCCTGACGATGCCCCGAGGTGTGGCACATTGAGTGTGTGGTGCTCGCCTTGGGTGAAGGCCTCGAGCTCGACACGCTGCTGTTCGAGCTCCGCCGCGGCGACCAGCGGGTGCCGTTGGAGCCGCAGGCGTTCGACGTCCTCGTCTACCTCGTGTCGCACCGCGACCGGGTGGTGCCCAAGGACGAGCTGATGGACGCCATCTGGGGCAACCGCTTCGTCACCGAGACGGCAGTGACCAGCCGCATCAAGCAGGCCCGCAAGGCCCTCGGTGACGACGGACAGGCGCAGCGGCTGATCCGCACGATCCACGGCCGGGGCTACCGCTTCGTCGCCCCGGTCGAGGTGCGCGAGGCAGCTGACACCGAACAGCCGCCATCCCGGCCCCGCGCAGCGAGCCCTCCGGCGCCGCTCGCGCCGATCCGCTACACGGTCAGCGACGACCTGCACATCGCCTACCAGGTCACCGGCGGAGGAGACCTCGACATCGTCCTGATCTCCGGCTTCGTCTCCCACCTGGAGCTGGACTGGGCAGACCCACGGCACGCGCACTTCCTCGACCGGCTCGGCTCGATGGGACGGCTCATCCGGTTCGACAAGCGGGGCACCGGGATGTCCGACCGGCCGCCCGGCCTGCCCGACCTCGAGACGCGCATGCACGACGTGCTCGCCGTCATGGATGCCGTCGGCTCCGAGCGGGCCGCGGTGTGTGGCTACTCCGAGGGCGGTGCGATGGCCATGCTGCTGGCCGCGACGCACCCGGAGCGGGTGAGCTCACTCGTGCTCTACGGCTGCTACGCGAAGGCCACCTGGGCGCCGGACTACACGTGGGCGCGAACGCAGCAGGCGCGCCAGGACTACACCGACTGGCTCGTCACCTCGTGGGACTGGGAGGCCGACTGCCTGCGCCGGCTGTCCCTCGGCTGATGCGGCGATGCAGCGATGGTGGGCCCAGCGCATGCGAGCCGCGGCGACCCCGTCGACGATCCGCGCCCTGATGGACATGAACTCGCAGGTCGACGTGCGGAACGCGCTCGCCGCAGTCCGCGTCCCGACGCTGGTGCTGCACCGCATCGGCGACGGCATGTTTCCGCGTGGATGATGCGCGCTACATCGCCGACCACATTGCCGGCGCGCAGCTGCAGCTGCTCGACGGCGACGACCACTTCTGCGCCGGCAACCCGGACCAGATCCTCGACGCCGATCGAGGCGTTCCTCGCCGGGCTGCGGTCACCGGCCGAGCCGGCACTGGCCCTGGCGGCGGTCGTCGCAGTCGCCGGCGAGCACGGCGACGACGTGACCGCTGATCTCGTCGGGGCGGGGGGCTCGGCTCCGGCACGATCCGGCAGGGTCGCGCGGTCCTGCTGTTCGACGGCCCGGCGACCGCCGTACGCGCCGGCCTCGCGCACCTGCGGGGCGACGCGCGGCTCGGCGTGACCGTCGCCGAGGTCGCGCGCGACGTCGACGAGGTGGATGGGTACGGCGTGCAGGTCGCCGCTCGGCTTGCCGACTCGGCGCCGCCCGGCTCGGTCTGGGTCTCGGCGACCGTGGGCGTTCCTGCTCAGCGGGTCAGGCGTGGTGCTGGAGCCGGCCGGGCCCGTCGACGATGGCGAGCCGGTGCTGCGCGTCGTGTCGGCCTGACCGACCCGACCCGGCCCGTCATGAATCGGCGGGCCGGGCGGGGCGAGTCGGTCAGGCCGAGGCGACGTCGATCGACGACGGGGACGCCGTTCGTGACCACGTCGAAGACCGCAGACCGGCGCCGCGACTGCTCGACGAGCGCGGCCAGCTTCTCCGCCTCGGCGTCGCCCTTGACGTGGAAGACCACCCGGATGGCCTCGTAGCCGTTGCGGACGTCGTCGTCCAGACCGAGGATGCCGAGCAGGTTGATGTCGCCCTCGACGGTCGCGGTGACCTCGTCGAGGTCGATGCCGCGGGCGGCGGCGATGTTGGCCAGGCCGCTCATCAGGCAGGCGCCCAGGGCGTTGAGGAGCAGCTCCGCCGGGGTCGGGCGCGTTGTCGGCGCCGACGAGCACCGCCGGGTGGTCGGCGTCGATGACTGCGTCGCGCTCTCGTGCAGGTGCTCCTGGCCGGCGCCGTAGAAGCCGTGTGATGGTGCCCTGGTTGTGGGTGCCGCTGATCCAGCGGTGGGCGGAGCGGAACTGGAAGCGGGCGATCTCCGGCTGGGCCCGGACGGCGTCGAGGGTGGCGAACAGCGCCGCGACGTCGACGCCGTTGCGGGGCGGGCGGTCTCGGTGACGGACATGGTGGTTCCTTTCGTAGTGATGGATGTGTCAGGCGGCCGCGGCCGCCGTTCCGGCAGGAGCCGGAAAGGACGCCAGGAGGCTCGGCCTCGCGCTCCAGTGCCTCGCTGAGCTGGATCTGCAGCTCGACGAAGCGGTCCGGAGGCGGGAACGACGCCAGCGCCTTGGTGAGGTCGAACGTCTCCCGCAGTGCTGCGTCGCGCTGGTCGGTGTAGCGCGGCCATCGCGTCGTGCTCGGCGGCCGGGTCGCGCAGGCTGCCGTCGATGGCGGTCGCGAGCAGTTCGGCGTCGCGGAACGCGTCGGTGATGCCGTGCCCGGTGATCGGGTCGCGGTGGTAGCCCGCGTCGCCGACCAGCGCCCAGCCCGGCCCGACCGGCTGTCGAACGTAGTTGGGCAGGTGCGCGGCACCGCGGACCACTGAGGTGATCCGACCGCCGCGCACCCGCGCGGCCAGGGTCGGCGACACGGCGTCGATCTGCTGCGACGAGGGCAGCGACGCGGTCGCTGCCGGCTGCGCGCACCGAGGCGAAGGCCGCGCGTCGGCCGGGCACAGCCACACGCAGCCCTCCCCGTCGTGGGTGGGAAACACGCCGGCGAACGCGTCCGGGGCGATGTGGAACTCGTACGCCGGCCAGGCCGGGTCGGCGACGTACATGTAGAAGGTGGCCGTGTCGGGGGTGAAGCTCTCGTAGCGCCTGGGCACCGACCCAACCGGCTGTCCGGGACCGCAGGCCGTCGGCCCCGACGACGTACCGCGCCGTGAGCTCGACGGGCTGGCCGTCGGCGTCGCGTGCATCGAGGCCGACGACGCGGCCGGCGCTGTCCCGGCGCAGTCCGGTCGCCGTGACGCCGGTCCGAACCTGGGCGCCGGCTTCCCGTGCCGCCGTCGACGAGCAGTGCGTCCAGGACGTGCCGTCGAGGGGCGAACAGCAGATCGACGCCGGCGCGCTCCTTGATCCGCCGGGTGATCTGGGTGTCCTCCCGGCGGAACGTGACCTCGCGAACGGCGGGCGCACCGGTCGCGAGAACGTCCTCGAGAAGGCCCCAGCGGTTCAGCTGCACGACGCCGCCACGGACGAGGCCGTGGGTCGACAGCACGTCGCTGGGAAAGCGCGACCGGTCGACAACGGCCACGTCGTGCCCGGCGCGGGCCAGCAGCATCGCGGTGGCGGCGCCCGCACAACGCGAACCGATGACGACCACGTCGTGGTGACTTCGCTGGGGAGTCCTCATGACGGTTGACTCTGCGCGGCCACCGAACAGAAGTCTTGGAGGTCGCGTGGAGGTCCCGTGGAGGCCGCCGTGGTATCAACGGAGGTGCTCAGAGGACCGTTGGGTCGGGGGTGACCAGGTGGCGTCGACGCATTCGGCAGGACTGCGGGCAGTGCTCGAGATCGCTCAGGCGTCGGCGCAGACCTGGGCGACCGTCTTTGCCAAGGAGCGGGTCCTCCGCCGCGAGGTCGATCTGGGTTTCGACCCTGCCGACCACGGCGACGCCGACTACGACGCCGTGGCCGACTACATGGCGCCGCTCGAGGCGGAGGCGTCCCGGGCACGCCCGACGCCGTCCGGGCTGCGCTGGTGCTACCGCGGCGAGGCGGTGCTCTTCGAGATGTCGAGGCTGCTGAATGCGCCCTACGACGAGTTCGTCGAGCGGGTCGACATCGCGTCGGCGATCCGGATGATGAACGACTACATCGGCGGGGCCAGCGCCGTCGTGTCCCGCGACGCCCAGGGCCGGGTCCTTCGCCAGGCCGAACGCAACGTCTACCTGCCGCAGCCCAACTGGCTCGCGTTCTCCGGCGGCGACGTCATCGACGTGTGCAAGCTCGAGGTGATCCGCTACGAGGAGGACTGGCGGCGGATCGCCTGGCGCACGATCTCACAGCCCCAACGGGTCGGCGGTCCACGACGACGGCACCGTCACCTACGCGCGCCAGGGCCGCGACCGGACGCTCGTCACCGTCCGCGGGCTCCAGGAGTTCACCCTGCCGCCGTTCTGGGCCGCGCTCGACCCGTGGCTCGCGCCGGCCATCAAGGACGCGCTCGTCGAGGACTCCTACCGGCGCTTCTTCACCGCCACGCTGGACAACGTCGAGGCCTGCTACGAGGGCCGCGAGTTCCGGGTCGGGCGCGACCGCGAGCCGGCCGACGACGAGCCGCCCGAGGAGCGGCTCATGCAGACCTGGTCCGTGATGCGACAGGTGCTGCCCGACCGTCCCCTCGACGCACTGGCTCGTCAGCTGCAGTCGCGAGCGTTGCCGCAGGCCGACGAGGTCGACGAAGACGGGTTCCGCCACTTTGCCGGCGGCCGGGTCAACGGCGCCAAGGCGGCCGAGCCGCCGGCCTGGTCCAGAGCCGTGCGCGGCTGGCTCGACGAGTGGGCAGAGATCCTCGCCGAGGACGCGTCCAACCCTCCGCCGGGGAGCTGATCAGGCATGCGGGCGGCGGTGACCGGCGCCAACGGACTGCTCGGCGCGCACGTCGTACGAGCCCTGCAGGAGGCCGGGCACCGGCCTGTCGCGGTGGTTCGAGAGCGAGCCGACCTGCGCGGCCTCACCGGCGTGGACGCGCCGCTGGCCAGGGCCGACACCCGCTCGCGCGATGACCTCGTGCGCGCGTTCGACGGCGCCGAGCTCGTGGTGCACTGCGCCGCCGTCTACTCCTACTCCGAGGACGCGTCCCGGCTGGAGCGCGCCAACGTGGACGGCACCCGGCGGGTGATGGAGGCCGCGTCGGAGGCCGGCGTACGCCGGGTCGTGCTCACCTCGTCCTCGGTCACCTGCGGATCCAGCGCCGGTCCGCACCAGCGGGACGAGACCGGTGCCATCGAGAACGAGTGGGTGCCGAACTACTTCCGCACCAAGGAGCGCCAGGAGCAGGTGGCGGCCGACGTCGCCGAGACCCGGGGGCTGGAGCTGGTGGTCGCCTGCCCCACCGTCGTCCTCGGCGGCCCGGACTGGCGGCTGGTGCCGAGCAACGCGGTGCTCGTCCGCTACCTGCTCGACCCGACTCGCACCACCTTCCCCGGCGGCTGCAACGTGGCCGCGGTAGGCGACGTCGCCCGCGGGCACGTCGTGCTCGCCGAACACGGCAGGCCGGGGGAGCGCTACCTGCTCGGCGGCGAGGACCTCGGCTGGCGCACGTTGCACACGCTGGTCTCGGAGCTGACCGGGATCAGCGGGCCGCACCTCACCGGGTCGCGCAGCAGCGCCTGGCTGGCTGCCTCGGTGGCCGAGGGGGTGGCCCGGCTGACCGGGAAGCCGTCGCTGGTCACCCGGGACGAGGCGCGCACGGTCGGCCGGTGGTACTGGTACTCCTCCGCCAAGGCGGCGGAGCTCGGCTACACCGCCCGCCCGGCACGGGCAGCCGTCGCGGGCGCGCTGGCCTGGCTGGTGACGAGCCCGCACGTCCCGCGGCTGGTGCGGGAGAACCTCACCCTCGCGCAGGAGGTGTACGACCAGCGCGCGTTGGTCGCGTCTCCGCTTCCGCCTAGCTCGCCGACGTCGTCGCGGCCGACTTCTTCGTCGCCGTCCGCTTCGACGCGCTCTTCTTCGACGCGCTCCGCTTCGAAGCGGACCTCTTCCGCGCGGCGGACTTCGCCGTCTTCTTAGCCGGTCTGGAGGCGCTGGCGGGAGCGCGAGCCACCTTCTGGGCGTCCGCGGCGGCTCGGCTCGCCGCCTTGTCCATCGCTTTCGACAGCCGGCCGCTCGTTTCGGTCGTGAGCTCGCGCAGCGCCTTCGCGTACTCCAGGTTGATCCGGGTCAGCTCGCGCACGTACTCGGCGTACTCGGTGCCGACCGTCTGAACGAGGTCGCGAGTGTTGACGCGCTCGCCGCGCGCGGCGGCTCTCGTCGCCGCGAGGACCGTCTCCGCCCATTTCGTCTGGGCGCTGGCGCTCTCGGCGATCAGGTCCCGCAACTGGCGCCACGCCGAAGTGCTTGATTCCGCCACGTCATGTCCTCTCGATGGGTGTTGCCGACTTGGGGCTGACCAGATGGCTGTGGTGGAACCCGAGGCGGGGGTCCGCCCAGGGGGACAGGGAGGTGTCGAACTCTTGCAGGTCCGGCATCGGCACGCGCAGCCGCACGGTCATCGCCGGGTAGTCGTAGACCGTGATGCTGTTCAGCCCGCGGTTGGCCGTGAAGAGCAGCGTCTGGTCGGCGGACAGCTGGCACGCGTAGACCGAGTCGAGCAGCGAGCCACGGGTCACCCGCAGCGCGTTCAGGTAGTGCCGGCTGTTGGTGACGGGGGAGCCGCGGGAGAAGGCGTCGAGGACCTGCGCGGCCGCTGCTCGTCCGTGTCGGGCCTGTACGGCGAGGTCCGGCCGCTCGTCGACCACGCGGTAGTCGGCGAACGACTCGAGGTCGAGCAGCACCAGGCTCTGGCTGCCGCCCGTGCAGAAGATCAGCTCGGTCGAGGAGATGGTGACGTCGGAGTTGATGTGCGCGGGCACCTCGCGGCCTGCGGTCCAGTGCCGGGTCACCTCGCCGGTCTCCGCGTCGATCTCGTAGACGTACTCCTTGAAGTAGGCCATCGCCCACTCGTGGTAGTCGTAGCCGTCCTGGGGCGCGACCCGGAACGAGAGCGCGTAGAACAGGTCCTCGGTGGGATGCACCGCAACGTGCCAGCAGGTGGTGGGCAGAGTGACCCGTCGCGCCTGACCGCTGTGCAGGTCGAGGATGCCCACCTCGCGGCCTCGCCCCGGTCCGGGTGGTCCATCCCGCCGTACACGACGTAACGGCCCGATGCCGTCCGCTTCATCGCGTGCGGCAGCTTGAGCTGGTGCGGCCCGATGCAGTCGGCCTTGTGCAGCAGGTTGATGTCGAAGCGCCACAGGTGCTCGCCGATCGCCGTGACGAACTGCACGTCGTCCAGCCAGACCAGGTGGGTGCTGGCCTTGATCGAGTGGTCGGGCACCTCGAAGCGCATCGTGGAGACGCGGTCCGCCTCGTCCAGGGTGGCGGGGTCGTAGAAGAGCAGGTGCTGGCCGGTGTTGCCGAGGAAGCCGGCCGTCCGCTGCGGGCTGACCGAGACCGCGTGCCCGCCGGCGACGCCGTCGAAGTAGGTGACCTTGTAGGCGTGGCCTCGTCGGCAGGGTCGTAGCGGAAGACGCACACCCCGGCGCGCCCCTCGAGTCCGTTCAGGCCGCTGCCGTCCAGCGCGACGTGGAACGAGTAGGGATAGGTGCGCAGTGCCATGGGCCGTCCCCCGACGATGGGTCGCTCGTTCTCGACTGTAGGAGCAACCTCCCGGCGTGGCCAGGGCCCGTCAGGCCATGAGACGCGCGACGTCAGCAGTCGCTTCCGGTGCTGGCTCAAGATCGAGGTCGGCAATGTCGACTATGTGACCTCGTCTAGCACGGGGGCGCACCTTGCACGTCGGAAGTCCCGCAGGGCACCTGGAACACGGTGAGCGCGGCGAGCAGCTCGTCGGTCCTGCCCTTGCAGCGGCTGCGCCCCTACGGCTTCGAGGTCCTGCACGACGTTTCCTGGCCCGGCCGGCGACGCGCCGCAATCGACTACGTCGTCGTCGGACCTCCTGGTGTCTTCGTCATGCATACCGAGAACTGGTCGGGCGCCGTGACGGTTCAGGCGGAGACGCTTCGGCAGAACGGATACAGCCGGGTGCAGCAGACCGAGGCAGTGCGTCGGTCTGCCCTCGTCGTGGGCCTGTCGCTGGGTGCGTCCTGGGCCGCGCTCGTGGTCCCGGTCATCTGCCTGATCGGCTCCGCGGAGCTGGTTCCGACGCAAGCAGGTCCGGTGACCGTCCTGAGCCTCGACCACCTGGCGGCTTGGCTGTTGTCACAGCCCAACCGGTTGACCCCGCCTGGCGTCAAGCAGGTCGTGACGGAGCCTTCGAGTCGCGCTCCCGGGCGAAACCGCGGTGGTCATCCCAGATCAGGCGTCTGCTCGCATTCGCCTCCCCAAGTCGCGAGCGCCGGGCTCTCCGTGGAGGTCGAGAGGCGGGCTGTGCCACGCCACGAGCCCTGATTCGCGCGGCAAAGAGGAGCAAGATCGGCGTACGACGCTGTCGATTTCGGGCTGGCTCGTTCGTCGGAAGGGTGTCCGAGCCGCAATCAAGCTGGAGGAACCGTCATGGCTCAGTACCTGATCCTCATCTACCAACCCGAGCGGCCTGAAGGCGAGCAGATCCCGCCCGAGGTCTGGCAGCAGGCGATGGAGGCCCACGGCCGATTCGCCGAACAGCTCGTCGAGTCCGGCGCCAAGATGCTCGGCGGGGAGGCGCTGCAGCCCACCAGCACCGCGACCTCGATCCGCGGCGACGTCGTGACCGACGGGCCGTTCGCCGAGACCAAGGAGGCACTCGGCGGCTTCTACCTGATCGAGGCCAACGACCTCGACCACGCGCTTGCCGTCGCGAAGCTCTGCCCGGCGCCCAACGGTGGCGTCGAGGTGCGGCCGGTGCTGGACACGTCCGGCGGGTGACCCAGCCGCACGAGGGCGACGGCGGAGCGGAGCACGTCCGTTCCGCCGTCGCCGACGCGCTACCGCCGCGAGTGGGCCTTCGTGCTCGCCGCGACGGCGCGTGTCGCCGGCGACATCGACATCGCCGAGGAGTGCGCGGCCGACGCGTTCGGTGCCGCGCTGGACACCTGGCTGCGCGACGGGATCCCCACCAAGCCGGGGGCCTGGCTCACGACCACCGCTCGACGGCGCGCACTCGACGTACTCCGCCGCGAGAAGACCCTGCGCGCCAAGCTGCCGCTGCTGATCGACCCCGAGGCGCGCGGCGCACCCGGAGACGCGGAGCAGCCCGACGTGATCCCCGACGACCGGCTGCGGCTGGTCTTCACCTGCTGCCACCCCGCGATCGGGCGGGAGGCTCAGGTGGCGCTCACCCTGCGCCTCGTCTGCGGGCTGAGCACCGGCGAGATCGCGCAGGCCTTCCTGGTCAGCGAGCCGACGATGGCGGCCCGGGTGACGCGGGCGAAGAAGAAGATCTCGGCCGCGCGCATCCCTTACCGGGTTCCCGGGACGACCGACCTCCCGGACCGGCTCGACGCGGTCCTCACCGTCGTCCACCTCCTCTTCACCACCGGGCACTCGGCGCCGACCGGTGACCAGCTGGTGCGCCACGACCTGGTCGAGCGCGCGATCGACCTGGCCCGGATGCTGCTCCTTCTCATGCCCGACGAGCGCGAGGTGCGCGGGCTGCTCGCGTTGATGCTGCTGACCGATGCCCGGCGCGCGACCCGCCTCGATGCTGACGGTCGGCTCCTGCTGCTGGAGGAGCAGGACCGCTCACGGTGGGATGCGGCCGCCATCGAAGAAGGTCGCGCGCTGGTGTTCGAGGCGCTGCGCGGCGGACTCCCGGGCCGCTTCACGCTTCAGGCGGCGATCGCGGCGCTGCATGCCGAGGCACCGACGTGGGACGCGACCGACTGGCGGCAGATCCTCGACCTGTACGACGTGCTGCTGACCGCTTGGCCGTCACCGGTGGTTGCCCTCAACAGAGCGGTCGCCCTCGCGATGGTCGACGGTTGGGCAGCGGGACTCGCCGAGGTGGAGCGACTCGAGGCCGATCCGCGGCTGACGGGCTACCGCTACCTGTCAGCGACCAAGGCAGACATGTTGCGCCGGCTCGACCGCCCGGCGGAGGCGGCGCTCGCCTACCGCGAGGCGCTTGCCCTGGCCGACAACGCAGCCGAGAAGCGCTTCCTGGCCCGGCGACTCGACGAGGTCATCGCAGCCCGCTAGGCAGTCACGGGGCGTTCGGCTGCTCGCTGGGAGTCGGATCCTCGGGGGACGGAGTGCCGGCCTCAGGGAACGAGACCGTGGGTGCCGGCTCCTGAGAGGTGGAGGCGGTCGGTGTCGGTTCCTCTGTCGGCAGGCCGTCGGTGGAGGTGGGTCGCGCAGACCGGTCCACACTCCCGCGATGAGGACCTCCACGCGCGGCTCGCACGAGTCGGCGACCTCATGGACGCGCAAGGCCGCCGCTATCGGTGCGCTCGAAGCTGTAGTCGCCGACGTTCGCGCACCCGAAACTGGCGGTGCCGCCCGATGCAGCCTCGACGACGGAGAACCTCCCGGGTTCGGGAGACTCGATGCGCTGAACGATGGCCGTGTTCGTCGCAGGGTCTCTGAGGGTGAGCCGATTTCCGCGCACGACTGCTGTCCATGGTCCCGTCACCACGCGGGCTGCCGGTCGCTGCGTCCGGGTCGGCTTGCTCGTTCCGCTGCTGCTGGCACTGAGGACGTGGCTCGGTGGAGACGGCATCGGTCGCCCTCGGGAGGGCCCAGGCGCCTTGCAGCTGCTGTACGCCGGCCTCGGGACGCTCCGAGCCGGTGCGCATCATCGAGACACCAACGGCACCGACCCCGACAACGGCGCAGATCAGCACCGCGGCCATCACCGTCATCCCCCGCGCCCGCTTCTGGCTGCTCCTCCGGATGGCATGTTCGAGGGAGGGGATCGAGTCATCCACGCTCGCGAGCAGCCGCTCTGCTGCGTCTCGAGCGCGTTGGTCGATCTCAGTGAAGTCAGTCACGCCGTTCCATTCTGCGTCAGCACACGGTCATCTCCTGCCAGGAGACTCGCTCGTCAGTGGGTGACGGGTTTACCGACCGCCAGAATTTCTCCGGACGAGGCTCCGAGGCTCTTCAGCAGATGCTGTCGGGCCTTGAACAGAGAGGCCTTGACCGACCCTTCCTTGCAGCCGAGCGTCGCCGCGATCTCCATGACCGACATGTCGGATACGTAGTGCAGCGCGACCACCTGGGCCTGCCGCCGGGGCAGCGACCGGACCAACACCCAGAAGTCCGCGTCGCTCTCCGGCGAGTCCGCACGCCGGTCTGCGAGGGAGCCGATCCGGGTCAGCGCTCGCAGCTCCGCCAGCCGTCGCCGGATGAGGGACACGGACTTGTTCGCCACCACCCGCCGTACCCAACCGAGGGGCGACTCCAGAGCGGCCACGTGGTCCCAGCGCCGGAACGCGACCATCAGCGCGTCCTGGGCGATGTCCTCGGCCATCGACCGGTCGCCGATCAGGCTGGAGGCGAGGGCGACGAGCCCGCGGTACTCGCGTTCGTAGAAGGCGCGGAACGGCTCCGGGCTGGGCTCACCAGAACTGCGCGGCTCGGGAATCGCTCCCGCCGCCTCTCGCCCCGCCTCGTCATCCGCGGGGCGGGGCTGGCCCCCGTCATGCAAGCAGTGAAGCACTCAACACCCGAGGCGGGGAGGCTTGCGGTCGCCCAATTTTCTGCCGCCGGTAAACGCCGGCAGGCCGCACCGCGAGTGACTCTCTGTAGTGCCTTAGACGGCACATCGAGCGGACGGGGCACATCCATGACAACGCATACAGATTCAGTCGAAACCGGCCTATCTCGGCGCAGCTTCATCGGCGGTGGCGCCGCGGCAACTCTGGGCATCGCCCTCGCCGGCACCCTCGCTCCGGCGGCCGGTGCGGACGAGGCGCGGCCAAGCCAACTCGAACGGCGCCAAGAGCGACTTCGACGGCTACGGGCCGCTGCAGGACGACCCGGCACGGCCGGCTGGCCCTGCCGAACGGCTTCCACTACACGATCGTCGCCGAGTCGGGGGTGACGCTGCTGGAGAGTGGAGAACCGACGCCGGACCGCACCGACGGGTCGGCCAGCTTCGTCCGGCCGGGAGGCGACGGCGCCTTGCTGGTCACCAACCACGAGGTCGCGGCCTTCCGGGCCCGCTGTTCATCGGCGGAGTCCCCCATGCTCGAGGGCCTGATCTACGACCCGGGCGTTCATGGCGGTACGACAACGATCGAGGTCGACGCGCAGGGCAACCGGGTGCGCGAGTACGTCAGCCTGGCCGGCACCAGCACCAACTGCGCCGGCGGCATGACCCCGTGGAACACCTGGCTGACCTGCGAGGAGGTCTTCAGCAGCCCCGCGCCGACCAACGCGTCGACCAAGCCGCACGGCTTCGTCTTCGAGGTCGACCCCTACGACATGGACGCCAACCGCGACCCGCAGCCCATCCAGGCTCTTGGCAGGTTCGCGCACGAGGCCGTCGCCGTCGATCCCGACACCGGCCGGATCTACGAGACCGAGGACGCCAACAGCCCGCACGGCCTCTTCTACCGGTGGACACCGCCGGGGGCGGCGATGCCGCTCGGCAAGGGATCGCTCAAGGCGCTCGGGCCCGACGGACGGGACGTCTCGAGGCGATGCGGGCGCGGAACGCGTCCGGGGCGGTCGTCGGCGACCTGTGCGTCGCGACGGAGCCGGGCACCACCTACGCCGTCGAGTGGGTGAACGTCCTCGAACCGGGCCGGCGCACCCGGTGCCCAGGTCCGCAGTCAGTTCAACGCCGCGCCGAGCGCGACAAATCCGAGCCCGGGACATCACCCGCAGCCGCAAGCTGGAGGGTGCCTGGTGGGCCGACGGAGGCGTGTACTTCGTGGCCTCCTTCGCGCGCACCAGCGACGGCAGCGCCGTCCAGCACGACGGGCAGGTCTGGTTCCACGACCCGCTGGCCGAGCACGATCACGCTCAGGCTGCGCTTCGCCTACACCCCCGCCAACCAGGACCGCGATGAGGACGGTCCGGACAACATCACGGTGTCGCCGTACGGCGGTGTGATCCTCGCCGAGGACGGCGAGGGGCAGCAGCACCTGATCGGTTCGACCGTGGACGGTCAGACGTACTTCCTGGCCCGCAACGACGTCGGGGACGGCAGGAGCGAGATGACCGGCCCGAACTTCTCGCCGGACAAGAGCACCCTGTTCGTGAACCTTTACATCCCGGGCACGGTCTACGCGATCACCGGCCCGTGGCACCGGCAGGCGGCGGCGGTCGGCCGGCACCTGCTGACGCGGCGGCGATGCGCCTTGCTCCCGCCGCCGGATGCGCCACGATTGGCCCATGCTCGCGCCCGCACGCCTGAGGAAGACGGACTGGCTCGTCCTTGCTCTGGTCGTCGTCGTGCAGGCCATCGCCCCGCGAAGCGGCAGCGAGATGCGAGGCGCGGACCCGGCCTGGGTCGGCGCCGCGGCCTTGCTGACGGCGCTCGGTCAGGCCGGCGCGCTGCTCTGGCGACGGGACGCGCCGTTGCGCAGTGCGGTCGCGGTGATGATCCTGTACGCCGTGAGCGTGGTGACGGTCGGAGCGGTCCCGCCGCTGGCGCCGTGGGTCGCGATCTGGGCGCTCGCAACCAAGCTGCCCGGCTGGCGGGCCGCGATCCGTGCGGCCGGCCTCGCCGCCGCCACCACGGTCGGCCTTCTTCTCGTCAACGAGGTCGGTTCGGGCGGGACGGGCGCCGAGATCGTGCTCAGCGGCGTCACCGTCGTCGTGTGCCTGTCGGCGGTGCTCGTCCGGAGCGAACGGGGCCGGCTCGACGCCGTACGACGCGCAACCGCGGAGGAGCGGTTGCGCATCGCTCGGGACATGCACGACGTCGTCGGCCACGGCCTGAGTGTTGTTGCGATCCAGTCCAGCACGGCCCGGCTGGCTCTGGCCCGTGACGACAAGCCCGACCGCGCTGACCGCGCTGGCCGCCGTGGAGTCGAGCAGCCGCAGCGCGATGCGCGAGATGCGGCAGCTGCTCGGCGTCCTGACGGCGAACGATTCGGAGGTCACGACGGAGTCGACGACCGACCATGCCCCGGGGCTTGCACGCGCTTCCGGCGCTCATCGACAACGTCAAGGCCGGTGGCGTCGCCATCACCTGGCAGATCGACATCGACCCGGCCACCGTCTCGCCGTCACGTCCAGCTCTGCGCCTACCGCATCGCTCAGGAGGCGCTGACCAATGCGCTCAAGCACTCGCCGGGCGCGTCGATCGCCGTGACCTCTGCGGCCGACTCACGACCGCGGACGGAGTTCCGGGCCTGCGTCTGCGCGTCCAGACACGACGGCGCAGAGTATGCGGGCTTCGTCGAAACCGGCGTCGATCCGGACAGCTGGGCGTGGGCGTTAGCGGCATCCAGGCTCGAGCCGCCAGCGTCGGCGGCACCGCAGCACACCGCCGCCACCGAGAGCGGCTGGCTCGTGGATGCCCGCTGCCGCTCTCGGTCGGAGTGAGCGGCGATGACGATCAGGGTCGTGGTGTGCGACGACCAGGCGCTGGTTCGCGACGGGCTGCGGGTCCAGCTCGGCCTGGCCGAGGACATCGAGGTCGTCGGTGAGGCATCCGACGGGGAGCAGGCGGTCGCGCTGGCACGCCGCGAACAACCCGACGTCCTGCTGACCGACATCCGGATGCCCGTGCTCGACGGCATCGAGGCCACCCGGCGCATCGTGGCCGACCCGGCCACGGCCGACGTTCGTGTGCTCATCCTCACGACGTTCGATCTCGACGAGCACGTCTACGCCGCGCTGGCCGCGGGCGCGAGCGGCTTCCTCCTCAAGGACGCGACGCCCGAGGAGATCGTGCACGCCATCCGGGTTGTCGCGGCCGGTGAGTCCCTGCTCGCACCCACCGTCACGTCGCGGCTGGTCCGCGAGTTCGCCCGCAGGCCGACAGCGGGCCAGCCGCGCAGCGACGGCTCTGGCGTCGCTGACCGAGCGCGAGACCGAGGTGCTGCTGCTCGTCGCCCAGGGGCTCTCCAACGCGGAGATCGCGGAACGTCTCGTGCTGAGTCACGCCACCGCCAAGACCCACGTGAGCCGCATCCTCACCAAGCTCGGTCTGCGCGATCGCGCCCAACTGGTCGTCGCCGCCTACGAGGGCGGCCTGGTGGTTCCCGGCTCACCCTGAGCGGTCCCGTCGTACGCGGATGTACCCTGGACATACCGGGGACGGCCCTTGACAGCCTCGCTGCGCGGGAGTCCATTGGCAGGACGTCGGCCGAGAGGCGTGGATCATGAACCGAACTGTCCTTGCTTTTTCCGTCGCTGCTGTCCTGGCTGTTGCACCGGCCACCGCAGGCGTCACGAGCGCAGGTGCCGTCTCCGGCGGACCTCCGGACACCTACCTCACCACGATGGACAGCGCGGGGCAGCAAGCGTTCGCGGCTTCCGGGCTCACTCCGCCGGATGGGCACCTCATCTTCGGTACGTCGCCATCGCGACGTACGACGCCGTGATGGCGGTGCACGAGGACTACGAGCCGTTCGCGGTGGATGAGAGCGCACCTGGGGCGTCCGCGGAGGCGGCAGCAATCACAGCGGCCTACCGCGTCTTCGCCCACTACCTCCCTGGCCAAGCTGGCATCGTCGCCACGGCGTACGGGACGGCCCTGGGCTCGATCGCGCCGAGCCAGGCGAAGACCGACGGAGTCGCTGTCGGGGAGCGGGTTGCCGCGGCACTGATCGACCAGCGTGCGGACGACGGTTTCCGGATCGCGGTGCCCTACACGGTCCCGAGCCCGCCGATTCCCGGTGTCTGGATCCCGACGCCTCCCGCTGCCAACCCGTTACAGCCGCCTATCGGCACCTATCTCCCGGCGATGCGTCCGTTCACTCTCAAGTCGGCCGATCAGTTCCGGCCGAACGGTCCTCCCGGCCTCGGCAGCAAGGAGTGGGCGCGGGAGTACAACGAGGTCAAGGACATCGGCTCGGCCGGCAGCACGACCCGGATGCCCCAGCAGACCCTGGCAGCCAGGTTCTGGGCCGAGGCTCCGGTCCAGCAGGCCCGGGGCTCCTTCCGCAAGTTCGTGCTCGGCCACCAGCTCGACATCGTGCAAGCGGCGCGGTTCCTGGCGATGGCATCGGTGACCTATGCCGACGCGTTCATCGCGTGTGGCGACGCCAAGTACCACTACGCCTTCTGCGGCCGATCACCGCGATCCGCGCGGGAGACACGGACGGCAATGACGCGACCGCGGGGGACCCGACGTGGATGCCGCTCCTGCCTGCCACGCCCAACCATCCTGACTACCCCAGCGCCCACTCCTGCATCACGCCGGCGGCGGGGATCGTGATCGCGCGCTTCCTCGGAACCGAGAACATCGACTTCACCGTTCCGAGCCTGACCGGACTTGGCGACCGGCACTTCGCTACCGCGAGCGACCTTCGATCTGAGGTGGGCAACGCCCGGATCTGGGGCGGCATCCACTTCCGTTCGGCTGTCGAGGACGGCAGCGACATCGCGAAAAGGACTGCGAACTGGGTGCTTGCGCACAACTTCAGGAGAAGCAGCGACTGAGCGCGGCGCGCACCCGCCGTACATCTCGAGAGGTATGCCTCGTCCGTGCGATGCACCCACAGGTGCATCCGCTGGGCCGATGCCCGCGCGCGCCCGTCTTCCTAACGTCGAAGGAGCCGCGAAAGCCGCGGCTGTGACGACGGAGGAGCGACATGTCCGCCATCGAGTTCCACGGGCTGACCAAGCGATACGGCTCGGTCACCGCCGTGGACCACCTGACCTTCTCGCCCGCGGACGGGCGGGTGACCGGCTTCGTCGGCGCGAACGGCGCCGGCAAGTCCACGACCATGCGGCTGCTGCTCGGCCTGGCCCGTCCGGACGGCGGGACCGCGACAGTCAACGGACGCCCGTACGCCGAGCTCGCTGACCCGCTACGCCAGATCGGGGCCATGGTCGACCCCGACGTGTTCCACCCCAACCGGTCGGGTCGCAACGCGTTGCGCGTCATCGCGCGCCCGGCCGGGATCGGCGACGACCGCGTGGACGCGGTGCTCGACATGGTCGGGCTCACCGCCGCTGCGCGTCGGCGGGCGGGTGGCTACTCGATGGGCATGCGGCAGCGGCTCGCGTTGGCCGCCGCGCTGCTCGGCGACCCCGGCACGTTCGTCCTCGACGAGCCGGCGAACGGGCTCGACCCGCAAGGCGTGCACTGGCTGCGCGGACTGATCCGGACGTTGGCGGCGGAGGGCCGGACGGTGTTCGTGTCCAGCCACCTGCTCGCCGAGCTGGCGCAGACCGTCGACGACGTCGTGATCATCTCCGACGGCCGGCTGGTGGTGCACGAGTCGATGACCGCACTTCTCGCCCGGGCCGAAGGCTCCTCCCTGGAGGACGTCTACCTCGGGCTCATCCAACCGGCGTTCTCGGTGCCGGCCGACTCAGGAAGGGAATCCCGATGAAAGCCCTGGTCTCAACCGAGCTGCTCAAGCTGCGCACCACCCGGGCACGTTCGTGGCGCTCGGCGTCGTGCTCTTGATCACCGTGGCGCTCCCGATCTTCCGGGTCCTGGCCGCGGGCTCGGGCGATCTCGGGCCGGTGCGCGCCGAGGACCTGGCCGAGCTGCTGCGTGCCCCGGTTTCGCTGGCCGGTGGGGCGGTCCTGCTGATCGGACTGCTGGCAGCCGCCGGCGAGTTCCGCCATCACACCGTGATGACCACGCGGCTGGCCGAACCCCGGTCGGGGCGCGTCCTTGCGGCAAAGCTCGCGACGATGGGCTTGCTGGGGCTCGCCGTGGGCGTGGCCATGGACCTGATCACCCTGGCCGAGGCGGCGATCGTCTTCAACCACGAGAACGTGGCGTTCGAGCCGATGCACCACGGCGTCGCTCGGGTGGCCTTCATCGCGCCGCTGATCCTCGCCCTGCATGGACTGTTCGGCGTCGCGATCGGGTCGCTCCTGCGCAACACGGCCGCAGCGGTAGGAGCAACGCTGGTCTGGGCGTTCGTCGTCGAGGGCATCATTCCTGTCGTCACCAGCTCGCCGGGCACGGTGAACTGGTTGCCGACCGGGCTGGTGAAGGAGATCCTGCAGGCCCAGACGCCCGCGGGTCAGCTCGGCCCACTCGCGGCCGCCGGCGTACTGCTCGGCTATGGCATCGCGCTCGTCGGAGCCACCGTCGTTCTCGACCGCCGACGCGAGCTGTGACAAGGACGTGGCCTCTCCGCCCTAGGGAGCCTCGTGGGCGGGGAGGCCACGTCGCCGCGCCGAGCTCGCGGGACAGCGACCGTGCGGTCTCGCGCACGATGTCGCGCGCGCCGTGGTCGGCGATGTCGACTCCCGACGGGATCACCACGCCGATCGCGCCGACGGCCTCGCCTGACGAGTCGAAGACCGGCCCGGCCAGGGCACTCTCGCCGATGACAGCTTCGTCCTGCTCCACCGCGATGCCCGTCGAGCGAACCTGGTCGAGCTGATCCCGCAGGTCGTCCGCTGACGTGAGCGTCTCACCGGTCATGCTCCGCAGCGCTCCGGTGAGGACGCGCTTCTCGTCGTCGGGCAGGAACGCGAGCATGGCCTTGCCGAGGGCGCTGGCGTGGACGGGGATGACGATCCCGACCTCGGGCATCTGCCGGCTCCCGTCGGGCCGCGGCTCGTGATGGATGATCACGACGTCGTCGACGAGCAGCACACCGGTGCGGACGGCGAAGCCGGTACGCCGGGCGAGGTCCTCGGCCCAGGGGATCGTCTTGGATCGCAGCTCGAGGGTGTCGAGGTAGACGTTGCCGAGCCGGAGGACGGCCGGCCCGAGCTGGTAGCGGCTCGACCCGCGTTCCTGCACGACCATCCCGTGCTCGACCAGGGTCCGCACGATGCCGTGGGTGGTCGACGGCGCGAGCTCGAGCCGGGTGGCCAGCTCGGACAGGCTCATCCGGCGGGCACCCTGCAGGGCCGTGAGGACCCGGATGGCCCGGTCGACCGACTGGATCACGCTGACCCCGCTCCCATCGTGTGAGCAATTTCACGAAAACTCTTGCGCACTAGTGAATCACGGGCGTAGCGTCCGCGTCACATTCGACTATACCGAATCTCATTCGGGACAACTGCAGGGAAGGGGCACGACATGCTTGACGAGACCACCCTGGTCCAACGGCTGGGCGCAGAGGCCATCGGAACCGCCTTCTTGGTGTTCATCGGTGTCGGGTCCGTCCCCGCCACCCTGATCGTGAACGGCGACGCGCCGTTCACCATGGCCGACCTCGGGATGATCTCCCTGGCGTTCGGCACCGTCGTCATCGCCACCGTCTACGCGCTCGGGCACATCGGTGGCAACCACATCAACCCCGCGGTCACCGTCGGGCTCGCCGTCTCGGGCAAGTTCCCGTGGTCGCAGGTCGCCCCCTACATCGCGGCCCAGGTCGTCGGCGCGGTCGTCGGAGCCGCCGCCATCATCGGCGTACTGGGCCAGAAGGCCAGCGACGTCGGCCTCGGCGTCGCGTCCTACGGCGACATCAGCTGGACGCAGGCGTTCACCGCGGAGTTCGTCGGGACGTTCATCCTCGTCTTCACCATCTTCGGCGTCATCCACCGCAAGGCCGCCGCCGGCTTCGCCGGTGTCGCCATCGGGCTGGTCGTGTTCGCCGCGATCATCCCGGTCGCACCCGCCACCGGCGCATCGATCAACCCGGCCCGCACCGTCGGCCCGATGTTCGTGCAGCAGCTCGCCGGCGGCGAGGTGAAGTGGAGCCAGGCACCGGTCTACCTCGCGGCCGAGCTCCTTGCCGGCATCGCCGCAGCCCTGCTCTACGGCCTGCTGAGCCGCACCCCGGCCGACCGTCAGACCGCCGGACCCGGCGTGGACCTCGGGGACCCCGAGTCCGAGCCGGAGATCGTCCGCCAGTCCAGCCGCTCGAACGCCTGACCTGCCAACCCCCAGAATCGGACCCGGAAAGGTTCCCCATGAAAAAGCTGATCAACAACCCGGACGATGTCGTGGTGGAGGCACTGCTCGGCATCGAGGCGGCGCACCCCGACCTTCAGGTCGACCACCACAACAAGATCATCTACCGCGCCGACGCCCCGAAGAAGGACAAGGTCGGGCTCATCTCCGGCGGTGGCTCGGGGCACGAGCCGCTGCACGGCGGGTTCGTCGGCCTGGGCATGCTCGACGCGGCGTGCGCGGGCGAGGTGTTCACCTCACCGGTGCCCGACCAGATGCTGGCGGCCACCAAGCTGGTCGACGGCGGCGCCGGCGTCCTGCACATCGTGAAGAACTACACCGGCGACGTCATGAACTTCGAGATGGCCGCGGAGCTCGCCGCTGCGGAGACCGGAGCGCGTGTCGTGTCCGTCGTGACCGACGACGACGTAGCAGTCCAGGACAGCACCTGGACGGCCGGTCGGCGCGGTGTCGGGGTCACGGTGCTCCTCGAGAAGATCGCAGGTGCCGCGGCGGAGCAGGGTCGCGACCTCGACCAGGTCGCCGACGTGGCGCGGAGCGTCAACGCCAACGGCCGCAGCATGGGCGTGGCGCTCACGTCGTGCACCGTGCCGTCGGCGGGCAAGCCGACGTTCGACCTCGGTGAGGGCGAGATGGAGCTCGGCGTCGGCATCCACGGCGAGCCCGGTCGTGAGCGGCTGCCCCTCGCGCCGGCGAAGGAGATCGCGGCGCTCCTGGTCGAGCCGATCCTGGCCGACCTGCCGTTCTCCAAGGGCGACGCGGTCATCGCGTTCGTCAACGGACTGGGTGGCACGCCGCTGATCGAGCTCTACGTCATGTACAACGAGGTCAACAAGATCCTCGCCGGGCACGGCGTGCAGGTCGCGCGCTCGCTCGTCGGGTCCTACATCACCTCGCTGGACATGGCCGGCTCGTCGATCACCCTGCTCAAGGTCGACGACGAGCTGCTCTCGCTCTGGGACGCTCCTGTCAAGACTCCGGCGCTGAGATGGGGAATCTGAGGCATGGCTGAGAACGTGACCACGGCGGTCCTCGAGGAGTGGGTGCGCAGGTTCGCCACCCTGGTCGCGGAGAACCGCGACCACCTGACCGAGCTCGACGCGGCGATCGGCGATGCCGATCACGGGTCGAACATGGACCGGGGCATGAAGGCCGCCGTGGCCGCGCTCGACGACGCCCGACCGGCAACGGCCGGTGCGCTCTTCACCAAGGTCGGCATGACGTTGGTGTCCACCGTCGGCGGCGCCAGCGGGCCGCTGTTCGGGACCTTCTTCCTGCGGATGGGCACGTCGTTCGGCGACGCCGACACGGCCACGCCGGTCGACTTCGCCGCCGCGTTGCGCGCCGGGCTCGGCGGCGTCGTGGCACGGGGCAAGGCCGAGGCCGGTGACAAGACGATGTACGACGCGCTGGCACCCGCCGTCGACGCGCTGGACGCTGCGCTCGAGGAGCAGTCGCCGCTTGCAGCCGGGCTGAAGGCGGCCCGCGACGCCGCGCAGGCCGGCCGCGACGCCACCATCCCGATGCTGGCGCGCAAGGGCCGGGCCAGCTACCTCGGCGAGCGCAGCGTCGGTCATCAGGACCCCGGCGCGACGACCGTTGCGCTGCTGCTCGAGGCGGCGACCGAGTCGCCGTTCTGAACCACCGTCCGACGGCACAGACCAGCAGCGACAGCGAGGGGAGGCAGCAGACATGACAGACGACGACAGCGTCGACACCAGTCACGGTGTGGGGCTGGTCGTCGTCTCCCACAGCCGTGCGCTCGCCCGGGCCGCGGTTGCGCTGGCCGCGGAGATGCTGCACGGCCGCCCGATGCGCATCGAGGTCGCCGCCGGGCTCGACGACACGACGTTCGGGACCGACGCGGTCAGCATCAAGGAGGCCATCGAGCGCGTCGACGGCCCGGCCGGCGTCGTCGTACTCATGGATCTCGGCAGTGCCGTGCTCAGCGCCGAGCTCGCCCTCGACCTGCTCGCGGACCCGTCGGTGCGCGACCGCGTGACGCTGTCGCCGGCACCGATCGTGGAAGGCCTGATCGTGGCTGCGGTCGCAGCGGCAGGTGGGGCCAGCCGCGCGGAAGTCGCGGCGGAGGCGCGCGGCGCGCTGATGGGCAAGGCCGCGCACCTGTCGTCGCCGGACGAGGCCGCTGCGGCCGCCGAGCCCGGCCAGGTCGCGGCCGACGAGATCGTCGGCGTCTTCACTGTCGAGAACCACCACGGGCTGCATGCGCGGCCGGCGTCCCGGCTGGTCAGCGAGGTCCGCGGTCTCGACGCCTCGGTGCAGCTGCGCAACCTGACCACCGGCGCCGGACCGGTCCCGGCCGGCAGCCTGAGCCGGGTCGCGACGCTGGCCGCGCTGCAGGGACACGAGGTCGAGGTCCGTGCCTCCGGTCCGCAGGCCCAGGAGGCGGTCGAGCACCTGCTCACCCTCGCGCGGCGCTGGTTCGACGAGCCCGAGGACGCGATCCGGAGTGACCTGGCGCTGGCAGTCATGGCCTCGGTCAGCGGCCCACTACCCGCGTCCCCCGGGATCGCGATCGGACCCGTCCGCAGGCTCGACCTACCTGCCGGTCGACGTCGACGACGCGGCGGTGGGGGAACCGTCCGAGGAGTGGCGGCGGATCGTCGAGTCCGTCGCCGCCGTCCGTCGGGAGACCGAGCACGTTCGCGTCCTCACCGCCCGAGAGGTCGGCCCGGATGAGGCAGCGATCTTTGACGCGCACCTGTCGTTGCTGACCGACGCCGAGATGCTCGCCGACGTCAAGGCGCGGATCGGCACCGGTGTCGGGGCGGTCGCGGCCTGGGCGGGCTGTCTCGCCGAGGTCGAGGCCGCAGTGGGCCGGCCTGCCCGATCCGTACCTGCGCGAGCGGGCCGAGGACGTCCGCGCGGTCAGCGACCAGGTGCTGCGCGCCCTGACCGGTGAGCCGGCTCGGCAGACGGTGGCGGAGGGCATCCTCGTCGCCCGCGACCTGACGCCTGCGGAGGCCGCCGGGCTGGACGCGTCGACCTGGTCACCGGCATCGTCCTGGCGCAGGGGAGTGCCACCTCGCACGCGGCGATCCTGGCCCGGGCCCGCGACATCCCGTTGGTCGTGGCCGCCGGCCGCGACGTGCTCGACCGTCCCCGAAGGGACGACGATCATCCTCGACGGCGGCTCCGGCGAGCTGCGTATCGATCCCTCGCCGGAGCTGCTCGAGGAGTTCCGCGCACGGGCAGCAGGGCTGGCGCAGCGCCGCGCGCAGCATCTCGCCGTCGCCGAGCTTCCGGCCGTCTCCCGCGACGGCACGTCCGTTCGTGGTGGCCGCCAACGTCGGCTCAGTGGCCGACGCGCGCTCGTCGCTGGCCGCCGGCGCCGACGGCGCCGGCCTGGTGCGCACGGAGTTCCTGTTCCTCGGCAGGAGCACCGCGCCCGACGTCGCGGAGCAGCGAGCCGAGTACGACGCGATCGCCGAGGCGATGGCGGGCCGGCCGGTCACGCTGCGGACGCTCGACGTCGGAGGCGACAAGCCGCTGCCGTACCTGCCGATGCCCGTCGAGGCGAACCCGTTCCTCGGCCACCGCGGCATCCGGCTGAGCCTTGACCACCGCGACCTGCTGCACGACCAGCTCGTGGCCATCTGCGAGACAGCGCGGCGCTATCCGACGAGCGTGATGTTCCCGATGGTGGCGACGCTGGGGGAGCTGCTCGAGGCCCGCCAGGTGCTGACCGAGGCGGCGGGTCCGACGGGACTGCCCGACGGACTGCGCGTCGGCATGATGGTCGAGGTGCCGGCCGCGGCCCTGAAGATCGAGACGTTCCTTCCGCACGTGGACTTCGTCAGCATCGGCACCAACGACCTGACGCAGTACACCCTGGCCGCCGAGCGCGGCAACGGCGCGGTGGCAGCGCTGTCCGACGCCCTCGACCCGGGTGTGCTGCATCTCATCGACCATGTCTGTCGCGCCGCACAGGGACGCGTCGACGTGGCGGTGTGCGGCGAGGCGGCGTCGGACGAGTTGGCCATCCCGGTCCTGGTCGGGCTCGGTGTGCGCGAGCTGAGTGTGTCGCCGTACGCCGTGCCGCGGGTCAAGGCCGCCGTGCGGGAGCTCGACGTCGAGCGATGCCGCGCTGTGGCGCAACAGGCGCTCTCTCTTGCCGGGCCGGACGACGTGCGCAAGCTCGTGCTGGCAATGCTCGCGGAGACCAGCCTGCGAGCTAGTTCCTCCCGGGCTAGTTGTGCCGGAAGCCGCCGAGGAAGCGGCGGAAGACCCCGCCCTCGCGGGCGCAGCGGCGCCGCCGGGGGAGGCGCCGTCGTCCGCTGGCGGGCGATGGGCTGGTCGTAGTCGGTGCGGGCGATGGCGTCCACGACCTGGTCGTTGTCGAAGTTCTCGGAGCCGCTCGATGACCGGGACGAAGCCCACCAGCATCCCGTCGCGCATCACCTGGGCCTCCAGCCCGGCCGTGCCGTCGGAGTCCCAGATCGCCTGGCGACCGCCGGGAAGTGACACCCGGATCCCGAACTGGTAGACGCCTGCCTTCTCCATATGCGCGTTTATGCCCCGGCTTCGGAGCACGTCGACGATGTCGCGCGCGCGGTTCTCTTCCATCTCCAGAAACCTACCTGCAGCAAAGCCGTCGTATCCCGAACGGGACCAAGATCCCCGTGCCACGATCCGCAACAGGTTGACCATCTGGGAGGGGAGATCCCATGCACGTGCGCAGATTCGG
Source organism: uncultured Actinomycetota bacterium (assembly GCA_963757295.1). GTDB lineage: Bacteria > Actinomycetota > Actinomycetes > JACCUZ01 > JACCUZ01 > JBDUAP01. The sequence goes on along the minus strand of CAVWQZ010000014.1, from coordinate 30,529 downwards.
CAAGGGAAGCATCGCGATCGCTGCCGGGGCAGCAGTCGTCCTGGCGGTGGCGGGGGTGGCAGTGGCATCCATCCCCAACGCGGACAACGTGATCAGCGGCTGCTACAGCAACGGGTCGGGCACCTTGCGCGTCATCGACACCAGCAGCTCGCAGTGCACGAGCAAGGAGACGGCCATCTCCTGGAACCAGCAGGGTGTCCCAGGAGAGCCCCGGGAGCACCTGGCACCCCGGGCGCACCGGGATCGCCAGGCCCGAAGGGGGACCCCGGCGTGGGCGATGTGACGGCCATGGGGACTGGGGCCTTCCTGAAATGCGTCGGGCAGCAGCAGGGCGCCTTCGAGGGTCCGGTCACGACCAAGGGCTACGAGAAGAGCGTCGAGGTCGACGTGTCTGCACACGCGATCGTCTCGCCGCGTGACGCGGCAAGTGGCCTTCCGACCGGCAAGCGGCAGCACAAGCCCTTCACGATCACCAAGCCGGTGGACAAGACGACCGCCGTTGTTCTACCACGCACTCGTCAACAACGAGACCCTGACCAGCTGCACCATCAAGTTCGTGCGGCCGTCGGACCACGGAACCCTGGACAACTACTACACCGTGAAGCTGACGAACGCCTCGACCGCATCTGTCGAGTTCAAGAAGGGCGATGCGCGGGGCGGAGCCGGGCGCCTCGGGGAGTACGAGGAGGTCAGCTTCACCTATCAGAAGATCGAGTGGACCATCACGGATGGCGGGATCACGGCGCACGGACGACTGGGAGTCGCCCGATCAGCTGAGTCAACGGCGGTTCTCGGCCGCGACCTTGAGGGCAGCCAGGGTGGCCTCCATCCCGGCGCGGTTGTGGGCCGCTCTGTCAACGATGCCCATGACCAGCGGGGAACCCGCGCGCATGCTCCATCCCCGCTTGTCCACCCAGCTCTCCGTCACGGTGCACGCGCCGTCGGAGGCGACGATGTCGTAGGCCCACTCCGAGATCGGCCACGGCCCGAACCGCACGGTGAAGGCGAACCGTCGCCCGGGATCGGCTGCGGTCACGGTGCACGTCGTGACCCAGCGGACCGGGCCGCGCCGGTTGACCCCTCGGAACCGAGCACCGACCTCGGGTCCGTCACCCGAGACCCAGCAGGCGGACGTCGTCTCCGGGCTCCACTCGCCCATGCGCGTGATGTCGCTGATCAGCGCGTAGACGGCATGGGCATCTGCTGCGATCACCTCGGTGGCCTGTGCGTCGCTCACGTTGCTACACCCGTTCCAGCGGGCGGTGCGGCGTCGGCGGGAGGACCACGTCGATCGGGTCACCCGCGCGAACCACGCCGTCGGTGCGCACCACGGCCATGATCCCCGCGCGATAGACGACCCTGCCCTCGTTCTTGCCCAGCACCGCCTTCATCAGCCCTTCCTGGAAGCCGTCGAGCTGGACGCAGGGGTTGCGCAGACCCGTGACCTCGATGACCGCAGTCTCCCCCAGGCGCAGCAACGTCCCGACCGGGAGGTCGAGGAGGTCGATGCCGGCGGTGGTCACGTTCTCGCCCATCTGTCCCGGCGACACCGCAAACCCGCGCCCGGCGAGCTCGTCGTGCAGCTCGGCGGCGATGAGGTGCACCTGGCGCAGGTTGGGCTGGGCGGGTCGCGCCGCACCCTCGAACGGTGCTGCACCGTCGTACCGGCGTGTGCGTCGCCTTCGACCCCGAGCCCGGTGACCAGTCGGATGCTCTCGCGCACCGGCTTGCTGAACGCGTGCCGCCCGTCGCTGCTGACGGCGGTGACGCTCGCCGCGACCTCAGGCGCCATGACGCCCAGCCTGCCATGCCCGGCTGCCTCCCTGCCCGTTGTGTCCGAAGTGCGCCGCGGCGGTACCCGCACGGTTGTTCGGACTCACAGCGGGATGCGGTGATCACGGCTAGCGTCGCGGCAGGTTCACGGTCGTCGACGAGGAGATGAAGATGAGTGCACGACGTTCAGGGTACGACGGGTAGCCGCCGTGCTCACCGCGGTGCTGGCCCTGGGCTTGGCCGCAGGCCCCGCCGCCGCCGCCCCCAAGCCCGGGCAGGGCACCCCGATCACGGTGATGACCCGCAACATCTACCTCGGTGGCGACATCACCCGGCCGCTGAGGGCCACCGCCGGCCTCACCGGCGCCGCCGCCCTCGTGGCCTTCGGCAACGCGAACCACGCGCTGCGCGACGTCGTCGACCAGACCGACTTCCCGGCCCGCAGCAAGCTGCTCGCTCGCGAGATCGCCGCCACCGAGCCCGACCTGATCGGACTTCAGGAGGTCGCCCTCTGGCGCAGCGGTCCCCTCGAGTTCGTGCCGCCGCTCTTCACCGCAGGTCGGCGTCGCCAACGCTCAGCACGTCGACTACGACTTCCTCGCCATCCTGCTGGCCGACCTGGCCGCGATCGGGCAGCCCTACGTCGCCGTGAACGTCCAGGAGGAGTCCGACGTCGAGGGGCCGTCGTTCCTCGGCAACCCGTTCACCGGCACGGCGACCGACACGTCCGACGTGCGACTCACGATGCGCGACGTGCTCCTCAAGCGGGCCGACGACCGGGTCAAGGTTCTCGCCAGTGGCGGCCAGCAGTACGCCGCGAAGCTGCCGTTCAACGTTGCCGGCAAGACGTTCCAGTTCATCCGCGGCTACAACTGGGCCGACGTCCGGGTCGGCGCGAAGACCCTCCGGGTCATCAACACCCACCTGGAGTCGCAGACCTCGTTCTACGCGCTGGCGCAGGCGCAGGAGCTGCTTGCCGGCCCGGCGAACGCACCGGGCAAGACCGTCGTGGTGCTGTGCGACTGCAACTCCGACCCGGTGAACGACACGACCAAGCCGGGGGACCCGACGCCGCACTCGGCTCCGTACAAGCTCATGACCGCACCCGGCGCACTCACCGACGAGTGGCTGCAGTTCGCGCCCGAGCAGGCCTGTGAGGATGACCGGCCTGAGCCGGGCTGCACGTCCGGCCTGTCGGAGTTCGTCAACGACCCGGACACGTCCACGATCGACCACCGCATCGACCTCGTGCTCGCCCGCGGGGCGGACGGGCAGGCCCTGCCCGCCGACCAGGGCCGCACCGTCGGGGTCGATCCGGCCAACCGCAGCGCGACCGGTCTCTGGCCGTCCGACCACGCCGGCGTGGTGCTGCGACTGCGCCCCTGAGAAGCCGTCCGCCGGCGTCCACGATGTGGACGCCGGCGGACCGTGGCTGTGGACGGATCCGTGGATAAGTCGGTGGAGAACCCCGGTCGGTCGGGGGAGAAGTGCCCGCATCCTGTGGACATCCTGGGGATGGCGAAAACTGCTCAAAATGAATGCCGGAAAGCCCTTGTGCGCCCCTCGGCGACCCACTAGAAATTGCCTACGCCACCGGAAACGGGGGCCGACTCGGAGGAAACTTCGGGACGACGGAAGCACTGGGAAACCGGAGAATTCCGCGAAGCGGGCGCAAGCCCAGGACGCGGAGGACGAAGGAAGAACGGAGCTAACGGCGAGGCTCTCGGGACCGTTGGTCGGTTCACAGGCAAGGCAGCCGAGCGATCGGCGAGGCCGGCCAGTGAGCTAGCGAGGCCCCTCCATCTCATACATGGAGGGGCCTCGCACCATTTTGCCCTCAGATCGGCGCTGAAACCGTCAGCGACACGGGCCTGGTTTTCTCAGCCACTTCACAGGCCTCTCTCAGGCTAAGCACGCCTGCGGATGTCACCATCGGAGCACGGGCCGCGGAATCCGCGGCCCGCCCAGACCGAAGGGGACCCGTCATGACGCCGGTTCGCACCCGCATCATCGCCGCAGCTGCGGTCGTCGCCGGCCTGGCCGCCGGCGCCACCGGCGTGGCCCTCGCCGACAACACCCCGACCGCCACGGTGTCGCCGACGCCATCGGCCTCGCCGAGCCCGGACGCCAAGGGCGACGGTGCCCGCCCGAAGCTCCCCAAGGGCCTCCGCCCCGGCGGCCACCACGGCCTGGGCATGCTCGGCGGCTCGCGGGGCTCTCCACGGCGAGTTCGTGGTGCCCGACGGCAACGGCGGCTTCCGCACGATGGTTGTCCAGCGCGGCGAGGTCACGGCGGTCAGCAAGACCTAGATCACCGTGGTCAGCGAGGACAAGTTCTCCACGACGTACGCCGTGACCGAGGACACCCTCGTCAACGCCGCCCGCGACGGGATCACCACGATCAAGAAGGGCGCGAAGGTCAACGTCGCTGCCACGAAGGTCGGCGACAAGGCCACCGCCGTGCACATCGGCGACCAGTCCTTGCGCAAGGCCCTGCGGGAGCGCATGGGCCTGGACGGGTCCGCGACCGGCGTTTAGCGTCGACCCTGGATCCCGTGCCTCGGCGGGGCCACCGCCGAGCGGGAGGAGCAGGCCGTGTTCATCCAGGTCATCCAAGGACAGGTCACCGATCGCGACGAGGTCCACGGCATGCTCGACCGGTGGGCCAGTGACATCGCTCCGTCGGCCAGCGGATGGCTCGGTACCACGGCCGGGGTCACCGCTGGAGGCGCCTTCGTGGCGCTGGCCCGCTTCGAGTCCGAGGAAGACGCCCGCCGCAACAGCGACCGCCCGGAGCAGGACGAGTGGTGGGACGCAGACCTCCAAGCTCTTCGACGGCGAGGTGACCTTCCGCGACAGCATCGAGGTCGACGAGTTCCTCCGCGGCGGCTCTGACGACGCCGGCTTCGTCCAGGTCATCACCGGACAGGCCCGCGACGTCGACCGGATGAAGGAGCTCAACCAGCAGTACAAGCAGTACGCCGACCTCCGGCCCGACCTGATCGGCGGAGTGATCGCCCTGCACGAGGACAAGCTGTTCACCCAGGCCGCCTACTTCACCTCCGAGGCCGAGGCCCGTGCCGCCGAGGGCCAGGAGCCGCCGGAGGAGGTCAAGGCGGTGCTGGACGAGGAGAACGACCTCATCCAGAGCATCGCCTACATCGACCTCGAGGAGCCCTGGCTCTACGCGCCGAAGTGACCGCCGGATCGGCGCGTTAGTGTCGGTCGGGTGACCAACGGAGCACTGACCCGGTTCCGCGTGATGGCCTGGGTGACCGGCGTGATGCTGCTCATCCTCGTCTTCGTGGCGATGCCGATGAAGTACATCGGCGACGACGACTCGCTGGTCCGGATCGTCGGCGTGGCCCACGGCTGGCTCTACATCGTCTACGTCATCACGGTGCTCACGCTCGCCTACCAGGCGCACTGGCGGCCGCTGCGCACCCTGCTGGTGATGCTCGCCGGCACGGTCCCGTTCGCGTCCTTCGTCGCCGAGCGCAAGGTGGTCGCCATCGCCCGCCGCGAGCGTCAGGACGCACCGGTCGACGCCTAGGCCGCCGGCACCTGCTCCGGCTCGTCAGCGGCGCGGCGCTCGCGCAGTGACCGCCGGATGCACCGACCACCAGAAGAAGACCGCGGCGCCGGCGAAGAACCACCACTGCAGGCCGTAGCCGAGGTTGCGCCACTTCCCGACGCCGCCCTCGTCCGCGCCGCGCGCCTCGACCGGCTCGGGCGCGACGGCGGGGGCCGGCTGCTCCGACCGCAGAGCCACGTAGCCGTCGTAGAGCTCGTCCGGGGAGTAGGGCAGGACGTCGAGCAGCTGCACCGTCGCCAGGTAGGCGATCTGGCCATCGGGCAGGTCCGCGAGCGGGTCCACCTGGCTGTCGCTCTGGGTCTCGGACGGCTGCACCACGCCCGTCACCGTCACCTCGGCGGCGGGCGCCTCGACAGCGGGATCATCTGCCGACGCCACCCAGCCGCGGTTCACCGGCAGCACGCCGTCGGCAGTCCTCAGCGGGGTGACGACCCAGTAGCCGTCCTTGTCGCCGTGCCGCCGACCGGGCACCAGGAGCCGGTTCGCCTCGTCGTACCGGCCGACGGCAGTGACCGTGCGCCCGACCGCGCTCGCCGGCAGGCGGTCGCCGGGAGCCAGCACCTCGCTGATCGGGGCAGTCTCCTGCTCGGCGGCGGCGTGCTGGCGCCGGTCGGCCTCGGCGTAGCTGTCCAGCTGCCAGCTGCCCAGCCAGATGAACGCGACCAGCACGACGACCAGCAACGCGTGCCACGCCAGCCAGCGCGGGGCGAGCGCGAATCGCAGGTCACGGAGCACCCGGCCACGCTAACCGGCGTCCGCGCGCGGCCTCGCCGAGCGTTGCTGCCAGCATGGGCGGATGCCCCAGTCGATCGACGAGCTCGTCGCCCTGCTCGACCTCGAGGAGATCGAGGACAACCTCTTCCGCGGCCGCCAGCCCGACACCTCGCTGCAGCGGGTCTTCGGCGGCCAGGTCCTCGGCCAGGCGCTCGCGGCCGGCGCGCGCACCGTCGAGCGCGACCGCGAGATCCACTCGCTGCACTCCTACTTCCTGCGCCCCGGCGACACCGCGGTCCCGATCGTGTACGACGTGGAGCGCACCCGCGACGGCCGCAGCTTCAGCACCCGCCGGGTGGTGGCCCGCCAGCACGGCAAGCCGATCTTCTACATGTCCGCGTCCTTCCAGGTGCCCGAGGAGGGCCTGGACCACCAGGACCCGATGCCGTCGGCGCCGCCGCCGGAGGAGTGCCCCGAGCTCGGCGAGCTGCTGGCCCAGATCACGAAGCGGCCGCGCGAGCAGTGGGACCGCGAGTGGGCGGCGCTGGAGGTCCGCTACGGCGGTGACTCCCGGGAGGGCGGGGTCCTGCACGGCCCGGAGCACCCGGCCCGGTCGCGGGTGTGGCTGCGCGCGTCGGCGAAGGTGCCCGACCGGCCGTGGCTGCACGAGGCGGTGCTCGCCTACGCCAGCGACCTCACCCTGCTGTCGGTGAGCCTGGTGCCGCACGGCCTGTTCATCGGCGACCCGCGGCTGCAGCCGGCGTCCCTGGACCACGCCATGTGGTTCCACCGCCCGTTCCGCGCCGACGAGTGGCTGCTCTACGACCAGGTCTCGCCGTCGGCGTCGGGTGGCCGCGGCCTCGCCACCGGCCGGCTGTTCACCCTCGACGGCCGGCTGGTCGCATCGGTCGTGCAGGAAGGACTCATCCGCTTTTCGGGATGACGGGACGCAACCGAGTCGTTATCCCTGTAAGGGTTCCGTCGGCGTCGGGTCTGGGGCGATGCTGGCGGGGATCGTGGAGGTGCGCCATGAGCGTTCGGGACCGGGTGGACACGGGTTTGCGCCGGCTGCGGGGACAGCCCGCACTGCGGCCGACGGGGATCCCTGTGCAGAAGCTGGCCGCTGACCTGACCCGGCTGGCCGCCCACTTCGAGCAGGTCGACGAGTCCGACGCCCCCGCCAAGGCGTTCCGGCTGCAAGGCCGTGGCGCTGGCCTATGACGGCGTCCTCCTCGACGCGGCCCGGACACTGCAGGTGCCGGCTCCCGAACGGCCGCCGCTGCAGTCGATCGAGCGGCTGCAGCCCTACCGAGGCGGCTCTCGCGCAGTGCGGGCTGGTCTGGTAGCCCGCTTCCCTCAATGGGCACCGAGCGATAACGGCACGTATGCCGCCAGGGCATTTTGCGTGAGGCGCCCGAACTCACACACTGGCCGTTCCGCCACGAGCCAGGGACTTTCGTCCCGCGAACTCGATGACACATCGCGTGCGGCTCGGTGACGGCTGTTACCTGTCGCCGCGACCTCGCGCGTAGATAGTGGAGACACCGCAGCGGGACGGAATCCCCCAAAGCCAGAACGACGAAAGAGACGCACACCTTGCGCAAGATCGTCCTCGGCCTCGTGGCTACCGCCGCGATCGCCGCCCCCCTCGCCGTGGCCGGATCGGCCTACGCAGTATCTACTCCGACCAACCTCTCGTTTGAGGAGCCCGCTGCCCTCACCCTCACCGACGGGTACTACCTGGCTGGAGCAAGGGGACACCTCCCTCACCGGTTGGTCCGTCGGCGGTGCACGGCGTCGACGTCGTGCACAACGAGCCTTTGGCCAGCCCACGGCAGGGGTCTCACAGCATTGACCTGAACGCTTACGGCGCCAGGCTCAATCAGCCAGGACATCGAGACGGTGCCAGGCCAGGCGTATGACGTGACCTTCTGGATGTCTGGCAACCCGGGGGTCGCCCGGGGGCCGAAGACGATGAACGTCTCTGCTGCCGGTACGACGACGGCATTCACCTACGACACGGCACGGCGCAGAACACTGAGGCGGACATGGGCTGCGAGACGAGGACGTTCTCGTTTGCCGCGGCAGGTACTTCTACAATGCTGACCTTCACGAGCACGACCGCCGCGACGGATCAAGACTACTTCGGTGGCCAGCGAGCAGCGTGGGGCCCCGCAATCGATGACGTGACGTTCGCGGCGGCGCCAAATGTGGTCAAGACCGGCGTCTGGCACACCTGGACCGGTGGTCCCGTGACCTCGGCTCCCAACGGTCAGCGACGCGGGATGGCACCCCACCAAGGGTGACCCGCAGTCGAAGCTCCACAAGTACGAGAACCACACCGACGGTCTCCCGTACTACGTCGCCAACAACGGCAACAAGGGCGGCGGCTCCTGGTTCCTCTGGCGCGAGACCACCGCCTGATCCACGGCATCACCCAGCAGCCCGTCCCGCTTCGGCGAGGGCGGGCTGCTGGCCGTCGGCCTCGCTTCCGCTCCTGTTACGACCGCGACGGGGGCGCTGGCGTCGCGAGCCCCTCGACGACCTCGGCGCCCGGCAGCGTGCCCAGCACGGCGCCGGGCACGGCGAGCTTCGACCGGCGTACGCCGGAGCCGACGATCACCCACGGGGTGGCGGCCACGGCCGCATCGACCAGCAGCGGCCAGCCCTCGGGGAGCCCGAACGGCGTGATGCCGCCGTGCTCCATGCCGGTCTGCTCGACCGCCATGTCCATCGGCGCGAAGGACGCCTTGCGCGCGTCCAGCCGTCGCCGCACGACGCCGTTGACGTCGGCGCGGGTGGTGGCGAGGACGACGCAGGCCGCGAGCCGGGTCTCGCCACCCCGCCGGCCGGCCACGACGACGCAGTTCGCCGACACGTCCAGCGCCACGTCGTACCGCTCGCAGAACGCCGCCGTGTCCGCGAGCGCCGGGTCGATCTCGGCGACCAGCACGTCGGCGCCCCATGCCCCGGCCAGCGCGGTCGCGACCGGCGGCGCGAGCAGCTCGGGGTGCTCGCGCGCGGGGGAGGTCTGCAGGCGGCCGAGCACCCCGCGAGCGTACGGTGCCAGAATCCGACCATGACCTACACCGCCGCCGAGAACCGTTACGAGCGCCTTCCCTACCGCCGGTGCGGACGCAGCGGGCTGAAGCTGCCGGCCGTCTCGCTCGGCCTCTGGCACAACTTCGGCGAGGACAAGCCGTTCGAGACCCAGCGCGCGATCCTGCGGCGCGCGTTCGACCTCGGCGTGACCCACATCGACCTGGCCAACAACTACGGCCCGCCCTACGGCTCGGCCGAGACGAACTTCGGCGCGGCGATGCGCAGCGACCTGCGGCCCTACCGCGACGAGCTGGTGGTCTCGACCAAGGCGGGCTACGACATGTGGCCCGGCCCGTACGGCGAGTGGGGCTCGCGCAAGTACCTGCTGGCAAGCCTCGACCAGTCGCTGGCGCGGATGGGCCTGGACTACGTCGACATCTTCTACAGCCACCGCTTCGACCCGGAGACGCCGCTGGAGGAGACGATGGGTGCGCTGGATGCGGCGGTGCGCCAGGGCAAGGCGCTGTACGCCGGCATCTCGTCGTACTCGCCGGAACGCACGGCCGAGGCGGCGAGCATCCTTCGCGACCTCGGGACGCCGCTGCTGATCTCGCAGCCGTCCTACTCCATGTTCAACCGGTGGATCGAGGGCGGCCTGCTCGACACCCTCGAGAAGGAGGGCGCGGGCTGCATCGTGTTCTCCCCGCTCGCGCAGGGGCTGCTGACCGATCGCTACCTCAATGGCGTGCCGGCGGACTCCCGCGCGGCCCAGGGCAAGTCGATGGGCCAGGACATGCTCAGCGACGAGAACCTCGCCCGGGTCCGTGCGCTGAACGAGATCGCGAAGGCCCGCGGGCAGTCGCTCGCGCAGCTGGCGCTGGCGTGGGCGTTGCGCGACTCCCGCGTCACGTCGGTGCTCGTCGGTGCGAGCAGCGTCGAGCAGCTCGAGACGAACGTCGCCGCCGTCGACCGGCTCGACCTGAGTGACGATGAGCTGGCGGCGATCGACAAGCACGCGGTCGACGCGGGCATCAACCTGTGGGCAACGTCCAGCGACTCGTGACGGTGCGCGCCCCCGAGTTCCTCCGCGACCGGCAGGGCCGGGTGCGCCTGCGCGGCGTCAGGACCATCAAGTCGACGACGGCTGCCGTCGCCGCGTACGTCATCGCGTTGCCGCTCTCGGACAACGCCATCCCCATCGTCGCGCCACTGACCGCACTGCTCGTGGTCCAGCTCACCCTCTACGACACGCTGCGGTCGGGGCTGCGCCGGGTGATCAGCGTCGTGCTCGGCGTACTCGTCGCCGTCGCCGTCTCCGCGCTGGTCCCTCTGACCTGGTGGAGCCTCGGGCTCGTGGTCGGCGCCTCCCTGGTCCTTGCCCGACTCCTGCGGCTGGGCGCGGAGAGCCTCGAGGTGCCGATCAGCGCGATGCTGGTGCTGGCCGTGGCGGGGTCTGAGACGGCCGCAACCGGACGGGTGCTGGAGACGGTGATCGGCGCCGTCGTGGGCGTCGCGGTCAATGCGGCTCATCGCGCCGCCGCTCTACGTGCGGCCGGCCAGTGACGCGGTGCAGGACCTCGCCCGCCGGGCCGCCGAGGTGCTGCGGCGGGTCTCCCGCGAGATCCGGGGGGAGTACACCCGCGACCAGGCGCTCGGCTGGCTGGACGCCGCCCGCGACCTCGGCCGCGACATCCTGCGCGCCGACCGGGCACTGTCCCAGGCGGAGGAGAGCCTGCGCCTCAACCCGCGTGCCCGCACCCGCCCCTCCGCCGGCCGCAGCCTCCGCTCCGGGCTGGACGCGCTCGAACGAGCCTCGGTGTCGCTGCGCGGCATCGCGCGGAGCACTCGCCGACCGGGCTGGGAGCGAGGAGAGCGAGACGGTGTACGCCGAGGACGTGCGGGCCGCCCTCTCCGACCTGTTCGCCAACCTGGCCGACGCGATCGAGTGCTACGGCGCGCTCGTCGGCTCGGAGGTCGTCGGCTCCGGGCCCGAGGACGAGGGGCTGCGTGAGGCGTTGAGCCGGGCGTGGGCCGACCGGCACCGGCTGGCCGAGCTGCTCAAGCACGAGGAGCGGCTGGACTCCGGCGGCTGGGAGATGCACGGCGCCCTGGCCGCGCACATCGACCGCATGCTGCGCGACATCGACAGCGACGCGCGGGCCGAGCTCCGGCAGAGCTGGGCGGAGCAGCCCCCGGCCAGCTTCCGGGCGCACCCCGTGCAGGCCGTCCAGGCGGCCAGGTCGCGGATGAAGCGCCGCCCGCCGCACTGACGCCTGCGGTTTTCCCGTGGCTCCGCCGGGTAGCCGCCGTGGACGACCACGCTCCTGGAACGAGGCACCGCATGAAGGCACTGACCTGGCACGGCAAGCGCGACGTCCGCGTCGACGACGTCCCCGACCCGACGATCCAGGAGCCGACCGACGCGATCATCCGGGTCACCTCGCACCGGGCATCTGCGGCTCCGACCTGCACCTCTACGAGGTGCTCGGCGCCGTTCATCGACGAGGGCGACATCCTCGGGCCACGAGCCGATGGGCATCGTCGAGGAGGTCGGGCAGCGAGGTCACGGACCTCAAGCCCGGCGACCGGGTCGTGATCCCGTTCAACATCTCCTGCGGCCACTGCTGGATGTGCGAGCAGCGGCCTGCAGTCGCAGTGCGAGACCACCCAGGTCCGCGAGCAGGGCACGGGCGCGGCGCTGTTCGGCTACACCAAGCTCTACGGCGAGGTGCCGGGCGGGCAGGCCGAGTACCTGCGCGTGCCGCAGGCGCAGTACGGCCCGATCAAGGTGCCCGGAAGGGCCCGCCGGACGACCGGTTCGTCTACCTCTCCGACGTGCTGCCGACCGCGTGGCAGGCGGTCGAGTACGCCGACGATCCCGCGAGGGCGGCAGCGTCGCGGTGCTCGGCCTCGGCCCGATCGGCGACATGGCCGCGCGCATCGCGCGTGCACCGCGGCGCAGCGCGGTGATCGGCGTCGACCTCGTGCCGGAGCGGCTGGAGCGGGCGCGCGACGCAACGGCGTCGAGGTCCTCGACCTGCGCGAGCACGACGACATCGTCGGCGACGCGATCCGGCGAGCTGACCGACGGCCGCGGTACCGACGCGGTGATCGACGCGGTCGGCATGGAGGCGCACGGCTCGCCGGTCGGCAAGCTCGCGCAGGACGATGGCCGGCCTGCTGCCCGACGCGGTCGCCGCAGCGATGATGGAGAAGGCCGGCGTCGACCGGCTCGCGGCGCTGCTACGCTGGCGATCGACATCGTGCGCCGCGGCGGCACGATCTCGATCAGTCGGCGTCTACGGCGGCGCAGGCCGACCCGCTGCCGATGCTGACGCTGTTCGACAAGCAGGTGCAGCTCCGCATGGGCCAGGCAACGTGAAGCGCTGGGTCGACGACATCATGCCGCTGCTCACCGACGACGGCGACCCGCTCGGCGTCGACGACTTCGCCACCCACCGCCTGCCGCTGGCCGAGGCGCCGCAGCGCCTACGAGATGTTCCAGAAGAAGCAGGACGGCGCCGTCAAGGTCCTCTTCACGCCGTAGCCTGGGCATCGGAACGGGAGTGCGATGGATCAGCCAGACCTGCTCGAGGACGGTCGGTCGCCTGCGCGCGGGCCGCGGATCCCTCCTCTGGTGTGGCGAGTGGCGTGGCTCGTCGTCCTGGTGGCCGGCGCCGCCTGGGTCGTGACGTCCCGCTCGTCGGATGGCCCGTCGACCACCCGGCCGCCGGTCGCGTCGGCGTCGGCAGATGTCCGCGCCGCCGAGCAGGCCGACGTCGAGGTCCGGCTCTCCGGCATTGCTCAGCGCGAGGCGCGTATCCGCGACGTGCCGGCCGCCTATCGGGACGCAGCGGCTCGCGCCTCCGCCATGCACGGCGGTCGTACGCCGGGCGACTTCTTCCTCGCGCTGGCCTACCAGCGCACCTGGTACGGCGAGCTGCTCACCGGGTCGGAAGGCGTGCGTTACGTGCCCTTCGGGCCGCTCCAGTGGGACCCGGCCGAGTTCCGCAGGTACGCCGACCCGGCGCACCGCGACATCACCGACGTCCTCGACTCCTTCCTTGCCGTCGACAATGCGCTGCACAACGCCCACCGGCCCGACTTCTCCCACGGTGCGTTCGGACCATCCCGGCAGCTCGGAATGGAGCGCGCGGAAGCCCGGTCCATCGACGAGATCTACGACGTTCTCGACGGCTGGGGCGTACGCGCCGTCTGCCCTACTGAGCCGGATCACCTCCTGGCATGTGGCCGTGACGGGGGATGGATCAGAGGGACGTCGGTGACCTGAAGGGCCCTCAGCGGTGCGCGCTCACCAGGTGCGCCGTCAGGCGGCACGGCAGTCCGGCGTCCTGCTTGAACGGTCGCATCCTGTTCTCGGCGTCTCGCCGCAGCTGCGCCAGTGTCGCCTCGTCCTGCTGCTCCAGGACACCGCGCAGGCTGGTGGACCACTTCCACGCCCACCAGGCCTCCTCGTCCGCGAACCACATGTCGCGGTGGTCGAGCTCGTTTGCGACACCCGTGAACCCGGCGCCGACCAGCAGCGCCTCGATCTCGCCGACCGAGTCGAACGGACGCACCACGGCGCGCCGCTCGGCGGTGAGCGTCGAGAGGACGTCGTCCTCCCACGACCACCGCTCGTCCTCGGGGCCCCAGGTCGACACCGCCACCGTGCCGCCGGGACGGACCACCCGGAAGACCTCGGCCATCGCCGCTTCGGGTTCGGGGAAGAAGAACAACCCGAACGCACAGAGCGCGACGTCGTACGACGCGTCCGGGAGCTCGAGGTGCTCGGCGTCCATCACCCTGGCGTCGCCAGGCAGCGCTGTCGTCATCGAGCGCCTGGGCAGCGAGCGTGACCATCCCCGGTGAGAGATCGACGCCCAGCACGCGGCCACCGGCACCCACGCGCTTGGCTGCCGGCAGGAGTGCGGCGCCGCGGCCGCACGCCACGTCGAGCACCGCGTCGCCCTCGCCGATGCCGGCCAGGTCGACCAGTCGCTCGCCGAAGTAGTCGTGGTAGGCGTCCCCGACCTGGTCATACGTCGGCGCGGCGCGGTCGAATACGCCCGCCAACCAGGCCTTGGGGTCGCCACCCTGAGCGTCGTCAGGCACCTCGCGAAGATATCGCGCGTTTCAGCGGGGTCACACGGATGCCGACCTTCAGCGTATGACTGATGGCAAGCAGCGGATCGCCCTGCTCATCGATGCCGACAACGCTTCGGCCACCAAGATCGAGGAGATCCTTGAGCCGAACTGAGCCCGTCATGGCTCCGTCGAGGTCCGGCGCGCGTACGGGAACTGGAAGAGTCAACCTCAAGCCATGGAAGGCAGTGCTTCAGGCAGCATCGCATCGACCAGGTGCAGCAGGTCGCCTACGGCAGGGCAAGAATGCCACGGACATCGCGATGGTGATCGGTGCGATGGACCTGCTTCACGACGGGTCCTGTCGATGCGTTCGCGCTCGTGTCCAGTGACTGCCGACTTCACGCCACTTGCGATGCGCCTGAAGCAGGCGGCGTCGAAGGTCTACGGCTTCGGCGAGAATCGAGACGTCCGAAGGCCTTCGTCAATGCCTGCACGACGTTCACCTCCGATCGGCAAGCCAGCGAAAGTCTGCGGCCAAGCCTGCGTGACGCCTGGACTGCCGGTCAGGGACGAGAAGAAGCTCCGCGACTGACACACGAACTTGCATCGACGCTGTTGCGAACGGCCGTGACTGCAGCAAGTCGGGCATGCGGCTGGGCCAGATCTTGCCGAACGTGCGGCAAGCAGATCCGGGACAAGGCTCCTTCGATCAGCGCAACTACGGATACGCGGAAGCTGACGAGCTCTTATGGCGGCGACCGAGATCTTCGAGGTCAGGCCTGAACAACGGTTGTCAGGTCCGGCACAAGCGGCGAGCCGCGTAGCCCGTCAGCTGGCCAGGGAGTCGAGGCCGGCGATCGGTAACGGGAAGGCACAGCTGATTCACTATCCGTGATTTTCCGCCACGCTACCTCCGAAAATCGGGGGTCGGCGCTGCATTTGCACCCGCGATCAGAAAGACTGCTGCCATGCAACGGCTCTTGGGGGAGCTGCTCGCGATGGTGCCACCGGACGGGTCAGATTGGCCGCGTCCGGCCCGTCAGAGGTGGATAACAGCACTGGGGGCGATGCTCGACGTCCTCTACGAGGACGGTCCCTTCGACAACACGCCACTCCCTGGTGGCCCGATGGCAGCAGACACCGCTGCTGCGCGGAACGGCGGCAGGTCGCGCCCGGACGCAGCCGGGGGAGACCAGAACCATCTGCTGCCCTCTGATGGCGACGGCATCTTGGTTCTCGACCTGCGGACGGGGCAGCCGGAACCGAGCCCGCCCCAAGGCAAACATGCCCGCCCCGGCACGTCGACCTACTAGGGGCTCGATGGCGCCTCGGCGGCGTCAAGCAGATTCAGGCCGGGCGGGAGATCCTCGCTGTGCAGCACGAGCAGTCGCTGGGTCGGCCGGGTGATGGCGACGTAGAGGTCGTTCGCACCGCGCGGCGACTCACGTTCGATCGCCGCGGGCTCCACGAGGACCACCGCGTCGAACTCCAGCCCCTTCGCGCCGGCCACGGTGAGCACGACGATGGGGCTGTCCATGGCCTCCCGTCCGTCGCCAACCGTGCCGGGCGGCAGACCGGCGACCAGCGCATCCAGCACCGGCTCACGCTGGGCCGCCGGCACGATCACCGCCAGCCGGCCACCGCTGACCGCCCGCAGCTCGTGGCTGATGGCACGTGCCAACGTCGCGCCGTCTCTCGGCTCGACCCGCAGCGCGCTGGGGGGCCAGTCGCCCTCGCGCACGGAATCGGGGGCGGTCGCCTGGATGCCGGCTTGTTCCAGCACGGCAGACGCGACCGCCATGATCTGGGCCGGGGTCCGGTAGTTGACGGTCAGCTCCTCGAGGCGCCAGCGATCCTTGACGTAGGGCTCGAGCACCTCCCCCCACGAGTGCGCGCCGGCCAGCGCGCCGGTCTGCGCGATGTCGCCGACCAGCGTCATCGACCGCAGCGGGCAGCGCCGCATGAGCAGGCGCCACGTCATCGCCGACAGCTCCTGCGCCTCGTCGACGACCACGTGGCCGTAGGCCCAGGCGCGATCGTGCTCGGCGCGCTCGGCCACCGTCATGGTCGGGCCCTCGTCGCTGAACCGTCGGGCCAAGTCCTCGGCGGTGACCCGCGGCAACCCGCTGAGCTGCGGGTTGCCGCCGCCGATCTGCAGGACTCCGCGCGCGTACTCCAGCTCGGACCGGCGCTGCTCGGCCTGGGCCTGGGCGGCGAGCAGCGCACCCGTGTCGTCCTCGCCGAGCAGCTCGGCCGCCTCGTCGAGCAACGGCACGTCGGCGACGGTCCACGGCGTACCCCGCTCACGGTGAAGCAGCGCGCGCTCGGCCTCGCTGAGCTGCGGAGCCGCTGCTGACAGGCGTGCCGGATCCGCGAAGAGGTCGGCCAGCAGTCGCTCGGGCGTCAGTGGCATCCAGGCGAGGTTGAGCTCGCGCCGGACGTCGCGGGAGTCCCGCAGCTCCGCGACGAGGTCCTTGCGGTTGTCGTCGTCGACCGTCATGCCCAGCGCCGCGCCCAGCCCGTCGGCCAGGTGGTCGAGCATCTCGCGGACGAACTGGTTGCGCGCCAGGTTGTGCGGCCGCCGGCTGCGGCGGGCGCGTGACCGGGCGGCGTCCACCGCCGCGGGCGTCAGCTCGACGACCTGCCCGTCGACGGCGAGCTGCAGGGTCGCGGACGGCACCCGCTGCCGGTTGCGCACCGCGGCCGCGACCACGTCGACCATCCGCAGGTCGCCCTTGAGCGCGGCGACCTCCGGCGCCTCCACACCGTGCGCGTCCAGGCCGGGATAGAGCTGCGCCGGCGTGGACATGACGACGCCGGTCTCGCCGAGGGAGGGCAGCACCTGCCCGATGTAGCGCAGGAAGAGGTCGTTGGGGCCGACGACGAGCACGCCGCGGTTCGCCAGCCGCTCGCGGTAGGTGTAGAGCAGGTACGCCGCGCGGTGCAGCGCCACGGCCGTCTTGCCGGTGCCCGGCCCGCCTTGCACGACCAGGATGCCGGCGAGGTCGGATCGGATCACCCGGTCCTGCTCGGCCTGGATGGTGGCGACGATGTCGCCCATCCGTCCCGTGCGGTGCGCGCCGATGGCCGCGAGCAGAGCGCCCTCGCCGTTGAGGGTGCGGCGCTCGGTGTCGTCCATCGCGTCGAGGTCGAGCACCTCGTCCTCGACGCCGGTCACCTTGCGGCCGCGCGTGGACAGATGACGACGTCGTACGACGTCATCGGGTGCCGCCGCCGTCGCCTGGTAGAAGGACCGCGCCGCGGGCGCCCGCCAGTCGACGAGCAGCTGGGTCTGGTCCGGGTCGGAGAGCCCGACCCGGCCGATGTAGCGGCGCAGGCCGTCGGTCAGGTCGAGGCGGCCGAACGCGAGCCGGTCCTCCACCGCCTCGAGCTGGGCCAGGCGGTGCTCGTGCAGCGTGGCGAAGGCGTCGCGCTCGGAGCGGTTCTGCGGCGTGCCGGAGGGGCCGACCCGGCGGATGGCCCGAAGCTCCTCGGCGGTGCGCTCGCGGAGGTGGTCCAGCCGTGCGTAGAGCACGTCGACGTAGCGCTGCTCCTGCTCCAGCTCTGTGCTGCTGCCGGTCACGAAACTCCCCTCGGGCGGCTGACCATTATTCAGGGTCGCCGCCCGGGCGGATGCGTCGCGTCGGGAAACCGCCCGTCAGCGTGTCGGCTGGAGCTCGCTGAGCACGGCGCCGAGCTGGTCGATCGCCCACTCCAGCTCGCTCGACTCGATCACCAGCGGGGGTGCCAGCCGGATGGTCGAGCCGTGGGTGTCCTTCGCCAGCACCCCGCGGCGGGCCAGCCGCTCGCAGACCTCGCGCCCGGTCGCCAGCGCCGGATCGATGTCGACGCCGGCCCACAGGCCCCGGGTCCGCACCGACACGACGCCGCGGCCGACCAGCGCCTCGAGACGGTCGCGCAGGACCACGCCGAGCTCGGTCGCCCGCTGCTGGAACTCGCCCGTGTTGAGCAGCGCGATGACCGACCGCGCGACGGCGCAGGCCATCGGGTTGCCGCCGAAGGTGCTGCCGTGCTCGCCGGGGTGCAGCACGCCCATCACGTCGCGGTTGCCGACCACGGCGCTGACCGGCACGATGCCGCCGCCGAGCGCCTTGCCCAGGATGAGCAGGTCGGGCCGGATGCCCTCGTGCTCGAACGCGAAGGTCTTGCCGGTGCGGCCCAGGCCGGACTGGATCTCGTCGAGCACGAGCAGCACCCGCTGCTCGTCGCAGATGGCGCGCAGCGCAGGCAGGTAGTCCGGCGGCGGGATGATGACGCCGGACTCGCCCTGGATCGGCTCGATCATCACGGCGACGGTGGTCTCGTCGATGGCGTCGGCGACGGCTTGCGCGTCGCCGTACGGCACGATCGTGAAGCCGGGCGTGTAGGGCCCGAAGCCGTCGTGGGCGCTGGGGTCGTCGGAGAAGCTGATGATGGTGATCGTGCGGCCGTGGAAGTTGCCGCCCGCGACGATGATGGTCGCGCTCTCGGCGGGCACGCCCTTGACGTCGTACCCCCACTTGCGTGCGATCTTCAGCGCGCTCTCGACACCCTCGGCGCCGCTGTTCATCGGCAGCACCATGTCCATGCCGGCGAGCTCGGCGAGCTCGGCGCAGAACGGGCCGAGCTGGTCGTGGTGGAAGGCGCGGCTGGTCAGCGTCACCCGGTCGAGCTGGGCGCGGGCGGCGGCGACCAGGTCGGGGTGGCCGTGGCCGAAGTTCAGGGCGGAGTAGCCGGCGAGGCAGTCCAGGTAGCGCTTGCCCTCGACGTCGGTGACCCAGGCGCCGCTCGCCTCGGCGATGACCACGGGCAGCGGGTGGTAGTTGTGGGTCGAGTGCTCCTCGACCTGGGCGATGCTCGCCTCGGTGGCGCTGTGGTCGGCGGCGTCGGGCATGTTGATGGCGGGGGAGTCCCCGGCGGCGGAGGGCGTCTTCAGCATGCCGGTCACGTTACAGGCGGCAGCGGCCTGGAGTGGCGCATCGTCACACTCATCCGGGCACCGGCGTGCCGCTCCTTGGGCACGGTGTGCTGCCAGTCGTGCTGCGTGCGCCCGCCCATCACCACGAGGTCGCCCTGGCCGCTGCGCAGCGTGTGGGCAACCGGGCCGCCGGTGCCGGGCCGGAGCAGGAACCGCCGCCGCTCGCCCAGCCCGACCGTCACGACGACGGCCTCGGGCAGGCGCTTGCGCACGGTGTCGCCGTGCCACGCGACCCCGTCGCGGCCGTCGCGGTAGAGGTTGACCAGGACGGAGTCGAAGTCGACCCGGTAGCGGTCACTGACGGCGGCTCGGATCTCCTGCAGCTGGGACGGCAGCTGGGCGAGGTCGTCGCCCGACCAGGCGGCGACCAGCCGCGGCTCGAGCACCTTCTTGTCGTACATCCACCGCTCGCGCTGCTGCCACGGCGCGTCGGTCTGGAGCAGGTCGAACAGCTCGGCGTGGTCGGGGACCCACGACGGCACGAGGTCGAGCCAGCAGCGCTCGTCGAGCTGCAGGCGGCGCAGGCCGTCGAAGGAGAGCCTCTCCCCGCCCTCCTCGAACAGCGACTCCTGCCACGCAAGCGCCACCCCACAACGGTACGTCGCGTCGTACGCTGGCCGCATGTGCCGAAGCATCAAGACCCTGCGCCCGCCGTACGCCGAGCAGGTCACGCCCGACGACGTCGAGGCCGCCGCGTTGCAGTACGTCCGCAAGATCAGCGGCTTCCGCGCGCCGGCGAGCCACAACGCCGAGGCGTTCGACCGGGCTGTGCAGGCCGTCGCCGCCGCCACGTCGGACCTGCTCGGGACGCTCGAGGTGCGCGGCTCCGCCCACGCCTGACCGGAACTCGCCCCGCGAGCCCGTCGTTGGCTGGGCAACCGTCAGGAGGCCGTCGTGTCGCTGCCCGTTACGGCTGGCCGCTGTCCCGGTCGTCGTCGTTGCCGTCGCGGCGGGCGTCTGGCTCACCGGCGCTGTCCTGACCGAGGACGCCACCATCGCGATGGTGCTGACTGGTCTGTGGTTCGGCCTCGCGGGAGCGGTGGCGCTGTTCGTCGGCTGGCGATGGCGACCGCTCGCCCTCCCGGTCGTCGCCGCCTACCTGGTGACGGCGACGGCCCTCGGCGGCTACCTCCTGTTCGCCAGCACCGTCGACAAGGTCGTGAACGAGGACGTGGTGGTTGCGGCGCCGCGGGTGAGCACGAGCAGCTCGTCGTCGGCCAGTGCGCTCGATCGCACCCAGCTGTTCCGGTCCAGATCGCCAGCGGCCAGTTCACGAACCAGGCGCATGACACGTCCGGGCTGGCGACGCTGATCGAGCAGCCGAACGGTGACCGGGTGGTGACGCTGACCCGGTTCAAGACCGACCCTGGTCCCGACGTGCGCGTCTACCTCGTGCCCGACCCGGGCGGCAGCGTCAAGGACGCCGTCGACCTCGGCAAGCTCAAGGGCAACAAGGGCGACCAGCAGTACGACGTGCCGGCTGGCGCAGAAGCCGGCGCGGTGGTCATCTGGTGCCGGGCGTTCACCGTGGCCTTCGGCACCGCAACCCTTACCTGACGCGTGGCGCGCCTCAGGCACGAGCAGGTGATCTCGGCGCTGGGATCTCGGCGCTGACGCGGGTGCCGCGCTCGGGTCGACTATCCAGGTAGAACCGGCCCTCGAGGGCCTCGATGCGGTCCGCCAGCCCGCGCAGCCCGGTGCCGTGGGCGGCGTCTGCGCCGCCGACGCCATCGTCGGAGACCGTGACCGTCGCGCACTCGCCAGAGCGGCGGACGCTGACGGTGACGTGGGAGGCGCGCGCGTACTTGGCCACGTTCGTGATCGCCTCGGCGACGACGTAGTAGGCGGCCGCCTCGACCGGGCTGGACAGCCGCTCCTCGGGCAGCTCAGTGATCTCCACGGGCACCGGCGCACGTTTGACCAGCGCTTGCAGTGCTGGGCCCAGGCCGCGGTCGGTGAGCACCGCCGGGTGGATTCCCCGCGCCAGCTCGCGCAGCTCGTCGAGCGCCTTTTGAAGCTCGTCCTGCGCAACGGTCAGGGTCCTGCGGGCGGCTGGCGGATCCTTCTCGAGATTCGCGCCGACCAGGGTCAGATCGACCGCGAGGGCTACCAACCGCTGCTGCGCGCCGTCATGGAGGTTGCGCTCGAGCCGCCGGCGCTCGGCATCTCCGGCCTCGACGATGCGTGCGCGCGAGGCGGCCAGCTGCTCGTGGGCGTCGGCGTTCGCGAGCGCCTGTGCGACCAGCTCCGCGAAGTCGCACAGTCGCTGCTCGACGCCTTCCGGCAGCGGCTCGTCGGACCGCGTGCCTGCGGCCAGCGCTCCCCACAGCCGCCCATCGACGGTGACCGGCGCCGCCACCGCCGCCCGGTAACCGGATCGCTGCACGGTCTCGGCAAGGTCCCCGCTCGTGTCCTGGTAGCTGTCCACTCGCTGCGGTCGGCCGCTGCGAAGCACCCTCGCGACGACGGTGTCACCGTCGAGGTCGAACGTGGCGCCAATAGGGAGGGTGAGCGCGCCGTCCTCGCTCCACCCCCCGACGACAGTGGCCGTCCGAGCGCCGTCGTAGCGCATGACGTTTGCTCCGGGCAACGCGAGGAGCCGGGCGACCTCCTCAGTCACCTGCCCGAACACGCGGCTCGGCGGCACCCCGCTCGCGACGAGCGTGGCCACCCTGCGTAGCGCCGCTTGCTCGTCCGCAAGCGCACGCTGGGACGCCTCGCTCGCCGCGAGCGCCAACCCCGCCCGCGTGCGCTCGGCATTCTCCGCCGCGAGCACCAGCGACGTGAGCGCCGAGACAGCGATGAACAGCTGCGTCGCGAGCAGGCTGTCGGTGATCGAGTCGCGCAGGAACGGCCCGTCGTTCTGCGCCGTGTTCCAGACCGTGATCGAGCAGACGACGAAGACGGCCGTGGCCGCTCCGCGCGGCCCGAAGCGGACCGCGGCCCACAACAGGACCGGGAAGACGACGTAGGGCACATCGCGTTGTGGCGCCAACTCCGCCAGTGCCACGAGCACGACGAGCACGACCGTGCCCTCTGCGAGCTCGCGCCGGTGGATGCCCCTCAGACCTGCGGTCGCCCAGGTGAGGATCAACGGTGCGACGACGAGTACGCCGCAAACGTCGCCGAGCATCCAGGTGCGAAACACCTGCCCCAGCTCATCAGCCGAGATCACGTCGCCCAGCCGCAGAGACAACGGCCCGAACGCGGCACTGACCACCGCCGCGACCAGCGCGCAGGCGAAGAACGCCAGCACGTCGGCGACCCGGTCTAGCCCGCCGCGCCCGCCGTGAGACGGCGCAGCAGCAGCGCGGCGGCCACGAGCGCGACCGTGTTCCCGAGCGTCTGGGCGAGCACCGTCCCGAGCGGCGTCGAGTAGTCGCCGAGCAGCAGATCGCCGATCACGATCGCGGGCCACAGGCGGACGCCGTAGAGGAACAGCACGGCGAGGCCGAGACCGGCCGGCGGCCACAGCGCCGCCACCGCGCCGTTGAGGTAGGCCAGCTCGAGGCCGAGGCGACCGACGCCGTAGTACAGGAGCGCCACAACCGCGACCGTGAGCACATAGAGCACCGGCGCCGCGTGCTCTCGGCGGCGCAGGGCATCGATCTGCTCCCCCACCGCTTTGCGGCGCGGGCCGAGTCCGCTGACGGCGGCGTGCTCATGGCCTCAATGCCAAGTCACCCCCCGCCCGGACAGCCTGTGACCATCCCGGCACGATTCCGGGGGGCGCAACAGGATCTCGAACTCAAGGTAACCACCCAGCTGGCCTCGGTCCAGGCGTGCGGCGAAAGATGAGCGGGCGGAACGTGTCGCGCCGGATCGGGAGGGCTGTGGGCCATACATTGCTTGCATGGCAGACATCCTTCTTGGCCTCCTGGCGATGATCGCCGGCGGCGCAATGCTCTTCGCGGGCCAGTTCGTGCTGCGGCTCGTGATCCCCATCTGGGGCTTCTTCGCCGGTTTCGCCTTCGGCGCCGGACTCGTCGCCAACTTCGCCGACGAGCGGTTCCTCGGGACCGTGCTCGGCTGGGTGTTGGGCCTGGTCTTCGCTGTGGTGTTTGCGGTCCTCGCCTACCTCTACTACTACGTCGCGGTCACTCTCGCGATGGCGGCGTTCGGCTTCGCGATCGGCTCAGGACTGATCGTCGCCCTCGGCATCGACTGGAACTGGGTGGCCGTGCTGGTGGGGACGGTCGTCGGCGTGATCCTTGGCCTTGTGTCGATCTTCGCCGACGTGCCGGCGATCGTGCTCGTCGTCTTCAGCTCGTTTGCGGGCGCCGTCGGTGTGGTCGGTGGCCTGATGCTGCTGGTGGGCTCGCTGAACTCCGCCGACTTCACGAGGGGCGACTTCACCGACACCGTCGAGAACGGCTGGGTCTGGTCACTGCTCCTGCTGGTGCTGGCGTTGGTCGGGATCTTCAGTCAGGCCCTGCAGAGGGTCGTGCTGCGCCGCACCATCCGCGAAACCTGGTACGCCGAGACCCCCTGACCGGCAACGGCCGGCTACTGTCCGGGCGTCGTGAGGCCGCGTTCGTAGGCGTAGACGACGACCTGGACGCGGTCGCGCAGACCCAGCTTCATGAGGATCCGTGCGACGTGGGTCTTGACGGTGGGCTCGCTCACGAATGCTTGCGCCGCGATCTCGGCGTTGGACAGACCGCGGGCGACCATTCGCATGATCTCGGCTTCCCGCGGCGTCAGCTGATCGAGTTCCCGTGGTGGTTGGCGCACCACGTCCGCCGGACGTCGTACGAACTCCTCGATCAACCTCCGGGTGACCATCGGCGAGAGCAGGGCTTCGCCGTTCGCGATGACACGGATCGCATCCACGAGGTGCTCCGGCTGGATGTCCTTGAGCACGAAGCCGCTCGCGCCGGCCTGCAGCGCCTCGAACACGTACGCGTCGAGGTCGAACGTCGTCAGGATCAGTACGCGCGGGAGATGGTCCCGGTCATGCACGATGCGTCGAGTCGCCTCCAGCCCGTCCAGGTTCGGCATGCGCACGTCCATCAGGATGACGTCCGGCTTTGTGTCGCCGGCGACAGCGATCGCCTCGTTGCCGTCTGCGGCTTCGCCGACGATCTCGATGTCCGGCTCGAGCTCCAGGATCATGCGCAGACCCGCCCGCACCATCGGCTGGTCGTCGGCGATCAGGACGCCGATGCGCGGGCTCATGCTCCGGGTCCGATCGGCACGAACGCCCGTACGACGTAGCCACCTTCGGCCCGTGGCCCGCTCTCGACGCGACCGCCGTACAGCCGCACGCGCTCGCGCATGCCGGCGTGGCCGTAGCCCGTGCCCGTCGCGCTCGTGCGGCCGGTGTTCGCCACCTCGATCCGCAGCTCCTCCTCCGACCAGCAGATCTGCACCCAGGCGTGCGCCGGCCCGGCATGCTTGAGGGTGTTCGTCAGGGCCTCCTGCACGACCCGGTAGGCAGCGAGATCGACGCCGGGCGGCAGCTCACGCGGCGCGCCTTCGACCTTCAGGTCGACCGGGAGCCCCGCCGCGCGGACCGAGGCGAGCAACGTGTCCAGCGCCTGCAAGCCGGGCTGCGGCGTGTAGCTGGCGCTGCCCTCCTCCTCGTGGAGGAGCCCGACGAGTCGGCGCATCTCGGCCATGGCCTCGCGGCCGGTCCGCTCGACCGCGACGAGTGAGTCGCGTTCGCGCGTCTGGTCGGGAGTCAGCCGTCGGCGTACCGCTCCTGCCTGGACCGTCATCACCGACACCGAGTGGGCGATGATGTCGTGCAGTTCGCGGGCGATCCGTTGCCGCTCGTCGATGACCGCCTGGCGGGCCGCCTCGGCTTGTTCCTGCTCGAGGTGCGCGGCCCGCTCCTCTGCTGAGTGCGCCCTGGCGACCGGCCGGCTCGAACAGCGCGCCGATGACCCACGCGATCGTCGTGAAGGCGACGACCGACCCCCACTGCCCCCAGCTGGGCTCGGGATGCTGCCAGGCAGCGATGCTCCCGCCCGCCCAGACGACGACCAGCCAGGCGTGGGCCCGCCAGGACTGGGACTGGGCCAGGTAGCCGCCCAGTCCGCAGTTCAGCATGACGAGGAGGTAGACGAAGCTCGAGTCCAGGACCCATGCCGGTGCCGACAGTGACGCCAAGCCGAACAGGCCGATGCACCGACGCGGGCGAGACGACACCGAGCCGGTGGCGGAGCGCGACCAGCGCCACCACGCCGACGAGGACGACGGCGATGACGGCCTCGGGCCCGCGGTCGTAGGTGCCGGCGTCGAGCGTCACCGTCGGCCTGACGAGGTCCTCGATGAGGGCTCCGACGGCGAAGACGGCAGCCAGCACGGTCACGCCGTCACGCTGGACGTACGCCCTCAGTTTCGAGCCCATTTCTGGACGGTAGCCCGCCGGCGCCGGTGACGGCGTCATCCCTGCGAACGATGCCGCCGTAGGGCCGGCGGATGACACGAAATCGGCAACGAGGCCGACGACGGTGCCGTGGTCCCGCTCCTACCTTTCGAGTGCTCAACCGTTCCGAACACGGAGCACAACCACCAGGAGCTCACCATGATCAGCACCGACCTCACCGCAGCCCTCGCCCGCGAGCGCATCAACGACCTGCGGCGCGACGCGGCCTCCGCCCGCAAGCCCCGAAGGGGTGACCGGCGATGAGGCAGCAGCAGACCGTCAAGCGGATCACCCGCTGCACGCAAGAAGTCCTGGACCTGCGCTCTCCGTCCGGACGCTCACTCCCGTTCTGAATGACCCCTCCTCTTCTCACACGTAAGGAATGCCATGTCTCGCCTGCTCTACCGCCTCGGTCACTCCGCCGCCCGCCACCCGTGGCGGATGCTCACCGCCTGGATCCTGATCGCCTTCGCCGCTGTTCGCGCTCAGCTCCTCGGTCGGCGGACCGACGAACGACACGTTCACGTTGCCGGGCTCCGAGTCGCAACGTGCGGCCGACGCCGCTGAGCGACCGGTTCCCGCAGCAGAGCGTGGACACCGCGCAGGTCGTCGTGCACGCGAAGGACGGCGTAGCGACGCCGGCCGCCAAGCACGCCTTCGCCGACGCCACAGCAGCACTCGCCGACGTACCCGCATGTCGTCGACGTCACCAACCCGTACGATCCGCGCGGGCCGACCGTCAGCGCGGACGGCCGGACCGCGTTCGCCACGCGTGGCGTTCGACACCGACAAGATCGAGCGGCCGGAGTACGACGCGGCGCACGCGGCCACCCAGAGCCTGCGCGACGCCGGCATGCAGGTGGAGTACAGCGGCCTGCTCGGCTACGCCAAGGGCGAGGAAGAGCCCGGCAGCGAGATGATCGGGCTCTCCATCGCGATCGTCGTCCTCGCCATCGCGTTCGGCTCGCTCGTGGCGATGAGCCTGCCCATCGTCGTCGCCCTCATCGGGCTGCTCGTCGGCAGCAGCGCGATCGGCATCCTCTGCGGGCTTCGTCGCGGTGCCGTCCATCACCACGATCGTCGCCACCATGCTCGGGCTCGGCGTCGGCATCGACTACGCGCTGTTCATCCTGGCCCGGCACCGGCAGAACCTCGCCGAGGGCATGCCGGTCCCCGAGGCAGTGGGACGGGCGAACGCGACCGCCGGGCTGTCCGTGCTCTTCGCCGGCATCACCGTGGTCGTCGCGATCGCCAGCCTGCAGGTGGCCGGCATCCCGATGCTCACCGACGATGGGCTGGGGCATCTGCGCTGATGGTCGCGATCACGATGGTCGCCGCGCGTCACCCTGCTCCCCGGGCTGCTCGGCCTGGTCGGTCGCAGGGTGAACAGCCTGCGCGTGCCGTTCGTGCGGCCGAAGCCGGCCGACGCCCTGCGACACGCGGTCCGGACGGTGGGCTGCGCGGGTCGTCGCCCGCCCGGTCCGCTACGGAGTGGTCGCGATGGTGCTGCTCGGCGTCCTCGCCGCCCCGGCGTTCGCGCTGCGGATCGGCTTCGCCGACGACGGCAACGCCGCGCCCTCCAGCACGGTGCGCAAGTCCTACGACCTGCTCGCCGACAGCTTCGGCCCCGGGTTCAACGGCCAGCTCCAGGTCGCTGTCGAGATCGACGGCAGCCAGGACGACGCCGGCGGCGCTGCGCGACATCCGGGCGGCTGTCGCCGACGACCGAGGCGTCGCGTCGGTCAGCGACCGGCACTGAGCCCGGCCGGCGACCTGGCAGTCCTCGTGGTCACGCCCACGACGTCCCCCCAGGACGCGGCCACGACGGAGCTGGTCGCACCGGCTGCGCAACGAGGTCCTGCCCGACGCGACGCGTGGGCACGACGTCGAGACCATGCTCACCGGCGCGACGGCCTTCCAGGTGGACATCTCCTCGGGGCTGCCGCGACAGATGCTGATGTTCGTCAGCGCGGTGATCGGGCTGTCGTTCCTCGTGCTGATGATGGTGTTCCGGTCGGTGCTGGTGCCGCTGAAGGCGGCGGTGCTGAACCTGATCAGCATCGCGGCGGCGTACGGCGTGATCGTCGCCGTCTTCCAGTGGGGCTGGGGCGCGAGCCTGATCGGCCTCGAGGAGACCGTGCCGATCAACCCGCTGGCACCGATCCTGATGTTCGCCATCCTGTTCGGGCTCTCGATGGACTACGAGGTCTTCCTGCTGAGCCGGGTGCGCGAGCAGTACCTCGAGCACCGGGACCCGAAGCGGGCGGTCGTCGAGGGCGTCGGCTCCACGGCGCGGGTCATCACCAGCGCCGCGCTGATCATGATCAGCGTGTTCGGCGCGTTCGTGCTCAGCCCGGACGTGACGGCCAAGCTGTTCGGCGTCGGCCTGGGCGTCGCGGTGCTGCTCGACGTCACCCTGGTCCGGATGGTCCTGGTCCCGGCGGCGATGAGCCTGCTCGGGCACCGGGCCTGGTGGCTGCCCAGGCCGCTGGCCCGGGTGCTGCCCACGATCGACCTCGAGGGCAGCGGGCACCACGCTGACCCCGAGGTGAGAGGAGGAGCTGGAGCGCGACCCCGCTCTGGTCTGATCCAGCACCCCTTCCCGGTGATCATGCAGTTCCATCGCTCAGGAACTGCATGATCACCGGCATGTCTGGGGTGGGGTACGGCGGTCAGGCGCGGGCGCGCACACTCCAGGCTGTTGCCGCGACCTCGAACGGCGCTGCGGGAAGCAGTCGAGCACAGGCGGCCTGCAACTCCTCGCGGTCCGCATCGCCGAGCTTCGCGACGTGGTCGCCGGCAGGCCCGACACCCAGGGTGTAGGGCTCCCACCAGTCGTCGAACGTCGCGAACGACACTGTGACCGTCAGCACCGAGTCCTCGATGTCCTTGAGGCCGGCCGCATCGAAGAGCTCGGCCAGGTGACCTTCACGCGAACCCGGGAGCCCGGACTCGTCGCCGGCCTGCGGGTCCGTCTCGCGAACGGCCCGCCAGAACGTCGACAGCGGCCCGCCGCCGTCTCCCGAGTGGTCCCATACGCACGCAGCGACGACGCCGCCCGGACGGGTCACCCGACCCATCTCGCGCAGCCCGGCCACGGGATCGGTCATGAAGTGCACGACGAGCTGGGCGAGCGCCAGGTCGAACTCGTCATCGGCGAACGGGAGGTGCTCGGCGCCCCCGGAGCGCACGTCGACTCCGGGGAACCGTTCTCGCGCCGCCTCGACGAAGGCCGGTGACGGGTCGATCGCCGCTACCGCATCAGCACCCAACCGTTCCACCAGTGGTGCCGTCAGCGCCCCGGGGCCGGAGCCCACGTCGACCGCCCGCTGACCCGCCCGCACCCCGGCGTACTCGATGAACTGCACGGCCAGCGGCTCGGAGAACTGACCCATGAACCGCCCGTAGGCGTCGGCGCTGACGTTGAAGGACATGGTCAGGGCGTCCGTCCGATGAAGGCGATCAACCGTGTTTGCACGTCCGCATCCTCGGCGACCTCCACCTTCGGCCCGTAGTGTCCGCTCGCGCGCAGCACGTCATCCATCGGGAGCATCCCTTCGAGCATCTCGGCGCACTTGGCCGGGTCGAGGCGCTCGTCCTGTCCGGTGGCTCGCGCCAGGTCCCAGGTGTGCAGGAAGACGTCGGCGGTGATAGAACCGGTCGATCGCCTGGTCGAGTGGGACGTCGCCGACGTGCCGGTTCGACAGGACCAGTCCGGGAGTCGCAGGATCGTCGAGAACGGCCTGAACACCATCGGCGTGAACCGTCCAGGCGGCGACCGGATCGTCGTCGACCGACGGGCCCTTCGGCAGGTCGATCCCCGCGCCGTCCTTCAGGAACGCCGGGCACCATTCGACGAGGTGACGCACCACGTCCCGCGCCACCCCGCCCCTCCACCGGAGCCGGGCTGTCCCAGCCGCCGGCGCGGACGCCACGCACGCGGTCCGTGAACACTCCGGCAACCGCGCGGTGCTCGTCCGCGGCATGCGCCACGTCAGAACTCCTCGGAGTCGACGAACTCCACGACGCGGGCCTGCGGGTTCTGCGTGACGGCCTTGCCGGGACCTGCCCAGAGCCGGTGCAGCTTCGCCAACATCGCTTCGGCTTCCTCTGTCGTCCTGAGGTCGAGGTCGATCATCACGAAGTTCGGGTCCTCCACGGACCGAAGGACCTGGTAGCGCACGACCCCCGACCCCTTCCGGTCGAGCGGGTCGTTGTCGAACGCTCAGCGCCAGCTGTCGTAGTCCGGAACACCATGCTCAATGCGGAGGATCGGCACCGTGGTTCTCCTTTACTTGTCGCTGGAAGCGAGGAAGTTCGCGCCGGCCGTCACGTTGAAGCTCACGGGCGCTCTCTCATCGGGCGGGTGGGTGGCCGCGTAGCCTACTCGCCATGCCAGCAGAGGTGGCCGACCTCGATCAACGGATCACAGCTCTTGCCGCGGACGGGTTCGCGGGCGCCGTCCGGTCGACGTCGATGGCAACACCGAGCTGCGTGCTGCCTACGGCTTGGCCGACCGCGCTCGCGGATCCCGATGACTGTCGACACCGCCTGGGCATCGCCAGCGGCTCGAAGGTGCTTACCGCGCTCGCCGTTCTCAGCTTGGTCGAGGACGGAACTCTTGCGTTGTCGACGACGGCGCGGTCGCTTCTCGGGGACGACCTTCCTCTCGTGGCCGCTGACGTGACCGTGGAGCACTTGCTGTGCCACCGCTCCGGGATCGGGGACTACCTGGATGAGGACACTGACCTCGACGAGAGTGACTACCTGATGCCGGTGTCGGTGCATGAGCTGGCGACGACCGAGGCGTTCGTGCCGGTGCTCGACGGGTACCCCACCAAGTTCGGGCCGGCGAATCCTTCTCCTACTGCAACGCGGGGTACGTCGTGCTGGCCCTGCTCGCTGAGCGTGCGTCCGGGGTCGCGTTCCACGATCTGGTACACCAGCGGGTCTGTTCCCTGCGGGC
>CAVWQZ010000013.1:0-225820 GCA_963757295.1 uncultured Actinomycetota bacterium | reverse complement strand
GCTCGGTCATCGCGTGTTCGCCGGCGAGCTCGACAAGGCCGAGCTCGGCAGGCTGGAACGGACGATGGTTCGCGCGGTCCGCGCGCCTGAGGGCGACTACCGCGACTGGGACGCCATCGCCGAGTGGGCCGCCCACATCGCCGACAGTCTCTCGGCGATGCAGCCGGTGCGCTGACTCGGCGGGCGCGAAGCTCTCAGTCGGCGGCGCGAGCGGGGACTCGCCAGACGGCGACGGTGCCGCCGTCGGGGCCGGCCCGTCGTACCTCGAATGAACCGCCGAACGCCTCCGCACGCTCCGCCAGTTTGGCAGGCCGCTGCGCCGCCCGTCGTCGGTGATGCCGACGCCGTCATCCGTGACGGTGAGCACGACCTCCGTCGCCGACGTCGAGCACGACCGCTGCCGGGACGCGCGGGCGTGACGCGCGACGTTGGACAGCGTCTCCCGCAGCACGGCCAGCAGGTGCGGTCGCAGCTCCGGCCGCACCCCGCTGTCCACCGGGCCCTCGGTCCGCAGTCGCGGCGTGAACCCGAGAGACGGAGCGGATCACCGCGAGCGCCGCGCCGAGCTCGGCGCGCATGTCGCTCGACGTCGGCGGAGCGGACAGCTCGAAGATCGTCCGGCGGATGTCCTTGATCGTGGCGTCGATGTCGTCGACGGCACCGGTTATGCGTTGCGCGACCTCGGGACGGATGGCGAGGCGGACTGCGTTCTCCAAGGTCAGGCCGACAGCGAAGAGCCGCTGGATGACGAGGTCGTGAAGGTCGCGACCGATCCGGTCGCGGTCCATGAAGACCGCGAGCCGGCCGCGGTCCTCCTGGGCCTGCGCGACCTGGAGCGCCAGTGCGGCCTGCGCGGCGAACGAGGCTTTCAGTGCGACGTCGGTGTCCCGGAAGACTCGTCCGGCATGTCGCGGCCCAGCCGACGATCAGGAGCCCCGCCGACCGCGTCAGCGGTCGCCGAGCGGCAGCACGGCAAGTGACCTGAGCTCGGGCCAGCCATCCTCGAAGAGCTCGAGGCCCGAGCTGCCCTGACGCAGGGCCTCCTCGTCGAGGACGAGCGGCTCGCCGCTCGTGAGCACGGTCTGCAGCGCGGATGCGCCGGTTGGCACGCCTGTCCCGACCAGGTTGTCGGCGGCCACCCCCGCGATGGCCTCCACCACGAGCGTCCCCGCTTCGTCACGCAGCAACACCGCTGCGACGTCGGCGTCCGCGGTGCGCTGCGCGAGCTCCGCGACCAGCTGCAGGGCCTGGGACCTGCTCGGGACTGCGAAGCAGGGCCGCCGTGACCTCCGCCGCAGCCTCGAGCCAGCGCTGCCGTCGACTCGTCTCCTCGTAGAGTCGGGCGTTCTCGATGGCCACGCCGGCGGCCGCCGCCAGCGCGACGACGATCTCCTCGTCGTCGACCGTGAACCCGCCGCCGGACTGCTTCTCGGTGAGGTAGAGGTTGCCGAAGACCTTGTCCCGGATGCGGATGGGTACGCCGAGGAATGTGTTCATCGGCGGGTGGTTCGGCGGGAAGCCGTAGGACTTCTCGTGCTCGCCGAGCGTGGTCAGGCGCAGCGGCTCGGGGGAGTCGATGATCACGCCGAGGATGCCGTGGCCGCGCGGGAGGTCGCCGATCTTCTCTCGTTGCTCGGGGGACAGGCCGTGGGTGATGAACGCGCGCAGTCGCCGGTCCGATCCGGAGCCGAGCACGCCGAGCGCGCCGTATTGCGCGTCGGCCAGCTGGCAGGCCACCCGAATGATGCGTTCCAGCACGCTGTCGAGGTCGAGGTCGCCCGCGATGCCGACGACGGCGTCAAGCAGGCCGCGGAGCCGATCCTGGGTGTCCATCACGTCGCCGACGCGCGTCAACAGCTCCGAGAGCAGGTCGTCCAACCGCGCGCGGCCCAGGGGCGCGATGGCGGCCGAGGGGCCGAGGCTCTCATCCTCCACGCCGGTCACCCCATCTCGCGTCGGGTCGGCTCGGTCAGATCCAGGACGTCCACCACATCCGCTGCGCCCAGTCGGCGCGGGGGATGACCTCGGCGGAGAGCACCGGCAACAACCACCAGAAGTTGAGGATCGCGAGGACGACGTAGGACCCCACGATGGCAGCGCCCCACTGTCTTCGTCGAGGCGGACGCGTCCTGCCGGGCCGAGGATCAGGCCCAGGCACATCGTCACGGCGAGCACCAGCCACGGCACGAAGGCCACCGAGTAGAACGAGTAGACCGTGCGGTCCTGGAAGAAGAACCAGGGCAGGTAGCCGCCGGCGAGCCCGGCCAGGATCGCGCCGGCCCGCCAGTCCCGCCGCCCGATCCAGAGGAAGCCGACGACGAAGATCGCGATGGCCCCGGCCCACCAGATCGCCGGGGTTCCCAGGGCGGTGATGGCCCGCGAGCACTCCTCGACCTGGCAGCCCATGTCCCCCTTCTTCGGGCCCTCGTAGAAGTAGGAGACCGGTCGGGCGAGCAGCACCCAGCCCCACGGGTTGGACCGGTAGGGGTGGAACGTCGAGAGGTCACGGTGGAAGTGGAACGCTTCCGAGTGGTAGTGCAGGAGGCTGCGCAGAGCGTCCGGCAGCAACGACGTACCTGGGTTGTCCTTCGCCCAGTAGCGCAGGTAGGCGTCGTCACCACCCAGGAACCAGCCGGTCCAGCTCACCAGGTAGACCGCGATCGCGACGAGGACGACCGAGACGAACGCCGGACCGGCGTCGCGCACGAGGGTGCCGAGGTAGTGCCGACGGATGCCGGCCGCCTTGCGGGCCCCGAGGTCCCAGAAGACGGTCATCAGCCCGAAGACGACGACGAACCACAGCCCGCTCCACTTGGTGGAGCAGGCCAGGCCGAGGCAGACGCCGGCGAGGAGCCGCCAGGGTCGCAGGCCCAGCCCGGGGCCGAACCGTGTCGACGTCGCCGACCCGGTCCGCCAGCCGCTTCCGCGAGTGGTCGCGGTCGATCAGCAGCGCCCCGAACGCCGCGAGCGCCCAGAACATCAGGATCGGGTCGAGCAGTGCGGTGCGGCTGTGCACGTAGTGCATGCCGTCGACGGCAAGCAGCAGGCCGGCGAGGCAGCCGAGCAGGGTCGACTGGAACAGCCGTCGGCCGATGCGGGCGATCATCAGCACCGACAACGTGCCCATCAGCGCGACCATGAAGCGCCAGCCGAACGGGTTCATCCCGAACAGCCACTCCCCGACGCGCGATCACCCACTTGCCACCGGGCGGGTGCACGACGTACGAGGGGCTGCCCGCGAAGACGTCGTTGAAGTCGCCCGCGAGGATGCGCTGGTTGGCGAGGTCCTTGGTCTTGTCGTCGCCCTTGACGAAGTTCTGCTCGACGCCGAACTTCAGCAGCGAGAACGCGTCCTTCGCGTAGTAGGTCTCGTCGAAGACGAAGGACTTCGGGGTGCCGAGCCGCCAGAAGCGCAGCCCGCCGGCGAACAGGGCGATGAGGATCGGCCCGACCCAGCCCCAGAGGATGTCGCTGGGCATCGGCCGCACCAGCCGTTCGCGGGCCAGCTTGGCGCGGGCGGTCATCAGCACGGGGTCATCGTACGGAGCGGGAGGCCCAGGACCCCCGCGCATCGCCACGATCATGCAACCGTGGTTCGGACGACTCCCTGGGAGGATGACCGGATGACTGAGGCGACCGGGCGTGCTCGTGCTGGCCGGTACGCCGATCGGTGACCCGTCCGACGCCTCGCCGCGGCTGGCCGGGGAGCTTGCCGCCGCCGGCATCGTGGCCGCCGAGGACACCCGGCGGCTGCGCCGGCTGACGTCCACGCTCGGCATCGAGCTCACCGGCCGCGTCGTCTCCTACTTCGACGGCAACGAGGTCGCCCGCTCCGCGGAGCTGCTCGCCGCCCTGCAGTCCGGGCGAGCGGGTCGTGCTGGTGACCGACGCCGGCATGCCGTCGGTCTCCGACCCGGGCTTCCGGCTGGTGGCCGCTGCCGTGGAGGCGGGGGTGACCGTGACCGTCGTACCGGGGCCTTCGGCCGTCCTCGCCGCGCTCGCGGTGTCGGGGCTGCCGGTCGACCGGTTCTGCTTCGAGGGGTTCCTGCCGCGCAAGGCGGGCGAGCGGTCGGCCCGGCTGCGGTCGCTGGCCGCCGAGCCGCGGACGCTGGTGTTCTTCGAGGCGCCGCACCGGCTGGCCGCGACGCTGGCCGCGATGGCCGAGGCGTTCGGGGCGGGGCGGCGCGCGGCGGTGTGCCGGGAGCTGACGAAGACCTACGAGGAGGTACGCCGGGGACCGCTCGACGAGCTGGTCGCCTGGGCGGGTGACGGAGTCCGCGGCGAGGTGACGCTCGTCGTCGCCGGCGCGGAGCCGGCCGAGCCGGGTGGCGTGGAGCCGGCCGAGCTGGCGAGCCGGGTGGCGGCCCGGGAGGAAGCCGGCGAGCCGCGCAAGGAGGCGATCGCCGCGGTGGCCGAGCAGTCCGGTGTCCCCAAGCGAACGGTGTTCGACGCCGTCGTCGCCGCCGAAATCTGTCAGAAGTGAATCCGCCAGCGCGGCACGAGAGTCTGACAATCGCGGTGGACGGCGCCCGTAGGCTGGCGGCATGCCCCGCCACATCCTCACCGCGGTCGCCTGGCCCTACGCCAACGGCCCGCGCCACATCGGCCACGTCTCCGGCTTCGGCGTGCCCTCCGACGTGTTCAGCCGGTACATGCGGATGGCGGGCCACCACGTCCTGATGGTCAGCGGCACCGACGAGCACGGCACCCCGATCCAGGTGCAGGCCGACGCGCGAGGGCATGTCGACCCGCGAGCTCGCCGACCGCTACAACCGCGTCATCGTCGAGGACCTGCAGCGGCTCGGCCTGCGCTACGACCTGTTCACCCGGACGACGACGCGCAACCACTACGCCGTCGTCCAGGAGCTGTTCAGCCACGCTGCACCGCAACGGCTACATCGTCGCCAAGACCGCCACTGGGCGCGATCTCCCCGTCGACCGGCCGGACCCTGCCCGACCGCTACATCGAGGGCACCTGCCCGATCTGCGGCTACGACGGCGCGCGCGGCGACCAGTGCGACAACTGCGGCAACCAGCTCGACCCGACCGACCTGATCAACCCGCGGAGCCGCATCAACGGCGAGACCCCGAAGTTCGTCGAGACCGAGCACTTCTTCCTCGACCTGCCGGCGTTCGCCGAGGCGCTGGGCGCCTGGCTGTCCGAGCGCACCGACTGGCGGCCGAACGTGCTGAAGTTCTCGACCAACCTGCTCGACGACCTCCAGCCGCGCGCCATCACCCGCGACCTCGACTGGGGCGTGCCGATCCCGCTGGAGGGCTGGGACGACCGCCACGACAAGCGCATCTACGTCTGGTTCGACGCGGTCATCGGCTACCTGTCGGCGTCGATCGAGTGGGCCAGGCGCACCGGCGACCCCGACGCCTGGCGGCAGTGGTGGCAGCCCGACGACGCACCGACGCGTCGTCGTACTACTTCATGGGCAAGGACAACATCGTCTTCCACTCGGTCATCTGGCCGGCGATCCTGCTCGGGTACGACGGCAAGGGTGACCGCGGCGGCAAGCCCGGGCGGCTCGGCGAGCTGGGTCTGCCGACCGAGGTGGTGTCGAGCGAGTTCCTCACCATGGAGGGCCGCAAGTTCTCGTCCTCGCGGTCGGTCGTCATCTACGTGCGCGACTTCCTCGACGCGCTACGACGCCGACGCGCTGCGCTACTTCATCGCGGTCGCCGGCCCGGAGACGCAGGACACCGACTTCACCTGGGCCGAGTTCGTCCGCCGCAACAACGACGAGCTCGTCGCCGGCTGGGGCAACCTCGTCAACCGCACCGTGTCGATGGCCGCGAAGAACTTCGGGTCGATCCCCCGGCCGGCGACCTGACCGCTGACGACGAGGCGCTGCTCGGCACCGTCCGCACGGGCTTCGACGACGTCGGCGCGCTGCTGGCGAAGTCGAAGCAGAAGGCCGCGATCAACGAGGCGATGCGCGTCGTCGGCGGAGGCGAACAAGTACCTCTCCGACCAGGCGCCGTGGAAGCTCAAGACCGAGGACCCGGCCCGGATGGCGACCGTGCTGCACGTCGCGCTGCAGGCCGTGCGCGACTGCAACACGATCCTCACGCCGTTCCTGCCGCACGCGGCGCAGCAGGTGCACGAGCTGCTCGGCGGCACCGGCGTGTGGTCCGGGCTGCCCGAGGTGCGCGAGGTGTCGGAGGAGGGCAACGCCGACTACCCGGTGCTCATGGGCGACTACGCCGCCGCGGCCGCCGGTGGGAGAGCATCCCGATCGACGTCGGCACGCCGCTGCAGGCCCCCACGGTGATCTTCCGCAAGCTCGACCCGTCGGTCGTCGAGGAGGAGCTGGCGCGCCTCGAGGCCGAGGCCACCACGTGAGCTCCGGCCACCCGCCGCCGCCCGAGCCGCTCGCCGTCCCGGTCGCCGACAGCCACTGCCATCTCGACATCGGCATGGAGGGTCGCGACGGCGAGGACGGACTCCCGGTCGAGGACGCGCTCGCGCGCGGCGCGGCCGTCGGCGTACCGCGGATCGTGCAGATCGGCTGCGACCTCGACGGCGCGCGGTGGGCGGTGGACGCGGCCAACCGGTACGACGAGATCGTCGCCGGCGTCGCGCTGCACCCCAACGAAGCGCCGCGGCTGGTGCGTGACGGTGACGAGACGGCGCTGGACGAGGCGCTCGCGGAGATCGACCGGCTCGCCGCCGACCCGCGGGTGCGCGCCGTCGGCGAGACCGGGCTCGACTACTTCCGCACGGGCGAGAACGGCCGGGCGGTTCAGCACCGGTCGTTCCGCGCGCACATCGAGATGGCCAAGCGGCACGGCAAGGCGCTGGTCATCCACGACCGCGACGCGCACGACGACGTGCTGCGCGTCCTGGCCGAGGAGGGATCGCCGGACCGGGTCGTCTTCCACTGCTTCTCCGGCGACGCCGAGATGGCCCGCGAGTGCGCGGAGCGCGGCTACTGGCTGTCCTTCGCCGGCACCGTGACGTTCAAGAACGCGGCGGACCTGCGCGACGCGCTCGCCGTCACGCCGGCCGAGCTGCTGCTCGTCGAGACCGACGCGCCGTTCCTGACGCCCATGCCCTACCGCGGCCGGCCCAACGCGTCGTACCTCGTCCCGCTCACGGTCCGCGCGATGGCGGAGGTCAAGCAGGTGCCGGTCGACGAGCTGGCGAGCGCCGTCGCCGCCAACACCGACCGCGCCTTCGACCCCTGGTGACCGCGCAGGAACTGCATGATCACTGCGGGGAGAGGGCGCAGGAACTCGCCATGATCACTGGGGAAAGCGGATACGGGCGGTGATCATGCAGTTTCGGTGCGCGCGATGTTGACCGGTTTTGCATGATCACGCGGAAAATGGCTAGGTTCCTGGGGTGCCGGACCGCCTGATCGCCCGCCTGTTGCAGGCCATCGTGGTGACGGCTCTGGTCGGCGGAACGACCGCATTCGTCGCATTCGACAAGACGGTGACGCTCTCGGTCGACGGCCAGGTCAGCGAGGTCCGCAGCTTCGGGCGGACCGTCGGCGACGTGCTGGCGCACCAGGGCATCCCGGTCGGCCCCCACGATCTCGTGGTGCCCACCCCCGAGGAGCGGCTCGAGAGCGGCGACCGGATCACGGTCCGCTTCGGCCGCCCGGTGGACCTGACCGTCGACGGCGAGAGCCGCCGGGTCTGGACCACCGCCCGCAGCGTCGACGAGGCCCTGATGATGTTCGGCCTCCGCACCGAGGGTGCCGCCGTCTCCGCGTCCCGGTCGGCGCGCATCTCCCGCGGCGGCATCGACCTGGACGTCCGGCTGCCGCACGACCTGACGTTCCTCGCCGACGGCAAGCGCTCCGAGCTGACCACGAACGCCGCGACGGTCCGCGAGGCGCTAGCCGAGGCCGGCATCACGTTGCGACCGCAGGACCGGCTCAACGCCGAGCTGACGGACATGCCGGCCGACGAGCAGGTGCTCGCGGTCACCCGGGTGGACGGCAAGCTCGTCGCGCAGGAGATCGCCATCCCGTTCAAGACCACCAGGAAGACGTCGGCTGACCTCTTCAAGGGTGAGTCCCGGATCGTGAAGAAGGGCAAGGTCGGCGCCCGGGTGCTGACCCGGGAGCGGACGTTCCTCGACGGCAAGCTCTCCACCGCCGCACGGCTGAGCGACCGGGTCGCGGTGAAGCCGGTGACCCAGGTGGTCCTGGTCGGCACCAAGGCGCGGCCCCGCAGCACAACCCGGCGGCCGACGGCCTCAACTGGGCCGCGCTTGCGCGCTGCGAGTCCGGCGGCAACCCGAATGCCTACAACCCGGCCGGGCCCTACTACGGCCTCTACCAGTTCTCCGCCAGCACCTGGCACGCCGTCGGCGGCACCGGAGTCCCGACCGACCACGGCGCAGCCGAGCAGACCTACCGCGCGCAGATCCTCTACAAGCGCAGTGGTGCCGGGCAGTGGCCGGTGTGCGGCCGGTACCTCTGAGCGCGATCGGCCGCCCTTGACCGACGGCACGCACCCGCCGGTGCCGACCGGCCCCGTTGCGTCCCTCCTCGGCCCGGCCGAGATCCGCGACCTCGCGACCGCGCTCGGCCTGCGGCCCACCAAGGCACTGGGGCAGAACTTCGTCATCGACGCCAACACGGTGCGCCGCATCGTGCGCGCCGCCAAGGTGTCGCCGGACGACGTCGTCCTCGAGGTCGGCCCGGGCCTCGGCTCCCTCACGCTGGGCCTGCTCCCGGCAGCGGGCCGCGTGGTTGCCGTCGAGGTCGACCCGGTGCTCGCGGGCGCCCTGCGCGACACGGTCACGGCCCGCGCCCCGTCGTACGCCGCGAGTCTCGACGTCGTGCAGGCCGACGCGCTGCGGCTGGACACGCTGCCCGGCCGAGCCCAGCGCGGTCGTGGCGAACCTGCCCTACAACGTCGCGGTGCCGGTGCTGCTGCACCTGCTGAGCCGCTTCCCGTCGATCACCCACGGGTTGGTGATGGTGCAGGCCGAGGTCGCCGACCGGCTCGTCGCGCCGCCCGGCTCGAAG
Source organism: uncultured Actinomycetota bacterium (assembly GCA_963757295.1). Lineage (GTDB taxonomy): Bacteria > Actinomycetota > Actinomycetes > JACCUZ01 > JACCUZ01 > JBDUAP01. The sequence goes on along the minus strand of CAVWQZ010000013.1, from coordinate 216,824 downwards.
GTCTACGGCGTGCCGTCGGTGAAGATCGCGTGGTACGCCGAGGCGCGCCGCGCCGGCTCCGTCGGGCGCACCGTGTTCTGGCCGGCGCCCAACGTCGACTCCGGCCTCGTCGCGCTGCATCGGCGGGAGCCGCCCGTCACGACCGCGCCGCGGCCGGAGGTCTTCGCCCTCGTCGACGCGGCGTTCGCCCAGCGCCGCAAGACGCTGCGGGCCGCGCTGGCGGGCTGGGCCGGCTCACCGGCCCGGGCGGAGGAGGCGCTGCGGGCCGCGGACATCGACCCGCAGCGGCGCGGCGAGTCGCTCGGAGTCGCCGACTTCGCGCGGCTGGCGGAGCACCGGCCCGGGTCGGACCTATCGTGACCGCCATGGCCTCGGTGACGGCGCGGGCCCCCGCGAAGATCAACCTCCAGCTGGCCGTGGGCGGCCGGCGGCCCGACGGCTTCCACGAGCTGGCGACGGTCTTCCACGCCGTCTCGCTGTACGACGACGTCACGGCGTCCGAGGCCACGTCGCTGAAGGTGACGGTGGGCAGCGACCGCGACATCGGCACCGAGGGCGTGCCGACCGACACCACCAACCTGGCGGCGCGCGCCGCCATCCTGCTGGCCGAGCACACCGGGCTCGACCCCGGCGTGCACCTGCACCTGCACAAGGGCATCCCGACCGCGGGCGGGATGGCCGGCGGCAGCGCCGACGCGGCGGCCGCCCTGGTCGCCTGCGACGCGCTGTGGGGCACCGCGCTGCCCCGCGCCGAGCTGCACGCGCTCGCGGCCCAGCTCGGCAGCGACGTCCCGTTCGCGCTGATGGGTGGCACCGCCCTGGGCGTGGGCCGGGGCGAGCGGCTGACGCCCGCGCTCGCCCGCGGCCGTTTCGAGTGGGTGCTGGCGCTGGCCGACGAGGGACTGTCCACCGCGGACGTGTACGCCGAGTGCGACCGCCTCCGCGGCCGCCGCGTGCTGCCCGAGCCGCGCATCACCGACGGGCTGATGGCGGCGCTGCGAGCCGGTGACCCGCACGCCCTCGGCGCCGCGCTGCGCAACGACCTGCAGCCGGCCGCAACCAGCCTCCGGCCCTCGCTCCGGCAGGCCCTCGACCTCGGTGAGGAACACGGCGCGCTCGGCGGGATCGTCTCCGGCAGCGGCCCGACCGTCGCCTTCCTCGCGAGCGGCAACGAGCATGCGCTCGACATCGCCGTCGCCCTCGGCGCCAGCGGCGTGTGCTCCTCGGTGAAGCGCGCTTCCGGGCCCGCGCCCGCGGCGCGGCTGGTCGAGGCGGCCGGCCCGCGGAGGTCGTGAGTGGCCCGCAACCTGGTCAACCTGGAGAACGTCAGCAAGTCCTACGGCACGCGCACCCTGCTCGACGAGGTCTCCCTCGGCGTCGCCGACGGTGACCGGATCGGGGTGGTGGGGCGCAACGGCGACGGCAAGTCGACGCTGCTGCGCCTGCTCGCCCGAGCCGAGGCGCCCGACAGCGGGCGGGTCACGCACGCGGGCGGGCTGCGGGTCGGCGTGGTGGCGCAGCACGACGACCTGCCCCTCGACGCGACGGTGCGCGAGACCGTCGTCGGCGCCGGCCCGGCACACGAGTGGGCGTCGGAGGCGGGGGTCCGCGAGGTGCTGGCCGGGCTGTTCGGTGAGCGAGGCGCACTCGACCAGATGCTCGACCGCCCGCTCGGGCCGCTCTCCGGCGGCGAGCGACGCCGGGTGGCGCTGGCCCGGGCGCTGGTCGGCGAGCACGACCTGCTCGTCCTCGACGAGCCGACGAACCATCTCGACGTCGAGGCCATCGACTGGCTCGCGCGTCACCTGGCCGCTCGTCGCGAGGCGCTCGTCGTCGTCACGCACGACCGGTGGTTCCTCGACGCGGTCTGCACGGCGACCTGGGAGGTGCAGGGCGCCGATGTGCACGCCTACGACGGCGGCTACTCGGCGTACGTGCTCGCCCGTGCCGAACGCGAGCGGGTGCAGGCGGCGACCGACTCGCGCCGCGCGCAGCTGGTCCGCAAGGAGCTGGCCTGGCTGCGCCGCGGCCCGCCCGCGCGCACGTCCAAGCCGCGGTTCCGCATCGACGCCGCCAACGCGCTGATCGCCGAGGAGCCCGCGCCGCGCGACGGGGTCGCGTTGATGCGCTTCGCCAGCGCGCGACTCGGCAAGACCGTGTACGACGTGCACGACGCGACGCTGCAGGTGGGGGACCGCACCCTGCTGGACCGGTTGACCTGGCATCTCGGTCCCGGTGACCGGGTGGGCGTCGCCGGCGTGAACGGCTCGGGCAAGACGTCGCTGATGCGGCTGCTGGTCGGCGAGCTGCGCCCCGCGTCGGGCAAGGTCGTGCGCGGGATCACGGTGCGGGCCGCCTACCTGTCGCAGGACGTCACCGAGCTCGACCCGTCGCTGCGGGTGCTGGAGGCGGTGGAGATGGTGCGCCGGGTCGTGGACCTCGGCGGTGGCCGGCAGATCACCGCGACGCAGATGTGCGAGCGGTTCGGCTTCGTCGGCGACCGGCAGTGGACACCGGTCGGCGAGCTCTCCGGCGGGGAGCGGCGACGGCTGCAGCTGTTGCGGCTGCTGATGGACGAGCCCAACGTGCTGCTGCTCGACGAGCCGACCAACGACCTGGACATCGACACGCTGACGGCGCTGGAGGACCTGCTCGACGACTGGCCCGGCTCGCTGCTCGTCGTCTCGCACGACCGCTACTTCCTCGAGCGGGTCTGCGACCGCGTGGTGGCGTTGCTCGGTGATGGCGGGTTGCGCGACCTGCCCGGCGGGGTGGACCAGTACCTCGACCTGCGCCGCGCCGCGAGGGTCGCCTCCGACTTGTCAGACTCTCGTGGCGCCGGCGGGGGTCGAGAGTCTGACAGCTCGGCGGGTGAGGTGCGGGCCGCGCGCAAGGAGCTGGCCCGGCTGGAGCGCCAGCTCGAGAAGCTGCGCGAGCGCGAGAGCAAGGTGTACGCCGAGATGGCCGCCGCGGCCAGCGACCACGAGCGGGTGCTCGGTCTGGACGCGGCCCTGCGCGGCCTGCGCGACGAGCGGGCGGTCATGGAGGACCGCTGGCTCGAGCTGGCCGATCAGGTCGACTGAGTTCTCGATGGACCAGCGACGATCGACGAGCCATCGTCATGGTGGACCGGACCCGAACAGCCAGACCGCACCGTAGACGCTTGATGCCACCGCGAGGCATGACAGGACGAGTGCGATGCGAGCACGTGGCAGCCTGCCCAGGCGCTCACTCGGCCAGAGGAGGAGGGTGAAGACAGGGAGCAAGTACCGCGGCCTGGACCCGCCGTAGTCCGACATCGACAAGCTGATCAGAACCGCGGTCAACGTGAAGACGAAGATGGGCCAGGGGTATCCCCGCACCGCAGTGTGCGCAACGGCGGCTCCGAGTAACGCCAGGCCGAGGAGCACGGCTACTCCCAGAGGAAAGTGGCTGCCGCCCAGCAGGTGGAGAATCCGACGCGAGATTGGCCCTGCCCGCCATCGATGCCGTTTCCCCAACGGTTCGCAACATCGAGGTACCCGAGCGGCCGACCCTGGGACCAGCCGACGTAGGCGACGTAGGCCACCAGGCCGATCGGCGCCAGCAGGGCACCAAGAAGAGGTTCTCGAACCCGGGTCCGACCGGCACTTCCCAGCTGAGCGGCGCGCAGCATGGCCGCGCACAGGACGGCGGCGACGATGGCCACACTCATCGGTCTGGTCAAGCCGGCCAGGGCGGCCAGTGCCCCAGCCACGACGTACCGATGCGTCAGGAGACCGTAGAGGCTCCAGGCGACCAAGGCCGTGAACATGGATTCCGTGTAGGCCATCGACTGCACGATGGACACGGGCAGGGAGGACCAGAGGCAGACAAGGATGACGCCGGTCCTGGCGTCGTGAAGGTGAGCCCCGACGCGATAGATGCCGGCGGCGGCCACCACCGACGAAACGGCGCTGATCGCCAGTCCCGCCTGGACGGCCGGAAGCCCCGTCACAGCGGACACGGTGCGCTCGGCCAGGGGGTAGAGGGGGAAGAACGCCTGGTCAGACAGGCAGTCGCCCGTCAGGGACCACGTGGGAGTACCCATATCCCTGCTCGGCGATACGGCGATACCACACGGCGTCCCAGCGCGTCAGGGCGTGATAGGCGGACGAGCCGTTGAGAAGCCCCAGCGACGTACAAGGTGGCCAACCCGAGTGCACGGATGACCACGTGGGCCGCCAGGGCCAGCCGCAACCCGGGAGCGATGGCCCGTGCGCCGGATCTCCGAGCGCAACGGGGACATCGAGTCTCGTAGCCGACACAACCCCGTCCTACTCGAACCACCGCTCAGGGCGCGGCCGGTGTCGGGGCGTCGCCCACGGCGGTGTCTGCCGGTGTGTGCTCCCGGCGGCTCAGCATCAGGAACGGCACCGCGATCAGCTGGAACACGCTCGCGACCACGAAGGACGTGCCGTAGCTCCAGACGTCGGCGGCCTTGCCGAGCACCGGCTGGATCACGACCCCGCCGCTGCTGCCCATCAACGAGTCGAACGAGAGCACGGTGGCCCGCTGTTGCGACGGGATCATGTCGTTGAGGTAGGCCTGCCGGATCGGCAGCATGGCTGCGAACAGCAGACCCGAGAGGGCGAGCAGGAGGAGGGCAAGCCAGAAGCTGTCCACCAGCCCGAGCAGCGCCAGCACGACGCAGCTCGCGACCGTGCCCCCGATGAGTGCCGTCGTCCGCTTGCGGAACAGCCCGCGGATCCTCGGTGCTGTCGTAGCCGCCGGCGATCTGCGACCCCGCCATGATGGCCGCTGCCAACCCCGCGATCGAGTAGGCGTTCGGGTCGCCGTACAGGTCCAGCAGGTAGGGCTGCAGCGCGTAGAACACGTAGATGCTGACACCCATCGTGAACGGTGCGGCGAGCATGACGAAGCGCACCGGACGGTTGCCGAGCCCCTGGGTGATCGAGGCGGACAGGATGGCCTTCGCCTCCTGGAGCGGATGCGTCGCGGGACGGGGTGTGAAGCCGACGTCCTTCATGACGCGGGACGCCAGGAGGAACATCGCCATCAGCACACCGACGCGCATCAGGAACGGCACGCCGAGCGTCGTGACCTGCGCGACCACGCCGCCGAGGACGGAGCCGCCGAGCATCGCGATGCCGGTCACCATCTGGCCGCGACCGAACACCGGCTCGAGCGGGCCGTCGTACGCGTTGGCCCGCAACGCGTCCACCAGCCACGCCTCGACGGCGCCGGAGAAGAACGTGAACCCCAGACCGATGAGGATGGACACGAGCGCCCAGGCCCAGAACGGCGCCTTGAGCTGCCACATGAAGTAGTAGAGAAGGGTCGAGCCGGCCAGGGTGAGGGTGCCGAGGAGGTACGACGCGCGCCGGCCCACCGTGTCGGCGATGACACCCGTCGGCACCTCGAACAGCACCATGCCGGCGGTGAAGAACGCGTTGGCGGCGAAGGCCTCGAAGTTGCTCAGACCGGCGTCGAGAAGGAACAGGGTGTTGATGCCCCAGATGAACGAGGCCGCGAGGGTGTTGCCGAGCATCAGGGTCAGGTAGATGCGCTGGACCTGGCGGGCGTTGTCGTTCATGGCTGGCCTACTTGCGTGTCGGTCTGCTCTGCCGGCTCGAACGGGATGACGAGCTGACGGAGTAACGCTGAGAGGGCGTCCTGTTGTTTCGGGCTCAGCCCGGCGAGCAGCTCGCGTTCACGGTCGAGCAGGTCGGCCAGCGCCGCGTCACCTCGTTGCTTGCCCTGCGCCGTGAGCTTGACGTGCACGCCGCGGCGGTCGTTGGGGTCGGGCCGGCGCTGCACCAGGCCACGCTCCTCCAGCCGGTCGATCCGGTTGGTCATCGTCCCCGACGTGACCAGCGTCTGCGCGAGCAGCTGCCCGGGGGAGAGCACGTAGGGGTCGCCGGCCCGGCGCAGCGCGGCGAGGACGTCGAACTCCCCGACCTCGAGGTCGTGCTCGGCGAAGGCGGCGCGGCGGGCGCGGTCGAGATGGCGAGCCAGCCGGGTCAGCCGGCTGAGCACCTCGAACGGCCGGACATCGAGGTCGGGGCGTTCCCGCCGCCATGCGGCGACCAGGCGATCGACCTCGTCCTGCACGCTGGGCACCTGCCTCTCCGACCGCTAGAGATTATCGGCGCCAAGTCTCTTGACATCAAGAGACAGCGGGTGGCAGGTTATCTCGACGTCGAGATAGTACGAGCGAGGCGGTGACCAGGTGAAGTGGGATCCGGCGCAGTACCTCCGGTTCGCCGACGAGCGCGGCCGCCCGTTCCAGGACCTGATGGCCAGAGTGGGCAGCACGGGCGAGATCACCCCGTCGTACGTCGTGGACCTGGGCTGCGGTCCCGGAAATCTCACGGTGGGGCTGGCGGACCGGTGGCCGGGCGCCGACATCGAGGGCGTGGACAGCTCGGCGGACATGATCGAGCGCGCGCAGCAGGACCACGCCCGCGACCGGGTGCGCTTCTCGGTGGCCGACCTTCGCGAGTGGGAGCCGACGCGGCCGGTGGACGTGCTCACCTGCAACGCGACGCTGCAGTGGGTGCCGGGCCACCTGGACCTCCTCGGGCGGCTGGTCGGGTTCGTCGCGCCCGGCGGGTGGTTCGCGTTCCAGGTGCCCGGCAACTTCGGGGAGCCGACGCACACCGAGCTCGCCGCGGTGCGGACGTCGCCGCGGTGGCAACCGGTGCTCGGCGGACCTCGACCTTCCGCAGCCGGCCGTCGAGGAGCCGGTGACGTACGTGCGACGGATGACGGAGCTCGGCTGCGCGGTCGACGCGTGGGAGACGACGTACCTGCAGGTGCTCCCCGGTCCGGACGCGGTGCTCGAGTGGATGAAGGGCACGGGGCTGCGGCCGGTGCTGTCGGCGCTGGACGAGGAGCAGCAGGCGGAGTTCGTCGCGGAGTACGCCGAGCGGTTGCGGGCGGCCTATCCGCAGGAGAGCTTCGGGACGGTGCTGCCCTATCGCCGAATCTTCGTCGTCGCTACTCGGGGCGCGGGCTGATGGTCGGTGAGCCTTCGAGTCCGGAGAGCCCGTTGTAGGCGAGGTTGACCAGGTGCGCCGCGACGACGGCCTTCTCGGGCTTGCGCGCGTCCAGCCACCACTGGCCGGTGAGCGCCACCATGCCGACGAGCATCTGGGCGTACATCGGCGCGTTCTTCGGGTCGAAGCCGCGCTCCTTGAACTGGTTGACCATGAGGTGCTCGACCTGGCTGGCGGCGTCGCTGATGAGGCTGGCGAACGACCCGGTCGACTGCGCCACCGGCGAGTCGCGCACCAGGATGCGGAACCCGTCGCTGGACGACTCGACGTAGTCGAGCAGCGCGAAGGCCGCCCGCTCGAGGAGCTGGCGTGGGCTGCCCGTGCTGGTCAGGGCACCCGTGATGGCCGCGAGCAGCTTGCTCATCTCGCGGTCGACCACGACGGCGTACAGGCCTTCCTTGCCGCCGAAGTGCTCGTAGACCACCGGCTTGGACACGCCTGCGTTGAGCGCGATCTCCTCCACGGACGTGGCGTCGAAGCCCTTCTGCGCGAACAGGGATCGGCCGATGTCGAGCAGCTGCTCGCGGCGCTCCTTGCCGGTCATCCGAGCCCGCCCGTCGCGCTTGGCGGTGCGGGTTGCGTGGTTGGTCGCTGGGTCGCTCACCCGGCCATCATGCCGGGCCGGCGACATCAGGCTGCTCGGCGTGCGTCTAGCCGGTCCTGGCGCGGCCAGCGCACGTCGTACGCCCATCCGCAGGTCTCGAACAGCTGGATCACGCGTGCGCCGGAGTCGATCTGGCCCTTGAGTACGCCGGTGCGTGCGCACGTCGGGTCGGCGTGGTGCAGGTTGTGCCAGGACTCGCCCATCGACAGCGCCGCGAGCCACCAGACGTTGCCGGCGCGGTCGCGGCTGTCGAACGGCCGCTCGCCCATGGCGTGGCAGATCGAGTTGATGGACCAGGTGACGTGGTGCAGCAGGCCGACGCGCACCAGGCTGCCCCAGAAGAACGCGGTCGCCGCGCCCTGCCACGACCAGGTCAGCAGACCGCCGAGCAGCGGCGGGATCGCGAGGGAGGCGGCGGCGAGCAGCGGGAACGCCCGGCTCACGCGGACGATGTCGTCGTCCTTGAGCAGGTCGGGGGCGTACTGGCGCTGGGAGGTCTGCTCCACGTCGAAGAGCCAGCCCATGTGCGCGTACCAGAGGCCCTTCAGCAGGGCCGGCAGCGTCTCGCCGTAGCGCCACGGCGAATGCGGGTCGCCCTCCTTGTCGGAGAACTTGTGGTGCTTGCGGTGGTCAGCGACCCAGCGGATGACCGGACCCTCGATGGCCATGCTGCCGGCGATGGCGAGGCCGATGCGCAGCGGCCGCTTGGCCTTGAACGAGCCGTGGGTGAAGTAGCGGTGGAAGCCGACGGTGATGCCGTGCCCGGTGACGGCGTACATGACGAACGAGATGGCGACGTCGGTCCAGCCGATCCAGCCGCCGAGAACCGCGACCGGGATCGCCGCGAGGATCGCCGCGAACGGGATCGCGATGAAGATGACGAGCATCACCTGCTCGAAGTTCGTCTTCCGCTCGTCGCCGAGGGTGCCGGTCGGGAGGTCGAGGACGGTTGCGTCCGTGCTGGTCACGTCCGGTTAGTGCTGGTCAGGGGAGTCATGGGGCACCTCGTCGTCTCGCGCCCTGCACTGTTTGGGGACGCGTCCTTACGGCACCGTAACCTACGGAGGCGTAACCTGGACAATCCACGCTCACGGAACCTGTCCACAGGCTCGCGGCAGACGCCCCGAGCAATGTCGGTGGTCGGCGGTTGGCTTGGTCCATGCGACGGCGCGATGACCTGCGGGAGCGAGCTCGGGCGATGCGCCTGCCGGTGCCAGCTACCCCGAGATCGTTGCGGCACTGGGGGTGTCAAAGGGCTCGGTGTCGCTCTGGGTTCGTGATGTGCCCTATCAAGAAGGCTGCGGCTGTCCGATGACGCGCGGCTCGCGGGTCGCAGCCCGCTACTTCGCCGAGCGTCGACGCGTGGTCTTTGCCGAGCGGCAGAACGAGAAGCTCGGGTGGGCGAACGAGATCGGTGAGCTCACCGACCGCGAGCTGCCTGATCGCGCGGAGCCGTGGCCTACTGGGCCGAGGGCGCCAAGTCGAAACCGTGGCGGCCGTCCGAGATCGTTCGGCTTCATCAACAGCGACGCCGCGATGATCAGGCTCTTCCTCGGCTGGCTCGATCTCCACGGTGTCGAGACGCGAGCGGCTTCGGCTGCCGGGTCCGCATCCATGAGTCGGCTGACATCGCAGAGGCGCCGAGGCATTCTGGGCCGACGTGTGTTGGCGTGCCGGTGGACATGTTCAGCCGCGCAACGATCAAGCGGCACAAGCCGATGACAGTGCGCAAGAACATCGGGCGACTCCTACCACGGCTGCCTGATCATCTGGCGTGCTCGCGCAGCGCTTCGCTGTATCGGCAGACGGAGGGCATCTGGTGGGCAGTGGCCGGGTCCGCACGCGCAGTCGCTTCATCGCCTGGTGCCTTCAGTCGAGTGACTGCGCGCCGTATCCTGACGGCGCAATCCCGGGTCGTCCAATGGCAAGACCCCGCCCTTTGGACGCAGTTATGGAGGTTCGATTCCTCGCCCGGGAGCCAACTGGGGTTCGAATCCTCGCCGGGTCCTGCGGACGCGGCGCGGCGGCTATCCTCGGCCCTGTAGGTCTGCCCGCTGACGTCCCGCCGAGGAGAGCTCCCGCGTGAGCCCCGCCCGCCCGGCCGCCGTGGTGGTCCTCGCCGCGGGCGAGGGCACCAGGATGAAGTCGGCGATCCCCAAGGTGCTGCACGCCCTCGGCGGACGAAGCCTGGTCGGCCACGCGGTCAAGGCGGCCGAAGCGCTCGACCCCGAACATCTCGTTGTCGTCGTCGGCCATGGCCGCGACCAGGTGATCGCCCACCTCGGCGAGATCGCCCCCAAGGTCCGTACGGCGGTGCAGGACGAGCAGCGCGGCACCGGGCACGCCGTGCAGTGCGCGCTGGCCGAGCTGCCCGACCTGACCGGCACCGTCGTCGTGACCTACGGCGACGTCCCGCTGCTCACCGCCGAGACCCTGCGCGCGCTCGTCGACGACCACGCCGAGCAGGGCAACGCCGTGACCGTGCTGACCGCGCAGCTCGACGAGCCGACCGGCTACGGCCGCGTCGTCCGCGGTGCCGACGGCTCCGTGGACGCGATCGTCGAGGAGAAGGACGCGACGTCGGCCGAGCGGGCGATCCGCGAGATCAACTCCGGCATCTACGCGTTCGACGTGGCCGCCCTGCGCGACGGTCTCGCGCGGCTGAAGACCGACAACGCCCAGGGCGAGCTCTACCTCACCGACGTGCTCGGGATCGCGCGCTCCGACGGCAAGCGGGTCGGCGCCCTTCCCATCGACGACACGGTCCAGACCGAGGGCGTCAACGACCGCGTCCAGCTCGCGGCCCTCCACCGCGAGCTCAACCGCCGCACCGTCGAGGCCTGGATGCGCTCGGGCGTCACCATGACCGACCCGGCGACGACCTGGATCGACGTCGACGTCACGCTCGAGCCGGACGTCGTCATCGAGCCCAACGTGCTGCTCCGCGGCACGACCGCGGTCCACCGGGACGCCACGATCGGCCCCAACTGCCAGCTGGTCGACACCGTGGTCGGGTCGGGCGCCAGCGTCACCAACACCACGTCGTACGGCGCGGACATCGGGCCCGAGGCGACGGTCGGCCCCTACACGTTCCTGCGGCCGGGCACCCGCCTCGGCCGGGGCGCCAAGGCCGGCGGCTTCGTCGAGATGAAGGCGGCCGTCGTCGGCGACGGCGCGAAGGTGCCGCACCTGTCCTACGTCGGCGATGCGACCATCGGCGAGGGATCGAACATCGGCGCCGGCACGATCTTCGCCAACTACGACGGCGTCGACAAGCACCACACCGAGGTCGGCTCGCACTCCTTCGTGGGGAGCGACTCGGTCCTGGTGGCTCCGGTCGAGATCGCGGACGGCTCCTACGTCGCGGCGGGATCGACGATCACCAACAAGGTCTCGGCCGGCGAGCTCGCCGTCGCCCGGGGCAAGCAGCGCAACATCGGCGGCTGGGTCGCGCGGCGCAGGGCCGGCACCCGTACGGCGGAGGCGGCCGAGCGGGCGGCGCGCCGCCGACAACCCGGATCACGAGAGGTCAGACGGATGAGCTTCATCAAGGCGACCGGCGAGAAGAAGCTGATGCTCTTCGCCGGCCGAGCCCACCCCGAGCTGGCCGATGCGGTCGCCAAGGAGCTCGGCATCGAGCTGACCCCGCAGGCGGCCTACGACTTCGCCAACGGCGAGATCTTCGTCCGCTACCAGGAGTCGGTGCGCGGCTGCGACGCCTTCGTGCTGCAGAGCCACGCGGCGCCGCTGAACAAGTGGATCATGGAGCAGTTCATCATGGTCGACGCGCTCAAGCGCGCCTCCGCGAAGCGGATCACCGTCGTCACGCCGTTCTACGGCTACGCCCGCCAGGACAAGAAGCACCGCGGGCGCGAGCCCATCTCCGCCCGCCTGGTCGCCGACCTGTTCAAGACCGCCGGCGCCAACCGGCTGATGGCGGTCGACCTGCACACCGCCCAGATCCAGGGCTTCTTCGACGGCCCCGTCGACCACCTGTTCGCCCTGCCGCTGCTCGCGGGCTACGTCGGCCGCCGCGTCGACCGGTCCAAGGTGACGATCGTCTCCCCGGACGCCGGCCGCGTGCGGGTCGCCGAGACGCTGGACCGACACCCTGGGTGGCACCCCGCTGGCGTTCATCCACAAGACGCGCGACCCGCTGGTGCCCAACGAGGCCAAGGCCAACAAGGTCGTCGGCGACGTCGACGGCCGCACCTGCATCCTCGTCGACGACATGATCGACACCGGCGGCACGATCGCCAAGGCCGCCGAGGCGCTCTTCGACGCGGGCGCCGCCGACGTGGTCGTCGCCGCCACCCACGCCGTCCTGTCCGGCCCGGCCGTCGACCGGCTGAAGAACTCCAGGATCAGCGAGGTCATCGTCACCGACACGCTGCCCATCGCCGAGGACCAGATGTTCGACAAGCTGACCGTGCTGTCCATCGCGCCGCTGCTCGCCCGGGCCATCCGCGAGGTGTTCGACGACGGCTCGGTCACCAGCCTGTTCGACGGCCACGGCTGAGCCTGCGCCACTCGGTTTGGGCCACGCCGCAGGCACGGCTTAGACTGCCCAGGTTGCCCGGCGAGGGAAGCCGTTTCCGGCTCCGTGATCGACGCGGTGGTTGAGGCTCTCGCTCGCCGGCATCCCGATCACCGCGCACCCTGGGTACGCGGAAAGACGCCGTAGAACGCACCGCATCGAGGAGTCCAGCACCGTGGCCGAGGTCCGTATCGCCGCAGAATCGCGCACCGAGTTCGGCAAGGGCGCCGCTCGCCGGGTCCGCCGGGCCAACAAGGTCCCCGCCGTGCTCTACGGCCACGGCGCCGAGGTGCGGCACATCTCGCTGCCCGGCCACGAGCTGATGCTCGCGCTCAAGGTGCAGAACGCCCTGCTCACCATCGAGCTCGACGGCGCCAGCGAGCTGGCCCTGCCCAAGGCCGTCCAGCGCGACCCGATCAAGGGCTTCCTCGAGCACGTCGACCTCGTCGTCGTGCGCCGCGGCGAGAAGGTCACGGTCGAGGTCGCCGTGCACGTCGTCGGCCAGGCCGCACCCGACACCCTCATCTCCCTCGACCACCCGACGCTGTCCGTCGAGGCCGAGGCCACCAACATCCCGACCGGCTTCGAGGTCTCCGTCGAGGGCCTCAAGCCCGGCTCGCAGATCCACGCCAGCGACGTGCAGCTCCCCGACGGCGCAACCCTGGTCACCGACCCGGACGCACTCGTCGTCAACGTCACGGCAGCGCCCACGGTCGAGCAGCTCGAGGCCGAGCTGGCCGAGGCCGAGGCCGAGGTCGGCATCGTGCACGAGCCCACCGAGGAGGAGCTGGCTGCCGAGGCGGCTGCTGCCGCCGAGGCCGGCGAGGGCGGCGAGGGTGGCGACGGCGAGGCGCCCGCACCTGCGGGTGGCGCCGAGGGCGACCAGGGCGAGAGCTGAGCCTGCTCCGGGCGCTGCGGCGAGCCGGTCGTGGCAACGTGACGTCCGAGGACGCAGACCCGCGCGGTCTCTGGCTCGTCGTCGGCCTGGGCAATCCCGGACCGGAGTACTCCGGCAACCGCCACAACGTCGGCTTCGGCATCGTCGAGGCACTGGCCGCGCGGATGGGCGGGCGCTTCAAGTCGCACAAGGCGCGAGCGGACGTCATCGAGGGCCGCCTCGCCGGCCAGCGCGTGGTGCTCGCCAAGCCGCGGTCCTACATGAACGAGTCCGGCGGCCCGGTGTCCGCGCTGCGCGACTTCTTCAAGGTCCCGCTCGACCGCCTGGTCGTCGTCCATGACGAGCTCGACCTGCCGTACGCCGGGTTGCGGCTGAAGCTCGGCGGTGGCGACAACGGGCACAACGGTCTGAAGTCGTTGCGGCGCTCACTCGGGTCCGGTGACTTCAACCGGGTCCGCTTCGGCATCGGCCGCCCGCCGGGGCGCATGGACGCAGCCGCATTCGTCCTTCGCGACTTCAGCGCGGCCGAGCGCAAGGAGCTCGACGTCCTCGTCGAGCACGCCGCCGACGCGATCGAGGCGCTCGTCGTCGACGGCATGGAGAAGGCTCAGAACACCTTCAACACCTGAGCCGTCAGCCCGTGTTGCGCAGCCCCGCCGCGATGCCGTTGACCGTCAGCAGGAGTGCCTGGCGCAGGTCCGGCGAGGCCTCCGTCGTACCGGCCTCTCGTCGCGCCCGCCGCAGCAGCATCACCTGCAGGTAGCTGATCGGCTCGAGGTAGGCGTCGCGCACCTGCAGCGTCCGGGCGAGCAGCGGGTTGTCCGCGAGCAGGGCCGACGACCCGGTCGCGCGCAGCACCTCGGCGAGCGTCCGCTCGTGCTCCTCGGTGATGGCGTCGAAGACATGGCGCAGGTCGGGGTCCACCAGCGAGTCCACGTAGTGCCCCGCGATGCGCAGGTCGGTCTTGCTCAACGTCATCGACACGTTGGACAGGAACGTCTGGAAGAAGTTCCACCCGGCGAACATCTCGTCCACGGTGTCGCCGAGGCCGGCCTCGCGGACGGCGGCGAGCCCCGAGCCCACGCCGTACCAACCCGGGACGATCTGCCGCGACTGCGTCCACCCGAAGACCCACGGGATCGCGCGCAGCCCCTCGAGGCCGCGTCCGCTGTCCGGGCCGTCGCGACGGGCGCGAGCCCATGTTCAGGTCCGTGAGCAGGTCGGCCGGCGTCGACTGCAGGAAGTAGGCCGGCAGGTCGGGGTCGGAGACCAGCGTGCGGTAGGACTCCTGCGCGGCGGCCGAGAACACGTCCATCACGTCGTCCCAGCGGCGCAGCGTCTCGTCACTGATGCGCGGCGACCGGTGCAGCACCGTCGCCTCCAACGTGGCGGCCAGGGTGAGCTCGAGGTTCTCCCGCGCCAGCGCCGGCAGGGAGTACTTGTCGGAGATGACCTCGCCCTGCTCGGTCACCTTGATCTCGCCGTCGAGCGTCCCCCACGGCTGGGCGAGGATCGCCTCGTGCGTCGGTCCACCACCGCGGCCGACCGTCCCGCCGCGACCGTGGAACAAGCGCAGCCGTACGCCGTGCCGGCCGGCCACGTCGCGCAGGTTGCGCTGCGACCGGTGGATCTCCCACTGGGAGGTCGTGATGCCGGCCTCCTTGTTGGAGTCGGAGTAGCCGAGCATCACTTCCTGCACGTCGCCGCGCAGGGAGACCAGATGGCGGTACGACGGGTCGCTGAGCAGCGCGTCGAGCAGGTCGCCGGCGTTGCGCAGCTCGTCGATCGTCTCCAGCAGCGGCACGAAGCCGATCCGCGCGACATCGCGGTGCACGTCGACCAGGCCCGCCTCACGAGCGAGCAGCACGGCGGCGAGGACGTCGTCGGCGCCGCGCGTCATCGAGATGATGTAGCTCTCGCAGACCTCGGGGCCGAGCCGGTCCAGCGCCCGGCGCACCGTCGTGAAGACGTCGAGGGTCCGGGTGCCCTGCTCGTCGAGCTCGGCCGGGATGGGCGCGAGCGGACGACGCCCGGCGAGCTCCGTGCGCAGCAGGGCGAGCCGGTTCGCCCGCGGCAGGTCGTTGTAGCGCCACGACTGCTCGCCCAGCCGGTCGAAGAGCTGGGCCAACGCGTGATGGTGCGCGTCGGCGTGCTCGCGGACGTCGAGGACGGCCAGGTGCAGCCCGAACGCGGACACCGTGCGGATGATCCGGTCCATCCGCCCGCGCGCGGCCAGCTCCCCGCGGTTGTCGAAGAGTGAGTCACGCATCAGCTGCAGGTCGGCCAGCAGACCCGCCGTACCGAGGTAGTCGTGTCCCGGCTGGTGCGCTCGGCGCGTGGCGATGCGCACGCGGGTGTTCTCCAGCCGCTGCTGGATGCACCGCCCCTTGAGGCGGTAGGGCTCGCCGGCGTTGATGCGCCGGACGCGTTCCTCGATCTCCGGCAGAGCCTCGAGGTCGGCGGCGATGCTCTCCAGCAGGGCATCGCTCGCGCCGACCAGCTTCGCCGAGGACGACAGGTCCTGCATCAGGTCGTCCACGAGCCGGGTGATGTCGCGGATCGCGTGTCCGTGCTGCAGGACGAGCACGTCGGCCGTGACGGCGGCCGTCACCGACGGGTTGCCGTCGCGGTCGCCACCGATCCAGGTGCCGAACTGCAGCGGCGTCGCGGTCGCGGGCAGGTCGATCCCCAGGCGGCCGAGCTCCTCGGCGAGGTCCTCGAGCACGTCGCCGACGGTGTGCAGCATCAGCTCGTCGAGGTAGTAGGCCGCGTTGCGCGCCTCGTCGAGCGGCTCGGGCCGGTCCTGCCGCAGCTCGTCGGTCTGCCACAGCAGGTCGATGACCTCGGCGATGCGCCGGTCGGCGCGGCGCTCGTCACCGGGCTCCGACGTCTCGAGCAGCTCGGCCACCCGCCGGCGCTTGGACAGGATCGAGCGGCGGGCTGCCTCGGTGGGATGGGCGGTGAACGTCGGGCGGACGGCGACCCGCGACACCAGCTCGGCGACCTCCTTGGTGTCCAGCCCCGAGCTCGGAGATGCGGTCGACGGCCTGGGCCAGCCAGCTGCCCTTGTCCTGGCGCTCGGAGCTCATCGTCCGGGCGCGGTGCACCTGCTCGGTCACGTTCGCCAGGTGGAAGTAGGTGCCGAAGGCGCGGCAGAGCTTGGCCGCGGTCGGGAGGTCGAGGCTCTCGAGCACCTCGCCGAGCGCCTCCGGATCGCTGCGGGCCAGCCCCCTGACCCGCTCGACCAGGTCCAGCAGCTCGGGGCCCTCCTGGCGGACCAGGGACTCGCCGAGCAGGTTGCCGAGCCGGCGGATGTCCGCGCGCAGCGCCGCGTGCTCGTCGGGCTCGACGGGGGAGGGCGCGTCCACGGTGGTCTCCTCCCCGGTCGGCGACGCCTCCGACGATAGGCGGTCCGACCGACCCGCGAGACGGGGCAGCCGGATCGCGAGATGGCTTGCACGACGTACCCTGGAAGCCACCCCCGGTCCGCTTGCGGTTCGGGGCTGACGTGCTGTCCGCAACCCGTCGCCACCAGGGAGACCTGCGCTGAGCCTGACCGGCATCCTCGACGTCCTCGTCGCCGACCCGGCGATCGCGGGCGCGCTGGACGCCGCCCGCAGCGGGCCGGTCGGATCGCGCCCCGAGCTCGACCTGACCGCCCCGGCGGGGGTGCGCCCGTTCGTCGTGGCGGCGCTCGCCAGCCGGGCCGACCGGCCGGTGCTGCTGGTGACCGCCACGGGCCGCGAGGCCGAGGACCTGGCGACCGCGCTGCGCAGCCTGCTGCCCGAGCACGCCGTCGCCGACTTCCCGGCGTGGGAGACGTTGCCGCACGAGCGGCTGAGCCCGCGCAGCGACACGGTCGGGCGCCGGCTCGCGGTGCTGCGCCGGCTGGCCCACCCGAGCGCCACCGACCCGGCGCACGGCCCGCTGCAGGTGGTCGTCGCGCCGATCCGCAGCGTGCTGCAGCCGCTGGTCGCCGGCCTCGGCGACCTCGAGCCGGTCGCGGTCGGCGCCGGTGACGAGGTCGAGCTCGACGACGTCGTACGCCGGTTGGCGGCCGCCGCCTACACCCGCGTCGACCTGGTCGAGAAGCGCGGCGACTTCGCTGTCCGCGGCGGCATCCTCGACGTGTTCCCGCCCACCGAGGAGCACCCGCTGCGCGTGGAGTTCTGGGGCGACACCGTCGAGGAGGTCCGCTACTTCCGGGTCGCCGACCAGCGCAGCCTCGAGATCGCCGACAACGGGCTGTGGGCGCCGCCGTGCCGCGAGCTGCTGCTGACCGACGAGGTGCGCGCCCGGGCCAAGCAGCTGGCCACCGACCATCCCGGTCTGGTCGAGGTGCTCGACAAGCTCGCCAACGGCATCGCCGTCGAGGGCATGGAGTCGCTGGCGCCGCTGCTCGTCGACGAGATGGTGCTGCTGCTCGACCAGATGCCCGCCGGCACCCACGTCGTACTCAGCGACCCCGAGCGCATCCGCACCCGCGCGCACGACCTGTTCGCGACCAGCCAGGAGTTCCTCGAGGCGTCCTGGGCCAACGCGGCCGCCGGCGCGCAGACCCCGATCGACCTCGGTGCGGCCGCCTACCGCTCCCTCGCCGAGGTGCGCGCAGCCGCACTGGAGCGGGCGATCCCGTGGTGGTCGATGAGCCCGTTCACCCTCGACGACCCGACCGATGCCGAGTCGCCCGACGACGAGCCGGTCGAGACCGGCGTGGTCGCGGCGCGCGCCGTCGACGGCTACCGCGGCGACACCGCGCGGGCGCTCGGCGACATCAAGGGCTGGCTCGGCGCCGGCTGGCGCGTCGTCCTGGTCACCGAGGGCCACGGCTCGGCCGAGCGGCTGGTCGAGGTGCTCGGCGGCGAGGACATCCCGGCCCGGCTCGACCCCACCCTCGCCGAGGCCCCCGACCCCGATGTCGTGCACGTGACGTGCGGCGGGCTCGACCGTGGCTTCCTCAGCGAGGCACTCAAGCTCGTGCTGCTCACCGAGACCGACCTGGTCGGGCAGGCCGGGCCGTCCACCAAGAGCATGCGGCGGATGCCGAGCCGGCGACGCAACATGGTCGACCCGCTGCAGCTGCGCACCGGCGACTACGTCGTGCACGAGCAGCACGGCGTCGGTCGCTACGTCGAGATGGTGCAGCGCACCGTGCAGGGCGCGACCCGCGAGTACCTCGTGATCGAGTACGCCGCGAGCAAGCGCGGCCAGCCGGGTGACCGGCTGTTCGTGCCGACCGACCAGCTCGACCAGGTGACCCGCTACGTCGGCGGCGAGCAGCCGTCGCTGCACCGGCTCGGCGGCGCCGACTGGCAGAAGGCGAAGGGCCGGGCCCGCAAGGCGGTGCGACAGATCGCCGCCGAGCTGATCCGCCTCTACGCCGCGCGCACCAGCGCACCCGGGCACGCCTTCGGCCCGGACACGCCGTGGCAGCGCGAGCTCGAGGACGCCTTCCCCTACGTCGAGACGCCCGACCAGCTCGAGACCATCGACGACGTCAAGCGCGACATGGAGAAGACGATCCCGATGGACCGGCTGATCTGCGGTGACGTCGGCTACGGCAAGACCGAGATCGCGGTGCGCGCGGCGTTCAAGGCCGTCCAGGACGGCAAGCAGGCGGCCGTGCTCGTGCCGACGACCCTGCTCGTCAACCAGCACCTGTCGACGTTCGCCGAGCGCTACGCGAGCTTCCCCGTCAACGTCGCCGCCCTGTCGCGCTTCCAGACCGACAAGGAGGCCAGGGAGGTCAAGGAGGGGCTGGCACAGGGCACCATCGACGTCGTCATCGGCACCCACCGCATCCTCTCGTCCGACGTGACGTTCAAGGACCTCGGTCTCGTCATCGTCGACGAGGAGCAGCGCTTCGGGGTGGAGCACAAGGAGCAGCTCAAGCACCTGCGCATCAACGTCGACGTGCTCACGATGTCGGCGACCCCGATCCCGCGCACGTTGGAGATGGCCGTCACCGGCATCCGCGAGATGTCGACGATCCTCACGCCTCCCGAGGAGCGGCACCCGGTGCTCACGTTCGTCGGCGGTTACGACGAGAAGCAGATCGGCGCCGCCGTACGCCGTGAGCTGCTCCGCGAGGGCCAGATCTTCTACATCCACAACCGGGTCGAGTCGATCGACCGGGCCGCGGCCCGCCTGCGCGACCTCGTGCCGGAGGCGCGCATCGCGGTGGCGCACGGGCAGATGGGGGAGCACCAGCTGGAGCAGGTCGTGCTCGACTTCTGGGAGCGCCGCTCCGACGTCCTGGTCTGCACGACGATCGTCGAGAGCGGCCTGGACATCTCCAACGCCAACACGCTCATCGTCGAGCGCGCCGACGTGATGGGGCTCTCGCAGCTGCACCAGCTGCGCGGCCGGGTCGGCCGCGGACGGGACCGGGCCTACGCCTACTTCCTCTACCCGCCGGAGAAGCCGCTCACGGAGACGGCGCACGACCGGCTGGCAACCATCGCGGCGCACAGCGACCTCGGTGCCGGCATGTACGTCGCGATGAAGGACCTCGAGATCCGCGGTGCCGGCAACCTGCTGGGCGGGGAGCAGTCGGGTCACATCGCTGCCGTCGGGCTTCGACCTCTACGTCCGGCTGGTCGGGGAGGCCGTCGCCGAGTTCAAGGGCGAGGCGACCGCCGAGCTGGCCGACATGAAGGTCGAGCTGCCGGTCGACGCCCACCTGCCCCACGACTACATCCCGGGCGAGCGGCTCCGGCTGGAGGCCTACCGCAAGCTGGCCGCCGTCGACTCCGACGAGGCGCTGGAGCAGGTGCGGGCCGAGCTCAAGGACCGCTACGGCGAGCCGCCGGTGCCGGTCAGCAACCTGATCGAGGTGGCGCGGTTCCGCGTGCACGCCCGGCGGGCCGGCCTCGCCGAGATCGCCCTGGGCGGCAACCACGTCCGGTTCGCCCCGGTCGAGCTGCGCGAGAGCCAGCAGCTCCGGCTGACCCGGCTCTACCCAGGCTCCCTGGTCAAGCCGGCAGTCCGTAGCATCCTGGTGCCGAAGCCCTCGACCGCCAGGGTGGGCGGCCAGCCGCTGCGTGACCTCGACATGCTGTCCTGGTGCCGCGAGCTCGTCGATGCAGTCCTGCTCGACGGCGTGCCGTCCGCCCCACCCGACACAACCGAGACGACCTAAGGACAAGGAACCCGATGCACCGCCCGAGCATCCCGACTCCCTACCGCCGCCGCGCCGGACGTGGGCTCGCCGTGGCCGCCGCTGCTCTTCTCGCGGTGACGTCGTTGTCGTCGTGCCGCGCCGACCAGGTCGGCACCGCCGCCATCGTGGACGGGGAGTCGATCAGCGTCGACGAGCTGCAGGACCAGACCGAGAGCTATCTCGAGGCCGTGCCGTCGGGCAACGCGGGCGATGCGCAGCACGCGATCCTGCTCCAGATGATCGTGGCGACGCTGGTCGAGAAGGCAGCCGACTCCGCCGGCGTGACCGTGAGCGACGGTGAGGTGGCCGAGCAGCGCGACCAGGCGCTCGACTCGGTGCGCGAGCCTGCCGCAGCGGCGAAGGTCAGCGAGCGTGCCTATCTCTCCCGCCAGCTCGCCGAGAGCCAGACCGCGGCCGTGGTGCCGCCGGACCAGCTCGAGCAGTTCATCCGCACCCAGCTGCTGGCCAGCAAGCTGGGCGAGAACGACCCCAACGCCGCCAACGAGGCGATCACGGCCGCAGCCGGCGACGCCGACATCGAGATCAACCCCCGCTACGGCCGCTGGGATCCCGAGCAGGGCCTGGCACCGCTCGTCAGCGGCGGGCTCTCCAAGACGGTCGAGGAGCTGTCCGGCGACGCCGGCTCGCAGCAGTGACCGCACCACGATGACCGGCCCGCGCCTGGTCCTTCTCTCGACGAGCCCGCGGGTCGCGCCCGGCCTGATGTCGGCCCAGGCCTGGTCGGTGCTCCGGGAGGGCCGCGTCCTGGTCGGGCTCGCCCGACCATCCCGTGGTGCCCTATCTCGCCGAGGCCGACGTCCCGGTCGAGGTGGTGAGCCAGCGCGACCCCCGCGCGCTCGCCGAGCACCTCGTCGCCGAAGCCGCCCAGCAGGGCGTCGTCGTGTGGCTCGTCGCCGACGACGGCGATCCCGACCTCGGCCTCGCGCTGCCCGCCGCCGTGGCCGCGGCTGCAGCGCCGCCCGAGCTCGAGATGCTGCCCGGCTCCTACGACCTTCCCGGCGCCGCCCTGCTCGACCTGGTCGCGGTGATGGACCGGCTGCGCTCGCCCGGCGGCTGCCCCTGGGACGCGAAGCAGACCCACGAGTCGCTGGTCACCTACCTGGTCGAGGAGGCCTACGAGACGATCGAGGCGATCGAGACCGGCGACCGCGATCACCTGCGCGAAGAGCTCGGTGACCTGCTGCTGCAGGTGGTCTTCCATGCCCGCATCGCGGCGGAGGACCCCGACAGCGGCTGGTCCATCGACGACGTCGCCGCGGGCATCGTCGCCAAGCTGGTACGCCGTCATCCGCACGTGTTCGCCGACGTCCATGCCCCGACGGCTGAGCACGTCGAGGCCAACTGGGAGGTCCTCAAGGCCGCCGAGAAGGGCCGCGAGTCGGCGGTGGACGGCGTACCGACGGGCCTGCCGGCGCTTGCCCTCGCGTCGAAGCTGATGTCCCGGGCAGCGAAGGCCGGTGTCCCGGTGTCGCCCGACCCGGACGACGCGTCGTTCGGCGGCCGGCTGCTCCGCCTCGTGGCGGAGGCACAGGCGTCCGGTGCCGACGCGGAGACCGAGCTGCGCGCCGCCGCCCGCCGCTACGCCGACGCCGTCCGCGCAGCAGAGGCCTCCCGCTGATCATGCAGTTCCGGCACGCCGACGCCGTAGCGGAGGTAGACCACGCCGTTGCCGAAGCGGTGCTCGTCCAGCAGCTCGAGCTGCAGGCGGACCTGGTCGGGCAGTGCCCGGGTGCCCCCACCGACGACGACGGGGTTGAGGAAGAGGTGGATCTCGTCGACCAGTCCGGCGCGTAGCGCCTCGGCAGCGAGCTCGGGACCGCCGATGCTGATGTCGCTACCCGCCGACTCCTTCATCTGCCTGACCGCAGCGGGGTCGAAGTCCCGCTCGATGCGCGTCCGCTCGCTGGACGACCTTGTCCAGCGTCCGGGAGTAGACGACCTTGTCGGCGGCCTGCCAGATCCGGGCGTAGTCCTGCTCGACAGCCGACTGGTCGGGGAGCGTGTGCGCGGTCTCCCAGTAGGCCATCACGTCGTACATCCGGCGCCCGTAGAGATAGGTGCCGATCGGGCGCTCGAGGTCGTTGACGAAGGCGTGCACGTCCTCGTCCGGCGCCGCCCAGTCGAAGTTGCCGTCCTCGTCGGCGGTGTAGCCGTCGAGCGACGCGAGCGCCGAGTAGATCAGCTTGGCCATGGGTGATCTCGCTTCCGGAGGTGGCAACGCGCTCTTCCGCCATGCGCGTACCCGATTCAGAATGGGACAGCCGATGTTAGGAGGACCGATGGCGCTGGTGCTCACGACCGCGACTGGACGCATCGACCCCGAGCGCATCGAGGCGTTCCAGGTCACGTTCCAGAACCTGATGAGCCGGCGGTTCGCGGAGGCACCGTTCCTCCGGCAGGCCATCCTCGTCCACCTCGGCGACAGCGTGTGGCAGATGCTGACCCTGTGGGACAGCACGCTCGCGCAGACATCCGCGGTCGACAACGACATCCCGCTCACGGTCCGGATCTTTCCGGAGTTCGGCTCTGACCCGGAGATCCGGCTGGCCGACGTCTCGGCGTTCCTGCAGGCACCGGCCGGACGTCAGAGCGTCGCCGTCGAGAAGCCGGCCTGCAGACCGAGGAGCGGCCGACGGGCTCGCGGGAGGGAAGCGATGACGCGGGTAGTGTCGGCGGATGACCGACGACAGCACCTTGTCAGAATCCGGTACCCCAGAGAGGGCGCCGGGTTCTGACAACTTTCCGGGGCTGGCCCGGCGCACGCTGGACGAGCTGCTGGAGCGCCATCCGGAGGCCGCCACCACGCTCGGCGACCACCGCTTCGACGACCGGCTGACCGACCTCAGCCCCGAAGCGCTCGACGACGAGCAGCGCTGGGCGACGGAGCGGCTGGCCGAGCTGGACGCGCTGCAGCTGGACGCACTCTCGCCGGCCGACCGCGTGGACGCGCAGATCCTCGCCGCCGAGCTGCGGTCCCGGCTCTACGGACTGCAGGAGCTGCGCGACCACGAGTGGGACCCGCTGGTCGCCAACCCGGGCACCGCGATCTACACGTTGCTGGCGCGCGAGTTCGCGCCACTCGGCGACCGGCTGCGGTCCGCTGCCGGCCGGCTGCACGCCGTACCGCATGCCTTGGACACCGCGCGGGGGTCGCTGCGCCGGATGCCGCGCGTGCACGTCGAGACGGCGATCGGCCAGTTCGCCGGGACGCGCACGCTGCTCGCGACCGAGCTCGAGCGCGCCCTGACCCAGGAGCCGGCGCTGCGCGCCGAGGTCGAGCCCGCGCGCGACCGGGCCATCGAGGCGATCGACGCGCACATCGACTGGCTGCGGTCCCAGCTCGACGACGGGGCCGACCGGCGAGCCCCGGCTCGGCCCGGAGAAGTTCTCCCGCAAGCTCACGCTCACCCTCGACACCGAGAGCGACGCCGACGCCGTCCTCGCCCGCGCCGAGAGCGACCTCCTCCGGGTCGAGGAGCGCATCGCCGAGACGGCCGCGCGGCTCGACCCGAACGGCGCGGCGGACGGACAGGTACGACGGGTGCTCGACCGGCTCGCCGCCGACGGCGAGGTCACCGACGCGACGATCGTCGGGCTGTGCGAGCAGGCGATGCAGCAGACCACCGAGTTCGTGATCGAGCACGACCTGGTCACGGTGTACGACGACCCGGTGAAGATCATCGTGATGCCGGAGATCCACCGCGGCGTGGCCGTCGCCTACTGCGACCCGCCCGGACCGCTCGAGCAGGAGTCACTGCCGACCTACTTCGCGGTGTCACCGACACCCGAGGACTGGTCCGCCGACCGCGTCCAGTCGTTCTACCGCGAGTACAACGCGCACATGCTGCACAACCTCACGGTGCACGAAGCGATGCCGGGACACGTGCAGCAGCTGGCGCACAACAGCCGGTACGCCGCGGACGTCAACGTGCGCAAGGCGCTCTGGAGCGGGTCGTTCGTCGAGGGCTGGGCGGTCTACGCCGAGGAGGTGATGGCCGACGCGGGCTACCGCTCGGACGAGGGCCTGGCCGACGCCGCCCGGATGCAGCAGCTGAAGATGCAGCTGCGGATGACCATCAACGCGATCCTCGACGCCCGCGTGCACGCGCACGGCATGACCGAGCAGGAAGCCATGGCGCTGATGATGGAGCGCGGCCACCAGGAGGAGGGCGAGGCCGCCGGCAAGTGGCGGCGCGTGCTGCTCACGAGCGGGCAGCTCTCGACCTACTACGTCGGCTACGTCGAGGTCGCCGACCTGGCCCGCGACCTGGCCGCCGCCCGGCCCGGCGCAACGATGCGCGAGCGCCACGACGAGATGCTCTCCCACGGCTCACCGGCCGCCCGCCACCTGCGCACCCTCCTCGCCGTCTGAGGCGGGGCGGGGCGGTCACGCTGCGGCGGGCGCCGCGCCGGTAGCCTGAACCGGTCCCCCGAAGATGAGGAGCACCACCGTGGCGAGCATCGACGCCGTCGGCGCCCGCGAGATCCTCGACTCGCGCGGCAACCCCACCGTCGAGGTCGAGGTGGCGCTCGACGACGGCACGATCGCCCGGGCCGCGGTCCCGAGCGGCGCGAGCACCGGAGCCTTCGAGGCCGTGGAGCTGCGCGACGGCGACAGCAAGCGCTACGGCGGCAAGGGCGTGCAGAAGGCGGTCCTCGCGGTCCTCGACGAGATCGGGCCCGAGCTGCACGGCTACGACGCCAGCGAGCAGCGGCTGGTCGACCAGGCGCTCATCGACCTCGACGGGTCGGCCGACAAGTCCCGGCTCGGCGCGAACGCGATCCTCGGCGTCTCACTCGCCGTGGCCAAGGCGGCCGCCGAGTCGGCCGAGCTCCCGCTCTTCCGGTACGTCGGTGGGCCCAACGCCCACGTGCTGCCCGTCCCGATGCTGAACATCCTCAACGGCGGCGCGCACGCCGACACCGCGGTCGACGTGCAGGAGTTCATGGTCGCGCCGCTGGGCGCGACGACGTTCCACGAGGCACTGCAGTGGGGCACCGAGGTCTACCACTCCCTCAAGGCCGTCCTGAAGGAGCGCGGTTTCGCGACCGGCCTCGGCGACGAGGGTGGCTTCGCGCCCGACCTGCCCAGCAACCGCGACGCGCTCGACCTGATCATGACCGCCATCACCCAGGCCGGCTACGAGCCCGGCCGCGACGTGGCGCTCGCGCTCGACGTCGCCGCCTCCGAGTTCTTCGAGGACGGGTCCTACACGTTCGAGGGTGCGGCCAAGTCGTCAGACGACCTGATCGCCTACTACGCCGACCTGGTCTCGTCCTACCCGCTGGTCTCCATCGAGGACCCGTTGGACGAGGAGGACTGGAAGGGCTGGCAGGCCATGACCAGCCAGCTCGGCGACCGCGTGCAGATCGTCGGCGACGACCTGTTCGTGACCAACCCGACGCGACTGCAGCGCGGCATCGACGAAGGCGCAGCCAACGCGCTGCTGGTGAAGGTGAACCAGATCGGCACCCTCTCCGAGACCCTCGACGCCGTGGCGATGGCTCACCGCAACAGCTTCCGCGCCATGATGAGCCACCGTTCCGGCGAGACCGAGGACACCACGATCGCCGACCTGGCGGTGGCCACCGACTGCGGCCAGATCAAGACCGGCGCACCGGCACGGTCCGAGCGGGTCGCGAAGTACAACCAGCTCCTGCGCATCGAGGAGGAGCTCGACGACGCCGCGCGCTTCGCCGGCCGCTCCGCGTTCCCCCGGCTGCCGGCCTGACCTCACCGATGGCCACCAAGCGAGGACCCGACGAGCAACCTGCTCGTCGTACCAACCTCACCGGGCGCGCGGCCGTGCTGGCGCTCGTGGTCTGCATGCTGGCGATCTCGCTGGCCTACCCGCTGCGGGAGTTCCTCTCCCAGCGCGGGGACATCGGCGACTACGAGGCCAAGGTCGCGGCGCAGGAGAAGCGCGTCGCCGACCTGACCCGCTCCCGCGAGCGATGGAACGACCCGGCCTACGTCAAGGCGCAGGCGCGCGAGCGGCTGCACTTCGTGATGCCGGGCGAGACGGTCTACATCGTCCTCGAGCCGGACGAGGCCCCGGCTCCCGTGGCGGCGACGGAGCGGTCGACGAGACCGGTGCCGAAGCAGCCGTGGTTCGGCGACCTGTGGGAGTCGGTCGAGGTCGCGGGGGAGCGCTGATGGACCCGGCCGATGTGGCCGCCGTCGCCGAGCAGCTGGGCCGTCCGCCGCGGGGCCTGCGGGCCGTGGCGCACCGCTGCCCGTGCGGTCTGCCCGACGTCGTCGAGACCGAGCCGCGGTTGCCGGACGGCACGCCGTTCCCGACGCTCTACTACCTGACGTGCCCGCGCGCGAACAGCGCCATCGGCACGTTGGAGGCGACCGGGATGATGCGCGAGATGAACGAGCGGCTGGCCGACGACGACGATCTGCGCGCGCGCTACCTCGCGGCGCACGAGGCCTATCTGCACCGGCGGCGGCAGATCGAGGACGTCCCGGAGATCGACGGCATCTCGGCGGGCGGCATGCCCGACCGGGTGAAGTGTCTGCACGTGCTGGTGGCGCACGCGCTCGCTGCCGGTCCCGGCGTCAACCCGCTCGGTGACGAGGCACTCGCCGCCCTTCCGCCGTGGTGGGAAGCCGGTCCGTGCGTCGCCGTCGCCGCGGCGCCGGAGACACAGCCGGCATGACGCGCGTCGCAGCCGTCGACTGCGGCACCAACTCGATCCGGTTGCTCGTCGCCGACATCGAGGGCGACACCCTCACCGATGTCGACCGGCTGATGGAGATCGTCCGGCTCGGCGAGGGAGTCGACCGGACCGGTCGGTTCGCAACCGCAGCACTGGAGCGGACGTTCGCGGCGTGCCGTCGCTACGCCGAGGTCATCGAGGAGACCAAGGCGGAGCGGGTCAGGTTCGTCGCGACGTCGGCCTCGCGCGACGTCGCCAACCGGGACGAGTTCGTCGCCGGCGTCCGTCGCCGAGCTCGGTGTCGACCCCGAGGTCATCTCCGGCACCGAGGAGGCGGAGCTGTCCTTCGTCGGCGCGACCCGCGAGCTGCTCGGCGGCGGCTACGACACGCCGTTCCTCGTCGTCGACATCGGCGGCGGGTCGACCGAGTTCGTGCTCGGCGGTACGACGGTGCAGGCTGCCCGGTCGGTCGACGTCGGGTGTGTGCGGATGACCGAGCGCCATCTGCACGACGACCCGCCCACCGCCGGACAGGTCGCCGCCGCCCGTGCCGACATCGAGGCCGCGATCGCCCGTGCCGCCGAGACGGTCCCGATCGAGCGGGCCGCCACCCTGGTCGGGCTGGCCGGCTCGGTCACCACGGTGGCGGCGATGGCCCTCGACCTGCCGGCCTACCTGCCCGAGCGCATCCACCGGTCCACGATCTCGGCCGCCGAGGTGCGCATCGGTGGCCGAGCGGCTCCTCGGCATGAGTCACGACGAACGCGCCGCCCTGCCGTTCATGCACCCCGGCCGGGTGGACGTCATCGGCGCGGGTGCGCTGATCCTCGCCTGCGTGGTCGACGCCGCGGCCGCCGACGAGGTCCTGGTGAGCGAGCACGACATCCTCGACGGCATCGCCTGGTCCATCGCCTGACCCGGACTGGTGCCCAGGGGACGGCCCGTGCGACGCTGCTGCGGACGCACCCTCTTGAGGAGGCCCGCCCGTGGGCGACATGGTGAGCTTTGCGAGCAACGGTGCCACGTGTGACGGCTATCTCGCCGTGCCCGAGTCCGGCCAGGGTCCTGGCGTCATCGTCATCCAGGAGTGGTGGGGACTCGTCGACCACGTCAAGGACGTCGCCGACCGGTTCGCGGCCGAGGGCTTCGTCGCACTCGCCCCGGACTTCTACCACGGTGCCTCCACCGACGAGCCCGACGAGGCGCAGCGACTGCTGATGGCCATGGCGATGGACAAGGCGGCCCAGGACATCGGCGGCGCGGCGCGCTCACCTGGTCAGCCGGGGTGAGGTCACCAGCCGCGGGGTCGGGGCGGTCGGGCTTCTGCATGGGCGGCTCGCTCGCACTGTGGAGCGGCGCGCTCGCCGACGAGGTGAAGGTCGCGGTCGGCTTCTACCCCGCGGTTCCCTGGGAGAAGATGGCGCCGACGTGGGGCAACTACCACAACAAGGACGCCATGATCCATGCCTCCGAAGAGGACGGCACGTCCAAGGCGCCCGGCGTGCAGCAGGCGGTTCACGGCATCGAGACGGCCGGTGGCTCGGTCGAGGTCTACGACTATCCCGGGTCCAGCCACGCGTTCTTCAACGACCAGCGCCCCGAGGTCCACGACAAGGAGCACTCCCGCGCTGCCTGGCGGCGCACCGTCGAGCTGCTCAAGAGCCGCCTCTAGGTGGGTCGGTTCGACAGCCCGGTCCGGCCGGGCACCGGTTGGCCGGAGGACCGGGCCGATGCGGACACTCCGGTCGCGGCAACCCCTGACGACGTACGCCGTCTCGCGTCGACCGCGCCGACGCTCGCCGAGCTCGACGCCCTGGTGTCCGTCTGCCGGGCCTGCCCCCGGCTGGTCGAGTGGCGCGAGACGGTGGCCGTTGCGAAGCGCCGCTCCTTCGCCGACGAGCCCTACTGGGGGCGACCGGTGCCCGGGTGGGGAGACCCGTCGCCGCGGGTGCTGATCGTCGGGCTGGCCCCGGCGGCGCACGGCGGCAACCGCACCGGGACGCGTGTTCACCGGGGACCGCAGTGGCGACTGGCTGTTCGCGGCGCTGCACCGGGCCGGGCTGGCCACCCAGCCGACCAGCACGCACGCGGCGGACGGCCAACGGCTGGTCGCGACCCGGCTCGTCGCGGCGGTCCGCTGCGCGCCGCCGGCCAACGCCCCGACCCCGCAGGAGCGGGACACCTGCGCACCCTGGCTGGACGCCGAGCTCGCCATGGTGCTGCCCTCCACCCGGGTGGTCGTGGCGCTCGGCGGGTTCGCCTGGGCGGCGACGCTGGCCGCCCTGCACCGGGCCGGGTTGCCGGCGGCACGGCCGCGGCCCACGTTCGGGCACGGTGCCGAGGTCGAGCTCGGCGGGCTGGTGGTGCTGGGCTGCTTCCACCCCAGCCAGCAGAACACGTTCACCGGCCGGCTGACCGAGCCCATGCTGGACGAGCTTTTCTCCCGGGTGCTTGCCCGCGCCGACCTTGACGCGCTTACGCTGCGGACGTGGCCCAGACCCTGCCCGTGACTTCGACGCGCACCCGGATCCTGGTCGTGGGCGGGGGATACGTCGGGATGTACACCGCGCTGCGCCTGCAGAAGAAGCTCAAGCGGGAGCTGCGCCGGCGCACGGTCGAGGTGATCGTCGTCGACCCCCGGTCCTACATGACCTACCAGCCGTTCCTGCCCGAAGCGGCCGCCGGCAGCCTCGAGCCCCGCCACGTCGTGGTCCCGTTGCGACCCCTCCTGTCGCGGTGCGAGGTCCTCAACGGCCGGGTGACGAAGGTGGACCACAGCCGGCGCGTCGCGCGGGTCACGCCGAACCGGGGCGAGGAGTTCGACCTCACCTACGAGCACATCGTGCTGTCACCGGGCTCGATCGCCCGGACGCTGCCGATCCCGGGTCTCAAGGAGTTGGGCATCGGCTTCAAGCAGGTGGAAGAGGCCATCACCCTGCGCAACCAGGTGCTCGAGAAGCTCGACATCGCGTCGTCGATCACCGACCGCGAGCTGCAGCGCCGCGTGCTCACGTTCGTCTTCGTCGGCGGCGGCTATGCGGGCATCGAGGCGCTCGGCGAGCTGGAGGACATGGCGCGCTACGCGACCCGCTACTACGAGGACATCTCGCCCGCGGACCTGCACTTCGTGCTCGTCGAGGCGACCGGGCGGATCCTGCCCGAGGTCGGTGAGGACCTGGGTCGCTACACCGTCGAGGAGCTGCGCAAGCGCAACATCGACGTGCGCCTCAACACCAGGCTGGAGTCGTGCGTCGACGGGCACATCGTGCTCTCCGACGGCGACGAGTTCGACGCCGAGACGCTGGTCTGGACGGCGGGTGTCAAGGCAAGCCCGGTGCTCACCAACACCGACCTGCCCGTTGACGAGAAGGGCCGGCTGCGCTGCCGCACCGACCTGCGCGTCGAGGGTGAGGACGGTGCCTGGGCCGCGGGTGACGGTGCTGCCGTCCCCGACCTCACCAACCCCGGACAGATGTGCAGCCCGAGCGCCCAGCACGCCGTACGCCAGGCCAAGCAGCTCGGCACCAACATCGCCTTGGTGCTGCACGGGCGCACGCCCTCGGCGTACATCCACAAGCACGTCGGCTCGGTCGCCTCACTGGGCCTGCACAAGGGGGTTGCGCAGGTCTACGGCATCAAGCTGCGGGGTTTCCCGGCGTGGTTCATGCATCGGACCTACCACATGAGCCGGGTGCCCACGTTCAACCGCAAGGTGCGGGTCGTCCTCGACTGGACCCTGGCGCTGTTCTTCAAGCGCGAGGTCGTGTCGCTGGGCTCGCTGCAGGACCCCCGCGCAGAGTTCTCGGAGGCATCACGATGAGTACTGCCCAGCGATTCAGCCGCCTGCTCGAGCTCGTCCTCCGTCAGCCGCCGCCGCTGCGGGTGAAGGCGTGGGACGGCAGCGAGGAGGGACCGCAGGACGCGCCCCTGCTGCTGCTCAACTCCCCGGACGCGGTCCGCCGGCTGGTGCAGGCACCGGGCGAGCTCGGTCTGGCCCGGGCCTACGTCTCCGGAGACCTCGACGTCCCCGACCGCCTGTACGACGTGCTGACGTCGCTGTCGCTGCTGTCCGACAAGGGTCGAGACCAACGGCCACCCGATCCCCGACCAGCGGTCCTCGTCGTCGAAGCGCTCGATCGCTCCCCGCGAGCGGGCCGAGATGCTGAGCCTCGCCGTCGGGTTGAAGGCGGTCGGCCGCACCCCGCCGCCACCGCCGGAAGAGGTCCGGCGGCTGCGCGGCCTGCGGCACAGCCGCGCCCGCGACAAGGCGGCCATCAGCCACCACTACGACGTGGGCAACGAGTTCTACGAGCTGGTGCTCGGGCCCAGCATGGTCTACTCCTGCGCCTACTGGACCCGCCCGGACGACCCGTCGTACACGCTGGACGACGCGCAGCGCGACAAGCTCGAGCTGGTCTGCCGCAAGCTCGGTCTCGAGCCCGGCATGCGGGTCCTCGACGTGGGCTGCGGCTGGGGATCGTTCCTGCTGCACGCCGCCACCGAGCACGGCGTCTCCGGCGTGGGCATCACGCTCTCGGTGGAGCAGGCCGACCGCGCCCGCGAGCGGATCGCGGCGGCCGGTCTCAGCGACCGGCTCGAGATCCGGGTGCAGGACTGGCGTGACCTGCCGGCCGAGCCGTTCGACGCGATCGCGAGCATCGGCATGGCCGAGCACGTGGGAGCACGCGGGTACGCCGAGTACGCCGCCGCGCTGCACAACCTGCTGCGGCCGGGCGGCCGGCTGCTCAACCACCAGATCGCGCGTCGCCCCGGACCCGTCGACCGCAAGCCGACGTTCATCGACCGCTACGTCTTCCCGGACGGCGAGCTGCTGCCGCTGGCCGATGACGCTCGGCGCGCTGGAGGACGTCGGGCTCGAGGTCCGCGACGACGAGTCGCTGCGGGAGCACTACGCGCGCACGCTGCGCTGCTGGGTGGCCAACCTGGAGGCCAACTGGGACCAGGCGGTCGCCCTGACCTCGCTGGGCCGGGCCAAGGTGTGGCGGCTCTACATGGCGGCGTCGGCGCTCGCCTTCGAACGCGGCCAGATCGGCGTGAACCAGGTGCTGGCCGTGCGGCCGGGCGTCCGCGGCGAGAGCGGGCTCGCGGCGACGCGCAGCGAGTGGGTCCTGACCCGATAGCGCGATGATGACCCGATGACACTGTTCGCCGTCACGGTGATCGGCCACGACCGGCCGGGGATCATCGCCGACGCGACCGGCGCCCTTGCCGAGCTCGGGGGCAACCTCGAGGACTCCACGATGTCGATCCTGCGCGGGCACTTCGCGATGGTGCTGCTCGTGTCGTGCGACGTCGACACGGCCTCCGTCGAGGGCGCCCTCGACCCGATGACTGCCGACGGACGGCTGCTCGTCTCGGTGCGCGAGGTGCCGGTCGAGGCCGAGTCGCCGCCGACCGGCTCGGCCCACCTGCTCAGCGTGCACGGCGCCGACCGGGCCGGGATCGTCTCGGCGGTCGCGGGTGTCGTCGCCGGGGTGGGCGGCAACATCACCGACCTGAGCACCCGGCTGTCGGGTGACCTCTACGTGCTGCTCGCGGAGGTGGACCTTCCTCCCGGCGTCGACGTCAGCGCCCTGACGCGTGATCTCGAGGCCGTCGCGCAGGCCGCTCGGCGTCGACGTCACCTTGCGGCCGCTGGACACCGACGTGCTGTGACCGGGCTGCTGCCTGACCTTCCGCCGGGACGGGTGCTCCCCGTCGTACGCGCACCGTCCCGCGCGCTGTCGCAACCGTCGGCGGAGGTGGACCCGCGTGCCGACGACGTCGTGCAGCTGGCCGCCGACCTGCTCGCGACGCAGCGAGCCGCGCCGGGCTGCGTCGGCCTCGCCGCGGCGCAGGTCGGCCGGGCCGCCCGGGTGTTCTCCCTCGACGTCACCGGTCACCCGAAGACGAGGATCTGCCACGGACCGGTGGTGCTGGTGAACCCGGTGGTGACCGAGGCGTCGCGGCAGGACCGCGCCCGCGAGGGCTGCCTGTCGGTGCCCGACCTGACCGGCGACGTACGACGAGCGAGCCGGCTCGTCGTGACGGGGAGCATCCCGGGCACCGGGGAGTCGGTGACGCTGTCGACCGACGCGTTCGAGGCGCGGGCCGTGCAGCACGAGATCGACCACCTCGACGGTCTGCTGTTCCTCGACCGGGTCGCGGGCGCGCACGCCCTGCACGCGCGGAAGGTCTATCTGTAACGCAGCGTGACGGCCCGCCAGGCCGGAGAGCCCTACGCTGGACCTCGCCCGGATGGTGGAATTGGCAGACACAGGTCCCTTAAAAGGATCCGCCGAGAGGCGTGCGGGTTCGATCCCCGCTCCGGGCACGGCTCCCGTCACCCACCTGGCGGGAACGCCGGCAAGGCGGGTGCCGTTACTGTGGGCAACAGGTCCCGCGTCCGCGGGCGAGGCATGAAGGGGCGACATGCAGAGCAACAATCCGGTCTTCAACCGCAGCGAGGCTTTCTCGCGCCGTGGCTACGCGGGCTTCAACGAAGCTCCGCCGGTCCCCGGCCAGCAGCTGGAGGACATGTACAACGCACCTGCCGCCACGGGGCTGCAGACCGGCCGGATGACGATCGACGACGTCGTCGTCAAGACCGGCCTGATGTTCGCCGTGCTGGTTCCGCTGGCGGCGCTGAACTTCTACCTCGGCAGCCCGCTGCTCACCTGGGGCGGCATGATCGTCGGGCTCGTCCTCGGCCTGGTCATCTCCTTCAAGCAGTCCACCAATGCCGCCCTGATCCTGGCGTACGCCGGCGCTCGAGGGCCTGTTCGTCGGCGGCATCAGCCGCCATCTTCGAGGCGCAGTGGGGCGGCATCGTCGCTCAGGCGGTGCTCGGCACGCTGTCCGTCTTCGGGGTCGCGCTGTTCGCCTACAAGAGCGGTCGGGTGCGGGTCACGCCGAAGATCCAGCGCATCGCGCTGATCGCGATCGGCGGCTACCTCGTCTTCTGCCTGATCAACCTCGGGATCGTGGCGTTCACCGACAACAACCTGCGCGCCGGCTGGCTCGGCGTCGCGATCGGCCTGTTCGCCATCACCCTGGCCGCCTACTTCCTGATCATGGACTTCGACTTCGCCGAGCAGGGCGTCAAGAACGGCCTCCCCGAGCGCTACGCCTGGCTCGCGGCCTTCGGCCTCGTGGTGACCCTGGTCTGGCTCTACATCGAGTTGCTGCGCCTCATCTCGATCCTGCGCGGCGACTGACGCCGCGGACTCAACGATGACGGAGGCCGTCGACCCCTGCCGGGTCGGCGGCCTTCGTCGCCGTCAGCCCTCGACGGTCGGGCCGGCCCGGGCGATCGCGAAGCGCACGATCACCCGGCGTTGCTTCTCCATCTCGGCGCGGTAGTCGTCCCAGTCGCCGTGCTCGCCTGAGGCACGGCGGTAGTAGTCGACCAGCAGGTCCATCGCCTCGGGCAGCGACACGATCTCGGCGTCGCCCTCGACCTGCCCCCAGCCGCCGAAGAACTGGTCGCTGAGCAGGCACAGCGAGACGCGCGGGTCGCGCCGCAGGTTCTTGGTCTTCATGGCGGTCTCGCGGGTGGACACCATCACCCGGCCCTCGTCGTCGACGACAGCCAGCACCGGCGAGAGCTGGGGTCGCCCGTCGGACCGGAACGTCGCGAGGACCGCGCGGTGGTTGTCCCGCAGGAACTCGCGCGCCTCGTCCGGCGTCACGCCGGGGCTAGCTGATCTTGCGCTGGGCGCGGCGCTTGTCGTGCTCGTGCACGATCGCGCTCGCGTGGCCGTGCGGGATGCCGTGCTCGTCGCGCAGCCAGTTGACCCGCTCCTCGAAGCGGAGCAGGGCTGGTCCGTCGTCCAGTGCCACGAACCACTCCGGAAGATCGCGGCCGGTCACTTGCGGGACCCGCGCGATCAGCTGCTGATGCGTCTCATCGGAGTGGTGCAAGGACATCGAGCGCCTCCAGAGCGGTTCAGGGACCCCGTCAGTTGACCATGCCCTGAGCCTGCCTGACGGGGTGGGGGCCGCACAACCCCCGGACGAGCCATCAGCCCCTAGTCTGCGGGCTCGTGGGCGAGGATTTGGACGACGGCTGGCCGGGCGCGGTGCGCGCCGAGATCGAGGCAGACGTACGCCGGGTGGCCGAGCGGCTGCGGACCCTGTCCGAGGCCCAGCTGGCCGCGGAGGCGCCGCCCTACCCGTCCCGGGCCGCCGGTGCCCGCACGGTGGCCCAGACCCTCGCCGACGCCGCCCAGGCCCTCGAGGAGCGCGGATCCGGGGCCGAACCGCGCTGGCGGGACGTCCCGGCGCTGTCCGACTTCGCCGTCGGCGACCAGGTCGCCCTCACCGGTCAGGATCTGCTCACGGCCCTCGGCTCCACCGGCCGGAGGAGACCGTCTGGGCGCGGGGCACCCGTCGTACGGCTGGCGAGGTCGTCGCCGACGCGGCCGGCAGCTGGCCGCCCTGCGCCGCCTTCTGTGACCGATGTCCGGCGGTCGCCGTAGCGTGATCACGCACCACGACCTGGGAGGTTCCTGTGCTCGACCGCTTCGCTGTGAACCCGATCCTGCCGGCTCAGGACGGCGACCGCGCCCGCGCCTTCTACCGCGACGTCCTCGGCCTCGAGCTGCTGTCAGGCCCTGCCGACGACCCGATGATGTTCCGGGCCGGTGGAGGGACGAGC
Organism: uncultured Actinomycetota bacterium; assembly: GCA_963757295.1. Taxonomy (GTDB): domain Bacteria; phylum Actinomycetota; class Actinomycetes; order JACCUZ01; family JACCUZ01; genus JBDUAP01. The sequence goes on along the minus strand of CAVWQZ010000013.1, from coordinate 181,237 downwards.
ATCGTCCTCAGTGAGATGCCGGACCGCATCCCACCCCCGTACCCGGTGGTGAGCTTCATGGTCGAGGACATCGAGGAGCTGGTCGTTGCCCTCGAGTCCCGCGGCGCGACGTTCGAGCCGCTCGCCCCCGCGAGCTTCGCCGGTCAGGAAGGCGTGCCGCAGGGCGCGGTGATGGACTTCGGGCCGGTCAAGTCGGCGTTTCTCAAGGACCCGAAGGCAACGTCATCGCGCTGAACGAGATCCTGGAGTGACGTCGGTCCCGGAGTAGCTGAGGCGCTGGACGATCATCGCCATGCCCTGGCCGCCACCGACGCACATCGTCTCGAGGCCCCACTCCTTGTCGTGGAACTGCAGGCCGTTGAGCAGCGTGGTGGTGATGCGCGCGCCGGTCATGCCGAACGGGTGGCCCAGCGCGATGGCGCCGCCGTTGACGTTGAGCCGCTCGAGGTCGATGCCGAGGTCGCGGTAGGACGGGATGACCTGCGCGGCGAACGCCTCGTTGATCTCGACCAGGTCGATGTCGTCGATGGTCATGCCGGCGAGGGCGAGCGCCCGACGCGACGCCTCGACCGGGCCCAGCCCCATGATCTCCGGAGAGAGGCCGGAGACCCCGGTCGCGACGATGCGCGCCAGCGGGGTCAGGCCCAGCTCGGCCGCCTTGGTGTCGGACATGATGACGACCGCTGCGGCCCCGTCGTTGAGCGGGCAGCAGTTGCCGGCGGTCACGGTGCCCTGCTCGCGGAACACCGGCTGCAGGGTGGAGACCCCGTCCAGCGTCACCCCGGCGCGCGGGCCGTCGTCGCGCGACACCACGGTGCCGTCCGGCGTCGTCACGGGCGTGATCTCGCGGTCGAAGAAGCCGTTGGCGATGGCCTTCTCGGCGAGGTTCTGCGAGCGCACGCCGAACTCGTCCTGGTCCTGGCGGGTGATGCCCCGCGAGGTGGCGAGGTTCTCGGCGGTCTGGCCCATCGCGATGTAGACGTCGGGCAGCTCGCCGTCCTCGCGCGGGTCGCGCCAGGCCTCGTTCGACGCGGCGGTCGCCTCGGTGCGTGCCTTGCGCGGTGGCGAACAGCGGGTTGTGGAAGTCCTCGCGCCCGCCGCCCGCGCCCTGGAACGCCGGGTAGCGGGAGACGCACTCGACACCGGCCGAGATGAAGATGTCGCCCTCGCCGGCCTTGATCGCGTGCAGCGCCATCCGGGACGTCTGCACCGACGAGGCGCAGAACCGGTTGACGGTGGTGCCGGGAAGGTGGTCGTAGCCGAGCTGGACCGCGAGCCGGCGGGCCAGGTTGAGGCCCTGCTCGCCCTCGGGCTCGGCGCAGCCGACCATCAGGTCGTCGATCAACCCGGGATCCAGGTCGGGCACCTTGTCGAGGACGGCCCGGATCGCGGTCGCGGCCAGGTCGTCCGGGCGGACGTCCTTCAGCGACCCCTTGAAGGCGCGCCCGATGGGGGTTCGGGCGGTCGCGACGATCACTGCCTCGGGCATGAGCGCTCCTCGGTCGTGCTGGCGAAGAGATGGCCTCCATTGAACCTCAGCCTGCCGCGAGCTAGTCGGTGGAGGCCTCCTCGGCGGCGGTCGCCTCCACGTCGTACGCCGACTGCCTGCGGCGGTGGCGCTGCAGGACCCAGCGGCCCCGCGGGCCGCGCTCCCTGCCGCCGACCTGGGTCGCCGCGACCTCGGTGCCGGGCTCCTCGGCTGCCTCGCGCGGCCGCCTCGGCGATCGGCTGCACGGTCGCGACGCGGCTGAGGTCGGTGGTCTCCATGTCGGCCTCGAACCACACGTCGAGGGCGGCGCACACCGACGGCAGCAGGGCGGCGGCGGCACTCGCGTAGCCGGTGGCGGACGGGTGGAAGCGGTCCGGCCCGAACATCTCCTTGGGTGACGCGGCGAACTCGGGCCCGAGGATGTCGCCGAGGGAGACGGTGCGGCCGCCGGCCTCGACCACGACGATGGTCTGGGCGGCGGCGAGCTGGCGGCTCCAGCGCCGGGCGACGTAGCGCAGCGGCTGCGGGACCGGCTCGACCGTGCCGAGGTCGGGGCAGGTGCCGACGACCACCTCGGCGCCCCGCTCGCGCAGCCGGCGCACGGCCTGGTCGAGGCGTCGTACGGCGGTGGCCGGCCGCACGGTGTGGGTCACGTCGTTGGCACCGATCATGATCACGGCGATGTCGAGCGGGCCATCGGGCAGCCGGTCGATCTGCGCGTCGAGGTCGCTGCTGCGGGCACCCACGGCGCCGAGCGAGGTCAGGTGCACCGGGCGGGCCGCGCACTCGGCGACGCCGGCCGCCAGCATCACGCCGGGCGTCTGGTGCGCGTGCTCGACGCCGAAGCCGACCGCGCTCGAGTCACCCAGCATGGCGAACCGGATCGGCTCGCCGCCGTGCTCCTTGCCGTGCAGCCCGTCGGCGCTGGGGGCGTCGGTCCGGGCCTCGCCGATCGCCCGGCGGGCCAGCGCGACCTCGGCGCGGAAGAGGCCGAGCACGCCGGCCGTGAGCAGCCCCACGCCGCCGCCGCCGTACGCGGCCGCGACGGCGATCCGCCGGGCCCGCGACGCGCGGCTCACCGGGGGTCTCGGACCCGAGGCTGCGCGCGCCGGACGGGGGTCGTGGTCATGATCGGAATGTAGCGAACGCCTACGCTGCGGCCATGCAGTTCTACGAGTCGATGGTCGACCTGATCGGGAACACCCCGCTGGTCCGGCTGTCCAAGGTGACCGAGGGCCTGGCGCCGACCGTGCTGGCCAAGGTGGAGTACTTCAACCCCGGCGGGTCGGTGAAGGACCGCATCGCGGTGCGGATGATCGAGGCCGCCGAGCAGTCCGGGCAGCTCAAGCCGGGCGGCACCATCGTCGAGCCGACGTCGGGCAACACCGGCGTCGGCCTGGCCATCGTCGCCCAGCAGCGCGGCTACCAGTGCGTGTTCGTCGTCCCGGACAAGGTGTCGGCCGACAAGATCAACGTGCTGAAGGCGTACGGCGCCGGGTCGAGGTGTGCCCGACGGCGGTGGCCCCGGAGCACCCGCGGTCCTACTACTCCGTCAGCGACCGGCTGGCGCGCGAGATCCCCGACGCGTGGAAGCCCGACCAGTACTCCAACCCCAACAACGCCCTGTCGCACTACGAGACCACCGGCCCGGAGATCTGGGAGCAGACCGAGGGCCGGATCACCCACTTCGTCGCCGGCGTCGGCACCGGCGGCACGATCAGCGGCACCGGTCGCTACCTCAAGGAGGTCTCCGACGGGCGGGTGCAGGTCATCGGCGCCGACCCCGAGGGCTCGGTCTACTCCGGCGGCACCGGCCGTCCCTACCTCGTCGAGGGCGTCGGCGAGGACTTCTGGCCGGACGCCTACGACCGCTCGGTCGCCGACGAGATCGTCGCCGGTCTCCGACCGCGACTCCTTCGACCATGACCCGGCGGCTGGCCCGCGAGGAGGGCCTGCTCGTCGGCGGCTCGTGCGGCATGGCGGTTGCGGCCGCGCTGCGCGTCGCCGAGCGGCTCGGCCCGGACGACGTCGTCGTCGTGCTGCTGCCCGACGGCGGTCGCGGCTACCTCGCCAAGATCTTCAACGACGAGTGGATGGCCGACTACGGCTTCCTCGCGACGCCGGGCGAGGTGACGATCGGCGACGTGCTGCGCCGCAAGGTCGGCGCGATGCCGGAGTTCGTGCACGTGCACCCCACCGAGACGGTGCGCGAGGCGATCGACATCCTGCGCGAGTACGGCGTCTCGCAGATGCCGGTCGTCAAGGAGGAGCCGCCGGTGATGGCGGCCGAGGTCGTCGGCTCGGTGGTCGAGCGCGACCTGCTCGACGCGCTGTTCGCCGGCCGGGCCCACCTGGCCGACCCGCTGGAGCAAGCACATGTCGCCGCCGCTGCCGATGATCGGGGCCGGCGAGCCGGTCGGCGCCGCGATGACCGCGCTGGAGACGGCCGACGCCGCGGTGGTGCTCGACGACGGCAAGCCGGCCGGGATCCTCACCCGCCAGGACCTGCTCGGCTTCCTCGCCTCGCGCTAGTCCTGCGCTGATCTAACAGAACTTACGTAAGGTATTGTTAGGGACATGGCCCGACTCGGCGGACGACCCCTCCTGGACACCCGGGCCGACGCTGCGCTCTTCGTCGACCGGGCGGCCGAGCTGGACCGGGTCGACCGGGCCGCCGCCGAGGGCCTCAACGTGCTGGTCAGCGGGCCGCGCGGCATCGGCAAGACGTCGCTGCTGCGCTACAAGGCCTACGGCCGGCGGATCTCCGGCCAGGAGCTGGCGGTCCTGGATGCGAGTGCGCTGACCGACCCCGCGGCGTTCCTGGCGGCTGCTGCTCGCGCGGTGGGCGCCGCCACCCCGCCCGGGGAGGGGTCCGCCGCCGACCTGGTCGCGACCCTGTCCCGGCTCGCCCCTGCCCAGGGTGCGCCGAGGCTCCTGGCCGTCGACGGCCTGGCCCCGGCGGTCGCGCAGGCCGTCTTCGGCCAGCTGCGCGACGAGCTGTGGCGAGCGCCGCTGACGTGGCTCGTCAGCTGCGCCGATGTGGACGAGCCCGCCTTTCTCCGGCCCCCGGCCGACGCCTTCTTCGACACCACGGTGCGACTGGCGGCGCTCTCCGACGACGACATGCACGACCTGCTGCGGCGCCGGGCCACCGTCGAGGAGCTCAGCGACGACGCAGTCACCGAGGTCGTCAGCCTCGCCGCCGGCGTTCCCCGCCGGGCCATCGACCTGGCCCGGCACCTGCTGCTGGCGCCCGCGGAGGCAGCCGGGGCAACGAGCTCGGTCGAGGCCGTGCGCGACCGGCTGCTCGACCGCGAGCAGATCGTCGAGCGGTTGGCCACCCCGGCGCGGATGCTGCTGGCCGAGCTGGAGACCGTCGGCGGTGCGAGTGCGTCCGACGAGCGGCTGCTGACCCGGCTCGGCTGGACCCGGGCCCGGGCCGCCCAGGTGTTCGGCGAGCTCGAGCGTCAGGGCCTGGTCGAGGCGACCGACGAGCCGCGCCCCTCCGGGCGGCCGCGCCGCGTGTTCCACAGCAAGGACTGGCTGACCGCCTGACCGGCGCGCGGGGCGGGGGTGCCGGGCCTTGACGGCGGCGGCGGGCAGGATGGCTCGCATGAGTGCCGACGCCCTGCTCGCCCTGCGCGACGCCCATGTCTTCGACCCTGCACCGCGCCACGACGACCTCTACCTGCTGCACGTCCCCTTCGACCGCCTGACCGGCACCCAGCGCTACGAGGCCGCCCTCGAGGCGGCGCTGCGCCGGGGCGAGCGGGTGGCGCTGGTCGGCGGCAGCGGGTCGGGCAAGTCGAGCGTCATCGCCTCGGTGCTGAACCCGCTCGTCGAGGATCTCGCCCCCCTGCCGGTGCCGGTCGCGATCGAGGACCCGACCGTGGCGACCTCTCCGGTCGCGTTCGCCGGTCACCTCGTGCGCACCGTCGCGCGCTACGTCGAGCACGCCCACCCCGCGTCGGCCGAGGAGGCGCGCGAGCGAGCACGTCGTACGGCGACGCAGGAACGCCCGCCGCGCAAGGAGCGCACCACCCGCTTCTCGTTGGCACCGAGCTGGCTGGGTGTCCGCGCGGAGCTGGCGACCGAGCTGAAGACCGTGAGCGAGCAGGCCACCATGGAGCGGCCGGGCCAGCAGATCATCGACGAGGCCCGCGCGATCCTCGACACCGTGCAGGCCCACGGCCTGCTGCCGGTGGTCGTCCTCGACGACACCGACAAGTGGCTGCAGGTGCCCGGACTGCCCGACCCGGGAGCCCACCTGGCGGGCTTCTTCAGCCAGGTGCCGCGACTGCTCGCCGAGCAGCTCGCCGTGCCGGCGGTCCTCGCGGTGCACGAGCACTACCTCGACCAGCGCGGCTACCGCGCGAGCCGAGGGTTCCTCGAGACCACGCTGCGGGTGCCGCCGCTGCCGACCCGCGACGCCCTCAACGAGCTGCTCGCGCACCGGGCCGGGCCGGTCAGCGAGGAGCCGTTCGCGTGGCTGATCACCGAGCCGGCGCTGGACTCCCTGATGGCCCACTACCTGCGCGGGCCGGCCCGCGACGTGCGCCGGCGGGTGCTGTTCGTCGCCCACACCGCGCTGGCCCGGGCCTGCGACGAGGGTGCCGACCTGATCGCCTTCCGGCACGTGGAGCTCGCCATCAGTGAGTGCGCCCCCGACGAGCGATGAACCGCGAAGGTTTGCCCCTTTCCCTCGCTGGCTAGGGTGCGCAGAGGGGCCGATCTCCGGCGCTCGAGATGGAGGAACACATGGCACTCGACGACGACGACATGACGACCACTCCCGCCGATGGTGGCGCGGGCCACGACGGCGGCGCCGATGGTGGTGCTGACGGCGGTGCCGGTGCGGGCGGCGACGGTGGCGCAGACGGCGGTGCCGGCAAGGGTGGCGACGGTGGTGCCGATGGTGGCGCTGACGGCGGTGCCGATGGTGGCGCCGACGGCGGTGCCGACGGCGGCGCTGACGGCGGTGCCGATGGTGGCGCAGACAGCGGTGCCGGCAGCTGAACACGGCTGACAGCTCCGGCGGCCGGGACCGGACGGACGCGACTCCTGCCCGTCCGGCCCTGACCCGCTGTGTCGGTGTCGACGCCGACGAGTTCGCCACGTCGTACTGGTCGAACCGGCCGTTGCTGTCCAAGGCCGGCGAGCTCCCGGCGGGCTTCGACGACCTGTTCAGCCAGGAGGCCGCCGACGAGCTGCTGTCCCGGCGCGGGCTGCGCACGCCGTTCATCCGGGTTGCCAAGGACGGCAAGGTCATCGCGACGTCCCGCTACACGCGCCCCGGCGGTGTCGGCGCGATGGTCGGCGACCAGGTGGCCGACGACCGCATCCTCGAGCTGTTCCTCGACGGGCACACGGTGGTGCTGCAGGGTCTGCACCGGCTGTGGCCGCCGGTCATCGACTTCGCGGGTGCGCTCACGACCGACCTCGGTCACCCGGTTCAGGTCAACGCCTACATCACGCCGCCGTCCTCGACCGGGTTCTCGGCGCACTACGACGTGCACGACGTGTTCGTGCTGCAGATCGCCGGCGAGAAGAGGTGGCGGATCCACGAGCCGGTCCTCGTCGACCCGCTGCGCAACCAGCCGTGGGAGGACCGCGCGGCCGCTGTCTCGGCCCGCGCCATCGGAGCAGCCGCTGATCGACGAGGTGCTGCGGCCCGGTGACGCGCTCTACCTGCCGCGCGGCTACCTGCACGCCGCGGAGGCACTCGGCGAGATGTCCATCCACCTCACGGTCGGCGTGCATCCCGTGACCCGCCATGCCGTCCTCGAGGCGCTGACTGTCACTGGTCGCCGACGACGCATCGCTGCGGTCGTCGCTGCCGCTCGGCGTGGACGTGTCCGACCCGGCCCAGATCGAGGCCGACGTCGCCGCGACGGCCGAGGCGCTCATCGACCGGCTGCGCACGGTGACCGCAGCCCAGGTCGCCGACCGGCTTGCCGCCGGCGTCGTGCCGGGCAACCGCGCCGGGCCGATCTCCCCGCTTCGTCAGGCAGACCAGGCGTCCCGGCTGGACGCCGACACCGTGCTGGAGGTCCGGCCGCACATGCGCCACGCACTGCGGTACGACGAGGACCACGTCGTCCTCACGCTCCCCGACCGGCGGCTGGAGCTGCCGCTCGCCACGGGCAAGGCGGTCAAGGCGCTTCTCGACGGCGCGCGGCTGTGCGTTGCGGAGCTGCCCGGTCTCGACGGTGAGGATGCACTCGTGCTTGCGCGCCGGCTGGTCCGCGAGGCTGTCGTCGTGGTCGTCGACCGGCAGTGACGGACGTCGCGCCTACCGACACGAGCGTGCTGCGATGCTCGTTCGCCTCCGAGCTGCGCGGCGACCCGGTGATCGGCACGGCCGCACCGTCCTTGGGCATGGTGCTCGTCGAGCAGCCCGGACCGTGGGGCAGGCAGGCGCTGGTGCACTCACGGCTCGACCCCGCGGTCGGTGCGGCGCTCAGTGACCGGGCGGTGGCGATGGGGCTGCGCGTCCTGGTCATCCGCCGCCCCGGTCGCGCGCCGGAGCCGACTCGGCGCAGGTGGGCGGTCGTGGACTGCCGGCCCGGCCAGGAGGTGTCCCGATGGGGGACGTTCGCCGACGACGCCGAGCTGCTCGAGCTCCCGCTCGACGGCAGCGCCGGCACCTCGTCGTACGAGCCGACCTATCTCGTCTGCACGCACGGCCGTCACGACGCCTGCTGCGCGATCCGTGGCCGGCCGCTCGCGGAGGAGCTTGCGCGCGAACGGCCGGAAGCCGTGTGGGAGTGCTCGCACGTGGGCGGTGACCGGTTCGCGGCCAACCTGCTGACGCTGCCGCACGGTCTCTACTACGGGCGGGTCGGTCCGGACGCCGGCACGGAGGTCGTCGCTGCGCACGAACGCGGCGAGGTGCACCCGTCGTTCCTGCGCGGGCGTACGACGTTCCCTCCCGTCGCGCAGGCCGCCCAGCAGCATGCGCGGCTGGCGCTGGGCGAGTTCGCCATCAACGCGCTGAACCCGGTGTCGACGAAACCGCTCCCGGAGCGACGGTGGGAGGTGCGGCTCCGTCACCAGCCGCGTGACCTGGTCGCGACGGTGCGCACGGTGACGGCCGGCCCGGCGGCGTTGCTCACGTGTGCGGCACAGCACGAGGCCCATCCGCCGGCCTTCGAGGTGACCGACCTGCACGAGGCAGGGTGACGGTGTTCTGACGGTGGCAGTCAGCTGGCCGCGGCCGCAGCCGATCCCACACCGTGAGCACGACCGCGAGGACGAAGACCTGCACCGGCACGGGGAGTCCAGGCAGGTCAGCCACGGTGTCGCTGCGCCACATGCTGTTCCGTTTCACCGAGCCCATGCGCCGACCCTCGGACAGCAGCTCTTCCTCGTGTCGCCAGATGGACGGGCGCCGGAAGGTGTAGCTCACGCCGCCGGCCTGCACGGTCCAGCTCTTGCGACCCACCCGGTCCGCGGTGGCGACGGTGGTGCCGGCGTCGTCGGCCATCCCGTAGGTGTGGCCCACATGTTGCTTCGCACGTGGTAGCGCCGACCGTCGAGCTCGAACGTGCCGCCGACTTCCACGACGACCCGTCCCACCGGGCGAGCGGACGACCGTCCACGTGATGTCGTAGCTGTTGCGCCAGATGCTCGTCTTCCTGGCTTCCAACACGACGCCCACGCTAGCGGCGCGACCGAGCGATCAGGCCTGGTCGGTGCGAGCCACCCCGACCGGGCACGAGACGCCGGTCCCGCCGATGCCGCAGTAGCCGCCGGGCACCTTGTGGAGGTACTGCTGGTGGTAGTCCTCGGCGAAGTAGAACTCCGACGCCGGCACGATCTCGGTCGTGATCTCGCCGTACCCGTTCTCGCGCAGCTTCGGCTCGAAGGCGGCGCGGGTCTCCTGCGCGGCGACCTTCTGGGCGTCGCTCGTGTAGTAGATGCCGGAGCGGTACTGCGTGCCGACGTCGTTGCCCTGCCGGAAGCCCTGGGTCGGGTCGTGGCCCTCCCAGAACGCCCGCAGCAGCTCGTCGTACGTCACGACCTTGCCGGGTCGAACACGACCTGGACGGCCTCGGTGTGCCCGGTCTGACCGGAGCAGACTTCCTCGTACGTCGGGTTCGGTGTCTCCCCCGCGATGTAGCCGGCGGCGGTGGACCAGACGCCCGGGATCTGCCAGAAGGCCTTCTCGGCGCCCCAGAAGCAGCCCTCGGCGAAGATGGCGACCTCGAGGTTCTCGGGGTAGGGCCCCTCGATCGGGTTGCCGAGCACGGCGTGGCGGGCGGGCACGGGATAGGGACGCTCGGCCCGGCCGGGGAGGGCCTCGTCGGCGGTGGGCAGCTGGCGCTTGAATCGGCTGAAGAGCATGTCGACTCCAACGAGCGTGGCGCAGCGAGGATTCCCCGCCTTGTCAGACCTGGTGCGCCCTGAGGGGTCAGGATTCGACACGGTGCGCGCAGGAGGGGGCGGGTCAGGCAGGTCGGCCCGCCGTCGCCCTTGTTGATCTCGGTGGCCCGGTAGGTGTGGACCTCCACCCCGGCCGCCTCCAGGGCCCGGCGGGTCACCGGGTTCTCGTCGGTCATCACCACGACCCCCGGCCGCACGGCCAGGACGTTGCAGCCCTGGGTGTCGAACTCGTCCGGGTCGCACGCCACGGTCCGGTAGCCCCGCTCGGCGAGCATCTCCAGCAGCGGCACCGGCGCGAGCGGCTCGAACACCACCGCCAGGTCCTCGGTGACCGGCGAGACCACGCTCATCAGGTGCATGACGTGGGCCGCCCCCTTGTGGTGGGGCAGGTCCGCCCGCGCGACGGTGACCCCGTCGGCCGCCAGGAGCCCGGCCAGCTGCTCGTGCGCGGCAGCGTTGGTGCGGTAGCCCCGGCCCACCGCCAGGGTCGACTCGTCGAGCCAGCACATGTCCCCGCCGTCGGCCGTCGCCGGGGCGGTGAGGCGGCCGATGAGGGGCACCCCGGCCCGCTCCACCTCGGGTGCCAGGAAGTCCGGCTCCCCCTGCCGGGCGGGCTTGGCCATCCGCAGCGCGATCGCCCCGGAGCCCACGACGAAGACCGAGTCGTAGGCGAAGCAGGCGTCCACCAGCCCCTCCGGCGCCTCCGCGACGGTCACCTCGACCCCCAGCCCGGCCAGCAGCGCGCAGAACTCCTCGTGCTCGCCGGCCAGGCGCCCCGTCTCGGGCGCGCGCCAGCCGGCTGCGTCGAAGTCCCCGAGCGCAGTCGGCCGTACGACGAGCACGCGGCGGAGCGGGGCCACCATCGAGCGCACCCCGAAGGGGCTGGAAGAGGTCATCCCGGGATCTTTGCACCCCCGTTCAGGGTCAATGCCGGGCCGATCTGCGCCGACGACAGAAGGGAGTCTCGGACAGGAGGTGGACCGGTGCCCAGCATGCGCATGCCCGCATTGCTGGCTGGAGCGACCCTTCTTGCCCTGGCTGCCGGCCTCACGGTCGAGGCGGCCCGCGCCGCCGACGACCTGAGCTCCAAGTTCGACGCACAGCTCGCCGTCGACGCGCAGCACGCCGAGACGCTGCTCTCCGAGGCCCTGGAGCGGTCCCGCGCGATGACGCTGCTGGTGGCCCGGGACCCCAACGCGGAGGCACTCGCCTACGTCGACACGGTCTTCCCCGGGGTCACCGGGATGGTCTGTGTCAGCGGTGTGGACGGCACCGTCCGGAGGTGCGCCAACGAGGGCGACGCCGTGCCGCCCGAGGACCTGCCGAAGAGCCTGAAGAGCGCGCCGTTCTTCGAGACGACGGCCACGCTCGCGCCGGGGCAGGTCTACCAGTCCCGGCCCTACCGCTCCGAGGCGATCGGCGAGTGGGTGGTCGCGAACGCGACACCGCTCGAGCGCGACGGCAAGACCGAGAGCATCGTCTCGCTGGAGATCGTGCTGGAGGGCGTCCGGCTGGAGGCGCTGCGCCCCGAGGGCACCGACACCGTGCTCCGCGTCGTCACCGCGGACCGGGGAGTCGTCGTGCTCGACAGCCGCTACCCGCCGGGAGCGGCGACGCGGGCAGCGGCGTCCGACGAGTCGGACTTCGTCGGCCGGGTGAAGAGCATCGAGGACGACGCCATCATCGACCTCGACACCGTGCGCGCCGCGTTCGTCCCCGTGCAGCAGTCCCGGCGGCTGCCCGGCATCATCGAGAGCAAGTGGCTCGTCGTCGCGTCGGGGAAGGCTCCTCCCGGTCCCCTGCGAAGCGCCCTGAACCCGATGACCATCGGGCTGCTCGTCGCCGGCCTCGGCCTGCTCGGTGGCGCACTTCGCTCGCAGCGCGCCCTGGCGCGGCGCCGGCGGATCGAGGCGGACCGCACCCGGATCGAACGCGACCTGCTCGCTCGACAGCTCAACGAGATGTCCGACGCGCTCGGCCGCGCGTCCACCGGTGACCTCGGTGTGCGGCTCCCGGTCGATGACCTGCAGGACGAGACGATGGCCCGACTGGCCGGCTCCTTCGACGACACGCTGCGCCAGCTGCGGCTCCTCGTCGGACACGCGCAGGCCACCGGCGTACAGCTGTCGCACTCCGCGGCGGAGCTGCAGCACCTGTCCAGCCAGCAGGCCAGCTCGGCATCGGAGCAGTCGGCCGCCGTGACCGAGACCACGACGACCGTGCAGGAGCTCGCGGCCACGGCCGCGCAGATCGCCGAGACCGCCGACGCGGTCGCGACCACGGCCGGCGAGACGCTGCGGCTCGCCGCGGACGGTCGCGCGGCGGTGGTGACGTCGGTCGAGGCGATGGACCGGATCGCCGACCGGGTCGGGTCGATCGCGGTCAGCTCGGCCGGACTCGGCGAGCGCATCCAGGAGATCGGTCGCATCCTCGAGCTGATCGACGACCTCAGCGACCAGACCAACCTGCTCGCCCTCAACGCCGCGATCGAGGCGGCCCGGGCCGGCGAGCAGGGCCGTGGCTTCGCGGTCGTCGCCGCGCAGGTGCGCACGCTGGCCGAGCGGGCGCAGGACTCGACCAGCCGGATCCAGGCCATCGTCACCGAGATCCGCACCCATGCCGCGGCCACCATCGCGGCCAGTGAGGACGGTGCCCGCGAGGTGCAGTCCGGCGGCCGTGCGGTGCGCGACGTGGCTGCCGCCCTCGAGATGATCGAGGAGAAGGTGGACGAGACCACCGCCGCCGCCCGCGAGATCAGCATCGCGACCCAGCAGCAGCGCTCGGCGTCGGACCAGGTGGTGGTCGCGATGACCCAGGTCTCCGAGGTGGCGCGCAAGGTGGCGATCGGCTCGAAGGAGGGCGCGGGCGCGGCGTCCGGGCTGGCCACACTCGCGGGGGAGATGCAGGAGTCGATCGCCTCGTTCTCCGTGGACGAGCGGCCGTAGAGTCTGGCTCATGCAGTTCGAGACGCGCGCGATCCATGCCGGCCAGGAGCCGGACCCCACGACCGGTGCGGTCGTCCCACCGATCTACCAGACCTCGACCTACAAGCAGGACGGCGTCGGCGGTCTGCGCGGTGGCTACGAGTACAGCCGCAGCGCCAACCCGACCCGGACCGCGCTGGAGGAGTGCCTCGCCTCGTTGGAGGGCGGCCGCCGCGGGCTGGCGTTCGCGTCCGGGCTGGCCGCCGAGGACACGCTGATCCGCACGCTCTCCGGTCCCGGCGACCACGTCGTGATTCCTGGCGATGCGTACGGCGGCACCTACCGGCTGTTCGCGAAGGTGCAGGAGCGCTGGGGGCTGGACTTCACGCCGTCGGGTGGCCACGACGTGGACGCGTTCCGGGCCGCGCTGCAGCCGGGTCGCACGAAGGTGATCTGGGTCGAGACGCCGACCAACCCGCTGCTGGGCATCGTCGACATCGCCGCGATCGCTGAGCTGGCGCATGACGCCGGCGCGCTGCTGGTCGTCGACAACACGTTCGCCTCGCCGTACCTGCAGCAGCCGCTCGCCCTCGGCGCGGACGTCGTCGTGCACTCGACCACGAAGTACATGGGTGGTCACTCGGACGTGGTCGGCGGCGCGCTGGTGCTCGCCGACAGCGAGCTGGGGGAGCAGGTCGCCTACAACCAGAACGCGATGGGCTCGATCGCCGGGCCGTTCGACTCGTGGCTCGTGCTGCGCGGCATCAAGACGCTCGGCGTACGGATGGATCGGCACAGCGCCAACGCGGAGCGCATCGTCGAGATGCTGGCGGCGCACCCGAAGGTCGCCGAGGTCCTCTATCCCGGGCTGCCGGACCACCCCGGGCACGACATCGCGGTGAAGCAGATGAAGTCGTTCGGCGGCATGGTGTCCTTCCGGGTCGCGGGCGGCGAGGACGAGGCCATCGCGATCTGCAACCGGGCCGAGCTGTTCATCCTCGGTGAGTCGCTCGGTGGCGTCGAGTCGCTGATCGAGCACCCCGGCCGGATGACCCACGCGTCGGTCGCCGGCTCGCCGCTGGAGGTGCCGGGCGACCTGGTCCGCCTCTCGGTGGGCATCGAGGCCGTCGACGACCTGCTCGAGGACCTGCACCAGGCCCTGGGGTGAGCTCGCAGGTCGTCTGCGTCGACTTCGGCTCCACGTTCACCAAGGCGGCGCTGGTCGACCTGGATGCGGGCGCGCTGGTCGCGACTGCTTCCTCACCCACCACGATCGGCAGCGACGTGATGGACGGGTACGACGTGTGCCGGGCCGCTCTGTCGGTGCCCGCGTCAGTGCCGGCGGTGGCGTGCTCGAGTGCCGGTGGCGGGCTGCGGCTGGCTGTCGTCGGCTATGAGCGGGCGATCACCGCCGAGGCCGGCTACCGCGTCGCGCTGTCGGCCGGTGCGCGGGTCGTGCATGTCGCGAGTGACCGGCTCGACGACGCGGCGGTGGCCGCGCTGCTCGGGGACCGGCCCGACGTCGTGCTGCTCGTCGGTGGGACGGATGGTGGCAACGCGGAGATCCTGCTGCACAACGCACGCAGGCTGGCGCGGTCCGCTGTGAAGGTGCCGGTCGTGGTGGCGGGGAACGTCGAGGTGCGCGACCAGGTCGTCGAGGTGCTGCGGGCGTCGAAGCAAGCGAGTGGTGGCGACGGACAACGTGCTGCCCGAGATCGGCCGGCTGGACCCCCGCCCCGCACGGGTTGCGATCAGGAACGTCTTCATCGACCACGTCATCGGCGGCAAGGGTCTGTCGAAGCGGCCGGAGTTCGCGGCGATGGTGCGGGCCGCGACACCCGATGCGGTGCTGGCCGGTGTCGAGCTGCTCGCCGACGGCGCGGGTGACGTGGACGGTGTCGGTGACGTGCTCGTCGTGGATGTCGGGGGCGCGACGACCGATGTCTACTCGGTGGTGACGCCGGTCGGTGAGGACGCCACGCTGCGCCGCGATGCGGTCGAGGTGATGTGGCGCAGCCGCACGGTCGAGGGTGACCTCGGGATGCGGTGGAACGCGACCGGTGTGGTCGCGGCTGCCGTTGCGGAGCGGCTCGTTGACGAGGCAGAGGCGTCGGTGCTCGGGCCGGCGGCGGAGAGACGGGCGCACGACCCGTCGTACCTGCCTGAGGACGCAGCCGAGCGCGAGGTCGACGCGCGGCTCGCGGAGCTGGCCGTCACGGTGGCGCTGCGCCGGCACGGGCGGGGCGGGAAGAACCTGCGCGAGGTGCGGCTGGTGGTGGGGTCCGGCGGGGTGCTGCGGCACGCGGACGCGGGGCTGCGGGCGCGGATCCTGGCGCCTGCGACGCGCGATCTGGGCGGCGGGTGGCCGGTGCCCGAGAAGGCGCGGACGACGGTTGACGAGCAGTACGTGCTGGCCGCGGCCGGTCTCCTGGTTAGCGATCACGAAGATGCTGCGGCGCGCCTTCTGCGGTCCTGCCTGGTCTGAACTTGTCCACAGGTAGTTGCCGGGAATTCCTTTGTCCACAAGGGTTTGCGGGCGGTCTGAGTTTGTCGGAACTGTCGGTGGTCGGTTCTAGGTTGGTCTCATGTCAGACGTCCTGGACCGAACCGCGAGCACCGATGTTGGTGTGGCGCTGGCCGCGGCCGCGGAGGGTCTGGACCAGCTGGCGGGCGCGGAGCTGTGGGGTCTGTCGGGTGGGGAGCTGACGGGTGCGGTGCTTGAGCTGCACCGGTTGGAGTGCCGGGTGCAGGCCGAGAAGCTGCGGCTGGTGGCCGAGGTGGATGTGCGGGGCGCGGCGGTGGAGCTGGGGGCGCCCTCGACGGCTTCCTGGTTGACGTGGGGGTTGCGGATGCACCCGGGTGCGGCGAAGCGGGCGGTGCGCGACGCCCGCGCCCTGCACACCGACCCGGCCGGCCCGCTGGTGCCGATGGCGGTGGACGAGGCCGACGAAGATCCCGCGCAGCCGGGCAGGTTGGCGGTGACACGGGCGGCGTTCGCGTCGGGGTCGTTGTCGGGGGAGCAGGTCAGCGAGATCGTGACCGCGCTTGATGACCTGCCGGTCGAGGTGGACCGGGAGACCCGGGCGCGCGGTGAGGTGTTCCTGGTCGATCAGGCCCGCACGCAGGGCCCGCACCAGCTGGCGAAGCTGGCCAAGCGGCTGCTGCACACCTTGGACCCCGCCCGTGGAGACCGCCTCGAGCTGCTGGAACGGGCGCAATCCGCCGGCCAGGGTCTGACCATCACCAAGAAGAGCCGGGGCGGGTTCCGGCTGCGCGGGGAGCTCGACGACGAGCTCGGCGCGACGCTGCTGACCGCGCTGGACCCGCTCGCCGCGCCCCGGCCGGCGACCGACGGAACACCGGACCCGCGGTCGGTGCCGGCCCGCTACGCCGACGCGCTGGCTGACCTGCTGCAGATCGCGCTGTCCTCGGGCAAGATGCCGACCTCTGGTGGTGCCCGCCCGACCGTGGTGGTCACCGTCGACCTGGCGACCCTGCGACGCGAGCTGGGCACCGCCGCCGGGGAGTTGCGCTGGGCCGGACCCATCTCCGCGGAGGCCGCCCGCCGGTTGGCGTGTGACGCCGGGATCGTGCCGGCCGTGCTCGGCGCCGCCGGTGAACCGCTCGACGTGGGCCGGCTGTCCTACCCGGTCACCGCGGCGATCCGCCGCGCGCTGGAGGCCCGCGACGGCGGGTGCGCGTTCCCCGGCTGCCACCGGCCACCGGCCTGGTGCGCCGCGCACCACATCCTGCACTGGGCCAACCGCGGCATCACCGCAATGTCGAACCTGGTCCTGCTGTGCGACCGCCACCACGTCGTCGTGCACCACTAAGGCTGGACCGTGCGCATCGCCGAGAACGGCATGCCCGAGTTCACCCCGCCACCGTGGATCGACCCCGACCAAGTCCCCATCAGCACACCCTGGCGCAGACAACTCGCCAAGGTCCCGACCAGACCTGCACCAACCGAACCCCCAGCCCGACCACCCGAACCGCATCTTCGGACGTAGAGGTCGCTGGTTGATGTGTCCTTGCGCCGTATTGCTGCACCGAAAGTCGGTGGCTGATCGAGTCGCGACCGGTAGAGATACCGAGCAGGAACCGGCACTATGCGCGCGTGAGAGGTGTCGCCAAGAATCCCAGTCTGTTGGCGCTTGCCCTCGTTTCTGGCGTGAGCCCGTTCGCGACGGACACCTACATCGCCGCCCTTCCGGCGGTGCAAGACGACCTGGACACGACCGCGAGTGCCGCGCAACTGACGATGACCGCTTTCCTGGTCGGGTTCGCGGCGGGCCAGCTTGTGTGTGGGCCGGTCAGCGATGCGACCGGCAGGCGGCGCATCCTGATCGTCTTCTCGGCGGCGTTCGCTGTGCTCTCTGTCGTCTGCGCCGCTGCCCCGAACGCGGCCCTGCTCATCGCGGCCCGGGCGCTGCAAGGCTTCGCAGGCGGTTGCGGACTCGCCGTCGGACGCGCTGTCATCAGTGACCGGCACACCGGGGGCGATGCCGCCGTCCGCTACGGCGCGCTTGCCTCCATCATGCTGCTCGCGCCGGTGGTCGCCCCGGCCATCGGCGGCGTGATTCTGCTCGTCGGCGACTGGCGCACGATCTTCCTGTTCCTTGCCGGGCTCGGTGTCGTGATGACAGCCGCCGTGGTGATCGGGATTCCGGAGACGTTGCCAGTCGACGCCCGGTCCTCGGCAGGTCTCGCTGAGACGGTGCGCAGGATGACTGCTCTCCTTCGCCAGCGCCCCTTCCTGGGGGCTGTCCTCGTGCAGTGCCTGGCCATCGCTGGCTTCTTCACCTACATCGGTGGCTCGTCCTTCGTCCTGCAACAGGACCTGGGCTTGAGCGAGGGCGAGTACTCATTGCTGTTCGCCAGTAATGCTGCGGCGATGGCCGCCGTCAGTGTCGGCTTCACCGCCACGGTGCGGCGGGTGGGCTTGATCCGGTGGCGGGCGATCGGACTTGCTACGTCAACCGCAGCGGCAGCGGCGCTGGCCGGCTATGCCATCGCCGTGGACGAGGTGCAACTGGCTCCCGTGTGGGTCTTGCTCGCGATCACTGTTGCTGGCATGGGCGCTTCCATCCCGGCCTCCATCGCCATCGCGCAAGAGCTCGGCCGCTCGGTCGGCGGCACCGCCTCGGCATTGCAGGGCGGACTCAGCTTCGCCATCGGGGCGGCAGCCACACCACTCACCGGACTCACCGGCCAGACCAGCGTCGCAGGCATGTCGCTCCTGATGGCCTGCCTCTTCGTGTGCAGCGCGGCCGTGCTCGTGGCCACTCGCGCACCTGCATGGGCCCCACGCCTGAGCCCGGCCGGATGACGAGCCCTACGAACCGAGCAGCGAATCGGAGCGCATAAGTGCCCGCTCCCGTAGCACCCGCTCGGCGGCTCACACGGCCGCGTCGAGAACCGGCTCTATGCGCGTGCTGTTGCGTCGGCCTAGCGTGATCACATGTTGCACACCCGTCTGGGTCGCACTGATCTCGCTCGTGAGCCAGCTGGCTCTCGGGTGCATGAGTTACGGCGACGCCGACTGCTGGCCTGCACTCGTGGACGCTCGACGAGGAGGCGTCGCAGCCATTCTTCCGCCAGGCCGTCGAGCTCGGCGTGACCTTCTGGGACACCGCGAACGTCTACCAACGGGGCACCGTCGGAGGAGTTCGTCGGCCGCGCCGATCACGACGCTACTCGCCGGCGCGAGGACGTCGTCCTCGCGACGAAAGTGTGCGGGCCGCATGCACGACGGCCCCAGCGGGCGGCGGCCTGTCCCGCGAGGCGATCCTCGAGCAGTGTCGACGCCTCGCTCCGCCGGCTCGGCACCGACTGCATCGACCTGTACTCGATCCACCGCTTCGACGACGACGGTGCCCGTCGAGGAGACCATGGAGGCGCTGCACGACCTCGTCCGATCCGGAAGGTGCGTTACCTCGGGCGCCTCGTCGATGTGGGCGTGGCAGTTCGCGAAGATGCAGACACGCCGCCGTCGGTCAACGGCTGGACGCCGTTCGTCGCGATGCAGGACCAGTACAACCTGCTCAAGCGCGAGGAGGAGCGCGAGATGATCCCGATGTGCGAGGACCATGGGCGTCGGCGTGGTGCCGTACTCGCCGCCGGGCAAGGGTCGGCTCGACCCGACCGTGGGGCGAGCAGACCGCGCGGTCCGCCGTCGGACGACGGTCGCCAAGGCCTTCGACCGCCGGCGTGGACCAGCCCGATCGTCGAGGCCGTCGAGGCCGTCGCCGCCGAGCGCGCGGCGTGCCGATGGCCCAGGTCGCGCTCGCCTGGGTCCTGCGCAAGCCCGTCGTCGCCTGCACCCATCGTCGGAGCGACCAAGCCGCACCACCTAGCCGACGCCGTCGCAGCCCTCGACCTCGCGCTCACCGACGACGAAGTCCACCGCCTGGAAGCGCCCTTCGGCCCCAGGAGCCCTACTGGTGGTTCCCGCGCATAAGTGCCGTTACCGCTCGACGCGAGATCGGGAGGTTGAGCGCGTATAGGACAGCGATGCTCCGCGCGCGACTCGTGGCGGTCCGTACTCTGACCTCTCGCACCTCGGGTGCCGTCGCTCGCCTTAGGGGGATCTGTGATGGCACGTTCGATCTCGACGCAGAGCTCGAGCTGGTTCTCGGGACGTGGCAAGGTCAAGTTCGGTTCGAGGGCAAGACCGATGTCGCCTATCTGAACAAGTTGATCGCGCACTACGTCCTCTAGTCGCTCACCACGTAGTGGGCTGCGGCGCGGGCGGGTTTCCCTGGTACCGCTTCCGCGCGCGCGTGACCGCAGGTGTCCTGGCCGGTCGGGCGTCGGCCGACCAGGACACCAGAGCTGCGCGGGCGGTGTGCCGCGCGCCGTCAGTCGTCGGTCGGCGCGAAGTAGTGGTCCAGCCCGTAGTCCGCCGCGGCCTGCCCGACCTCGACGCCCGCGGTGTCGGCGAAGCGGAAGTGGATGCCGAGCCACACCCGCGCGTCGACGACCTCCTGGTTGAGCGCCGCCTCGGTGTCGTAGTGCCGGATCACTCCGGGCGCCGTCGTGGAGATCAGGTTGATGTCCAGCGGCGCCGCGTCGAGCGCCCTCGCGAGCGACCGGCTGAACGCGCCGGTCACGCCGGAGTACCCGCTCACCCAGTCCGGGTAGGGCGGCGTCTGCACCGCCGGCGTGCGACATGATGAACGGCTCCCAGGTCGGGTCCTGCGCGGTGGCGTCGTTGCCGTCGGTGTCGGCCATCCGGATCGCCGTGATCGGCCGCCAGGAGGGGTACTTCAGCTTCGCGTACCAGACCCCGATGAGCCCGTCGGCGACGCTCATGTTGACGGCGGCCAGCAGCCGCGCGGTCTCCACCAGGTCGAGCCCGCGCGCGGTGACCTGGTCGCGCAGCGCGTAGTTGTACTGCCGGACCGGGTCGCCGGCGAAGTACACCGCGGTGGCCGTCTGCTCAGGGCTGCGCGTCGATCCGGTCCGCACCCCGTAGGCCTCCACCTCGGCGAAGTCCTGCGTGTACGCGGCGGACGTGAGGCTCGGCGGCGGACCCGGGTCGAACTGAGCACCGCTCTGCGCCATCAGCGGGGTGACGCCGCCGAACCACGGCACCTGGAACGGGGCGTTGCCCGGCGGGGTCGGGCGCCAGATCCCCGGCGCCGGCGGCTCGGTGAAGCTCACCGCGGCACCTCGGTGGTCCGTCGACCGGACGGCGATCAGGTGCTCGGCCACGGCCCTGCCGAACGCGACGCCGTTGGTCTTCGCCTTCCCGTCGTCGATCTCGGCGAGCGAAGCCGCGAGGCTGTGTCCAGCGCTGTCTTGGCGCCCGGCCGGTACTCCACCAGGATCCGATGGGCGGCGGCCATCGCCGCAGCCGTCGGGGACGCCGGACGCGGCGGCTTCTGGTCGTAGCTGTACGGCTCGAACCCGCCGCGGATCCCGACGACCGCGTCGTAGACCGCCGCCTGCACGAAGCCCATGTAGAGCCAGGCTTCGGGCACCGTCTTGGTGGCGTCGGTGCGAATGGTCTCGACGGCGATGACGTTCCAGTCGGTGAGGGCTCTCGGGTCGTTCGGCATCAGCGACGGCTCGTCGGCGCGGGCCGGTGCGGTGACCGCGGCGAGCGCGAGGGCGAGAGCGAGGGCGACGAGCAGGGGGAGTCGTGCGGCGGGGCGTACGGACATGACTGACCTCCGGCGGAGCAGGCTGACAGGAACCCGCCGCCGCCCCGGCGACGGCTCATTGGCTGCGGGCGCAGCGTTCAGAGCGAACGCGTCCTTCGCGGGTGATGTTGGGCCTCTTCCTGACAGGGCTCGTCACGCCGCGTCCGGAGTTCCCTCGTGGATACACCGGTTGATCAAGTCGGTCAACGCCCAACCGCAGCGCAGTCGCGTCAGCGCGAGGCGACTTCTCCCGAGGCGACCGGAAACGTCGGGTTCGTTCGCCACCTCGGCGACCTCTGCATGTGATCATGCCGGGCATGGCATCGGGCAGTTCGCGCGGTCGAGGTGACGTGCTCACGACGCGCGACCTGAACCGAGCGACCCTGCAGCGGCAGCTGCTGATGGAACGACGCGAGATGACCGCGTTCGATGCGGTCGAGCACCTCGTCGGACTGCAGGCGCAGGTGCCGAACGTTCCCTACCTCGCCCTCTGGAGTCGGCTCCACGACTTCAACGCCGACGAGCTGGCCGATCACCTACGCAACCGCACGATGATCCGTGCCGCGCTGATGCGCTCGACGATCCACCTCGTCACGTCCGCCGACGGGCTCGGGTTGCAGCCGCTGATGCGGCCGGTCATGGTCCGCACGTTCTCCGGTACCGCGTGGGGCCAGCAGGTGCGCAGTGACGTCGACGCGGTCGTTCAAGCCGGCCGGGCGCTGCTGGAGGAGCGGCCGCTCTCCCGCGCCGAGCTGGCCAAGCAGCTGACGTCGCGTTGGCCGGATCACGACCCGGCCGCGCTCTCGGCCGCGGTTACCTATCTCCTGCCGCTGGTGCAGGTCACTCCGCGAGGTGTGTGGGGCGAAGCCGGGCAGGCCGTGTGGTCGCTGACCGAGGACTGGCTCGATGCCTCGCCCGGTAGCGGAATGACACCAGACGACATGGTGCTCCGCTACCTGGCCGCGTTCGGTCCCGCCAGCGTGATGGACATCCAGGCCTGGTGCGGACTCACCCGGCTGCGCGAGGTCACCGAGCGGCTGGGCTCGAAGCTCCGGCGGTTCAGCACCGATGAAGGCGGCGAGCTCGTCGACCTCCCCGACGCACCCCGCCCCGATCCGGACACACCCGCGCCGGTCCGGTTCCTTCCGGAGTACGACAACGCGCTGCTGGCCTACGCCGACCGCCGCCGAGTCATCTCGGGAACCGAGCACGTGCCGCTGCTCGGCGGGCCGGGCGGCTACGTCGGGACCGTGATGGTCGACGGCTTCGTGTGCGCGATGTGGGCGGTACGACGGGACAAGGCCAGCGCCCGCATGGAGATCCGCCCCTCGTTGCCCTTCTCGGCCGGCGACCGAGACGAGGTGGCGGCCGAAGGTGCGCGACTGCTCGCGTTCGTGGCGCCTGATGTCGACCACGATGTCGCGGTGTCAGGATGAGTTCCCCTCAACGTGAGAGGTGCCCATGCCAGTCGAGGAACGACTACGGCAACTCGGGCTCACGCTGCCCGACCCTCTTCGCCCGCCCGCCGGCGCGACGTACCCCTTCGCGTGGGTTCGGGTGCGCGGCGATCGCGCCTACCTGTCGGGGCACTTGCCGTTGCAACCCGACGGATCGCTCGCCGAGCCGCTCGGCAAGGTCGGCACGGATGTCACGCTCGAGCAGGGAGTCGCCGCCGCCCGACTCGTCGCGCTCGCTGCGATCGGCAGCCTCCAACGCGAGCTCGGTGACCTCGACCGGGTCGTCGCGTGGCTGCGCGTGTTCGCCATGGTCAACACCGCACCCGGCTTCACCCAGATCGCCACCGTGGTCAACGGATTCTCGGAGACGATCCTTGACGTCTTCGGCCCCGAGATCGGGCTGCACTCCCGGTCCGCGGTCGGCATGGCTGAGCTGCCCTACGGCGTGCCGGTGGAGGTCGAGGCTGAGGTCCAGGTTTATTGATCCGGCTCCGACGGGAGCCTCCACCCATGGTGTCGTTCGTTCCGCCCGAGCAGTGCTCCTTCTCGCTGGAGGACGGAGATGCGGTGATCACGCTGACCGGGGTCACGGTGTCAGCGACGGAGGGCTGGTCGCTGCTGAACCGCGCCACCTTGGTCGTCGTTGACGGGCCCGGCGATGAGGGATTCCTCGTGCGCCGCGCTTCGCCAGACGGGTCGGACCACGCTCCAGCTGGGTGGGACAGCTCCGTCGCTGCAGGCGGTGGCGCCTGGCTCGAACTGCCCGGAGAGGCGAG
This sequence comes from uncultured Actinomycetota bacterium, assembly GCA_963757295.1. GTDB lineage: Bacteria > Actinomycetota > Actinomycetes > JACCUZ01 > JACCUZ01 > JBDUAP01. The sequence goes on along the minus strand of CAVWQZ010000013.1, from coordinate 158,059 downwards.
TCGCGTACGAGCCCACCTGATCGACGAGTAGGTCGCGGTGCCGGAGCACGTAGCGCGCGACGTACCGGTGCACTACGTCGAGCACGGTGATGGCTTACCTGTGCTCGCTCTGCACGGCGCGGGGGTCGACCACCGCGAGGTGATGGCCTGCCTGGAGCCCAGTGTTCGATGCACTCACCGGATACCGACGGATCTACCCTGACCTGCCGGGCATGGGCCGGACGCCCGCTCCAGAGCCGATCAGTAGTGCGGACGACGTCCTCGACGTCCTGTTGGCGTTCATCGACGGAGTCATCGGCGACCAGCCGCTGCTGATGGCCGGACACTCGGCCGGCGGGTACTTCGCGCAGGCGATCGCCGGCCGTAGACCGGAGCAGGTAGTGGGGCTGGCGCTTGCTGTGCCCGCTGCTGGCAGGCATCTACGACGTGCCCGAACACGAAGTCACACGTCGGCTCGGGCAACATCGGCAGTGACGAGTTCCGCGACTACTTCACGGTCCAGACACCCGAGACTCTGGATCGATACGAGCGGTACGTCGAGCCGGTGCCCGGCTCGCCGACCAGTCTGCTCTTGCACGGATCGGTGAGCGGTGGGAGCTCACCGCCCACCCCAGGAAGAGGCTCCGTACCGATGCCCCACGCTGCTCGTGACCGGTCGCCAGGACTCCACGGTCGGCTACGCCCGGGCCTGGGAGCTGCTCGAGCGGTATCCACGCGCCACCTTCGCCGTGCTGGACGGGGCCGGTCATGCGCTCCCGCACGAGCAGCCCGAGCTACTCCGTGCTCTCGTCACCGAATGGCTCGACCGGGTCCGCGAGCAGGTCAGCCCCGTGGCTCAGCCGACCTGGAAGACCTCGAACGGTGAGGCGTAGCGGACGCCGAGACGGTCCCCGGCCGCTGCGCATGAACGACTCCAGGAACTCGGTCGGATCGAAGTCACCCAGACCCCGCAGGTAGGCGTCGTGCGCCCGCAGCGACTCCATCCCCTTGTCGTAGGTGTCCGTGACGTCGACGGCGTGCTTCGAGTCGGGCGAGCCGGCGGCCCACACCTGCCGCACGCCGGACCACGGCTCGAGACCCTCGTCGGCGAGATCTGTGAACACCCACCTGTTGGCGGCGTCGCGCACCGCGTCCAGCGTCGCCTGGCCGGTCACCATGTGGTCGGCCTGGTTCAGGATCGTGGCGCCGTCCCAGGTCGGTCGGAAGTTGTTGGTCAGTACGACGTCGGGCCGGTGTCGTCGTACCTCGCGGGCGATGACCCGCCGCAGCGCCACGCCGTACTCGAGAACTCCGTCGGGCAGGCCGAGGAAGTGCACCTGCTCGACACCGACGATCGCCGCTGACTCGCCGCTGCTCTGCCTCGCGCACGCCGCGCGTCTCGTCAGGGTGCATGCCGTCGATGCCGGCCTCGCCGCTGGTGAGCAGGCAGTAGACGACGGTCTTGCCCTGGCCGGTCCAGCGGGCGATCGCCCCGGCCGACCCGAACTCCAGGTCGTCGGGATGGGCGACCACGGCGAGGGCGCGCTCCCAGTCCTCGTCGAGCGGCTCGAGCGGTTCCGGCTGCGCGTCGGTCACGCCGACCCCGGTCCGTGGTCGCCGTCCGGTGCCGTGCCGCCGTCGAGGCGTGCGTGCAGCCGGTCGCGGATCTCCTCCGGCGTGTACGCGCGGCGCGCACGATCAGCTCGTACGACGACGACTCCCGTCGCTGCGATCCCCGCAACCCCGGCCAGGCCCAGCCATCTCCACCAACGCATCTGCCTAGGCTACGCACCGTGCGAGCGACAGGCGGGGCGCAGATCGGTCTCGACCAGGCCATCGACCTGACCCGCACCGGCGACGTCTGGCTCTTCCGGGGCAGCAAGGCTGGCCGACCGGGCGATCCAGATCACCACGAACAGCCCCGTCAACCACGTCGGCATGTCCGTGGTCATCGACGACCTGCCGCCGCTGATGTGGCACGCCGAGCTCGGCCGCTCGCTGCCGGACCTGTGGTCGGGCAAGAACCAACGCGGCGTGCAGCTGCACGACCTGCGCGATGCCGTCACCGTCTGGTCGGAGCGCTACGGGCAACGTGCGTGGCTGCGCCAGCTCGAGCCCCCCGCGACGTCGGCGATGGAGGACGCGGTCCTGCGCACCATCGCGCGCCTGGACGGCACGCCGTTCCCGTCGACCGCGCGGCTCGCGTCGCGCTGGCTGCGGGGGAGGGTGCCCGAGGTCGTACGCCGAGATCCCGCACAGGCCGACCTGGAGACGGCGTACTGCGCCGAGGTCGTTGCGGTCACCTACGAGGCCATGGGGCTGCTGTCGGAGGGACGGCAGCCGAACTGGTACGACCCAGGCAGGTTCTGGAGCGGTGACGAGCTGCCGTTGTCGACCGGCGCGCGGCTCGGTGGCGAGATCGCCGTCAGTCTCGACTAGACCAGCGCGGGGCCGCCGGGCGTGGCTACGTCGCCGGCGCAGCCACCGGCGGCTGCTCCGGATCGGCGCGGTTTCGCGTCTCGCGGGACGCCACGGCCATGACGAGACCAAACGCGAGTACGCCGGCAGTCGCGATGAATGCCGCGTCGAACGAGTACTGCTCCGCGAGCCAACCCGCGATCAGCGGACCGGCCACCGCTCCCAGGTCCGCCGACATCTGGAAGACGGCGACCACCGTGCCGCCGCGGCCGGAGAACACGTCGCCGACGGCGGCGCTCGGAGCGACACTGAGAAACGCAGCGCCGACACCGAACAGCGTCATCGCGAGGACATAGACGGCGAGCGAGTCGATGGTGATCAGCACCATGCTCAGGGACGCGATCCCCGCGCCGATGATCATCGCGGGACGTCGACCGGTCGTGTCGGCGAAACGCCCGACCGGCAGCAGCAGCAGACCTTGCGCAGCGGCGGACACGAAGAAGCCGACACCGGTCCATGTCGAGGACCGGCCCAGCCCCTCGACCACGAAGAGGGGGATGAGCGAGCTGCGTACGCCGAACAGCGCCCAGCCGGTGCCGAGGTTCGCCGACAGCGCGGCCCGGTAGCCCGACACGTGCAAGGCCTCCCGGAGCGACGTCCGGGGCGCGGTGGGCGACTTCCTCGCCGGTCGGCTTCTCGTGCAGCTCTGCCTTGCTGAGGAAGACCATGCCGATGCTTCCGGCGACGGCCAGCGTCCCGGCGTACACGAAGAACGGCGCCCGCAGCGAGATCGCGGTGAGCGGGCCGCCGATCGCCGGCCCCGCGATCGCACCGAGCAGGAAGCCGGACTGCCACAGACCCGTGGCCCTGCCGCGGTGGTCCGCGGAGACGACCCGGAGCAGCAGGCTCACCGCCGACACCGTGAACATGGCCGAGCCGACGCCGCCGATCCCGCGGAGCAGCAGCAGCTGGACGTAGCTCTGGGACAGCCCCGCCAGGAAGCTGCTCACCGCCACGATGCCGATGCCGGTGGCCAGGATCACGCGCTCGCCGAACCGGTCGACCAGCTTGCCGCTGGCCAAGGCGAACACGAGCCGGGCGAAGGCGAACGCCGAGATCACCGCCCCGGCCGCCGTCTCGCCGACCCCGAAGGCGCGGGCGAAGACCGGGATCGCCGGGGCCACCACGCCGAACCCGACGGCCACGGCGAAGGCCACCGCCGTCAGCACCGCCACCTCGCGCGGGAGACCGGCGAAGACACGGGTGCGCACCGGCCGACCGTACCCGGGCGCGCGCGGCCGATTGGACGCCGCCCGAATGTGGGGTGATTAGTCTGTGGAAAGTCAGACCGCCGATGAGACCGACAGGAGAGTTGTGAGCCGGGTACCAACGGCCGACACCGCCGGCGTGGCCTGCTCCGCCGGGCCGCGCCCGCCGTCGCGACCACCGCCGGCAGTGTGGCGCTCGCCACAACCATCGGCACCGCCGCCTTCTGGCTGGTGCCCGGCGACCAGCGGGTGCCGTTCGGCGGCTTCGGCCCCGGCTCGACCGGCGCCGCACCGCCGACCTCAGAGCTGACCAGCCCGACCGGCAGCGCGCCACCTCAAAGCCGCGCGGCAGCTCCGACAGCACGGTCGGCCAACCGGGCACCATGGCCGGCAGCGCGGCCGCGCTCAGCCGCGAGGTCCCGCCAGATCGCCGCGAGCCGCAGCACCTCCCGAGCGCAGGCGACCTCGAGCACGCCGACGTCCCAGCAAGACGAAAACCAAGGGCCGCCCGACCGACAAGCCGTCGCTGCCCCACACGACGCCGCCGCCGCTGGTGACCGTAACGACGCCGCCGTTCCTGCCGGTCAGCATCACCGCCACCGTGAGCGTGCCCGACCTCCCGTAGGCAGCTCAGCCGGCGCGACGCCGTCGGCGCCCGCTCCGACGGTCCAGGTAGTCGCTCACGACGTACTGGCCGAGCCGTCCGGCATCCGGGAGGAACACCCGCCCGCCGTTGCGCCGCGCCAGCTCCTGCACGAACGCCGTCAGCCGCGGGTCGTCGTCGAGCTGGAAGACGTTGACCGTCGCGCCGCGCCGGGTCATCCGGTCCACCTCCGCGACGGTGAGCGCGATCGTCTCGCGTTCCGGCGGCCACGCGAAGTAGGCAGTGCCGCCGGGCAGCAGATGCGCGGTCGGCTCGCCGTCGGTGACGACGAGCACGACCGGCTCCGCATCCGGATGCTTGTCGAGGAAGCGGCCGGCGAGCATCAACGCGTGCTGCAGGTTCGTCCCCTGCACGTAGTCGGCCTCCAGGCCGGCGAGATCCGTGGCGCTGAGTGGACGCGCGTACGACGAGAAGCCGACGATCTGCAGCGCGTCCTGCGGGAACTGCCCGCTCACCAACGAGTGCAGCGCGAGCGCCGTCGCCTTCGCCGGGCCCCAGGTGTCGCGCAGCACCATCGAGTAGGACATGTCCACCAGCAGGCAGACCGCTGCCGACGTGCGCCGGTCGGTCTCGGCCACCTCGAAGTCCTCGACCGCCAGCCGCACTCCGCCGCTCGCGGACTGACCATCGCGGCCACCGCGGCGCACGGCGTTGGTCAGGGTCCGTACGACGTCCAGCGGCTGCTCGTCGCCGAACTGCCACGGCCGGCTCGCTCCGGTGAGCTCACCCGCACGCCCCGCGTCGTGCACGTCGTGCGAGCCGTCCCCCGGTGACCGCAGGTCGGCCAGGACCCGTCGCAGCGCCGTCTGCCCGAGCCGGCGTACGGCCTTGGCGGTGAGGTCCAGCCGGTTGCCCTGACGGGTGAGGTAGCCCTGGTCCTCCAGCTCCCGCTCCAGCCGACGCAGCTCCTGCAGCTCGTCGGCCGCCCGCCGGCCGAGGGCGCGTTGGACTGCCTCCTCGTCGATGTCGTCCAGCCGCGCGCCGGGGTAGTCCTGGCGCAGCGCCGACTCCAGCTCGTCGAGGTCGGCCAGGTCCTGCAGCGCGCTGGTTCCCTCGCCGACGCCGAGCGGCTCGTCGCCGCGCATCTGCGAACGCCCGCGCCAGTCCAGGTCGGGTCGCCGCGACCGCAGCGCATCGCCGAGCTGTTGCATCTCCCGGGCGAGGTCCATGTCCTCGAGCGCGGTGTTCATCAGCGCCGACAGCTCGGCGCGCTGCTCGGCGCTCAGCGACTGCATCAACCGCTCGGCCGCAGCCGCGCGGCGGGCCAGCGAGTCGACGAGCTCGTCGAGGTTCTGCGGGTTGTCCGGGAAGAGGTCGCCGTACTTCTCCATGAACGCGTCGAACTGCTCCTGCGTGTGCTCTCCCCGCGCGTCCGCCTCCAGCATCGCGTTGAGGTCGCCGAGCATGTCCTTCACCCGCTGCAGCTGCTCGGGGTCGGGATTCTGCAGCGCCTCCTTCATCCCGCGGAACTGGCTGTCCAGGACCTCCCGGCGCAGCAGGTCGCGGATCTCGTCGTACGTCGCCCTCGCCTCGGCCGACCGCCAGTCGTAGGCGTCGAGCTCGCGGACCGCGCGGGCCGTGTCGCTGGGCAGCGCGTCCAGCGACGCCTCCCGGAAGCGCGCGTCGTCGGACGGGTCGGGGAACAGCGCGGCCCGCTCCTGGCCCACCGCGGTGTCGAGCAGCCGGCGTACCTCCTCCAACGTGCCGTCGAGGCGGCCGCTCTCGCGCAGGTCGCGGCGCTGTTGCCGGACGCGGCGCAGCATCTCGTCCAGACCGCGCATCGCGTCCGACCCCCGGTGCATCAGCGCTCGCAACGCGTCGGCCGGCGTCGCACCGGCCAGCACGTCGTCGCCCATCTGGTCCAGGGCCGCGCGCACGTCGTACGGCGGGGCGAGCGGATCAGGCCCGCCGTGCCATGCGCCGTACCGGTAGCCCCGCGCCATGTCCGCCTGCCACCTCCTCCCTAGCCGCCGCTCTCCCCCTCCAACCACGATCATGCAACGGTGGTTCCGCGGGTGCCCACCCGCACCATCCTTTGACCTGCTCCACTGGCGGTGCAGGTCAAAGGGGCCGGGGATGGGGCGCCAGGGCTCACCCTTGACACGGCCAACTCGCGATGTATCGTGTCTGAAACGCGATACATCGCGTTTGATCCGGGTCGTGCGACCGATGAGAAACCGGGTCGCGGGCAGTCAGTGTTCTGGACGAAGATCGAGTAACCGTGAATGACAGCCGAGGAGCGCAATGACGAACGCGATCGAGGCCACCGGCCTGGTCAAGAAGTACGGCGACGTGACAGCCCTCGACGGGCTGGATCTGGAGGTCGCCGAGGGGACCGTCATGGCCCTGCTCGGCCCCAACGGTGCCGGCAAGACGACCACCGTGCGCATCCTGTCGACCCTGCTGGTCCCTGACGCGGGGCAGGCGACGGTTGCCGGGCACGACGTGGTCCGTGACGCCAAGGCGCTGCGGCGCGTGATCGGGCTGTCCGGCCAGAACGCCGCCGTCGACGAGCACCTGACCGGCTTCGAGAACCTCGACATGGTCGGCCGGCTCTACCACCTCGGCCGGGTGCGCAGCCGCGAGCGCGCGCACGAGCTGCTCGAGCAGTTCGACCTGGTCGAGGCCGGCGGCCGACCGGCCAAGGGCTACTCGGGCGGCATGCGACGCCGCCTCGACCTGGCGGCCGCCCTGGTCGCGCAGCCGCCGGTGCTGTTCCTCGACGAGCCGACCACCGGGCTCGACCCGCGCAGCCGGCTCGGCATGTGGGAGGTCATCGAGGACCTGGTCCGGGGCGGCACCACGCTGCTCCTCACCACGCAGTACCTCGAGGAGGCCGACCGGCTGGCCAACAAGATCGCCGTCATCGACCACGGCAAGGTGATCGCCCAGGGCACCGCCGACGAGCTCAAGGCGCAGGTCGGCGGTGAGCGGCTCGAGTTCACGCTCGTGGACGCGAGCCAGATCGGCGGCGGCCTGCGCGGCGCTGGCACCGCTGGGCGCGGGTGATGCGCAGACCGACGAAGGCACCCGGCGCATCACCCTGCCTGCGGAGGGCGGCCCAGCGGCGTTGATGGCCGCGATGCGCGAGCTCGACGCGGCCGGCATCGTGGTGCAGGACCTCGGCCTCCGGCGCCCCACGCTGGACGACGTGTTCCTCAGCCTGACCGGCCACGCGGCCGAGCTCGAGACCGACCCGATCGGTTCCCGAGCAGGACAAGACGCCAAGGGCAACGACACGACACAAGGACAAGGAGGTGGCGGCCCGATGAGCGCCGTGACCGAGGCGGCGGCCGACGCGTTCGTCATCACCAAGCGCAACCTGATCAAGGTCAAGCGCGTCCCCGACCTGCTGGTCTTCACCACGCTGTCGCCGATCATGTTCGTGCTGCTGTTCGCCTACGTGTTCGGTAGCGCGATCAACGTTCCCGGCGTGGGCTACAAGGCGTTCCTGATCGCCGGCATCTTCGTCCAGACCGTGGTCTTCGGCTCGACGTTCACCGGCTACAGCCTCGCGGAGGACCTGCAGAAGGGGATCATCGACCGGTTCCGGTCGCTGCCGATGGCACCGTCGGCCGTGCTCTTCGGTCGCACGGCCAGCGACGTGATGAACAACGTGATCAGCCTGATCGTCATGACGCTGACGGGCCTGGTGGTCGGCTGGCGGATCCACTCGTCGTTCCTCGACGCGGTCCTCGGCTACCTGCTGATCCTCCTGTTCGCCTACGCGATCTCCTGGGTGATGGCTCTCGTCGGCCTGGCGGTGCGCACGCCGGAGATCGTCAACAACGCAGCGTTCATCGTGATCTTCCCGCTGACGTTCATCGCCAACACGTTCGTACCGACCAACGACCTGCCCGAACCGTTGAAGACGTTCGCCAACTGGAATCCCGTCTCGGCGGTGACGCAGGCCGCTCGCGTGCAGTTCGGCAACACCAGCCCGGAGTTCCCACCGCCGGACGTGTGGGCGTTGACGCACCCGGTGGCCTACACGCTGATCTGGGTGGTCCTGATCCTGGCGGTCTTCATCCCGCTGTCGATCCGGCAGTACCTCAAGGCGGCCAGCCGCTGACTCCGGGTCGCCCTCCGAACCACCGTTGCATGATCGTGGTGGGGTGGGTGGTGGGTCAGGCGCTGCCGTAGACCACGGTGCCGTCGGGCGCGTTGTCCCGCGCGTCGGCGACGTCCTTGCTGATGCGGCGGTTCAGGTAGAGGCCCTCGAGCGCGAACTCGAGGGCCGCTGCCGCGAGTCCCGGCGTCTCCGCGCCCTCCTCGATGCCCAGCCGCTCCATCAGCGCGGCGAGCCCCGGCAGCGGACCGACCTGCTCGAGCAGGCGCGGACCGGGCACCAGGTCACCGCTGCGCACCGAGAGCCCTTCGACGAACCGCTCGGTCAGCGCAGTCAGGTCCGCGCCACCGAGGTGCGCGCGGAACGTCTCGACGGTCGCCCGGCGCAGCAGGTGCTCGAGCACCTCCGCCTCGCGGCCCTCCTCGTCGACCTCGAACTCGACCTTGCCCTGCAACGTGTCGACGACCGTCGGCAGGTCGCAGATGCGGGCGACCGCGCGGTGACTCGCCGGTGATCGCTGCGCGCCGAAGGGCGGATGCGGCGGCCGTCTCCACCGCGGCGACGCCGAACCGCGCCGACACACCCGAGCGCGCATCCACTGCCGGTGACTCGCGCACGTGTCGCGTGAACCGCGCCACGACCTCGACGAGGAAGTCGGGGACCAGTGCCTCGACGTTCGCCTCCTGACGGATCAGCCGGATCTCGTCGGCCAGCTCGAACGGGTAGTGCGTGCGGATCTCCGCACCGAAGCGGTCCTTGAGCGGCGTGATGATCCGGCCGCGGTTGGTGTAGTCCTCGGGGTTCGCGCTCGCCACGAGCAGCAGGTCGAGCGGCAGCCGCAGCACGTAGCCGCGCACCTGGATGTCGCGCTCCTCCAACACGTTGAGCAGCGACACCTGGATGCGCTCGGCCAGGTCGGGCAGCTCGTTGATGGCGAAGATGCCGCGGTTGGTCCGCGGAACGAGCCCGTAGTGCACCGTCTCCGGGTCACCGAGGGTGCGGCCCTGCGCCACCTTGATCGGGTCGATGTCGCCGATCAGGTCACCCACGCTGGTGTCGGGCGTCGCGAGCTTCTCGCCGTACCGCTCGCTGCGGTGCCGCCAGCCCACCGCCAGGTCGTCGCCGAGCTCGGCGTGCAGCCGCCGGCACCGGCCGCAGACCGGCGCGGCCGGGATGGTCGTTGATCTCGCACCCGTCGACGACCGGGCTCCACTCGTCGAGCAGCTCGACGAGAGTGCGGATCAGCCGGGTCTTGCCCTGGCCGCGTTCACCGAGCAGCACCAGGTCGTGCCCGGCGAGCAGCGCGCGTTCCAGCGCGGGCAGCACGGTGTCGTCGAAGCCGACGATGCCGGGGAACCGCGGCTGTCCGGAGCGCAGCCGGTCGACGAGGTTCGCGCGGATCTCGGCCTTGACGGTGCGCGGTTGCGCTGCGGCCGGGTCGGCGGCGCGCAAGGCGCCCAGGGTGCTCGGTCGGGTCATGCTTCGACCGTACGACGGGTGCACGCCCTTTCCAAGATCGACTCCGCTCGGGTTGGGACCGCCCGTCGATCTGGGCGAGGATGACCGGATGGCGCTCTGCGGTGACGGACTGGCGGTGGACTCCGATCTCGCAGCGGCCGCCGAGGAAGCCACCCGCCAGGCGCTGGAGCCGTTGGGCGGCCAGCCGCCCGATCTGCAGCTCACCTTCGTGTGCGGTGTCGCGCCCGATGCCGTGGCCGGTGCGCTGGAACGCTCCGCCGAGGTGTCCGGCGCCGCGACGGTGCTCGGGTGCAGCGCCGGCGGGGTCATCGGTGCCGGTCGCGGCGTCGAGATGGTCTCCGCCGTCAGCGTCTGGGCGGCGGTGCTGCCCGACGTACGGGTCCGCTCGTTCCACCTCGAGGTGATGCGCGCCACGGAGTCGCTGGCGGTGGTCGGCATGCCGGTCCAGCACGCCGACGACGAGGTCGCGGTGTTGCTCGCCGACCCCTACTCGTTCCCGGTCGATGCGTTCGTCGAGCAGGCCAACGACGCGCTGCCCGGCCTGCCGCTGGTCGGTGGGCTGGCCAGCGGTGTCGGTGGGGCCGGCTCGACCCGGCTGATCGTCGACGGCGTCGTGCACGACCGCGGGGCCGTCGGTGTGGTCCTCAGCGGCGCTGTCGGTGCCCGCACGGTCGTCAGCCAGGGCTGCCGTCCCGTCGGGCCGGCGATGACGGTCACCGCGGCAGAGGGCAACGTGCTGCTCGGCCTCGCCGGTGTGCCGGCGATCACCAAGCTCGAGGAGGTTCTCGCGGCGCTGCCGCCCGGGGACCAGGCCCTCGCATCGCGGGGCGTGCACCTCGGCATCGCGATGGACGAGTACGTCGACCTGCACGGGCAGGGCGACTTCCTCATCCGCGGACTCGTCGGTGCCGACAGCAGCCGCGGCGGCCTGGTGATCGGCGACGTGGTGGCGCCCGGGCGGACGGTGCGGTTCCAGGTGCGCGACGCGGACACCGCGACCGAGGACCTGGTCTCCATGCTCGACGCGTTCCGCACGGTCGGTGGTGGCGGCGCCGTCGACGGCGCCCTGCTCTTCAGCTGCAACGGACGCGGGGCGGCGCTGTTCACCAGCGCGGACCACGACGTGCGGGCCGTGCAACGGGTGCTCGGCGCACCCGGGGTCGCCGGGTTCTTCGCCGCCGGGGAGATCGGACCGGTCGGTGGCCGCAACCACCTGCACGGCTTCACCGCGTCGGTGCTCGCGTTCGGCGCGACGTGAGCCCGCGTCGTCGCCCGGTCCTCGCCCTCGACATCGGCGGCACCAAGATGGCCGCCGCTCTCGTCGACCCGGGCGGTCGGGTCGTGCAGACGAACCGCGTCGACACCCCCAAGGGCGCACGCGCCGACGCCGAGGCACTCTGGCGGACGCTTGCCGGGCTCGTGCGCAGTGTCGTGGACGACACGGTGTCCATCGGTGGGGTCGGCGTCGGGTGCGGGGGACCGATGACCTGGCCGGCGGCCGAGGTGTCGCCGCTGAACATCCCGGGCTGGCGCGACTTCCCGCTGCGCGCGCGGCTGGTCGAGATGTTCCCCCGAGCTCCCGTGCGGGTGCACAACGACGCGGTCTGCGTCGCCGTCGGCGAGCACTGGCGCGGTGCCGGCCGCGGCGTCGCCAACCTGCTGGGCATGGTCGTGTCCACCGGGGTCGGCGGAGGGCTGATCCTGGGCAACCGGCTGGTCGACGGAGCGAGCGGGAACGCCGGGCACATCGGGCACGTCGTCGTGGACCCCGCCGGTCCGGACTGCTCGTGCGGCGGGCAGGGCTGCCTGGAGGCCTTCGCGAGCGGCCCGCGGCTCGCCCAGTGGGCACGCGACCTGGGCTGGCAGCAGCGCCACGGACGACTCGGCCCGCGAGCTGGCCGCCGACGCGGCCCGCGGTCACGAGGTGGCGGCGCGGGCGCTGGAGCGGGCCGGGACGGCCCTCGGGGTCGCCATCGCGTCCGCCGCACACCTGTGCGACCTCGATGTCGTCGCGATCGGGGGAGGTCTCTCGCAGGCCGGCCCGCTGCTGTTCGACCCGTTGGAGACGGCGTTCCGGCGGCACGCCCGGATGGACTACGCCCGGGAGGTGCGCGTCGTACCGGCAGAGCTCGGCCAGCAGGCGGGGCTGGTCGGGGCCGCGGCGCTGGTGCTCTGCGGCGACGGCTACTGGTCGGTCTGACCCAGCGCGTCGGCGAGCTTGGTGAGCATGCGAGCGAGGTCGTCGCGTTCCGCGGCGGACCAGTCGGCGAGGCTGCGGTCCAGCCAGGCCTGCCGGTTGCGGAAGGCGGTCTCCAGCACGGCGCGCCCCGACTCGGTCAGGGTGAGCTGCACGGCCCGGCCGTCGGCGGGGTCGTCGGCGCGGGTCACGTAGCCGCGGTCCTCGAGGGTGCGGGCGTGCCGGCTCACCGTCGAGACGTCCAGGCACAGGTGGCCGGCGAGGTCGGAGAGCCGCAGGGTGGCGTGCTCGCGGAGGCGGGCCAGGATGATGATCGCCGACCGGTCGACCGGGTCGTCGTGCTGGGCCTGCTTGACCTGCTGCATCACCCCGAACAGGGCGGTGGCCAGGTCGGGCGTCGGCGGCGCCTCATTTAGTTGCACGATGCAAACATAACACGCTCACCCACCGCCAGTTGTGTCCGAAGAACCGTGCGGGTACCTCCGCGGGAGGTCTCGGACACAACGAGGGAATGGCGGGTGACAGACTGCGGGCCATGCCGCTGCCCGTTGGACTCGCCGACGTCCAGGCCGCCCGCGAGCTGCTCCGCGGCGTCATCTTCGACACCCCCGTGCAGGGGTCGCGCCCGCTCAGCGAGCGGGTCGGCGGGGACGTCTGGTTCAAGTGCGAGAACCTGCAGCGGGCCGGCTCGTTCAAGATCCGTGGCGCCTACACCCGCATCTCCCGGCTGACGGCCGACGAGGCCGGCCGCGGTGTCGTGGCGGCCAGCGCCGGCAACCACGCCCAGGGGGTCGCCCTCGCCGCCAGCCTGCGCGGCATCAAGTCGACGGTGTTCATGCCCGAGGGCGCCCCGATCCCGAAGGTGGCGGCCACCAAGGCCTACGGCGCAGACGTGCGCTTCCACGGACATGCGGTGGACGAGGCTCTGGTCGCCGCGCAGGAGTTCAGCGACGAGACCGGTGCGGTGTTCGTGCACCCCTTCGACCACCCCCACATCGTCGCGGGCGCCGGCACCGTGGGCCTGGAGATCCTCGAGCAGGTCCCTGACGTCAAGAGCGTGGTCGTGTGCGCGGGCGGGGGTGGGCTGCTCGCCGGCATCGCCGTCGCGATCAAGGGCCTGCGCCCCGACGTACGCGTGGTGGGCGTGCAGGCCGAGGGTGCGGCGGCCTATCCCGCGTCCCTGTCGGCGGGGCGGCCCGTGGCACTCGAGTCGATGGCGACGATGGCCGACGGCATCGCGGTGGGCTGCCCGGGCCAGGTGCCGTTCGCCATCATCGACGAGCTGGTGGACTACCTGCGCACCGTCTCCGAGGAGTCGCTGTCCAAGGCCCTGCTGCTCTGCCTGGAGCGGGCCAAGCTCGTCGTCGAGCCGGCCGGTGCGGCTGCCGTGGCCGCCGTCCTCGACGACCCGAAGGCGTTCGAGCCGCCCGTCGTGGTCGTGCTCTCGGGCGGCAACATCGACCCGTTGCTGCTCATGCGGGTGCTGCGCCACGGGCTCGCCGTCGCCGGCCGGTACCTGTCGTTCCGGGCCCGCATCTCCGACCGGCCGGGCGCCCTGGTCAGCCTGCTCGCCGAGGTGGCGGCCGCCGACGCCAGCGTGCTCGAGGTCGAGCACGTGCGCACCGACCCGCGCCTGCGGGTGGACGAGGTCGAGGTGCAGCTGCAGCTCGAGACCCGCGGTGCCGAGCACTGCGAAGAGGTGCAGGCGCGGCTTCGCAAGGCCGGTTACACGCTGGTGTTCTGATGGCGGCCTCGACGGCCGGCAGAGATCAGCCTGACGAACGGCTCGGTGTCGATGACCTCGACCGGGATGTCCTTGCCGCTCGGCGCCGTGTAGGTCGTCGATGTCACCCTTGGTCTTGCCGAGGATCGCGGCGCCCAGCGGTGACTTCTCCGAGTAGACCTCGATGCCGTCGCCGGCCACCTCGCGCGAGCCCGAGCAGGAACTGCATCTCGTCGCCCGCGACCTTGGCGGTGACGATCGTGCCGGGCGCGACGACTCCGGTCGGTGCTGCCGGCGGCTCGCCGACCTGCGCCGACTCGAGCAGCTGCTGGATCTGGCGGATCCGGGCCTCGCGCTTGCCCTGCTCGTCCTTGGCGGCGTGGTAGCCGCCGTTCTCCTTGAGGTCGCCTTCCTCGCGGGCTGCCTCGATGCGGCTGACGATCTCGGCCCGGCCGTCACCGGTGAGGTAGTCGAGCTCCTGCTTGAGCCGGTCGTAGGCCTCCTGGGTCAGCCAGGTGACGCTTTCGCGGGTCTCGGTCACGGCGGGCTCCTGTAGGTGGCGAAGAGAAGGGCGAATGGTCGGGCGGGGGAAAGAGTCGAGGCTAACAACCGCTACCGGGCGGGCGCCTAATCGTCTGCCCGCAGGCGGCAGCCCGCAATGGCCGCGTTGGCGGCCCGGCTGCGCGTGCCGACCACGGCCTCGACCTCGCGCCGGTCCTGGCGGCCCGGGGGGACCGCGACCTGCGTCACGCCCACCACCTCCCCGCTGGCGTCCAGCGCCTGCAGCGTGCAGGTCACCGCCTCGGGCGCTGTCCGCGGTCACCTCGAAGCGCACCTCGACCCGTCGGTCGTCCAGCGCCCGGAAGCTGACCAGGGCGGACCGGGTGTCCGGCGTCGCGGCGGCCAGCGCCGCCCAGAGGAGCCACCCGAACAGCGCCGCGCCGACGACGACCAGGCAGGCCACCAGCAGGCGACTCGTCCGGCGCTCGCCGTACCGGCCCGGCGGCCGAGCAGCGGGCTCGGCCCGGTCCGGCCCGTTCCGGGGTGGTTCACGGGACCTCGCAGCCTGCGTCGAGAGTCATCAGCGATGATTGTCGCGTGAGCGAGCAACTGAGGTTGATGGCGGTCCACGCCCATCCCGACGACGAGTCCAGCAAGGGCGCGGCCACCATGGCGCGCTACGTCGCCGAAGGGGTCGACGTCCACGTCGTGACCTGCACCGGGGGAGAGCGCGGTTCGATCCTCAACCCGCAGCTGGAGCACGACGAGTCCGTGCTGGCCAACCTCACCGAGGTGCGCCGCCGCGAGATGGATGCGGCCCGCGAGATCCTCGGCGTCCGGCAGGACTGGCTGGGCTGGGTCGACTCCGGGCTGCCCGAGGGCGACCCGCTGCCTCCGTTGCCGGAAGGCTGCTTCGGCCTGATGGACGTCGCCGTTGCCGCCGAGCCCCTGGTGCGGCTGATCCGCTCGTTCCGGCCGCACGTGATGACGACGTACGACGAGAACGGTGGCTACCCCCACCCCGACCACATCATGTGCCACAACATCTCGGTGCACGCGTTCGACGCCGCGGGCGATCCCGACGCCTACCCGGACGCGGGTGAGCCGTGGCAGCCGCTCAAGCTCTACTACAACCAGACGTTCACCAAGGCGCGCACGACGGCGCTGCACGAGGGCATGCTCGCGGCCGGGCTCGAGTCGCCGTACGGCGAGTGGCTGGAGCGCTGGGAGGACCGCGACGAGCGCACCATCACGACGCACGTGCCGTGCGGTGACTACTTCGAGATCCGCGACCGGGCGCTGCTCGCGCACGCCACCCAGGTCGACCCCGACGGTCCCTGGTTCCGCTGCCCGATCGACCTGCAGCGCACGATCTGGCCGACCGAGGACTTCGAGCTCGCCCGCGTCGCACCCGGCCTCGAGATGCCCACCGAGCTCGAGGACGACCTGTTCATCGGTGTCCACGAGGCGCTGGCGTCGTCGGCGAGCACGCGATGACGATGGTGATCGATGTCGTGTTCGCCTACGACAAGAACAAGGTCAACCCAGGCCTGCTCGGGTTCGTCGTCGTCGCGCTGCTGGGAGTCGCGACCTGGCTGTTGATCCGGTCGATGCAACGGCATCTGCGCAAGGTCGACTTCGACGAAGGGGCGGAGAGCCCTGACCAGGTCGAGCCCGACGGCGCGCGACACCGACCGACCGGTCTGACGTCACGACTCCGCTGGTGCCGGCGTTCCTTCGGAGAGCTCGCGGTTCAGCTCGTCGTCCACCGGGTAGTTGCGCTCACCGGTCCAGGGCGTGTCGCCCGCCTTGGACACCCCGGTGAGGAAGCTCGGCACCCGGCTCGCCGGCATCGGCAGCGCGAGGTGGAAGCCCTGGCCGACGCTGTAGCCGAGCGAGACCAGCGAGTCCCACTGCTCGGACCGCTCGATCCCTTCGGCGACAACGGTCTTCAGGCCCAACGTCTCCGCGAGGTCGCGGATGGTCCGGACCAGGCCCGACTCCGAGTCGGTCCCCGGCAGCGCACCGACGAACTCCTGGGCCAGCTTGAGTCCGTTGACCGGCAGCATCTGCAGGTAGCTCAGTGACGAGTAGCCGGTGCCGAAGTCGTCGATGTAGAGGTGCACGCCGATCGCGGCCAGGGCGTTGAGCCGGTCCAGGATGACCTCGTCGCCCGGCAGCAGGATGCTCTCGGTGATCTCGAGCACCACCGTCGTCGGGTCGATGCCCGTCTCGTCGATGATCGCCTTCACGTCGTCGACGATGTTGGCGTCCTGGAGCTGACGGCCGCTGACGTTCACGGCGATCCGCAGGTCGCGGTGGTTCTCGTGTCCGCGCTGCCAGGCGACTGCCGCCTTGAGCGCCGTCCGCAGCACGGCACGGCCGAGCGGCACGATCAGGCCGGTCTCCTCCGCGAGGGCGATGAACTCGCCCGGCTGCAGCATGCCGCGGTCGGGGTGGTTCCAGCGCACCAGTGCCTCGAGCCCGGTGATCTCGCCGGTGTCCAGCGCGACCAGCGGCTGGTAGTAGACGACCAGCTCGCCGCGGTCGATCGCGTGCCGCAGGTCGCTGGTGAGGGAGAGCCGGGCGAGTGCTGCCTCGTGCATCTTGGTGGCGAACACGGCGTACCGGTTCTTGCCGGCGTTCTTCGCGTCGTAGAGCGCGAGGTCGGCGTTGCGCATCAGGTCTTCGGGGGTGCTCGGACCTTCCTGCCCGAGCGCGACGCCGATGCTGGCGCCGGTCGTCACCTCGGTGTCGCCCACGTCGAACGGCACGCGCAGTGCTTCGAGGAGGCGCTGGGCGATCCGCACGCAGTGGTCGTCGTCCTCGACGTCCTCGAGCAGGATGCCGAACTCGTCGCCACCGAGCCGGGCCGCCGTGTCGCCGTCGCGCAGGCAGCCGCGCAGCCGGGTCGTCATCTCCCGGAGCAACGCGTCACCGGCGGCATGGCCGAGGCTGTCGTTGACGGTCTTGAAGTCGTCGAGGTCGACGAAGAGGACGCCGTAGCCGCCCGAGCCGCGTGATCGCGCCATCGCGTGGCCGAGGCGGTCGCGGAACAGCGCCCGGTTGGCGAGACCGGTGAGGGCGTCGTGGAAGGCCTCGTGCGTGAGCTGCTGCTCCAGCTGGAACCGCTCGGTCACGTCGTGGCAGGTCACCACGAAACCGGTCAGGTCCTCGTCGATCACCTCGGTGACGACCACGTCGACGTGGCGCGAGTGACCGTCCTCGGCTGATGAGCTTGATCTCGCCGCGGGCCGGGCGGCCGCCCTGGGCGAGGCTGACCAGGTCGCGCGCGGCGTTCTGGTCCGCGTCGACGACGACCTCCAGCCAGTTCATCCCGAGCAGCTCGGGGGCGGGCAGCCCGACGATCGGCTCCACTGCGGGCGTCACGTGCACGATCGTCAGGTCGTGGTCGAGGATGCAGATGACGTCCGAGGCGTACTGCAGCATCAACCGGAGCCGGCGCTCGCTGCGCCGCTCCACCATGATCTCGCCGACGTCCAGACGCTCCAGGGCGAGCGCCATCGTCGATGCCAGCGACTGCAGTGCGACCACCGTGTGGCTCGACGGCTCGACCGGGGTGGCGATCACCGCGGCGTCGCGTCCCGCACCGCGCGTCGGCAGGGCGACGAGCAGGAGTGTCTGGGTCGACGGCACTCCGAGTGTCGCGTGCAGCAGGGACGGACCGGCGAGAACGTTGACGCCGCCCTCGGCCGCCGGGCAGCAGGGCGAGCTCGGCGAGGTCGAGGAACGTCGCGACGTCGAGGTCGTCGGTCGCCTGCGCGATCGTCCCGCCGGGATCCCCGTCGATGCGCCACGCCCGGTGGCCCGGCTCGTCCACGAGGCCGATGGCGGCGGTGAGCACGGCATCGCGCACGCCGGCTCGGTCTGCCGCTCCCACCAGGGCCCCGGTCGCGGCGCGGAGCACGTGCTCGCGCATCAGCGCCCGCCGCAGCGAGTCGAGCAGGGTGGTGATGCGCAGCAGCGCGAGGACGAACAGCAGCGACGAGCCGCCCAGCACGACGACGGCCCGGGCGACCTCGCTCTCCGCCGGGTGGGTGAGGAAGAGCAGGGGTGAGACGAGGCAGGCGAGGCCGAGCAGCACGACGAAGCGCCAGACAGCCGTGAGGGGCGCCTCGGCGGTGTCCTGCGGGCCGGCCGCCATGCCGGGGTGGCGCGCCGCGAGGACGACGAGCGCCGCCCCGAGCAGCCAGCCGACGCTGAGCAGGGGCTTGTCCGAGACGTTCGCGCCGACCTCGGACAGGGTTCCCACGCCCAGCCCGAGGGCGAGCAGGCTGGCCGCGGCGTCGCGGCGGCCGATGACGGCGAACGCGAACCGGGTGAGCACGCTGATGACGAGCAGGTTGCCGAGCGGGTAGGCACCGACGTGGGCGATGTTGACCACGTCGGTGGTGGGGTCGTCGATGACCGGCTCGAGCAGGATCAGCCACCCCACCTGGGCCGCCGCGACCGTGACGACCAGCGCGTCCAGCATGCTCGCGCGGTCGTGCGGGATGCGGTCCCGCTGGAACGCGATGACCGCCATCATCAACGTCGGGTAGGCCAGCAGGCGCGGGGCGTCGGTGTACAGCTCGGCGTCGCCGATCAGCACGATGGCCTGACCGTTGGCGAGCAGTCCGATGCCTGCCGCGAGCAGCCACCACGGGAGGGGATCCGCGGGGCGGTGCTGCCGTACGGCGATCAGGATCGCCGCCGTGGTCGAGACCCCTGCGAGCATCCAGATGCCCGCGCGCACGGCGTCGGACGGCACGGCGACGTAGAGCCCGATGAGGGCAAGGGTGACCGCCACCACGACGGACGACGTACGTCGACCGGTTGGCATCGGCTCACCCCTCATTGCTGCCTGGCCCCGGTTACCCGTTGGCTATCGGCGTCCTGGAAGCCGTCTTGATCGCCCGATTGGCGGCTTGACGCAGTCGTGACCCGTGCGGGATGGGCGGCGCCGCAGGCGGGTCTGGGGAGCGGCGCTACCGGAGCGGCTGGAACCGGCGCAGCCGCAGGCTGTTCGTGACGACGAACACCGAGCTCAGGGCCATCGCGGCCCCCGCCAGCATCGGGTTGAGCAGGCCAGCGGCGGCGAGCGGGATCGCGGCGACGTTGTAGGCGAACGCCCAGAACAGGTTGCCCTGGATCGTGCGCAGCGTCTGGCGGGACAGCCTGATGGCATCCCCCACCGCGCGCAGGTCACCGCGCACCAGGGTGAGGTCGCTCGCCTCGATCGCGACGTCGGTGCCGGTGCCCATCGCCAGCCCGAGGTCTGCCTGCGCGAGTGCGGCCGCGTCGTTGACGCCGTCACCGACCATCGCGACGACCGCGCCGTCGCTCTGCAGTGCGCTGACGACGGCGACCTTCTCTGCCGGCAACACCTCGGCGGTGACGTCGTTGTCGTCGATGCCGACCTCTCGGGCGACGGACCGGGCCACGGTCTGGTTGTCGCCGGTGAGCAGCATCGGGCGCAGGCCGAGCCGCCGCAGCTCGGCGACCGCTGCCGCCGAGGTCGGCTTCACGCTGTCCGCGACGAGAAGGAGAGCCCGCACCTGGCCCAGCCAGCCGACTGCTGTCACCGTGCGGCCGTCGGCCTCGGCGGCGCGCAGTGCCTGCGCAAGACGGGGTGGCAGGTCGTGCGCCCGCTCCTGCAGCAGCCGGGCCCGGCCCGCGACGACGTCGTACGACGTGCCGTCGCTGCCGTCGACGACTGTCCCCTGCACGCCGAGCCCGGCAAGCGCGCTGAACCCGGCAACGTCAGGCAGGTCGCCCACCTCGGCGCGCGCACCGGCAGCGATGGCGGCCGCCACCGGGTGCTCGGACGCCGCCTCGAGTGCGCCGGTCAGGCGCAGCACCTGGCTGCGGTCCTCGCCGTCGGCCAGCACGACGCCGACGAGCTGCATCGTCGCGGTGGTGACGGTGCCGGTCTTGTCGAGCACGACGGTGTCGATGCGGCGCGTGGACTCGAGCACCTCCGGCCCCTTGATCAGGATGCCGAGCTGTGCGCCGCGGCCGGTGCCGACCATCAGGGCGGTCGGCGTCGCCAGCCCGAGCGCGCACGGGCAGGCGATGATCAGGACGGCAACTGCGGAGCTGAACGCCACCTGCGCGCCGGCGCCGGTGGCCAGCCAGAACGCGAGCGTCGCCAGGGACAGCGCGATGACGACGGGCACGAACACTGCTGACACGCGGTCTGCCAGGCGTTGCACCGGCGCCTTGCCGCTCTGCGCGGCCTCGACGAGCTTCGCCATCTGCGCGAGCTGGGTGTGTGCGCCGACCCGGGTCGCGCGCACGACCAGCCGGCCGCCCGCATTGATGGTGGCGCCGACCACCGAGTCGCCGGGCTGCACCTCGACGGGCACCGACTCCCCGGTCAGCAGCGCCGCGTCGATCGCCGACGTGCCGGTCACCACCGTGCCGTCGGTGGCGACCTTCTCGCCGGGGTGCACGACGAACTCGTCACCGACCTGCAGCGCCTCGACCGGGACGCGGACCTGCGTCCCGTCGCGCAGCAGCGTGGCCTCCTTGGCGCCGAGGTGGAGCAGGGCGCGCAGGGCGGCACCGGACTGCCGTTTCGCGCGCGCCTCGAGGAAGCGCCCGGTCAGGATGAACACCGTCACCCCGGCCGCGACCTCCAGGTAGATCTCCTGCGAGCCGTCGCCGCGCGCGGGGACCAGGGTGAACGGCATCGTGGTGCCCGGCGAGCCGGCGCCACCGAGGAAGAGCGCGTAGAGCGACCAGCCGAAGGCGGCGAGCACGCCCACCGAGATGAGGGTGTCCATCGTCGCCGCCCCGTGCCGCAGGTTCAGCCAGGCGGCGCGATGGAACGGCCACGCGCCCCAGCCGACCACGGGAGTGGCCAGGGCCAGCGACACCCACTGCCAGTAGTCGAACTGCAGTGCGGGGATCATGCCCAGGGCGACCACCGGCACGGTCAGGGGCACGCACACGCGCAGGCGCCGCCGCAGCGCCCCCACGGCGTCCGGCTCGCCGGCCGCCTGCGCCAGCACCGGGTCCGGGTGGCCGGGCCGGCGGGACGGCTCGGGCATCGCCGCGGTGTAGCCGGTCGCCTCCACGACGGCGACGAGCTCGGCGGGGGTGACCGTGTCGGGGAACGTCACGGTCGCCTTCTCGGTCGCGTAGTTCACGGTGGCGCTCACGCCGGCCACCCGGTTGAGCTTCTTCTCGACCCGGGCCGCGCAGGACGCACACGTCATGCCGCCGATGGTGAGCTCGAGCGATCGCTCGCTGAGTCATCGCGGGCTGCTGGCCGAGCTCATTGCGCGTGGCTGACCAGCTCGTAGCCGGCCTCGTCCACCGCGTCGCGGACCTGGCCCTCGTCGAGCACGTTCGCACTCACGATGTGCACGCTGGAGTTGCCGTCGGGGACGAGATCGACGGTCACGTCGATGACACCGGGAAGCTTCTTCACCTCGTCGGTGACGGAGTGCACGCAGTGTGCGCAGGTCATGCCGGCGACGGCGTAGGTGCGCTCGCTGCTGATGGTGCCCATACGCAACGATATCCCCATGGCCAACCGGTTGGCAGCGAGCACGAGTCCCTACCTCCGCCAGCACCAGGACAACCCGGTCGACTGGTTCGAGTGGGGGGAGGAGGCGTTCGACGAGGCGCGCCGCCGCGAGGTGCCGGTGCTTCCTCTCCGTGGGCTACGCCGCCTGCCACTGGTGCCACGTGATGGCGCACGAGTCGTTCGAGGACGAGACCACCGCCGCCTATCTCAACGAGCACTTCGTGAGCATCAAGGTCGACCGCGAGGAGCGCCCCGACGTCGACGCCGTCTACATGGAGGCGACGCAGGCGATGACCGGCCACGGCGGCTGGCCGATGACGGTGCTCGCGACACCCGAGGGGGAGCCGTTCTTCTGCGGCACCTACTTCCCGCCCGAGCCGCGCCACGGCATGCCGTCGTTCCGCCAGCTGCTCGCGTCGATCAGCGAGGCGTGGCAGGACCGCCGCGACGATGTCGAGTCCAGCGCGCGGCGCATCGTCGCCGCCCTCGCCGAGCGCACGTCCCTGCCGCCCGGTGATGCACCACCCACCGCTGACCAGCTCGACGCGGCGGTGAAGTCCCTGCAGAGCACGTACGACGTGGCGCGCGGCGGCTTCGGCGGCGCCCCGAAGTTCCCGCCGTCGATGGTGCTCGAGATGTTGCTGCGCCACCATGCGCGCACCGGTGATCCGGCGTCGCTGGCGATGGTCGAGGCCACCTGCGAGGCGATGGCCCGCGGCGGCATCTACGACCAGCTCGGCGGCGGCTTCGCGCGCTACTCGGTCGACGCCGCGTGGGTGGTGCCGCACTTCGAGAAGATGCTCTACGACAACGCGCTCCTGCTCCGCGTCTACACGCACTGGTGGCGTGCGACCGGGTCGCCGCTGGCGCGCCGGGTCGCGCTGGAGACCGCCGACTGGATGCTTCGCGACCTGCGCACCCCCGAAGGCGGCTTCGCTTCCGCGCTCGATGCCGACAGCGAGGGCGTCGAAGGCAAGTTCTACGTGTGGACGCCGGCCGAGGTCGGTCCCGGACGCCGCCGACCTGTTCAACGTCACCGCCGAGGGCACCTTCGAGCACGGGGCATCGGTGCTGCAGCTGCTGCACGACCCGGACGACGTCGCGCAGTGGGAGGCCGAACGCGCCCGCCTGCTCGCCGTACGGAACCAACGCGTGCCACCGGCGCGCGACGACAAGGTCGTGGCCGCATGGAACGGCCTGGCCGTCGCCGCGCTCGCGGAGACCGGCGCCCTGCTGGACCGCCCTGACCTGGTCGATGCCGCGGTGGCCGCGGCGGACCTGCTGGTCCGGGTGCACCTCGACGGCGACCGGTTGCGGCGGGTGTCCCGCGACGGTGTCGCGGGCAGTCCGGCCGGTGTCCTGGAGGACTACGGGGACGTCGCCGAGGGCTTCCTCTCGCTGTACGCCGTGACGGGTGACGCGGAGTGGGTGAGCCGCGCCGGCGGCCTGCTCGACGTCGTACTCGCCCGGTTCAGCGACGGCGCGGGCGGGTTCTACGACACGGCCGACGACGCGGAGCAGCTCGTCCGCCGGCCGCAGGACCCGACCGACAACGCCACGCCGTCCGGGCAGTCGGCGGCGGCCGGCGCGCTGCTCACCTACGCCGCCTACACCGGCTCGGACCGTCACCGCGCAGGCCGCGGAGGACGCCCTGCGGGTCTACGGGCTGCTCGCGGAGCAGCATGCTCGGTTCGCCGGCTGGGGTCTCGCGGTCGCCGAGGCGCTGGTCGACGGCCCGCGCGAGGTGGCGGTGGTCGGGGCGGCTGACGACGACCGGACCGGCCGAGCTGCGCCGGACCGCGCTGATGGCCACCGCCCCGGGCGCGGCGGTGGCGGTCGGCGACCCGGCGAGCGCGCCCGGCGTACCGCTCCTGCAGGACCGGCCGCTCGTGTCCGGTGCGCCCGCGGCCTACGTCTGCCGGCACTTCACCTGCGACGCACCGACCACGCGACCCGGCGGCGCTCGCGGCGGCCGTCGGTGCCCGCCGGTAGCCCTCTGCCCAGGGCGAACAGGGCTTGCGCATCCTTGTAACGGTGTAATCATCGTTGCATGACGACCAAGGATGACGTTCGACGAGAAGGTGCGGGGCTGGTTCACCGGCCGGCTGCCGGAGGGCTGGTTCGCCGGCGAGGGAAGCCGGAAGCACAGTCGAGGTGGTGGTCGACCGCGAGGAGATCACCGTGGTCGGCCGGCTCCCGGCGCCCGGCGGTGGGTGCCGATGCCTCCCCGGCGGAGCGGGCGGCGGCTGTCGAGGGCAAGGTCAAGGGCTTCCGCGAGGACACCCGTGACCGCCGGATCGCGATCGCCCGCGAGGCCGAGCACCGGTTCGGCCGCAAGGTGGCGTGGGGCGTCGAGTGCGACGACGTGCGCGTGCTGTTCACCCACCTGTCGGTGCCGGTGATGACCCGGCTGCGTCAGCCGCAGCGGCGGGTGCTCGACACCCTCGTCGAGGCCGGCGTGGCGCGGTCGCGCTCGGAGGCGCTGGCGTGGTGCGTGCGGCTCGTCGGCAAGCACGCCGAGGAGTGGCTGACCGAGCTGCGCTCCGCGATGGAGCAGGTCGACAAGGTGCGGGCCCAGGGGCCGGACAGTCAGTCGAGCCGAGAGCGTCAGGCGGACGAAGGTCAGGCGGAGTAGCGGTAGGTCGCCATCGACACGGCGATGTAGTGCGTGACGAACGCGGCGAGGGTCAGCGCGTGGAAGACCTCGTGGAAGCCGAACCATCGCGGTGACGGGTTCGGCCGCTTGAGGGCGTAGACCACACCGCCGACGCTGTAGAGCAACCCGCCGACGCCCAGCAGCACGACGACAGCGACTCCGCCGGTCTCCAGGATGTCCTTCAGGTAGAACACGGCCACCCAGCCGAGCGCGATGTAGACGGGTGTGTAGAGCCAGCGCGGCGCTCCGACCCAGAAGACGCGGAAGGCGATGCCGGCGAGGGCGCCGGCCCACACCAACCAGAGCAGCGTGCGGCCCTTGTCGTCGTCGAGCAGCAGCAGGCTGAACGGCGTGTAGGTGCCGGCGATGATCAGGAAGATGTTCGAGTGGTCGAGGCGCTTGAGCAGCTTCTCGACGCGCGGTGACCAGTGCCCGCGGTGGTAGATCGCGCTGACGCCGAAGAGCAGCGCGGCACTGGTCGCGTAGATCGCGGTCGCAGCGGTGGCGCGGGTCCCGTCGGCGAGGACGATGAGCACGATGCCGGCCGCGACGGCGAGGGGGAACGTGCCCGCG
Organism: uncultured Actinomycetota bacterium; assembly: GCA_963757295.1. Classification (GTDB taxonomy): domain Bacteria; phylum Actinomycetota; class Actinomycetes; order JACCUZ01; family JACCUZ01; genus JBDUAP01. The sequence goes on along the minus strand of CAVWQZ010000013.1, from coordinate 132,995 downwards.
TGCAGCCATCCGCGCAGGTGCGGCTTGACGGCTCGGACGGCGTCATCGATGGCGCCGCCGACCCGGTCGGACAGGTCGTCGCCGCGCTGCGGATCGCTCGTCGGGTCTGGGGCTGTCGCCATCTGGGAAATCGTACCCTTCGGTTCCGTAGGTTACCCACCGGTAACCCGTGACCTGCGCCACCCGAGTCGCCCCGGGATCTGGACGCGGCCCGGAGTAGGGTTCCCCTCGTCATCGACGCTGCGTGACGGCGCGGTCAAGGAGGGGCGGATGGGCCTGCGAGACGTGCTGTACGGCGTCTACGCGAAGCGGCTCGCCGAGTCCATCGACCGGGAGAGCGTCCCGCGACACGTCGGCATCATGCTCGACGGCAACCGCCGATGGGCCCGTGCGGCGGGCTCGCTGCCCGCCGAGGGCCACCGCGCCGGCGCGGCGAAGATCGACGAGTTCCTCGGCTGGTGCGAGGAGATGGGCGTCGACGTCGTCACGCTCTGGTTGCTGTCGCCGGACAACCTCAACCGGCCGCAGGACGAGCTCGCGCCGCTGCTGCAGATCATCTCTGACGTCGTCACCGATCTCGCGTCCACCGGCCGATGGCGCGTCCACCCCATCGGTGCCCTCGATCTCCTGCCTGGCGAGACGGTGCGGGCACTCAAGGAGGCGGCGGCGCGCACGTCCGACGCGCAGGGTCTGCACGTCAACGTTGCCATCGGCTACGGCGGTCGGCGTGAGATCGCCGACGCGGTCCGCTCGTTGCTGCAGGAGCACGCCACCCTCGGCACGACGCATCGAGGACCTCGCGCAGGTCCTCGACGTCGAGCACATCGCCGAGCACCTCTACACCAAGGGCCAGCCCGATCCCGACCTGGTGATCCGCACGTCCGGCGAGCAGCGGCTCTCCGGGTTCCTGCTCTGGCAGAGCGCGCACTCGGAGTTCTACTTCTGTGAGGCCTACTGGCCGGACTTCCGCAAGGTCGACTTCCTCCGCGCGATCCGCGCGTTCGCGGCCCGCAACCGGCGCTTCGGTTCCTGACCCGTCTCGGCCCCGCGTGTCGGCGCGGGACGCCGCACGTCCCGGCGTAGTTTCGCGGAAAGCCCTCGACCCAGGGGAGAACCGCATCGTGGCTGCCAACACGCGACGCCGTGCCCATGGAGCCGATGGTTCCGCCGACCAGAGCTCGCGGCGGACCTTCGTTCTCGACACCAGCGTCCTGCTGGCGGACCCGCTCGCGATCCTGCGGTTCGAGGAGCACGAGGTCGTGCTGCCCGTCGTCGTCATCACCGAGCTGGAGGCGAAGCGGGCGCACCCCGAGCTCGGCTACTTCGCCCGGCAGGCGCTGCGGCTGCTCGACGACCTGCGGGTGCAGCACGGCCGTCTCGACCAGCCGCTGCCGGTCGGGCAGGGACACGGCAACTCCGGCACGGTGCGCGTCGAGCTCAACCACACCGACCCGGCGGTGCTGCCGCCCGGTTTCCGTCTCGGCGACAACGACACCCGCATCCTCGCGGTGGCGCGCAACCTCGCCGCCGACGGCGCCGACGTCACGCTGGTCAGCAAGGACCTGCCGATGCGCGTCAAGGCGTCGGCGGTCGGGCTCGCCGCCGAGGAGTACCGCGGCACCGGCGCCGTCGAGTCCGGCTGGACGGGGATGGCCGAGATCTCGGTGCCGGGTGAGCTGATCGACGCGATGTACGAGAGCGAGCGCCTCGACCTGGCCGAGGCCCGCGAGCTGCCCTGCCACACCGGGCTGGTCCTGGTGTCCGACCGCGGCAGCGCGCTGGGGCGAGTGACGCCGGAGAAGCAGGTCCGGTTGGTGCGCGGTGACCGCGACGCGTTCGGGCTGCACGGCCGCAGTGCCGAGCAGCGGGTGGCGCTGGACCTGTTGCTCGACCCCGACGTCGGGATCATCTCGCTCGGCGGTCGCGCCGGCACCGGCAAGTCCGCGCTGGCGCTGTGTGCCGGCCTCGAGGCGGTGATGGAGCGCCGACAGCACCGCAAGGTGGTGGTGTTCCGACCGTTGTACGCCGTGGGCGGCCAGGATCTCGGCTACCTGCCGGGCAGCGAGGCCGAGAAGATGAACCCGTGGGCGCAGGCCGTCTTCGACACGCTTGGGCGCGCTGGTCACCTCCGACGTCGTCGAGGAGATCATGGACCGCGGGATGCTCGAGGTCCTGCCGCTCACCCACATCCGTGGTCGGTCGCTGCACGACGCGTTCGTCATCGTCGACGAGGCGCAGTCGCTGGAACGCAACGTCCTGCTCACCGTGCTGTCGCGGGTCGGCCAGGGTTCGCGGGTGGTTCTGACCCACGACGTGGCGCAGCGGGACAACCTGCGGGTGGGTCGCCACGACGGGGTCGCGTCGGTCATCGAGGCGCTCAAGGGCCACCCGTTGTTCGCCCACGTGACCCTCACCCGGTCGGAGCGCTCGCCGATCGCGGCCCTGGTGACCGAGATGCTGGAGGACCTGCCGGCCTGACGGTCGGCCGCATGACCGGCATCGACCCCGCGCTGACCTGCGCTTTCTCACCGCCCGTGGCCGCACCGCCACGCCGTCACCTGATGTGATCACTCTGATGTGATCAAGCGCACGCCCTCTCAGTTGGCATTTTTCCGAGCAGTTCGGGGCAGCCTCTTTGTCGACAGACCCCCGCGTGCAAGCGGGAGCCGGATGGTCCAGCACGGGCCCGAATCCGGCTCCCGGTGCATGCCGCCCCGCACGTGTCGTGGCCCGACTGTGGCCGCCGCGGGGCCCGAGCCTCCGCTCTCGGGGACCAGCACCGGAGGCCCGCGACCGGGGGTGCCCACCACACGCCGTACCTGACTCTCGGCGTTGTCGTTGCTGGAAGGAACGCTTGTGAACCAGAACCGGATGTCCGTCCGGGGCGCCGCGGTTGCGACGTCCGCCGCAGTTGCGGTGGCCGGCATAACCGTGGGAATCAACGTGCTGACCGCTCGTGCCGACGAGTCGGGGGTTGCGGCTGCACGCGCAGCCGTTCCGGCCGCGGCGAGCTTGGCGCCCGCGACACCCGGCGGCGAGCGTCTCGCTGCCATCCAGAACGCCGCCGACGCGCGCGCCGACAAGCGGCGCGCGATCGAGAAGCGCCGCAAGGCCGAGGCACGCCGTCAGGCAGCGGCTCGGGCTGCAGCCGCACGTGCGGCGCGTGAGCGGGCCAGCCGGTCCGCGACGCGCACGACGTTCAGTGGCGACGCGCGGGGCATTGCCCGGCAGATCGCTGCGCAGCAGTACGGCTGGGGCGACGGCGAGTTCGCCTGCCTGAACTCGTTGTGGGCCAAGGAGTCCGGCTGGAACTACCGGGCGTCCAACCCGTCCTCGGGTGCCTACGGCATCCCGCAGGCGCTGCCCGGCTCCAAGATGGGGGCCTACGGCAGCGACTGGCAGCACCAACCCGGCCACCCAGATCAAGTGGGGGCTGCACTACATCGACGGCCGCTACGGCTCACCGTGCAGCGCGTGGAGCACCGCCCAGTCCAAGGGCTGGTACTGACCCACACCCCAGCACCACCAGTTCGACCACGTTAGGTAGCCGAGTGGGTGCGCCAACAGCCGTGCAGGGCTGTTGGCGCACCCATCGGTCGTTGTGGCGGTGCGCCGGTCAGGGGTGGGTCATGCGCAGGACGTCGAGCGCCTCGTCGAGCTGCTCCTGGGTGAGCTTGCCCTGCTCGACGTACCCGTGCTCGACCACGACCTCGCGGATGGTCTTGCGTTCGGCGATGGCCTGCTTGGCGACCTTCGCCGCATCCTCGTAGCCGATGTACTTGTTCAGCGGCGTGACGACCGACGGTGAGGACTCGGCGTACTCCTTGCAGCGTTCCTCGTTGGCGGTGATGCCGTCGACGGTGGTGTCGGCGAACAGTCGCGTGACGTTGCTCAGGAGCCGGATCGACTCGAGGACGTTGCGCGCCAGCATCGGCAGCATGACGTTGAGCTCGAAGTTGCCGGCCGCGCCGCCGAAGGCGATCGCCGCGTCGTTGCCGATCACCTGCGCGCACACCATGCACAGCGCCTCGGGGATCACCGGGTTGACCTTGCCGGGCATGATCGACGAACCCGGCTGCAGGTCGGGCAGGTGGATCTCGCTCAGCCCGGTCCGCGGGCCCGGATCCCATCCAGCGGATGTCGTTGGAGATCTTGTAGAGCGACACGGCGATCGTGCGCAGCTGGCCGGAGATCTCGACCAGGCCGTCGCGCGCGCCCTGCGCCTCGAAGTGGTCGCGCGCCTCGGTGAGCGGCAGGCCCGTGCTGGCGGCGACCTCCTCGATGACGCGGGCCGAGAAGCCGGCAGGTGTGTTGATGCCGGTGCCGACCGCCGTGCCACCGAGCGGCAGCTCGGCCAGGCGCGGCAGGGACGACTCGAGCCGCTCGACGCCGAGCCGGACCTGCATGGCGTAGCCACCGAACTCCTGCCCGAGCGTGACGGGCGTGGCGTCCATCAGGTGGGTGCGGCCGGACTTCACGACGGTGGCGAACTCCGCCGCCTTGCGTGACAACGACTGCTCGAGGTGCCGCAGCGACGGGATGAGGTCGTTGACGACGGCGCTGGTCGCGGCGATGTGGATGGAGGACGGGAAGACGTCGTTGGACGACTGCGAGGCGTTGACGTGGTCGTTGGGGTGCACCTCGCGCCCGAGCTTGTCGGTGGCGAGGGTGGCGATCACCTCGTTGACGTTCATGTTGCTCGACGTGCCCGAGCCGGTCTGGAAGACGTCGATCGGGAAGTGGTCGTCCCAGTCGCCGCGCGCGACCTCGTCGGCCGCGGCGATGATCGCCTCGGCGATGTCCTTGTCGACGACGCCGAGCTCGATGTTGACCTTGGCGGCCGCCGCCTTGATGCGTCCGAGCGCCTCGATGTGGGCGCGCTCCAGGGTGTGCCCCGAGATCGGGAAGTTCTCCACCGCCCGCTGGGTCTGGGCCCGCCACTTCGCGTCGCGGGGGACGCGCACCTCACCCATGGAGTCGTGCTCCACCCGGAACGCCTTCGTCGCCCTGCTCGCTCATCTCGCCCCTCGTCGTCGGCCGCTGGCTTCGTCAGCCACTGCCGCCAGCGTAGGACTCGGCAGGCATCAGTCGATCAGCCGGGACCGCATCTTGCGCTCGGCCAGGAAGCCCATCAGCGCGGCGAACACCACGAGCGCAGCCGCGTGGTAGAGGTCGGCGAGCGGCTGCAGGCCGAACGCGGCGTCGCGCACCAGCTCGACGCAGTGGTAGAGCGGGTTGAGCTGCGCCAGGGCCTGGGCCCAGTCGGGCAGCCCCTCGATCGGGAAGAACGTGCCCGCGACGAGGAACAGCGGCGTGAGCACCCCGGAGATGATGTAGTTGAACGAGTCGATCGACGGGACGACCGCGGACGTCCAGATGCCGAACAGGCGCGAACCCGAGCCCGGTCAGGAACCCGATCAGCGGCACGAGCAGCATCCCCCACGACGGGTCGAGCCCGAACGCGATCGCGACGAGGAGCGGCGCGCAGCCGTAGACGCCCGACTTCGTGGCGATCCAGGTCGCCTCCGCGGCCACGAGCTCGTGCACGTCGACCGGCGTTGCGAGGACCGCGTCGTAGGACTTCTGGTAGACGCGGCGGATGAACGTGACGAACATCCCGGCGAACGCGCTCGAGAACAGGACCGCGGTCGCCACCACGCCGGTGCCGAGGAACTCGATGTAGGGGTAGCCCCCGACGACGGCCACCAGCGAGCCGAAGCCGAACCCGAACGCCAGCAGGTAGATCGTCGGCTCGACCACCGAGGAGAACGTCGTGGACCGCCAGTAGCGCCGGAAGAGCGTCGTCTCGCGCTTCCACACGCCCGTCATGGCCGACAGCTCGAGCCAGCGCACCCGGGTCATCGGCTGCGCCATGGAGATGCGGGTGTCGGTCATTCGATCTTCTCCCCGGTGAGCAGCACGAACACGTCCTCGAGGTTGGCCGCGCGGTGCACGCCCTCGCCCAGCTTGTCGGCCAGCTCCGGCGGCATCGCCTCGGCACGCAGCACGGAGACGGCAGGACCGGTACGACGTGTCGGCAGCCCGGCCGCGTGGGCGAGACCCTCGACCTCGAGCAGTCGTTCGGGGTTGCCGTAGAACTCGATCGCAGCTGCGGCCGGCGTGCTCGTCGAGCAGGGCGGTCGGGCGGCCGCGGGCGATCACCCGCCCGTGGGACATGACCGCGACGTCGTCGGCAAGCCGCTCGGCTTCTTCGATGTAGTGGGTCGACATCAGCACGGTCACGCCTTCGCTGCGCAAGCCGTCGATGAGCGCCCACAGCTCCTGCCGGACCTGGGGGTCGAGCCCGACGGTCGGCTCGTCGAGCAGCACGAACCGTGGCCGGTGCACGAGCCCGCGGGCGATCAGCAGCCGCCGGCGCATGCCGCCGGAGAGCTTCTCGGTCTTGGTGTCGGCGCGATCGACCAGCTGGGCGAGCGTCAGCGCCCAGTCGACGGCGGCGCGCCGGTCGCGCGCCGGCACGCGGTAGAGGTGGGCGAACACCTCGAGGTTCTGGCGCGCGGTGAGCTCGATGTCGAGGTTGTCCTGCTGCGGGACCACGCCCATCAGGGCCCGGGCCTGCTTGGACTGCTCCGGGATGCGGTAGCCGAGGACCTCGATGGTGCCCTCGTCGGCGCGGGACTGGCCGGTCAGCAGCCGCATCGTCGTGGACTTGCCGGCGCCGTTGGGGCCGAGCAGCCCGAGGCAGGTGCCGTAGGGGATGTCGAGGTCGACGCCGGCCACGGCCGTGATGTCGGCGTAGCGCTTCACCGCCCCACGGACCTGCAGCGCCATCCCCGTCTCGGTCACGCCCGCCAGCCTAGGTCGCGGCCCCGACAGGCGTCGCGGCGATTACCGGCCCGGTGGCCCCGCCCGCGCGTATCGTGCACGACATGAGCAGCGAGCGCCCGTCAGAGGACCCCTCGCAGGCTGTGCCTCCGGATGCGGCTCACCTCGACGAGGACGCGGAAGCGCTCGAGGACCCGGTGCACTGCGGTGACGCGAAGCATCAGCACGACCTGCATGAGCAGGCCGGCCACCACGACGGCTAGTTGGCGCTCCCGAAGTCGATCGAGGCGTAGGCCTTCAGCTTGTCGAGCTTGTGCTCGCTCTCGATGATGCGGATCGTGCCGCTGCGTGAGCGCATCACCATCGAGTGCGTGCGCACACAGCCACCGCGGTAGCGCACCCCGGTCAGCAGCTCGCCATCAGTGATGCCCGTGGCCACGAAGAAGACGTCGTCGCCGCGCACCAGCTCGTCGGTGACGAGCACCCGGTCGAGGTCGTGACCGGCGTCGATGGCCTTCTGCTGCTCCTCGTCGTCCTTGGGCCACAGCCGTCCCTGGATCACGCCGCCGAGGGTCTTCAGGGCGCAGGCGGCGATGATGCCCTCCGGGGTGCCGCCGATGCCCAGCATCAGGTCGATGCCGGTGCCCTCGCGGGCAGCCATGATGGCGCCGGCGACGTCGCCGTCGGTGATGAACTTGATGCGTGCGCCCGTCGAGCGCACCTCCTCCACCATGCTTCTGGTGACGGGGGCGGTCGAGGATGACGACGGTGACGTCGGACGGCGACTCGCGCTTCGCCTTCGCCACCCGGCGTACGTTCTCGGCGACGGGCAGCCGGATGTCGACCACGTCTGCGGCTTCGGGGCCGGTCGCGATCTTCTCCATGTAGAAGACGGCGGACGGGTCGAACATCGTGCCGCGCTCGGCGACCGCCATCACCGAGATGGCGTTGCCCATGCCGAGCGCGGTGAGCCGGGTGCCGTCGATCGGGTCGACCGCGACATCGCACTCCGGGCCCTTGCCGTCGCCGACGTGCTCGCCGTTGAACAGCATCGGGGCCTCGTCCTTCTCGCCCTCCCCGATGACGACCACCCCGGACATCGACACGGTGTGGATGAGCTGGCGCATGGCGTTGACCGCCGCGCCGTCGGCGCCGTTCTTGTCGCCCCGACCGACCCACCGGCCGGCCGCCATCGCCGCCGCCTCGGTGACCCGCACCAGCTCCATCGCGAGGTTGCGATCGGGTGCCTCGTGCCTTGCCGTCGTCGCCATGGTCAGCCAACTCCCTCGTCGCGCGAATCGTAGCCGCGACCGCTCCGGGCAGTCAGTGCTGCAGCTGGGGGACGGCCTCCCAGGACGGTTCGGGCAGGTCACGGCGCCCACGCAGCGGGCCGAGCACCAGCACGAGGCCGGACACCGCGAAGCCCGCGGTCATCACCCAGAGACTGGTCCGCACGCCGGCGAGGGAGGCCAGCGCACCGGCCGCGACCGCCCCGAGCGGGATCGTGCCGAGGTTGACGAACTGCATGCTGGTCGTGACGCGGGACAGCAGGTGCGGCGGGCAGTAGGTCTGCCGGAAGCTGCCGGAGACGACGTTGCCGGCGACGACTCCGGTGACCACCAGCGCGCTGCCGATGACGAAGAGGCCCATGCGTACGCCGGGGCCGGTGAGCGGGATCAGCAGTGCGCACGGGCCGGCGCCCGCCTTGCAGAGCACCAGCGTCCGCGCGGTCCCGAGCCGCCGGGACAGCGCTGGTGCGATCGTCGCGCCGACGACCCCACCCAGGCTGGTCAGGGTGAGCATCAGGCCGACCGTTGCCGCGTTGAGGCCCACCTCGCGGATCAGGAAGACCACCAGCAGCGCCTGGTAGCCGGTGAGCCACATGTTGCTCAGCGCGCCGTGGGAGACCAGGTTGCGCAGGTACCTGTCGGACGCGACGAAGCGGGCGCCCTCGACGATCTCGCGGCGCAGGTCGGGTTGTTCGGTTGACGGCGTACGACGCTCCGGCCGGCGCACCCGGAACAGGCACACCGCCGAGACGAGGAACGTCCCGGCCTGCAGCACCAGGCCGGCGACCGCGCCGACGAGTCCGGCGAGGAGCCCGGCGATGCCCGGGCCGGCGACCTGCGCCGCCGACTCGCTGCCGTAGAGGAAGGCGTTGGCGGGCACCAGCTGCCGCTGGTCGAGGACCGCAGGCAGGTAGCTGGTCCACGCCGTCTGGAAGAACACCGTCGCCGTGCCGATCACCACGGCGACGGTCAGCAGCTGCGCAACCGTCAGCACGTCCCACCAGGCGGCCAGCGGGACGCTGAGCACGGCGATCGCCGCGACCACGTCGCTGGCGATCATCACCGGGCGCTTGGCGCGGCGGTCCACCCAGGCACCTGCGGGCAGCCCGATCAGCAGCCAGGGAATCCATGCGGCCGCCATCAGCAGGCTGATCGTGAAGGCGCTGGCGTCGAGAACCTCCAGCGCCACCAACGGTGTGGCCACGCTGGCGACCGAGCTGCCCAGCCGGCTCGACGCGGTGCCCAGCCAGATCAGCCCGAACGTGCGGTCGCTGAGCAGGCCATTGCCCGCGTTGCCTTGCCGTCGCATCGGTCATGGCCGGGCCGGGAAGCCGCGGGCCAGGAAGAACACCGGCCTGCGTTCCGCGCTGTCGGCCGGCGTCGCCCGTGCCGTCCGCCGGATGACGGGCGCGCCAGCGGTCGACGACGCGCGAGCGATCTCCGCGCCGAGCTCGGCCGAGCTCGTCGGTCGTGAGCCGCAGCCAGAGTCGGTGTTGAACGCCGCCTCCCGCCATTCGGCGTCCTCTTCGCGCGTCGCTCTCGCAGCCACGCCGTGGTGAGGTCGAGCTGGCGCTGCAGCCCGAGCGCGACGGCCGCCGAGCGGGCTGCCTCGGCCGCCGGGTCGTCGGCGAAGTCGGTCGTGGACCACCGCAGCGCCGTCGACGCCGAGCGCCACCACCGCTCGCGCCGGTCGCGGGCGAGCTCCGGTGCGGGCTCGACCAGGCCATGGGTGGCCAGCACCTTGACGTGGTGGCTGATGTTGCCGACCGCCTGGTCGGTCCGCTCGGCGAGCATCGACGCCGTGCACGGCCCGTCGACCCGGAGCACGTCGAGCAGCCGGCGTCGCAGGGGATGGGCCAGGGCTGCGAGGACCCGGTAGTCGGTCACCTGTCGCGCGGTCATGGGCCCACCGTAGATGCACAAGACTAATTGCACAAGACTTCTTGTGGAATTGATAGAAGCCGGGGAGCTGGTCGGCCCTCGCCCCGGCCGGTGCTGCCGCCCGGAGATCGGCGACGATGGCGGCATGCCTGGGGACAAGCCGCGCGCGCGGGCGACCGCCGGTGACCTGGTGCGCTCGCTCGTCCTGGTGCTCGCCGTGGTCGCGGTGATCCTGCTGCTCAACGCTCGCGACGAGCGCCCCGCCGCGGTGCGCGACCTGGACTTCGCCGGGCCGCTGGCCCAGGCGCGGCAGGCCGCGTCGTACGACGTGCTCGGCCCGGTCGGGCTGGGCCAGGAGTGGCGGGCCACCAGCGTCCGGTCACCCCGCGAGGACGGCGGGCTGACCTGGCACATCGGCTTCGTGACGCCGCGCGGTGACTACGCGGGGCTGGACCAGACCGACGGGCCGCCGCCGCGCGAGTTCGTCGACCGCTTCGCCGAGGGCAGCCGCGTGACGGGTGACGTGCGCATCGGCGGGCGCACCTGGCAGCGGCGGGAGGGCGGCGAGCCGGAGCCGCGGGCCCTGGTGATCCGGACCGAGGCGTCCACGGTCGTGGTGGCCGGCAACGCCCGGTGGTCGGAGCTGGAGGCGCTGGCCGGCTCGCTCGCGGTCGACTAGGCCGGTCGACCAGCCGAGGCGGAGCCTCAGGTGGCTGACTGGTCGGCCCGGTCGGCCGCGAGTGCCTGGTCGAGGCGGGCGCGGGCACCGTCGAGCCACTCCTGGCAGATCGTCGCGAGTGCCTCGCCGCGCTCCCACAGCGCGAGCGACTCCTCGAGGGTGCTGCCGCCGGTCTCGAGCCGGCGGACCACCTCGACGAGCTCCTCGCGGGCGGCCTCGTAGCTCGGACGCTCGTCTGCCATGCCGGTCAGCGTAGAGGGCTGCGCCGTCGGGTCAGCGCACCGTCGCGTCGAGCTCGCCCTCGGCCAGCCGCAGGTGCAGCGGATCGCCGGACGCAACCTCGTCCGGCCGGCGCACGACGGCACCGTCGGCGCGCTGCACCACGGCGTACCCGCGCTCGAGCGTCGCGGCGGGGGACAGCGAGGTGACGCGGGCGCGGGTGTGCGCCAGGTTGTCGGCGCCGCGGTCGAGTGCGGACCGCAGGGATCGGCGCGCGCGGTCGCGCAGCTGTACGACGTCGTCGCGCCGGCCGTCGAGCATCACGTGGGGGTCGGCGAGCACCGGGCGGCTGCGCAGGTTGCCCAGCGCCGCGAGCTCTCGGGCCAGGAAGCTCTCGACCGCGTCACGTGCCGCGCGACCGCAGCTGCGTGACGCGCGCCGTCTCCTCGCCGACGTCGGGAACGACCCGCTTGGCCGCGTCGGTGGGGGTGGAGGCGCGCACGTCGGCGACCAGGTCGAGCAGCGGGGTGTCCGTCTCGTGCCCGATCGCGCTGACCACCGGGGTGCGGCAGTCGGCGACGGCGCGCACCAGCGCCTCGTTGCTGAACGGCAGCAGGTCCTCGAGCGAGCCGCCGCCGCGGGTCACCACGATCACGTCGACCTCGGCGTCGGCGTCGAGACGGCCGAGTGCGGCGGTCACCTCGCTGACTGCTTGCGGACCCTGGACGGCGACCTCCTCGACGCGGAAGCGCACGGCGGGCCAGCGGCGGCGCGCGTTCTCCACCACGTCCTTCTCCGCGGCCGACGCCCGTCCGCAGACGAGCCCGACCACGGTCGGGCAGGAACGGCAGCGGCCGCTTGCGCTCGGCCGCGAACAGCCCCTCGGCGGTGAGGACGCGCTTGAGGTGCTCGAGCCGGGCGAGCAGCTCGCCGATGCCGACCGGGCGGATCTCGTCGGCGTACATCGACAACGTCCCGCGCGCGGGGAAGAAGCTCGGCTTCGCGTGCATGACGACGTGGGCGCCGTCGGTGAGCCCGCCGGGCAGGGCGTCGAGCAGCGCGACCGAGCAGGTGACCGGCAGCGACATGTCCACGCTCGGGTCGCGCAGGGTGAGGAAGACGGTGCGCTGGCCGGGGCGCCGCGTGACCTGCGTCACCTGGCCCTCCACCCAGATCGCGCCCAGCTTGTTGATCCAGCCGGCCATCAGCTGGGACACGCGCCGGACCGGGACCGGTTCCTCCGCGGAGGTGACGAGGGACACGTCCGGCAGCGTAGGTGCTGCCGAGCCCGACCTACCATGGAGACATGACCCCGACGCCTGGCCGTGTCCTGCTCGCCGCGCCCCGCGGCTACTGCGCAGGCGTCGACCGGGCGGTCATCGCGGTCGAGAAGGCGCTGGAGACCTACGGCGCCGCCGGTCTACGTGCGCAAGCAGATCGTGCACAACAAGCACGTCGTCGAGACCCTGCAGGACCGCGGCGCCATCTTCGTCGAGGAGACCGACGAGGTGCCCGAGGGCGCGACCGTGGTGTTCTCCGCGCACGGCGTCGCGCCGGTCGTGCACGCAGAGGCAGCCGCCCGGCAGCCTCAAGACGATCGACGCGACCTGCCCGCTGGTGACCAAGGTGCACCACGAGGCGCGCCGGTTCGCCGCCGACGACTACGACATCCTGCTGATCGGCCACGAGGGCCACGAGGAGGTCATCGGCACCAGCGGCGAGGCGCCCGACCACGTCCACCTCGTCGACGGCCCCGACGACGTGGCGAACGTCGTGGTCCGCGACCCGGCCAAGGTCGCCTGGCTCTCGCAGACGACGCTGTCGGTCGACGAGACCATGGAGACGGTGCGCCGGCTGCGCGAGCGGTTCCCCGCGCTGCTCGACCCGCCGAGCGACGACATCTGCTACGCGACGCAGAACCGCCAGGTCGCGGTGAAGGAGATCGCCGCCGAGGCCGACCTGATGATCGTGGTCGGCTCGACGAACTCCTCGAACTCGGTGCGCCTGGTCGAGGTCGCCATCGAGTGCGGCGCCAAGGCCGGCTACCTCGTCGACAAGGCGTCCGAGATCGACGAGGCCTGGCTCGAGGGTGTGCAGACCGTCGGTCTCACCAGCGGCGCGTCCGTGCCGGAGATCCTGGTGCGCGGGGTGCTCGACTGGCTCGCCGAGCGCGGCTACGCCGACGTGCAGGAGGTCGTGTCGGCGGAGGAGAGCCTGCTCTTCGCGCTGCCGCCCGAGCTGCGCCGCGACATGAAGGCCGCCGGCGTCAGCGCCTGACGTTCGCCCGTCGCGCCACCGCGGTGGCCAGGCGTACGACGGCGATCGCCGCCGCCAGCGCGGTCCCGCCGAACAGCACCGGAGCCGACAGGGCCAGTGATGTTGCGGTGTCGAGCGCGAGGGCGCGCGAGCCGTGGACCTCACCCGAGAGCTTCCCGACCAGCATGGTCGCGAACGCGAACATGAGCGGCGGCGCGATGACCGCAGAGGCGAGTGACCGGACCCGAAGGGTCAGTGCCATCACGGCCGACGCGATGACGAACATCGCCGCGAAGCCCACGCCGAGCGAGTGCCCGAAGGCGAGGTCGGCTATCGCGCCGATTGCCATCAGCACGCGTGCCGACGAGCACGGCACCCGGTGTGGTCAGCCCCGATCCGGCCTTGACGCGGCCGGCGAAGTCGGTGACGGCCTCGGCCATCGGCGGACTGCTGGTCAACGTCACGGGCTCACGGTAGGGCGCGGCTGCGCGCAGATCGCCCCGGACACGCCCGAGCCTCAGCCCAACGTGTTCGCCAGGCGCTGCAGCTCGGCTGCCGCTGCCCGTTCGACCGGTGGCCCGTGGCCGACGAGGATGACCCGGGGCTGCAGCCGTGCCAGTGTGCGGACCGAGTCCGCGGCCGCCGCCTCGTCGTCGGTGAACTGCGGGTTCGAGCCGGTGAGGCCGCCGCTGTTGTTGAGCGCGTCGCCAGCCACGAGCACGGCCGAGTCGGCATCGAACACCGCGACGTGACCAGCGGTGTGGCCGGGGGTGGCCACCACCTGCAGCCCGAACACGTCGTCCCCGTCGGCCACCGCGCGCAACCGCCGCGGTGCGTCGATCGCGTCGAGGTCGGCCGCGCCGGCGTACAGGGTCGCGCCGCTCGCCCGGTCGGCGACCTCGCCCAGGCTGCCGACATGGTCGGGATGCTTGTGAGTGAGCACGACATGGCGTACGCCGGCCCACCCTGGGCCCGCTTCGTCGAGCACGGCCCCGATCTGGTCCGCGCTGCCCCCGACGCCGGTGTCGACGACGGCCGCCTCGGCGCCCCGCACCAGCACGTATGCAGACACGAACCCGAGATCCACCCGCGACCAGGCCAGCGCGGCACCGTCGTTCGCGCGGTCGCTCGCCGTGGTGGTCGCATCTGTCGATCCCGGAGCTGAGCCGCTTCGTCCCGGATCGGCAGCGTCACCTGGCTCGTTGCCGGAACTACACGCAGCCAGCCCGAGCACGGCGACGCCCAGCACGCCGCGGCCGGCCTGGATGAGGAACGACCGCCGCCCGATCGCCTGGCTCACGATCCCGCTCACGCCTTGACGGTGCTATCGGCGATGCCCGGCCGTCAAGGCGCTCCCGGTCAGGAGAGGTCGAACCGGTCGAGGTTCATGACCTTGTCCCAGGCCGCCACGAAGTCGCGGACGAACTTCTCCGACCCGTCACTGGCTGCGTAGACCTCGGCGATCGCCCGGAGCTGGGAGTTCGAGCCGAAGACGAGGTCGACCGCGGAGGCGGTCCACCGGACGTCGTCCGTGCCGCGGGCCCGCCCGTCGTACACGTTCTCCACCGAGCCGGACGCCTTCCACTCCGTGCCCATGTCGAGCAGGTTCACGAAGAAGTCGGTGGTCAGCGCGCCCGGCCGGTCCGTGAAGATGCCCACCTTCGAGTCGCCGGTGTTGGCGCCGAGCGCCCGCAGGCCACCGACCAGCACCGTCATCTCGGGTGCGGTCAGCCTCAGCAGGTTGGCGCGGTCCAGCATCAGGGTCTCCGGCGGCAGCTTCTCGCCCTCACGCAGGTAGTTGCGGAAGCCGTCGGCCCGTGGCTCGAGCACCGAGAACGTCTCGGCGTCGGTCTGCTCCTGCGACGCGTCGGTGCGACCCGGTGCGAACGGCACCGTGATGTCATGACCGGCGTCCTTCGCCGCCTTCTCGACCGCCGCGCAGCCGGCCAGGACGATGAGGTCGGCCAGGGAGATCGTCGAGCCGGACCCGTTGAACTCCTGCTGGATCCCCTCCAGGGTCTGCAGCACGGTGGCCAGCTCGGCCGGGTCGTTGACCGCCCAGTCGCGCTGCGGCTCCAGGCGGATCCGCGCGCCGTTGGCCCCGCCACGCATGTCGGTGCCGCGGAAGGACGCGGCCGACGCCCACGCCGTACGCACGAGCTGCTGGACCGACAGGCCGGAGTCGAGCACCTTCGCCTTGAGCGCGGCGACGTCCGCGTCGCCGACCAGCTCGTGGTCGACTGCCGGCACCGGGTCCTGCCAGAGCTGCGGCTCGGGCACCCACGGGCCGAGGTAGCGGGTGACCGGGCCCATGTCGCGGTGCAGCAGCTTGTACCAGGCGCGGGCGAACGCGTCGGCGAACTGCTCCGGGTGCTCGTAGAAGTTGCGCGAGACCTTCTCGTACGCCGGGTCGAGCCGCAGCGCGAGGTCGGTCGTCAGCATGGTCGGGCGGTGCGTCTTCGAGGGGTCGTGCGCGTCCGGCACGTTCGCCTCGGCGTCCTTCGCGACCCACTGCTTCGCCCCAGCCGGGCTCTCGACGAGCTCCCACTCGTGGTTGAAGAGGTTCTGGAAGAAGCCGGCTCCCCACTGGGTCGGCGTGTTGGTCCAGGTGACCTCGAGGCCGCTGGTGATGGTGTCGCCGCCCTTGCCGGAGCCGTAGGTGCTGCGCCAGCCGAGGCCCTGCTCCTCGAGCGGAGCTGCCTCCGGCTCGGGGCCGACGTGGTCGGCGGGACCCGCACCGTGCGTCTTGCCGAACGAGTGCCCGCCGGCGATGAGCGCGACGGTCTCCTCGTCGTTCATCGCCATCCGGCGGAACGTCTCGCGGATGTCGCGCGCGGCGGCCAGCGGGTCGGGGTTGCCGTTCGGGCCCTCCGGGTTCACGTAGATGAGACCCATCTGCACCGCACCGAACGGGCCGCCGAGCTCGCGGTCACCGCTGTAGCGCTCGTCGCCGAGCCAGGTGTCCTCCGGGCCCCAGAAGATCTCCTCGGGCTCCCACACGTCCGGACGGCCGAAGCCGAAGCCGAAGGTCGTGAAACCCATCGACTCGAGCGCGCAGTTGCCGGCGAAGACGAGCAGGTCGGCCCACGAGACGGCGGCGCCGTACTTCTGCTTGACCGGCCACAGCAACCGGCGCGCCTTGTCGAGGTTCGCGTTGTCGGGCCAGCTGTTCAGCGGGGCGAAGCGCTGCGCGCCGTCGCCGGCGCCGCCGCGGCCGTCCTCGATGCGGTAGGTGCCCGCGGCGTGCCAGCTGAGCCTGATGAACAGCGGGCCGTAGTGGCCGTAGTCCGCCGGCCACCAGTCCTGCGACGTGGTCATGACGTCGTAGACGTCCTTCTTCAGCGCCTCGACGTCGAGTCCCTCGAACGCCTTCGCGTAGCTGAAGTCCGCACCCATCGGGTTGCCCTGCGGCGAGTGCTGGTGCAGGACCTGGAGGTTGAGCTGGTTGGGCCACCAGTCCTGGTTGGTGTGCGGTCGGCCGGGCTTCGCGGTCGGCGCATCGATGACCGGGTTCTCGCTCTCGCTGCCGTTGGCGGTCGCGTTGCTCGGGTTCGGCTGGGGCTGATCAGACACGGTGGGTCCTCGTCTCCGTGGTGCGGGATGGTGCAGTACGTCGTGGTGTTGCCGGGTCGGGCTGGGGCTCGGTCGAGCCCGCGCAGGTGGCGCAGAGCCCCCAGTAGGTGACCTCGGCCTCGTGCAGCTCGAAGCCGGGCGCGTGTACGGCGAGGTCCGACGGGTCCAGGCACGGTGCGGCGCCGACGGCGCAGTCGATGTCGACGACGTCGCCGCAGCTGCGGCACACGACATGGTGGTGGTTGTCTCCCACGCGCAGCTCGTAGCGGGCCACCGAGCCGGCCGGCTGGATGCGGCGGACCAGGCCCTGGTCGGCGAGCGTGTGCAGCACGTCGTAGACCGCCTGGTGCGAGACCGGCCGGGTCTCCCGGACGGCCGCGATGAGCACGTCGGTGCCGGCGTGGGGGTGCTGGGCCAACGCGTCGAGCACGGCGAGCCGCTGCTGGGTGACGCGCAGCCCCACACCCCGCAGCAGGGCGGTGGGCGGGGCTCGGCGGCGTCGGTCATCGCCCTACCCAACCGCCTTGTCCGGAACGAGTCAAGACAACGGTTGGGCGGCAGCCGACCTCAGGCCCCGGAGACCGAGCGCAGGGCCCGCTCCTCGTCGGCAGAGGCGACCAGCTCGGGAGAACCCGAGCGGACGGGTCATGGCGTCGAGCGGCTCGGGCGACGGCAGCTCGGCGTCGGTGACGTGCAGCTCGGCCATCTTGCGGGCCTGCGAGAGCACGGTCCGCTCCAGCGAGCCGACGGTGCTGTTGTAGTCGTCGACCGCCCGGGTCAGTGACCGACCGAGCTTGTGCACATGACCGCCCAGGCCGCCG
Source organism: uncultured Actinomycetota bacterium (assembly GCA_963757295.1). Lineage (GTDB taxonomy): Bacteria > Actinomycetota > Actinomycetes > JACCUZ01 > JACCUZ01 > JBDUAP01. The sequence goes on along the minus strand of CAVWQZ010000013.1, from coordinate 115,491 downwards.
AGTCGGCGGTAGAGCTCCTGGCCGAGCTCGAACACCTGGCGGGCGTGCGCGGTGAGCGCCTCCTGCTGCCAGGTGTAGGCGACCGTGCGCAGCATCGCCATCAGCGTCGTCGGCGTGGCGATGAGGACGCGCTTGCTCATCGCGTGCTCGAGCAGCGTCGGGTCGTGCTCGAGCGCCGGCCCGAGGAACACGTCGCCCGGCACGAACAGCACGACGAACTCCGGCGTCGGCTGGAACGCGCGCCAGTAGTCCTTGCTGGCGAGCCCGTCGACGTGGGCGCGCAGGTGACGCGCATGCGCCTTCATCCGCTCGGCCGTGACCTCGTCGTCCTTGCTCTCCACGGCCTGCAGGTAGGCGGCCAGCGAGCACCTTGGCGTCGACGACGATCTGCTTGCCGCCGGCGAGGCGCACGACCAGGTCGGGGCGGAGCACGCCGTCGGCGGTGGTCACGGTCGCCTGCTCGGTGAAGTCGCAGTGCTCGACCATGCCGGCCATCTCGACGACGCGGCGGAGCTGCATCTCGCCCCACCGGCCGCGGGCCTGCGGCGCCTTCAGCGCCGTGACGAGCGACGAGGTCTGCTCGCGCAGCTGCTCGGAGGCCTGCCGGGAGAAGCCGACCTGCTCGGTCAGCGACGTGTAGGCGGCGACCCGGACCCGCTCCAGCTCGTGCAGCTGGCTCTCCACCCGCCCGAGCGTGTCGCGCAGCGGCGCGACCATCTGCTCGACCTCGGTCTGGCGCCGGTCGAGGTCGCCGCCGGCGCGCGTGCTGGCCTCGCGGAACCGGCTGTCGGCCAGCTCGAGCAGCTGACGGTCGCGGGCCTGCAGGTCCTTGGCGGTGAGGCCGCGGGTCTGGGCGACGAGCAGCCCGACCCCGAACCCGAGGGCCAGACCCAGCAACAGCAGAAGGATGCTCATGGGCCCAGGGTGACCCAGGGGTCTGACAATTCCGGGTAGCGCACCGCCGTACCCTTGAATCTCGTGACCCTCACCATCGGCATCGTCGGCCTGCCCAACGTCGGCAAGTCGACGCTGTTCAACGCGCTGACCAAGAACGACGTGCTCGCGGCGAACTACCCGTTCGCGACGATCGAGCCCAACGTCGGCGTGGTGGGCGTGCCCGACCCGCGGCTGGCCGTGCTCGCCAAGATCTTCGACTCGCAGCGCGTCCTGCCCGCTGCCGTGTCGTTCGTCGACATCGCCGGCATCGTGCGCGGCGCGTCGGAGGGGCAGGGGCTCGGCAACAAGTTCCTCGCCAACATCCGCGAGTCCGACGCGATCTGCCAGGTGATCCGGGCGTTCCGCGACCCGAACGTCGTGCACGTCGAGGGCGAGGTCGCACCCAAGGACGACATCGAGACCATCAACACCGAGCTGATCCTCGCCGACCTGCAGACGATCGAGAAGGCGCTGCCGCGGCTGGAGAAGGAGACCCGGCTCGCCAAGGACAAGCAGAAGGACCGGCTCGCGCAGCTCGAGGCGGTGCAGAAGGCGAAGGAGCTGTTGGACCGCGGTACGACGTTGTCTGCCGGCGCCGCGTCGGCCGGCATCGACCTTGCCGATCTGCGCGAGCTGCAGCTGATGACCGCCAAGCCGTTCATCTACGTGTTCAACGTCGACGAGGACGAGCTCGGCGACGAGGCGTTCAAGGACGAGATGCGCGGGCTGATCGCGCCGGCCGAGGCGATCTTCCTGGACGCGAAGATCGAGGCCGAGCTGATGGAGCTGCCCGACGACGAGGCGCTCGAGCTGCTGCAGTCGCTGGGCCAGGACGAGTCAGGGCTGGACCAGCTCGCGCACGTCGGGTTCCGCACGCTCGGGCTGCAGACCTACCTGACTGCCGGGCCCAAGGAGGCGCGGGCGTGGACGATCCCGGTCGGCGCGACCGCGCCGCAGGCGGCGGGCGTGATCCACACCGACTTCCAGCGCGGCTTCATCAAGGCCGAGGTCGTGTCGTACGACGACCTGGTGGATGCCGGCTCGATGGCCGAGGCCAAGGCGCGCGGCAAGGTGCGCATCGAGGGCAAGGACTACGTGATGGCCGACGGCGACGTCGTGGAGTTCCGCTTCAACGTGTGACCGGGGAACCGCGTAGGGGCGCGCTGCACCTCACGCGACGTCAGCGGAGCGAGATCTGCACCGCGCTGATCGTCCCGCCGCCAGAGAGGATGTTGAGGCGGTAGGTACCGGCGGCCATTCCCTTGGTGGACAGGTTGTAGATGTACTGCGCCTCTGACGCGTCGTAGCGGAAGGCAGACCCGTTGGTCGCCGTGGCGGCTGACCTCCGCCTCCGAGGGTCGTGCCAAGCGTAGTCGAGGTCAGCCGCGTGAGAGGCCAGGTCGGCGTGAGTGTTCCTACCTCGCAGCCGAACTTCACAGGCACGGTGCTGCCGGCCTTGAGCACGGACGAGCCGTTGGCGTTGATCGGCTGCCGGACCGTGACCGATGCGCACGGCGGCGCGGCCCTGGTGACGTCGAGCTGAGCCGTGTAGCTGCCGAGGTTGTCACCGAAGAAGCCGATGGCGTCGTTGTAGGCGAGTCGCACCGCGCCGACACCCGAGAGCGTCACGGGACCGGACCCGACAAGGGTCCATGGTCCATCGCCCACCTTGGCGATCGAGGGCGGACGCGGTGGTCTGGGCAAGGCAGGTCTCTGCGATGCCGATGCAGGAGGCGCTACCGCCGTCCGGCCACACCCCGTCCGGGTTCGTCGGCGGCTGCCACGAGACCGTCTGCGCGGTGCCGGTCGCAGTGATCGTGACGGTGTCTTCCGCGCTGAGGTCGACGCCTGAGGCGACGCCGGTCCCGGCAGCGGCGGGCACGACGACTGTCAGCGTCGCGGCCTGGGCCGGCTGAATGCCGCAAGCGAGCATCGATGCGCCTGACGACCGAAACCGCAAGCCAAGCAGAACGTCTCATGAGCACCTCGCGGAACAGCAGGGAGTAAGCGATCGCTCCCAACGCTGGCACGGAGCGCGGTCTGCATCCCGCGGAAGGCGGCGATCCGCGGCAGATGTCATCCAGACGGCCTATCAAGAATCAGGACAGGTCCGACTGGTCGGGGTGACGAAGGCCCGAGGCATCACCGGGGATGGCCGACGGCGACGTCGTGGAGTTCCGCTTCAACGTCTGACGAGAGCTCTTTCCCGGAGGAGCGCAGCGCGCGGTCCCGCCGAGGGGGTCTTTGTGCTCTAGCGGCGCGATGGCTCAGCGCATCAACCTTCGAAGAATTACTTGCGGTTCCGTACCTCTTTGAGGGGCCGTTGCTGGCCGACGTCTGGTCGGTCCGAGTCCCGAGGAGGAACGATGTCGAATTCGGTTCAGTCAGAACCGTTCCGACAGCGGCTGCATCGCACCGTCGGCGTTGGTACCGGCAGATCTACTTCTGGGTGCTGGTCGGCATCGTCGCCGGCATCCTGGTCGGCCAGTTCTCCCCCGAGACGGGGATCGCGCTCGAGCCGGTGGGCCTGGCGTTCGTCAGCCTGATCAAGATGGTCATCACCCCGGTCATCTTCTGCACGGTGGTGGCCGGCATCGCGTCGATGGAGAGTGTGAAGAAGGTCGGCCGGATCGGTGGAAAGGCGCTGCTGTACTTCGAGCTCATGACCACGGTCGCGCTGGTTCTCGGGCTGGTCGTCATGAACGTCACGAAGCCCGGAGCGGGCGTCAATGCCGACGTCGGCAAGATCAAGGTGACCGACACGGTCGGTGGGCTCATCGAGCAGGGCACGATCTCCCACTGGTACGACTTCATCTTCCACATCTTTCCCAGCAGCGTTGTCGGCGCTTTTGCCGAGGGCAACATCCTGCAAGTGCTGTTCTTCTCGGTCGTGTTCGCCTTCGCGCTCATGCACTTGGGTGAGCGCGGCCGGCCGATCATCGCCGGGATCGAGCGCACCGGGCAGGCGTTCTTCGGTGTTATCCGGATCGTCATGTATGCCGCGCCGATCGGCGCCTTCGGCGCCATGGCCTTCACGATCGGCAAGTACGGCCTCGACACGCTGACCAGCCTGCTGCAGCTGATCCTCACCTTCTACTGTCACGGCAACGTTCTTCGTCGTGGTCGTTCTCGGCCTGGCCGCCCGCTACGCCGGGGTGAACATCTTCAAGCTCCTCCGCTACCTGAAAGAGGAGCTGCTCATCGTGCTGGGCACGTCCTCCTCGGAGTCGGTGCTGCCGCAGGTCATGAAGAAGCTCGAGCACCTCGGCGTGCCGAAGCCGGTTGTTGGACTCACCGTCCCGACGGGCTACTCCTTCAACCTTGACGGCACCTGCCTCTACCTCACTCTGGCCGTGATCTACCTGGCGCAGGCGACCAACATCCCGCTGTCGCTGGGTCAGCAGCTCGGCATCATCGGCGTGCTGCTGCTCACCTCCAAGGGGGCCGCCGGGGTGACCGGGTCGGGCTTCATCGTCCTCGCCGCCACCCTGTCCTCGGTCGGCACCGTCCCGGTCGCGGCCATCATGCTCATCTTCGGCATCGACAAGTTCATGTCCGAGTGCCGCGCGCTGACCAACATGATCGGCAACTCCGTGGCCACCCTGGTGGTCGCCAAGTCGGAAAACGTCTTCGACGTGAAGCGGGCACGCCGCATCCTCAACCGCGAGGAGGTCCTCGACGAGATGTCGGTCTTTGCCGAGGACGAGCCTGCTGTCACCACCGCGCCGCCGCCAGCACTCGTGGGCGCGGGTATCTGACAGCGCCGCCACCGCCAACCCGCAGATCGAGGAAAGGGCGCAGACATGGTCACGATCCAGCCGTCCGCTGGCTATACGTTGACGTTGCGAGTGTCGTTGCAGCGCATCCCTGGCACGCTGGGGAGGTTGACCTCCGCGCTAGGCGCCGCCGGCGCGCTGGTGGACGCGATCGACATCCTCGAGCACCACCATGACCTGATCATCCGGCAGCTCCAGGTTGAGACCCGTGGGGAGACGCACGGCCGGGAGGTCGTCGAAGCGGCCAGGGCAGTTCCAGGCGTGGAGCTGCTGTCAGTCACGGACCGGGTCTTCGATCGGCACCGGGGAGGCAAGATCGAGGTGACGCCGAAGTTTCCGGTGCTCACTCGTGACGATCTGTCGATGGCTTACACACCCGGCGTCGGTCGGGTCTGTTCCGCGATAGCCGAGCAGAGCCAGCTGGTGTGGGACTACACCATCAAGTCGAACTCGGTGGCGGTGCTGCACCGACGGCACCGCGGTCCTCGGCCTCGGCGACCTCGGTCCAGAGGCGGCCCTGCCCGTGATGGAGGGCAAGGCGATGCTGTTCAAGCAGCTCGCCAACGTTGACGCCTATCCCATTTGCGTGCGCACGTCCGGCGTCGAGGAACTGGTCGCGGTGGGCAAGGCGATCGCGCCCGGCTTTGGTGGCATCAACCTGGAGGACATCGCGGCACCGGTCTGCTTCGAAGTCGAGCGACGCCTCCAGGACGAGCTGGACATCCCCGTGTTCCACGACGATCAGCACGGCACCGCGATCGTGTCACTTGCGGCCCTCTACGGCGCCGCCGAAGTGGTCGGGAAGCGGCTGGAGGATCTCAAAGTGGTCTTCCTCGGCATGGGCGCGGCCGGAGTGGCCTGCGTCAAGCTGTGGCAGCACGCCGGTGTCGGCCACTTCATCGGCGTGGACCGGCACGGCATCGTCTCCCCGGACCGGACGGACCTCAACGCGGAGAAGCGAGCCATCGCCGAGACGACCAACCCCGAGAGGTTGCGCGGCGAACTGGAGGATGCGTTGGTCGGTGCCGACGTGTTCGTCGGCGTCAGCGGTCCCAGCCTGGTCAAGCCGGACTGGGTCGCCACCATGGCACGGGACGCCATCGTGTTCGCGATGGCCAACCCCATCCCCGAGATCATGCCGGAGGAGATGCCCGACAACGTGGCCGTGGTTGCCACCGGGCGAAGTGACTACGCCAACCAGATCAACAACGTCCTGGTGTTCCCCGGCATGTTCCGCGGGTTGCTCGACAGCCGCGCCCGTTCGGTGGACATGTCGATGAAGGTTGCGGCGGCCCGGGCAATTGCCGGCATCGTCGCCGAGGCCGGGGCGACTCCGGACCACATCGTGCCCTCGATCTTCGACGCCCGGGTGGTGCCGGCAGTGGCAGGAGAAGTGCAAAGGGCCGCGGTTTCGGGCGGCCTCGGTAGACCGCCCGCACCGGTGGAAACCGCCCTTGTCTGAACCCCGACAGAACCTCGGCGACGCCGAGTGCTTGACATTTCAAGCACTCGGTGCGTATCGTGAGCAGCGTGCCGGAGACACCGTGCACCAAGTCTCGAGGAGTTCACCATGGCAACCGCGACCACCAAGACCACGCCCACGACCGAGATCCCGGAGCTCGCCCAAAAGATCCGCGAGCAGCTCCTCTCGACCGTCCAGCAGGGTCAGCAGATCTCCGTCGACGCCGCCCAGGCCTGGGTCAAGGCCATGTCGGTCATTCCCGTCCCGGATCTGCCGAAGGTCCCCGGCATCCCCACCGTTCCCAGCGTGGAAGCCGCCACCAAGTACACCTTCGATGTAGCCACGGACCTGCTCAACTCGCAGCGCGACTTCGCACTGCAGCTGGCGCAACGTGCTCGTCCCCGTAAAGTCAGCCTGACCGCACCCGCGCCTTCGCAACGAGCCGGATCAAGGAAGAGCTGATGGCAGAGGCAGAGGATGTCCCCCGGCGCATGCTGGGGGACTTCATCCGAGCGCAGCGACAGATGGCCAACCTGTCGCTGCGTCAGCTGTCCGCGCTGACCGAGGTTTCCAACCCCTATCTGAGCCAGGTCGAGCGCGGGCTGCATGAGCCGTCGCTACGTGTGCTCAAGTCGATCGCGGATGCCTTGAACGTGTCAGCGGAGACGCTGTTCGAGCAGGCGGGACTGGTCAGCCGCACCGACAAGCCCGACGACGAGGCAACCGAGGGCGCGATCCGCGCCGACCGGCGGCTCACCGAGTCGCAGCGCCGTGCACTGCTCAGCGTCTACCGGAGCTATGTCGAGGCCAACGCCGAAGAACAACCATGAGCCCGCCCGACGGGCAGCGCCAGCGTGCGGGCTCCCGGTCTGCCCAGGAGGCCGACACCATGACGCCAGCAACAGATCCTCGACTCAGCGGCGCGTTCCGTCCTTGACCGGCTGGGCATTGCCGAGGATCCGTTGGTCGGCGCCGATCCGGTGTCGTTCCTGCGCTCACTCGCCGCTGCCGGCCTGGCGCTGGTCAAGAACCCGGCTGGGGTCGCCGCCGCCAACGCGCGGCTGACGATCGGCGTCGCCGCGGCCCTACGCGCGGCCGGGCATCGCGCCGTGGGCGGAGAGACCTCCGGTCCGTTGAGCCCCGCAGCCGGCGACAAGCGGTTCGCCGACCCGGCATTCGCGGACAACCCGCTCTACTTCCTGCTGGCGCAGCAGTACCTGCTGGCCAGCCAACTCGTCGCCGAGCTTGTCGATGCGGCCGGGCTGGAGGCCAAGCAGGACGCCAAGGCGCGCTTCGCCGCAACCTTCATGCTCGACGCACTCGCGCCGACGAACACCCTGCCGGGCAACCCAGCGGCGCTGCGGCAGGCCTTCGACACCGGCGGCAAGAGCGTGGTCAGGGGCGCGAAGAACATGCTGGGCGACCTCCGCCACAACGGCGGCTGGCCCTCGCAGGTCGACAGCTCCGGGTTCGAGGTCGGCGTCAACATGGCCGCCACTCCCGGCGCGGTCGTCTACCGGAGCGACCTGATCGAGCTGATCCAGTACGAACCGCAGGTCAAGCGGGTGCACTCAGTGCCGCTGCTGTTCTGCCCGCCGTGGATCAACAAGTACTACATCATGGATCTCGCGCCCGGTAAGAGCCTGATCGAGTGGGCCGTCCAGCACGGCCACACCTGCTTCGCGATCAGCTATCGCAACCCCGATGCGAGCATGCGTGAGCTGGACTTCGAGGACTACCTGCGCCAGGGCCCCCTCGATGCAGTACGGGTAGTGCGAGAGATCACCGGCGCGCCCGAGGTCAACACCCTCTCCGTCTGCCTCGGCGGAACCCTCACCGCGATCGGGCTGGCCCACCACGCAGCGATCGGCGATCGCTCGATCAAGTCCGCAACGTTCCTGAACACCCACACCGACTTCAGCGCCCCGGGCGCCCTCGGCGTCTTCACCGACGAGGCCACGATCGCCGGCCTCGAGAAGCAGATGGCCAAGAAGGGCTACCTCGACTCCGACAAGATGGCGCACACGTTCGATGCGTTGCGGGCGAACGACCTGGTGTTCGCCTACGTCGTGAACAACTGGCTGCTCGGCAAGAAGCCACCGGCTTTCGACCTGCTCGTGTGGAACAAGGACAGCACTCGCATGCCGGCCAAGATGCACTCGCGATATCTGCGGTCGTGCTATCTGCTCAACGAGTTCGCGCGAGGCGAGTTCGAGATCGCCGGTCAGAAGCTCCAGCCGGGCAAGGTCGACATCGACACCTACGTGCTGGCGGCCGTCGACGACCACATCGTCCCGTGGGTCTCGGGGTACAAGACCGACGCAACTGCTCGGCGGACACAACCGGTTCGTCCTCAGCACCTCCGGCCACATCGCCGGCATCGTCAACCCCCCCGGTCCCAAGCCCAAGCACTGGACCAACGAGTCCCTACCGGTCGATCCGCAGGAGTGGAAGGACAACGCCGTGCTCGAGGACGGCACCTGGTGGGAGGACTGGGCCACGTGGATCGCCGAGCGGGGAGGCCCCAAGGTTGCCGCGCTGCGCCGGCTGGGAAGCACGGAGTACCCGCCGATCGAGGCCGCACCAGGGAGCTACGTGCGCACGCGCGCATGAGAGCCCCGTGACGCCGCCTCGATCGATCACCATCGACCCGCAGCTGGTGGACTTCCGCGGGCTCAGGGTCCGGATGCGTGTCGAGGGCAACGGCGAGCCGCTGCTGCTGCTCAACGGGTTGACGCGCCCGCTGGAGAGCTGGGGCCCGTTTGCCGAATCGCTGCCCGGTCGCACCCTCATCTGTTTTGACGCGCCCGGCGTCGGTGGGAGTCCGACGCCGATCCTGCCCCTCTCGATTTCGACGCTCGCCGCCCTCGCCGCCGCGATGCTCGACGAAGCCGGTGTGGAGCGATCCGACGTCCTCGGGTTCTCCCATGGGGGTGCCGTCGCTCAACAGCTCGCCGTCAACGCCCCAGGTCGGGTCCGTGGGTTGGTGCTCGTATCGACGTCGTGCGGCGTTGGGGCGATTGCTGGCAACAGCGCGATGACTGCATCGCGTCAGCGGTCGGACGCGCGTTCCTGGCCGCGTCCCGACCCTCTGGGCGCGCTCTGGCATTTCCTCGCCATCTCGAGCTGGTCGAGCATCCCGTACCTCGGCGCGATCCGAGCACCGACCTTGGTGGTCTGTGGGAGCCGCGACCGCATGGTTCCCCCGGCGAACAGCACCCTGCTGGCCCGACGTATCCCCGACGCGGAACTGGCGACGCTGCGCGCCGGCCACGACCTGCAGCGCCGCGGCCCGGCAGGCACTCTCGCCGCACGGGTGACGGAGTTCCTCACCACGGAACGTGTCCGAGGGGCGCCGCCGATCGACCGCTAGCAGCATGCACCTTCGACACAGGCAAGCAAAGCAGTTTCTCAACGAGGAAGGCGAGCTCCGTGACCATGCCAGATATGCGCTTTGACGGACGAGTAGCCATCATCACCGGTGCCGGCGGCGGTCTCGGACGCTGTCACGCGCTCGAGCTTGCTCGACGGGGAGCCCACATCCTGGTCAACGACGTTGGCGGCGCTCTCGACGGCAGCGGTTCCTCGACGCCGGCCGCGCAACGGGTCGTCGACGAGATCACCGAGCTGGGCGGAAAGGCAGCGGCCAACCACGACAGCGTCGCCACCGCCGAAGGGGGTGAGGCGATCGTGCAGGCAGCGCTGGCCGCCTTCGGACGGGTCGACGTGCTGGTCAACAATGCCGGCATCCTTCGCGACAAGGCCTTTCACAAGATGGATCACACCATGATCGACCCCGTGATCGACGTCCACCTCAAAGGCGCTCTCTTTGTCAGCCAGCCAGCGTTTCGCCTGATGCGCGAGCAGGGTTACGGCCGCATCATCAACACCAGCTCCGCATCCGGCCTGTTCGGCAACTTCGGCCAGGCAAACTACGGCGCTGCAAAGGCTGGCCTGGCTGGGCTGACCCGCGTCCTCGCGATCGAGGGCGCGGGCAACGGCATCAAGGTCAATGCAATCGCGCCCATCGCGTCTACTCGGATGACCGCGGACATCCTCGGCGACCTGGCGTCCAGGGTGCTGCCTGAGTCCGTGAGCCCGCTGGTTGCCTACCTGGCGCACGAAGAGTGCGCGGTCAACGGGCACATCTACTCCGTGGCCGGCGGGCGCGTAGCGCGGATCTTCGTCGCCGAGACTCAGGGCGTCGTGCTCGCGGAGAACACCCCCGAAGCAATCCGTGCCAACCTGTCGCTCATCGACCAGCGAGACGTCGAGGGACATCACGCGCATGAGCCGTCGTCGCTTGACTACGAGACCACCATCATCGCCGAGGCGTTGTCGGATGCTTCCTGAGCACCGCAGGCGCTAGCCAAACGCCAGCCTCACGTCCTCGGAAGACGGCTCGGGGAGCGATTGCGGGCTCTCCATCAATGGGGCGGGCGAAAGGTCAGGATCCAAAGCCACCATGGCCGGGTCGATGCGCATCACGCAATAGCCTGCGACCGCGCCTGCGCCGAACCCTGGAGCGAAGATCCGCATCGGCCGGTTGATGACTCCGTCGCGCACTGCGTCGTGGATAGCCAGGGGGATGCTCGCCGAGGACGCATTGCCGACCTTTTCGACGTTGAAGTAGAGACTGTCAGCAGACAGGCCCGCGTCCAACGCGAGCTGGATGACCATGGTCTTGTTTGCCTGGTGAGGAACGATCAGGTCGATGCTCTCCAGCAGCGACGCCGCTGCGCCGTCCGGGTCGGGGAGCATCTTGAGCTCGTCAATCATCTGCACGAGGTACCGACCGGCGAGCGCTTTGACCTCCGGCCCGAAAACGGTGATGTTGTTGTCGAAAGCGGGGTTGGGCCAGATGATCGAGTTCACCTGGCTCGCCGGACCGCTGGCGTATGTCTGCAGATACTCGATGTCCGGCGACTGGCCCGGCGGGGCAACGCCGAGGACCATAGCGGCGGCGCCATCGGCGAAGATCATGCGGGACGGACGAACGTTGCCGATCTTGTCCGAGAACTTCTCCACGCAAACGACGAGGACGGGACGCTGTACCTCCTGCAGGATCCGCGTCGCATCGGCCAGGCCGTAGGGCATCCCGGCACACGCCGCGACGATGTCGCAGGAGGCGTGCGTCTGATAGATGCCGAGCTGACCGGAGATCCAGGTTGCAACCGAAGGAATCATGCGGGTGCTGGTGCACGTGCACACGAGCACAGCCCCGATCTCCTCCGGTCCTCGTCCGGAGTGTGCCAGCGCCCCTTGAGCCGCCTGAAGCGCGATCTCCTCGAGGCTGCGCGTGGTGTAACGACGCTCCTCGATGCCGGTCTTCTCGCTGATCTCGTCTGCCGACATCGGTGACCAGTTATAGGCGGCGTTGCGGATCAGGTCCTCATTCGTGCAGGCCAGCTCGCCGTGGACCACAGCCAGCGCCTCGATGCGAGGCAGCACGGCGAAGTGCTCGCGCACGTTGACGGGGGGATAAGGGCGGACCGGCTGGACCGCCTCCGGGGCCTGGGACCTGGATGCGGCCACGTTGTTTGACCCGAGCCGTCGCAGGAACTGGCGAACCTCTTCGTTCCGTGGATGGAAGGCCACGACGTAGTCGTCGTCGCGCAGCTCGCCAACCTCGACGAGCTCGGCCTGCGCGCGGTCCCAGGGGTACTGGTTGTGCAGCACCATCGCCCACCGGTTCAGTGCCTCGAGCTCAGGGACATCTTCGGCACTGTCGACGATGTCGGCGTAACCGAAGACCGGGTAGTCAGGATCGTGGCTGGGAAGCCGGAACGTGAGGTTCGCGGGGTCGGCCAGGATCTCGGCCACCGTGGGCTTGACCGTCGGTAGCTCGCTCGCATGATGCTTGCGGTGCCCGAACACGCCGAAAAGGATTCCGAAGATGCGGTCCTCCACCACGCCGTCCCAGGTCGCCGGCAGCGTCTCGTAGATCTCTTGCACGGCGGCGATCTTGCGGTCACCGTCCAACCACGGGGTCAGGACGGGCAAGAAGACGTCCGGCCGCGTGCGCGGCACGTCCGACCAGCGCGTGGGCCGCTTGTCGTACAGGGTCAAAGCAAAGCGGTTGATCCAGAACAGGTTCAGCGCGAGGTCGCGCATCAGCTCGTAGCGACTCGAGTAGGCGCCAACCTCCACGCGGTGCAGGATCTCGGTGCCGGTTGGCGCCTTCACCTCGAAGTCGCGCCTGATCACGCTGTCGAGCTGGTCGAGGCTGTGGATGACGGACAGGTCCAGTTCGGGGATGAAGTTGGACGGAAACACGATCCGGTCATGGCAGTTGACCACGAATGGCTGCATGGGACGTCCTCTCGGAAGCGCGACGGCTTCCAGGTTCACGTCGACCATATGCGCGTATCGCTGCTAAAGATCCGGCTAGCGGATAGATCCTTTAGGAATGTCAGGTATGGACCGCCTGGCATGGACGCTCGATTGGTACGGACATATAGGCATGTGGGTGTACGTTCACGGCACAGCGTTATGCAGGTCGCTCCGTCCGGGAACCCGGCGACGACACCTGAACGACTTCGGGCAGATGCCCGCTCGTACCCTCACCTCGGGTCCGCGCCAACTACGGCAGGCGATGACATGGCTGACATGAACGGGCAGGTAGCACTGGTTACCGGGGGCGTGCGGGGGATCGGGCTGGCAGTCTGCGAAAGGCTGGCGGCACGCGGCGTGACCGTTGCGGGTGGCTACTCCCGCGACAAGGAGAGCGCGCAGCTGTTCCTCGACACCTTTGGAGACCGGGGTGGAACCGTCCACCAGGGCAACATCGGCTCCAACGAGGACTGCCAGCGGGTGATCGATGAAGTCCTCGAACAACACGGACACGCTCGACATCCTCGTCAACAACGCCGGGATCAACATCGACAAGACCGTGCGCCGGATGACACCCGACGAGTGGGACCGGGTCGTGCAGGTCAATCTCTCCGGCGCCTTCTACCTGTCCCGGGCGATCCTGCAGCACATGCTGGACCGCGGCTACGGCCGGATCGTGAACATGAGCTCGGTGATCGCCTCGTCCGGCAACATCGGTCAGGCCAACTATGCCGCAGCCAAGTCGGGAGAGTTCGGGCTCACGATGAGCCTGGCATTGGAGACCGCGCGCAAGGGCATCACGGTCAACGCCGTGACGCCCGGCTTCATCAGCACCGAGATGACGGCCGGCGTGCCGGCGGAGGCCATGGCCAAGGTGATCGCCAAGATCCCGGTCGGGCGGCTGGGCGAGCCGGACGAGGTCGCCCGCGTCGTTGAATTCCTCGTCTCGCCCGACTCCGGCTACATCACCGGGCAGGTCTACGGGGTCAACGGCGGCCTGTACATGTGACCGTCTCCCACTCCAGTGGTGCCGAGCGCGTTCAGCTCGGCGGCGGTGTGGACATCTCAGCCGTGGTTCTTCGGATGCCCCGTTCGACCGCACCAACGAGGTAGGGGCGGAGTTCGCGCGCGGGAATGATCGCGTGTACGGAGCCGACAGCAAGCGCCCGCTCGATGTTGTGAACTTGCTCGAACTCGGCGGCCACCTCACCGAGCTTCTCCGAGCGCACGGCGGCGCGCAGGTCCGCCAACTCGACGCGCACGCGTGCCCGTCCGATGTCGTCGGCCTCGGCCGAGGCCGCTTCCAGGGCTGCGATTCGAGGGTCGGCGGACGTGCGGGCAGCGACGTCGCGGGAGAACACGACGGCCGCGGCTGGCGCGCCGCCGATCACCGACGCGAACGACCCTTCGACGGCGATGACCTGCATGTTGTCGTTCAGTACGCCGGAGAAGACCACGAATGCGCCCCCGTGGTAGCGCGAGATCACACAGAAGACGATCGGACCGTCGAAGTTCACGATGGCCCGGCCGATCTCGGCACCGTATTCGAGCTGCATCCTGCGCAGCGACTCGGGCGAACCGTCGAAACCTGACAGGTTTGCCAGCACCACCAGGGGGCGATTGCCGCTGGCTGCGTTGACAGCTCGCGCTGTCTTCTTCGACGACCGCGGGAACAGCGTCCCGGCCGTCCACTGGTCTGGACCATCGGTGGGCAACCCGCCACGTCGCGGGATCGGCCGGGACTCGATCCCCAGCACAGTCACGGGATAGCCACCGAGATGAGCGTCCATGACAACCGACGTGTCCGCGTCAGCCATGCCCGCCCAGCGTTCCAGCACCGCGTGGTCCTGATCGACCACGGCGCGCATGACGGTGCGGATGTCGAACGGCTTCTTGCGCTCCTTGTTGACCTCGTCGGAGAAGATGTCCCCGACGCGGTTGAAGTCGCTGCCAGGGTGAACGTGCGGATAGCTGCGCACATCACGGTCGAGAGGGTCGCTGCTCTCGGCCCGCCGCGGGAAGCGTTCCCCTGGGGCGACATAGGTGTGCTCATAGTGGGCGAACAACGTGCCGCACGCCGCGGTGAGGTTGGGGGCCCAGTACTGGGCCTGTCCGTTCGGACCCATGACCCGGTCGTATCCGCCTATCCCGAAGTTGTCCTCGGCTGACACGCCTCCCGAATAGTCGAGCGAGTGCTTGCCAGTCAGCACCATGGCGCTGTCCGGTGTCATGATCAGGATCCCCTTGGTGTGCAACAGCATGGTTGCTTCAGCGTTCCAGTAGGGCTGCGCCCCGACGTTGATCCCGGCGACGACCACATTCACCTCGAAACCTGCCTGGGTGAAGGTGATCAGCCGGCGCAGGGCCCTTGCCACCCAGTCCATGTTCTCCGTGCCGCTGTCCATGGAGATCAGGGCGCCTGAGGACAAGGCAAACCACTCGACGGGCACCCCCATCTCCTCGGCGAGGTCGAGGGCCGCGATAACCACGGCACACTCCTTCTCGGCCACCGATCCCAACGCCTTGGTCGGATCACCGAGGAGTGCGACCCGCACCATGCCTTCAGGGTGTCGGTCGGTGGGTGTCGAGACCAGACCGGCAACGATCCCCGCCCTGTTGCGGCCGGGCCGGCGGTCGACCGGAACGAGGCGACCGGCCTCGTCCAGGTCGTGCTCTGTGAAGGTGCCGTGTGCCCCGGTCAGCAGCGGGACGATCTCGTAGGGGTAGACGGTGCCGCGGGCGCGGGAACGCCGCACCTTCTGGGTGTACTCGTCCAGCGGGGCAAGTGGCTCGGTCGGCGGCTCGGTCACGGTCACGCCGACTCCCGCACCGGGCCGGTAGGAGAAGAGCAACGCCACGTCCCGCGGCGCCGCACCTGGTTGGTCCTGCAGTCGAGCCAGCATCATGATCTCCTCAAGCCCCGCACCCACCGTCATCGGTGCTGTCGCTCGGGCTACGTCGCTGAGCTCTTCCAGGGACACGTCGATCGGCGGCCACACGTACAAGAAGATGCGGTTGGCATCCAGGCGTCGCTCGGGGCCGCGTTCGGCCTGGCTGCGGCGCATGCTCTCCAGGCAGGCACCGAGCGTTCGCTCGACCGCGGGGAATGCGACGACCCGGCCCGACCCGTCCCGCAGCGGTGTCACGTCGCGAATCTCGGCGAGCGCCACGAGGCGCTCATCGGAGGGGTTGTCGCGTGCGATGCAGTGGAACAAGTACGTGTCCTCAGTCGACGGAAGCCGAGTGCCCACGAAGTTCTTCAGCCGCCACAGGTCAAGGCGCTGACCTATCAACGGGTGCATGCCGCGGATGACGCGCTCCTCCTCCATTCGACCCTTCGACCGGGCGGAACGTGAACTGCTCAATGTCGGCACCGACCGTGACCGCACAGTGTGACTGTCACGCGTCGGCCAATGGTCAGGATGGGCACGTCGGTCAGGATGTCTTGGAGGGCCGCGGACACCGAGTCAGACGTCGCCCGCCGGATCGTCTGACGACAGATAGAGATCGACGACGAGGTTCGCCGGATCGGCGACCTCGGCAGCAGCCCCGGCAACGCTGCCGAGCACGGCAGGCAGCTCGGCGAGGTCACCAATGGTCGAGATGAGATGGAGCTGCTCTCCACGCAGCTCGTAGCCACCAGTCACGAACTGACGACCCTGCAACTGGAAGGAGCGAACATCCTGAAGCCTGCGAACCTTGTAGTAGCGGCGGGTGAGTACTTCGAGCATCGGCTCTGGTCCGGAGCTGCTGATCCCGATGCGTTCGGCCAGCAGCCGGATCAGGGGCTCAGCGCTCGCCGCCATGGCCTCGACTCGCTGCGGATAGTCAGCCGCTTGCGGATGCTTGTCGAGATGCTGGAGATTCTCGCGGACTCCCTCGTAGACCAGCTCCCGGGCCGCCAGGATGCGTGGTTGGTCGAACAGCCTGAACCTGATGCTCCTTGCGAGGTCCCCGACAGCCGGGTAGCGCAGCTGGGTCGCGACGATCAACCGCTCGAGAACCTCACCGATCTCGTCGCGGGCGGGCCCAATCGCCGACGCTTCATCCAGCAACCACCGTTCGAGCAGCGCCGTGACCACCGGGAGCTGGTCGGTCGCGCGTTGCTGAGCCAGAAACACCCGGTAGACCGCTTCCTCCAGCGCGGGACCCGATCCCAGATCTTCGACGCCGTAGTGGCGGAGCACGCGCGCCAGTCGTGTGCGGAACGCAGTCGGCAAACTCTCCTTCTCGACGTCGAGGGAGCGCAGGTAGGTGTGGAAGTGCTCCCTTGGGGTGTGGACGTGCTCGTCCGGACCTTCCTCTTCTCTGGTGGGTCGGTTTCGCGACAGCTCGCACAGGTCAGCGAAGGTCGTGAGCAGCGCGAGCTCCTCGCGCCTCAGCTCGGCGTCGGCGGGCGCAAGCGCGTTCCGCAGTCTCGACGTACTCGGCGACCAGCGTGCGCGCTCGCTTGGCGCTCACGTCGTAACCCGTGATCATGGCCCGGAGCGCGTCCAGGTGCTCGAGTGCCTGCTTCGGCGCGTCTGATGCCACTGCTTCATGGTCTGATGCGAGCGCCTGGAAACTGGCGGGCCTGGCGTCCGCCAGGACGGCCTCGGTGACGGAGCTATCCAGCCGCAGCAACGGAGCGCCAGCGTCAACCTGGGAGTTGACCGAGGCAAGGATCTCTCGCACCTGGCCGGACTGCGGAGCCCGCACCGCGGTTTCCATCTTCATGCTTTCGAGCACGGCAACTGTCGCTCCCGCTGCGACATCGTCGCCGACCTTGACGTGCAGAGCGACCACAACTGCTGGCGCGGGCGCGCGCACGAGTGCTGTCTCGTCCGGCGTGATCCGGTGACTGACGCCCTCGACCTCCACGAGGTGATCGCCGGCTCCGGACACCGTCGACACGACGTGGAAGGGTGCTCCACCGAGCACGAGCCGACTCTCGAAGGGGTTCAGGCGGTCCACGGCGACGTCGATGAGCCTCCCGTCCACCTCGAGTCGGTATCGGTCGGGGGCGACCTGCGCGACGACGAGGCGATACTTCAGCGTCTGGTGGACGAGCTCGATCGTCCGGCCGACGACGTCGCTGGCTCGTGGCCTGCCACCGCGGGCGGAGTGGAGGAACTCGCGGCGCTCGAGCGCCGCCTCAGCGTCGTACACGTTGATCGCGGCGCTGACGAGAGCAACGTTGCCGTGACGACCGGCGGTGATCGCCGGGACGCCGATCCGGTCGAGCCAGCCCGCGTCTGCTTCGCCGGACACGAACTGGGGATGGTTGAGCAGGTCGAGCACGAATGACTTGTTGGTCGTAGCGCCCACGACGACGAGCGCGGTCTCGCGGAGGGCACAGCGCAGCCGGGCTAGGGCCTCCGATCGGTCCAGGCCCCAGGCCAAGACCTTGGCGAGACCGCGGTCGTGGTCAGCGCCAATCAGGTCACCGGAAGCGATCCCGCTGTCCACGCGAATGCCGGGACCGGCCGGCAGCTTGACCAGCACCACGGTGCCTGGGCGGGGAGCAGGCCCCAGATCGGCGTCCTCGGCATTGAGATGAACCTCGATTGCGTGCCCGACCTCCGGTGGTGCTTCCCCCGACAAGCGCTCACCGTCGGCTATGAGCAACTGCAACTTGACCAGGTCGAGCCCGGTAGTGGCCTCAGTGACCGGGTGCTCGATCGGCAAACAGGCATTCACCTTCAGGAAGGCGAACGCCTTCTCGGCCGGCAGGTAGAGGAACTCGACGCTGCCCACCCCGCGGTACCCGGCGGCCCGCACGATGGCGACGGTCGCCGTGCGGAGTTCGGTCGCCTGCTCGGCGGTCAGCACCAGAGAACGAGACTCCGCGATCAGATTCTTGTTGGCTGCCTGGACCGAGCAGTCGCGAACTCCCGGCGCCCACACGGTGCCATGGTTGTCGGCGAGCACTTGCACCTCGATGCGCCTGACGTCAGCCACGGGTCGTTCGAGCAAGCCGGCTGGCTCCCGGAAGGTCGATCGGGAGACCGCTCTGCTCAGCGAGCAGCCTTGCCTTGCTGTTGTCTGCCAGCGTGCGCATCGCCTGGGGCGGAGGACCGATGAACACCACGTCCAGCCGTCCGCAGAGCTCGGCGAACAAGGGATCCTCGGCCACGAAGCCCCAGCCGACCCACGCCGCGTCGGCGCGGCTCGCCCGTAGCGCGCGCTCGAGCTCCGCATGATCCGCGTAGGCGCCGCCCGCGGTGCTGACATCACGCAGGCAGACTGACTCGTCCGCCGCCCGAACGAACCGCGCCCGCCGGTCTGCCTCGGTATGCAGGGCGATGACCTGGATACCGAAGCCACGCTTGCTCGTTCAGCTCACGTACCGCCCGGATGAGCCGCATCGCCGGCTCACCCCGATTGATTACCGCGACGCGAGTGAACATCGAGCACCTCCCTGAGATGAGACCTCGGAGGCACACGGTGCCTGGGGGCTACCACGCATTAGACGCACCCCAGCGAGTGGTGTCTAGCCGGGCAGCCTGGACAAGCCTGATGCAGGGACGGCGCCGTTGACCACGTGCCCGATGGGACGTGTGACCGTGGGTGCTGTTCCCGGCCGCCTGATCGTGGTGTGCTTTTCCCATCACCGCGGCTCGCTGAGGGAGGCAACGGGTGCGCATCGTCTCGTTCAACGTGGAGAACTTCTTCGCGCGACCGCGGGCCATGAACCAGGACACGTGGGCGCAAGGAAGGCCGGTGCTGGCGGCGCACTCCGAGCTGAACGCGCTCCTGGAGAAGCCGACGTACTCGGCGCAGGACAAGGCGCGCATCGTGCAGCTCCTGGTGTCCTTGGCCTCGACCGGATCCGACACCGCCCCGATGGCCGTCCTGCGCCAGATCCGTGGCCGACTCGTGAGGCGGCCACCTGGCGGCGGCGTCGAGGTGGTCGCCGACGGGCGGGGCGGCTGGGTCGGCTGGGTGGACCTGACCACCGAACCGGTCACGGCGGCTGCGATCGGCAACACGGCTCGGGTCATCCGCGACCTCAACCCCGACATCCTCGGCGTCGTCGAGGCCGAGAACCGGGTGGTGCTCAAGCACTTCAGCGACGCTCAGCTGCGCACGTCCGGTCCGACTCCGCGCATCCTGTTCCCCCACTTGATGCTCATCGACGGGAACGACGACCGCGGCATCGACGTCGCTCTCCTCACGCAGGCGGGCTACCCGTTGGGTGCGATGCGATCCCACATCGACGACACCGACGACAGGGGAGTCGTGTTCTCCCGCGACTGTCCCGAGTACGAGCTGCCGGACTCCGGGCGGTCACCGTCTCGTCGTCCTCGTCAACCATCTGAAGTCCAAGGGCTACGGCGCGCAGGCGTCGAACAACGACAAGCGGCGTCGCCAGGCCCAGCGCGTCGCCGACATCTATCGCCGGCTCCGCGCGGCGAGGCGTCAGCTACGTCGCGGTCCTGGGTGACTTCAACGACACCCCCGACTCCGCGCCACTTGCGCCGCTGCTGACGGGCACCGACCTGCGGGACATCAGCACCCACCCGCAGTTCGACAACGGAGGCCGGCCGGGAACCTTCGGCAACGGCACTGCCAGCCAGCACATCGACTACCTGCTGCTGTCCCCAGCGCTCTACGCCAAGACCACGGGAGGCGGGATCTGGCGGAAAGGGGCATGGGGCGGGGTCAACGGCACGCTCTGGCCTCACTACGACAGCCTCACATCGAAGGTCGACGCCGCGTCCGACCATGCAGCGCTCTACGCCGATGTGACCCTTACCTGACCCAGCCCGTCTCGCGGAAGTTGGTGCACTGATGGCCGAACTCAGCGAACACACGATCAAGACCTATCGGTACCTGCGGCTAGCCATGCTGACCCTGATCGCCATGCTGGCGGCGTCGATCGGGATCGAATGGTGGCAGGCCGGCCGAGACTGCTTCCAGCACTCGATCAGCGGCTACTACTACACCCCCGTGCAGGCGATCTTCGTCAGCACACTGGTCGCCATCGGGGTCTGCATGGTGGCGCTCAAGGGCAACACGGAGTGGGAGGACATCCTGCTCAACGCCGGCGGGATGCTGGCGCCGGTGGTCGCGTTCGTACCGACTCCGGGCAAGGGCACCTGCCGCTCCGTCCCCGTGACCTTCCGCGACACTCCCGCGGACATCGCCAACAACATGGGCGCGCTCTTCGTCGCCGGCGGCCTTGGCCTGGCGATCACCATCGGCATCGCGATCGCGGCCCGGCGGGCCGCTGCGAACTCCCCGGAACGGAAGTCGTGGGATCAGCGGCAGACGTTGGGACTGGTCCTTGCCGCGCTGGTCCTGGGTGGCGGGATCGCCTGGTTCAGCTGGAACCGCGCAGGGTTCACGAGGGGCGCGCACTACACCGCGGCCATCGCGATGTTCGTCTGCATCATTGGCGTGGTGATCCTGAACGCCAAAGGCTTTGATCGGCAACGGCAGGGCGCGAGGAGGATGAGGCTGCCCTACGCGAACCGGTACTCCTTCATCGCGGTGGGGATGGTCGTGTCGGTCGTCGCCATCGGGTTGTGGAAGTGGCTCGTCGGGTGGGACCACGCTGTTCTGTGGATCGAGGGTGTGTTGATCGCGTTCTTCGCGGCGTTCTGGTTGATCCAGACCCAGGAGCTGTGGCACGAGGGCTTGCGTGAGGGCAGAGTGCGCTGACGCGAGCGAAGCCACGCAGACAGCAAGGCGGAATGCGGTCGCGATCCCGCTCGCTCGGCTCTACCGTGCTGCGACATGACCGCACGGCAGAAGATCGAGGTTCGACCGTTCACCCCCGCCGATGTGCCGGCGGCGGGTCGGCTGCTCGCCGTACGGCACGAAGCGCACCGCCGCGCCGAGCCGCTGCTCTCCGCCCGGTACGAGGATCCCGCGGTGGCCGCCGCCGAGGTCGAGGCCGCGCTCGGCGCCGGCGCGACCGGTGCCGTGGCGGTGGAGGACGGCGAGCTGACCGGCTACCTGTTGGGTCAGTCGAAGGAGTCCCCGACCTGGGGGCCCAACGTGTGGGTGGAGTCGGCGGGGCAAGCCGTGACGCAGGCGGAGACGGTCCGCGACCTGTACGCCGCCGCGGCTCCGGCCTGGGTCGAGCGGGGGCTCGACGCGCACTACGCGCTGGTGCCGGCGTCGGACGCCGCGCTGGTCGACGCCTGGTTCCGGCTGGGGTTCGGCATGCAGCACGTGCACGGGATCCGCGAGGTCCCGGAGACCGGAGAGCTGGACCTGCCGCCGGGGGTCGTGGTGCGGCGGGCGGAGCGGTCCGACATCCCGGTGCTGGCGCAGCTCGACCTCGCGCTGCCGCAGCACCAGGTGCTGGCGCCGACGTTCTCGCCCGGCGACGTCATGACGCTCGAGGAGGCCGTGGCCGACTGGGAGGAGTCCTTCGACGACGAAGGCTTCGCCTACCTGGTGGCCGAGCACGCCGGCCGCGTCGTCGGCGCAGCGGTCGGCTGCGCGCTGGAGAAGTCGCCCGGTCACACCGGGTTGGCCCGGCCGGACCATGCGGGTTTCCTGGGTTTCGCAGCGGTGTTCCCGGAGGCGCGCGGGCTGGGTGCCGGGCGGGCGGTCGGCGAGGCCGTCCTGGCCTGGACCGCCGAGAGCGGCTTCACCAGTGCGGTGGCCGACTGGCGGGCGACCAACCTGCTGTCGTCGCGGACCTGGCCGCGGCTCGGCTTCCGGCCCAGCTTCCTGCGCCTGCACCGGCGACTCGGCTACTGAGCGCGGCGCCAGCGGGGCCGAGTTGGAGTCCTGAGATGGCCTGGTACATGCTGGATCGATGGCTGAGCTCGATGACGCGCTGGCAGGTGCACGCCAGGGCGACGCTGACGGCTTCGCCGTGCTCTATCGGGCTCATCAGGCGCCACTGCTGCGGTACCTGAGGTCGATGGTCGGACCGGACGCAGACGACGTGGCGTCCGAGACGTGGCTGCAGGCGGTCCGCGATCTGAACCGGTTCCGGGGGAATGGCACGGAGCTGCGGGCCTGGTTGGTGACCATCGGACGGCACCGCGCCTTGGATCTCCTGCGCGCTCAGCGACGCCGTCCCAGCGACGCGTGGGATCCCGCTCTCCTGCCGGAAGGCCGCGCCCGTGACGACACCGCCGAGCTGACCGAAGAGTCGCTGGCCACCCGCCGGGCGTTGGCCCTGATCGCGCGACTGCCGCGGGACCAGGCCGAGGCGGTGCTGCTTCGGGTCGTTGTCGGGCTGGATGCGCCCGCCGCCGCTGCCGTGATGGGCAAGCGCGCGGGCGCGGTGAGGATGGCGACCTCGCGAGGTCTGGCGCGCCTCGCGCAGCTGCTCGAGGAACAAGGTGTGACACGTGGGGACCCTGCGGCGCTGAAGGAGGTGAGATGACCATTCGCCGATCACGTCGCCGCGCCGCACCGGCCGACCAGGACGCTGTCCTTGGTGGGCCATGACTGGCTCGTTGAGCGGTTCGGAGCCGATTGACCGCCTGCTCGCGGAAGCCAGCGCCCCGGCACACGCCGACGAGGTTGCGGGCTTGGGAGCAGCGCTCGCCATGTTCACCTACGTCGCTCCACGTCCCCGGAGGAACCCTGTGCTGAGAGTTCTCGCCAAACTGCTGGCCGCCAAGGCCATCGCTATCGGTGGCGCCGCCGCGCTCGGTGGGGTGGCGCTGGCCGCCGCCGCCGGCGTGCTGCCTGCGCCCGCGCAAGACTTCGCCCATGACGCTCTGAAGGCACCGGCTGCTGAGTCCAGCACCCATCCCGCAGCCCAGGCCAGCGATCACCCCAGTCCGTCCGCGTCCCCGTCGCCCAACCTCGTCGGGCTCTGCCGGGCCTATGGCGCCGGGGTCGGCGACGCCAAGGGGAAGGCCGCGAGCAGTCCTGCCTTCACGGTCCTGGTCACCGCTGCCGGCGGCGAGGAAGCAGTACCGGCCTACTGCACGACAGTGCTCGCGTCTGCGCCAGGCGGAAAGCCAACCGCAGCTGCCCACCCAGGCACAGGCCCACAAGCCGAGCTCCCACCCGACCGGCCCGCCGGCCACGCACCCGACCGGCCCGCCGGCCACGCACCCGACCGGCCCGCCGCCACGCACCCGACCGGCCCGCCGGCCACGCACCCGACCGGCCCGCCGACCACGCACCCGTA
This sequence comes from uncultured Actinomycetota bacterium, assembly GCA_963757295.1. GTDB lineage: Bacteria > Actinomycetota > Actinomycetes > JACCUZ01 > JACCUZ01 > JBDUAP01. The sequence goes on along the minus strand of CAVWQZ010000013.1, from coordinate 91,889 downwards.
GGCGATCGCGCGTCCCGCCCGCAGCCGGTCGCACGCGCGACCTGGCTCGGCTCGACTCGGGCCGCCGGGGAACTGCGAGAGCCAGGCCCAGCCGCCTGAGCGACTGGGCCTGGCTCGCCTTCAACTCGCGTGCCCCCGGATCGCTGTCGTCACGGGGCGAGGACTCGGTGATCGACGTCGAGCTGCTCGCCGAGCTGGATGAGGATGAACTCGTTGTCGTCCGGGACCAGGGGACCCGTGCGCTCGTTGGTGCGACTGCGCGCGCGGGCGTTCGAGAAGGGGTAGTTGTTGTCGTTGGCCACGACGATGGTGTCGGAGCTCACGACGTGCACTGACTCGATGGTGTTGAACGGGAACCGGAAGAAGTCGCCGTCGCCGCCGAGCTTCGCTGGGTCTGGGACGGCCATCAGGTCGACCAGGAGCCGCTTGTTCACGTACTCGCCGGTGCCCACCCCGGACGTATCGAGCAGGAAGACCTTCTTGAACCGCGGTGCGGCCAGACCATCCCCGGCGCCGTCGCGTTCGATCATGAGGAACTCGTGACTGTTGACGGCGCTCAGCTCCGGGGCGGACTCACCGCCTGTGCCGGTGGGGGCGGTCGTGCCCGGGTAGGCGGGCGCGCCGCCAACCAAGGTGAGTGCAGCCAGGTTGACCTTCGCCGCCGGGCATCTCCAAGCGCACCATCCTGACGCGGTTCGTGTACTCGATGCGTGCGCAGGTTGAGTTCGAGAATGCGCACGTCCTGGGGTGGTCGTCGCCGACGGCACCTTCGAGCATCGGGTACAGACGGTGCCGCGCCGGGTCGATAGCCATGCTCTCCAGCCCGCGGCTCGGCGGCGACGGTGGGTCGCTCACCTGCCAGTACGTCGAGCGTCGGGTTCTGCGGCGACTTGACTCCCGGCGCTCCGATGGAGCCTCCAGCAGCCGACCCTGGCGGTCGGCGTGCAGGACGAACGGTCCGAACTCGTCGCCGATCCAGAACGTTCCCGTCACGGTCGACCTGCATGGACTCCGGGTCGAAGTCGAAACCGGTGAGCAGCCGGGCGGTCGGGTCGGTGCCGCAGGCGGCGGGCCTCGTCGTAGGCAACACGTTCAACGTGAACGGCGGCAGGGCGGTGCCGACCGAGGGATCGCACACGATCCTCCAGGGCACGTGGTTGTCGGGGTCACTCAGCAAGACGGTTTCGAGCACCTGCGGAGCGCTTCCGGTACCCGAGCCCGAGGCCCATCCGGTAGATCGGCAGCTGCCAGTCCGCGGAGGTGTCCCGCGTGCCGTAGCCGTTGTCACCGAGCGCCCACCAGTCGCCCTGCCCAGCAGGGACCACGGCGCTGACGCCCTGCACCGGCTGGCTGCCGAAGATCGGGCCGGACGCCGGGGCTGGCACTCCGTTCAACGCGGCGTCAGTCCGATTCTGGGAGGTCAGGAACGCGCCCGACGGCGGTGAGCCGGCGCGGAACGTCGCCGACGCGAGCACGGAGCGCGCGGCCAGGCGCGCCTGCTGGTGTGTTGGTGGTTCGTCAGCGCTGCCTGCCGCCAACGCACCGCTCGCCCCAGCAGCGAGGCCAAGAGCGAATATCGAGGTGACTGCCCATGCTGATCGCATCGGTTCCTCCGAGGATGATGGATGCCTAGAGAGCGGGACGTGTGCTTTCGTCGGACGACTGACTCCCGTCGGTGTGCCGCGAGGGCGCATCAGCGGTGACGGCCTCGAGCAGCCGCATGAGGTCGAGCCAGCCGTCAAAGGCGACCGGGCGGTCTCGAGTCGCGCAGGTGAGGGTTCCGGCGAGATGATCCGGTGCTGAGTCCACGAGGTGCAGCGTGACTCGCATGCCGAAAACCTAGGCCTGGCCTCGGCGTCGCGCCTCGGGCAAAGGTCTAGGTTCCGCCGTACGGAGTGGTGCGCCATTGCGAAACGAGCTCCGTGCGCGATTGGACGCCGAGCTTCGTGTAGACATGACCCAGGTGATAGGTGACGGTCTTGATGCTGAGAGCACGAGCTCGTCGGCGATCTGTTGATTCCTCCGGCCCGCGCAGACGAGCCTGAGCGACGGCCAGCTCCTGCGGTGTCAGGCTGGTGGGACCCGCGACGCCGGCATTCCGAGTTGTCGCCTGGCCGCTTGCCGTCAGCTCTGCCTCGCAACGCTGCAAGAAACGGGGCCGCACCCAGCCGCCTGAACATCTCCTCCGCACGGTGCAAGTCGACTGACGGCGCTGCGACGTTCGCCGCGGCGACGCAGGAATCGGCCGTACGCCGCGTGGGCCACCGCCGTCTCCAGCGCGTCCCCCTGGCCGGCACCCAACGCAGCGCGTCGATGAAGGCGGCTCGCGCCTCGGACGTGCGGCGCTCGGTTGCCTCGAGTTCGCCGCGAACGCGCGCAAGAGCAGCTTGGCGTGAGCGGTGTTGTCGTTCGCGGGCCAGTCCTTCCATCGCGCTTAGCAGCTTCGTCCGCGTCCTTGAGTCGTCGGAGGTCAACCAATGCGCTCGCGTACTGCGGCGGCCACCCGACGACGCCGGGCTCGTGGGGGCCACCCCTGTCGACAAGAAGGTCCTTCGCTGCGCTGACAACCCCATCCGCGTCGCCGCGACAGTAGGCGAGATGGACAGCAGCGTTGTCCGTGTAGGCGCGACTGGCTTGGTTCGCGATGACCGCCGACGCCTCCTCGGCTGCGTGGAGATGTTCCTCCGCCAGGTCCCACTGCCCTCGACCAGCGGGAACCAACACGGCCACGGCGTGTGCGAAGGCCAGCATCCACGTCTGGCCGGTGTCCTCCACCAGGCCGACAAGCCGCTCCGCCAGGACAGCGGAGCTGTCCCAGTCGCCGGCTCGGTACTCGAGGTCCACCAGAATCCCCAGAGCCGTCAGCTGCTGGGGGCCCATACCGAGATCCGCGGAGGGAATGCTGATGGACAGGTCCCCCCGGGCACCGTCGAGGTCATCGGTGATCATCCGTAGCGTTCCCCGTGTGCCAAACAGCCCACGCTCCTCAGGCCGAGCATCGCGAGGATCGGCAGGAAGAAACGCCAGCATGTCCGAGGCCAGCCTTGGCTCGACCGGATGTGGCGAGCCCGGCAGCGCCGGCGGCCATCGTCGCGGCCGCCACTTGTCTGGGCAGCATTCCCGATGCCAACGCCCGCTGCGCCCACTCGGCTGCGGAAGCCCCTTCATTTCGCAGGATCGCGATCTGGGCGAGCATGGCTGCGAGCCGGTCGCGCTCGTGCGGGTCCAGGTCCTCCGTCAAGTTCCATGCCTGCTGGCCCAGCAACTCCGCATCGCCGTCACGCCCACACAGCCACGCGATTCGGGCCTGCACCTGCAACCGTTGTGCGTTGACGGGGATCTGCTCCAACGCCGTCCGCGTACTGCAGGACTGTGCCCAGGTCGCCTTCGAGCAGGAGCAGCTCCAGGGCGTCTGTGAGCAGGCGGTCCTTCTCCGTCCCCGGGACGCAAAGGCGATGCGCCGACAGCAGAGCGGCGCCCGCGGCCCCTGCGCGACCGGAATCCAGGTGGCGGTCGGCCTCGGCCCGCAGCGCTGAGACGAGTGCGGGATCGGGTCCAACTGTGGCCGCAACCCGGTGGCGCAAGGCCTGGGCGCCCGAACTGACCTCGGCAGCTCGTGCATGGAGACCTGCTCGTGCGACCAGGCCGATGTCGTCGTACACGGCGGCGCGGACCAGCGGGTGGAGAAACCGCAGAATCAGTCCTTGCGGGTCCGGAGACGCGGTGTCAGGACGCGGGCGTTCTCCAGCTCGTCGACAGCCGGCCGAGGGTCGTCCAGGTCGGCTACCACGGCCGCGGCAGGCAGGGTCGCGTTCGCCCCAAGAACAGCCGTTGCAGCGGCAAGGCGTTGAGCATCGGCGGATGTACCGCCCACGGAGGCCAACACCAGCAGGGCCAGTGAGCGGGGCACGGGAAGCGGCACGTCGACCGCCTCGGCCTGCCCGAGTGTGAGTTCGGACATCAGGGCGCTGAGGTGCAGCGGATTTCCGCCGGTGTGGGCGCGCAGTCTCGCGGCGGCGCGATGGGACAGCCGCCCCAGGCCCTCGGCCTGCCCTAGCTCCCGCACCTCCTCGACGGACAGATGGCCCCAGGGTGAGGCGAGTTCCGCGGTCTCTGATGTGGCGGAGCAGACCAGGCGGAAGGTGCCCCGTCCCGTCCTGACGGGCAGCCAAGACCACCAGGACGTGCTCGACCTGGAGCCGCCGCACGGCGAACGTCAACGCAGCGATCGACGGCGCGTCGGCCTGGTGTACGTCGTCGACGATGACCACGAGAGGGGACGTCAATGATCCCCGACCCAGCTCATGCACCAGTGAGGCACCCGCCACAAAAGGATCAGCAGGCTCACCCGACCGCCGCGGTGTTGGTGGGCCGATTCGCCGCAACTGACGTGCCAACTCGTCCACCACGCCGTAACGAAGTGCCGCCTCGCTCTCGTCCGCCGCGGCCATGACGAGCGACGCGTCAGACACGGACTCGGCGAACGCCCGCAGGACGGATGTCTTCCCTGATCCACCCTCACCGTCGATGAGGACACAGCGCGGTTGACCAGCAGCCGCAGACTGCAATGACTCGCCGAGAACGTCGAGCTCTCTGCGTCGCCCAACAAATCCAGGAGGCATCGGGACCGACCCCCGTGTTTCGACTGCGGCAAGAAGTGGATGCCGTCTCGACGCTAGCCCAGGCCTCCACATGATGGAAGATTCAGAAGCGGCGGCCGTGCTCCTCGATCCAGTCGGCGAACTTCTCCCAGGCCACCTCTCGGCGGTAGCGCTTGGCTCCCTTCGGCCACCACTCCAGGCTTCCCTTGGAGATGTGCAGCTCGCCGAGCTTCTCCAGGTCTCCGCTCGGCGTACGGCGGTTGCTCTGGACGACGAAGACGACATTCGAGCCGCCGATGTCGAAGCCTGGCACGGTCATTCTCAGCCGGTGTGCGGCCATGGCGTCCCCTCAGTGCCGACGTGGGTCCTGCGCGACGCTAGCGAGGCCAGGGACGAAATGCGCGGAACGCGGGACCTTTGGCCCCTCGGCCGCACCGCTCCTGCCGTCGAGTCTGATCAGGAGCGGGCACCGAGCCCGTAGCCACGTCCCGAGGGCGGACCGATGCTTGCGATGCTGGTGGCGCGAGTCGTGCTGGGCGCCGTCTGGATCGTCGCCGGCCTGACCAAGCTGCCTGACCCCGCCGGCAGCGTGCGCGCCGTACGCGCCTTCCAGCTCCTTCCCGAGGCGGTCGTCCCGGCCGTGGGATACGGGCTGCCGCTGCTCGAGGTCGCCCTCGGCGTGTGCCTGGTCCTGGGGGTCGCAGTCCGGATCGGCGCGATGGTCTCGGCAGTGCTCCTCGGCGCCTTCATCATCGGCGTGACCAGCGCATGGGCCCGCGGACTCTCGATCGACTGCGGCTGCTTCGGCGGCGGCGGGGCGGTCGCCTCGGACCAGACGCGTTACGGCACCGAGCTCCTTCGCGACGGCGCACTCCTCGTGGTCGCAGCCGTCCTCATCCGCTGGCCGGCCAGCCGGTTCGCCCTCGTCCCGCCCAAAGCCGCACCCGAGCTCGTCCCGAACGAAGGATGACACCGATGTCCAGCCCCACGACGACCTCCAGACGAACCGCCGAAGGACAGCGGCCGGCGCGGATCCGCGCCGCCGCGCAGCGGGAGCAGGAGCGCCGCTCCGAGCGGCGCCGTCGCCGCATCACCATGTCCGTGGTGGCACTGCTGGTTGCGATCGTCGGCGGTGGAGCAGCCGTGCAGGCCGCGCGATCGACGGCCGACGGCCCGGCCGCTGCACCAACCGGCGTGACGGCCGACGGCTACGGCGTCCTGCTCGGGTCAGCCGACGCCCCCGTTCTGGTCGAGGTCTACGAGGACTTCATGTGCCCGGCATGCGGCAACTTCGAGGCGGCGGCGGGCGCCGCCCTGCGGGAGATGACCGCTGACGGCAGCGTGCGCGTCGTCTTCCGCCCGATGGCCTTCCTCGATGGTGCCTCCACCGCGCGCTACTCGACGCGGGCGTTGAACGCGTCCGCCTGTGCCGTCGACGCCGGGCGCTTCCCGGCGTACCACGCGCGACTCTTCGCCGTGCAGCCCGAGGAGGGCGGGCCCGGGCTCTCCGACGCCCAGCTGGTCGCACTCGGGGCCGACGCCGGCATCACCGACAAGGGCTTCGCCGACTGCGTCGAGAACCTCGACTTCCTGCCCTGGACGCAGCGCGCGACCGATGCCGCCTCCAAGGCCGGCGTCGTGCAGACGCCGACCATCCGGGTGAACGGCGAGGCGCTGACAGTCGCCACGCTGCCCGGCTTGCAGGCTGCGGTGCTGGCCGCTCGCGGCTGACCGAGCCTGCTCCTCCGGCCTACTTGGCGTGCACCGTCACGTTGCCGCTGGAGAGCTGCACCTGGTTCGACGGGGAACCGGTCCCGTCCTGCGGCAGCGCGCCGATGTGCGCCTGGTGGAACGGGGTCCCTTCGGACCGGTACGCCGTGAAGCCGTAGGTGTCGGTCTTCCCGCCGTTGGCCTTGTCGGTGAGGTCGAGGCGGAACCTGGCCCCTTCGGGCTCCAGACCGGCGTAGCGCTGACCCGTCACCGCATCCACGACCTGCACGTCCGCCGCGCCGGTGACGAAGGCGGCCATCGGGAACGAGGTCGCCGTGCCCGTGCTCAGGGCGGTCAGGTCGGAACTGGTGATGGTGACCAGTACGTCGTGGCCGTCCATGCTCGTCCGGTAGGTGTAGACGGAGCTGCCCTTCAGGCCGTCCTTCCCGTCCTTGACGTTGAACGAGAACTCGCCGTCGGGCACCGAGCCGTTGCCCGTGACGAAGCGCTCACCCGGGGAGGCGACGTTGAGCGCGGAGCTCGCCCGCTCGGCCGCGATGTAGTTGCTGACCAGGGTCACGGTCACGACGTACGCGCCCTCGCTGAGCCCGCTGGGTCCGGCCACCTGGGCGAAGCCCGTGCCGGTGCTGCCCCAGTCGCTGCGGTTGTCGACCGGGACGTTCCCTGAGGACCACAGCGGTGCCGCGGTGCAGCCCGCGCCGCAGCTGGCCGGGTAGATGTTGAACACCGCGAAGGCGTCGGACGTGCCGAAGTCGACGTAGTCGGTGTCTGCACTCTCCGGCGCGAGGCTCTGTCGCAGGGACGCGATCAGGTTCGGCGCTGCGCCCGGGTTGGCCGCGCGGTCGCCGGTGAAGTCCAGCCGGGTCGACCCGTCAGTGGTGCCGTCGGCGCGCTGGCCCTCCTTCTGCACGGCAACGTCGTTGGAGACCGTGCTGCCGGCGTAGTTGGCATCCGCGGCCGGCACGAAGGTCGCCGTGACCGGGTAGCTCCCCGACCCGTTCGGGATCGTGGCCATGTCGAGGTCGATCTCGACCGACTGTGTCGGTGCGAGGTTGCTGACCGGCGCGGTCAGTGCCGGGACCGGCTTGCCGTTGACCTGGAACGACAGCGTGCCCGCGAAGACGCCGTCGCCGGTTGCGGTGGCGTCGGGAGTCACCGTCGCGGTGACGGTGACGGTGTCACTGAACTGCGCCGCCGGGTTCGGGCTCTTCGGCGTCATCGAGACCGCGGTGGAGGTGCCGGCCGGTGCGATGGCAAAGGTCCGCGTCACGGACGTAGGGGCGAAGACGCTGTCTCCGGCCTGGCTCGCGGTGACGGTGCAGGACCCGGCGCTCGTCAGGTGGACCGTCGCGCCGGTGACCGTGCAGTCTCCGTCACCGGAGAAGGTCACCGGCAGCCCGATGAGGCCGTTGCGCTCAGGGTGAAGTCGGCGTCGCCGTAGATCTTGTCCGCCGGAGCGAAGTGATGGTCTGCTCGGCCCGGGTGCAGGCGCTCGGCGTCGTTGTAGAAGGCGTTCAGACCCGGCTGATCTGCGGCCTGTTGACGACCGCCGCCCGCGGGGTACGCCGTGTCGAACCACTGCGTGAAGAACTGGTCGAGCCGGGCGTGGCAGGCAGCGCTCTGGTTCGGCAGCCACGGGTGGAAGACGTCCTCGAGCTGCGCCTCGGTGATCGAGCCGCCGCCGAAGTCGGTCTGGATCTGCTTCATGGCGCCGATCCAGCGGTCCGATGCCGGCCGCGACGCGGACGCGTCGAGGATCTGGCGCAGCGCGAGGTACGCCGTCCCCGGCCGCGTGTACGTGCTCGACGGTGGTGAACAGGTTGCCGACCGTCGGGTTCGACGGCGCGCTGGTCCAGACCGTGGTGCTCGTCGTCGCCGTAGTTCGTGTTGAACCTGGCGATGAGGCTGGTGTCGAACGCGGCGTCGCCGGCCGGGCGTGCCGAGCCCGCCGGCGGCGTTGGCGGCGGTGCGGGCGGTGTTGAGGTACTCGCCGACGGTCGCCCAGCCCTCCTTCCAGAACGTCAGGTTGAACGCGGCCTCGGACACGTTGTCGCCGAACCACTGGTGGAAGTACTCGTGGTGGAACGTGCCGACCGACGGCGTCGAGGTGGCGCCGTTGCCGAACGTGATCTTCGTCTGCATCTCCTCGGCGAAGCCGACGCTCGGCAGCGCGACGATGACGCCGCCGGTCGTGAACGGGTACGGCCCGGCGTAGTTCTGCTGGAACTGCGACGATGTCCTCCTGCGTGTCCATGACCGCCCTGATCGTCGCCTTGCGGGCAGCGGTGAGCCCGCTCGCCATGCGCCGGTAGTAGCTGGATGCCGGTGATCGGGCTCGTCCGTCGCGATCAGGTCGTAGGAGCCGATGCTGTTCGTGACCAGGTAGTTGGCGATCCGCTCGGGGGAGTGCCAGTGCCACGTCCACGAGCCGCCGGGGAAGTTGGCGTCCGGGCGGGTTGACCGCGGTCGGGCAGCACCGGGTCGTAGGCACGCCGGTGCGTCCGACGAGCTCGCCGGCGGCGATCGCGGTCTTGCCGACCGGAACGGTGTCGTACACGTCGTACGTCGGCTTGGCGCTCGGGTGGTTGTTCACCGGCATCCACGCCATGCTGCCGACCGGCTCCGTGGTCACGAAGCTGCCGTCGTTGGGCGCAGCCGCGGTGTTGATCGCGGAACCAGCCCTCGGTGGAGCCGTCACCGTCGATGTGCACGCCGGGCCGGCCGGTGTAGTTGACCGTGACCGTGTAGGTCGTGCCGGTCGGGATCGGCGCGGCGGGCGTGATGACCAGCTTGTTCGCCGGGCACGGCTGGCCGTTCTGCGTGTTGTCGCCCACCGGGGGAGCAGGCCGGCGGGTTGGGGTTGGTGGCGCTGACCGGGTTGACGTTGGAGATGGCGTGCGCGAGCGGGTCCGGGTCGTCCGGGCCGTTCGGGTTGCCGGGGTAGGTCGGCTGCTTGAACGTGAACGCGACATCGACGCCGTTCGACCTGGACCGAGCTGACCGTCATGTTCGGCCCGTTGACGTTGGCGTTGCGTGCGCTCGAAGTCGAGGCTGAAGTCGCTCAGGCACTGCGTCGCGCGCTGGACGAGGTCGGCGCGGGTGCCGGGCAGGAACAGGTTCGTCGCCGTGTCGTAGGCGATGCGCAGGTCGGTGTGCTCGCTGACGTAGCCGCCGTTGCCCATCTCGGGATAGACCCGGTCGCCGGGCTTCGACAGGGTGCGGGCGCCGGACGAGCAGACCTCGGCAGCCGCGGCATCGCCCTCGTCCGCGTTGGCAGGTGTTGCCGCCATCGCGAGCAAGAGCGCGAGGGTCGCCGCAACGGCTGCGACCGACCGGAGGCGACTGCCCCGTGCACTTCCCTGCGTGGATGGTGTTGCCTGCGGCTGCATCACAGTTGCGAACACGTGTTGCCCTCTCGGTCGGTCCCGACCCAGTGAGCCTGCTGCGTGGGCCTGCTCGCGGCCATAGCCCGTTCTGCCCATTTCGGGCGATCTGGGCCCTGCCGCCCGAGTGGCTGCCCTCAGCGGCTGACCGGCTGCGGCGCGAGCTCGCCGTGGGCGACCGCACGCGCTTCCAGGGCGATCTCGCGGATCAGCCCGGCCAGCTCCACCTTGATGCCGACGAAGTACAGGCCAGGCGCATGCGGCAGCGTCTTCGCGCCGTGCACCCGCGGCACACCGCGCTCGTCGAGCACGTCGAGGTGGCCGACCATCGGCTCGAGGTCGGGCCGGTAGCCCGTGGCGGCGATGACGGCGTCCGGCCGGCGCAGCGACCCGTCCGCCAGGCACACGGCGTCACCGTCGAAGCCCTCGACAGCAGGCACCACCGAGATCGCGCCGGACCGGACCAGGTCCACGAACCCGTGGTCGAGGATCGGGACGGTCCGCGTGCGCAGGAACTGCGTGAACCCGTCGCCGGGCGGCGCGGGCAGCCCGTGGTCGGACAGGTCGGGCACCGAGATCCGGCGCATCACCCGCGACAGCGGGTTCATCACGCGCTCGGGCGCGCGCTTCAACGCGATGCCGAGCAGCTGGCTGGGCACCCCGAGCGTGTCGCGGCGCACGATGTTCGGCGGCGTGCGCACCGACAGCTCGACCTGCGCGCCCGCTCCGACCAGGTCCACCGCGATCTCGGCGGCGGAGTTCCCGGCCCCGACGACCAGCACCTTCTTTCCGGCGTACGACGAGGGCTCGCGGTAGTCGGCGGAGTGGATCAGCGAGCCCGGGAACGCGTCGCGCCCCGGCCAGTCCGGCAGGTACGGCGTGCGGCTGTAGCCGGTCGCGACCACGACGGCGCGCGCCGCCCGGGCACCCTCGGACGTCTCCACCCGCCACCCGTCGCCCTCGCGGTCACGGTCGATGCGCATCACCTCGACGCCGAGCTCCGGCTGCAGCCCGTTGCGCTCGGCGTAGTCGTGCAGGTAGGTGACCAGGTCGTCGCGGGCGACCCAGCGCCCGTAGCGGCGCGGGATGGGTGCACCCGGAAGGCCGGACAGCCAGCGCACCGTGTGCAGCCGCAGGCTGTCGTAGCGCCCCTGCCAGGCCGCGCCCACCGACGACGCGCGTTCGAGCAGGGTGCAGGGCACGCCCTGCTGCTGCAGGCTGGCGGCGGCAGCGAGCCCACCGGGACCCGCCCCGATGACGATCACGCGTGCGCTGGTCACGCGCGCACGCTACCGGCCGGACGAACGGGCGAGTGTCAGCCGCTAGTGGGCGGTCTCCCAGAGGCCCATGAGGTTGCCCTCGCTGTCCTTGAAGTAGGCGCTGAAGCCCATGTCCATGACCGACTGCTTGCCCTGCACGGTCGAGCCGCCGTTGGAGCTGATGGTCTCCAGCGCCTTGTCGATGTCGTCGACGTCGATGGTGATGACCGGCGAGGTCACCGGGGCCTCGCGCTTGAGCATGCCGCCGTTGATGGCGCCGGGATCCTTCGGCGCGCCCTGGTCGTCGGTCGGCGTGGTGCTCACCATCGTGTAGCCCATGTCCGGCATCGAGTTGAGGTTCCAGCCGAACGCCGACCGGTAGAACTCCTCGGCCCGTCCCACGTCGTCCGCGGGGATCTCGAAGTGCACGACACGACCGCTCATGGCGGTCACCTCCGTCTTGTCTAGAGAGAACGACCGACGGCCGCCACTCTAGGACTGCCCGGAGCCGGACAGCAGGCCTCGGGTCCGCAGCAGCTCGAGCAGGCCGAAGCCGTCGGGCGCGCGGACCTCGGGCGCGGCCACGGTCGGCAGCCGCTCCCGCATCGGCTCCGGTGTGCCGTGCGTCAGCACCTGCTCCGTCGCGGTCAGCTGCCGGATCGCGACCAGCCGCACCCGCCCGGGCGCGCCCACCGCAGCCGCGGTGTAGAGGTCGGGGTCGTGCTGCCCGTCGTCGCCCACCAGGATCCAGGCCAGTGCGGGGAGCTCCGCCAGCAGCCGGCGCAGCTCCGTCCGCTTGTGCGCCTGCCCGGACCGGAACCATCCGTCGGCCGTCGGCCCCCAGTCGGTCATCAGCAGCGGGCCGGCCGGGTAGCCGTGCCGCTCCAGGAACCGGTCCAGTGCCGGAGCCGTGTTCCACGCGCCCGTCGACAGGTAGAAGACCGGCGCGTGCTCGTCCTGGGCGAGCAGCGCTTCGTAGAGCTGCGCCATCCCGGGCACCGGGAGCCGCGAGTCCTCACGGCGTACGAACGTGTTCCAGAACGCCAGCAGCGGCCGCGGCAGCGCGGTGATGACGACCGTGTCGTCGATGTCGCTCACGACGCCGAGCCGCGCGGCCGGGTCGACGATGCGCAGCGGCGCGTCGCACGCCGGCGACCCGTCGGCGACAGCCGCGCCGTGGCCCAGCCCGGCGGCAGGTGAGCCGTCAGCCGCAGGTCCAGGTAGCCGCCGCGAGCGCTCACCACCTCGTGGCGCTGGTCGCCCACCTCGATCGTGACGGGCACCCCGGCGACCCCGGCCGAGAAGAACCGGCGCCACCCGCGGCCGCTGTCGACGTCGCGGCTGCGCGTCCCCGGCGGCGTCAGCAGCACGCGCCCGAGCACCCGCACCCACCCGTCGGCGCCGTAGCCGGTGTAGGTCAGCACCCGCGGCCGCCAGCCACGGCGCCGCAGGGCCCGCTCGATGACCCCGCCGAGCGCGTCCTCGAGCCGGGCCGCCCGGTGCAGCCGGGGCAGGGCCGGCGGCGGCGCGTCCGGGGAATGGCTCACGTGCACGCCCTACCCATCTCCCGGGCGGCATGATGCCCGGGTGGCCGGAAGTCTCGCAGTCGGGATCGACATCGGTGGCACCAAGGTGGCCGCCGGTGTGGTGGACGAGGACGGCCGGGTCGTCGAGCAGGTACGACGCGACACTCCCTCGACCAGCCCGATGGCGACCGAGGAGACCATCGTCGAGATCGTCGCCGAGCTGAGCTCGCGCCACGACGTCTCGGCCGTCGGCATCGGGGCGGCGGGCTACATCGACGCCGACCGGTCCACGGTGCGCTTCTCGCCCCATCTCGCGTGGCGGGAGGAGCCGCTGCGTGACGTCGTCGGCGGCCGCACCGGCCTGCCGGTCGTGATCGAGAACGACGCCAACGCGGGCGCCTGGGCCGAGTACCGGTTCGGCGCCGGCCGAGGTGCCCCCGTGCTCGCCTGCGTCAACCTCGGCACCGGGATCGGCGGCGGGCTCGTGGTCGACGGCGTTCTGCAGCGCGGCGGCTACGGCATGGGAGCGGAGTTCGGCCACATGACCGTCGTGCCGGACGGCCGCCGGTGCGAGTGCGGCAACCGGGGCTGCTGGGAGCAGTACGTCAGCGGCAACGCGCTGGCCCGCGAGGCCCGCGAGCTGGCGGCGTCGAACTCGCCGGTCGCGCAGGGCCTGCTGGCGCTGGCCGGTGGTGACGTGGGCGCGATCACCGGGCCGGTGGTCACGGAGGCTGCGCAGGCCGGCGACCCGGCCGCGATCGAGCTGTTCCAGGACATGGGCCGCGCGCTGGGGCTCGGCCTGGCCTCGCTCGCCGCCGTCCTGGACCCGACCCGGTTCGTCATCGGCGGCGGCGTCTCGGCGGCGGGCGAGCTGCTGCTCGGCCCGGCGCGCGAGGTGTTCGGGCGCTCACTGACCGGTCGCGGCTACCGCCCCGAGGCGCCGATCCTCGCCGCCGAGCTCGGCAACGACGCCGGCTTCATCGGCGCCGCCGACCTCGCCCGCACCACCTAGTCCTGGACGGGGCCGCTCAGGGTCTGGTCGATCCGGGCGGCCAGCTCGAGGTCCTTGGCGGTCACGCCGCCGGCGCTGTGCGACCACACGTCGAAGCGCAGCTCACCCTCGCCACGCTCGATGACGGGGTGGTGGTCGAGCTCGTCGGCCACCTTCATGACCGCGCTCTCCAGGTTGTCCTGCGCGTCGGCGGCCACCGGCACCCGGCGTACCAGCTTGGTGCCGTCGTAGTCCCAGCCGGGCAGCGCGGCGAGCGCGTCCTCGATCTCCTTGCGTGTCCAACAACTCAGCCATCCCGCGAGTCTGCCAGAGTGGCTCGTCGTGACGGTGTGCGTGGTCGGTGCGGCCATCCTCGACGGCGACCGGCTGCTCGCTGCCCGCCGCCTGCGAGCCGCCGGAGCTGGCCGGCGGCTGGGAGCTGCCCGGCGGCAAGGTCGACCCCGGCGAGACCGACGAGCAGGCGCTGGTGCGCGAGTGCCGCGAGGAGCTCGGCGTCCTGATCCGGCTGCTCGACCGGGTGGGCGGCGACTGGCCGATGGGCACGACCGCGATCCTCCGGGTGTGGACCGCCGAGGTGGTCGAGGGCACCCCGCAGCCGCTCGAGGACCACTCCGAGCTGCGCTGGCTCGAGCCGGCACAGTGGTACGACGTGGAGTGGCTCGCTGCCGACCTGCCGGTGGTGCGTGCCCTGGAGCAGCTGGTGCTGGAGCAGGCGCGGCTAGCCGACGCCCATGTCCTGCAGGTTCGCGCGCGCCCCGGCCAGCCGCGGGTTGTCCGGCCAGAGGGACAGCGCCTCGCCCATCGCCGACGCCGACTCGTCGTGCTCGCCGAGACCGGCAAGCGCCTCGCGCGAGGGTGATCAGGTCGTCGGCGCGAGCCTGGCGGCTGCGGAGCCACCGCAGCGAGTCGCGGGCGTGCTCCACCGCCTCGGCCAGCCGGCCGTGGACCAGGTGGTGCAGCGCGTGCGTCCCGGCCAGCACGGTTCCGGTGCTGGCCATCCGCTGCGCCTGCTGCAGGGTGCTCGAGATCTCGTCCTCGGTCCGGTCGAGCTCGAGCTGACCCGCCTCGACGGCGCAGAGCAGCGCCCAGACGTGGTCGTTCAGGGCGCTCTGGCGCGCCGATGCACCCCGGCCCGCGTGCGCGAGCCGCTGCCGGGTCACGTCGGCGGCCTCCGCGAACCGACCCTGGGCGATCAGCGAGTCCTCGAGCGCGCGCAGCGCGGTGCGGTCGCTCGGCTTCTGGCGGAGCCTGGTCCGGGCGTGCCCCTCGGCCGTCGCCGCGTCGCCGGCGTCCAGGGCGCGGTTGGCCGCGACGGCGCTGCGGCGCGGGATCTTGTTGCCCAGCCAGATGACCGGGTCGTACATCGTGTCGACGACGCGCTCCTTCATCGGGATGATCGCGTTGTCGGTGATCTTGATGTGCTCGGGGCAGACCTCGGTGCAGCACTTCGTGATGTTGCACATGCCGAGGCCGTGCTGCTCCTGCGCCTCGCGCTTGCGGTCCATCGTGTCCAGCGGGTGCATGTCCAGCTCGGCCAGCCGGATGAAGAAGCGCGGGCCGGCGAAGGCGTCCTTGTTGTCCTCGTGGTCACGGATGACGTGGCAGGTGTCCTGGCACAGGAAGCACTCGATGCACTTGCGGAACTCCTGGCTGCGCTCGACGTCGACCTGGGCCATCCGGTACTCGCCGAGGCCGAGCTCGGCGGGCGGGCGGAACGACGGCACCTCGCGCGCCTTCGCGTAGTTGAACGAGACGTCGGTGACGAGGTCCTTGATGACCGGGAACGCCCGCAGCGGCGTGACGGTGATGACCTCGCTCTCCTCGAACGTGCTCATCCGGGTCATGCACAGCAGCCGCGGGCGCCCGTTGATCTCGGCGCTGCACGACCCGCACTTGCCGGCCTTGCAGTTCCAGCGGACGGCGAGGTCCGGAGCGTCCGTGGCCTGCAGCCGGTGGATGATGTCGAGGACGACCTCGCCCTCGTTGACCTCGACCGTGAAGTCCTCGAGCTCGCCGTCGGTGTCGTCGCCGCGCCACACCCTGAACGTGCGTTGTAGCCCATCAGGCGGTCCCCTCCGGCAGGCTCGCGATCTCCTTCTCGGTCATGTACTTGCTCAGCTCGTCGCGGTCGAACAGCGACAGCAGCTCCGGCGGCATCGACGGGCAGCGGCTGCTGGTCGACGGCAACCCCGCCGCCCTCGGGCCGGCAGATCAGGTTGACCTGGCGCCACTCGTCGCTCATCGCGGGGAAGTCGTCGCGGGTGTGACCGCCGCGCGACTCCTCGCGCATCAGAGCGGCCCGGGCGACGCACTCCGAGACGATCAGCATGTTGGCCAGGTCGAGCGCGAGGTGCCAGCCCGGGTTGAAGACGAGGTCGCCCTGGACGCTGATCCGCTTGGCCCGCTCCTTGAGCTTCTCCAGCCGGTCCAGCGCCTCCTGGATCTCCGTCGGCGGTGCGGATGATGCCGACCAGGTCGTTCATCGTCTGCTGCAGCTCGGCGTGGATGGTGTAGGGGTTCTCGCCGCCGTCGCCGTCGAACGGCGCGACCGCGGCCCGCCGCGCCGCCTCGACGTGCGCGATCCCGGACGGCAGGCCGCGAGCCGCCCGAGCCCGTCGACGTACGCGCTCGCTCCCGCGCCGGCGCGGCGGCCGAACACCAGCAGGTCGGACAGCGAGTTGCCGCCGAGCCGGTTCGACCCGTGCATGCCGCCGGCGACCTCGCCGGCGGCGAACAGGCCGGGTACGACGGCGGCCGCCGTGTCCGGGTCGACCTCGACGCCGCCCATCACGTAGTGGCAGGTGGGCCCGACCTCCATCGGCTCGGCGGTGATGTCGACGTCGGCCAGCTCCTTGAACTGGTGGTACATCGACGGCAGCTTCTTGCGGATCGCGTCGGCGGGCAGCCGGGACGCGATGTCGAGGAAGACGCCGCCGTGCGGCGATGCCGCGGCCGGCCTTCACCTCGGAGTTGATGGCGCGGGCGACCTCGTCGCGGGGCAGCAGCTCGGGTGGCCGGCGGTTGTTGTCCGGGTCGTCGTACCAGCGGTCGGCCTCCTCCTCGGTCTCGGCGTACTGCTTGCGGAACACCGCCGGGACGTAGTCGAACATGAAGCGCTTGCCCTCGGAGTTCTTCAGCACGCCGCCGTCGCCGCGGACCGACTCGGTGACGAGGATGCCCTTGACGCTGGGCGGCCAGACCATGCCGGTCGGGTGGAACTGGATGAACTCCATGTTGAGCAGCGTCGCGCCGGCCCGCAGCGCCAGCGCGTGCCCGTCGCCGGTGTACTCCCAGGAGTTGGTGGTCACCTTGAACGACTTGCCGATGCCGCCGGTGGCCAGGATCACCGCGGGCGCCTCGAACACGATGAACGCGCCGGTCTCGCGCCAGTAGCCGAAGACGCCGGCGATGCGCCCGACCGCCGCCGTCGTCGTCGCCGTCCTTGAGCAGCGTCGGTGACCGTGCACTCCGCGAAGACCTTGATCATCGCCTCGGCGTCGCCGATGCTGCTGCAGGTCCTCCTGCTGCAGCGAGACGATCTTCTGCTGCAGGGTGCGGATCAGCTCCAGGCCGGTGCGGTCGCCGACGTGGGCCAGCCGCGGGTACTCGTGCCCGCCGAAGTTGCGCTGGCTGATCTTGCCGTCCTTGGTGCGGTCGAACAGCGCGCCCCAGGTCTCCAGCTCCCAGACCCGCTCGGGCGCCTCCTTGGCGTGCAGCTCGGCCATCCGCCAGTGGTTGAGGAACTTGCCGCCGCGCATCGTGTCGCGGAAGTGGACCTGCCAGTTGTCGTTCTGTTGACGTTGCCCATCGCGGCGGCGATGCCGCCCTCGGCCATCACGGTGTGGGCCTTGCCGAACAGCGACTTGCAGATGATGGCGGTGCGCTTGCCCTGCAGGCGGGCCTCGATGGCGGCGCGCAGGCCGGCGCCGCCGGCGCCGATGACGACGACGTCGTAGGCGTGGCGCTCGATCTCGGTCATCGGTTCGTCATCCCCGGTCCGGCATCAGTTGAAGAACCGCAGGTCGTCGATGGCCCCGCTCGGCGACCAGCAGGACGTAGAAGTCGGCGATCATCACGGAGAACAGCGAGGCCCAGGCGAACAGCTGGTGGCGGGTGTTGAGCTTGGAGACCAGGCTCCACAGCCGGTAGCGGACCGGGTGCCGCGAGAAGTGCTTGAGCCGCCCGCCGGTGATGTCCGGCAGGAGTGGCAGGACAGGGTGTAGCCCCAGATCAGGATCGCGTTGACGACCAGGATCACGGTCCCGAGCCCGATGCCGAAGCCGCCGTCGGCGCCGTGGAAGGCGAGCACCGCGTCGTACGAGAGGACGAGTGCGACGAGCACCGCGGCGTAGAAGAAGTAGCGGTGGACGTTCTGGAGGATCAGCGGGAAGCGGGTCTCGCCGGTGTAGGCCTTGTGCGGCTCGGCGACGGCGCAGGCCGGCGGGGAGAACCAGAACGCCCGGTAGTAGGCCTTGCGGTAGTAGTAGCAGGTGACCCGGAAGCCAGCGGGAATGATCAGGACGAACATCGCCGGTGACATCCAGGCGGGCAGCTCCGGGAGCGGCGTGCCCAGGAAGTGGCTCGAGCCGGGCACGCAGCTCGCCGCCAGGCACGGCGAGTAGAACGGCGCGAGGTAGTGGAACTCCTCCACCCAGTAGTTCTGGTCGTAGAAGATGCGCACGATGCCGTAGACGAGGAACAGCCCCAGGCCCGCCGCGGTCAGCAACGGCGGCAGGTACCACCGGTCGGTGCGCAATGTCCGCTTCGAGATCTTCGCCCGCCGCGGGGCCGTGGTCACACTGCTCACCGGCACACCATAGGAGGAAGGCCGCGGCGGCGATCATTCGGGGCGGGCGCCGCTGCGACGAGGAAACCCCGCGCCGGTCCGGCAGGTGGGCCAGGATGCCTGCATGGTGTCCGGGGGACCGCTTCTCGAGCCGGGCGAGCAGGCGGCGGCCCAGTCGCGGCTCGGCCTGGTGCTCGCGGCGACCGCCCGGATGGCCGGCAGCCTCGATCTGCGGGCCGTTGCGCAGGCGCTCGCCGAGACGGTGGTCCCGCAGTTCGCCGACTGCGCGGTGGTGGAGCTGGTCGAGGACATCCTCCGACCCGGCGGCGCGGGACTGCACGCGTCGCTCGATGCTCCAGGTCGCGTCGGCCGGCACGCCTCCTGACGGGGTGGCCGCCGACGTCCACCTGGTGCCGCTCGTCGCGCGCGGCCGGGTGCTCGGCCGGGCCAGCTTCACCCGCGCGGCCGGCAGCCCGCCGTACGGCGACGCCGACCGCGCCCTCGCCGACGAGCTGGCCGCACGCGCCGCGCTCGCCCTGGACAACGTGCGCCTGTACGACGAGGCGCGGGCCACTGCGGTCGAGCTCCAGCGGTCGCTGCTCCCGGCGAACCGGCCGCGCATCACCGGCGTCGAGATGGCACACCGCTACCTGCCCGGCAGTCGCGAGACCGAGGTCGGCGGTGACTGGTTCGACGTCCTGCCCCTGTCGTGCGGCCGGGTCGCGTTCGTCATCGGCGACGTGATGGGCCGCGGGCTGCGGGCCGCGGCCGCGATGGGGCAGCTGCGCACCGCGGTCCGCACCCTGGCGGTGCTCGACCTGATGCCCGACGAGCTGCTCGCCCAGCTCGACCACCTGGCGATGGGCATCGCCCAGGTCCAGCTCGCCACCTGTGTCTACGCGGTCTTCGACCCGGTCACCCGCGAGCTGTGCTTCGCCACCGCCGGCCACCCGCCGCCGCTGCTGCGCGACCCGGACGGCACGGCACAGTTCCTGCCCTCGCCCTCAGGTGCTCCGCTCGGCGTGGGCGGCGTGCCGTTCGAAGCGGCACCTGCGTCGGTGCAGGACGGGGCGCGGCTGCTGCTCTACACCGACGGGCTGATCGAGTCCCGCGGCGCTGACCTGGACGACGGCCTCGCTGCGCTCGCCGCGGCGTTCGTGGCCGGCCCGGCCGGGCTCGACCCGCTCTGCGACCACGTCCTCGACGTCCTGGGCCGGGCCGACGGACACGACGACGACGTCGCGATGCTGGTGGCCGAGCTGCGCGGGCTCGAGCCGTGGCGCATCGTCTCGTGGGGCTGCACGGCGACGAGACCGAGATTCCGGCCTCCCGGGTGCGCGTGCGGACGGCGTTGCTGGACTGGGACCTGCCGCGCATGGTCGAGACCGCCGAGCTCCTGGTCACCGAGCTGGCCACCAACGCGCTTCGCTACGGCAAGTCGCCGATCGAGCTGCAGGTGCTGCTGCTCGACGACACCGTCACGTTCTCGGTCGCCGACGCCGACCCGCCACTGCCACGGTTCCGCCGGTCGTCGTACGACGACGAAGGTGGCCGTGGCCTGCAGCTCGTCGCCACGCTGGCGAGCAGGTGGGGCGCACGGGCGACATCCACCGGGAAGGTCGTGTGGTGCGAGCTGCCGCGCACGGGCGCGGACGCGGCGCTCGGACGGTAGGGAAGGCGCCCGCGCTCGCGTAGGATGAGGCGCAATCCCTTATGGAATCGAGCGCTGCCGCATGCCCGTCAAGACCCGAGACGACCTCCGAAACGTCGCGATCATCGCCCACGTCGACCACGGCAAGACCACGCTCGTCGACGCGATGCTCTGGCAGTCCGGGGCGTTCACCGAGCACCAGGCGGAGAACGACCGGTCCGCGAGCGGGTCATGGACTCCATGGACCTGGAGCGCGAGAAGGGCATCACGATCCTGGCCAAGAACACCGCCGTCCGGCACGGCGGCGTGACCATCAACATCATCGACACCCCCGGGCACGCCGACTTCGGCGGCGAGGTCGAGCGCGGGCTGGAGATGGTCGACGGTGTCCTCCTGCTCGTCGACGCGTCGGAGGGCCCGCTGCCGCAGACCCGGTTCGTCCTGCGCAAGGCGCTGCAGAAGCGCCTGCCCGTCGTCCTGGTCATCAACAAGGTGGACCGGCCCGACGCGCGCATCGCCGAGGTCGTCGACGAGTGCTACGAGCTGTTCCTCGACCTGGACGCCGACGAGCACCAGATCGAGTTCCCGATCGTCTACGCGTCGGCCAAGGCGGGCCGCGCGGCGATGGGCCGCCCCGGCGACGGCGAGATGCCGGACAGCGCTCGACCTCGAGCCGCTCTTCGAGACGCTCATCTCGACGGTCCCCGCACCGGTCTACGACCCGGAGGCCCCGCTGCAGGCGCACGTCACGAACCTCGACGCGTCGCCGTACCTCGGCCGGCTCGCGCTGTGCCGGGTCCACAACGGCACGATGAAGAAGGGCCAGCTGGTCGCCTGGTGCCGCGCCGACGGCACCATCGAGCGGGTGAAGCTCACCGAGCTGCTCGGCACCGAGGCGCTCGAGCGGGTGCCGATCGAGCAGGCCGGCCCCGGCGACATCGTCGCCATCGCCGGCATCCCCGAGATCACCATCGGCGAGACGCTCGCCGACCCCGACGACCCGCGGCCGCTTCCGGTCATCACCATCGACGAGCCCAGCATCTCGATGACGATCGGCATCAACACCGCGCCGCTGGCGGGGGAGAGCGGCAAGAAGCTCACCGCCCGGCTGGTGCGCAACCGGCTGGACGCCGAGCTGGTCGGCAACGTGTCGATCCGGGTGCTGCCGACCGAGCGGCCGGACACCTGGGAGGTGCAGGGCCGCGGCGAGCTGCAGCTCGCGATCCTCGTCGAGATCATGCGCCGCGAGGGCTTCGAGCTGACGGTCGGCAAGCCGCAGGTCGTCACCCGCGTCATCGACGGCAAGGTGCACGAGCCGATGGAGCGGCTGACCATCGACGCGCCCGTCCGACTACCAGGGCGTGCTGATCCAGCTGCTCGCGCTGCGCAAGGGCCGCCTCGAGCAGATGGTCGACCACGGCACCGGCTGGATCCGGATGGAGTACATCGTCCCGGCGCGCGGCCTGATCGGCTTCCGCACCGAGTTCCTCACCGAGACCCGCGGCACGGGCCTGCTGCACCACGTCCACGAGCGCTACGAGCCGTGGCACGGCGAGCTGCGCACCCGCCCCTCCGGGTCGCTGGTCGCCGACCGTCGCGGCGCGACCACCGGCTTCGCGCTGGCCAACCTCCAGGAGCGCGGCACGATGTTCGTCGGGCCGGGCACCGAGGTCTACGAGGGGATGATCGTCGGCGAGAACGCGCGCTCCGACGACATGGACGTCAACCCCACCAAGGAGAAGAAGCTCACCAACATGCGGCAGTCCTCCGGCGACGTCCTGGTGCCGCTGATCCCGCACCGCACCCTCTCGCTGGAGCAGGCGCTGGAGTTCTGCCGCGAGGACGAGTGCGTCGAGGTCACCCCCGCGACCGTGCGGATGCGCAAGGTGGAGCTGTCGGCGCAGACCCGCGGGCAGCGCCGCGGGCGCCAGAACAAGGCCGACCGCAGCTAGCCGGTGCCCGCCTGGGCGAGGGCGCGGTGCAGCCACTCGACCTGCAGGAGCAGCAGGTTCTCGGCCACGACCTCGTGCGGGGTCATGTGCGTGACGCCGGAGAGCGGGAGTACGTCGTGCGGCCGGCCGGCCGCGAGCAGCGCCGACGACAGCCGCAACGTGTGCGCCGCCACGACGTTGTCGTCAGCCAGCCCGTGGATCAGCAGCAACGGCCTGGTCAGCTTGGCCGCGTCACCCAGCAGGGAGTTGCGCTCGTAGACCTCCGGCTGCTCGTCCGGGTGGCCGAGGTAGCGCTCGGTGTAGAAGGTGTCGTAGAGCCGCCAGTCGGTGACCGGTGCCCCGGCGACGGCGGCGGAGAAGACGTCCGGCCGGCGGAGCACCGCAAGCGCCGCGAGGTAGCCGCCGTAGGACCAGCCGCGGATCGCCACCCGGGTGAGGTCGAGGTCGGGCACCTCCGCGGCGACCGCCGTCAGCGCGTCGACCTGGTCCTGCAGGGTCACCCCGGCGAAGTCGTTGTGCACCGCGCGGTCCCACTCCGGCCCGCGGCCGCCCGTGCCCCGACCGTCCGCCACCACCACGGCGAACCCCTGGTCGGCGAGCCACTGCGGCTCCAGCCAGATCCGGTTGACCTCGAGGACCTCCTGGTGGTGTGGCCCGCCGTACGGGTCCATCAGCACCGGCAGCGGTGTCCCCGGGACGTGGTCGTGCGGCAGCAGCACACCGACCCGCAGCCCCCGCTCCCCGACGGTGAGAAGCGTCGGGCTCGCGGTGATGCACGGCGTCTCGGCGAACGAGTCGATCGGCGTCACCTGACCGTCGCGGCGCACCTCGACGCGGGTCGCCGGCTGGTGCAGGTCCGAGCTGGAGACGACCAGGGTTGCGGCCCGCGACGTTCCGCCGTGGTGGCCGCCGGGCCCGGTGAGCCGTCGTACCGCGCCGGCCGGGTCGACGAGCCACAGGTGCGACTGGGTGGGCTCGTCGGTGCCCACCACGAGCACCCCGCTCTCGTCCACGGCCGCGACCGATGCCACCTGCAGGCTGGTCGGCGTGACCGGGTCGTCTCCGAACAGCAGGCGGCGGGCGCCGTCGCGGTCCGCCGTGCGCACCAGGCGGCCGTCCGGCAGCCAGGCCGGCACCCCCGGTACGACGTCGAGCCAGACCGGGTCGGTGTCCTCCGCGCGCACCGTGGTCTCCCCGGAGGCCGGGTCGACCTCCAGCACCGCAGCCGAGCGCTGGTCCCTGCTCATGACGTGCAGCAGCGGCGGCCCGGCGCTGGTCCACGAGACGGTGACGACGTAGGGGTAGCGGTCCGCGTCCCACCGGACCTGCGTGCGGCCGCCTTCCACCCCGAGCACCCAGAGGGTGACGTCGGCGTTGGCCGTTCCCGCGGCCGGGTAGGCGACGTCCACCGGCGGGCGGTCCGGGTTGGCGGGGTCGGCGATGTGCCAGCGCTGGACGGGCGACTCGTCCACCCGGGCGGCGATCAGGGTCGTCCCGTCCGGTGCCCACCAGTAGCCGCGGTAGCGGTCCATCTCCTCGGCGGCGACGAACTCGGCCAGCCCCCACGTCACCTCCGCGGGCGACGGGCCGTCGGGCTCCGCGAGCACCCGCTGCTCGGCCGTCTCCAGATGGGTCAGCCGGAGCGCCCCGGCCCCGCCGTACGCCACCCACGTCCCGGTCGGGTCGGGCCGGGGGTCGAGCACCGGGCCGACGGCAGGCAGCTCGCGCGCCGCGCCGGTGGCGAGGTCCGCGACCCACAGCCGGCTGGACAGCGCGAACGCC
Organism: uncultured Actinomycetota bacterium; assembly: GCA_963757295.1. Classification (GTDB taxonomy): domain Bacteria; phylum Actinomycetota; class Actinomycetes; order JACCUZ01; family JACCUZ01; genus JBDUAP01. The sequence goes on along the minus strand of CAVWQZ010000013.1, from coordinate 68,206 downwards.
GCGACCGCGGCATCACCGTCGGTCGCGTAGCCGACGATCCCCGCGGACGCCTCGCGGGCACGTTCGCGGCGGGCCCGCTCCGCGACGGACAGCTCCTCGTCGCGCTCGCCGAGGACGGCTGGGTCGACGAGCAGCCGCTCCTCGCCGCTGTCGAGGTCGAGTGACCACAGGCAGCCCACCCGGTCGGTGCCGTGACGCGAACGCAGGAACAGCACGCGGCCGCCGTCGGCGGTGATGGTGAACGCGCGCGGCGCACCCGCCGTGAACCGCTGAGTGCGCGCCGACTGGCGTGGAAAGGACTCGCCGGTGCTCGCAGAAGACATTGGGACCTATCCCGGACGCTGGCCGTCCCAAGCCTTGCTGCGGCCCATCGGTAGGGTTCGAGCCATGACGACCATCCCGCAGGACCCGCGTGCCGAGGAGCCCGAGGCCCGGCCGACCTCACCGGAGGACGCGGTTCTGCAGGAGGCGGAGTCGGTCCTCGAGCAGGCCGCGCCCGAGGAGGAGTCGTCGATGGACCTGCTCGACGCGCGGCGGCGGATGCTGCTCGTGCACGCCCATCCCGACGACGAGACGATCAACAACGGCGTCACGATGGCCAAGTACGCCGCCGCCGGCGTGCACGTCACCCTCGTCACCTGCACCCTCGGCGAGGAGGGCGAGGTCCTGGTCCCCGGGCTCGCCCACCTCGCCGCCGACAAGGACGACGCGCTCGGTCAGCACCGCATCGGTGAGCTGGCCACCGCGATGGAGGCGCTCGGTGTCGAGGACTTCCGGTTCCTCGGCGGACCCGGTCGCTACCGCGACTCGGGGATGATGGGTCTGCCCACCAACGACCGGCCGGACAGCTTCTGGCAGGCCGATCTCGACGAGGCGGCCGGTCACCTCGTGCCGGTGATCCGCGAGGTCCGCCCGCAGGTCGTCATCACCTACGACGAGAACGGCGGCTACGGGCACCCCGACCACATCCAGGCACACCGCGTCGCCATGCGGGCCGTCGAGCTGGCCGCCGACCCGGGTGTGGGCGACGGCGCTCCCTGGGACGTCGCGAAGGTCTACTGGTGTGCGCTGCCGCTGTCGTGGTGGCGGCAGAGCCTGCGCGCCCTGCGTGCCGCCGGCGACACCACGACGTTCGAGGGTCTCGACCCCGAGGGCGACCTGCCCTTCGGCGTCCCCGACGACGTCATCACCGCGGTGGTCGACGGGGCCGACCTGGTCGACGCCAAGCTGGCGGCGATGCGCGCCCACGCCACCCAGATCGCTGTCGACGGTCCGTTCTTCGCGCTGTCGAACAACCTCGGGAACGAGGTGTGGAGCCGGGAGGCCTACACGCTCGTCCGGGGCAAGCCCGGGACGAGCGACGCCGCGCACGAGGACGACCTGTTCGCCGGTCTGGACTGACGTCTCGGCTCACGCAGGGTGAGCGGACGGTCACTGGAGTTCGCGCAACATGGTTGCAATATGACGAACGTGTTACAACCAACGGTTGCCGGTGTGACATTCGCCTGCTCAAGCCGGTCACGGGGGTCACAAAGGGACGGGCCTATGCCTAACGTGGCCTCCTTCACACCCACCCCCGGGGACCGTTCGATCCGGTCCCCCATCAGGAGGCGTTACATGCGCAACCCCCGAAGGCTGCGCCTGCTCGCCGGTCTCCTCGCCGTACCGCTGTTGATCACAGCGTGCGGCGGCGACTCCGGCGACGAAGGCGACAAGGGCAAGACCGACGGTGAGTCCGGCGGCTCGTTCTCGATGTATATCTGCGAGCCCGAGCACCTGATCCCGCAGAACACCAACGAGTCCGGCGGATCCGAGGTCCTCAACGCGCTGTTCACCGGTCTGGTGACCTACGACGATGAGACGACCGAGCTCCAGATGGGCGACTCCGCCCCCGACGCTCACGCGGCGTCCATCGAGTCCGATGACCAGACCAACTGGACCATCAAGCTCAAGGAAGGCTGGACCTTCCACAACGGCGAGCCCGTCGACGCGGCGTCCTACGTCCGCGCGTGGAACGCCGGTGCCCTGAGCACCAACGCCTACGGCAACTCGTACTTCTTCGAGAACATCGAGGGCTACGACGAGATGCAGGCCGAAGAGGGCAAGGAGCCGGCCGCCAAGGAGCTCACCGGGCTGAAGGTCGTGGACGACACGACGTTCACCGTCCAGCTCAAGGCGCCGTTCAGCCAGTTCCCGCTGACCGTCGGCTACAACGCGTTCTTCCCGCTGCCCAAGTCCTACGAGGCCGACCCCAAGGCCTACGAGGAGCAGCCCGTTGGCAACGGCCCGTTCCAGATGGACGGCGCCTGGGCCCACAACCAGTCGATCAAGGTCAAGCGGTTCGACGACTACAAGGGCGACAAGGCCAAGGCCGACTCGGTCGAGTTCACGATCTACTCGGACATCAACACGGCCTACAACGACCTGCTGGCCGGCAACCTCGACATCATGGACAGCGTTCCCCCGGAGCAGCTGGCCAGCGCCGAGAAGGACTTCGGCGACCGGTTCATCCAGCGCGCGAGCTCCAGCTTCACCTACGTCGGGTTCCCGATCTACGACAAGAAGTTCGCCGACCCGAAGCTGCGTCGCGCGTTCTCGATGGCCATCGACCGTCAGCCGATCATCGACGCGATCTTCAACGGCTCACTGCAGCCGGCGAAGTCCGTCGTGTCCCCGGTGGTCGCCGGTTCCCGTGAGGACCCCTGCGGCGCGAACTGCGCCTACGACCCCGAGGCAGCGAAGAAGCTGTTCGACGAGGCCGGTGGCTACGACGGCACGCTGACCCTGTGGTTCAACAGCGGCGCCGGTCACGAGAAGTGGATGGAGGCTGTCTCCAACCAGCTCCGCCAGAACCTCGGCATCAAGACCATCAAGTTCAAGTCGCTTGAGTTCGCCGAGTACCTGGGTCTGCTGGACGAGGAGAAGGTCACCGGGCCGTTCCGCCTCGGATGGTCGATGGACTACCCGAGCCCGCAGAACTACCTGGAGCCCATCTACGGCACCACGGGTTCGTCGAACAACTTCGGCTACTCCAACAAGAAGGTCGACGACCTGATCGACCAGGGCAACTCGGCCGCCGACGTCGATGCAGGTATCGACCTGTACAACCAGGCCGAGGACCTCATCCTGCAGGACATGCCCGTCATCCCCATGTGGTTCGGGAAGGTCCAGGCAGCGCACTCGGAGAAGGTCTCCAACGTGGTGATCGACGCCTTCACCAGCGTCAACACCTCGGAGGTCACGGTCAACCAGTAGCGGTCAGCTAGCACACCGCAGACAGTGGGAGGCGGCCGTCGGACACGGCGGCCGCCTCCCACTACTGTTATCCCCCCAACCGCTTCTCCCCAGGAGCTCCCATGGGCCGCTACATCGCGCGCCGGCTGCTGCAGGCCATCCCGGTCTTCTTCGGTACGACGTTCCTGATCTTCGCGCTCGTCTTCGCCATCCCCGGCGATCCGATCCGGGCCCTCTCCGGCGACAAGCCGATCTCCCCGTCGGTCTACGCCGAGCTGCAGGACCGCTACAACCTCAACGACCCGCTTCCTGGTCCAGTACGGCAAGTACATGGCGCAACCTGGTCCAGGGCGACTTCGGCCAGAGCTTCCGGGGCCGCGAGGTCACCGAGATCCTGAAAGAGCGGTTCCCGGTGACCATCAAGCTCGCCCTCACCGCGTTCCTCTTCGAGGTCCTGATCGGCATCTCCGCCGGCGTCCTGGCCGGACTGCGACGCGGGTCCTTCATGGACAACCTGGTGCTGATATCCACCACGATCGTGGTGTCGATCCCGGTCTTCGTGCTCGGGTTCACCGCCCAGATCCTGCTGGGGGTGAAACTGGGCTGGTTCCCGATCGCGGGGCTCAACGAGGGCTGGAAGAGCTACCTGTTGCCGGCCATGGTGCTGGCAGCGCTCTCGCTGGCCTACGTCGCCCGGCTGACCCGCACCAGCCTGGTGGAGAACCTGCGCTCCGACTACATCCGCACGGCGATGGCCAAGGGACTGCCACGAAAGCGGGTGGTCGGCCGGCACGCGCTGCGCAACTCGCTGATCCCGGTGGTCACCTACCTCGGCATCGACCTCGGGAGCGCTGATGGGCGGGGCCATCGTGACCGAGGGCATCTTCAACATCCCGGGCATCGGCCAGCAGGTGTTCCATCTCGATCCGCGCCCAGGAAGGCCCCGTGGTGGTCGGCATCACGACCGCGCTCGTGCTGATCTTCATCGTCGCCAACCTGATCGTCGACGTGCTCTACGGCGTCCTGGACCCGAGGATCCGCTATGAGTGATCCCACCGCGTCGACCATGGCGAGCGGCGGTGGCACCGACTCCGGTACCGGCGCTGAGGGCATCCAGGCTGAGGCGCAGGTAGGGGCTGAGCTCGGCGGCGGCGGCCGGCGCAGCAGCCTGTGGGCGGACGCCTGGCGCGAGCTGCGGCACAACCCGCTGTTCATCATCTCGGCGGCGCTGATCGCGCTCTTCGCCGTGATGGCGGCCTTCCCCCAGCTGTTCGCCAGCCAGGACCCCTACAACTGCGACCTGGCCAACAGCCTCGACCGGCCCAGCGCGGAGCACTGGTTCGGCTTCGACATCCTGGGCTGCGACTACTACACGCGGGTCATCTACGGCGCCCGCGTCTCGATGACGATCGGCGTCGCCGTGACGTTCTCGTCCGTCCTCATCGCCGTCGTCCTCGGCTCGCTGGCGGGCTACTACGGCGGCACCCTCGACACGCTCATCGCGCGGTTCACGGACATCGTCTTCGGGCTGCCGTTCGTGCTCGGCGCCATCGTGTTCCTGTCGGTGGTCAGCACCCGCAACCTGTTCACGGTGTCGATGGTGCTCATCCTCCTGGGGTGGACCACGATGACCAGACTGATGCGATCGTCGGTGCTGGGAGTGCGCGACATGGACTACGTCAAGGCCGCGAAGGCCCTGGGGGCGTCCGACTTCCGGCTGGTCAGCCGGCACATCCTGCCCAACTCGATGGCGCCGATGATCGTCTACGCGACCATCAGCATCGGCATCATCATCGCCACCGAGGCCACGTTGTCGTTCCTCGGCGTCGGGCTCCAGCTGCCGGCGATCTCGTGGGGGCTGATGATCAGCGACGCCCAGCGACAGATCCTCACGTCGCCGCACCTGCTGTTCTTCCCCGGTGTGTTCCTGAGCACGACAGTGCTCAGCTTCATCCTGCTGGGCGATGCGCTCCGCGACGCCCTCGACCCGAAGTTGCGGTGACATGACGACGCAACCAGACAGACGCGCGTCCGGCCGGGGGTCGCGACGACTCCCGGCCGAAGCGGCTGCTCGAGGTGGACAACCTCAGCGTGGAGTTCCGCACCCGCGATGGCGTCGTCAACGCCGTCAACGGCATCAGCTACACGCTGGACCGCGGCGAGACGCTGGCGATCCTCGGCGAGTCCGGCTCGGGCAAGAGCGTGAGCGCCCAGGCGGTCATGGGCATCCTCGACACCCCACCCGGCTTCATCACCTCGGGCGAGATCCGGTTCGAGGGCCAGGACCTGCTCACCATGCCGAACGAGGAACGGCGGCGGATCCGCGGCGAGCGAACCGCGATGATCTTCCAGGACGCCCTGTCCTCGCTGAACCCGGTCTTCCCGGTGGGCTGGCAGATCGCGGAGATGTTCCGGGTGCACCGGGGCGCCAGCAAGAGCGAGGCCCGCCAGCGGGCCATCGAGCTGATGGACCGGGTCCACATCCCCTCGGCCAAGGAGCGGGTGTGGGACTTCCCGCACCAGTTCTCCGGCGGCATGCGCCAGCGCGTGATGATCGCGATGGCGCTGGCGCTGGACCCCGACGTGCTGATCGCGGACGAGCCGACCACCGCGCTGGACGTGACCGTGCAGGCCCAGATCATGGGCCTGCTGGACGAGCTCCAGGAGAGCACCGGCATGGGGCTGATCCTCATCACCCACGACCTCGGTGTCGTCGCCCAGGTCGCCGACCGGATCGCGGTGATGTACGCCGGGAAGATCGTGGAGACGGCGAACATCGACGACCTCTACCGCAAGCCGGGGCACCCCTACACCGAGGGCCTGATCGCGTCGATCCCGCGGCTGGACCAGAAGGGCAAGGCCCTGGAGCCGATCGGCGGGTCGCCGCCGAACCTCAAGAAGATCCCCAGCGGCTGTTCGTTCCACCCCCGCTGCCCGCGGGCCCGGGAGCGGTGCTCCCAGGACGTCCCGCCGCTCTACGACATCGGGGGCGGCCGCAAGAGCGCATGCCACTACTACGAGGAGGTGCTCAATGGCTGAGCCGCTGCTTCAGGTGCGCGACCTGGTCAAGCACTTCCCGCTCACCCAGGGCATCATCTTCAAGAAGGTCATCGGGCACGTGCAGGCCGTCGACGGCGTCAGCTTCGACCTGAACCGTGGCGAGACGCTCGGGCTGGTGGGCGAGTCCGGCTGCGGCAAGTCCACCCTCGCCAAGCTCTTGATGCGGCTGGAGGAGCCGACGTCCGGCCAGGCCTTCTTCAAGGGCGAGGACATCTTCGCGATGGACGCGAAGCGGCTCCGGCAGCTGCGCCGCGACATCCAGATCGTCCTGCAGGACCCCTACTCGTCGTTGAACCCGCGGATGACCGTCGGAGACATCGTCGGCGAGCCGTTCGAGATCCACAAGGATGTCGCGCCCAAGGGCAGCCGGCGGCAGAAGGTGCAGGAGCTGCTCGAGGTCGTCGGCCTGGACCCCGACCACCTCAGCCGCTACCCGCACCAGTTCTCCGGCGGCCAGCGCCAGCGCATCGGCATCGCCCGCGGCCTCGCGCTGCGACCGGAGATCATCGTCTGCGACGAGCCCGTCTCCGCACTCGACGTGTCGGTGCAGGCCCAGGTGGTCAACCTGCTGGAGAGCCTCCAGGACGAGTTCGGGCTGGCCTACCTGTTCATCGCTCACGACCTGTCCGTCGTGCGGCACATCTCGGACCGGGTCGCGGTGATGTATCTCGGCCGGATCGTGGAGGAAGGCGACCAGGCCGAGGTCTACGAGCGCAGCTGCCACCCCTACACGCAGGCGCTGCTGTCCGCGGTGCCCTCGCCGGACCCGGCGCTTCGCGACGCCGGCGAGCGCATCGTGCTCGAAGGCGACGTGCCCAGCCCGGCCAACCCGCCGTCGGGGTGCCGCTTCCGCACGCGGTGCTGGAAGGCGCAGGAGATCTGCGCCACCGACGACCCTGAGCTCAAGCCACGCGCGGCCGCCCACCCGGACGCCTGCCACTTCTCCGAGGAGCGGCAAGTCGTGGCCACGGCGTGACCCCGCTCGTCGCATGATCGCTCCGCGGCGGGCATGATGGCCGACGTGACCCGTCGCGTGCTTCTCGTCGAGGACGACGCGCGCATCCGCCACATGCTGCGCCTCGCCCTCATCGACGAGGGCTACGAGGTGAGCGAGGCCGCCAGCGGCGAGGATGCCCTGGCCCAGCTCGCCGAGAAGCCGGCAGATGTCGTCCTGCTCGACCTGATGCTGCCCGGCGCCGACGGTTTCGAGGTCTGCCGCACGCTGCGCCGCACGTCCGACATCCCGGTGATCATGGTGTCGGCGCGCTCCGACAGCCATGACATCGTCGCGGGCCTCGAGGCCGGGGCCGACGACTACATCACCAAGCCGCTGGTCGCCAAGGAGCTCTCGGCCCGGATCCGCGCCCTGCTGCGCCGGAGCCGCAGCGGCAGCGACGGGCACACGCACACCCAGGTCGGCGACCTGGACATCCGCCCCGACGAGGGCGTCGTGCTGCGCTGCGGTGAGCCGTTGACCCTGACCAAGACCGAGCTGCGCCTGCTCGCCGAGCTCGCCTCCCAGGTCGGTCGCGTGCTCAGCCGCGAGGACCTGCTCGAGCGGGTGTGGGGCTACGGCTACTTCGGTGACAGCCGCCTCGTCGACGTACACGTCCGTCGGCTGCGAACCAAGGTCGAGCACGACCCGGCGAACCCCCAGCACGTCCTGACCGTGCGCGGGTTGGGCTACAAGCTCAGCCCGTGAGAGTGCGGTGCGACCGTGACCGCGGGGACCGCAATGACACTGCGGCACTGGCCGGAACGACTCGGCCTGCGAGCGCGGGTTGCGTTGGCCTTCGGCCTCGGTGCCCTGCTCGTCTCTCTCGTGCTGGCGGTGGCGACCTTTGCCTTCGCCTCCAACTACCTGGTCAACCAGCGCGAGTCCGCGGCGATGCGTCAGGCGACCTTCAACGCGCGTTCCGTGCAGGACGTCCTGCTGACGCGCAGACCCGCGATCCCGGACATGCTCGAGCGGCTCGACGACGCCTCCGGCGCCGACTCCAGCCCGATCGTCTTCCACAACGGGCGCTGGTACGACGACCTCTACCCCGCCGGCGTCGAGTCGCTGCCGCAGCCGCTGCTGGACGACCTGGCCGCCGGCCGGGCGGTCCGGCAACGGGTCAAGACCCCCGACGGCCCGGAGCTCGTCATGGCCCTGCCGCTGCCGAAGACACAGGGCAGCGCCTACGTCGAGATCTTCAGCCTGGCCGAGCTGGACAGCACGCTGCGGACCCTCGGCGTCACCCTGCTGGGCACCGGCACGGTGACGATGCTGATGGGTCTCGCGCTGGGGCTCTGGGCCAGCCGCCGGGCGTTGCGACCTCTCGCCGCGGTCAACACGGCTGCTGCCGCGATCGCGGCCGGCGACCTCCGGGCCCGGCTGCATGCGGGCGACGACCCCGACCTGCGCGGTCTGGCGGAGTCGTTCAACAACACCGCCCGGGCACTGCAGGCGCGCGTGGAGCGCGACGGGCGCTTCGCGGCGAACGTCAGCCATGAGCTGCGGTCGCCGCTGACCACCATGGTCAACGCCATCGAGGTGATGCGCAGCCGGCGGGCCCAGCTCGACCCGAGCAGCCAGCAGGCGCTGGACCTGCTCGCCGAGGACGTGCAGCGGTTCGCCCGGATGGTGGAGGACCTCCTCGAGATCTCCCGGGTGGACACCGGCAATGCGCGACTCGACCTCGAGCTGGTCAGGGTCGCCGACCTGGTCGCCCGGGCGGCCGACCGCTCCGCCGGCCGGGTCGTGACGGAGGTGGCTCCGGGCGCGGAGGCGCTGATGTCCCGGCTGGACAAGCGGCGGCTCGAGCGCGTCATCGTCAACCTGGTGGAGAACGCCAACGGTCACGGCGGCGGGGTGCGCCGCGTTCTCGTCGAGCCGTCGAGCAGCGACGGCGGGGCACTCGTCGACAGGGTCCGGATCTGCGTCGAGGACAACGGCCCCGGAGTCCCGCCCGACCAGCGGGAGCAGATCTTCGAGCGGTTCGCCCGCGCCCCGCGTGGGCCCGGGGTCTCCGACACCGGAGGTGTCGGGCTCGGGTTGTCGCTCGTCGTGGAGCACGTGCGGCTGCACGGGGGACAGGTCACGATCGAGGACGCCGCCGGCGGCGGGGCGCGCTTCGTGGTCGAGCTGCCGGTGAGCAGGTCACTGGCGGTCCCGGAGATTCTCGGGGACCGCGGATGAGCGCGCGACGGTCCGCGGTGCGCGTCCTGGCGGCGGTGGCACTCGTCGTACCGCTGCTGGGGGCCTGCGGGGTCAACACCCAGAACGCGCCCGAACGCATCCCGTCGGGCGGGCTGCCGGCGGAGCTGCGGACGGCACACACCGAGCCGGTTCCCGGTGGCCGCTGAGGCGCGGCCGGGCTCGTGGGGGACTAGGCCGAATGGGTGACGCAACTGTCGCATCCGGGTGAATACCGGCGCTGGCATGGTGCAAGCGTCCACGGTTGGTGAGACTCCCGTGCAGATGCTCGTCCGCCTGATGGGGGATCGGCACCGCGCACCGCTCGGGTAATAGCCCGAACGGGTGACGGGGTCGGCGACCCCTCCGGTGGCCGGGGTAGCCACCAGTCACGAGGGGTTCGCCTTGAGCCAGCAGACGAAAGAGCCGGTCCTGCCGCCCGCGGAGCTCGACCTCCCGTTGCGTGCCGCCTCGGCGGACGTCGGTGCGAGCCGTGAGCGACAGCGCCGCCGGCGGCTGATCAACATCGTCATCTTCGTCGGGATCCCCACCGCCTTCCTCTGGTGGCGGATCCTCGACGGCAACCCGATCAACTTCCTGCAGATGCCGCACATCGACTGGCTGATCGTCACGCCGATCCTCTTCTTCGTGCTGCTCGGAGCCCTGCTGTTCGGCACCACCTTCGGCGCCGGCCGGTCCCCGCACATGCTCTACCGCCCGGAGCAGATCGACGTCCGGCTCGCCGACGTCAAGGGCATCGACGGCGTCAAGGAAGACGTGATCCGCTCGCTCAACCTCTTCCTCGCGCACAAGACGTTCCGCACCGAGATGGGTGGCACGCCTCGTCGCGGCCTGCTGTTCGAGGGAGCACCCGGAACCGGCAAGACCTACCTGGCCAAGGCGATGGCCCGGGAAGCCGGTGTGCCGTTCCTCTTCGTCTCGGCCACGTCCTTCCAGTCGATGTACTACGGCGCCACCGCGCGCAAGATCCGCTCCTACTTCAAGGCGCTGCGCAAGGCGGCTCGCCAGGAAGGTGGCGCCATCGGCTTCATCGAGGAGATCGACGCGATCGCGATGGCCCGCGGTGGGGTCAACGCGACGACGATGCCTGAGGCCGCCCGCATGACGTCGATGGACTGCGGCGGGATGACCGGGCTCCCGTCGGCGTTCGCCGGCGCGTCCTGGGCCGCGACCTCGGTGCAGAACCGGTCGATCACGTCCGAGGGCGTCGGCGGCGTCGTCAACGAGCTGCTCGTGCAGATGCAGTCCTTCGACGAGCCGACCGGCATGCAGAAGTTCCAGAGCAAGCTGGTGGACCGGGTCAACCTCTACCTGCCTGCGCACCGTCAGTTCAAGCGGCCCCAGCCGCCGTCGACCAACCTGCTCCTGATCGCCGCGACCAACCGGGCCGACAACCTCGACCCGGCCCTGCTCCGGCCGGGCCGCTTCGACCGCCGCCTCACCTTCGAGCTGCCGGCGAAGGACGCCCGGCGGACGCTGATCGACCACTTCCTCGTCCAGCAAGGCGCACGACGCCGAGCTCGACGACGAGGAGAAGCGCGACGCCCTGGCCGGCGTCACGCAGGGCTACACGCCGGTGATGATCGAGCACCTCTTCGACGAGGCGCTGGTCAACGCCGTACGGCGGGAGAAGCGGGCCATGAGCTGGCCGGACGTCGAGAAGGCCCGGCTGGTCGAGGAGATCGGCATGGGCCAGCCGGTCGCCTACACCGTGCACGAGAAGCGGCTGATCGCCACCCACGAGGCGGGGCACGCGACGGTGGCCTGGCTGGTCGCCCCGCAGCGCCGCCTCGAGGTGCTCACCATCATCAAGCGCCGGGAGGCGCTCGGGATGCTCGCCCACGGCGACCGCGACGACGTCTACACCCGCTCGCGGGCGGAGATGACCGCGCTCATCCAGATCGCCATGGGCGGCCAGTGCGCCGAGGAGATCTTCTTCGGCGACGTGTCGACCGGCCCCAGCGGCGACCTGCTCTACGCGACCAACGTCGCGGCCGAGATGATCGGGTCCTGCGGCATGGTCGACACCCTGGTGTCCTACGCGGCCATCCAGAACAGCGCCTTCTCCGACACGAACATCGTCGGCCGGGTGCTCGGTGACACGGAGGGGCGCTCGCGGGTCGAGGAGCTCCTGCAGACGCCAGAAGGTGTTCGTGCGGGGGCTGCTGGAGGCCAACCAGCACCTGGTCGCGGCGCTTCGCGACGCGCTGCTGGACCGCCACGAGCTGATCGGCAGCGAGATCACCGAGGTCCTCGAGGCGGCCCGCGACGCCGGACCGGCCACCGAGGTCGCTCGACCTGCGCGACAGCAGCAACCGGCTGGCCTAGCGCTCGAGCGACCGGCCCCTAGCCTGGCGGCATGCCCCGCCGCCGCGTGCTCGCCGGCGCGGTCGCGGCGCTCGGGGGGCTCGCCGTCGGGCTGATCGGCTCGTTCGCGCACGCCATCACGGCGTACGGCGTGCCGGTCGGGCTGCTCGCGGGCCTCGTGCTGACCCTCGCGGTCTGCGCGACCGCCGGGCTGGCCACCAGGAGCAGGGGACCGGCCGCCTGTGCCGCGCTGGGCTGGGTGGGCATCGTCTTCCTGCTCTCGACGCGCCGTCCCGAGGGTGACCTCGTCGTGCCGGGCACGCTGCTCGGCTACGCCTGGCTGCTGGGCGGGACGCTGGTGGCAGGAGCGGCCGTGTCCTGGCCCTACGCGTCTACAGGCCCGTCCCCGCCCGACCGATGACTCGACCGTGGACAGCAAGCTCGTCGATGCCGAGCCCGCCGCCGCCGGGAGCCTCTCCGGCGACCTCGGGTACGTCACGACCGGCTTCTCCGACGCCGAGCCCGCCGGGGGGATCCTGCTGCGGCTCGGGCTCCTCGCGCTACACGGTGAGCATGACCGACGTCGCCGAGGTGATCGCCCTGCCGCCGGTCACCCGGATCCCCGGCTCGCCGTCCTTCCTGGTCGGCGTCGCCAACTGGCGGGGCCGCATGCTGCCCGTGATCGACGTCCGGCCGCTGCTCGGCGCACCGCTGCTGCCCCTCGCGTCCAGCGCGCGGCTGGTCGTCGTCCAGGCCGAGGCCCTCACCGCCGGCCTCGTCGCCGAGGCCGTCCCCGGCGTGTACGACGTGTCCGTGCTGGCCGCCGATCCGCCGCCGGCGACCCTGCCCGTGGGCGCGGCCCGGATCGTCTCCGGGCAGGTCTCGGACGCGCAGGGCCCGATCGCCGTCCTGGACGTGCACGCGCTGCTCGCCCTGCGCGAGCAGGTCGACCGCCGCCGCCACGGTGGCTGAGGCGCACTAACCCGCTCCGCCGCCTACAGCCGGGCAGGCCTTAGGTCGATGCCACCAATGCGCCCCCTTTGTGCCGGGTGGCGCGCGGCATCCGGCTGGGAGGACCCTGGTGGAGTTCTGGAAGAAGCTCAACCGCGCATCGGCGGTGACCATCGCGGTCAGCGCCGTGGGCGCGGGGGTTGCGGTCATCCTCGAGAAGGCCGGCGGCGCAACGTTCTCCGCGCTTGCCGCGGCCGCCTGGCTGACGTTCGGACTCATCAGTGCCGCCGGGCTGGGTGCGCTCACGCTCATCGGCGACCGGGTGCTCACCGCCCAGCAGATCGAGCGCTACCGGGGCGCTCTCATCCTGGCGAACCTGGTCTGGGTGTCCGGCCTGGTCGCGACGACCGGCGGGCTGGACCGGCCGTTCTGGATCCTGTTCGTCGCACCGCTGCTGATCGCTGCCGTGTCGATGCCCCGGCTGCACGCACTTGCCGTCGGTGTGCTCGCCTCCGTCGGCGTGGTGATCGCGTTCGCCGTCACCGGCGACCTGGTCAAGGAGAACCTCGGCGCCCTCGTGCTCGTGCTGCCCTCCGGCCCGTCCATCACCTGGTTCGTCGGCATGCTGTGCGCGTTCGTGTGGGAGGAGCGTCGGGCCGCCCAGAGCGAGCGCGACGAGCTCAGTGAGCGGGTCGACGCGCTCTCGGGTGTGCTGGCCCAGGCCGCCGAGGGCGACCTCGCCGTCCGCGTGCGCACCGACGGTGACAACGGCTCGGTCGCCGCGCTGACGGAGTCCTTCAGCAACACCCTGACCAACCTCCGGCTGCTCGTCGAGCAGATCCGGTCCGGCGGTGAGCAGATCACCGCCAGCGCGGGAGACCTGCTCGCGACCGCCGAGGAGCACGCGGCCAGCGCGACCCAGCAGTCCTCCGCCGTCGCCGAGACCACCTCGACGATCGAGGAGCTCGCGGCAACGGCCGCGCAGATCGCCGACACCGCCGAGTCCGTCGCGCGCTATGCCGCCGAGACGCTGCGCCACGCCGAGGACGGGCGGACCGCCGTGGCCACCTCGGTGACCGCGATGGACGCCATCGCCGACCGGGTCAACTCGATCGCCACCCGCGCCCTGTCCCTGGGGGAGAAGGGCCACGAGATCGGCCGCATCCTCGAGGTCATCGACGACCTGGCCGACCAGACCAACCTGCTGGCCCTCAACGCGGCCATCGAGGCCGCGCGGGCCGGCGAGCACGGCCGTGGCTTCGCCGTCGTCGCGTCGGAGGTGCGCAAGCTCGCCGAGCGGGCGCAGGAGTCCACCGGCCAGATCCAGGCGATCGTCGCCGAGATCCAGGCCGAGACGAACGCCACCATCCTGGCCAGCGAGCAGGGCGCCAAGGAGGTCCAGAGCGGGGCCGCACTCGCGCGCGACGTGGTCGACGCCCTCGAGCGGATCTCCGGCATGGTCGACGAGACGACCACGGCCGCGAAGGAGATCTCCATCGCCACCCAGCAGCAGCGGTCCGCCTCGGACCAGGTCGTCTCGGCGATGACCCAGGTCTCGGACGTCTCGCGCCAGTACGCCGTCGGCTCCAAGCAGGCCGCAGCCGCAGCTGCGCAGCTCAACGTCCTGGCCGCCGAGCTGCGCTCCTCCATCGAGCAGTTCCGGGTCAGCTGATGGCCGGGCGTCCCCGGGTCTCGCTGTGAACGAGTGGGCCGACGACCCCGAGCTGGTAGCGACGTTCCGGGCTGAGGTCGACGACCGGCTGGCCTCGCTGTGCGAGGGGCTGCTCCGGCTCGAGAACGCCGCGTCCCCCAAGCAGCTCGTCGCGAGCCTGTTCCGGGACGCGCACACCGTCAAGGGGTCGGCCCGGATGCTCGGCCTGGACTCCGTCGTCGAGGTGGCTCACCTCGCCGAGGACCTGCTCGGCGCGTTGCGCGACGGGCGGATGCCCGCGCGCAAGGACCTCGTCGACGTGCTCCTCGTCGCCGCCGAGGGCATCTCCCGGGCGATGCCGGGCGCAGACCGCCCGGTCGGCCCCGAGGACCTGGCGGCGATCGTCACGGCCCTGGAGGCCGCGTGTGCCGGTCAGTCCCCGGTCGTGGTCCCCAAGCTGGCGGGGGTCGACGAGGAGACCGACGGAGACGGCCTGCGTCCGCGCAGCGGCGACTCCATCCGGGTGCCCACCCGGCGCGTGCACGACCTGCTCAACGTGGTCGGTGAGGCCGAGCTGGAGATCCGCCGGCTGGCCCGCCACGGCCGGGACCTGTCGACGCTGGCGGCGAGCCAGCTGAAGTGGTCGCGCGAGCTGCGCGAGGCCGCCACCAAGGCCGAGGCCGCGGGCTTCCCGCTGCCGCACACCGCCGCGGAGGCGGTGCACGCCCTCGTCGCCCTCGGCGACCAGCTCGTGGCCGCCACCCGCGAGCTCGCCAGCCGCGGCGAGGACGCGCAGGGCCGGCTCGGGTCGGTGCGCGACGGGGCCATGGGCCTCGCGATGGTCCCGGTACGCCGCGTGGTCGCCGGCTTCCCGCAGCTCGTCCGCGAGCTCGCCGGGACCGGTCCCGACGCCAAGGACGTCCGCCTCATCCTGACCGGCCAGGACGTCGAGCTGGACACCCGCGTGCTGGACACCGTCGCCGACTCGCTGCGCCACCTGGTCACCAACGCCGTCGACCACGGCTGCGAGACGCCCGCCCAGCGGGTCGCCCTCGGCAAGCCCGGCCAGGCGACGGTCACCGTCTCGGCCCGGGCCGCGGGCTCCACCGTGGTCATCGAGGTCGCCGACGACGGGAACGGCGTCGACGAGGATGCCCTGCGCACGGCCGCCATCGCCCGCGGCCTGGTGCCCGCAGACACGACCCTCGTCGGGCCCGCTCTGCTGCAGACCATCTTCGCGCCCGGCTTCTCGACCCGGTCCGAGATCACCCAGACCTCCGGCCGCGGCGTGGGCCTCGACGTCGTACGCACCGTCGTGGGCGACCTCAGCGGGGCCATCGAGGTCCAGTCGGAGCCGGGCGTGGGCACCCGGTTCGTGATCACGCTGCCCGTGACGCTCGGCGTCCTGCGGTGCCTGGTCGCGCGGGTCGGGTCCGAGCGGTACGCCGTGCCGGTCGCCGGTGTGGTGGAGACCATCGGCCTGGCCGGTGCCGAGCGGCACGAGCTGGCCGGCGTCCCCGTGCTGGTCCGGCACGGGAACACGTTCCCGCTGGTGGACCTCGGCGTGGTGCTGGAGGTGCCCGGCGAGCGTGACCCGCGCGCAGCGATCATCGTCAGCTTCAGCGCCTCCGGGGAGATGCTCGGGCTTGCCGTCGACGAGCTCGAGGGCGAGCTGGAGCTGGTCGTGAAGGAGCTCGGCGGCTTCATCGGCCGGCTGCCCACCGTGGCCGGCGCGACGATCGACGGTGACGGCAGCGTGGTGCTGGTCCTGGACATCCGCGAGCTCGCCGTGCGGCAGCTCGCCAGCGGGTCCGGACCGGTCGCGGTGCCCTCGGCCCGTCGTACCGGCCTCACCCCGCTCCCGGCACAGCGCGTCAGCGACCGCCCGCGCGTCCTCGTGGTCGAGGACTCGATCGGCGTCCGCGAGCTCCAGCGGGTCATCCTCGAGGGCGCGGGGTACGACGTGACGACCGCGGTGGACGGGCTGGACGGGGCATCCCGGCTGACCGGTGTGCCCGTCGACCTGGTGCTCTCCGACGTGGAGATGCCCGGGATGGACGGCTTCTCGCTCACGCGGGAGATCCGCCGCACCCGCGGCTGGGAGAACGTGCCCGTGGTGATCATGACCTCACGCGGCGACAAGGCCGACCAGCGCGCCGGCCTGGATGCGGGTGCCAGCGCCTACCTGCTCAAGAGTGAGTTCGACCAAGCCGAACTCATCGATACGGTCCGACGTCTCGTCGGCCGTTGATACGCGCACGCCGCAGCGAAGACGAGGTCTGCCGATGCCCACCGTTCTGATCGCGGACGACAGTCCGACGCTGCGCCGCATCGTGTCCTCCGTCCTGGAGAAGGAGGGCTACACCGTCGTGCTCGCCGAGGACGGCGTCGAGGCCATCCAGGGCGTCTTCCGCAGCCAGCCCGACGCGGTGATCCTGGACGTCCAGATGCCGCGCCTGTCCGGCTACGTCGCGGCCCGGCTGCTCAAGGACGACTGGCAGACCGCGGAGATCCCGATCGTGATCCTCACCTCGTTGGACGCGAAGTCCGACCGCTACTGGGGCAAGCAGACCGGCGCGGACCGCTTTCTCACCAAGGACTTCGAGGCCCCCGAGCTGATCGAGGCGGTCCAGGCGGTGCTGCGGTCCGCCGACGAGAAGCGCGGCGGCCGGCCGCCGTTGCGCCCGGACCCGGTCGAGCTTCCGGACGACGAGGTCCTGGCCCGGGTGTCCGAGCTGCTCGACCGCAAGCTGTTCGAGGCGTCGGTGTCGGCCGAGGTGACCTCCATCGCCGCCGACGTGCACGGCTTCGAGGAGACGGTTGCCGCGGTCCTGGCCGTCCTCAGCGGCATCGTCGACTACGACCTGGCCGGCGTCTGCATGCTCGACGACCGGCTCACCTACCTGACCGTCGCCCGCGAGACCTCGCAGCTGCAGTACAGCGAGTTCTTCGGGGCGATCGCCGACGCGGCGACCCAGGTGACCGGCACGCCGGTGATGGTGAACGACCTGGTGCCGCGGATCGCCGACGAGCACGGCTTGCTCGGCTCCGACGACGAGGGGCGGATGGCGACGTTCCTGTCGATGCCGCTGCGCGCGGGTGGCCGCATCGTCGGCTGCCTGGCCCTGTCCAGCGCGACGAAGAACGCGTTCGGGGAAGCGTCGTTGAACACCCTGCGGCTGGTGGAGCAGCCTGCCGCGATCGTCATCAACAACGCCCGGCTCGCCAGCGTGCACGGCGCCACCACTGCCTGACTTGTCGCTCCTTACCCGCGGGTAGGGTCGTTGTGATGTCCGTTCCCGCCTCCGGCGAGCTCCCCTCGGGCGCCGCCGCGCAGCCCGACCGGGTCGACACCGACGCGTTCCGTCGGGCCGTCGGCCGCTTCACCACGGGCGTGACGGTCGTGACGACCTGCAGCGACGGCATCGACCACGCCATGACGGCGAGTGCCGTCACGTCCGTCTCGCTGGATCCGGTCCTCGTGCTCGTGTGCGTCGAGAAGGACGCCAGGTTCCACGACGCCGTCCTCGACTCCGGAAAGTGGGCCGTGTCGGTGCTGTCCGCGTCCGGCCGCCGGGCGGCCGAGTGGTTCGCCACCCGTGGTCGCCCGCTCGGCGGCCAGCTGGACCGCTTTCCGCACCGCCGGGGCACCGCGAGCGGCGCCGCCCTGCTCGACACCTCACTGGCCTGGTTGCAGTGCGTGACCACGGGGATCTACGACGGCGGCGACCACGACATCGTCGTGGGGAGCGTGCTCGAGGTCGAGACCAGCGACCTGGAGGAACCCCCGCTGGTCTACTACCGCGGCGCCTACCGCGAGCTGCGCTGAGCCTGCCCGGCCCGAAGTCCCGTATCATGGCGGCCAGAGCGCCTCGGCGTACCCCCTGCTTTTGACGGACAAGGTTTCCTGCTGCCCGTGATCGAGCCCGCCCAGCTGTCGGCCCCGCGCCGGCGCACCCTGCGCTACGTCGCGGGTGCGCTCGGCGGCCTCGTGCTGCTCTGGCTGGTGGCCTTCATCGCGGCCGGGGACGGCGTTCCGCGGGGTACGACGGTGCTGGGCGTGCCCATCGGCGGGATGACCCCCCAGCGGGCCGAGGCGACGCTCACCCGCGAGCTGGCCGACGAGGCGAAGGCCGCTGTCCCGGTGCGGGTCGGTGACGAGAAGCTCGAGATCGACCCGGTCGCGGCCGGGCTCGCGCTCGACGCGGCCGCCACCGTTGACGAGGCCGGCCAGCGCAGCTGGAACCCCATCGCCCTGGTCGCGGGGCTGTTCGGCGCCGGGGACATGGATCCCTCGGTGACCGTGGACCAGAGCAAGCTCTCGGCCGCCGTCGGCGCGATGGCGCAGCAGATCGACGGCAAGCCGGTCGAAGGCGGCGTTCGCTTCGACGGCGACCAGGTGGTGCCGGTGGAGCCGCAGCAGGGCCGCACGGTCGACCGGAGCGACGCGGTCGACAAGATCGGCGAGTCCTACCTGAGTGAGGACCTCCCGGTCGAGCTGAGCGCCGAGCTCGTCGACCCCAAGGTCGGCAGTGCGGAGGTCCAGCGGGCGGTCAAGGAGTTCGCCGAGCCGGCGATGTCCGGGCCGGTCGAGCTGACGGTGGACGGCAAGGGCGTGACGCTGGAGCCGAGCCTGATCGGGCCGGCCCTGGTCATGACGCCCAACGCCGAGCACCGGCTCGAGCCGGTGCTCGACGGCGCGAAGCTCAAGGAGAGCCTCGCCGACGAGCTCGCGCCGTTCGAGAGCAAGGCCAAGGACGCGACGTTCCGCATCTCCGGGGGGCGCCCACGGGTCGTGCCCGCGAAGCCCGGCAGCACCGTCGACCCCGACGAGCTCAGCGTCGCTGTGCTCCCGGCGCTGACGCTGGTCGGCGACGCCCGCGCGGCTGCCCTGTCGCTGACCGAGGCCACTCCCAAGCTGAGCACTGCCCAGGCCAAGGCGCTCGGCGTGACCGAGCTGGTCAGCGAGTACACGACCTTCTACCCGTCGGACTTCCCGCCGCGGCTGACCAACATCCACCGCGCAGCCGACTTGATGGACGACACGTTGGTGTTGCCCGGCAAGACGTTCAGCATGAACAAGGAGGTCGGCGAGCGCACCGGTGCCCGAGGGTTCGCCCAGGGCTACGTCATCAGCGGTGGCAAGCTGCAGGTCGACTTCGGCGGTGGTGTGTCACAGCTCGCGACGACGACGTTCAACGCCATGTTCTTCGCCGGGCTCGAGGACGTCGAGCACCACCCGCACAGCTTCTACATCAGCCGCTACCCCGAGGGACGCGAGGCGACCGTCGCGTGGGGCGTCAAGGATCTCCGGTTCCGCAACGACACCGACACCGGCATCTTCATCACCACGGGCTACACCAACAGCTCGGTGACGGTGCGGATGTGGGGGACGAAGATCTACACCGTCGGGAGCTCGAAGTCGGGCGCGCTACAACGTCCATCCGTTCCAGACCGTCTACAACAAGAAGCCCGCGGGCAACAGCCCTGGTGACTGCGTTCCGCAGCCCGGGGTGCCGGGGTTCACCGTCGACGTGACCCGGACGCTCTCCCGCGGCGGCACGCGCGTGAGCAGTGAGAACTTCCACACGGTCTACAAGCAGGAGCAGCGCATCATCTGCGGCCAGTCGGGGCCGAACAAGCCCACACCCAAGCCCAGTCAGACGCCCACGCCCCCGCCGGACGACTGACTGTGCGCAGCGACAGGCTGGCTGACGCAGCGCCGTGCGTCGCGAAGACGACGATCATGGTGAGATATCGTCGCCTGCGGTCCCCCGCCCCCGACCAGGAGTCCTAGCCGACCATGCAGTCGTCGGATCGCCCGATCTTTGTCGTGGGGTGCCCGCGCTCGGGCACAACGCTCTTCCGCGTGATGCTGCACGCCCACCCGCGGATCGCGCTCCCGCCGGAGAACCAGTACCTGATGCCGGCCTACCGCCGGCGGGCGAAGTTCAAGGACCTGGAGCGGCGGAAGCGAACCGCCAGCGTCTTGCCGAACTGGATCACCGCAGCGCGAGGACGGCGGGTTCCACTGACCTGCAGCTGGATCCGCGAGAAGGTCGCCCGCGAGATCGTCGACGGCGCGACCGACGTTGGGCTCCGCGCTGGGCATCCCTTCCGGGCCTACGCACAGAAGTTCGACAAGGAACGCTGGGGTGACAAGCGACCCAGCCTACTACGGCTTCATGGACGAGCTCGACCATCTCTTCCCCGACGCCCAGTTCATCCATGTCGTCCGCGACGGACGCGCGGCCGTCGCGTCGTATCAAGGCGCAAGATGGACCTTTCCGCCGCAGCGTCGACGGCGTCCGCGGCGATGGCGCATGTGGATCCGAGCCATCGATGCCTGCGTGCGCTCAGGGATGCCAAGCTCGGGCCAGCAGCGCTACCTCGAGGTGCGCTACGAGGACTTCATCGCCGACGCCGAACGCGAGATGCGCGCCGTCTGCGCGTTCCTCGGCGAGGACTTCCATCCCGAGATGTGTCAGCCCGAGCTGATCGCGACCGAGGTGACGCCGAAGTCCTGGAGCCACCAGAAGCAGATCCTGCAAGGCATCCACACCAAGTCGGTGGAGGCGTGGCGCGACGAGCTCGAGCCGTGGGAGATCGCCACGATGGAGCGCGTCGCGGGCAGCCGGCTCGAGTCCTTCGGCTACGAGCTGTCCGGCATCGGCGGCCGCGCTCCGGTGAAGCCGGTGGCCCAGGTGGTCAAGCTGCACCTCGACTACCGGCGTCAGCTCGCAGCGCGCCGGCGCAAGGACCGCCGCGACATCTGGAACTCCGACCAGCCCCTCGCAGCGCTGCTGACGAAGGGCCAGCTCGAGGCCGCGGCCCAGCCGCAACCGGCCGTCCCCGGCCTGCGCGTGCGCCGGGGAGCCCTCCGATCCACCCGCCGGGTCCGCTACGCACTGAGATGGCGCGTCCGCCGGCTCCGCCGCGCTGTCGTGCCGGCCCGCCCGTCCTTCGACGCGACGGACACTCCGTCGGACTAGCTGGACTGCCTGGGACTGGGACCGCGGTAGCCGTAGGGGTGATGGGTGACGTAGCCCAGCGCGTCGTACAGCTTGAGCGCCCCGGGGTTCGCCGCGCGCACCTGCAGGTACGACGACGTGGCGCCCTGCTGCTGCGCCCAGTCCAGCAGGGCGGTCATCACCTCGGTGCCGAGCCCGCGCCGGCGTGCTGCCGGCACGACGTCCACCGAGGTGATGCCGCACCACTCGCCCTCGACGCTGACGCGGCCGATGGCCAGCGGGTCGGACCCGCGGTAGAGGGTCGCGAAGCCGACCACCGGCGGTCCGGCCAGGATCGCGACGTGGCCGTCGACGTCCTCGTCGAGGTCGTGCATGACGGACAGCCAGTCGCTCGACGGCGTCGGCTCGACGACCGCCCGCGTCGTCGGCTCCGGGGCCTGCGCGAGGACCGGCGCGATGGGTGCGACCTGCACCACCGTGACGTGCAGCCGCGGCCCAGCCGGCGTCGGCCATCGCCTGGTTGGCCGGGTCGGCGAGCGGCAGCTGCAGCAGCGGCGGCAGCCCTCGCTCGGCGTACCAGGCCTCGACCGAGCGCAGCGCGTCGGGCACGGGCGTGCCGGGATCGCCCACCGCCATCGCCGAGTTGGCCCGTCCGGTGATGCCGCCGTGCGCGCGCAGGGCCCAGTCGCCGAGCCGCTCGACCTCGCGCGCGGGCCAGCCGGCCCAGCAGATGCGCTGCATGTCGTCGGCGCTCACCGACGGGACCTCCCAGCCGCGTCGGGGCGTGGCGGGCGGCACCACCTTGGCCGCGGTCACGTCGGCCAGGGGCAGCCGCAGCACCTCGCCGGGGCCGAGCACCTCGAGGTGCTCGTCGGTCACGTCCAGGAGGTGGCCGAGGACGTCGGTCAGCCGCCCCTCGGGCACCCGGCGCCGGACGCTCACGCGGGCTCCGACATCTCGCGGGCTGAGCATCTGCGCCCCCTTGACTCGCGGTTGGCCACCGGGCGCGATACTAGGGAGCAAGAGCTGGTGTTCCCCCACCCACCCATCAGCGGAGGAAGCCGACCGTGACGTACGTGATTGCGCAGCCGTGTGTCGACCTGATCGACAAGGCGTGCATCGAGGAGTGTCCCGTCGACTGCATCTACGAGGGCAAGCGGATGCTCTACATCCACCCCGACGAGTGCGTGGACTGCGGCGCCTGCGAGCCGGTGTGCCCGGTCGAGGCGATCTTCTACGAGGACGACACGCCCGAGCAGTGGAAGGACTACTACAAGGCCAACGTCGAGTTCTTCGACGACCTGGGCTCGCCGGGCGGTGCCTCCAAGATGGGCAAGATCGACAAGGACCACCCCCTGATCGCGGCGCTGCCGCCGCAGGAACAGCCGGAGAGCCACTGAGCCAGGTGCCCGCGGAGGCGGTGGCAGGGGCGTCTGCGCTGTCCGGGCGCCTGCCGGTGTTCCCGTGGGACACCCTGGCGCCGTACGACGAGCTCGCCCGCGCGCACGCCGACGGCATCGTCGACCTGTCGGTCGGCACGCCGGTCGACCCCACGCCGGCGCTCGTGCAGGCCGCCCTGACGGCTGCCGCCGACGCGCCGGGCTATCCCCTGACCTCCGGCACCGCCGGCGCTGCGCGAGGCGGTGGCCGCCTGGTTCGCCCGTCGCCGTGGCGTGCCCGACGTCGACCCGGCCGGCGTCCTGCCGACGATCGGGTCCAAGGAGCTGGTCGCCTGGCTCCCGACGCTGCTGGGGCTCGGTCCCGGCGACGTCGTCGTCCTGCCGGAGATCGCCTACCCGACGTACGACGTGGGCGCCCGCCTCGCCGGCGCCACCCCGGTCGCCGCCGACGGGCTGACCGCCCTCGGGCCGCAGCGGGTGCGCCTGGTGTGGCTCAACTCGCCGTCCAACCCCACCGGGCGGGTGCTGCCTCCCGAGCACCTGCGCAAGGTGGTGTCGTGGGCGCGGGAGCGGGGCGCGGTGGTGGCCTCGGACGAGTGCTACGCCGAGCTCGGCTGGGAGGGCGCGCCCGCGTCGGTGCTGCACCCCGACGTGACCGGCGGGTCGCACGACGGGCTGCTCGCCGTCTACTCGCTGTCCAAGCAGTCCAACCTGGCCGGCTACCGCGCGGGCGTGGTCGCCGGCGACGTCGGGCTGGTGCGTGAGCTGCTCGAGGTCCGCCGGCACGCCGGCATGATCGTGCCGGCGCCGGTGCAGGCGGCGATGGTCGCGGCGCTCGGTGACGACGCGCATGTCGCCGAGCAGCGGCAGCGCTACCGGCGGCGCCGGGACGTGCTGCGGCCGGCACTCGAGAGCGGCCGGCTTCCGCATCGACGACTCCCAGGCCGGGCTCTACCTCTGGGCGACCCGCGACGAGGACTGCTGGGAGTCGGTGCGCCGCCTGGCCGGCCTCGGGATCCTGGTGGCGCCGGGGTCGTTCTACGGCGTGGCCGGCTCGCGGCACGTGCGGGTCGCGCTCACCGCGACCGACGAGCGGATCGACGCCGCAGCCACCCGCCTCACGCCTGTCAGAATCCGGTGCCGCAGCGGGGTGACTTCACAGCGGCCGAAGTTCCGGCGGCCGCTCTCGACCGCCACGTGCACGTGGTCGAGGTGGCGCAGGATCGGGTTGGTGCGGTTGCCGCTCGGGTGCACGTAGTCGCGCCAGCCCGCCGTGGACGCCCACGACGTCCAGATCCGGTCGGAGTAGATGACCGAGAGCACGTCGTAGTCGTCGGCGTGCGCCGCGGCCCACTGGGCGAACACCCAGCCGCGCCGGGTCTGCGCCGCGTTGCCGACCGGCCGGAAGAACACATCGATGGCGCGGCCGTCGTAGTGCGAGCTGTTGTCCACGTGACCGGTCGTGATGCCACCGCGCGCGAAGCCGCCGTCGGGCAGCCGGCCGAACCGGGCCCGCCACGCCTTCCGCACCCGCTCGGCGCGGGCGGTGAGCCCCGACGGGCCCTCGTCCTCGGGCTCCACCGAGTCGCGGAAGACCCGGCAGCTCAGCCGCTCCGCCGAACCCGAGCCGAGCAGCGTCGCGGTGACGCTGTCGGCGACCTCGGCGGACTGACCGAGGCTCACCGCGACGGTGGCGGCGAAGCGCGCCCGCGACATCTGGCGCCGTACGACGGCCGCGGCGGCCGTCGTCAGGTCCTTGGCCTGGTCGACCGTGAGGAACACCAGGCCGTCCGGGCCACCGAGCCAGCACGGCGTCGAGGGCACGGTGACCGTGCTGACCGGGCTGGCCGTCGGCCGGGCCGACCCGGCGTCGGTCAGCTGCTGGTCTCCCGCGGCCGAGAAGCCGAGAGCGACGACCGCGGCCACCGCACCGGCCGCGACCACCCCGAGGACGGCCGGCCGCACGTCAGCCGCCCTCGACCACGTCGACGTGGACGTGGTCCTCGTGCAGCAGGATCGGGTTGTCCGTCGGCCCGCCGGGATGCTCGTAGTCCCGCCAGCCGGAGACCGAGCGACGGGCCGACCAGATGGAGCGGTCGAAGATCACCGTGGCCACCGACAGCTGCTCGGCGTGCGCCACCGCCCAGGCCGCCTGGGCCCAGCCCCGCTGCTGGTGCTCCGCGGTGACCGGCCGGAAGAACACGTCGATGGCCCGCCCCTCGTAGTGCGCCGAGCCGTCGATGTGACCGCTGTCGACGCCCTTGGGCTCGAAGCCGCCGAGGATCTGCTTGCCGAAGACCTCGCGCATGGCGACCCGCACCGTCTCCGCGCGCGGCGTCAGACCGCTCCGGTCGGGATCCTCGCGCGGCGGGCCGTCCCCGAGCCGGAGCGAGGTCACCGTGCAGGTCAGCGCCCGTCCCTCGTAGCCGAGCAGCGCCCTGGCCAGCCGCACGGAGTCCGGCCGCGGCGTCGCCCGGTCCGGCAGCGCCCGGTAGACCGCACGCGCGGCCGTGGGGTCCATCGCGTCATCCGGCGTTGCTCGCGAGCGCCGTCTCGACGGCGGCGGCCACGCCGTTGACCGAGGCACCGATCCGCAGTCCGACCCCGCTCACCGTCGTGGCCGTCATCGCCTGCTCCCGCGACCACTCCCGCGTCGCGCCGTCGACGGTGACCGTGCACGGCGGCGGTGCCACCGGTACGCCGAGCGCGGTGCCGACCGACGTCCGGGTCAGGACGTACGCCGTGATGCCGGCGAGCAGCAGGACGACCACCGACACGGTGACCGTCAGCCGTCCCCGCCGGGTCAGCTGCATCGGCTCTCCCCGCTCCCGTCCCCGTCGCTCAGTCGTTGGCGTGCAGTGCCGCGTTGAGCCCTCCCCACGAGCCCGTCCGCGGCACCGCCTCGACGGCCCCGGTGATGCTGTTGCGCCGGTAGAGCATCCCGGACTGCCCACTGAGGTCGCGAGCCTTGACGACCGAGCCGTCGGGCAGCGTGACCTTGGTGCCGGCCGTGACGTAGCACCCTGCTTCGACAACGCACCCGTCGCCCAGAGAGATCCCGATTCCGGAGTTCGCTCCGAGCAGGCAGCCCTCGCCGATGGAGATCACGGTCGTGCCGCCGCCCGAGAGCGTGCCGATGATCGATGCGCCGCCGCCGATGTCGGAGCCGTTGCCCACGACGACTCCGGCGCTGATGCGTCCCTCGACCATCGACGTGCCGAGCGTCCCGGCGTTGTAGTTGACGAACCCCTCGTGCATCACCGTCGTACCCGCGGCGAGGTGCGCCCCGAGACGCACCCGGTCGGCGTCGCCGATGCGCACCCCGGTCGGCACGACGTAGTCGGTCATCCGGGGGAACTTGTCGACGCCCAGGACGGTGAGCCGGCCGCCTGCCAGCAACCGGGCGCGGGTGAGCTCGAAGCCCTCGACCGCGCACGGCCCGCGACTGGTCCAGACCACGTTGGGCAGCACGCCGAAGATGCCGTCCAGGTTGACCTCGTGCGGACGGACCAGGCGATGCGAGAGCAGATGCAGCCGGAGGTAGGCGTCGGGCACGTCCGCAGGTGGCTGGTCGAGGTCGATGACGGTGCGCACCACGTCGCGGCGCACCTGACGGTCCGGGTCGTCGGTCGCGAGCGCGGCCAGGTCGACGCCGTCCGGGGCCGACGCCGCGTCGTCGAGAGCCGGCTGCGGGAACCACACGTCGAGCACCTGGCCGGAGGCATGCACCGTCGCGAGGCCCGTCCCGGACCCGGTGCGCGCGCCAGCATCTGCCATGCCGCCACCCTGCCAGACGTTGTGTAGCGTCGCTGCCCATGACGCTCGCCCGCTGGCAGGATCTCTGCGTGGACGCCGCGACACGACGACGGTCGCCGCCTTCTGGGCGCCGGTGCTGTCGTTGGAGACGTCGTTCTGGGGCGACGGCAACGCCGTGCTGCGCGGGGCGACGCCCGAGCAGACCGTGTGGATCAACCGCGTTCCCGAGCCCAAGTCGGTCAAGAACCGGGTCCACCTCGACCTCACGCGCCAGCTCGAAGGACGAGCTGCTCGCCGCCGGCGCCCGTGACGTCATGGCGGTGCAGCACGGCAACGTCAGCTGGACCGTGCTGACCGATCCCGAGGGCGCCGAGTTCTGTCTCTTCGACGGCGACGACGACCCCTCAGCACTGGTCGTGGACAGCGCGGACCCGGTCACCGATGCGACCTGGTGGGCGGAGGCCCTCGGCGGGCGTCTCCTGGCGGCGCCGGACGGGCCTTCGACGCTGGGTCGACGTGCCGGGGATGCCCTTCGACGTGATGAAGTTCGTCGGGGTCGACGAGCCGAAGACCGTGAAGAACCGGGTGCACTGGGACGTCACCAGCGACGCCGTACCCGGCCTGGTGCAGCACGGCGCCACGGTGCTGCGCGAGCCGGACGACGACATCGCACTGGCACGTGCTGGCCGATCCCGCCGGCAACGAGTTCTGTGTCATGGCGCCGTAGGGTCTGGACCCATGACCGCGCCCGCGCTCGACCTGTCGATGGACCCTGGCCCGCTCACCGCTGCGATCTGCGACATCGAGTCGGTCAGCGGCAACGAGGATGCGATCGCCGACGCGGTCGAGGCAGCCCTGCGCGAGTCGCCGCACCTGCGGGTCGAGCGCGACGGCAACGCCGTCTTCGCCTTCACCGACGCCGGCCGGTCCGAGCGGGTCGTCGTCGCGGGACACCTCGACACCGTGCCGGTGGCCGACAACCTGCCGTGCCGGGTCGACGGCGGCCGCATCTCCGGCTGCGGTACGACGGACATGAAGAGCGGCGTCGCGGTGGCCCTGCGGCTGGCCGCGTCGGTGCCCGAACCCGTCCGCGACGTCACGTGGGTCTTCTACGACTGCGAGGAGGTCGAGGCGGCCCGCAACGGGCTGCTCCGGGTGTCCCGCAACCACCCCGACTGGCTGGCCGCCGACTTCGCGGTGCTGATGGAGCCCACCAACGCGACGGTCGAGGGCGGCTGCCAGGGGTCACTGAAGGCGGAGGTGACGGTGCGCGGCCGCCGCGCGCACTCGGCCCGGTCCTGGACGGGCACCAACGCGATCCACGCCGCTGGTGCCGTGCTCGACCGGCTGCGCGCCTACCAGGCCGCCGAGGTGGAGATCGACGGCCTGGTCTATCGCGAGGGCATGAACGCCGTCGGCATCTCCGGCGGGGTGGCCGGCAACGTGATCCCGGACGAGTGCACCGTCTCCATCAACTACCGGTTCGCCCCGAGCAAGTCCGAGGACGAGGCGCACGACGTCGTACGAGCGGTGTTCGACGGTTTCGAGGTGTCGCTCTCGGACAGCTGCGCCCGGCGCGATGCCCGGGCTGTCGCAGCCGGCCGCGGCCGCCTTCGTCGCCGCCATCGGCAAGGAGCCGCTGCCGAAGTTCGGCTGGACCGACGTCGCGCGGTTCTCGGCGCTGGGGATCCCGGCGGTCAACTACGGGCCGGGCGACCCGAACGTCGCGCACACCCGCGAGGAGTACGTCGACGTCGCGCTGATCGTGGAGTGCGAGGACCGCATGCGCACCTGGCTGACCGGCTGAGCCGGCTGAGCGGACAGGTCGGGGATAGCCTCTGCGCCATGGCCGCCGAGACCCCAGACGCCCCTCCCGAGCACAGCGACGAGGAGCACCCGCCGGAGAAGCACAAGGGACCGATCACGCTGCGCCGCGGCCAGGTCGAGACCACCACCACCGACCAGCGCCTGCTGGACACCCGCGGGCCGACCGACTGGCTGCACGCCGACCCGTGGCGGGTGCTGCGGATCCAGTCGGAGTTCGTCGAGGGCTTCGGTGCGCTCGCCGAGCTCGGCCGGGCCGTGAGTGTGTTCGGCTCGGCCCGGATCGCGCCGGGAGTCCCCGGAGTACGAGATGGCGATGGAGATCGGCCGGGAGCTCGTCAAGGCCGGCTACGCGGTGATCACCGGTGGCGGGCCCGGAGCCATGGAGGCAGCCAACCGCGGTGCGTCCGAGGCCGACGGTGTCTCGGTCGGGCTCGGCATCGAGCTGCCGTTCGAGCAGGGCATGAACGACTGGGTCGACCTCGGCGTGAACTTCCGCTACTTCTTCGCCCGCAAGACGATGTTCGTGAAGTACGCGCAGGGCTTCATCGTGCTGCCGGGTGGCTTCGGCACGTTCGACGAGCTGTTCGAGGCGCTGGTCCTGGTGCAGACCCGCAAGGTCACGTCGTTCCCGGTCGTGCTGGTGGGCACCGACTACTGGGGCGGGCTGATCGAGTGGCTGCGCACCCGCGTGCTCGTCGAGGGAAAGATCGCCGAGAAGGACCTGGCGCTGTTCGAGCTGACCGACGACCCGGTCGAGGCCGTCCGTCTCGTGGTCGAGGCGAACGAGAAGCACGAGGCCGGCGCGCACGAGCGATCGGAGGACCGATGACCGTGCCCATGGCCGACCACGCGCTACTCTGCCCGTCGAGCGCGTGCTCGACCGCAGCGGCGCTGCCCGGGGGCGGGACCGGCTCGCCCGCGACTCAGGCCACAGACCGGCGCGTTGAGCTTCGGCGGCCTGCTGGTGCTGGTCATGATGGCCGGCGCACTGCGCGGTCCTGGTGACAACGCCAAGCACGTGCTGCTGCCGGCCGCGGCCGAGCGAGCGGGCATGGACCTCGAACGGGCCAGCGGCCTGTACGACGGGGTCAACCGCGCGGCCGGGCTCGTGGGTGCGCCACTCGCCGGGGTGCTGATCGGGTTGTTCGGCGCGGCGAACGTGCTGCTGGTCGACGCCGGCACGTTCCTGATCGCTGCGGTGCTCGTGACCGTCGGGGTGGTCGGCCAGAGCTCGTGTCCCGGACGACGAGGACGCCACGCCGTACCGCGCGCGCGTCGCAGCCGGGTTGCGCTTCCTGCGGGACGACCGGTTGCTGCTCGCCATCGCGCTGATGCTGTTCCTGACCAACCTCCTCGACCAGGGGTTCACGGGCGTGCTGCTGCCCGTCTGGTCGCGCGACCAGGACCACGGCGCGCTCGGCGTCGGAGTCGTCCAGGGAGCTTTCGGGGTCGGGGCCACGGTGGGCGCCCTGCTGATGGCGGTCGTCAGTACCCGGTTGCCGCGGCGGACCACGTTCCTCGTCTGCTTCCTCCTGTGCGGGGCGCCGCGGTACGTGGCGATGGGACTCGGCGCCCCGCTCGGCGGTGGTCGTGTCGGTCGCGGTGGTCGGCGGGCTGGCCGCGGGTGCGCTCAACCCGATCCTCGCGGCCGTCGAGCTGGAACGCATCCCGGCCGCGAAGCGCGCCCGCGTGCTCGCCGCGATGACCGCCATCGGCTACGGCGGCATCCCGCTCGGCGGGCTGGTGGCCGGCGCGCTGATCGCCACGGTCGGCCTGGAGACGGCGCTCTTTGCGTGCGGCGCGGTCTACTTCGCGGCGACACTCGCCCCGCTCGGGCGCACCTGGCGCGCCATGGACCGACGTCCTGCGGCCGTGGAGACCACGGCCCCCTGACGCCTCGGGTGGATCGCTCCCGGGTCAGGCCAGCGCGCGGCGGGAGACCGCCGGAGGCGCGGTGCCGCGGATGGCGGCGACCGTGTCCAGGACCCGCCGGGTCGCCGCCACCTGGTGGGCGCGGAACACCCGCCCGCCCAGCTGCGCGCACCACGCGGTCGCGGCCAGGGTCGCCTCCAGGCGGTTGTCCTTGTCGGCGTCGAACACCTCCCCGAGGAACTTCTTGTTCGACACGGCGACCAGCACCGGCCACCCGGTGGCGACCAGCTCGTCCAGCCGCCGGGTGACCTCCAGCGAGTGGTAGGTGTTCTTGCCGAAGTCGTGAGCCGCATCCACCAGGATCGAGTCCGGGCGCACGCCCGCCGCGACCGCCCGGTCGGCGAGCGTGGTGACGGTCGCCACCACGTCGGCGACGACGTCGTCGTAGGCGACGCGGTGCGGGTCGGTCCGCGGCGGCAGGCCGCCGGCGTGGCTGCACACGAGCCCGGCCCCGAAGGACGCGGCCACTGCGGGCAGCTCCGGGTCGGGCCCGCCCCACGCGTCGTTGATGAGGTCGGCGCCCGCGTCGCAGACCGCTCGGGCGACCTCCGCCCGCCAGGTGTCGACGCTGATCACCAGATCGCCGTGGCGAGCGCGGACCGCCGCCACCACACCCGCCGTACGCCGGATCTCCTCCTGCGCGTCGACCGCCGGTCCTGGCCCGGCCTTGACGCCGCCGAGGTCGACGATCTGCGCCCCCTCGTCCACCGCGCGGTCGACCGCCGCCAGGGCGGCCGCGTCCTCGGTGAAGGCCCCCTGGTCGAAGAACGAGTCCGGTGTCCGGTTCACGATGGCCATCACCGACCAGGTCGTCCGGTCCGAACGTCCGCCGGCCCAGGGAGAGGCTCGCGGGCTCGCGCACGGCGGCTCCTGTCTCGTGATCGGGTGCTGGCGTGGCACCATCCTCCCGTGTCCATCGTTCTGCTGCTCGCCGTGCTGGCCGTCCTGGGGGCGGTGGCCGTGGTCGCCGCCGGCCGCGGGACCGCGATGCCCGACGTGGATCCGGACCGGGCCCCGCTCGGCGTGCTGCCGCCGGACGAGGTCGGCCCGACCGAGGTGGAGCGGCTGCGGTTCTCGCTCGCGTTCCGCGGCTACCGGATGGACGAGGTCGACGACGTGCTGGACCGGCTCACCGCCGAGCTGGCGGACCGGGACGCCCGGATCGCCGAGCTGCAGAACCCCACGGACCGCGGTGCCGGTAGTGCCGGCAGAGCCGGTCCAGCCCGCGGACCGGTCCAGCCCACGACCGCGATCCAGCCCACCGACCAAGCGAGCGAGCCGGCCCGGCCGCCCGAAGGCTGACCGGTGGCCGAGCTGGTCGTCACCGCCGAGGTCCACGCGCCCGCACAGGCGGTGTGGGACGTGCTCACCGACTGGGAGCAGCACGACCGGTGGATGCTGCTCACCTCCGCGACCGGCGGCCGGGCCGAGGGCGCGAGCATCGCGGCGTTCACCGGCGTGGGCCGCGTCGGGATCACCGACCCGATGACGATCGTCGTCTGGGAGCCGCCGCGGCGCTGCGTCGTGCGCCACACCGGGCGGGTCGTCCGCGGCTCCGGCGCGTTCGAGGTGCAGGACCTGGGCGCGGACCGCAGCCGGGTGGTCTGGTCGGAGTGGCTGGACCTGCCGCTCGGCATCGTCGGCCGGCTCGGCTGGCTCGTGGTCAGACCGCTGACCCGGCTGGGCGTCGCCCGGTCGCTGCACCGGCTCGCGCGGCTGGTCGAGGCCGGCGCGTGAGCGGTCCGGTCGTCGGGCCCGACGGCCTGGCGCGCTGCCCGTGGGGTGCCAGCGCGCCCGACTACGTCGCCTACCACGACGACGAGTGGGGCCGGCCCGTGCACGGCACGCCCGCTCTGTATGAGCGGCTGTGCCTCGAGGCGTTCCAGTCCGGCCTGTCCTGGCTCACGATCCTGCGCAAGCGGCCGGCCTTCCGGGCCGCGTTCGCCGACTTCGACCCGGCGCGGGTCGCCGGCTTCGACGACGACGACGTACGGCGGCTGATGGCCGACGCGGGCATCGTCCGCAACCGGGCGAAGGTCGAGGCGACCATCGCAAACGCGAAGGCAGTCCTCGCCCTCGACGGTGATCTCGACGAGCTGCTCTGGTCCTTCGCCCCCACGCCGGACCGCGCGGCGCCGGTCACCGGTCTCGACGTACCGGCCGTGACCGACGGAGTCGACAGCGATGGCCAAGGCGCTCGAAGCGCGAGGGCTTCCGCTTCGTCGGCCCGACCACCGCCTACGCGCTGATGCAGGCAACCGGCATGGTCAACGACCACCTGGCCGGCTGCGCCTTCCGCGAGCCGCGCGGCTGACTGCAGGCCGCCTAGCGACCCTCGAACGTCGGGCTTCTCCTTGGCCAGGAACGACGCCACGGCGCCGCGATGGTCGGCGGTCGAGCCGGTGAGCGCCATCATCTCGCCCTCGAAGTCGAGCGACTCGTCGATGCCGTGCCCGGCCGAGAACGCGAGCGCCCGCCGGATCGCGCCGTAGGCAACCGTCGGTCCGGCGGCGAGCCGCGCCGCGAGCGCAGTCGCGGTCGGCAGCACCGCGGCCGCATCGACGACCTCGGTGGCAAGGCCGAGCTCGAGCGCCGATCGGCCGGCACGGTCGACGGCAGCAGCAGCAGCTCCTTCGCGCGCGCCATGCCGACGAGGCGGGGCAACGTCCACGACGAGCCGGAGTCAGCGGACAGCCCGATCGCGGCGAACGCCAGGTTGAAGCCCGCGGTCTCGCGCGACGATGCGGAAGTCGCACGCGAAGGCGAACGCCGCACCGGCGCCGGCCGCGACGCCGTTGACCGCCGCGATGACCGGCTTGGGCATCGTCGCGAGGGCCATCGCGATCGGCGTGTAGTGCTCCGGCACCGTGGTCCAGACGGCCTCGACGCCCGCCGCGGAGCCCAGGTTCGCCGCGTGCTCGCCGAGGTCCTGCCCGACGCAGAACGCCCGGCCGTTGCCGGTCAGCACGACGGCGCGGACCTGCGGGTCCTCCGCGGCGGCCGAGCAGCGTGTCGCGCAGCGCGGTCTTCAGCTCGGTGTCCAGGGCGTTCATCGCGTCGGGCCGGTTCAGGGTCACGGTCGCCACGCCGTCGGTCACGTCGTACAGCACGGTGTCGCTCACGTCGGCCTCCGGGCAGTCGTCATGGGGTAGCTCACTGAGGGACCAGGCAGCTGTCGACGAAGCGCCCGGCTGCGGGCAGCAGCCGACGGCTCTCGGCGTCGAAGAAGGCGGCTGCCTGCTCGCCCGGCCAGGCCTCGGGCAGCAGCGTCGCGCGGCAGGCCGGGGTCGCGGAAGAGGAACTTGCGCCACTCGTGGACCAGCCGGGACCGGGTGGCGAACGCCTGCTCGTCACTCGCCGACCCGTCGGCCGCCGCCGCGATGCCGCGGGCGTCGCGCAGCCAGCGCGTGTAGGACCTGGCGAGGCCCTCGAGGTCCCAGGCCTGGCGCACCAGCGCCAACGTGTCGCCGTCGTGGCGCGCGCTGAACCGCTCCGCCCGGACGCGACTCCGACTCGAGCAGCGCGTCGACCTCCTCGGACGGGCGCGGCCCGATCCAGGTCGCGTCGTCGAGCTGGGCGTAGCCGAGGAAGGTCAGGGCGCTGCGGACCCGGTCGCGACGGCTGCGCTCGGTCGCGGCAGCGGTGACGAGCAGGTGCCAGGTGCCGTCCCAGTCGGAGCGCTGGGTGCGGTAGATGCGCGCGGCGGCCTCGTCGAGTCGTCGTACGGCGCGCGGGGTGAGGGCGTAGCCGGGGCCCTCGGGCAGCCGCACCGGCTCCAGCCAGCCCTGCCGGACCATCCGGGAGACCGCGGTGCGGACCGCCGGCGCGGCCACGCCGAGCGGCGCCAGCAGCCGGACCAGGGCGGCGACAGGGGCGCGACCACCGCGGGAACGCAGATGGTCGCCGTAGAGGTCGAACAGCGCTGAGCGGGCGTTCACGCGGTGCAGTCTGCCGCAGTGGCCCCGGTCAGGGGCCGGTCAGGTCGGCCTGAAGGGCAGCCGCGTTTCGCTGCTGCGGGTCCACCCGGGATAATGGGGTGCAACAGGGACGCCGTGTCGTTGCTGATCGACGGCTGATCGACAGCTGAATCGACACGGCGTGACGTCACGAAGGGAGCCAGCATGGCGGCCATGAAGCCGCGGACGGGCGACGGTCCGCTCGAGGTCACCAAGGAGGGCCGCGGGATCGTGATGCGGGTGCCGCTGGAAGGTGGCGGGCGCCTCGTCGTCGAGCTGTCGGCCGACGAGGCCAACTCGCTCGGAGACGCCCTGAAGAACGTCGCCGGATGACCGGCTGACTTGGACCGCCTCGCGCAGGTCCACCTGACGGCGGGCCTCCTGACGACGGCCGACGCCGAGGTGCTGGCCACGGCTGTCCGCCCGGTCGACGGGGCCGCGGCGGTCGGCGACGACACGGCGGCGGCGCTGGACTCGGCGTACGGCGTGTCGCTGCGGTCCGCCCTCGAGCGGGCCGGCGCCAAGGGCAAGCCGGGAGAGGTGACCGAGGTCCCGGTGCCGGCCGGGGGCTCCGCGGTCACGCGGGTCCTGCTCGTCGGCATCGGCGACGGCGGCCCGCTCGCGCTGCGCCGGGCGGGCGCCGCCCTGGCTCGCGCGGCGAAGACCGACCACCTGGCGACCGACACCGCGCGCGGTGCGGACGCCGACGGGCTGCGGGCCCATGTCGAGGGGCTGCTCCTCGCGACCTACCGCTTCACCCGCAAGAGCACGGCGCCGGACGGGCCCGTGCTGACCCGCGTCGACGTCCATGCCGCGGCCAACCGCGCCAACGAGGCGGCCGTCGAGGCCGCCGGGCGCACCGCGGCGGCGACCCACCTGGCCCGCGACCTCGCCAACACCCCGTCCAACGAGAAGGACCCCGCGTGGCTCGCCGCCCAGGCCCGTCGCCTCGCGCGCCGCAGCGGGCTGGACGTGCACATCCGCGACGAGAAGGCGCTGGCGGCCGAGGGCTGGGGCGGGGTGCTGGGCGTGGGGTCGGGCTCGAGCCGGCCGCCGCGGGTGATCGAGCTGCGCTACCGGCCGAGCGGACGCACCCGGGCGCCGCACGTCGTCCTGGTCGGCAAGGGCATCACGTTCGACTCCGGTGGGCTCTCGCTCAAGCCGCGCGAGGCCATGGTCCCGATGAAGACCGACATGGCGGCCGGGGGAGCCGTCATCGCGGTGATGTCCGCCCTGCAGGCCGCCGGCGTGCGGGTGCCGGTCACCGGGATCGTCGCCGCCGCCGAGAACATGCCGGGCGCCTCCGCGCTGCGTCCGGGCGACGTGATCCACCACTACGGCGGCCGGACGGTCGAGGTGTTCAACACCGACGCCGAAGGCCGGCTGGTCCTGGCCGACGCGCTCGCCTACGCCGACGAGAAGCTCGGTCCGGACATCCTGATCGACCTCGCGACGCTGACCGGCGCCGCGTCGATCGGCCTGGGCCGCCGCCACGCCGCGCTCTACTCGGCCGACGACGAGCTGGCCGCGCAGCTGCTGGCGGCGGGCGAGACGAGCGGCGAGCGGCTGTGGCGGATGCCGCTCGTCGACGACTACCGCTCCGCGCTCGACTCGTCGGTGGCCGACCTGTCCAACATCTCCCGCGACCCCGGCATCAACGGCGGGATCGATCGTGGCGGCGCTGTTCCTGCGCGAGTTCGTGGGCGCGCGGCGCTGGGCGCACCTGGACATCGCCGGGCCGGCGCGGTCCGAGCGCGACGAGCACGAGGTCAGCAAGGGCGGCACCGGCTTCGGCACCCGGCTGCTGCTGCGCTGGCTGGAGGGACTGCGGTGACGATGTTCGGCCTCGCAGTCCGGTGGTCCCTCGCCGGGGCCGGTCCCGACGTCGCCCCGGCGCTGCGCGACTTCGTGCGGGACCGCTCGCTCGACCGGTTCACCGGCATGGACGGGCTTGCGGTTCAAGACCTGGCGGATGGTCGACGGACGAGTGGTTCGAGGGCACCTACGTGTGGGAGACCGCGCAGGCGCGGGACGCGTTCGCCGAGGCCGACCGGGCCGGCATGGGCGACTCGCCGGGCACCCGCATCATCGGGTCACCGCCGGTGCTGCACGAGACGTTCGAGGTCGTCGGGATCGCCGAGGGCGCGGCAGGCTTCGCGCAAGCCCAGGTCCGCGGCGCGCTGGACTCCGGCTTCTTGACGGCGCACAGCAGCCCGTCACCGCACGGCAGCAGCGCCGGCGACCAGCCGCTCGTCGTCGCGCACCGCCCGGCCGAGCTCGCGGATCGCCGTGGTCTCCTCGTCGCGAGCCGCCGGGTCGGCGACCTTGCCGTGCCACAGCGCGTTGTCGAACGCCACCACGCCGCCGGGCCGGAGCAGCCGCAGCGCCTGCTCGAGGTAGTCGGGGTACTCCGCCTTGTCGGCGTCGACGAACACCAGGTCGTAGCCGCCGTCGCTGAGCCGGGGCAGCACCTCGAGGGCGCGCCCGGAGATCAGCCGCACCCGGTTGGCCGGGATGCCGGCCTCGGTGAGCGTCTCGCGGGCTGCCCGCTGGTGCTCCGGCTCGACGTCCACGGTGGTCAGCACGCCGTCGGGTCGCATCCCCCGCAGCAGCCAGACCGAGGCCACCCCTGCGCCGGTCCCCACCTCGACCACCGCCTTGGCCCCCACCGTGGCCGCCAGCAGCCGCAGCGCGGCCCCGGCTCCGGGCTGGACGGGCACGCAGCCCAGCTCGTCCCCCTTCGCCCGCGCGGTGGCGAGGACGCCGTCCTCGGCGACGAAGTCCTCGGCATAGGCCCAGCTGGACTGGTGGTTCTCGCTGATGGCTGCCTCCGCGGCTTGCTCGCTGCACGTGTCCGGCGGGCCGAGCCTAGTGGGGCGAGGGCCGAACGGAACGCGATCACGGGGCGAGTCGTTGCCAGGGAACACCAGTCCGGTGCGCCCGGTTGCGACGAAGGAAGGAACTACGAGGCACCATGAGTGCAGTGGCCGTTCTGGATCGGGGAGGTGCGCTGGTGACCGAGACACCGGTGGGCTGCCCCGAGGACAGCCAGCCCGACTGGGCCCCGCCCACCTGGGACGAGGTGGTCCGCACCCACTCGGCCCGCGTCTACCGGCTCGCCTACCGCCTCACCGGCAACCCCTACGACGCCGAGGACCTCACCCAGGACGTGTTCGTCCGGGTCTTCCGGTCGCTGTCCAGCTACACGCCCGGCACGTTCGAGGGCTGGCTGCACCGGATCACGACCAACCTGTTCCTCGACCAGGTCCGCCGCAAGCAGCGCATCCGGTTCGACGCCCTCGGCGACGACGCCGGTGACCGGCTCGCCGGCCGCGAGCCCAGCCCGGCCCAGGTCTACGACGACCAGCACTTCGACCCCGACATCCAGAAGGCCCTGGACGAGCTGACGCCCGACTTCCGCGCGGCCGTCGTGCTCTGCGACATCGAGGGCCTGTCCTACGAGGAGATCGCCGCCACGCTCGGGATCAAGCTCGGGACCGTCCGCAGCCGCATCCACCGCGGCCGCAGCCAGCTCCGCGCGGCGCTCGAGCACCGGGCCGCCGGCCGCCGCCCGGCCGACATCGGACGCGAGGGTCCGCCGTGATCCGCCCGCAGCACCTCGGCCAGCGCATCTCCGCCCTCGTCGACGGCGAGCTCGGCCACCAGGAGCGCGACCGGGCGCTGGCCCACATCGCGCACTGCCCGTCCTGTCGCTCCCAGCTCGAGGAGGAGCGCGGGCTCAAGGACCGGCTCGCGACCGCTGCCACGCCGCCCGCATCGCCCGCCCTGACCGCGCGCCTGCTGGGGCTCGCCGAACCCGGTGAGCCGATGCCGCCGCGGGAGCGCCGGATGCCGCTCGCGCCCGTCGTGCCGACCCTGCCCTCCCCGGGGCGCGGTCGCGGCCTGACCCGACCCCGAGGTCGCAACGACCCCCGGCGACCCGGCCGCCTTCGGTCGAGCACGCCGCGGTCCCGCCGGGCCCGCTACACGGCCGCGACGGCCGTCTCCGCCGCGGGGCTGCTGCTGGGGGCCGCCTTCATGGCCGGCGCCGCGCCGCAGCAGCCCGGCGCTCCGGTGCTGCCGCCGGCCGCCGAGCTCTCCGTCGAGCACGCGGCGACCACCTCGGGCCAGCCGCTCGGCGACCCGGCCTTCGACGCCGTCACCGCCTCCGTTCGGCGGCCTGTACTTCGCCCCACAGGCGACCGGCCGGTGAGCCGGCCCGCTCTCGGGAACGGCCGGGTCGGCGTCGCCGGGCTGGTAGCCCCCGTCGCCCTGCTGGCGCTGCTCCTCGGCACGGCCACCGGAGCGGCGCCCACCCGCCGTACCGTGGCCTGGGTCGACGGGGCGCGCAGCGACGCACAGGCCCTGCAGCTGCTGGAGCGGGCCAGCCAGGCGCCGGCAACCGTCGCCTACCACGGCGTGCAGTTCGTCTCCGCGTGGAGCGAGGGCGGATCCACCAGCCTGGTGGTCGAGGTGGACCACCGGCCGGGTCGCGGCACGACGGTCCACACCGGCGCGACCACCCAGAACCCCGCGGCGGACACCTTCCTCCCGGCCGACGGCACCGAGCCCTCGGTCATCGGCGTGGGCACGGCACTGCAGCGGCTGGCCAGCAACTACACGATCACGCTGGCAGGACGGGGCTCGGTGTCCGGCCGCCCGACCGACCTGGTCGAGGCACGCTGGCCCGGCTCCGACCGGCCGGCCGCGCGGTTCTGGCTCGACACCGCCACCGGCCTGGTGCTCCGGCGCGAGGTCTACGACGAGCAGGGCCGTACGACGAGGGCCAGCGCGTTCGTCGAGATCGTCGTGGGCAAGCCGTCGGCGACCCAGCAGCACCTGCCACCCGCGATGCCGCAGGCCTGGTCGACCACGGTGGACTACTCCGACCGGGCCGCCATGGAGACCAAGGGGTGGCACTGCCCCGATGAGCTGCCCGGCTCGCTGGACCTGGTGGACGCCCGCCGCGGCGGCGGCAAGGACAAGCCGATCCTGCACCTGAGCTACTCCAACGGGTTGGCCAGCGTGTCGCTGTTCGAGCAGCGCGGGCGCCTCGACGCGGAGAACCTCGACGGCTACCGCCTCGAGGAGGGCGACGGCCGCGCCGTCTACGTCCGCGACGGCATGCCGCAACGCGTGGTCTGGTCGGCGCAGGGCACCGTCTTCACTCTTGTCGCGGACGCCCCAGGCTCTACGGTGGACGAGGTGGTGGCGGCCCTGCCGCACGACCCCGTCGAGGACGCCGGGGGATGGCACCGGCTCGGACGCGGCTTCGAGCGTGTCGCATCATGGTTCAACCCGTTCGGCTAGCGGCGACAGGAAGCGAAGGACGCATGAGCGACGACACCCGCCCGGAGGCCCCGCCGCCGGCGAGCGAGCCGCAGGCCGACGTGCCGTGGTGGTCCCAGCCGAGCGGCGGGAGCTGGGACACCCCGTCCTACGTCACCGAGCCGACGACTCCGCTTCCGGGCACCGGGGCTTCCGCGCCGTCCTACTCCGGCTACGAGAGCACCATCTGGGACGTCCCCGGCGCACCGATCGACACCCTCGGCCGGGAGCCACGGGAGCGCCGCGCACCTGCCACGGGTCTCCTCGTCGCGCTCGCCCTGGTCATCGCGCTGCTCGCCGGCGGTGCGGGCGGCGCGGCCGGCTACCTCCTGGCCGAGCGCGAGGACGACAGCGTGACGGTCGAGGGCACCAACCTCGGGACCGCACCGGCCAGGTCGGTGGAGCGACCGGCCAACAGCATCGCCGGGGTGGCGGCCAAGGTGCTGCCCAGCGTCGTGCAGATCAAGGTCGAGACGGCGAACGGCGGCGGGACCGGCTCCGGCTTCGTGCTCGACGACGACGGCTACATCGTCACCAACAACCACGTGGTCGCCGATGCCGGCAGCTCCGGCGTGACGGTCTCGTTCGCCGACGGCACGACGGCGGAGGCGCGCGTCGTGGGCACGTCCGGCAGCTATGACCTCGCCGTGCTGAAGGTGAACGCCAAGGGCCTCAAGGCGCTGCCGCTCGGCAACTCCGACAGCGTCGTCGTCGGCGACCCCGTCATCGCGATCGGTTCGCCGCTGGGGCTGTCGGGCACGGTGACCAGCGGCATCGTGAGCGCCAAGGACCGACCCGTCACCGCCGGCGAGACCGGTGGGAGCGACAGCGCCTACATCAACGCGATCCAGACCGATGCGGCCATCAACCCCGGCAACTCCGGCGGGCCGCTGGTCAACCTCGACGGCGAGGTGGTCGGGGTCAACTCCGCGATCGCGACCCTCGGTGGCAGCCTCACCGGCCAGAGCGGCAGCATCGGCGTCGGCTTCGCCATCCCCATCAACCAGGCCCGTCGTACGGTCGAGCAGATCCTCGACACCGGCGAGGCGCAGTTCCCGATCATCGGCGCGAGCCTGGACGGGACGTACGACGGCGAGGGCGCCCGCATCGCGGCGTCATCGGCCAACAACGGCACCGCGCCGATCGTGCCCGGTGGCCCGGCCGAGCGCGCCGGACTCGAGCCGGGGGACGTCATCGTCGCCATCGACGGCAAGCCGGTGGCCGACAGCTCGGAGCTCATCGTCGCGATCCGCAGCCGCAGCCCCGGAGACACCATCACCCTGACCGTGCGCCGCGACGGCGACGAGCGAGCGTCAAGGTCACGCTCGGCTCGTCGAAGGGCTGACGCAGCCGTGTTCGACATCGGCATCGGAGAGTTCCTCGGGCTAGCCGTGGTGGCGCTTCTCGTCCTCGGTCCCGACAAGCTGCCGAAGTTCGCCGCGGACGCGGCGAGGGTCCTCCACCAGGTGCGCAAGATGGCGAACACCGCCCGCGACGACGTCCGGCGCGAGCTCGGTCCCGAGCTGCAGGGCATCTCGCTGGAGGACCTCAACCCGCGGACCGCCCTGCGCAAGCACGTCCTGGACCCGCTCGACCTGGACGGCGACGTGGACGTCGACTCGCCGACGACCGCTCCGGCCCGGGCCCGCAAGACGACCGAGACCCAGCCGAATACGGCGCCCCCCTACGACCCCGACACCACCTGAGCACTGTCCCTGCCACGATCATGCAACGGTGGTTCGTAACCACGACTGCATGATCGTGGCGGAGAGGGTTAGCGGCCGGCGGGGGTCAGGCCCAGGGATCGGCCGACCAGGCCGCGGCTGCGGCCGCCGAGCCGTTCGGCGATCGCGATCAGCTCGCGGGCAGCCGGGGCGTCCGGGTCGTCGAGGACCAGCGGCCGGCCGGAGTCGCCGCCCTCGCGCAGCCGGATGTCGATCGGCACCTGTCCGAGCAGCGGCACCGGCGCTCCGATCGCCCGCGTGAGCCCGTCGGCGACCGCCTGGCCGCCGCCGGTGCCGAACACGTCGATGCGCTCGTCGCAGTGCGGGCACGGCAGCCACGACATGTTCTCCACGACCCCGGCGATCTGCTGGTGGGTCTGCAGGGCGATGGTGCCGGCCCGCTGCGCGACCTCCGAGGCGGCCTCCTGAGGTGTCGTCACCACCAGGATCTCGGCC
This sequence comes from uncultured Actinomycetota bacterium, assembly GCA_963757295.1. Taxonomy (GTDB): domain Bacteria; phylum Actinomycetota; class Actinomycetes; order JACCUZ01; family JACCUZ01; genus JBDUAP01. Next base: position 26,454 of record CAVWQZ010000013.1, on the reverse strand, counting down.
GGCGGGACGAGCTGGGCGACCGAGATCGCGATGTCGCCGGTCCCGGGCGGCAGGTCCATGAGGAGGACGTCGAGGTCGCCCCAGAACACGTCGGCGAGGAACTGCTGCAGGGCGCGGTGCAGCATCGGCCCGCGCCAGAGGACCGGTGCGTTGTCGGCGACGAACATGCCGATCGAGATGACCTTCACGTCGTGCGCCACCGGCGGCAGGATCATCTGCTCGACCTGGGTCGGTCGTCCGGTGACGCCGAGCATCCGCGGCACCGAGTGGCCGTAGATGTCCGCGTCGACGACCCCGACCTTGAGCCCTGTCGCGGCCATCGCGGCCGCCAGGTTGACGGTCACGGAGGACTTGCCGACGCCGCCCTTGCCGGACGCGACGGCGAACACCCGGGTGAGGGAGTCGGCGTTGGCGAACGGGATCTCCTTCTCGGCCTGGCCGCCCCGCAGCTGGCCCTGCAGCGCCTGCCGCTGCTCGGCACTCATCACGTCGAGCTCGACCTGCACGCCCGGTGACCCCGTCGACGCGCTCGACCGCCGCGGTCACCTCGCGGGTGATCTGGTCGCGCATCGGGCAGCCCGCGACGGTGAGGAAGACGTCGACCCGCACCTGGCCCGACGGCGCGATCTCGACGCCCTTGACCATGCCCAGCTCGGTGATGGGCCGGCGGATCTCCGGGTCGTTCACGGTCGCCAGCGCGGCGTGGACCTGCTCGGACGTCGGAGTTGCGGGCATGCACCGATGCTACGTCGCGCCCGGAGGTCTCAGCCCCGGCCGCCGTCCGAGGCCTGGTCGTCGCGCTCCTCGAGCTCGTCCAGCAGCTGGCGCAGCTCGGAGCGGATGAAGTCGCGGGTGGCCACCTCGCCCACGGCCATCCGCAGCGCGGCCAGCTCGCGGGTCAGGTAGTCGGTGTCCGCGATGTTGCGCTCGGCCCGGGCCCGGTCCTGCTCGTACTGCACCCGGTCGCGGTCGGCCTGGCGGTTCTGCGCGAGCAGGATCAGCGGCGCGGCGTACGACGCCTGCAGCGACAGGATGAGGGTCAGGAACACGAACGGGTACTCGTCGAAGATGTACTTCGCGGCGAGCGTGTTGATGATCAGCCAGACGATCACGAAGACCGTCATGTAGACGAGGAACCGCCCGGTCCCGATGAACCGCGCGATGCGCTCGCTCAGCCGGCCGAACGCGTCGGCGTCGTACGCCGGTGTCGGGACCAGCCCGCGACGGACCTCGCGCGGCTGGTCGAGCCTGCCCCGGGGGCGGCGCTCAAGAGCCATCGGTGCCCCCGGAGATGTGCATCGCGCTCCGGTCCTGCTCGCGCCAGTCGTCGGGCAGCAGGTGGTCGAGCACGTCGTCGACGGTGACCGCGCCGAGCAGGTGGTCGTTCTCGTCGACGACCGGTGCCGCGACCAGGTTGTAGGTCGCCAGGTGGTGGGTGATCGCCGGCAGCGGTACGTCGACGTGCAGCGGCTCGATGCCGCTGTCGACCACGCCGCCCACCAGCGTGGAGGGCGGCTCGCGCAGCAGCCGCTGGATGTGCACGAGGCCGAGGAACCGGCCGGTCGGCGTCTCCAGGGGCGGCCGGCAGACGTAGACCTGGGCCGCCAGGGCCGGGGAGATCTCCGGCATGCGGACCCGGGCCAGCGCCTCGGCAACGGTGGCATCGGGAGGCAGGATCACCGGCTCGCTCGTCATCATGCCGCCGGCCGTGTCGTCGGAGTACTCCAGCAGCCGGCGCAGCGGCGCCGCCTCGTCCGGCTCCATCAGCTCGAGCAGCTTCTGCGCCTCCTGGTGCGGCAGCTCGGCGAGCAGGTCGGCCGCGTCGTCGGGCTGCATCGCCTCGAGGATGTCGGCCGCCCGCTCCTCCTCGAGCTGGCCGAGGATCTCGACCTGGTCGTCCTCGGGCAGCTCCTCGAGCACGTCGGCGAGCGTCTCGTCGTCGAGGACCGACGCGACCTCGATGCGGCGCTTCGGGGAGAGCTCGTGCAGGACGGTGGCCAGGTCGGCCGCGTTGAGCTTCTCGAACGTGGCCAGCAGGTTCGCCGCGCCCTGGCCCTCCTCGACGAGCGCGAGCCCGGTCACCTCGTCCCAGTCGACGGTCATGGCCTCGCCCCGGCGGCGAAGCCCCTTGCCCGGCCGGCGCACGAACAGCCGGGTCACCGCCCAGTCGCGGGTGCGCTGCTGCTCCATCGCGACGTCCTCGACGGTGACCGGGCTGTCCTGCAGGGTCACCTGGCGGTCGAGCAGCTCGCCGAGGACGAGCGTCTCGGCCGGCCGCTGCTGGAAGCGCCGCATGTTGACCAGGCCGGTCGTGATGACCTGGCCGGAGTCGATCGAGGTCACCCGGGTCATCGGCAGGAAGATGCGGCGGCGACCGGGCACCTCGACGACCAGTCCGAGGACCCGTGGCGGCTCGCTGCCGATGCGCAGGGTCACGACGACGTCGCGCACCCGCCCGACCTGGTCGCCCATGGGGTCGAACACGGCGATCCCGGCCAGGCGCGCGATGAAGACCCTTGTCGGCGCGCCACTCACAAGCGCTCAGGCTACCTGCGGCGGCGCGCTCTACGGCCGACCATGAACGGCAACGCGCCACGGGTTGTCGCCGGGGCTCGACGGTGGCTCGGCCGCATGAGACCGGTGCGGCATCCGGCCGGGTCCCTCGAGCAGCTCACCGGTCGGTGCGATCCGGGTGACCGTCGACTCCCTCGCCCAGCGCACGGGCTGCTGCTCGCCGTCGGTGGGGTTCAGGCGCTTCGCGTGCAGCTCGGGCACCGCGCTGTCCCACTCCGGCGAGCCCGGCTCCACCGTGGTGGCGACACCGACCCAGGCCACGAGGCGGCTGCCGGTGTCCTTGCTGCGCACGGTCACCGTCACCGGCTCCCCGTCGGGCATCGGCGGGAGCGGCTGCTCGAGCCCACCGCTCACGACGTACATCGCGCCGTCGTGCCAGATGTGCCACGCCATGGTCGACCTGCTCGTCCCGGCCGGTCGCAGCCAGGACATGGCCGACTTGCGGCATGCTTCCTCGACCAGGGCGGTGTCGCGCTCGGTGGACACCCCGGGAGCGTCCCACATGGCTGACAATGGGCGCATGCAGCCGGGCGGTGAGGCCAGTCGGCCGAGCCCGTCCGCTCCGCCGCCACCGTGCCGCCCACCGCTGACCTGCTGCTCATGGCCGTCGGCGATCCTGGCGGTCTCGACGTCCGGCCCGCTGATGGCCGCGATCGCTGCGCCCGCCCTCGCGATCGCGATGTGGCGCAACGCGCTCGCCGTCGGTCGCGATCGCGCCGGTGCCGCGCTGCTGCACCGCGCACGAGCTCCGACGGCTGAACCGCCGCGAGTGGCGGTGGACCACCGGCGCCGGTGTGCTGCTCGCGCTGCACTTCGCCACCTGGGTGCCGAGCCTGCGGCTACACCTCCGTCGCCTCCGCGACCGCGCTGGTCTGCATCCAGCCGGTCTGGGTCGCGCTGATCGCCCGGGCCTTGGGCCACGACGTGCCGGGCCGGGCCTGGCTCGGCATCGTCATCGCCCTGGTCGCGGTCGTCGCCCTCACCGGCGTGGACTTCTCCGTGGAGCCGAAGGCGCTGACCGGTGACCTGCTCGCGCTGGTCGGCGGGGTGTTCGTCGGCGTTCTACACCGTCGTCGGCGGCGAGGTCCGGCGCACCGTCAGCACCACGGCGTACACGCCCGTCTGCTACGCGACGTGCGCCGTGCTGATGCTCGCCCTCTGCCTCGTCCTCCACGTGCAGCTCGGTCGGCTACGGCAACAAGACCTGGCTGCAGCTGCTCGCCCTCACGCTCGGCGCCCAGCTGCTCGGGCACTCGCTGTTCAACCGCCTGCTTCGTACGACGAGTCCGACCGTGGTCTCGCTGGCCATCCTGTTCGAGGTGCCGGGGGCGGCCCTGATCGCCTGCGTCTTCCTGGACCAGGTCCCGCCGTACGCGGTGCTGCCCGCCGGGCTGGCCCTGCTGCTCGGACTGCTGCTCGTCATCTCCTCGCGCCCCGACGACACGGAGGCGTCGGTGCCGGCCGAGCTGAGCCGTCGCTAGGCTCCCCGCACCGCCAAGGTCGAAAGGTGCACCCGATGGGCGAGTCCCGCCGCCTGCGTTCCCGCCGTTCCTGCCTCGCCGTCCCGGGCAGCAACCCGAAGATGCTCGCCAAGGCGCAAGGGCTGCCCGCGGACCAGGTCTTCCTCGACCTCGAGGACTCGGTCGCGCCGATGGCCAAGGAGGACGCCCGGACGAACATCGTGGCGGCGCTCAATGACGGCGACTGGGCGGGCAAGACCCGCGTCGTACGCGTGAACGACTGGACCACCCAGTGGACCTACGGCGACGTCATCGCCGTCGTCGAGGGGGCGGGCGCCAACCTCGACGCGGTGATGCTGCCCAAGGTGGCGGGCGCGTCGCAGGTGCACGCGCTCGACCTGCTGCTCACCCAGCTGGAGAAGACAATCGGGCTGGAGGTCGGCCGGATCGGCATCGAGGCCCAGATCGAGGACGCGCGCGGCCTGGTCGAGGTCGACGCCATCGCGTCCGCGTCGCCGCGCCTGGAGACCATCATCTTCGGACCGGCCGACTTCATGGCCTCGATCAACATGCGGTCGCTCGTGGTCGGGGAACAGCCGCCGGGCTACGACGTCGGCGACGCCTACCACTACATCCTGATGCGCATCCTGATGGCCGCGCGCAGCAACGACCTGCAGGCCATCGATGGGCCGTACCTGCAGATCAAGGACGTCGACGGCTTCCGGCGGGTGGCCGGCCGCTCGGCCGCCCTGGGCTTCGACGGCAAGTGGGTGCTGCACCCCGGCCAGATCGACGCGGCCAACGAGGTCTACTCACCGAGCCAGGACGACTACGACCACGCCGAGCTGATCCTGGACGCCTACGAGCACTCCACCTCCGAGGCCGGCGGCATGCGCGGCGCGGTCATGCTCGGCGACGAGATGATCGACGAGGCGTCGCGCAAGATGGCGCTCGTGGTGGCGGCGAAGGGCCGGGCGGCCGGCATGTCCCGCACGTCGTCGTTCGAAGCGCCCTAGCGGGCACCGCACGGCGCGAGCCGAAACGGCAGCCGTCATACTCGCCATAACCGCCGCCGCCTGCAAGGAGATCTCGTCGTGGCACGCCTCGCGCAGACCGAAGGTCTGACCGACATCCAGCAGGAGATCCTCAAGACCGTCCGGGACTTCGTGGACAAGGAGATCCTGCCCAACGTCGCCCAGCTCGAGCGGGACGACGAGTACCCGCAGCGGGTCGTGGACGGCATGAAGGAGATGGGCCTGTTCGGGCTGATGATCCCGGAGGAGCACGGCGGGCTCGGCGAGTCGCTGCTCACCTACGCGCTCGTCGTCGAGGAGATCGCCCGCGGCTGGATGAGCGTCAGCGGCATCATCAACACGCACTTCATCGTGGCCTACCTGATCCAGCAGCACGGCACCGACGAGCAGAAGGCGGCGTTCCTGCCGCGGATGGCGACCGGCGAGGTGCGTGGCTCGTTCTCGATGTCCGAGCCCGCCCTCGGCTCGGACGTGAGCGCCATCTCGACCAAGGCGGTGCGCGACGGCGACGACTACCTCATCACCGGCCAGAAGATGTGGATCACGAACGGCGGCACGTCCAACCTGCTCGCCGTCCTGGTGAAGACCGACGAGGGCGCCGACTCGGCGTACCGGAACATGACGACCTTCCTCGTCGAGAAGGAGCCCGGCTTCGGCGAGACGATGCCGGGGCTCACCATCCCCGGCAAGATCGAGAAGATGGGCTACAAGGGCGTCGACTCGACCGAGGCGGTCTTCGACGGCTTCCGTGTCCCGGCCAACCGCGTGCTCGGTGGCGAGACGGGCAAGGGCTTCTACCAGATGATGGACGGCGTCGAGGTGGGCCGCGTCAACGTCGCCGCCCGCGGTTGCGGTGTCGCGCTGCGGGCGTTCGAGCTCGGCATCCGCTACGCCCAGCAGCGGGAGACGTTCGGCAAGCAGATCGCCCAGCACCAGGCGGTGATGTTCCGGCTGGCCGAGATGGCGACCAAGGTCGAGGCGGCGCACGCGATGATGGTGATGGCGGCGCGCAAGAAGGACGCCGGCGAGCGCAACGACGTCGAGGCCGGGATGGCCAAGTACCTCGCGAGCGAGTACTGCAAGGAGGTCGTCGAGGACTCCTTCCGCATCCACGGCGGCTACGGCTACTCCAAGGAGTACGAGATCGAGCGGCTCTACCGGGAGGCGCCGATGCTGCTGATCGGTGAAGGCACGTCCGACATCCAGAAGATGATCATCGGCAGGCGGCTCCTGGAGGAGTACGCCCTGCGCGGCTGAGAGGCATTCATGGCACAGCGACCGCAAGGCCTGCCCACCCCGCCGAGCGGGCTCCCGGTGGGATCGTTCGACACGTACGCCGAGGCGCAGCGGGCGGTCGACTACCTGTCCGACAACGAGTTCCCGGTCGAGAACGTCACCATCGTCGGCAGCGACCTGCAGATGGTGGAGCGGGTCACCGGCCGGCTGACCCGCGGTCGCGCTGCCCTCGGCGGCGCAGCATCCGGTGCGTGGTTCGGCCTGTTCGTCGGCACCCTGCTCGGCATCTTCTCCGACAGCGGCACCAGCTTCTTCGTCCTCGTGCTCTCGGGCATCGCCTACGGCGCCGTGTTCGGCACGGTCTTCGGGCTGATCGGCTACGCGGCCACGGGCGGGCGCCGCGACTTCACCTCCAACAGCCAGATCGTCGCCCGGCGCTACGAGCTGCTCTGCCATCACCAGCACGCCGACGCCGCGCGCGATCTGCTCGCCCGGCTGAGCCTGCAGGGTTGAGGGACGTCATGCAGTTCGGCCGCTACTACGAGGAGTTCGAGGTCGGCGCCGTCTACAAGCACTGGCCCGGCAAGACGGTCACGGAGTACGACGACCACCTCTTCTGCCTGCTCACGATGAACCACCACCCGCTGCACCTCGACGCCCACTACGCCGCGACGTCGACCGAGTTCGGTCGCAACGTCGTCGTCGGCAACTACATCTACTCGTTGCTGCTCGGCATGTCGGTGCCCGACGTGTCGGGCAAGGCGATCGCGAACCTCGAGGTCGAGTCGCTCAAGCACGTCGCCCCGACGTTCCACGGCGACACCATCTACGGCGAGACGACCGTGCTGGACATGACGGAGTCCCGGTCGAAGCCCGATCGAGGTGTGGTGCAGGTGGAGACGCGCGGCCTCAACCAGGACGGCGTCCTCGTGTGCGTGTTCCGGCGCAAGGTGATGGTGCCCAAGCGCCGCCGACGCGGACTAGCCCGACTCCAGATCATTCGCTGTGTTCTGCTGCGACTCGCCCGGCGTGTCGCAGCGTTGCGGAGCTGATGATCTTCGCGACGCTCAGGCTGCTTGCTGGCCGGTGCGGTTCGCCGCCCAGAACGTGCGCAGCACGCGGACCTTCTCCTGGAAGTGCTCGTCGCGGCCCATGGGCCCGGTCGTCGGCGCCGCCAGGCGGGTCTTGCGGCTCTTGCCGTGGTGGACGACCACCGTGGAGATGCCCAGGGACATCTCGACCTCGATCTCGTGCACGTCGTCCCACGGGATCACCATCGAGGGCAGGGCGTGGATGACCAGGCCGCGGCGGGTGGCCGAGGTCCCGATCCACCAGGTGGCTGCCGCCATGCCGAGGAGGCCGACCCCGACCAGCGCTGTCCGCCAGCTGCCGCCGAAGCGGCCGTCGTTGAGGAGGACGTCTGCCCAGACCAGGGCCTGGAAGCCGAGCACGCTGAGGGCGAAGGCCCGCCGCTGTGACCAGGTCAGGCCGAACTTCACCGGCTTGCCGGCTGGACCTGTTCCCGACCTCATGTCTGCACCGTAGGAGTTCACAGCACTTCATCGGGGCGAAATGGCGAACTCTTGACGACCGGGCTCCCCTCGGTCAGGTGGGCAGCATCCCCCAGCTCTCCAGCGCGTCCCAGAGGCCGTCGGCGAGCCGCAGCTCCCGCAGCTCGGGCCGGGACACCCAGCGCACCTCCGCAGCGTCGTCCCCGGCCACGGGGGTCGTCGTCACGCTCAGCGCGCAGGCGTAGTCGCGGATGTCGAAGATCGTCGCGTCCGGCCCGGGGCGCTGGACGGTGCCGACCCGCAGGCCGACGACCACGTGCAGCCCGGTCTCCTCCAGCACCTCGCGGACCACGGCCTGCTCGTCGGACTCGCCCGGCTCGACCCGCCCGCCGGGCACCGACCAGCGTCCCGCAGCGGGCGCGTTGGCCCGCCGTACGACGAGCAGGCGGCCCGTGTCGTCATGGACCAGCGCACCCACACAGGGGATACGCCGTTTCGTGGCCGCGGGGTCCGGGAACATTCCGAGCAGCCTAGAGAACGGGGTCACCGATGACTGCCGTCCTGATCATCCTCGTCGTCGTGCTCGTGCTGGTGATGGCCGGCAGCCTGCTCGGCAACGGAGCCGGCCCGACCCGACGCCGCGTGGTGGTGCAGCGGCCGGTCCGGCGGCGCCGCGTGGTCGAGGAGGTCGTCGACGACCCGATGGTGACCCGTCGCGTCGTCGAGGACGACCCGCCGGTCACGCGTCGCGTCGTGGAGTAGCCCTCCGGAGACCTTGACGGCACACAGTCATCGGCGGGACCGTCAAGACATGAGGGCCGACCCGAGCTGCCCGCGCTGCGCGGGGCGGCTGAAGTCGCCTGGCCTGTGGTCCAGCGACTGGGTGTGCGACCAGCACGGGGCCGTCGCGCCCTTGCAACCGGCGGTGCAGCCGACGGCCGAGACGCTGCGCCAGCTCGCGTCGACGTCGCAGGTCCCGGTGTGGTGCCCCTGGCCGCTGCCCAAGGGGTGGCTGGTCACCGGGCTGGCCCAGGCCGGTGACGAGCGCACCGGGGCACGGGCGAGCGCGGTTGCCTGCTCGGGCCCGGCACCCCTCGGCGGCGTCGGCGAGCTCGTCCTGGTCGCCGAGGAGCCCGGCATCGGCCTGGGCGCGCACCTCGGGGGGCTCGAGGGCCCCGACCCCGGCGCCGTGCCCGACACGCAGCCACCGCACGCGAAGATCCACGCCGCCGGCCACCCGACCGCGATGTGGGTGCACGCGGGAGCCGGCGACCGGGCCGTCTACGTCGGTGAGGCCCTGGGCTGCTGGCTGTGGGCAGTGTTGTGGCCCGAGAGCGCGGGGTTCCTGCTCATCGACGAGTTCGTGCTGACGGACCTGCGCGACGCCGGGCACGAGCTCGACGTACCGTTCGGCGCGTTGTCCCCACGCCTGGCCGGCTGACCCGGAACCGTCCGTGTCGGCCCCTACGCTGGGGCCCGTGTCGATCGACCTGCACACCCACAGCAACGCCTCCGACGGGACCGAGACGCCCGGCCGAGCTGGTGCGGGCCGCGTCGAGCGCCGGGCTGGACGTCGTCGCGATCACCGACCACGACACCACCCGCGGGTGGGCGCAGGCCGAGGCAGCGCTGCCCGCCGACCTGCAGCTCGTGCGCGGCGCCGAGATCTCGTGTGCCTGGGAAGGCATCAGCCTGCACCTGCTGGCCTACCTCTTCGACCCCGGTCACGAGCAGCTGGCCGCCGAGATGGCGATGGCGCTGGACGACCGGGTGCCGCGGGCCAAGGCGATCGTCGCCAAGCTGGCCGAGGCCGGCCACCCCATCACCTGGGACCTCGTGCTGGCCCAGCTGCAGGACGGCGCCACGGTCGGCCGCCCCCACATCGCCGACACGCTGGTCGCCCTCGGGGTGGTGCGCGACCGCGACGAGGCGTTCGGGTCGCTGCTGAACGACGACGGCCCGTTCTTCGTCAGCCACTACTACGTCGACGCCGTGCGGGCGGTCCGGCTGGTGCGCGAGGCGGGGGGCGTGCCGGTCTTCGCCCACCCGGCCGCCGCCATGCGCGGGACCATCGTCGGCGACGACGCGATCCAGGCGATGGCCGCTGCTGGGCTGGCCGGCCTCGAGGTCGACCACCGGGACAACCCCCCGGACCAGCGGCAACGGCTGCGCGGGCTCGCCACCGACCTGGACCTGCTGGTCACCGGTGCCAGCGACTACCACGGGGCGGGCAAGGACAACCGGCTCGGCGAGAACACGACGGACCCCGAGGTCTTCGCGGCGCTGGTCGCGCAGGCCACGGGGGCCGAGCTGGTGGTCGCGTGACGAGCGAGTCGAACCTCAAGCTGTTCATCGAGGTCTTCGTCACGCTGTTCGTGATCATGGACCCACCGGGCACGATCCCGCTGTTCCTCAGCCTCACCGGCGGGCGCAGCCCGGAGATGCGCCGGCGACTCGCCTGGCAGGCGGTGCTCGTCGCGTTCTTCGTCATCACCGTGTTCGCGTTCTTCGGGCAGTCGATCCTCAACTACCTCGGCATCACGCTGCCCGCGCTGCAGGCAGCGGGTGGGCTGCTGCTGCTGCTCGTTGCGTTGGAGCTGTTGACCGGCAAGGGCGACGAACCGGCCGAGACGTCCAACGTCAACGTCGCACTCGTCCCGCTGGGGACCCCGCTGCTCGCCGGCCCCGGCGCGATCGTCGCGACGATCGTGTTCGCGCGCGGGGTGGATGGCTTCGCCGAGGGGGCAACCATCGCGGCGGCCATCGTCGCCGTACACATCGTCCTGTGGGTGTTCCTGCGGTTCTCCGTCGGGATCATCAAGGTGATCCGGCCGAGCGGGGTCACCCTCATCACCCGCATCTCCGGCATCCTGCTGTCGGCGATCGCCGTGCAGCTCATCGCCGACGCGATCACCGCCTTCATCGCGGAGGCCTGAGGTGACCGCCCAGCAGCTCGGGTTCGCCGGCATGCCGACCCGGCTGTTCGTCTGCACCCCGACCCGGCTCACGACCTGGCTGGACTGCCCGCGCCGCTACCGCTTCGCCTACCTCGACCGGCCCACCCCGCCCAAGGGCCCGCCCTGGGCGCACAACAGCGTCGGTGCGAGCGTCCACACCGCGCTCGCCGACTGGTACCGGCTGGACCCGGGCGAGCGCACCGCCGCGCGAGCCGGCGAGCTGGTGGACCGCGCGTGGCTCACCGACGGCTTCCGCGACAGCGACCAGTCGGATCGCTGGCGGGCCCGGTCGCGGGAGATGGTGCAGCGCTACGCGGCGACCGTCGACCCGCGCGACGAGCCGGTCGGCATCGAGCGCACGGTGGCCACGAAGACCGACGTGCTCGCGCTGTCCGGGCGGGTGGACCGGCTGGACCTGCGCGCGGTCGACGGTGCGGAGCAGCTCGTGGTCGTCGACTACAAGACCGGCCGGCACGTCCTCACCAGCTCCGACGCTCGCAGCTCACTGGCGCTGGCCCTCTACGCGCTGGCCGCTGCCCGGGTGCTGCGCAAGCCGTGCGTGCGGGTCGAGCTGCACCACCTGCCCAGTGGTGAGGTGGCCGCCCACGACCACACCGACGAGACGCTGGCGCGGCACCTGGGCCGGGCCGAGTCGATCGCCGCCGAGGCCGGCGCGGCCGACGTCGCCTACCGGGCCGGGCTGGACGCCGAGGGGCTCGACCGGGTCTTCCCCGCGACGGTGTCCTCGTCGTGCCGCTGGTGCGACTTCTCCCGGCACTGCCCGGAGGGCCGGTCGGCCTTCCCGCCCGCGGCCAGCTGGGCCGCGCTCGCCGAGCCGGACTGACGCCCGGAGGTCAGCGGTCCTCGTCGTCGAGCGGGACCGGCCGGGCCTGCTCCAGGAGGTCGGCCTCGTCGGCCTCGACTCGGACGTCGCGACCGGAGGCACCGGCATCGTCGCTGTCGTCGGTGGGGTCGACCAGCGCCTCCTGCTCGGCGACGTCGGCCTCGGGAGCCTCCAGCGGGGTGTCGTGCTCGTCCCGGCCCTGGGTCATCGGTCCTCCCTCCCGTCGATCTCGAACCAGACACACTTGCCGTCCCCGGCCACCTCGGTGGTGCCCCACCGGTCGGCGAGGGCGTCGACGAGGCGCAGGCCGCGCCCGCCGGGTGCGTCCGGGCGGATGTCGCGGATCGCGGGGAACGCGTCACTGTTGCCGTCGTAGACCTCGACGCGGATGCCGGACGCGGTGATGTCGGCGACGAGCCTGATCGGCTCACCACCGTGGCGCATCGCGTTGGTCACCAGCTCGCTCACCAGCAGGACGGCGTACTCGCTGGCCTCGCCGTTGAACTCCCAGTCGTCCAGCCGCGCAGAGACGAGACGGCGGGCCAACCCCACGTGAGACGGGTGGACCCCCAGGTCTGTCGCCAGTTGCACGCGTTCTCCTCCCCGGCCCGAGGCTAACCGGTGCCGAGCCAGAAGCTGACCAGTGCCTCCGCCGTCGCCTCGGGACACTCGGCGGCCGGTGAGTGCGCGCCGTCCGCGAGCACCACGAGATCCGCATCGAGCCGGGCGGCCATCTGGCGCTGGACCGCGGGTGGCCACACGTCGTCGCTCGCGCCGAACGCCACCAGCACGGGCAGGCCGACGGCCGCGAGCTCGTCGGTGCGGTCGCGCTCGTCCAGCAGCTGTTCGGCCTGCCGGCGCAGGGCAACCGGATGGTTCGCGAGGAAGCGGGTGCGCAGCCAGTCCTCGATGTGTGGTGGCGGGCCGGGTCGGGAGCTGAGCTCGAGCTGGCGCTTCACCGTCCAGATCGTCTCGAGGTCGGTCGTCGGCAGCGCCTGGACCATCAGGGCGAGGTTGCTGCTCGCCGGGTGCGGGATCGCGGCCGGGCCCGAGCCGAGCAGCGTCAGCGACCGCAGCGCCGCCGGGTCGGCCAGCGCGGCCGCGCGCGCGACGAGGCCGCCGAACGAGTGACCCACCAGGTGCACCGGGCCGCCCAGCCGGGCCACCACCGAGAGCAGGTCCTCGGCCAGCTCCTTCACGTCGTACGCCGTGGGGTCCTCGCCTCCCGGCGTCTCGAACTGCCCGCGCAGGTCCAGGGCCGTGACCGGGTGCCCGGCCGCGGCGATCGGCGCGAGGACCGCGATGAAGTCCTCTTTCGAGCCGGTGAACCCGGGAACCAGCAGGACCGGCGGCCTCGGGGTGTCGCCGGCCGCCGGGGCGCTCAGCACGGCGAAGTCCCCGCGCGCCGTGGGGAGCCGGTGCGCCCGCACGCCCTCCGGCAGCTCCAGGAAAGGCGGGGTGCTCACGCTCGGAGACGCTACACGCGGCACTCGTGGACCAACTTCACAGAGCCGTGCGAGGTGTGCGCACAATGGGCCCCGTGACCCGCACCATCGCCGTGGCCAACCAGAAGGGCGGCGTCGCCAAGACGACGACCGTGGCGTCGCTCGGGGCGGCGCTGGTCGAGCAGGGGAAGAAGGTGCTCCTGGTCGACCTCGACGCCCAGTCCTGCCTGACGTTCTCGCTCGGCCTCGACCCCGACGCGATCGAGCTCAGCGTCCACGACGTCCTGCTCGGCCGGGTCGGCGCGGCGATGGCCATCCAGCAGACCGACGACGGCATCGACCTGCTGCCCGCCACGATCGAGCTGGCCGGCACCGAGGCCCAGCTGCTGTCCATGCCCGGCCGCGAGTACGCCCTGCGCACAGCGCTGGAAGAGGTCACCCAGGCGTACGACGTGGTGCTGCTCGACTGCTCGCCGTCCCTCGGTGTGCTGACGCTGAACGCGCTGACGGCCGCCGACGAGGTGATCATCCCGCTGCAGTGCGAGATGCTCTCCCACCGCGGCGTCGGTCAGCTGCTCGACACCGTGCACGACGTGCAGCGGATCCTCAACCCCTCGCTGAAGGTGCTCGGGGTGCTGCCGACGATGTTCGACGGCCGCACGAACCACGCCCGCGCCGTGCTGGCCGACGTCTCCGACCGCTACGGGCTGCACGTGCTCGAGCCGGCGATCCCCAAGTCGGTCCGCTTCGCCGAGGCGCCGGCCGCGGGACGGTCGGTGCTGTCCACCGCGGGCCGCACCCCTGGCGCGGAGGCCTACCGTGAGCTGGCGCTCGGGCTGATGGCATGAGCACCGAGGGCTTCGACCGGCTCCGCCGTCGGTCGCCGCAGGCGAAGCGGTCGCGGCCCGCCGTCGGCAAGCGGCCGCCGGACCCGCAGGGCCGCCGGTCGCTCTACAGCGTCGCCGAGCAGCCGCCCGCCCGCGGGAGCGATCACCGTCGCGTGCTCGCGCTGCGGTGAGACCAGCGTGGCGACGCCGCGGCAGCTCGTCGGGCTCGCGTTGCCGTCGCTGCACCTGCCGGTGATCAGACGTGAGCACCCGTCCTGGATGCGCTGCCCCGCCTGCGGGCAGCGCGGCTGGGTGCGCCTGGGGCTGCGCCTCTAGCTCTGCTGCTCGCCACTCGCCTGGCCGCCGGGCGCTCCCGCGCCGCCGGCGGGACGACCGCCGCGGGTGCGGGTGCGGGACCGCTTGCGGCGCGGCTTGTCCCCACCGGCCGACGGTCGCCGCCACCTGCCGGACGCCATCAGCTGAGTCCGCACCGGTCGCAGCGCCGGCTGCGCTCCGCCACTGCGACCGCCGCGGTCGCCGCCGCCGCTACGACCGCCGCGGTCACCGCCGCCGCTGCGACCGCCACGGTCGCCGCCGCCGCCACGACCACCGGCACCACTTCGCGCGGGGCCGCGGCCGACCTTGCCGGTCTCGCCGAGGTCCTCGACCTTCTCCGCGTCGAGGCCGGCCCTGGTCCGCTGCGCGCGGGGCAGCACACCGGTGACGGGCCGGGGGATCTCGAGCTCCTCGTAGAGGTGGTCGGAGTTGCTGTAGGTCTCCTCCGGCTCACCGAAGCCGAGGTCGAGGGCCTTGTCGATCAGGCTCCACCGCGGCAGGTCGTCCCAGTCCACGAACGTGATGGCCACCCCGGATGCGCCGGCACGGGCGGTGCGGCCGATCCGGTGGAGGTAGGTCTTCTCGTCGTCGGGGCACTGGAAGTTGACGACGTGGGTGATGTCCTGCACGTCGATGCCGCGGGCGGCGACGTCGGTGGCGACGAGGACGTCCACCTTGCCGCTGCGGAAGGCGCGCAGTGCCTGCTCGCGCGCTCCCTGACCGAGGTCGCCGTGCACCGCGCCTGCCGCGAACCCGCGGTCGGTGAGGTCGTCGGCAACCTTCGCCGCGGTCCGCTTGGTGCGGCAGAAGACCAGGGTGAGCCCGCGGCCGTCCGCCTGCAGGATGCGGGCCAGCATCTCGACCTTGTCCATCGCGTGCGCCCGGAACGCGTGCTGCTCGACGGCCTTGACCGTCTGCCCGTCGTCGTCGGGGTCGACCGCGCGGATGTGCGTGGGGTGGTGCATGTACTGGCGCGCCAGCGTGATGATCTGGCCGGGCATGGTGGCCGAGAACAGCATCGTCTGCCGGCCGGCGGGGATCAGCCGGACGATCTTCTCGACGTCGGGCAGGAAGCCGAGGTCGAGCATCTCGTCGGCCTCGTCGAGGACCAGGGTGCGCACCTCGCCGAGGCGCAGCAGGCCCTGCTGGGCGAGGTCGATCAGCCGCCCGGGGGTGCCGACGACGACCTCGACGCCCTTGCGCAGCGCCTCGACCTGGGGCTCGTAGGCGCGGCCGCCGTAGATCGCGAGGATGCGGACGTCGCGGGTGCTCGCCGCCTTCTGCAGGTCTCCGGTGACCTGCACGCACAGCTCGCGGGTCGGTACGACGACGAGGGCCTGGGGCCGCCCGGCTTCGGGCAGGTCGGCGAAGCCCTCGTCGGCCGGCGCGACGATGCGCTGCAGCAGGGGGATGCCGAAGCCCAGCGTCTTGCCGGTGCCGGTCTTGGCCTGGCCGATGATGTCGTGCCCGTGCAGCGCGACCGGCAGGGTCAGCGACTGGATCGGGAACGGGTGGGTGATGCCGACTGCCTCGAGGGCCGCCACGGTTGCCGGCAGCACCCCCAGCTCGGCAAACGTGGGTGCGTTCACAGCGGTAGTCAGAGTCGTGCCTCTTTCGCCTTGCTCCCGAGGCCAGGGGCCGCACGCCAAGGACAGGCGGGCCGCGCGTGGAAGACGCTCGAGAATCTGGTCGGAGCCGATCGGTGCGCCGACCGGGCATCCGTTCTGTGCTGCCACCATACCGCGCTGGTTACGCTGAGGCCCGTGACTGACCACGCCGTGGGTGACCCGATGGTCGACGAGGGCTACCGCGCCGCCGTCATCGACCTGCTGGCCGCGCTGGCCTACGGCGAGCTCACGGCGTTCGAGCGGCTCGCCGACGACGCCTCGTTCGCCCCGACGATCTCGGACAAGGCAGCGCTGGCGGCCATGGCCGTGGCGGAGTACAACCACTTCGCGCTGCTGAGCGCCCGGCTGCGCGATCTCGGCGCCTCGCCCGAGGAGGCGATGGAGCCGTTCGTCGCCGCGCTGGAGGCGTTCCACGAGCGCACCGCGCCCGGCGACTGGCTCGAGGGGCTGGTCAAGGCCTACGTCGGCGACGGGATCGCCGAGGACTTCTACCGCGAGGTGTCGGCCTACCTCGACCCGAGCACGCGCGACCTGGTGCTCGAGGTGCTCGAGGACACCGGGCACTCGGAGTTCGCGGTGGACCGGGTCCGCGCCGCCATCGACCAGGACCCGAAGCTCGCCGGCCGGCTGGCGCTGTGGGGTCGGCGCCTGGTGGGTGAGGCGTTGAGCCAGGCCCAGCGAGTCGCGGCGGAGCGAGACGCCCTGGCGGCGCTGCTGGTCGGTGGGGTGGACCGGCCGGGGGCCGACCTGGCCGAGGTGGGCCGGATGTTCGCGCGGCTCACCGAGAACCACACCCGCCGGATGGCGGCGCTCGGCCTGTCTGCCTGACCTGTCAGAACCTGGTGCCCCTCGGACGGCGCGAGAGTCTGACAGTCGGCGTTACATCGCGCCGAAGCCGACCTTGCGGGTCTCTGGCTCACCGATCTCGACGTACGCGAGCTTGTCCGACGGCACGACCACGCGGCGCCCGCTCTGGTCGGTGAGGGCCAGGATGCGGCTCTTCCCGGTCAGGGCCTCGGACACCGCGTCGGTGATCGCGTCCGCGGACTCCGTGCTCTCCAGGACAAGCTCCCGGGCGGCGTGCTGGACGCCGATCTTCACATCCACTCGGAACCTCCGTCGCGGGCACCCGCGCGACGCTCGCGCGCTCTGCCTCTTGCTGGTCTCAGGCTAGTCGAGCAGGCAAATCAGTGCGGCTCGCCGGTCCGCGGGAAGGCACCGATGCCGCGCCAGGACAGGCTGGCCAGCAGGCGCGCGGCTGCGTCGCGGGGGATGGAGCCCTCGGTGGCGAGCCAGTAGCGCGCGGCGACCTGGGCCATGCCGGTCAGCCCGACGGCCAGCAGCATGGCCTCCTCGGGCGGCATGCCGGCGTCCTCGCGGATCACGGCGCTGATGGCGTCGGCGCACTGCGCGGTGACGCCCTCGACCCGGTCGCGGACCTCGACCTGGTTGGTGAGGTCGGACTCGAACACGAGCCGGAACGCGCCGCCGTCCTCGTCGACGAACCGGAAGTAGGCGGCGATCGTCGCTGCCACCCGCTGCTTGTTGTCGGTGGTGGAGGCGAGTGCCTCGCGGACGGCAGCGACCATCGCGTCGGCGTGCTGGTCGAGCAGCGCGAGGTAGAGCTCGAGCTTGCTCGGGAAGTGCTGGTAGAGGACCGGCTTGCTCACCCCGGCGCGCTCCGCGATGTCGTCCATCGCCGCCGCGTGGTAGCCCTGCGCGACGAAGATCTCCAAGGCGGCACCGAGCAGCTGGGTGCGACGGGCCGACCGTGGGAGCCGGGTGCTGCGGGTGCGCGCTTCCGGGGCGGCGGGCACGGCAGCTCCTCGCGGTGAGGTGACGACGGACAGGGGCGATCCTACGGGCCTGGTACGGCGAGTGTCGGACCCGGAAAGGCGCCACCCCGCGCAATACCGTGCGCCGTATGGCGGACCCGCTGCCCTCGACGCTGCCGAGCGTGTGGGATGACCACGCCGTACGACGTGCCCGCAACGCCCGCCGCGCCGGCCTGATCCTGCTGGCGCTGTTCGTGCTGGCGGGCCTGACCGGCTTCCTGGGCATCCGCACGGCCTCGGTCACGGGAGAGGCCGACGGCTACCGGATGACGGTCACCCATGCCCAGGTCACCAGGGCGGGCATCGCCGTGCCGTTCCACGTCCGGGTCACGCATCGCCGGCGGGTTCGACGGCCCGCTCACGCTGGCCATCAGCGAGGGTCTGCTCGAGCGCTTCGACTTCCAGAACTTCTACCCGAACCCGTCTGCCGAGACGGCCACCGCCGACTACGTCTACTACGAGTTCGACCCGCCGCCGGGTGACGTGTTCGAGCTCAACCTCGACGCGCGGACGTCGCCGGACCAGAACGGCTCGACGACGGTCTACCGCACGGCGCTGCTCCTCGACGACCGGCCCGTCACCGACGTCTCCTTCCGGTTGTGGGTGGTGCCCTGATGGAGCTGGTGATCAGGGCGGCCGTGATGTTCGCCTTCCTCTGGCTCATCACGCGCGCCGTCGGCAAGCGCGAGCTCGGCCAGCTCTCCGCTTTCGAGCTGGTGCTGCTCATCACGATGGGCGACCTCGTGCAGCAGGGGGTCACGCAGGAGGACTACTCGGTGACCGGCGCGATCCTGACCGTCGGCACCTTCGCCCTGTTGTCGGTTGCGCTGTCCTACATCACCTGGCGGTTCCCCCGGTCCCGGCCGGCCGTGGAGGGACAGCCCGTCGTCGTGGTGCGGTCGGGGGAGGCGCAGGTGAAGGTCCTCGCCTACGAGCGGCTCCCGATGGACGACGTGCTGGAGGCCGCCCGCAAGGAGGGCATCCGCGACCTGGCCGAGGTCGACCTCGCCGTACTCGAGACCGACGGCAGCATCTCGTTCTTCCGGCGCTCCGGCTGAGCCGCCCGGGGGCGATCTTCGGGTGTCGTGCCCGGGACGGGCGCTGATCCTGGGAGACTGGCCGGGTGACCGTCAGCGACCACCGCGACCTCGTGACGGCCCTGCTCGGCGTCGACGGGGTTGCCGAGGCAGCGGTCGAGCGCGGGGATGACGACGACGACCTCGGCTCGCTCCGGCTCCAGCTGATGCCGGGCGCCGACGAGGTCGCTGTGGCCGGCGCCGTCAACGACCTGCTGCGCGCCAGGTTCGGCCTCGCCGTGGACACCGACCGGGTCCGCGTGCTGGAGGAGTCGGCCACCCCGACGGAGCTCGACGAGCTGGACCACCGCGACGAACCCGACGTGCCCTCTGTGGGCGCTCCCGGGCCTCCGTCCCCGTTGACCGCTGTCCGCACCCCGCACCTGCCGCAGGTGCACATGGCGCGGCCGGGCCGGCTGACGATCCGGCGGGTGCAGATGATGACCGCCGGGCTCGGAGTGGTTGCGACCGTGCAGCTCGGGCTGGAGGGCGCGGTCTACGAGGGAACCGCCGAGGGCGCGGCGACCGTGACGAGCGTGCACCGGTCGGTGGCCATCGCGACCCTGCGCGCCGTGGAGTCCGTCGTCGACGGACGAGCCCGGTTCGAGGTCGAGCACCTGGAGGTGGCCATCTCGGGGCTCGACCGCACCGCCCTGGTCGTCATCACGATGCTCACCGGCCGGGCGAGTGAGCGGCTCTCCGGAGCCTCGGTCGTCCGGGAAGACATCCGGCAGGCCGTCGTACGCGCGGTCCTCGCCGCGGTCAACCGGCGGCTCGAGCCGATGCTGGACGACAAGTGAGCAGCGACGTCATCCCGGTGTGGCCGGGCGAGCATGTGCCGGCCGGGCGACTCGGTGCATGTACGCCGGGTGCCGACCGGGACGGGCAGCCGCGAGCCGGCCGTGCTGGTGCACGGGCTGGGCGGCTCGGCGACCGACTGGACCGACATGATGGGTCTGCTGCAGCGACCGGCTGGATGCGCTCGCCCCCGATCTGCCGGGCTTCGGCTGGTCACCGCCGCCACCGGACGCCAACTACACGCCGGAGGCGCATGCCCGCACGGTCGTCGAAGCTCATCGAGACTCGCGTCGGCGAACCCGTGCACCTGATGGGCAACTCGCTCGGTGGCGCGGTCGCCACCCTGGTTGCTGCGCGCCGACCCGACCTGGTGCGCACGCTCACGCTGGTGTCCCCCGCGCTGCCGGTCTACCGGCCCAGGGCGACGAACGTGCACCTGCCGGCACTCGCGTTCCCGTTCATCGGTCAGCGGCTGGCTGCGACGGCTCGGCCGCTTCCCCGTCGAGGCGCGGGTGCGCGCGACCCTCGCCCTGTGCTTCGCCGACCCGTCGCGGGTGCCCCCGCAGCGGTTCGAGGAGGCCGTCGCGGAAGCATCGAGACGAGCGCGGCTCGACTACGACGTCCGACGCGATGTTGGATAGTCTGCGCTCACTCCTCGCGTCGTACTTCCGCCGCGGACCGGCCACGCTGTGGAACGCGGCCGCTCAGGTGCAGGCACCGACGCTGCTGATCTACGGGCTGCGCGACAAGCTGGTCGACCCGAAGACGTCGGCGCAGGCAGCGCGGACGTTCCCCCGGTCGCAGCTGCTCGTGCTTCCGGGCAGCGGGCACGTCGCGCAGATGGAGCACCCCGAGGTGGTGGCCGCCGCGGTGCGCAAGTTCATCGACCGGGTGGGCAGCCACGACATCGACCTGCGCCCCGTTCGCGAGCAGCACCTCGCTCGCTGACCGCGTAGGTCAGGACGCGCCCGTCTAGAGTTCGGGCATGACCGAGATGAGCATGAACAAGGCAATCCACGGCGCCTTTCGGCGCGACCTGGACAGGTTCATCGCCGCACTGCGCGCCTTCCCGGCAGGCGACCTGACCCGGGCACGACAGCTCGCCACGGCGTGGGCGAACTTCGACGACCAGCTCACCCACCACCACGAGGGCGAGCACACCATCGCATGGCCGGCACTTCAGTCGATAGGCGTGAGCCAGGAGCTGCTGGCGACGATGGACGCCGAGCACGAGTCCATGGCCGCGGCGCTGACCGAGACCCGCGCCGCAATCGGCGCGCTCGCGCGGACGGCCGGAGCCGAGGAGGCCGAGGCAGCGCTGGCCGCCTTCCAGAAGCTGCAGGCGGTGACGGTCGCTGCACCTCGACCACGAGGAGGCCGAGATCGAGCACCGTCTACCTGGCCAAGCGGGACACCCCGGAGATGAAGGCGATGGGTAAGGCGTTCGCGAAGGTCAGCCCGGCCAGGGGAGGCCGGTTCTTCACCTGGCTGCTCGACGGCGCCTCGCCCGAGGAGCGGGAGCCGTGACCCGGGAGGTGCCCGGTCCGGTGATCACCATCATCGGCGGGATCTTCGGACGCGGCTACCGCAAGAACGTCGCGCCGGTCTGGAAGGTCTAAGCTTCGCGCGAGCTCATGGTCGGCGCGGGACGAGGCCTGAGTCCGCTCCGGCAGTATTCGGCGCGGGCCTGGTCAACCACTGGGACATCACGTGACGAGCGTGGCCAGGGCGTCCATTCCGGGCTCACGCTTCCCGCGCCCGCCGCGGGCGGCTAGCGTCGGCGGCGCCGTGGTGACCGTCGCCGTGGCCGCGGGAGGAGGAGCGGTGGCACACCAGCACAAGATCCTTCTGGACGAGTCGGAGATGCCGACCCGGTGGTACAACGTGATCCCCGACCTGCCGTCGCCGCCACCTCCTCCGCTGCACCCCGGCACCTTGCAACCGCTCGGCCCCGACGACCTCGCGCCGCTGTTCCCGATGGACCTGATCCTGCAGGAGGTCACGCAGGACAGCTACGTCGACATCCCCGACGAGGTTCTCGACGTCTACCGGCTGTGGCGGCCCTCGCCGCTCTACCGCGCGCACCGCCTCGAGCGGGCGCTGGGCACCCCGGCGCGGATCTACTACAAGTACGAGGGGGTCTCGCCGGCCGGCTCGCACAAGCCGAACACCGCCGTTCCGCAGGCCTTCTACAACGCCCGCAGCGGAGTCACCAAGCTTACGACCGAGACCGGCGCCGGCCAGTGGGGCACCGCCCTGGCGTTCGCCTGCGGCGTCTACGGACTCGACTGCGAGGTCTGGCAGGTGGGCGCGTCCTACGACGGCAAGCCCTACCGCCGTTCGGTGATGGAGACCTTCGGTGCGACGGTGCATCGCAGCCCGTCCGACCTCACGGAGTCGGGGCGCAAGATCCTCGCCGACGAGCCGGACCATCCCGGCAGCCTCGGCATCGCGATCAGCGAGGCCGTCGAGGCCGCGGCCTCGGACGAGTCGACGCACTACGCGCTGGGCAGCGTCCTCAACCACGTGCTGCTGCACCAGACGATCATCGGCGAGGAGGCGCTGCTGCAGTTCGCCAAGGTGGGTGACACCCCGGACCTGATCGTCGGCTGCACCGGCGGCGGCTCGAACTTCGCGGGGCTGTCGTTCCCGTTCCTGCGCGAGAAGCTGGCCGGGCGGATGTCACCGACGATCCGCGCCGTCGAGCCCTCCGCGTGCCCGTCGCTGACCCGCGGGACCTACGCCTACGACTTCGGCGACACGGCCGGCTTCACGCCGCTGCTGAAGATGCACACCCTCGGGCACGACTTCATCCCCGACCCCATCCATGCCGGCGGCCTGCGCTACCACGGCATGAGCCCGCTGATCTCGCACGTCTACGAGCTCGGTCTGATGGAGGCCATCGCGATCCCGCAGCTCGAGTGCTTCGAGGCGGCCATCACCTTCGCGCGCAGCGAGGGCATCGTGCCCGCGCCGGAGCCGACGCACGCGCTGGCGGCGTGCATCCGCGAGGCGCTGGCCTGCAAGGAGACCGGGGAGGAGAAGGTGATCCTCACCGCGCTGTGCGGGCACGGTCACTTCGACATGGCGGCCTACGACGCGTTCCTCGGCGGCCGGATGGTCGACGACGAGCTCACCGACGCGCGGTTGTCCGAGCCGCTCACGCGGCTGCCGCAGGTCGACCTCTGACCGTCGTCGTCAGCGGAAGCGTCGGAAATCCGGGTCCCGCTCCTCGGCGAAGGCCTGGGCCCCCTCCATTCCCTCCTCGCCGGCGGCGAAGAGCTCGACTCGAGCAAACCCCGACGGGTGCTCGCGAGAACGCAGGGGCCGCAGACGTCCAGCTCCCCGACACCGCCATACACGCTCTAGACGAACCAACCCCGCTCGGACCGGCGTCTGCGTGACGGGAAACGGTCGCGAGCGATAGGTGCCGTTACGAGACCCCCAACGGATCTCTACCAGCTGGGATCGATCGCCCTCGCCAAACCCAGGGTGGCCGGTGTCGGAATGCCGTGCTGATGACCGCCGCGAATGATGGGGCCCGCGATTGCGTCAACCTCTAGTGGCAATCCCTTGAAGCGGTCCTTCTGCATCGAGCTACGCAATCCGGCGGGGGCGCCGGACGTGAGTGCCGTGAGTGATAGGTCGTCGATCGTGGCACCTTCGGCGCGAGCGATGGCGACAACCTCTGACTGGCAGCCGCGGAACTCTTCTCGGCCTCGAACCTCGCCGAGGGTCCCGTCGTACGCCGTCGTGGCCAGCCCGAACGGCGCGAGGAACGCCAGCTTCTGCCACAAGATCGAGACGGCGTCGCCGCCCAGTGTGCAGTCGATGCCGGCTCTGCCAAGGGCCTCGACGATGTCCTCGGCGTCGGCCAGGTCGACACGGATGAACGGCGAGGTCTGGCGAATGTGGCCTGGCGCCACCCGCTCGGACTCGACGCGGATCGCACCCCCGATCACGTTTCGGTACTCGCGCTGCAGGATCTGAAGGTGATCAACCCCGTTCATCAGCGTCACGACACGCCCCTCGTGGACCAGCTCGGCGGGAGCGAGACGGAGTGCATCTTCCAGTTGAGTTGCCTTCGGCGTCACCCAGAGGACATCGACCAACTCGCTCAACGACGCTGCCGCAGGTACCCCGACCTCGAAGTCTCCGAGAACGGCGCTCTCGACCTGCATCGTGCCTGCATAGGCTTGAAGCGAATCCGGACGCATCAGAAGCACCACATCATGACCCGACCTGGCTAGCGCCGCCCCGACGAGGCCGCCGACACCACCGACTCCCAATATCGCGTGCCGCACTTCGGCAGCGTAGGACCGCCAAACGAAGTCCGGGAAGTGCCGGAGCCGAAGCAGTACGCGCTGCGGCTAGTACCTGACGACGAGGATATGGAGTAAGTGCCGTTAGGGCGCACTCGCCTCGGCGGCTGACAGGAACGAGCTGGCCCGGCATCATCGAGCGATTGAAGGCAGGAACAGTGGAGGGCCGTCCATGCTTGGTGAGCATCCGGTCACGCCAGTGTTGTTGGCGAAGGATCTCTCGGCAGCTCGTGAGTTCTACCACGACAAGATCGGGTTGGAGATCCTCAACGAGAACGAGGAGGCCATCGTGTTCGCGTGTGGTGGAGGCACTCATCTCGACGTGACAAAGAGCACCGTGGGGACAGCGGACGAACAGACTCAGGCGTCGTGGCAGGTCCAGGACATCCATGCCGAGGTCGCGGAGCTTCGCGCGCGCGGCGTACGGATCGAGGATTACGACATGCCAGGTTTGAAGACCGACAACGGAATCGCCGACATCGGATTCGCCTGGGCTGCTTGGATCACCGACCCTGGCAAGAACGCGCTGGGCATCTTGCAGATCAAGGACTAGCGACGTCGGGTCACTCGGTCACCGTGTCGCCGTGGCGATGGGCAACCCTCCACTCCCCGCCCTCGCGCCGATACACCTGCGTCGCCCGCAGGGTGTACGTGCGCGGCTGACCATCGACCGAAGCCGACGTGTGCTCAAGGCCGGCGGTATAGGCCATGTCGCCCACCACGTCGCATGCCTGGAGCTCGAATGTGTAGGACGTGCAGTGGGAGAAGCTCTGCCCAAGGGAATCGAAGAGCTCGTCCAGCTCCTGCTGGCCATAGGCACTGCGCCACGCGCCCAGGACGCTGACGGGCTCGTTGAGGGACCAGAGCGCCCGCCGGGGCGCTGCGTCGCCGTTGTGCAGGGCGGTCTCGGCTTCGTGAAGCTCGGTCTCGACCCATCTCAGGAAATCGTCGCGGTCGGTCATCAGGCCAGGATGAACCGACCGCGCACCTTTGCACAGCCGAAATGCGGACGTGAAGCGACCATGTGGTCGGGCTCACTGGTTGGCGCGGCGCCAGGGTGGTTTGAGGGTGTAGGTCTTGCGGAGTGGGCTGGTGAGGTGGCCGGTGCCGTCGGGGTCGCGTCGGTAGTGCCAGCGGCCGTGGGTTTTGGCGTTGTGGTGTTGGCGGCAGAACGGGCCGAGGTTGTGGCGGGCGGTGGGTCCGCCGGTGCGGAAGTCGTGGTTGTGGTCGAGGTCGCAGCGTTCGGCGGGTTGGTTGCAGCCGGGCCAGGTGCAGGCGGGTTGGCGGGCGCGGATGAACGCGGCGAGGCGGCGGGAGGGCCGGTAGCGGCGTGGGGCGAGGTCGAGCAGCTCGCCGGTTTGGGGGTCGGTGGTGAACCGGATCCAGTCGGCGTCGGCGGCGAGCTCGCGGGCCAGCTGTGGGGGGATCGGTCCGTGTCCGGCGAGCTCGGCCGGGTTGTGCGCGAGGCCGAGCAGGGTGGGCAGGTCGATGCTGACCCGTAGCTGCACCCGCCCCGGCCCACCGGACCTGCTCGGCCCGCCGGACCCGCCCGGCTCGCCCTGTCCGGCGATCGTTTCCCCGCCGGTGTTGGGGTCGGGGTGGGTGCCGAGGATGGCGTCGACGAGGGCGTCGGCGCGCAGCGCGTCCAGGCCGGGCTGGTCCAGGCCGAGGTCGTGGCGGCGGATGTGTTCGGCTTGGGCGCGGCGGTCAGCTCGGCCCAGACCAGCTCGGTGTCGGCCGCGGTCAGCACGGCGCGCATCTCGGCCATCGCGTCATCGAGGGCTTCCCGGCAGACGGTGCGCCCGGCGCTGGCTCGCTGGGCGCGGTCGGCGGCGCCTTCCGGGTCGGCGGCGATGACCGCCCGGCGCAGGGCGCTCTTGGTCTCGGCCAGGGTCTGCTCCGGGGCGCTCGCGAGCGCGGCGGCCTGCACGGCCGCGGTCACCTCGTCGTCGAGGTGCTCCAGCCTCGTGGCGATGGCGGTGGCCTGCAGCCCGGAGATCTCCCCCGCCGCAGCGTGGCCAGGGTGTCCGCGAGGCGCCCGGTCAACGCGGCGGCGCGCTGCACCTTGTCGTAGGCGCTGCCCGGCGACAGGCGCAGCGCGACCCCGACCTCGTGGCGGGCGTCGTCCCCGGTCAGCCCGGCGTCCTCGGTCGCGGCCACCACGGCGGCCAGCGCGACCTGCTGCTGCGCATCGACCCAGGCCGCGACCCGCGCCCACGCGCGGATCAGGTTGACCCGGGTCTCCCCGTCCAGCTCGTCCGGGTCCAGCCCGGCCAGCGCCCCCGCGTAGACCGCGCCCGGCTCCGCGGCCAGCGCCGCATCCACCAGCCACCGACCCGACTCCGCCGCCGGGACCAGCGTGGCGCCGCGCGGCTCCCACAACGCGTCGTCGTCGAAGTCGGCCTCGTCGGCCGCGAACGAGTCCGGCGGCAGCGGCGCGTCGAGCAGCGCGGAGTCACACCCCTGCGCCGCGCTGCCCGACACGTTCTTCATGCCGATCACGCTAGAGGCGACCACCGACAGTTCCCGTTGCCAGGCAACGGTTATCCACCACTCCCAGGTAACGAAACG
>CAVWQZ010000012.1:0-173067 GCA_963757295.1 uncultured Actinomycetota bacterium | reverse complement strand
TCCACGTCGAAACATCATCGGATTCTCCTGAAGCGGGTTGATCGCCGACGGATGCGACGTGGGACGGCTGGGCCAGCAACTTTGCGCTTGCTATGCCGGACTTTTGTTGCCTTCCGAGGAAAGTGCCACGCTCGCCAACCAAAGTCAACGGGGTGCCCGAAGTTCGGGACAGCCCCTTCGGTGGGCTGATTGGTGTCCTCGCCCGCGCGCCCGCCGCAGAACAGGGAGGGCCCCGGCCATCCGGCCGGGGCCCTCCCTGTGCGTGCTGTGTTACCGGCCGTGACCCGCTTACGAGCCGCCACCCAGCAGCGTGCCGTTGTGCCGCAGTGAGTACGGCCGTACTGGGTGATCAGCTCAGTCGGGTCGTCCGCCGTGACGATTGCACCGGCGAACGTCGGATCGATACCGAGGAGTCGGAAACGTCACCGGTCCAGCCGTTGCCGGCTCCGACGTCGAGCGGGACGACCGAACCTCAGTGTCGTTCCAGCCGACCAGCTGGACCGTCCAGCCGTCAACCGGTGTCGGCACCGCCCCGGTGAGCGACTCCCACGCCGACAGCTCAGTGGCATCGGCAACGTCGAGCCGCCCACCGACAGACCGCTGAGCCAGACACCGGGCTCGGCGACCGACGCCTCGGTGATGTAGCGCACGGCGAGCCAGACCTCTTGCCCGCGTACGCCGCATGTCGAACGTCTGCGCGGTGACGCCTCCGGACTAGCCGGTGAAACCAGGCAGGTTCGCCATAACGCCGGGTCCGCCTGCGGATCGGCTTCGACGTGGTGTTGGCGTTCCAGGCTGACCCATTCTCGGCAGTCTCGTCGTAGACCTGCACGAACGCGAAGTCCCAGGACTGCTCGGTCTGGTACTCCAGGTTCACCGTGCGGTCGGGTTGCCCGCAGGGATGGTGACCTGCCGCGCGATGCCGCGGTCGAGGTTGTTGCCTTGACCGGAGTACAGCCGGTCCCGTCCTGCGTCCACTGCACCGGCGCGGCCGGGTAGCCCTCGCCACCGTCGAATGACAGGTTGCCATCGCTCAGCGGCACGTAGTCGGCACCGTTTGTTGGAGCACCAGGAGTGAGTACGCCTCGGGCGTGTCCCAGTTGATCCGAGCCGACATCGAGTCAGTCTGCAGTGCGTCGCCGTCGCCGGACGCGACGGTTGAGCCCTGTCGATCAGCTGGTCAACGGCCATGGAAGCCAGGAAGTCGTGCACGACCTGCTGCGACTTCGCGTATACGCCGAACTGTTCAGCGTCTCCTGCAGGCCGCGCAGACCCGTTCTTGTCCTTGTTGTGCAGGGACGACATGAACGGGTTACCGCCGAAATGGCTCCAGCAGGTACTCCTGGAACGAGTACGCGATGCCGTAGTCGGCGAGGATCTCCGGCGCTCCCTGGTCCTCCCAGCGGGTCAGCGACTGCTCCGGGCCGCCGAACGCCGGGTCGTCGCTGAAGCCGAGCCACGTCGCGATGTGGCCGTCAGCTTCCGGGTCCTCCGGGTCGAGCGACGGGTCGACGTAACCGACCAGGGTCTGCGCCCAGTCAGAGAGACCCTCGTTGACCCAGTTCACCTCGTCGGGGCTGGCGTAGTACTCGAGCAGGTGCTGGTACTCGTGCGCGAAGGTGCCCTCGTACAGGCGGGTTCCGCGGATCGCCGAATGGCCGACCGAGGAAGTTCCCGCACGCAACGTAGTCCGCGTCCTTGGAGTCGTCCGGCGGGTTTGCGCCGATGCGGTGGATCCAGTCCCAGGAGTCGAGCGTCATGACGTTGCGGTTCGTGTACTCGTTGAACAGCGAGTAGAGGAAGCCAGCGATGTAGGTCTTGCCATCCGCAGCAGTCGGCGTGAAGTAGTTCGAGTCACGCACGTTGTCGATGAGCGTGACGATGCGGTCGCCCTCACCCTTGAAGTTACGGGCAGAAAGTCCGTAGAACTGCGCGTACGCACGGGTCAGCGGTGTGATGCTTCCGTCGCGATCCGGGGCACCGAGAACGCTCCGCTCCTTCGGGTAGATGTTCGTGTCGAACTCGTGATGAAGCTGTCGACCTGCGCTCGGTGACGACGATGCCCTCGCCGCCGCCGACGGTGTTGCGGCAGTCCCCCGCCGGGAAGGCGATGTCCTTGCGACCCAGACCTCGACGTTGTTGCCGATGCCGCGGAGGACGTAGTTCTTGTTGTAGACGGTGTCGCTGACGTCGTTGAGCGCCGGCCACCGGCGGACGGTGCCCACCTTGTAGCTGTCGCTGTCCTTGCCGTTGTTCGCGGCCTTCTCGCCCTTGGCGAAAGGCAGCGGCTTGCCGTCGTTGTAGTTCCCGCCGACGGAGCGGGTGTCTGGCTGTGCGGAATTGCCGCCAGGTGCTGCCTGGGCGGTTCCCATGCCGGACGCGAGAAGAGCAGCGACCGCGACGGCCGCTGCTCCTGCCTCGGTGTGCCGAAGCCAGCGTCGTTTAGCCATGCAGATGCCTCCGAAAGTGTGGTTGCCCCGTTGGTCGACATCGATCTTGAAGTCGGATGTCGCAGGACACCCCATCATGAGGATTCGGATGTCACAACCATGTTGGGAAAATTTGTGACATCGGCTCCTCGGCTGCCGGTTCGCCCGGGCCAACGAGAACTGTCGGTGGTTGCCTCTAGCGTGATCGTCATGCAGGAGGAGTCGGGTGGCGCGGAGCTTGGCTGTGGTTCCGCGCTGCTCGACGGCGACTGCCGCCCGATCCGTTCGCCGATGACGAGGAGGCGCTCTGGGAGCAGCGCGGCACGACCTTGGTCCCGCCGGCGGAGACGGGGCGCGCGTTGGTGCAGCACGCGCTGGCCGCGGAGCCGGGCGCGGTGTATCCCGGGTTGCTGGCCGGCCTGGACCCGCAGTGCTGGACGGGGAGACCCGGTGACCTGATCCGCGCGTGGGCGCGGGTCGCGGCGTGGGTGGAGGCGCAGCAGCAGGTGGCGCTGGCCGCGGTGGTGGCGGCGACCGAAGACTCTGGGCTGAGCGGTCATGATGCCCGCCACGAGGTCGGGGTCGCGCTGCGGCTCTCCCCGGCTCGGCGTATGACAAGGTCCAGTGCGCGACGGCCTTGACCGGGCGGCTGTCCGACACCCTCGCCGCGCTGGGCCGGGGGGAGATCTCCGGGCTGCAGGCCGCCGCCATCGCCACCACGCTCGAGCCCCTCAACGACGAGGTTACCGCGACGGTGCAGGCCCGGGTGCTCGCCACTGCATCCGACCAGACCCTGGCCGAGACCAAGCGGACCCTGCGCCGGGCGGTCATCGCCGCCGACCCCAGCGGCGCCGCCCTCCGCGCCGAAGCCGCCCGCGCCGGGCGCACCGTGTCCCGCGACCCGCTCGACGACGGGATGGCCGAGCTCGCGCCCTGCTGACCGCCACCGACACCGAGCTGGTCTGGGCCGAACTCACCGCCCGCGCCCAAGCCGAACACATCCGCCGCGCAGACCACGGCCTGCCCCAACCCGGCCTGGACGCCCTACGTGCCGACGCCCTCGTCGACGCCATCCTCGGCCCCCAGCCCGACACCCCCCAGCAGCACACCGACGCCGGCACGGCGGGCCGCTCGGGCTGGCCGGGTGGCCGGGGCGGGTGCAGCTGCGGGTCACCATCGACCTGCCCACCCTGCTCGGCCTCGCCCAAACCCGGCCGAGCTCGCCGGCCACGGCCCCATCCCCCCACACCTGGCCCGCGCCTCGCCGGCGACGCCGACTGGTCCGGTTCACCACCGACCCCCAGACCGGCGAGCTGCTCGACCTCAACCCGCGCCGCTACCGGCCCTCCCGCCGCCTCGCCGCCTTCATCCGCGCCCGCCAACCCGTCTGCGGCTGGCCCGGCTGCAACCAGCCATCCGAACGCTGCGACCTCGACCACAACCACGACTTCCACAACGGCGGCCCCACCTGCCGGGCCAACCTCGGCCCGTTCTGCCGCCAACACCACAACGCCAAAACCCACGGCCGATGGCGCTACCAACGCCACCCCGACGGCGCCGGCACCCTCACCAGCCCACTCCGCAAGACCTACACCCTCAAACCACCCTGGCGCCGCGCCAACCAGTGAGGGTTGCTGAAGGCACCCACTGTTCCGACCTATGCCAGCGGTTTGTGACTCAGCCCAGATGCGACTGCAGCCTCTCGTGAAGCGAACGCGAGGGCGCGGAGCATGTTGCCCCCGCTGGTCGCATCGACGACGCGCCGGGACCGCTCCTGGTTGCGCGGCGACATCCTTGTGGTGCCGGACTCGACAGTGTCGCCGTAGAACGGCGCAAAGGCGACGGCGGCGAATCCAGCATCTCGAAGCAACCTGGGCAAGGTGTGCCGGGAGTAGAACATCAGGTGGTTCATGGTGAACCCGTTCAACTCGACCCGTAAGCCTTCAGCATCAGCGACTCTGCATTCACGGTCAGAATCAGCAGGGCTCCCGTGTCGTTGAGCAGCCCGCGCAGCATCGCGAGATCACCCTAGGTCGAGGGAGGTGCGCGAGCACCGACCACATCGTGACGATGGGGAGGTAGAAGGGGGGAGTAGGTGTGGTGGGATGTATTGTGACGCGCGGCTAGACATCGGGAAGGACGAGGATCCAGCCTTCGAAGTCGTACTCGAAGCCGAGCCGCTCGTAGACCCGTCGGGCCGGGTTGGTGTCCGTCACCGCAAGCCCCAGGTGAGGCTCGCCATCGGCGCTCAGAATCTCGAGTGACCGCGTCAACAACGCGGCGCCGAGGCCGGGCAGCGCCGGGTCCGGCGCCCGGAACATGTTCATCAGCCACGGTCCGTTCCACCCGGTCACATGATCGCTGCGCACGACAACTGCTGCGGCGACCGGCCGGCCTTCGACGACAGCCACCTGCGTTGCTCGTTCCATCAACGGGTTGTCCGGGTCCTCGACCATGTTCGCCAGCGACTCGGCCGCTTCGCCGAGATCTGGCCCGCGCGCATCCGGGTGTCCCGGGCCGTAGGCGGCAACCATTGCCCGGGCGAGAAGCTCGGCGTCGCCCGCCTGCCAGGTCCTGAGGATCAGACCGGGCGTCGGTCGGGCCGCCGGCACGTCATGCAGGTGGTGGCGCATCGTGTGGACGTGCCGGATCTGTCGAGCGCCCTCGGCGAGCAACCCGTCGCGGACATCCTGATCGGCGAGAACCACCGCCGAGCCGGGCGCGACCTCCGGACATGACCGCCGCGACTCGTCGGGCGGCACTCACCCGGTCGAGCAGCGGGAAAGATCAGCGCCCCGGCCGCGGTCGGCCAGACCTCAACTTCAAGCCTCGGTTCGTCCAGCGAGCGGCTCACGGTGTCTCCCCTTCCCGGTCAGGTGACGGCGAGGCGCACGGCGTACTGCGGGTCGCTCTGCTCGCCGGCGGCGATGACGGCCGCGATCTGCTCGACCGCCGCCACGACATCGACGTGCCGGACGTAGAGCGGCGCGAAGCCGAGCCGCACCACGTCGGGCTCGCGGTAGTCGCCGACCACCCCGCGCGCGATCAGCGCCTGCACCACGCCGTACGCGTCGGGGTGCTGCAGTGACACCTGGCTCCCGCGCTCGTCGTCGACCCGCGGCGTGGCGACGGTGAAGCCCAGCGGCGCCAGCACGTCATCGGAGAGATCCAGGAACAGCCGCGTCAGCGAGACGCTCTTCGCGCGGACGTCGGTCATCGACAGGCCGTCGAAGACCGACAGCGCCGCCTCCAGCGTCAGCAGCGACACCATCGGCGGGGTGCCGCAGCGCATCCGGTCGAT
Organism: uncultured Actinomycetota bacterium; assembly: GCA_963757295.1. Lineage (GTDB taxonomy): Bacteria > Actinomycetota > Actinomycetes > JACCUZ01 > JACCUZ01 > JBDUAP01. The sequence goes on along the minus strand of CAVWQZ010000012.1, from coordinate 167,337 downwards.
GCCCGGCGCGGGCTCGTAGCTGCCCTCCATCGCGAACGGCCGGGCATGCCCCGTCCAGCCGGCCAGCGGCGACTGCATCGCCGCGTGGTGACGACGGGCGGCCATGACGTACGCCGGGGCGCCGGGCCCGCCATTGAGGTACTTGTAGGTGCATCCCACCGCGAAGTCGGCGCCGCTGCCGCCGAGGTCGACCGGCATCGCGCCCGCGGAGTGCGAGAGGTCCCACACCATCAGCGCGCCCGCTGCCTGCACCGCCGAGGTGATCGCGGCCATGTCGTGCGCCCGGCCGGTCCGGTAGTCGACGTGCGAGTAGCTGACGACAGCCACGTCCTCACCCAGCACCGACGACAGGTCCAGCGGGTCGACGCGACGCACCTCGAGCCCGAGCAGCTCCGCCGCCGAGTCGGCGATGTAGAGGTCGGCCGGGAAGTTGCCCGGCTCGATCACCAGCACCCGCCGGTCCGGGCGCAGCCGCGCTGCGGCGACGAGCACCTTGAACAGGTTGACCGACGTCGAGTCGGCGACCAGCACCTCGTCCTCGGCGGCACCGACCAGTCGCGCCACCAACGCACCGACGCGGGCAGGGGCAGACCACCAGTCGTTCGTGTTCCACGAGGCGATCAGGTCCTGGCCCCACTGCCGGGCGACGACGTCCTGTACGGCGTCGGGCACTGCTCGGGGCATCGCGCCGAGCGAGTTGCCGTCGAGGTAGACCAGCCCGTCCGGCACGACGAAGCGGTCACGGGCGAAGCCGATCGGGTCGGCGTCGTCCAGGGCTCGGGCGCGCTCGCGGGCAGCGGTCAGGTCCACGGCCGCAGCCTATGCAGCCCGCGTCAGACGAACACAGCGAGCGGCTTCGCGCGGCCGGCCCGCTCCTCGACCAGCGCGAGGAACGTGCCGTCCGGCCCGAAGACCGCGACCGGCCCCGACCCGGCCGACTCCCACGGCAGCTGGCCCCCGTGCGAGAGCAGCCGGGCCTGCTCGCCGTCGACGTCGCGGCTCGGGAACGCGCCACGAGCGGCAACAGCGATCGGCATCACCTCGAACGAGGACTCGAGCTGCTCCAGCGTGCGCGCGTCCGCCACGTCGTACGGGCCGACCCGGGTCCGCCGCAGCGCCGTCAGGTGCCCCCCGACGCCCAACGCCACGCCGAGGTCGCGGGCGAGCGCGCGCACGTAGGTTCCGCTGGAGCAGGCGACGGTCACGTCGAGGTCGACGACATCGCCCGTACGCCGGGTCGCGTGCACGTCGAAGGAGTGGACCGTCACCGGCCGGGCGGCCAGCTCGACGGTGTCGCCCGGCACGCACCTTCGCGTAGGCCCGCTTGCCGTCGACCTTGATGGCGCTGACCGAGGACGGCACCTGCTGGATCGCCCCCGTCAGCCCCGCGACCGCCGCCCGGATCTCGTCGTCCTGGAGGTGCGCGGCAGAGGCCGTCGTCACGACCTCACCCTCGGCGTCGTCGGTCACCGTGCTGACCCCGAGCCGGATCGTCGCGTCATAGGTCTTGTCCGTCAGCGCAAGGTGACCCAGCAGCCGGGTCGCCCGCTCGACGCCGAGCACCAGCACGCCGGTGGCCATCGGGTCGAGCGTGCCGGCGTGACCGACCCGTCGGGTGCCGGCCAGGCGGCGGGTGCGAGCGACGACGTCGTGCGAGGTCAGGCCGGCGGGCTTGTCGACCAGCACCAGCCCGCTCGGTGCGGTCACGAGTCCTCCGCGGCCTCGGTGCGCGGTGCGCGGTAGGGATCGGGCTCGCCGGCGTACTTCGCCTCGGCGGCGGCGCGGAGCATCTCGGCGTCGGCCGCGGCGACCTTCTGCAGCAGGTCCTCGATGTGCTGGGCGGTCTCCGGGACGGCGTCGGCGATGAACGTGAGCGACGGCGTCCGACGCACGCCGGTCTGGCGGCCGACCTCGGCGCGCAGCACGCCGCGCGCACTCTCCAGCGCGGCGGCGGTGTCGGCCCGCTGCGCCTCGTCGCCGAGCACCGTGTAGAAGACGGTTGCCTCCTGCAGGTCGTTCGTGACGCGCGCGTCGGTGACGGTGATGAAGCCCAGCCTCGGGTCCTTCACGCGCATCTCCAGGGTCTCGGCCACGACGACCTTGATGCGGTCGGCCAGCTTGCGAGCCCTCGGTGCGTCTGCCACGGCTAGTCCTCCACGTCGTCGTTGGTGCTCAGGAACTGCTGCCGCGAGGACAGCAGCTCGATCTCCGGCCGGCCGGCGACCAGTCGCTCACACGCGTCGAGCACCTCGACGCAGTGGGCCCGGTCGGCCGCGACCACCGCCACCCCGACCAGCGCCCGGCGGTGCAGGTCGAGATGCCCGGCCTCCGCAGCCGACACGGCGTACCGCCTGCGCAGCTCCGCCACGATCGGCCGGACCACGGATCGCTTCTCCTTCAGGGAGTGCACGTCGTCGCCGACCAGCAGGTCCAGTCGCCAGCGTGCCGGTGAACACGTTCGGCTCCGCTTGCGGTCGCAGCAGCGAGTCGCCTACGCGGCCTTCTCGCGCATCTCGAAGGTCTCGATCACGTCATCGACCTTGATGTCGTTGAACGAGCCGAGCCCGATGCCGCACTCGAAGCCCTCGCGCACCTCGGTCGCGTCGTCCTTGAACCGCTTGAGCGACTCGACGGTGAGGTTGTCGGCCACCACGACACCGTCGCGGACGAGCCGCGCCTTGGTGTTGCGGCGGATCTCGCCACTGCGCACGAGGCAGCCGGCGATGTTGCCGAACTTGCTGGACCGGAAGACCTCGCGGACCTCGGCGGTGCCGAGCTGGGCCTCCTCGAACTCGGGCTTGAGCATGCCCTTGAGAGCGGCCTCGACCTCGTCGATCGCCTGGTAGATGACCGAGTAGTAGCGGACGTCGATGCCCTCCTGCTCGGCCAGGTCCCGCGCCCGACCCTCGGGCCGGACGTTGAAGCCGATCACGACGGCGTCGGACGCCGCGGCAAGCGTGATGTCGTGCTGGGAGATGGCGCCGACACCGCGGTGGATGATCCGCAGGTCGACCTCCTCGCCGACGTCGAGCTTGAGCAGCGCGTCCTCGAGAGCCTCGACCGAACCCGAGACGTCACCCTTGAGGATGAGGTTGAGGGTGTCGACCTTGCTCTTCTCCAGCCAGTCCTCGAGCGAGACCCGCTTGCGCGACTTGGCAAGCGCCGCGTTGCGCTCGGCCGCCTGCCGCTTCTCGGCGATCTGGCGGGCGATGCGGTCCTCGTCGGCGACCAGGAACTTGTCGCCGGCGCCGGGCACCGAGGTGAACCCGAGCACCTGCACCGGACGCGACGGCCCGGCCTCCTCGAGGGAGTCGCCGTGCTCGTCGAGCATGGCGCGCACGCGACCGAAGGCGTCACCGGCGACGATCGAGTCGCCCACGCGCAGCGTGCCGCGCTGGACGAGCACCGTCGCGACCGGACCACGGCCACGGTCGAGGTGGGCCTCGATCGCGACACCGCGGGCCTGCTGGTCGGCGACGGCCCGCAGGTCGAGGGCGGCGTCAGCAGTCAGCAGGATCGCCTCGAGCAGCTGGTCGATGTTCTTGCCCTGCTTGGCCGAGACGTCGACGAAGATCGTCTGGCCGCCGTACTCCTCGGCCACGAGGCCGTACTCGGTCAGCTGCTGCTTGACCTTCTCGGGGTTGGCGCCTTCCTTGTCGATCTTGTTGACCGCAACCACGATCGGCACGTCGGCCGCCTGCGCGTGGTTGAGCGCCTCGATCGTCTGCGGCATGACGCCGTCGTCGGCCGCGACCACCAGCACGGCGATGTCGGTGACCTTCGCACCACGGGCACGCATGGCGGTGAACGCCTCGTGGCCCGGGGTGTCGATGAAGGTGATGGCCCGCGCTCGCCGAAGCGCACCTGGTAGGCACCGATGTGCTGGGTGATGCCACCGGACTCGCCCGAGACCACGTCGGTCTGCCGGATCGCGTCCAGCAGGCGGGTCTTTCCGTGGTCGACGTGACCCATGACGGTGACGACCGGCGGCCGCGCGACCAGGTCCTCGTCGTCGTAGTCGGCGTTGTCGAAGTCGATGTCGAACGACTCGAGCAGCTCGCGGTCCTCTTCCTCGGGACTGACGATCTGCACCTGGTAGCCGAGCTCGGCACCGAGCAGCGCGAAGGTGTCCTCGTCCAGCGACTGCGTGGCGGTGGCCATCTCACCGAGGTGGAACAGCACCGTCACCAGCGAGGCGGGATCGGCCTCGATCTTGTCGGCGAAGTCGGTCAGCGACGAGCCGCGGGCCAGCCGCAGCACGGTCGAGCCGTCGCCGCGCGGGATCTGCACGCCACCGATCGACGGCGCGTCCATGTTGTCGAACTCCTGACGGCGCTGCTTCTTGGACTTGCGCCCACGACGCGGCGGACCACCGGGGCGCCCGAAGGCTCCCGCCGTACCACCGCGACGCGGACCGCCGCCGCGGCCGCCACCACCGGGCCGGCCGGCGCTGGGGCCGAAGCCGCCACCGCCACCGCCACCGGGACGTGCACCGCCGCCACCGCCACCGGGGGCTCCGGCGCGACTGCCGCCGCCACCGGGACGAGCACCACCGGGACGGCCGGGGGCTCCCCTGTCGCCGCCGGGACCACCGGGACCACCGGGACCGACACCGGGCGCCGGGCGCGCGGGCATCATGCCGGGGTTGGGTCGGGGGCCGCCGGGACGCGGTCCGCCGGCCGGCGGGCGGGGGCCGCCGGTGCCGGGCGCACCCGGTCGGGGCATGCCGGTCGCTCCGCCGGTCGAGTAGGGGTTGTTGCCCGGACGCGGCGCGACCGGACGGCCCATGCCGCTGCCGCCACCAGAGGTGAACGGGTTGTTGCCCGGACGGGGTCCCGCGGGACGCGGCGCGGCGGGGCGCTCCGGTGCCTGCGGGGTCGCCGCGGAGGCTGCGGCCGCCGCCGGCTCGACCGGGGTGACCGGCGCGGGCGCCGCGACCGGGCGAGGGGGTGGGCTGCGTCGGAGCGGCGGGCGCGGGCGGCCTCGACTGCGGGCGCGGGGCGGCGGGCGACTCGACGACTGCGGGCTGCTCGGCTGCGGGCTTCGCAGCGGCTGCCTTCTTCGCAGCGGCCTTCTTGGCCGGCTTCGCCGGTGCCTCTCCCGCGGGGAAGGCTTCCTTCAGCTTGCGTACGACGGGCGGCTCGACCGTCGACGACGCCGATCGGACGAACTCCCCAAGTTCTTGGAGCTTGGTCATCACGACCTTGCTCTCGACACCGAGCTCTTTGGCGAGCTCGTAGACCCGGACCTTTGCCACAACTCTCCTGTCTTGGCCCGGGCCGGGTACTTCCGGCTCAGACCGTCGTTAACTCATGGACGCACTCATCGGTGCAGGCTCATCGGGCGCTCATGACACTTCAACCCGCTTTCGCGTGGACGGACTGGCTCCCGCCCCGGCGGGAGCCGGAACGAGGTGACATTGCTTGGCGGAAGCGGCACACCGGGCGCGCAGACGCGAGACCAGCCGCAGCCGTCACAAATGAGTCTAACGCGTCCAGCGCTCGGACGGCCTCTTTCGGCCGACTGCAGGCGGGCGGCGGTGGGTCAGCGTCCAGCAGGTCAGGAGACCAGCACCCGCACGGCGGAGACGTCCAGCGGACCGGGCACGCGCAGCGCCCGGGGGAACGCCCGACGGCGCTCGGCGAGGTCGAGGCAGTCCGCGGTGGGGTGCAGGTGGGCGCCGCGACCGGGCTGGGGCCGCCCGCTGTCGGGCACGACCGCACCGTCACGGGCGACCACGCGCAGCAGCTGCCCCGCGGGCACCCGCGCCCGGCAGCCGACGCAGGTCCGGACCGGGCCGGTCACCGGGTCAGGCCCGCGCCTCGGCATCGGGCTCGGCGACCGGCTCGGCAGCATCGGCTCGGCCACGGCTCGGCGACCGGCTCGGACCGGGGCTGGGCCGTCTCCACATCGGGGCGGATGTCGATGCGCCAGCCGGTCAGCCGGGCCGCGAGCCGGGCGTTCTGCCCTTCCTTGCCGATCGCCAGCGAGAGCTGGTAGTCGGGCACCGTGATCCGGGCGGCCCGGGCCTCCAGGTCGACGATCTCCACGTGCGACACCCGGGCCGGCTGCAGGGCCTGGGCCAGGAAGGCAGCCGGGTCCTCCGACCAGTCGACGATGTCGATCTTCTCGCCGTGCAGCTCGGCCATCACGGCGCGCGCCCGCGACCCCATCGGCCCGATGCAGGCGCCCTTGGCGTTCACGCCCGGCCGGTTCGACTTCACGGCGATCTTCGTGCGGTGCCCGGCCTCCCGGGCGATCGCGGCGATCTCGACCGTGCCGTCGGCGATCTCGGGCACCTCGAGGGCGAACAGCTTGCGCACCAGGTTGGGGTGGGTGCGGGAGAGCATGATCGACGGTCCGCGCATGCCCTTGCGCACCTGCACGACGTAGCAGCGCAGCCGGGTGCCGTGCTCGTAGTTCTCCCCCGGCACCTGCTCGGGCGGCGGCAGCACCGCCTCGATCTTGCCGAGGTCGACGAAGACGTTGCGGGGGTCCTTCCCCTGCTGGATCACGCCGGAGACGATGTCGCCCTCGCGGCCCGCGAACTCGCCGAACGTCTGCTCGTCCTCGGCGTCGCGCAGCCGCTGCAGGATGACCTGCTTGGCCGTGGTGGCGGCGATCCGCCCGAACCCGGTCGGGGTGTCGTCGTACTCGCGGAGCACGGTGCCCTCGTCGTCGGTCTCCGCCGCCCACACGGTGACGTGACCGCTCTTGCGCTCGAGCTCGACGCGCGCCGTCGGCTGGTGGCCCTCGGTGCGCTGGTAGGCGATGAGCAGCGCCTGCTCGATGGCCTCGACGAGCGTGGCGAAGGAGATCTCCTTCTCGCGCTCCAGCGCGCGCAGCGCGCTCATGTCGATGTCCATGTCAGCCCTCCTCCGGGTCGGCAGGACGGTTGAACTCGACCTGCACCCGTCCGGTCGTCAGCTGCGGCCAGGGGATCAGCCGCTGCTCGCCGTCGACGTCGAGCAGGACGCCGTCGTCGGCGGCGTCGACCACCCGGCCGGTCACGGTGCCCTCCTCGGCGAGCGTCGCCTCGACCAGGCGCGACCGCGCGCGGCGCCAGTGGCGCGGCTGCGTGAGGGGCCGGTCGATGCCCGGTGACGTCACTTCGAGGACGTACGGCGAACCGCCCATCACGTCGCTGTCGTCGAGTGCGGCGGCCACGGCCGTGCTCACGGTGGCGACCGAGTCGAGGCCCACACCGCCGTCCTGGTCGACCACGACGCGCAGCAGCCGGCGCTTGCCGGCGGGGGTGACCTGGACGTCCTCGAGGTCAAGGCCGCGCTCGGCGACGACGGGGGTCAGCAGCCGCAGGAGGTCCTCGCGGTTCGAGGCTGCACCCACCTCGCACCACCTCCGTCTTCTGTTGTCCCCGCGGCACAGACCCTAGCGCGGCCGTGGCGTGATGGGATCATGGCCGCTCCGCTGACGGAAGGACCGCACCGCATGGACCAGGCCGGCCCGTCGCGCCGTGCCGTCCTGGTCGGAGCAGGTCTGCTCGCCGTCGCCGCGTGCTCGTCGGGCACCGAGCCGGAGCCGCCGAAGCCCGACCCCGACGTGCCGATCCGGGCGCTCGCCGCTGACGGCGTGCGCGGCCTGGTCGCGCTGTACGCCGCGGTGAGTCCGCGCCCACCCGAACCTGCGGGCCGAGCTGGCACCGCTGGCAGCCGAGACGGCGGCCCACCTGTTGGCGCTCGAGCCACCGGCGACCGGTCCGACGGCATCGCCCGGGGCATCGACATCGCCGAGCGCGACGGCCTCGCCTCCCGTCGCGGTGCCGGCCAGTGCCGCTGCTGCCCGCACTGCCCTGGTCCGTGCCGAACGGCACGAAGCCGAGCTCCGGGTCACCCAGCTGGCGTCCGCGTCGTCCGCGCTGGCCCGTCTCCTTGCGGCGATCGGCGCGAGTGAGGCGACGCACGCCACGTTGTTGCGAGCCGGGTCCTGATGGCGAGCACCGACCCCAGCGACCTGCCCACCTCGACCGACGTACCGGCCCTGCAGTCCGCGCTCGCGGGCGAGCACGCCGCGATCTACGGCTACGGCGTCGTGGGAGCGCACCTGCGCGGCGGCGCGCGCACCAGGGCCCGGGCGGCGTACGACGAGCACCGGGCCCGCCGTGACCAGCTGCAGCAGCTTCTCGTCGAGCGGAAGGCCACCCCCGTCGCCGCGTCGGCGGCCTACCAGCTGCCGCGTCCGGTCGAGACCGCGGCCGACGCCACGTCGCTCGCCACCGAGCTGGAGGAACGGCTCGCCGCGGTGTGGGTCGACGCCGTCGCCGACCTGCGCGACGAGCTTCGGGAGCTCGCCGCGCAGGTGCTGCAGGACGTCGCCGTACGAGCGGCGGACTGGCGCGGAGGAAGCGTGCCCTTCCCCGGGCTCAGCGAGCAGGAACGCTGAGCGATCTCGACCCTTGATCACTCAGCGCAGGACGCGCAGCGGCTACGGTCGTGTGGCGCCTGCCACTGATCGAGCCACGCGGCGAACTCCTCCGCCGGCAGAGCCCGGCTCATCCAGAAGCCCTGAGCTCCCCGCGGCTCAGCCGGTCAGCACGTCGTACCCGAGCTTGAGGATCAGCGCGGCGACCACGGTCAGGAAGACGCCCCGCACGAACCTGCTCCCCTGCCGGATCGCGGTGTGGGCGCCGAGCCAGGCGCCGGCCATGTTGCAGGCACCCATCGCGAGCCCGAGCCGCCACATCGGCGCGCCCTGCGGGATGAACACGAGGAGCGCGCCCAGGTTGGTCGCCAGGTTGACGATGCGCGCCTTGGCCGAGGCCTGCAGGAACGAGTAGCCGAGCATGCCGACGAACAGGAAGACCAGGAAGCTGCCGGTGCCCGGCCCGAAGATGCCGTCGTAGAAACCGAGGCCGAACCCACCGAGGCCGGCCGCGACGTGGTGCTTGCGGCCGTCCCACCGGAGCGCCTGCACGTCGCCGAGCCCGGGCCGGAGCACGGTGTAGGTGGCCACCGCGACGAGCAGCACGAGCACCAGCGGGCGGAACACCTCGCTCGGGATCAGCGAGATGCACAGCGCACCCAACGCCGCCCCCACGAGCGCGATGCCCGCCATCGGCAGCGCGGTGCGCAGGTCCGGCCGGACCTTGCGGTAGTAGGTCGCCGCGGACGCCGACGTGCCGCAGATGCTGGCGAGCTTGTTCGTCGCGAGCACCTGGATCGGCGAGGCGCCCGGGCAGAAAGACCAGCAGCGCCGGCAGCTGCACCAGCCCGCCGCCGCCGGAGACGGCGTCGATCCAGCCGGCGAACCCCGCGGCCAGGCAGAGCAGCAGGACGTCGCTGAGCTCCGGCACCGCGTCAGCCTTCGGCGGTCGGAGTGACCGGCGTTCCAGCCGTCGATGATCCCGAGCAGGTCACCGAGGCGCTGGACCACGGCGTCCGGGTCGCCCTCGACGTGCCCGCGCTGGTCGTGCGGGATCTCGCTGTGCGGCACGAGCACGGCGCGCATGCCGACCTCCTTCGCGCCGTGCACGTCGTCGTAGGGGCGGTCGCCGACGAACACCACGCGGTCCGGCTCGGCGACTCCGACGGCGGCCATCGCCGCGCGAAACGCCTCGGGGTGCGGCTTGGTCCACGCGATCTCGGAGGAGTAGACCGCGCCGTCGATGAGGTCGAGGACACCGTCGCGGCGGAACACGACCTCGTGGTACTCCCGCGGCCAGAGCGTGTTGGACAGCACGCCGACCTTGATGCCGCGCTCGCGCAGGGCGCGGAGCAACGGCGGCGCGTCCGGGTCGATCAGCGTGTGCGGCGTCCAGAACTCCTGGTAGGCCGCCAGGGCCTGCTCGTGCCGCTCGGCGTCGGGGTCGACGCCCGACCGAGCGGACAGCTCGTCCAGCGTGCCCGACCGCTGGTGCTCCCGGGCCGCGCTCCACGCCTCGTCCTCGGCTGCGAGCAGCCGGCCGGCCAGCTCGTCGGCGTGGGCCGGGTCATAGACCCGGGTGTAGGCGGCCCACTGCTCGTGCAGGTCGATCGTGTGCCACGGCGTGAGGGTGCCGCCCCAGTCGAAGATGACCGCATCGACCGCCGTCACGGTCGAGCGATCGCCGCGATGCGCGCGGCAGCCTCCGCGACGGGAACGTCCTCGCGGTCGCCGGTACGCCGGTCGCGCACCTCGATCACGCCGTCGGCAAGGCTCCTGCCGACGACGGCGATCGTCGGCATGCCGAGCAGCTCGGCGTCCTTGAACTTCACCCCGGGCGAGACTCCGCGGCGGTCGTCGAAGAGCACGGTCAGCCCGGCCGACACCAGGTCGCCCGCGAGGGTCTCCGCCGCGGTGAACACCGCGTCGTCCTTGCCGGTCGCAACGACGTGCACGTCGGCCGGCGCGATGGCGCGCGGCCAGCACAGGCCGAGCTCGTCGTGCGTCGACTCGGCGACAGCCGCGACGGCGCGCGAGACGCCGATCCCGTAGGACCCCATGGTGACGACGACCTGCTTGCCGTTCTCGTCCAGGACCTTGAGGTCCAACGCCTCGGCGAACTTGCGGCCGAGCTGGAAGATGTGGCCCATCTCGATGCCACGGGCCATCTCCAGCACGCCCTCGTGGCAGTTCGGGCACGGGTCGCCGGCGCGGACGTCGGCGGCCTCGATCGTCCCGTCGCCGGTGAAGTCGCGTCCGACCACCAGGTCGAAGACGTGCCGGCCCGGCTCGTTCGCGCCCGTGATCCACCGGGTGCCCTCGACCACGCGCGGGTCGAGCAGGTAGCGCACGCCGGCCGGCCGGTCGGCGCCCAGAGCGGCCGGGCCGATGTAGCCGCGCACCAGGCCGGGGTTGTCGTCGAAGTCGGTCTCGGTGAACGGCTCGACCACCGACGGGTGCACCTGTGCCTCCAGGCGCTTCATGTCCACGTCGCGGTCACCGGGCAGCCCGACGGCGAGCAGCTCGGGCTTGCCGCCCGGGTGGCGGAGCTTGACCAGGACGTTCTTCAACGTGTCAGCAGCGGTCCAGTCGCGGTCGTCGCGGCGCAGGTCCGGCGCGCCCGTTCGCCAGCGCCGACGAGGGTCTCGATGGTCGGGGTGTCCGGCGTGTCCTCGACGTGGGCGGCCGGCACGCCGTCGTACGGCTGCGCCGGCGGCGCCGGCACGCGCACCGCCTCGGTGTTGGCGGCGTAGTCGCACAGCGTGCACCGCACGAACGTGTCCTCGCCGTTCTCGGCCGGCGTCAGGAACTCCTCGCTCCGCGAGCCGCCCATGGCGCCGGACATCGCCGAGACGATGACGTAGTCGAGGCCGAGCCGGTCGAAGGTCTTGATGTAGGCGGCGCGATGCGCGTTGTAGGACGCGTCGAGCCCGGCGTCGTCGACGTCGAAGGAGTAGGAGTCCTTCATCACGAACTCGCGGCCGCGCAGCAGCCCGGCCCGGGGTCGCTGCTCGTCGCGGAACTTCGTCTGGATCTGGTAGAGCCACAGCGGCAGGTCCTTGTACGACGAGTACAGGTCCTTGACGAGCAGCGTGAACATCTCCTCGTGGGTGGGCCCGAGCAGGAAGTCGCCGCCCTTGCGGTCCTGGAGACGGAAGATGTCGTCGCCGTACTCGGTCCACCGGTTGGTGCGCTCGTAGGGCTCGCGGGGAAGCAGCGCCGGGAAGTGCACCTCCTGCGCGCCCATCGCGTCCATCTCCTCGCGGACGATGCGCTCGACGTTCTGGTAGACGCGCCACCCCAGCGGCAGCCAGGTGTAGCCCCCGGGCGCCGCCCGCCGGATGTAGCCGGCCCGCACCAGCAACCGGTGGCTCGGCACCTCGGCGTCGGCCGGGTCCTCACGCAGCGTGCGCAGGAACAGCCTCGACATCCGCAGCAGCACGGGCTCTCCTCAGCAAGGACAGCGGCGAACGGTCAACGGCGTAGGATATCCGCGGACCGGTGCATCATCACCGACGGACGATGGTGAAGCCTCCTGCCACCACGGACACCGGGACGTCGCCCGACGCCTTGCTCGTCGAGGCCCGCACCAGCCGGCCCCGACCGTCGTAGACCTCGACCCGGGCCGGGCCGCTGCCCGGCACCGAGACCTTGGTCTGCTGGTCGGTGGTAGCCGCGCTGCGCAGCAGGGCGGTCCCGTGTCCGTCGCCGCCGAGCACCAGCCGGGACACCAGGGGCTCGACCATCAGCGCGTCCAGCCGGGCCTCGTCCCCACCGGTGGCCGTGGTCGTGGCGGTCACCACCTGCTGGCCGGGCGGCAGGGTCACCGGCAGGGTCACCGGCAGCAGCGCCCCCGGAGCCGGTGAGTCGCCCTGGGCACCGATGTCGCCCGAGCGGACCGTGCCGAGCACGGTGTCCCCGGCGCGGAACGTCGTGACCGCCGTGCTGCCGGGCTGCAGGTCCACGACGGCGAGCACCAGCCGCTTCTCGCCCTTCCCGACGGTCACCCGCGCGGTGCCGCCGTGCGGGCAGCGCGGCGTAGCGGTGCCCTCGTAGTACGACTCCCCGGTCCACCCGCCGCCCGGCGGCTTGACCACGTGCGCGCCGCCGGCCAGCGTCCCGCCCTCGACCTGGACCGTCCGGTTGCCGACCCGTTCCTGGACGGCGGCGGTCCTGGCCAGCTCGGCGACGTCCGGGTTCGCGTCCAGCGCGAGCATCGACAGCAGCCCGTGGATGGTCGACTCGGCCCCGGCGTTGTGGTTCACGTTGCCGTTGCCCTCGATGCCGTCCACGGACCGGCCGGTCGCCGGGTCGTAGGCGGGCTGACCGGACGCGTTCGCGCCGAAGTACCAGGCCGCCATCACGCCGGCCAGCCGACGGAGCCCGGCGGAGCCGGTGACGTCGGCGGTGGCGAGCAGCGACTGCAGCCGCGAGTCGACGCCGTAGGTGATCTGCGAGCCGTCGATCCGGGTCGGCAGCCGACCGTTGTCCGGACCGCCGGAGGTCAGCAGCCACGGGTCGAAGACCGCGGAGTCCCGGGTGGCGACCGCGGCCAGCGACGCGTCACCCAGGGCCACCGAGGCCCGGGCGAGCGCCGCCGGCATCTGCGAGCCCCAGCCGTGCCAGATCGAGCGCGACAGCGCCCCAGGGCCGCACCGCACCGAACGGCCAGCTGCGCGCGTCGCCGCCACCCAGGGCTGCGACGCCGGCCGCCAGCTTCCGCAGCGCGTCCTGCGCCGCCGGTGTCGCCGCGCCGGTCCGGACGTACGCCGAGAGACCGAGCACCGCCTCCGCGGTCGCGTCGCCGCCGTCGACCACCAGCCAGGCGGGCGTCTGCTCGCCGTCGATGTTCCGGAACTGCCCGTAGCGCGCCAGCGGCTGGCGCTGCAGGGCCGCGACGCTCAGGTCCAGCCGGTCCTTGAGGAAGCCGGCGAAGGTCGGGGTCCGAGCCACGGAAGGCCGCGTAGCCCTCGCCCAGCGCCCAGACCGTGCGGGCCAGCCAGTAGGACTCGGCGCTGTCCGACGGGTCGGGCTCCTCGATGGATCACCGGGCTCGGGTTCAGCGTGCCGTCCGGCTGCATCCAGAGCACGACGTTGCCGGCGTTGGGGCCGGTCGACGGTCTGGAAGTAGGCCACCCCGCGCAGCAGGTCGTAGGCCTTGCTCCGGCTCGTCGCGTCGCCGGTCTGCTGCCAGTGCCGCAGGTAGACGACCGCGGCGCGGGTCACGTCGTCGGCGTTGAAGGCGCCCTGCCCCCAGTGTCCGTCGCCGGCGTCGTCGCCGCCGCCGCCGATCCGGTCGTAGTGGCCGTCGGGCGCCGGTCGGCGTAGGTCCACAGCACGCCGAGCGGCCGGTCCGGCCGGTACGTCGTGTGGTCCGCCTGCGTCGGCGGCGTCACGGTCGTGCCGAGGAAGTCCAGGTGGGCGAGGTTGGTCAGCGGTACGGCGGCGGCCGCCGGCGACGTCGGCCTGCCCCACCACCAGCACGGAGCAGACCAGGGCGAGCACGAGAGCGCCGACGGTGCGGCGCGCGGCGCGGGCCGTGACGGGTTCTTGGTGGGCGCGGTGTGGTGACTGGTCTCGGTCATGCGGTCCTCACGTCGTCTCGTCGGTCGGTGGTCGAGTCGTCAGTTCGGGGCGGACGTGCCGTCCCTCGGCAGCGGACCGGCGGGCGGCGTCCGCGACGGCGACGGCGGCCAGCGCCTGCGCCGCGCCCGAGCGCGGCGGCGCGTCCGCCGGCCGCGGCGGCGAGCAGGTCGGCGGCCGCGGCGCGGACGCTCTCGGCGTACACGCGCTGCTTGGCGCCGTCGTCACCGAGCACCAGCTCGAGCACGACCCGGTGCGGCAGGTCGAGGTCGCGGCCCCGGCCGCGAGCCGGCGGCGGCCCGGCGTCGCGGTGCACGACCGCGGTCACCCCGCTGCCCGGCCCGAGCCGGTGCCCGGCACGTGCAGCAGCTCGGCGGCCCGGGCCGGCAGGCCGTACGCCGTCTCGGCGCCGGCGTCGTCGGTCCACGCCGTCCACCCGGGCCCGCAGCGGGATCCAGCCCTCGACCCGCACCTCGGCCGCGCCGTGGTCGAGGCGCAGCCTGCTGCCGCTCGCACCGGTCGGCGTGGGTGAAGCCGTGGGTGTGGGTCGCCAGCGCGCCGCCGGGGTGCAGGGCGGTGGCGCTGACCAGGTCGGTGGTGCCGTCGGCGCGGTGCGCGGCCACCGCCGAGACGAGCGTGCGGCGTGCTGCCGAGCAGCAGGTGCGCGGCGTCGAAGAAGTGCACGCCGTGCTCGACGAAGATGCCGCCGCTGCGTCGCCTCGTCCCAGAACCAGTGGTCCGGCCGGCAGGTCCTCGTCGCTGGCGTCGTTCTCGAACGCGAAGCGCTGCACCGGCCCGAGCAGCTCGTCCTGCAGCCGCACCAGCGCCTGGAGCAGCGGGTTGTAGCGCAGCACGTGGTCGACGACGAGCACCTGCGCCGGAGGCCGCCGCGGCGGCCGCCACGGTCACGCGCGGTCGCAAGGTCGGTCGCGAGCGGCTTCTCGCACAAGACGTGCCGGCCGGCGGCCAGCGCCGCCAGGGTGATCTCGGCGTGCCGGTGCCGGCGGTGTCGACGACGGCCACCGACGTCGACGCCGGTCGTCGGTCGAGCAGGTCCTGCCAGTCGGTGCTCGCCGTGGCGCCGTGCTCGTGCGGCCAGCGCGCTCGCCCGGTCCCGGTCGGGGTCGGCCACCGCGCGGCACCTCGAGGCCCGGGCAGGTCGGCCACCGCGCCGGCGAGGAACGCGGCGAACCGACCGGCGCCCGACGAGACCGAGCCGAGGGTGCGCGTCACGTGTGGTCGAGCCGCGCCACGCCGATCTTGGCGTCGGCCATGCCGTAGAAGACGTACCGGACGCCGTCGACCTCCTCGATCGCGGTCGGGAAGACGACGTTGGGCACGGTGCCGGCCCGCTCGTCGTCGGTCTCCGGCGCGAGGATCGGCTCGGCGGTGCGCGCCAGCACCCGCGACGGGTCGTCCGGGTCGAGCAGCATCGCGCCGGCGGCGTACTCGACCTGCTGGGTGGTCGGGTCGAAGCCGACCGGGTGCTCGCCGGTGACGCCGTGGTGGATCAGCAGCCAGCCCTCGTCGACCCGCAGCGGCGGCGGCCCGGCGCCGATCTTCAGCTCCTCGTACGCGTGCTCGGACAGCGCGACGCACCGGTGGTCGCGCGGCCGGGCCAGGGCCCGGACGTCGGTCATGCACCTCGTCGACCGGCACGTAGGAGATCCAGATGCCCGGCCGCTCGTCGGTGACGCCGGCCGGCAGGTGCACGGTCTCGCCCTCGCGGAACCAGCCGAGGTCCCACATCGGCCGGTGCAGCATCGCGTAGGCCGGCCGGCCGTGCGGGTCGGGCACCGGCTCGGGGAAGAACACCGCGTCCTTGTTGGGGAACAGGCACAGGTCGGTGTCGAGGTCGGGCTGGTAGGCGAACTGCACCGGGCCGAGCCGGCGCCACTCGCGCAGGTCGGCCGACACCGCGAGCGCCAGCCGCGGGCCGAGCGGGCCGAAGGCGACGTAGGTCATGAGGTGCAGGCCGAGGACGGGACCCAGGTGGTGCGCGGGTCCTCGACGCCGGCGTTGTTCGCGCCGCGCTCCCAGCCCTCGTCCGGCGCGAGCACCACGCCCCGCCGCTCGACGCCGACCGGCACGCCGTCCTCGATCACGACCTCGGCGAGCCCGACCCGGGACACGTTGCCGGCGGCGACCAGCCGCGGCAGCAGGTGCAGCCGGCCGTCCGGCGTGCGCCCGCTGGCCGGGTTGAGGACGCCGAGCTCCTCGAGCGGGTCGCCGGGCTGCGGCGACATGACGACGCCGAGCCGGGTCAGCGTGTACGGCACGGTGGTGGTCGGGAGCGGTCACGCTCAGCCCTTCACGCCGGAGCCGAGGTCGGAGGAGGTGAAGTGCCGCTGGAACACCACGAAGAGCGCGACGGCCGGGGCGGCCAGCACGACCGCGCCGGCGAGGATCGCGCCGTACGGGTTGCTGGCCCGCCCGGCGACGTTGGACAGGTAGTTGGCCAGCGACACCGCGAGCGGCTGCAGGTCGGTGTCCTTGGTGATCAGGAACGGCCAGAGGAACTCGTTCCACGGCCCGATGAAGGTGAGCAGCACCGCGGTCAGCAGCGCGGGCCGCACCAGCGGCAGGGCGATGGACCACAGGATGCGCAGCTCACCGGCGCCGTCGATGCGGGCGGCGGAGAACAGGTCCTCGGGCAGCTGCAGGAAGAACTGCCGGAAGATGAAGACGGCCGTCGAGTTGATCGCGAACGGCAGGATCATGCCGAGATAGGTGTCGGCCAGCCCGTAGTTGCGGACGATCATCACGTAGAGCGGGATCATCAGCAGCTGGAACGGCACGAGCTGCACCAGCAGCATGCCGCGAACAACGTGCCCCGGCCGCGGAAGTGCAGCACGGCGAGGGCATAGCCCGCGAGCACACCGAAGACGACCGTGCCAGGATGACGCCGCCGGTGAAGATGCCGGAGTTGAGCAGTGACTGCGACCAGGTCGACGCGCTCGTTGATCTGCTTGTAGTTGTCGAGGGTCCAGCCGCCGACCGGGAAGGCGCCGCCGACAGACGTGTCGGACTCGGCCTGGAGCGACCCGACGAGCATGTAGTAGAAGGGGAACAGGAAGACGAGCGCGCCGAGGGCCAGCAGCGCGAAGCGGCCGATGTAGCCCAGGTCGACGCGCGGCGCTCCGGCTCGCGCGGTCGTCGCGGCCGATGTGCGTCGGGTGGTCGGGGTCGGCGGCGGTGGCCACCTGGATGGAGTCGGTCATGTCAGTCCCTCTCCAGGACACGGCGGCTGATCAGCGAGATGACCAGCACGCCGAGGACGAGGATCACGCCGATGGCGGAGGCGACGTCGGGGTTCCCCTGCTCGATGCCCTTCTGGTACATCACCAGCACCGGTGACGCCGAGGCACCGTCCGGCCCACCGCCGTTGGTGAGCAGGTACGGCTCGGTGAACAGGTTGGCGCCGGTGATGATCGCCAGGATCACCACGAGAGCCGTGGCCGGCCGGACGCCGGGGATCGTCACGTTCCGCAGCTTCTGCCACGCGTTCGCGCCGTCGACGCTGGCCGACTCGTAGAGCTCCTTGGGCACGTTCTGCAGCGCGGCGAGGTACAGCAGGATGTAGAAGCCGAGCTGCTTCCAGGTGACGAAGATCGCGATCAGCGGCATCGCCAGCGTGGCGTTGACCAGCCAGGACGGGTCCGGGGCCAGCTGCCGAGCAGCTGGTTGACCATGCCGTCCTTGGAGAACAGGAACAGCCACACCGCGACGACCGCGACGCTGGCCGTGACGTAGGGCACGTAGTAGCTGACCCGGAAGAAGGTCCGGCCCGCGGATGGCGGCGTTGAGCGCGTTGGCCAGCAGCAGCGACAGCCCGACCGTGAGCGGCACGTTGATGACCAGGAAGACGCCGACGTTGAAGAACGACCGCCGGACGTCCGGGTCGCTGAGCACCGTGGCGTAGTTGTCGAAGCCGACGAACGGCCGCGGCACGCTCGCGCCGGGTGCGGTGAAGAAGTAGTCGTGGAAGCTCATCCAGACCGCGAGCCCGAGCGGGTAGGCGAAGACGCGACGAGGAAGATGGCGTACGGCGCCGCGAACGCGATGCCCAGCGGCTGGCGACCGAACACGGTCGCCAGCCGGCTGCGGCGAGGGCTGCCCGCAGACTGCGAGCAGCTGGTGCGGTCGTCATGGCGGCGGACCGGTCAGGACTGCGCCGGCGAGCTCGTCGATCTCGGTGGCGGCCGTGGACAGGCCGTCGTCGACCGACGGTCTTGGCGAAGATCACCGACGTGCTGTACTGGTCGCGGAACTTCTGCCAGATCTCGATCGAGTTGGGCACGTTGGGCACCTCGACGGTGCGGCTCGCGAACGGGCGAACGTCCTTGTACTCCGGGTGGCTGGAGAAGTAGTCCGGGTAGGCGGTCTCGAGGTCGGTGCGCATCGGCATCTGGCCGGTCTTGCTCCAGCAGCGCGCCGTCCTGCTCCTCGCTGGTCGCGAACTTCAGCACGCTCCAGGCGGTGCCCTTGGTCTTGCAGGCGGAGTAGATCGCGACGTTCTTGGCGTCGGAGAACGTGTGGGTCTCCTCGGCCGACATGCCGCCGGAGGTCGGGACCGGCGCGGCGCCCCAGTTCACCTTGTCGCCGTAGACCGCGATCGCCCACGGGCCGACGATCGCCATCGCGGCCTTGCCGTCGGCGAACGAGTCGCCGTTGTACTCCTCCTTCGGCGCGAGCCCTTCGGCGTACATCGTCGCCCAGAAGTTCGCGACGGCCTTGCCCGCCTCGTCGTTGAACGTGGCCTTGCCGTCCTCGACCAGCTGCTTGCCGCCGGTCTCGGCCGCGTACAGCGGGTAGAAGTCGAACCAGGACTGGAAGAACTCGCTGGTCGGCGCCGGCTAGATGGCCGCCTGGGCGCGCCTTGCTGGACACGATCTTGCGCGCTGGTCGCGAGGAACTCGTCGTAGGTCGCCAGCGGCGGGTTCTCCGGGTCGACCCCGGCCTTCTCGAACAGGTCCTTGTTGTAGAAGATCATCACCGGGTTGGACTTCCACGGCATCTGGTAGTACTTGCCGTCCGGCGACTTGTACTGCTCGGCGGTGTCGCCGGTGCGCGGCTCGATGTAGTCGTTGCCGCCGGCGAAGTCGTCCAGCGCGACCAGACCGCCCTGCTTCTGGAACTGCGGGACCGCCGCCGGAGCGGTGTTGAAGACCAGGCACGGGGCGTTGCCGGCGGTGATCGCGGCGCCGATGACCTCCTCGGAGGTCTTGCCGGCCGGGATCTCCTGGGCGGTGACCTTCTCGTCGGGGTGCTCGGCGTTCCAGGCCTCGACCATCTCCTTGCCCCAGGCGACCTCCTCCGGGTTGTTGGAGTACCAGATCTTGATCGGGCCCTTGGTGGCGGCGTCGCCACCGGTCCGCCGGAGCCGCCGCCGTCATCGCCGCCGCAGGCCGGAGGCGACGAGACGCCAGGGCGAGTACGACGAGCTGCGCTAGCGTTGCGGCTTCATCAGTTCTCCGTTGTCGAGCGGTCGGTGCGATTGACAGCGGACGCTGCGCTCGGGTGGTGCCGGTGGAGGCTCGGATCGACGAGCTGCGGCGGGGACAGTTCGACGTCGGTCGGTGCTGCGCGGCCGTCGATGACGGCCAGCAGCTGCGCGGCCGCGGCCTGGCCCCAGGCGTAGGCGTCGGTGCGGACCGTGGTCAGCGCGGGCTGGAGGTGGGCGGCGACCTCGGTGTCGTCGAAGCCGGTGACCGACAGGTCGCCGGGGACGTCGAGCCCGCGGGCGGCGCGCCGCGGCCATGCCGGCGATGGCCATCAGGTCGTTGGCGTAGACGATCGCGGTCGGGCGGTTCCGGCCAGGTCGAGCAGCTCCCCGGTGGCCGTCGGCGCCGCCCTGCGGCCGTGAAGTCGGACTCGACGCACGGGCCCTCGGGCAGGCCCGCGGCGCGCAGCGTCTCCGCCCAGGCCTGCGCCGACGCGCCGTGGACGAATTCGTGCCGGCCCGGCGACGTGGGCGATGCGCCGGTGGCCGAGCTCGACGAGGTGCTCGACGGCGGCCGCGATGCCCGGGCCGGTCGTCGACGGCGACGCACGGCCAGGCTGTGCTCGACGCAGTCCGGGCCGATTGAGACGGCGGGCAGGCCGATCTCGGCCGAGCAGCGCGGGCGCGGGTCGTCGACCCGCAGGTCGGTGAGGAAGACACCGTCGACCCGGCCTCGGCGGCCAGCCGCGGTACCCCGCCAGCTCGCGCTCGCGGTCCGGGCACGACCTGCAAGAGCAGGGACTGGCCGAGCGGCGCCAGCGCCGACTCGACGCCGGCGATGAACGCCGGGAAGAACGGGTCCGAGCCGAGGGTCTCCGGCGGGCGGGCGATCACCAGGCCGACCGCGAGCGCGCGGGACGCCGCCAGCGCGCGGGCCCGGTGGCTCGGCGTCCAGCCCAGCTCGTCGCGCGACGGCGAGGATCCGGTCGCGGGTCTCCGGGGCCACCCCCGGGCCGCCCGTTCAGCGCGAAGGACACCGCGCCCTTCGAGACGCCCGCCATGCGGGCGACGTCGGAGATGGTGGGGCGACGCGAGGTCATTAGGTCTAATAAAGCGGTTTAGTTACCAGGATGTCAATAGCGCACTCATCTGTCCCGGATCCGTCAGCCTGCCGCGCGACCACCCTGACCGGTCCCCGCGGTTGCGCGAGGCGGTCAGCGAGGCGACCAGGCGTCCGGCACCTCGGCGAGGCGCTTGACGTGCTCGGGCAGCTCGCCCGAGGCGATGTCGGCCAGCGTCGTCTCGTCGAGGACGGAGCGCAGGCTGGCACGGACGGCGATCCAGACCGTCTGCAGCGGCTTGGTCGACGCCTTCGTACGACGAGTCCTCCGGCCGCTTGCCGCGGACGGCCGCCAGCGGGCCGTCGACGGCGCGCATGATGTCGGCCACCGAGATCTCGTCGGCCGCGCGGGCGAGCCGGTGCCCACCGTCGGGCCCCCGCTGGCTGGCCACCAGACCGGACCGGCGCAGGTCGGCGAGGATGGCCTCGAGGAACTTGCGCGGCAGCCCCTGCTCGTCGGCCAGCGACTCGGCCTTGACCGTCTCACCGTCGGCGGCGAGCGCGACCATCGCGCGCACGGCGTAGTCGGCCCGGGCTGAGATCTGCATCTGCCTATTCTGCCGGTCCGCCGCGTCAGTAGACCTCGTCAGCCACGCCCCACCGGCGGCGGATGTTCTGGTTGACCGCGTTGAACGCGACGTCGACCAGGATGCCGATCACCAGGATGACGATCATCGTCGAGATGACGCCGACCGCGTCGATCTGCTGGCGGAACTGGTCGAGGCGTACGCCGAGCGCCGGCCGGTTCGCGATGATGACCAGCAGCTCGCCGGCCATCAGGCTGCGCCAGGCGAACGCCCAGCCCTGCTTGAGGCCGCTCACGATGCTGGGCATGGACGCGGGCAGGATCACGTGGCGGTACATCGCCAGCCCACGCGCGCCGAGGTTGAAACCGGCCCGCTTCAGCACCGGCGGGATGTAGTCGACCCCGGCGATGACACCGTTGGCGATCGAGGGGGCGGCGCCGAGGACGACCACGAACAGGATCGCCTGCTCGCTGATCTGGAACAGCAGGATCGCGAGCGGGAACCAGGCGATCGAGGGCATGGTCTGCAGGCCGGTGATGAGCGACCCGATCGCGGCCCGCAGGATGCGGAACCGCGCGACGGACACGCCGACGAACAGGCCCACGGCGATCGCGATCGCGAAGCCGGTCAGGCCACGCCGCATCGTGGTGGCGACGGCGTGCCAGAACGTGGCGGTGGTCACCTGGTCGGCCAGCTCCTGGGCGACTGCCGCACGGGCCGGGAAGCACGTACTCGGGCTTCCACCCGGACCAGCACGATCAGCTGCCACCCGACGACGACCAGCGCGATCGCCGCCAGCTTGGGCCAGGCCGCGGCCCAGATCCTGCTGAGCAGGGACGGCTTTCCGATGTCGGAGAGCTCCAGGGCGTCCAGCCCGGCGAGCTCGGCCCCCCGTCGTACCTCCGGGGTCTCAACGGCCATGGCGGCGCACCTCCTCGCGCAAGCGGTCGGTGACCTTGGCGGCCAGCGACGACACCTCCGGGGAGTCGATCCGCCGGGGATGCGCGATCTCGACGGGGAACTCCGCGACGACCCGGCCCGGCCGGCTGGACAGCAGCACGATGCGGTCGCGCAAGCCGAGCCGCCTCGCGGACGTTGTGCGTGACGAAGACGACGGTCAGCGCGCGTTCGCGGACGATGCGCTCCAGCTCGTCGTGGAGCACGTCGCGCGTCATCGCGTCCAGCGCCCCGAACGGCTCGTCCATCAGCAGGACGTCGCTGTCCTGGGCGAGGGTGCGCGCCAGCGCGACGCGCTGGCGCATCCCACCGGACAGCTCGTGCGGGCGCTTGCTCGCGACGTCGCCGAGCGAGACGACGTCGAGCAGCTCGCGCGGCCTTCCTGCCGGCGCTCGTCCTTCCCGACGCCGCGCAGCCGCAGCGCGAGCTCCACGTTGGCGGCCACGGTCAGCCACGGGAAGAGCGCCGACTCCTGGAACATCAGCGCCGGGTGCCGGCCGAACGTCTCGACCGATCCCGCCGTCGCCGAGTCGAGCCCGGAGATGATCGAGAGCAGCGTGCTCTTGCCGCATCCCGACGCCCCGACGAGACAGACGAACTCGCCGCGGCCGACGGTGAGCGAGAGCTTGTCGAGGGCGACGACCGAGCGGCCGTAGACCTTCGTCACCTCGTCGAGGACCACCGCCGGCTCGACCTCGACGCCGGCCTGCACAGTGGGTGCGCGTTCAGCCGCCATCGTTGCCTCCGGGGTGAGCGTCATGGCTGCTTGACCTCCGTGAGCCCCTTGGCCTTGAGGACCTCGTTGAGCAGCTTGAGGTCATAGATTCCCTGGAGGTTGTCGACCTTGTCCAGCAGGCCCACGTCGGTCGCGTGCTCGGCCCCGGTGATCAGGGTCGCGGGCAGCGGGTCGTCGGTGAAGGTCAGCGTCTTCCACGCCTGGGCGACCAGCTCGGGGTCCAGCGGCTTGCCGGTGAGCTTGCCGATCGCCTCGCCGACCACCTTCTGCGCGTTCGCGGGGTCGTCGTTCACGGACTCGTTCGCGGCGACCTGGCCCTCGAGCAGCGCCTTGACGACGTCGGGGTGCTGCTCGAGGAACTCGGTGCGCACGAGCAGGTTGGTCGTCACGAACTTCCCCTCCGGCCACAGCGTGCGCTCGTCGACGAGCACCTTGCCGCCCTCGTTGACCAGCCGGCTCAGGTAGGGCTCGGGCACCCAGGCACCGTCGATCGCGCCGGTGGCGAACGTGTCGACGGTCTGGCTGTTCTCCTGCGGCACGATCGACACGTCGCCGCCACCCTCCTGGGTGGTCTCCAGGCCCTGCTCCTTGAGATAGCTGCGGAGCGCGATGTCCTGGGTGTTGCCCAGCTGCGGGGTGGCGATCTTCTTGCCCTTCAGGTCCTCCACGCTGGTGATCTCGGGCTTCACGACGAGGGCGGCGCCGCCGCTGGTCGCGCCGGAGATGACGCGCACGGCCTCACCGCCGGACTTCGCGTAGGCGTTGGTCGAGGGGCCCGGGCCGATGTACGTCGCGTCCAGCGCACCGGACAGCAGGGCCTGGGTGGCCTCGGGACCGGCGTTGAACGTCTGGGTCTTGAGCTTGTTCTTGCCCAGCGCCTTGGCGAAGTGCCCGTCCTCGACGCCGACGATCGCCGTGGCGTGGGTCAGGTTGGGGAAGTAGCCCAGCCGCAGGGTGACCGGCTTGCCCGAGCTGCTGGCGTCGGCGTCGTCACTGCCGCAGCCGGCGAGCGAGACGGCAGTGGCGGTGATCAGCAGAGCGGCGGCGAGGCGGCCGCTCGTCCGGCGGAGGTTCGGCATGGCGCAGATTCCCTACATTGTCGATTAGTCCTACTGACTGAGTAGAGAATACATGCCGCGCCCTCGCTACCAGGCCGCATCGCCACGCCGCACATGCCGGACAGACGCTCGCACCGGCCACGGCCACGCCCGGCGAGACGCAGCGACACTCGCGAACGCGGCGTGGTGAAGCAGGCTTGAGCGGCGCTAGAAGAGGACGGACATGAAGGTGCCGGAGTCCGCGAACCCGACCCGGCGGTAGGTCGCGCGGGCGGCCGCGTTGTAGTCGTTGACGTAGAGGCTGACCACCGGGGCGATCGAGCGCAGCGCCTCGTTGACCACGGCGGCCATCCCCGCCGGCGGACAGGCCCCGCCCGCGCAGCTCGGGCGGCACCCACACGCCCTGCACCTGGCACGCCTGGTCGGTCGCCGACCCGATCTCGGCCTTGAAGACCACCCGGCCGTCCTCGATGCGCGCGAACGCCCGCCCGGCCGCGATCAGCTCGGCCACCCGGGCGCGGTAGGTGGCCCCGCCGTCGCCGAGGGTGGGCGAGACGCCGACCTCCTCGGTGAACATCGCGACACACGCCGGCAGGATGATGTCGAGCTCGTCCGGCCGCACCCGCCGTACGCCGGGGTCCTGCCGCACCGTCGACGGCGTCGAGATCGACATCAGCGGCTGGTTGGGGCGCACGTCGCGGGCCGGTCCCCAGGCCGGCTCGAGCAGCTCCCACATCGGCGCGACCGCCTCCCGGGGGCCCACGATCGAGGCGCAGCGGCGGCCCTGGCGGCGGGCCCGCTCGGCGAACGCCCGCTGGGCGTCCGGGCCGGCCTCGACCGGCACCAGGTTGGCGCCGGCGTGGCAGAGGGCGTCGAGGCGGCCGTCGACGAGGTGGCCCCACATCTCGCCGCCGAGGCGCAGCGGCTCGAGGCCGACGGTGCGCGACCCGCGACGCCACGAAGACGTTGGCGACCGGGTCGCGGGCGAGGATCTCGGTGACAGCGGGCAGGTCGGCGGGGCCGAGCACGCGCAGGGAGGCCGTCCGCAGCACTGGCGACTCCTCCCAGCCCCTAGCGCCAACACCTACCGGATGGTCACCGCAGGTTCGCCAGAGGTTACGCCGTCCGCCTCCATCTGCTCGGCGATCCGCATGGCCTCCTCGATCAGCGTCTCGACGATCTGGGACTCGGGGACGGTCTTGATGACCTCGCCCTTGACGAAGATCTGGCCCTTGCCGTTGCCGGAGGCGACGCCGAGGTCGGCCTCGCGGGCCTCGCCGGGACCGTTGACGACGCAGCCCATGACGGCGACCCGCAGCGGGACGGTCAGCCCCTCGAGCCCGGCGGTGACCTGGTCGGCGAGCGTGTAGACGTCGACCTGGGCGCGGCCGCAGGACGGGCACGACACGATCTCGAGCCCGCGCTGGCGCAGCCCGAGCGACTCCAGGATCTGGTTGCCGACCTTGACCTCCTCGACGGGAGGAGCCGACAGCGAGACCCGGATCGTGTCGCCGATGCCCTCGGCGAGCAGGGCGCCGAACGCGACCGCCGACTTGATGGTGCCCTGGAACGCCGGCCCGGCCTCGGTGACGCCGAGGTGCAGCGGGTAGTCGCACTGCTCGGCGAGCAGCCGGTAGGCGTTGACCATGACCACCGGGTCGTTGTGCTTGACCGAGATCTTGATGTCGCGGAAGCCGTGCTCCTCGAACAGCGAGCACTCCCACAGCGCCGACTCGACCAGCGCCTCGGGTGTGGCCTTGCCGTGCTTCTCGAGCAGCCGCTTGTCGAGGGAGCCGGCGTTGACGCCGATCCGGATCGGGATGCCGGCCGCCGATCGCGGCCTTGGCGATCTCACCGACCTTGTCGTCGAACGCCTTGATGTTGCCGGGGTTGACCCGCACGGCCGCGCAGCCGGCGTCGATGGCGGCGAAGACGTACTTGGGCTGGAAGTGGATGTCGGCGATGACCGGGATCTGCGACTTGCGCGCGATCGTCGGCAGCGCGTCGGCGTCGTCCTGGGTCGGGCAGGCGACCCGCACGATCTGGCAGCCGGTCGCGGTGAGCTCGGCGATCTGCTGCAGCGTCGCGTTGATGTCGGTCGTCGGCGTCGTGGTCATCGACTGGACGGACACGGGGGCGTCGCCGCCGACCAGCACGCCGCCGACGTCGATCTGGCGGGACTTGCGGCGTACGGCGAGCGGGCGGGCCGGGACGGCGGGCATCCCCAGGGCGATGGAGCTCATGCTGTCGAGTATGCCCCGCTAGCCGAGGCGGATCGGGTTGACGATGTCGGCGGTCAGCGTCAGCAGCGTCAGCCCGCCGAAGAGCAGCATCACGACGTAGGTCACCGGCAACAGCTTGTTGTAGTCGACCCGACCCGGGTCCGGCAGGCCGCGCCGGGACGGCCCACCAGGAGCGGACCTTCTCGAACCAGATGATCGCGACGTGGCCGCCGTCCAGCGGCAGCAGCGGGAACAGGTTGAAGACGCCGATGAACACGTTCAGCCCGCCGAGCAGCGTGAGGAACACGATCGGCAGCCCGAGCTCAGCGGCCTCGCCGCCGATCCGGCTGGCGCCGACCACGCTGATCGGGGTCTCCTGGTCGCGCTCCTGGCCGCCGATCGCGTCGATCAGCTTGGGGATCTTGGACGGGAAGTTGCCGATGGCCTGGAAGGTCTGCTTGATCGTCTCGCCGACGTACCAGATCGACGCGGGCACCGCGCCGACCACGCCGTAGTCCAGCGTCCGGACCGGCGCGTCCGGAGAGACGCCGATCGCCGAGACCGTCACCAGGTCGGTCCCCGTCGTGTCACCGGTCGCCGGTCGCTGGGTGGAGACCAGGTCGGTGGTCGTCGTGCGGCGTTCGCCGTCGCGCTCGTAGACCACCTCGACCGGGCCGGCCGGGCTGGCCCGGACCACCTCGACCACGTCGCCGTAGGTCGTCGGTCGGCTTGCCGCCGACCGACACCGACCGGTCGCCGGGCAGCAGCCCGGCCGCCTTGGCCGGTCCGACCGGGTCCGCGGCGCGTGCAGGCGCGGAAGTTGTCCTTGTCGGCGTTCAGCTCGTAGCCGGGGACCACGCAGTCGCTGACCTGCCCGATGACCGGCGCGGCCGTCGAGGCGTCGTACGTGGCGAGCGCCGGGTTGGGCAGGCCGGTGGTGAACGCCATCGCGAAGAAGATGAACGCCCGCGAGCAGGAAGTGCATCGCCGAGCCGGCGACCAGCACGACGGTGCGCTGCCAGACCGGCGCCCGCCAGAACGCCCGGTGCTCGTCCGCGGGCGCGAGCTTGTCCTCGAGCGGGGTCATCCCGACGATCTTCACGAAGCCGCCGGCCGGGATCGCCTTCACGCCGTACTCGGTCTCGCCGCGCCGGAACGACCACAGCGTCGGGCCGAAGCCGGCGAAGTACTGCGTCACCTTCATGCCGAAGCGCTTGGCGGTGAGCATGTGACCGGCCTCGTGCAGGCAGACCGACACCAGGATGCCGAGGGCGAAGATGAGCACGCCGAACCAGAACGTCATGCGGTGGAGCTCCCGGAAGTGAGGTCGCGGGCGCGCTCTCGCGCCCAGGTCTCTGCAGCAGAGAACATCGGCCAGCGACAGGTCGTTCCCAAGCCCCGAGTGCTCCCGGCCTCGTGCTCGTCGAGAACCGCGGCGACCGTGTCGACGATGCCGGGAACGGCGAGCCGGCCGGCGAGGAAGGCCTCGACGCACACCTCGTTGGCGGCGTTGAGCACGGCGGGGGCGGTGCCGCCGGCGCAGCCCGGCCCGACGAGCCAGCCGTACGGCGGGGAACGCCTCGTCGTCGAGCGGCAGGAACTCCCAGGTGGACGCCGTCGTCCAGTCGCAGCCGGGCGCCGCGTCCGGGACCCGGTCCGGCCAGCCGAGGGCGAGCGCGATCGGCAGCCGCATGTCGGGCGGGCTGGCCTGGGCGATGGTCGAGCCGTCGGCGAACTCGACCATCGAGTGCACGACCGACTGCGGGTGCACGACGACGTCGATGCGGTCGAAGGGGACGTCGAAGAGCAGGTGCGCCTCGATCACCTCGAGGCCCTTGTTGACCAGGGTCGCCGAGTTGACCGTGACGACCGGGCCCATGTACCAGGTCGGGTGCGCGAGCGCCTCCTCGCGGTGTCACGTCGGCGAGCTCGTCGCGGCTGCGGCCACGGAACGGCCCGCCGCTCGCGGTCAGCACCAGGCGGCGGACCTCGTCGGCCGACCCCGCTCGCAGGCACTGCGCCAGCGCCGAGTGCTCCGAGTCGACCGGCACGAGCTGCCCCGGGCGCTGCACGGCCGCCTTGACCAGCGGCCCGCCGGCGATCAGCGACTCCTTGTTGGCCAGCGCCAGCGTGCGACCGGCGTCGAGCGCCGCCAGGGTCGGGGCCAGCCCGATCGAGCCGGTCATGCCGTTGAGCACGACGTCGCACGGGCGAGGCCGAGCCGGCCAGCTCGGTCGCGGCGTCGGGGCCGGCCAGGATCTTGGGCACCGGGTACTCGCCCGGCGCTGTAGCCGCGCCGCTTGGCCGCGGCGTAGAACGCGAGCTGCAGGTCCTGGGCGGCGCTGGCCCTGGCGACCGCGACGACCTCGACGCCCAGCTCGAGCGCCTGCCGCGCCAGCAGGTCGACGTCCGCCGCCGCCGGCGGCGAGGCCGACGACCCGGAACCGGTCCGGGTTGCGGCGCACGACGTCGATCGCCTGGGTCCCGATGGACCCGGTCGACCCGAGGATCACGACGTCGCGCACCTGCCCAGTGTCCCCTACCCGCGAACGGGCACGCGGGCAGCCTCGCTGCGCTGCGGCGGCACGGGCTCGCCGTCGTACTCGCGGAAGCCGTGCCGGTCCCAGAAGCGGGCCAGCGGCGCCGGCGCCCACCAGTTCCACCGGCCGAGCAGCCGCATGCGTCGCCGGCACCAGCAGGGCCCGCACGATCGTCGCGTCGATCAGGATCGCGATGATCATGCCGACGCCGATCATCTTGATGAACACGATGCCCGAGGTCGAGAACGCGCCGATCACCACGACCAGCAGCAGCGCTGCGCTGGTGATGATCCTGCCGGTGCGCTGCAGCCCGGTCGCGACGGCGAGCGTGTTGTCGCCGGTGCGGTCCCACTGCTCGCGGATCCGGGAGAGCAGGAACACCTCGTAGTCCATCGAGAGCCCGAACGCCATCGCCAGCATCAGGATCGGCTGGGTCGCCTCGATGAACCCGGTCGAGGTGAAGCCGAGCAGACCGGTCAGGTGCCCGTCCTGGAAGATCCAGACCAGCGCGCCGAAGGACGCCGACAGCGACAGCACGTTCATCACGACGGCCTTGATCGGCAGCACCACCGACCCGAACGCGAGGAACAGCAGCACCAGGGTGACGCCGACCACGAACAGCGCCCATCCACGGCAGCGTGCGCCGACAGGCTGGACAGCAGGTCGCGCAGCTCGGCCGCCCGGCCACCGACCAGCACCTCGGCGCCGGTCGGCGCGGGCACCGCGCGGATCTCGGCGACCAGGTCGCGCGCCTCCGACGAGATGCCCTCGTACCCGTGCCGCACGCTGACCTGCGCCGTGCCGCCGGCCTCGCCGGTCACGTCGGCGCCGGTCACGCCGGGGAGGGCGCGCAGCTCCTCGACGTACGACGTCAGCGCCGGCCGGCGTCGAGTGCCCCGTCGTCGGCCGTGACGACCGCGTCGATCGTGGTCGTGCTGCCGCCCGGGAAGTCGCGCAGCAGCGTCTCGCCGACGACCCGGCTCTCGGTGCCCGCCGGCAGCGCCCGGTGGTCGACCCCGCCGAACACCACCCGCGAGGAACGGGCTGCCGAGCAGGAGCAGCAGCGGCACGATGACGGCGACGTAGACGACCGGGCGGCGCATCACGCTCTGCGCGAGGCGGTACCAGAAGCCGTGGTGGTCCTCCTGCGCGGCCGCGTCGACGTGCTGCGGCGGCAGGAACGGGATGCGCAGCGAGTCGACGCGGTGGCCCGAGCATCGCCAGCAGCGCCGGCAGCACGGTGAGCGCGCCGACCATCGCGACGAGCACGGCCGCCATCCCGCCGAAGCCCATCGACCGCAGGAACACCTGCGGGAACAGCAGCAGCGAGGCCAGCGCGATCGCGACCGTGACGCCGGAGAACGCGACGGTGCGGCCGGCGGTGCTCATCGTGCGGACCAGCGCGTCCTCGGTGGTCGCGCCCGGCCGGCGCATCTCCTCGCGGAACCGGCTGACCACGAACAGCGCGTAGTCGATGGCAAGGCCGAGGCCGAGCATCGTCACGATGTTGATCGAGAAGACCGACACGTCGGTGACCAGGGAGAGCAGCCGCAGCAACGTGAACGACCCGAGGATCGCCAGGCCGCCGATGGCCAGCGGCAGGCTCGCGGCGGTCAGCCCGCCGAAGATGACGACGAGCAGCACGAGCACGATCGGCATCGACAGCGTCTCGGCCCGCGCGATGTCCTCGCCGACCTGGTTGGTGATGTCGCTCGCGATCGCCTCGTTGCCGCCGAGCTGCACGGACAGCCCGTCCGGCGCCTCGTGCAGGCGCGGGCGAGACCGCCTCGTAGGAGTCCATCAGGGCGTCGTCGCCGTCGCCGACGAGCTGCAGGACGGCGTAGGTGCTGGTGCGGTCCTTCGACACCAGCGCGGGCGGCTGGCCGGCCGACCAGTACGTCGTCACGCCCGCGACCTGCTCGGACGGCAGGTCCGCCAGGTGGTCCTCGACGGCGGCCCGGAACGCCGGGTCGTCGACGGTGTCGCCACCGTGGCGGTAGAGCACCACGACGTCGGTGCCACCCCGGCCGACCGTCTTCTCGATCTGGGTCAGGGCCCGGGCCGACTCGCTGTCGGGGGTCTCGAAGCCGCTGTCGGTCATCGAGGAGAAGACGCCGGTGCCCCAACCGGCGCCCAGCGCGAGAAAGGCGGCCGCGAGCACCAGCACGAGGCGGCGGCGGCGGAAGGTCAGGTGTCCGAGGGACGCGAACATGGGATGTCTCCTACGCTGCTGAACGACAGTTGCTTTCGTGAACAGTGTTCACTATGCTGACACCGTTCACCGTTTGTCAAGGGTCGGAGGAAGTCGATGTCGGAACCGAGCCGGCGATGCCGGTGCCGGTCAGCAGGCGCGAGCGCCTGCGCGACGCGACGATGGCCGAGATCAAGGCCACCGCCCGCCGACACCTGGTCGCCAGCGGCCCGGAGGCGCTCTCGCTGCGAGCCGTCGCCCGTGACATGGGCGTCACCGCCCCCGCGCTCTACCGCTACGTCGACAGCCGCGAGGACCTGCTGACCGAGGTCATCACCGAGCTGTACGACGAGCTGACGTCCTCGCTCGAGGCCGCCCGCGACGAGCTGCCGGCCGACGCGATCGGCCCGCGGTTGGTGGCGGCCAGCTGGGCGCTGCGCGCCTGGGCACTCGCGCACCCGACCGAGTTCGGTCTGCTGTTCGGCAGCCCGCCGCCGGGCTACGCCGTCCCGTCCGAGGGTCCGCTTCACGAGGCGGCGCCGGCGGTTCGGCATGGTCTACGCCGCGTTGTTCGCCCAGCTCTGGGAGCAGCGGCCGTTCGCGTGCGCGCCGCACCGAGGACCTCGACCCGCAGCTGGCGCGCCAGCTCGCCGGCGTACGCCGACTCGATGGGCAGCCCGCTGCCACCCGGCGCGGTCAAGGTCTTCCTGGAGTGCTGGGTGCGCCTCTACGGCCTGGTGTGCATGGAGGTGTTCGGGCACCTGAAGTTCGCCCTCGACGACGCGGAGGCGATGTTCGCGGACATGCTGCGGACCAACGGCGTCGCGCTCGGCTTCAGCGAGCTGCAGGTCAGCTAGACCTCGAGGGACTCCCCCGGGCCGAGCCGCCGGTAGTCGGTGTCCGCCTTCATGCCCATCCACCGGTCCACCCCGGCGTTGCCGATCTCGCTGAACAACGCGTCGTGGATCGGGATCGCGCGAGCCGGCCGCACCGAGCGGACGAAGTCCAACGCCTCCGCCAGCTTCAGCCACGGCGCGCTCACCGGAACCAGCAACGTCTCGACCTCCCCGTCGGGGACGTGCAGCGCGTCGCCCGGGTGGTAGACGCCGCCGAGGACGAACCCGACGTTGGCGCAACCGGGCAACCCGTCGTAGATCTCGGCGTGCTCACCCCCGACCACGCGCACCTCCAGGCCCGCCACCGAGAACGTGTCCCCCGGCGCGACGGCGTTCGCCACCACGTCGTACTCGTCGGCGAGCCGGTCGGCCAGGGCGGCGTTCGTGTGCAGCCTGGCCCCGGCGCGGACAGCGGCAGAGACGCGGTCGACGTCGATGTGGTCGGCGTGCTCGTGCGTGACCAGGAGATCGGCAGCACCGTCGAGGTCCGCGTCCGGCGAGTAGTCCCCCGGGTCGATGACGACCGCGCCCTCCGCGGTGTCGAGGCGCACGCACGCGTGGCCGAACTTCGTGAGTCGCATCCGGCGAGGCTAGCCAGCCGAGGGCGACCGGCCCTACAGGTCCAGGCCGGTCAGCACCATGACGCGTTCGTAGGTGAAGTCCTCCATCGCGTAGCGGACACCCTCGCGGCCGACACCGGACTCCTTCGCCCCGCCGTAGGGCATCTGGTCGGCGCGGTAGGACGGCACGTCGCCGATGACGACGCCGCCGACCTCGAGCTCGCGGTGCGCGCGGAACGCCACCTGCACGTCGTGCGTGAACACGCCGGCCTGCAGGCCGAACCGTGAGTCGTTGACCTTCGCGAGACCGTCGTCGAGCCCGTCGAACGGCGCGACCACCAGCACCGGGCCGAACACCTCGTCGCGCATCACCCGCGCGTCGTCCGGCACGTCCGCGAGCACGGTCGGCGCGTACGACGACCCGTCGCGCACGCCGCCCGTCAGCAGCCGTCCGCCCGCCGCAACGGCCTCGTCGACCCATTCCTCGACGCGCCGCGCCGCCGCCTCGTCGATGAGCGGGCCGACCTCGGTCGCCTCGTCGGCGGGGTCTCCGACGCGCAGCGCACCGACGGCCTTGACCAGCCGCGTCACCATCGCGTCGTAGACGGACGTGTCGACGAGCACCCGTTGCACGGCGATGCACGACTGGCCCGCCTGGTAGTTGGCGAACGTCGCGATCCGGTCCGCGGCGAAGTCGAGGTCCGCCTCGGAGCTCCAGTCGGCGCAGACCAGCGCCGCCGCGTTGCCGCCGAGCTCCAGCGTCACGTGCTTGTGCGGCACGGCCGCGCGGATGGCGTTGCCGACCGGCCCCGACCCGGTGAACGACACCACCGGCAGCCGCGGGTCGGCCACCAGCGCGGGTGCCGCCGCGTCGGGAACGACGAGGACCGTGGCCATGCCGGCGGGAAGCCCGGTCTCGGCGAGGATCTCGGCGAGCAGCAGCGCCGACAGCGGCGTCTTGGGCGCCGGCTTCAGCACGATCGGCGTGCCGACCGCGATCGCCGGCGCGACCTTGTGGGCGACCAGGTTGAGCGGGAAGTTGAACGGCGAGATGCCCAGGACCGGGCCGCGGGGAAACCGTCGTACGACGGCCATCCGCCCGCTCGCCCCGGCGTCGGTGTCGAGGCGCTGCAGCTCGCCGCTCCACCGCCGGGCCTCCTCGGCCGCCCACCGGAAGGTCGCAGCGGCGCGGGCCACCTCGACCCGCGACCACATCAGCGGCTTGCCCGACTCGGCCGTGATCAGCCGGGCCACCTCCTCGGCCCGCTCGCCCAGCCGGGTCGACACGTGGCTCAGCGCCTCGGCGCGCACGTGCGCGGGCAGGGCGGCGGCCTCGGCCCGGACCGCGGCGGCGGCGGCGACCGCTGCCTCCACCTGCTCGGGCCCGGCGAGCTCGACCTCGGCGACCAGCGCCCCGTCGTAGGGATGGCGCACCTCGATGCTGGTCACCGGTCTCCTCAACGGAATTCGTCGTCCAAAGGCCCTGCCGCCCCGGATTCCGTCACAGTATCGTGTCCGGCATGACCGACTCCACCGTTGCCGACCTGCACCTGTCACTCGCCGGCGGGCCCGGGCTCCCGCAGGAGCGCCGGCTGGTGACCGCCGTCCCGGGGCCCCGCTCGACCGAGCTGTTCGCCCGCCGCGGCGCCGCCGTCGCCCGCGGCGTCGGCACCACGCTGCCCGTCTTCGTCGACCGGGCCGGCGGCGGCGTCATCGTCGACGTCGACGGCAACTCGCTGATCGACCTGGGCGCCGGCATCGCCGTCGTGAGCGTCGGCAACGCCGCCGATGCCGTGGTCACCCGCGTGCGCGAGCAGGTCGGCCGGTTCACCCACACCTGTTTCATGGTCACGCCGTACGACGGCTACGTGCAGGTCTGCGAGGCGCTCAACCGGTTGACGCCCGGCGACCACGAGAAGCGCTCGGCGCTGTTCAACTCCGGCGCGGAGGCGGTGGAGAACGCCGTGAAGATCGCCCGGGCGCACACCGGGCGGCAGGCGGTCGTCGTGTTCGACCACGCCTACCACGGGCGCACGAACCTCACGATGGCGATGACCGCGAAGAACATGCCCTACAAGCACTCGTTCGGGCCGTTCGCCCCCGAGGTCTACCGGGTGCCGATGTCCTACCCGTTCCGCGACGGCCCCGAGGTCGACGGCGCGGCCGCGGCACGTCGGGCGATCGCGCTGGTCGAGGCACAGGTCGGTGCCGACAACGTCGCGTGCGTGCTGATCGAGCCCATCCAGGGCGAGGGCGGCTTCGTCGTGCCGGCACCCGGCTTCCTGCCCGCCATCGCGGCGTGGTCGAAGGAGACCGGAGCGGTCTTCGTCGCCGACGAGATCCAGACCGGCTTCTGCCGCACCGGTGACTGGTTCGCCTGCGACCACGAGGGAGTCGTCCCGGACCTGGTGTGCACGGCGAAGGGGATCGCCGGCGGGCTGCCGCTGGCCGGCGTGACCGGCCGGGCCGAGATCATGGACGCGCCGCACGTCGGTGGTCTCGGCGGCACCTACGGCGGCAACCCGGTGGCCTGCGCGGCGGCGATGGGCGCGATCGAGACGATGGAGTCGCACGACCTCTGCGCGGCCGCGCGCCGGCTCGGCGCGGTGATGACCGGGGCGCTGACCGAGATGGCCGGCCGGCTACGACGTGATCGGTGACGTGCGTGGTCGGGGGGCGATGGTGGCGGTCGAGCTGGTCCGCCCGGGCACCCGCGAGCCGGACGCAGCCAGGACGGCGGCCGTGGCCAAGGCCTGTCACGCCGAGGGGGTCGTGGTGCTGACCTGCGGCACCAACGGCAACGTGCTTCGGCTGCTGCCGCCGCTGGTGATGCCCGAGGCGCTGCTCGCCGAGGGCCTGGGCGTGCTCGACACGGCATTCAGCGGCACCGCGTCCTGACAGAAAGGGTCAAGACACGCTCAAGCGCGCTACCGATCGGGCGCCGTCCCGATACGGTCGGCCCGGACGACTCGCGGCCGACCTTGCCTGCCAGGTGACTCCGGCCACTACCCGGGAGACACCTGATGCGCAGATCTCTGCACCTTGCCCTCGGAGCGCTTCTCGGCGGGGTGCTCGCCGTCGGTGCCGCACCCGGGGCGACCGGCGCCACCCAGAGCGGATCCGACAACCGCGGCGCCGCGATCAGCGCTGCCGCCGCCACCACGGCCGCGGCACACGCACCGGGTGGTGTCCTACTGGACCGCCGCCCGGATGAGCTCCGCCAAGCCTGCCGACCTCGGGTCGACGTTTGCGTCGGCTCGCCTCACCCGCCCGCGGGACGAGCACCAAGATCGCCGGCACCGAGCGCCAGGAAGCCCGGCGGTGGCCCGACGCCGAGCGCCGCGATCATCAAGAGCACCGGCAAGGTCTTCTTCACGCTCGGCGGCGTCAACTACGTCTGCTCGGGCAGCGCCACCAGCAGCGGCAACAAGGACGTCGTCTCGACTGCGGGCCACTGCGTCAACGAGGGTCCCGGCGCGTTCGCGACGAACTGGGCGTTCGTTCCCGGCGTACAACAACAACGTCCGGCCCTACGGCACCTGGACAGCGCGCCGGTTGGTGACCACGACCGCGTGGGCCAACCAGGGTGACATCAACTACGACGGCGGTTTCGCGGTGATGAACACCC
Organism: uncultured Actinomycetota bacterium; assembly: GCA_963757295.1. Classification (GTDB taxonomy): domain Bacteria; phylum Actinomycetota; class Actinomycetes; order JACCUZ01; family JACCUZ01; genus JBDUAP01. The sequence continues at coordinate 131,497 of CAVWQZ010000012.1, read as the reverse complement.
TGAACGGGGCGCACCTGACGGACGTCGTGGGTGGACAGGGCATCGCGTTCAACCTGGCCCGTGGGCTGACCTACGAGGCCTATGGCTACCCGGCGGCGGCACCGTTCAACGGCCAGACGATCAAGTCCTGCGCCGGCACCGCCCAGAGCGACATCTACGGCGGCACCCAGAGCCAGCGGATCCCGTGCGACATGACCGGCGGGTCCAGCGGCGGCCCGTGGTTCACCGGCGGCCTGCAGAACTCGTTGAACAGCTTCACCTACAACGGGGTGAAGAACCAGATGTTCGGACCGTACTTCGGGTCCGCCATCCAGACGGCGTACAACAGCGCAGCGACCGGCTAGGACGAGCTTGGCATGAGCTCCTCACTGTGGCGACGGCTGCAGAGCTGGTGGCGCCGGTCGGGAGACACGGCCGGCGTCACCGACGCGCCCGCGGTCCACGACGTGACGCAGAGCGCTGACGAGGTCGAGCACTACTGGACCGATGAGCGGATGCGTGCCGCGCGGGCCCGTGAGCAGCAGCTGCCGCTGCCCGACGACGACGGCTGATCAGAACACGACGACGGAGCGCAGGACGGCGCCCCGCTCCATCTTGGCGAAGGCCTCCTCGACGTCATCGAGGGCGATGGTCTCCGACACGAAGCGCTCCAGGTCGAGACGGCCCTGCAGGTGCAGGTCGATGAGCATCGGGAAGTCCCGGCTGGGCAGGCAGTCGCCGTACCACGACGACTTCAGTGCGCCACCGCGGCCGAAGACGTCCAGCAGGGGCAGGTCGATCCGCATGTCGGGAGTGGGCACGCCGACGAGGACCACCGTGCCGGCGAGGTCACGCGCGTAGAAGGCCTGCTCGTAGGTCTCCGGCCGCCCGACGGCGTCGATCACGACGTCGGCACCGAACCCACCGGTCAGCTCGCGGATGGCCTCGACCGGGTCGGTCTCGCCGGAGTTCACCGTGTGGGTGGCCCCGAACTCCTTGGCCCAGTCGAGCTTGCGCTGGTCGACGTCGACGGCGATGACCGTGCTGGCACCGGCGAGCAGGGCTCCCGCGATCGCGCCGTCGCCGACACCTCCGCAGCCGATGACGGCCACGCTGTCGCCGCGCCCGACCTGACCGGTGTTCATCGCCGCACCGAGACCGGCCATCACGCCGCAGCCGAGCAGACCGGCCACCGCCGGCGCCACCTCGGGGTCGACCTTCGTGCACTGCCCGGATGCGACCAGGGTCTTGTCGGCGAAGGCGCCGATGCCCAGCGCCGGAGCCAGTTCCGTCCCGTCGGCGAGGGTCATCTTCTGGGTGGCGTTGGCGGTCGCGAAGCAGTACCACGGCCGGCCGCGCAGGCAGGCCCGGCACCGACCGCACACCGCGCGCCAGTTGAGGATCACGTAGTCGCCGGGCGCCACGTCGGTGACGCCGTCACCCACCGCCTCGACGACGCCCGCCGCCTCGTGGCCGAGCAGGAACGGGAAGTCGTCGTTGATGCCGCCCTCGCGGTAGTGCAGGTCGGTGTGACACACCCCGCAGGCCTGCACCTGCACGAGCGCCTCGCCCGGACCGGGATCGGGGACGAGCACGCTCTCCACCGAGACGGGCTGCCCCTTGTCGCGAGCGATCAACGCCTCGCACCTCGTGCGGCACGGCAGTCCCCTCTCGGTCGGTGCGCCGACGCTACTGCTCGCGCAGTCCCCACGGTGAGCCGTAGGCCGTGAGCAGATCCAGGAACGGCTGGGCCTCGAAAGCCTCCGGGCCCAGGACTCCCGCGCCCTTCCACCGACCGCTGGCGAGCAGCTCGAGGGCCACGACGGGGTTGACCGCCGTCTGCCAGACCACCGCCTGGGAGCCGTACTCGCGCATCGACCACTCGTTGTCGACCACGTGGTAGAGGTAGACCTCGCGCGGCTGACCGTCCGTGCCGCGGCCGCGGACCCAGGTGCCGGCGCACGTCTTCCCGCGCATCCGGTCGCCGAGGGTGGCCGGGTCGGGCAGGACGGCCGCGACGACGTCCCGCGGCGACACCTCGGCGGCGCCCACCCGGACCGGTTCGGTGCGGTCCAGGCCGACCTTGTGCAGCACCTGCAGGACGGTGATGAACTCCTCGCCCAGGCCGTACTTGAACGTGACCCGCTTCGCGTCGACCCACCGCGGGATGAGCAGCACTTCCTCGTGCTCGACGTTGACGCACTCGACCGGGCCGATCCCTTCCGGGAAGTCGAACACCTCCGGCTCGCTGAACGGGCGCGGTCGTGAACCAGCCACGGTCCTTCTCCCACACCACCGGCGGGTTGAGGCACTCCTCGATCGTGGTCCAGATGCTGAACGACGGGGCGAACGCGTAGCCGTCGACCTCGAGGTTCGCCCCGTCGCGCACGCCGATCTCGTCGATCTCGTCGAACAGGTGGTCGGCGGCATAGCGGGCGAACACGTCCGACAGGCCCGGCTCGACGCCCATGCCGCAGAGGGCAAGCCGGCCGGCCTGCTCCCATTCGCCGGCCTTCGCGAACTGCTCGTCGCCCAGCTTCACTCCGGTCAGCGAGTGCGGGTCGTCCGGGTGGGGGTGTGAGAGCGACATCGCCATGTCGAGGTAGTCGGCACCGGCCGCGAACGCACCGTCGAAGATCGGCATCACGAACCGCGGGTCCACGGCGTTCAGCACGTGCGTGACCGCGTTGGCCCGGCACAGCTGCGCGACCGCGTCGGCCGAGGACGCGTCGACCTGCGCGGCCGAGAAGCGGGGATCGGCGGCGTACGCCGAGACCGCTTGCTCGGCACGTCGTACGTCGTAGTCGGCGACCACCATCGCGTCGAAGAAGTCTCGCCTCGCGGCGATCCCCACCACGGCCGAACCCACTCCACCGGCACCGACAACGAGCACCCGCATGGTCAGGACCTCTCCTTCTCTCGGTCGAGCAACGGACGCAACGGGTCGACGGGGTCGCCCCGGCGGCGGCGGGCGATGGCCGACAGCGACTCGAGCACGACGCGGTTGGCGAGGGCGGCGGTGATGTCGGCGCTGTCGTAGGGCGGCGAGACCTCCACGACGTCGATGCCGACGACGGGCAGCTCGAGGCAGACCCGGCGGACGGCGTCGAGCAGCTCGCGCGCGGACAGGCCACCGGGCTCGGGAGTGCCGGTGCCGGGGGCGTGCGCGGGGTCGGCGACGTCGATGTCGACGGACAGGAACACCCCGTCGCAGTCGTCGGTGGCGGTCACGAACGCCTCGTCCAGGCACGCACCGAGCCCGCGGGCGCCGATCTCGCTCATCTCGTAGGACCGCATGCGCTGCTGCGCCATCCACTCCAGCGTCGGCGGACCGGGCCAGTAGCCGCGCAGCCCGATCTGCAGGAACCGGTCACCGCGCGCGGCACCCGACTCGATCAGCCGCCGCATCGGCTGGCCGTGCCCGTAGAGCGAGCCGAACTCGATGTCGCCGGTGTCGGCGTGGGCGTCGAAGTGCACGACGCTGACGCGGCCCTGGCCGTGGTGGCGGGCGACTCCCGGTGACGTCGGCGAGCGTGATCGAGTGGTCGCCGCCGAGGACGACCGGGATGGCGCCGCTCGTCGCGACCGTCGCCACCGCCTCGGTCAGCGCGTCGAGCGACCGCTCGATGTGACCCGGCGGCATCTCGACGTCACCGGCGTCGAGAACGCGCAGGTCGCGCAGCGGGTCCACGCGAAGCGCCAGGCTCGGCCGCGAGCCGTCGTGCGCGAGGTAGTCGGTGGAGCGGATCGCCTGCGGGCCGAACCTGGTGCCCGGCCGGTGCGACGTGCCGCCGTCGAAGGGAGCGCCGACGACCACGACGTCGGCGCCGGCGAAGGACGCCGGGTCGGACAGGTCGCAGGGGTCCACCCCGAGGAACGTGATGTCGGGCCCGAACATGGCGCCGTAGCGACTCATGCGGCATCAGTCATGGGTCGGGAACCCCAGGTTGACGGCCGCGTCCTTGTTGCTCGCACTCCGCTGCGCGGGATCGAGCCACCGTGACGTCACGACCTTGCCGCGGGTGTAGAAGTGCACGCCCTCCATGCCGTGGGCGTGGGAGTCGCCGAACAGCGAGTTCTTCCAGCCGCCGAACGAGTAGTAGGCCATCGGCACCGGGATCGGCACGTTGACGCCGACCATGCCGACCTCGACCTCGTTCTGGTAGCGCCGGGCGGCGCCGCCGTCGTTGGTGAAGATGGCCGTGCCGTTGCCGTAGGGGTTGCTGTTGACCAGCTCGAGCGCCTCGTCGTAGGTGTCGACGCGGACCACCGACAGCACCGGGCCGAAGATCTCGTCGGTGTAGAGCGTCATGTCCGGCCGGACCCGGTCGAAGAGCGTCGGGCCGAGCCAGAAGCCCTCCTCCGCACCGTCGACCTTGTGCTCGCGGCCGTCGACGACCAGCTCGGCACCGGCCTCCGTGCCGGCGTCGAGGTAGGCCGCCACCTTGTCGCGGTGCGCCTCGGTGACCAGCGGGCCCATGTCGGTGCCGCGGGTCCCGTCACCGACGGTGAGCCCGTCCATCCGCTGGCGGATCTTGGCGACCAGCTCGTCGGCGACCGGTCCGACCGCGACCAGGGCCGAGATCGCCATGCAGCGCTCGCCGGCCGAGCCGAAGCCCGCGTTGACCGCCGCGTCCGCGGCGAGGTCGAGGTCGGCGTCGGGCAGCACGACCATGTGGTTCTTCGCGCCGCCGAGGGCCTGCACCCGCTTGCCGGCGCGGGTCCCGTTCTCGTAGACGTAGCGCGCGATCGGCGTCGACCCGACGAAGGAGACCGACCGTACGTCGGGGTGCTCGAGGAGCCGGTCGACCGCCTCCTTGTCGCCGTGCACGACGTTGAAGACGCCGTCGGGCAGCCCGGCCTCGGCCCACAGCCGCGCGACCCAGACGGCGGCCGACGGGTCCTTCTCGCTGGGCTTGAGCACGACGGTGTTGCCCGCAGGCGATGGCGACCGGGAAGAACCACATCGGCACCATCGCGGGGAAGTTGAACGGCGAGATGACGCCGACGACGCCGAGCGGCTGGCGGATCGAGTAGACGTCGACGCTGGTGGACACGCCCTCGGAGAAGCCGCCCTTGAGCAGGTGCGGGATCCCGCACGCGAACTCCACGACCTCCAGCCCGCGGGTCACCTCGCCGAGCGCGTCGGAGAGCACCTTGCCGTGCTCGGCGGTGATGATCGCGGCCAGCTCGTCCTTGCGCGCGTTGAGCAGCTCGCGGAACGCGAACAGCACCTGGGTGCGCGTGGTGAGCGAGGACCGCCGCCACTGCTGGAAGGCGCCCGACGCCGCCGCGACCGCGGCGTCCACGTCGGCGGACGGAGGCCAGGTCGACCCGGCCGCTCACCGCTCCGGTGGCCGGGTTGAAGACCTCGCCTGTTCGCGCGCTGCTCCCGGTCCAGCTTGCCGTCGATCCAGTGGGTGATCCGAGTCGGGTTGGTCTGCTCGCCGGCCATCAGTGCGCCTCTCCACGGTTGGTGGTCATGAGTCGAAGCCCATGCCGATGCGGTCCAGTGTGCGCAGCCACGGCCCGCGCCGGCCGTCGCGCCGGTCGGCCCGGGCAAGCGCCCGCCGGGTCAGCTCGATGCCGGCCCAGCGGACCGGCTCGGGCGGGAACGGCAGCGGCTTGCGCCGCACCATCGACAGCTCGGTGAGCTCGGTGCGGCGCCGGGCACCTGGTCGAGCAGGTCGAGCATCACCCGCGCCCCGAACCGCGACGCGCCCACCCCCAGACCGGTGTAGCCGGCGGCATAGGCCAGCCGCCCGCCGTACGCCCGTCCCCAGAACACGCAGAACCGCGAGCAGGTGTCGATGACACCGCCCCAGGCGTGGGTGAACCGCAGGCCGTGCAGCTGGGGGAACGTCGCGAAGAAGTGCTCGGAGAGCCGGGCGAAGGTCTCGGGGTCGCGGTCGAGCCGGTCCGCCACCTTGTTGCCGTAGTGGTAGACCGCGTCGTAGCCGCCCCAGAGGATGCGGTTGTCCGGTGTGAGCCGGTAGTAGTGGAACTGGTTGCCCGCGTCGGCGAGGCCCTCGCGGCCCTGCCAGCCGACCGACGCGAGCTGGTCGGCGGACAGCGGCTCGGTCACCAGCACGTAGTCCCAGACCGGGGCGATGTAGGAGCGCAGCCGGCGCAGCAGCGGCGGGAAGGTGTTGGTGCCGAGCGCGACGCGGCGGGCGGTGACCACGCCGTACGCCGTGTGCAGCGCGAGCCCGGGTCCCCGGTCGTCCACCGAGTCCACGGCCGAGTCCTCGAAGATGCGCACGCCGAGGCGCAGGCAGGCCTGCTTGAGGCCACCGGCCAGCCGGGCCGGGTCGACCATCGCGACACCCGTGCGGTCGAGCAGGCCGCCGACGTAGGTCGGCGAGTCGACCCGCTCGCGCACCTGCGCCGCGTCGAGGAGCTCCAGCTCGCCGCCGTGACGACGGGCCAGCTCGGGCATCTCGCGCAGGTCGTCGAACTGCCACGGCGCGTCGCGACGGTCAGCTCGCCGGTGCGCTCCCAGCTGCAGTCGATGCCGTGCCGGCCGAGGGTCGCCTCGATGGCCGCGAGGTTCTCCCGGCCCAGCCGCTCCAGCACACCGAGCTCGGTCGGGAAGCGCTCGAGCCCGTTGCGCAGGCCGTGGGTGAGGCTGGCGGCGCAGAAGCCGCCGTTGCGCCCGGATGCGGCCCACCCGGCGGTGCGGCTCTCCAGGACCACGACGTCACGGGACGGGTCGGCCTCCTTGGCGAGCAGCGCGGTCCAGAGCCCGGTGAAGCCGGCGCCGACGACGGCGAGGTCGGCCGTGGTGGACCCGGCCAGCGGCGGGCAGGGCTCGGGTCCGGGCGCCGCGTCGGTCCAGAACGGCGCGAACTGCACGTCGGCGAGCGCTGCGACCGCGGGCGCGGCGAGCGAGGGTGCCATGGCCGTCAGACCCGTCGGCGCCGGGCGACGAACTGGCCGAGGAGCACGGCGATCAGGGCCAGGAAGAACATCGCCGAGCCGATCACGTTCGCCTGCGCCGGGATGCCGCGCAGCGAGGACACCCAGACGAACTTCGGGAAGGTGTTGACCGCGCCGGAGTTGAAGTTGGTGATGATGAAGTCGTCGAAGGACAGCGCGAACGCCAGCAGCGCGCCGGCCACGATGCCGGGGGCGACGAGCGGCAAGGTGATCCGCCGGAACGTCTGCCACTCGTCCGCATAGAGGTCCATCGCCGCCTGCTCGAGGCGCGGGTCCAGGCTGGCGAGCCGCGCCTTGACGGTGACGACGACGAAGCTGATGCAGAACATGATGTGGGCGATCACGATGGTCCAGAAGCCCAGCGGGACACCGGCGTTGAGGAACAGCGCGAGCAGCGACGCCCCGAGCACGACCTCGGGCGTCGCCATCGGCAGGAAGATCAGCAGGTTGGTGGAGCCGCGGCCGCGGAACCGGTGGCGGGCCAGGGCGAACGCGATCATCGTCCCGAGGACCGTCGACACGATCGTGGCCAGCAGCCCGATCTTGAGGCTGTTGGCCAGGGCGGGGCAGACGTCGGGGGCACCGCACGGGTTCGTCCACTTCTCGGTGGTGAAGCCGCGCCAGTTCAGGTTCGACTTGCCCGAGTCGTTGAACGAGAACACGAAGGTGTAGGCGACGGGGACGAAGATGTAGGCGAAGCGCGAGCACGGCGTAGATGCGGAGCAGGTTCGCCGAGAACCACCGTTGCACCCGCCGGCCACGGGTCGATCCGGCGGTCGGGCGCGCGAGGCGAGGTCGTGGTCGCCATCAGACCAGCTCCTCCGTGCCGGCCCGTCGGATGTAGACGGCGACCAGGACCAGGATGGACGACCATCAGCGTGACCGAGAGGACTGCCGCGGTCGGGTAGTCCACCACCCGCAGGAACCGGCTGTCGATGACGTTGCCGATCATCGTCGTGTCACGGCTGCCGAGCAGGGCGCTGTTGACGTAGTCGCCGGCCGCCGGGATGAACGTCAGCAGGGTTCCCGCCACGACGCCGGGCATCGACAGCGGCAGGGTCACCTTGCGGAACGTCGTGATGGCGTTGGCGTAGAGGTCGCCGGCCGCCTCCATGAACCGTGGGTCGACCCGCTCGAGGCTCGCGTAGATCGGCAGGATCATGAACGGCAGGAAGTTGTAGGTGATGCCGAGCACCACGGCGAGCGGTGTGTTGAGGACATGGTCCTGGGCCCCCAGCACGTGCACGAACCGCAGAGCGTCGGCGACCCAGGCGCCGTCGGCGAGGATCTGCTTCCAGGCGATCGTGCGCAGCAGGAAGCTGGTGAAGAACGGTGCGATCACCAGCACGAGCAGCAGGTTGCGCCACCTGCCCGCCTTGAACGCGATCGCGTAGGCAAGCGGGTAGGAGATGGCCAGCGCCAGCGCGGTCGCGAGCAACGCGTAGACGAACGACCTGCCGAACTGCGTGGCGTACTCCGAGAGCGCGTCGGGGTAGTTCTCGAACCGGAACGTCTGCTCGTAGACGCCGATCTCGGCGCCCGGGGGCCGGGTCTGGGTCGAGGTCGAGATCAGCGTGAAGATGGGCACCGCGAAGAAGATCGCCAGCCAGCCGAGACCGGGCAGGAGCAGGAGGTACGGCGTGCTGCGCCGGCCGCGCCGCCCGGGTTCCTCGGGTCCCTCGCGGTCGGCCGAGACCTCGCTGCTGGTGTGCTCCCCGGCGCCGATGCCCTGGGCGACGGTCATGTCAGCCCACCGGAACCGGCGTCACGCCCTCGTCGTGGGCGACGCCGGCCTGCGCGTCCTCGTCGCCGCCCAGCGCGAACGTGTGCGCGGGGTCGAAGGACAGGGTCACCGTGCTGCCCACGGGCACCACGCCGCCGCCACCGAGGTTCTGGGCGAAGACCATCACTTCCTGCCCCCACGGCAGGCGCACGAGGTACTGCGTGCTGACCCCGGTGAAGCTCGCGTCGGTCACGATCCCGCCACGGATCACGTTGTGCCCGTCGGCCACCGTGGCGTCCTCGGCGCCGATGTGGATCTTCTCCGGCCGCACACCGATCAGCAGCTCGGTCTCCTTGCGTCTCGCGGCGCGCCGACGGGACGGTCATGCGGGAGCCCTGGACGTCGAGCAGCACATCGCTCGCCGGACGTGCCGGTCACGGACGCCCGGATCAGGTTGGACTGGCCGAGGAAGTTCGCGACGAACGCCGTGTCGGGCGACTCGTAGAGCTCGACCGGGTTGCCGAGCTGCTCGATGCGCCCGGCGTTCATGACCGCGATGGTGTCGGCCATCGTCATGGCCTCTTCCTGGTCGTGCGTGACGTGCACGAACGTCAGGCCCACCTCGGTCTGGATCCGCTTGAGCTCGATCTGCATCTGGCGACGCAGCTTGAGGTCGAGCGCTCCGAGCGGCTCGTCCAGCAGCAGGACCGCCGGCTGGTTGACGATCGCCCGGGCCAGCGCGACCCGCTGCTGCTGGCCGCCCGAGAGCTGGGAGGGCTTGCGCCTGGCCAGGTGCCCGAGCTCCACCAGCTCCAACGCCTGCTCGACCTCGTGCTTGACCTGCTTGGACCCCCGCCGCCGCAGACCGAACGCGACGTTCTCGAAGATGTCGAGGTGCGGGAACAGGGCGTAGCTCTGGAAGACGGTGTTCACCGGCCGCTTGTAGGGCTTCGCGAACGTCACGTCGTCGTCGCCGATCAGGATCGTCCCCTCGGTCGGCTCCTCCAGACCGGCGACCATGCGCAGCGTCGTGGTCTTGCCGCACCCTGACGGGCCGAGCAACGCGAAGAAGCTGCCGGACGGGATCGTCAGCGAGAGGTCGTCGACCGCCGTGAAGGAGCCGAACCGCTTGGTGACGTGCTCGAGACGCAGGTCGCGCCCGCCGCTCTCTTCAGCCATCAGTTGCCGATCACCTTCTGGAACTCCTCCGCGAACTGCGTCTCCTCGTCGGGGGTCAGGGAGCGGAACACCTTGACGTTGTCGAGGTCCTCCTCGGTGGGGAAGATCAGCGGGCTGTCGACGAGCGACGGGTCGATCTTCTCCATCTCGGCCTTCGCGCCCTCGACCGGGCAGATGTAGTTGACGTAGGCCGCCACCTCGGCCGCGACCGTCGGGTCGTAGTAGTAGTCCATCAGCTTCTCGGCGTTCTTCTTGTGCGGTGACGCCGATCGGGACCATCAGGTTGTCCGACCAGAGCGTGCCGCCGGTCTCGGGCAGCGCGAACTTGTAGTTGTCGTCCTCCTCGCTCGAACTGCGCGAGCAGGATGTCGCCCGACCAGCCGATGACCGCGATCGCGTTGCCGCTGCGCAGGTCCTCGAGGTAGGAGTTGCCCTTGACCTGGCGGACCTGGCCGGAGTCGACCTGCTTCTGCAGGACCTCCAGCGCCGCCATGAAGTCGTCCTCGGTGAAGTCCTGGAGATGTCCTTGCCCTGGCTGAGCATGATCAGGCCCACGGTGTCGCGCATCTCGGTGAGGACGACGACCTTGCCCTTGAGGTCGGGTGCCACAGGTCGTCGATGGTCTTGAGGTCGCGGCCGACCTTGTCCTTGCGGTAGGCGATGCCGGCGTAGCCGCTCTGCCACGTCAGCGAGTAGTTGCGGCCCGGGTCGAAGTCGACGTCCTGCAGCTTGGGGTTGAGGTTCTTGGCGTTCGGGATGTTGGCCTTGTCCAGCTTCTGCACGTAGCCCTGCCGGATCAGCCGACCGGCCATCCAGTCGGTGAGGACGATGACGTCCTTGCCGATGTCCTGGCCGTTCTTGAGCTGGCCCTGGATCTTGCCGTAGTAGGAGTCGTTGTCGTCGATGTCCTCGGCGTAGGTCGCCTTGATGCCGGTCTTCTCCTGGAACTCCTCCAGGGTGGGGTACTTCTTCGTCTCGTCGTCGAAGTCCAGGTAGGCCGGCCAGTTGGCCCAGCGCACCACCTTGTCGGTGTCGGACTTGTCAGCGACGGTGGCCTTGGGCTTCGTCGTCGTTGTCCGCGTCGTTGCTGCCGGTCCCACAGGCGGCCAGGGCGGCAGCGGCGCCGACGCCCCCGACCCCGCGCAGCAGCGTGCGGCGGGACAGCTGCGAGCGAACGAGCTGTCGGAATCGTGGGTCGTTGCGAAGGTCGGTCATGACTGAGGGACTCCCTCGGAGGTTGGGTGAGCTGCGGTCGGTGGAGCTGTGCGGTCACCGAAGATGGTGCGGTGCCAGTCCTTGCGGGCCACTGCCGTGGTGTCGAACATGACGTGCTTGACCTGGGTGTAGTCGTCGAAGGAGTAGGTGGACATGTCCTTGCCGAAGCCGGACGAACCGTAGCCCCCGTGCGGCATCTCGCTGAGGATCGGGATGTGGTCGTTGACCCACACGCAGCCGGCCCTGATCTCGCGCGTGGCACGCAGGCCGCGGTAGACGCTGGTCGTCCACGCCGATGCGGCCAGGCCGTACGGCGAGTCGTTGGCAAGCGCGAGGCCGTCGTCGTCGGAGTCGAACGGCAGGACGACGAGCACCGGCCCGAAGATCTCCTCCTGCACGACCTCGGAGCGCTGGTCGGCGTCGACGATCAGCGTGGGCTGGTAGTAGGCACCCCGGGCCAGTGAGCCACCGGGCATCTCGCCCCCGACGACGACCTTGGCGCCGTCGGCGCGGGCGCGCTCCACGAATCCGGCCACCCGCTCCTGCTGCCGCCGGCTCACCAGTGGCCCCTGGTCGGTCGAGGGGTCCATCGGGTCGCCCAGCCGGACCTGGGTCATGAGGTCGGCGACGCCGGCGACGAACGCGTCGTAGAGCGGGCGCTGGACGTAGGCGCGGGTGGCGGCGGTGCAGTCCTGGCCGGTGTTGATCAGCGCGCCGGCGACCGCGCCGTGCACGGCGGCCTCGAGGTCGGCGTCGTCGAAGACCACGAACGGCGCCTTGCCGCCGAGCTCGAGGTGAACCCGCTTCACGCCGTCGGCGGCGAGGCGCATCACCCGCTGCCCCACCGCGGTGGACCCGGTGAAGGACACCATGTCGACGTCGGGATGTCCGATCAGCGCCTCACCGACGACCGAGCCCGGGCCGGTGAGCACGTTGACGACCCCGGCGGGATGCCGGCATCGGCGCAGGCGTCGGCGAACAGCAGCGACGTCAGCGGCGTGATCTCGGCCGGCTTGAGCACGATGGTGTTGCCGGCGGCGATGGCCGGCAGGATCTTCCACGCCGCCATCTGCAGCGGGTAGTTCCACGGCGACACGGAGCCGACGACACCGATCGACTCGCGCCGGATCATGGACGTGTGGTCCGGGGAGTACTCCGCCGCGGCCTTGCCCTCCAGGTTGCGGGCGGCGCCGGCGAAGAACGCGACGTTGTCGACGGTGCCGGGCACGTCGAACTCCGACGACAGCTTGATCGGCTTCCCGGTCTGGCGGGTCTCGGTGGTCGCCAGCTCGTCGGCTCGCTCGCCGAGCAGCGCGGCCAGCCGCACCAGCGCGCCGGACCGCTCGGCCGGGGTCGCCCCGGCCCACGAGGGGTAGGCGCGCCGGGCCGCCGCGACGGCGTCGTCGACGTCGTCCGGGCCGGCCAGCTCGACCGACTCCACGGTCTCGCCCGTGGCTGGGTCCACCACCGAGAACGGGTGCCCCGACGCCCGCGCCCCGACGCGGCGGCCGTCGATGAACTGGTGCACCGAGCCGCTCCTCTCCTCCGTGGTCACAGGCGCGTTTCGCGCCGATCCTGACAGAGGGGACGGGTCCGGACAAGCGATTCCGTCGCCGCGCTCGCTTTCGACCACGAAATCGCTACTCCGCTGCGACCAAGCCGGTACCGAGCTGGTACCAAGCCGTCACCGACTGCTCCGGACCCACTCCCCACGCCGTCGTTCCTCATCGCGCAGCGTACGTCGGCGCGCCGCCCAGCCAGGTTCCCCGGACCTCGACGTCGCGCAGGGCGGCCGGGTCCACGTCGTACGGGTCGGCGTCCAGCCACACCAGGTCGGCGCGCTTGCCGGGCACCACCGTGCCCCAGCGATGGTCCTCGAAGGCCTGGAACGCGGCGCCGAGCGTGTACGCCGAGAGCGCGGCCGCCAGCGGCAGCCGCTGCGCCGGCAGCCAGCCGCCGGGCGGGTCGCCGGTCGAGGTCGTCCGGGTGACGGCGACGCCGAGACCCTCCAGCGGCCGGTGCGAGCTGACCGGCCAGTCGCTGCCCATGGACAGGACGGCGCCGGTCGCGAGCAGGGCAGCCATCGGGTACTGCCAGCTCCCGCGGACCGGTCCGATCCGCGGCAGCGTGAGCGCGGTCTGCAGCGGGTCGAGCTGGGCCCACAGGGGCTCGAAGTTGGCGATGACGGCGAGCTCGGCGAAGCGCGGCAGGTCGTCGGGGTGGACGACCTGGGTGTGGGCGATGACCGGCCGGCGGTCACGCGGGGCGTTGCGGTCGGTCGCGTACTGGACGGCGTCCAGCGCCGCACGCACGCCCGCGTCGCCGATCGCGTGGATGTGCACCTGGAAGCCGTCGGCGTCGAACGCCGCCACCGCCTCGGCCAGCTCGGCCGGGGACCACACCGGCAGTCCGCAGCTGTGCGGCGCGTCGTCGTAGGGATCGAGCATCGCGGCGGTGCCCGCCTCGACCACGCCGTCCGCGAACAGCTTCACCGTGCGCGCCGACACCATGTCGGCCGCGGGACCCGAGCTCGCCTGCGCGCGCGCCGCGGCGAAGGCGGCCCGCTGGTCCGGCCAGTCGCCGGGCTCCGCCCGCAGCGCGATGTTGACCCGTACGGCGAGCTCGCCTGCCGCCGCGCAGTCGAGGTAGCTGCCGACGTCGTCCGGGTGCAGGGCCGCCTCCTGCACCCAGGTGATGCCGGCCTCGGCGAGCAGCGCCGTCGAGCGGCGCAGTGCGAGCCGCTTGTCCGCCGCGGTGGGCACCGGGGCGTGGCGCAGGACGAGGTCCATCGCGCTCCACTCGACGAGCGTGCCGAGCGGCGAGCCGTCCGGGCGGCGGGCGATGGTCGCGGCGGGCGGGTCCGGCGTGTGCTCGTCGAGGCCGGCCCGTCGCAGCGCCTCGCTGTTGGCCCACACGCAGTGGTGGTCGGCCGACTGCAGCGCAACCGGGCGGTCGGCAACTCCCGCATCGAGCCACCGGGCGTCGAAGAGGCCGCCGGGGGCCAGCGCCGGGTCGTAGGGCCCACCCACGACCCAGTCCTCGTCCGGATGCTCGGCCGCGAACCGGCGTACGACCTCGACGACCTCGGGCACCGACGTGCAGTCGCGGACCTGCGGGCCGGCGAGCTCGACGCCGCCCCACAGCGGGTGCGCGTGCCCGTCGCCGAAGCCCGGCAGCAGGGCACCGCCGTCGAGGTCGACGACCTGCCGCGCACGCGGCGCGAGGTCGAGTGCGTCCTCGTCGAGCGCGACGACCGTGGCCGTCGTGGACCGCCGCGGCGCGGGCGCGGGGTGCCCCGGGCAGCCCGGTGATCACCACACCGCCACGGAAGACGGTGTCGACCGCGGTACTCACCGCTCCCGCTGCTCACCGACCGCTTCCGCACCGCAGTTCAGGCGTCGAGGTTGGTCATCACGTGCTTGACCCGCGTGTAGTCCTCGAGGCCGTACATCGAGAGGTCCTTGCCGTAGCCGGAGTGCTTGAAGCCGCCGTGCGGCATCTCGGCGACCAGCGGGATGTGGGTGTTGATCCACACGCAGCCGAAGTCCAGCCGCTTGGCCATCCGCATCGCGCGACCGTGGTCCTTGGTCCAGACCGAGGACGCCAGGCCGTACTCCACGCCGTTGGCCCAGCGGACCGCCTCGTCCTCGTCGCTGAAGCGCTGCACGGTGATGACCGGGCCGAAGACCTCGTCGCTGACCATCTCGTCGCCCTGCTGCAGTCCGGACACGACGGTCGCCTCGTGGAAGTAGCCGGCCGACAGGTCGCCGCCGACGCGGTTGCCGCCCGCGGCCACCGTCGCGTGCTCCGGCGCGCGCTGCAGGAAGCCCATCACCCGGTCGAGCTGGTTGGCGTTGTTGAGCGGCCCGAACAGCACGTCCTCGTCGTCGGGCAGCCCGGTCTTGGCGCTGTTCTTCGCCTGCTCCGCCAGCGCCGCGACGAAGTCGTCGTGGATGCCGGGAGCGGCCGAGCACGCGGGTCGCGGCGGTGCAGTCCTGGCCGGCGTTGAAGTAGCCCGCGACGGCGATGCCCTCGGCCGCTGCCTCCAGGTCGGCGTCGTCGAACACGACGACCGGCGCCTTGCCGCCGAGCTCGAGGTGCACCCGCTTCAGGTTGCGAGCCGCGCTGCCGGCGACCTCCATGCCGGCGCGGACCGAGCCGGTGATCGACACCATCTGCGGCACCGGGTGCTCGACGAGCGCCCGTCCGGTGTCCCGGTCGCCGGTGACGACGTTGAACACGCCGTCGGGCAGGAACTCGGCCATGATCTCGGCCATCAGCAGCGTCGTCACCGGCGTCGTGTCCGACGGCTTGAGCACGACCGTGTTGCCGGCCGCGATCGCGGGCGCCCACTTCCAGACCGCCATCATCATCGGGTAGTTCCACGGCGTCACCTGCGCGCAGACACCGATCGGCTCGCGCCGGATGAACGACGTGTGACCCGCCATGTACTCCCCGGCCGACTTGCCCTCGAGCACCCGGGCCGCACCGGCGAAGAACCGGATCTGGTCGACCATCGGCGGGATCTCCTCGGACATCGTCAGGCCGCGCGGCTTGCCGGTGTTCTCCGACTCGGCGTCGACCATCTCCTGCGCGCGGTCCTCGATCGCGTCCGCGATGCGCAGCAGCGCCCGCTGGCGCTCGCTCGGCGTGCTGTCCCGCCAGCCCTCGAAGGCCGCCGCGGCGGCGGACATGGCCGCGTCGACGTCGGCCGGCCCGGAGACGGGCGCCTGGGCGTAGGCCTCGCCGGTCACCGGGTTGACCACGTCGGAGGTGCGGCCGTCGGCGGCGTCGACCTGCTGGCCGTTGACGAAGTTGCGCAGGGCGCGGGTCGGGCTCACGGAGGGCTCCTTCGTCGGTCGGCGGGTCGGCCCGGCCAGGGTAGTGCCGGGACGCCGGTATCAACAGTTCAGGGCGGGCTAGACGACAGATTCAGCAAGAAAGGTGCCCTCTCGCGACGGAATCACTTGCCAAGACCCCCATCCGATGGGGAGGATCGGCGCCATGACGGTGCGAGAGCGGGGCAACGCGGGCGGGCTCGACGACGTCTCCAAGGCCATCATCGAGCAGCTGCAGGAGGACGGCCGCCGTCCCTACGCCGCCATCGGCAAGGCCGTCGGCCTGTCCGAGGCGGCCGTCCGGCAGCGGGTCCAGCGGCTGCTCGACGCCGGCGTCATGCAGATCGTCGCGGTCACCGATCCGCTCCAGGTCGGCTTCCCGCGCCAGGCCATGATCGGCGTCCGCTGCGAGGGCGATGTCGAGGCGGTGGCCGAGAAGCTCGCCGACATGGCCGAGGTCGACTACGTCGTGATCACCGCGGGTGGCTTCGACCTCCTGGTCGAGGTCGTCTGCGAGGACGACGACCACCTGCTCGAGCTCGTGAGCAAGCGGATCCGGGCCGTCCCGACCGTGCGCAGCACCGAGTCCTTCGTCTATCTCAAGCTGCACAAGCAGCTCTACAACTGGGGAACCAGATGACCACCTCCGCACAGGGCACGCCAGCAGCCCGGCGACGCACCAGTCGCCCGGCGACGGCGCGCTCGCCAAGAGCGCGCACGACCACCTGTGGATGCACTTCACCCGCATGTCGACCTACGACGCGACCGACGTGCCGGTGATCGTGCGCGGTGACGGCCCCTACATCTTCGACGACAAGGGCAAGCGCTACCTCGACGGCCTGGCCGGGCTGTTCGTCGTCCAGGTCGGCCACGGCCGGACCGAGCTGGCCGAGGCAGCGGCCAAGCAGGCCAGCGAGCTGGCGTTCTTCCCGCTGTGGTCCTACGCGCACCCCAAGGCGGTCGAGCTGGCCGAGCGGCTCGCCCACCTCGCCCCCGGCGACCTCAACCGCGTCTTCTTCACGACCGGCGGCGGCGAGGCGGTCGAGAGCGCGTGGAAGGTCGCCAAGCAGTACTTCAAGCTCACCGGCAGGCCGATGAAGCACAAGGTGATCAGCCGCAACATCGCCTACCACGGCACGCCGCACGGCGCGCTGTCGATCACCGGCATCCCCGGCGCGAAGGCGATGTTCGAGCCGCTCGTCCCGGGCGCGCACAAGGTGCCCAACACGAACTTCTACCGCGCGGCCGAGCACGGCGACGACCTCGAGGCGTTCGGCAGGTGGGCGGCCGACCGGATCGGTGAGGCCATCGAGTTCGAGGGTCCCGAGACGGTCGCGGCGGTGTTCCTCGAGCCGGTGCAGAACTCCGGCGGCTGCTTCCCGCCGCCGCCCGGCTACTTCCAGCGGGTGCGCGAGATCTGCGACCAGTACGACGTGCTGCTGGTGTCCGACGAGGTCATCTGCGCGTTCGGCCGGCTCGGGCACTACTTCGGCTCGGCGCGCTTCGACTACCAGCCCGACATCATCACCTGCGCGAAGGGCATGACGTCGGGCTACTCCCCCATCGGCGCGATGATCGCGACCGACCGCATCATCGAGCCGTTCCTGCAGGGCGACAACATGTTCGCCCACGGCTACACGTTCGGCGGCCACCCGGTCTCGGCGGCGGTGGCGCTGGCGAACCTCGACATCTTCGAGCGCGAGCGGCTCAACGAGCACGTGCAGCAGAACGCGCCCGCCTTCCGCAGCACGCTGGAGAAGCTGAGCGACCTGCCGATCGTCGGCGACGTGCGCGGCGACGGGTTCTTCTACGGGATCGAGATGGTGAAGGACAAGGACACCCGGGAGACGTTCGACGACGACGAGTCCGAGCGGCTGCTGCGCGGCTTCCTGTCCAAGGCCCTCTTCGACGCCGGCCTCTACTGCCGCGCCGACGACCGCGGCGACCCCGTGATCCAGCTCTCGCCGCCGCTGATCTGCGACCAGTCGCACTTCGACGAGATGGAGCAGATCCTCCGCTCCGTGCTCACCGAGGCCTGGGCCCGGCTCTGAGTCCCTCGTCCGAGCGCACCAGGGTCCGCCGGCTGCCGGAGAAGCAGGTCGAGGACCGGGCCGTTCTCGACGCGGTTCTCGACGCCGGCCGGGTCGCGCACGTCGCGGTCCTCGACGAGGAGGGCCGGCCCTACGTCGTACCGGTCGGATATGCCCGCGACGGCGAGCGCGTGCTGTTCCACGGGTCGACCGCGAGCAGGCTGTTCCGGTCGCTGTCCGCCGGTGCGCAGACCTGCCTGACGGTCACGCTGTACGACGGGCTGGTGCTGGCGCGGTCCACCTTCGAGTCCTCGATGCACTACCGGTGCGCGATGGTGCTCGGCCGCGCTGCGCCGGTCGACGGGCTCGGCCAAGCTGCAGGCGCTGGAAGCCATCACCGAGCACCTGATGCCCGGTCGCTGGGTCGACGCGCGCCATCCCAACAACAAGGAGCTGGCGGCGACGCTGGTGCTCGAGCTGCCGCTGGTCGAGTGGTCGGTGAAGGTGAGCGACGGGCCGCCGGACGACGCGGTCGAGGACCTCTCCCGCGACGTGTGGGCCGGCGTGGTTCCGGTGCGCGAGACCTACGGCGTGCCGCAGCCCGCGCCCGACCTGCGGCCCGGCACGCCGCTGCCCGACTACGTGGGGAGCTGGGGGGCCGAGCCCCGGTCATGAGCGACTACCGGACCCTGTCGTTCTGGCACGACTCGTTCCCCGGCAGCCTCCAGCGCCGGCCCGCTCTGCCCGGAGACCGCGATGCCGACGTGTGCATCGTGGGCGCCGGCTACACGGGGCTCTGGACGGCCTACTACCTCGCCGCCGCCGACCCGTCGCTGCGCATCGTGGTCCTCGAGTCGGAGACGGCCGGCTTCGGGGCGTCCGGTCGCAACGGCGGCTGGTGCTCCGCGCAGTTCCCGTCGTCGATGGCCGCCGTCGCCCGGCGCTCCGACCGCGATGCGGCCCGGGCCCTGCACCGCGCCATGACCGCGACCGTCGACGAGGTCGGCCGGGTCGCGGCCGAGGAGGGCATCGACTGCCACTACGACAAGGGCGGCACGATCGCGCTGGCCCGGACACCGGTCCAGGTGGAGCGGGCTCGGGCCGAGGTCGCCGAGGCACGGGCCTGGGGCCTCGGCGAGGAGGACCTGCGCTGGCTCTCCGCCGCGGAGGCGAGCGAGTCACTGGGCGCGACGGACGTCCTCGGGGCGACGTACACGCCGAACTGCGCCGCGATCCACCCGGCCCGGCTGGTGCGGGGGCTCGCCGACGCCGTGGCCGGCCGCGGGGTGGACATCTTCGAGGGCACCCGGGTGACCCGGCTGGCCGCGGGACGGGCGGACACGCCGTACGGCGTGGTGCGGGCGCCGATCGTGGTCCGGGCGACGGAGGGCTACACGGCACGGTTGCCGGGTCAGCGGCGAGCGATCGCGCCGGTCTTCTCGCTGATGCTCGCCACCGAGCCGCTGCCGAGCACGTTCTGGGACGAGGTCGGGCTGCGCAGGCGCGAGACGTTCACCGACCACCGGCACCTGATCATCTACGGCCAGCGCACCGCCGACGACCGGCTCGCGTTCGGGGGCCGGGGCGCGCCGTACCACTTCGGCTCGGCCATCCGGCCGGAGTACGACCGCGAGCCCACGGTCTTCGCCGCGCTGCGCGACGTGCTGGTCGACCTCTTCCCGCCGCTGCGCGACGCGGCGGTCACCCACACCTGGGGCGGACCGCTGGGGGTGCCGCGCGACTGGTTCGCCTCGGTGGGCCTGGACCGCGCCACCGGGCTGGGCTGGGCGGGCGGCTACGTCGGCGACGGCGTGGGCACGTCGAACCTGGCCGGCCGGACTCTCGCCGACCTGATCACCGGCCGCGACACCGACCTCGTGCGGCTGCCCTGGGTCGGGCACCGGTCGCGGCCCTGGGAGCCGGAGCCGTTGCGGTGGCTCGGCGTCAACGCCGGCCTGAAGGTGATGACCGGAGCCGACGAGGAGGAGCGGCGGACCGGGCGGCCGTCCCGGCGAGCAGCGCTGTTCGGCCGCCTCATCGGCCACTGACGATGTCGGGCGACGCAGTTCGGAGAGTTGGTGGGAACGTTGTGGGGAAGGTCGCGCGGGCGGGCGCCGGCCTCGATGAGCAGCATCATCTCGACCACGCGGTCGAGGGTCTCGTCGACGGCCTCCTCGGCATAGCCACCGCGCTTCGGCCGGAAGGCCACCGTGCGCACGTCCGCGACGGTGAGGCCGCCGATGTCCGTGGCGACTGACGCGATCGCCGAGTCCAGGGCCTTGCCGACCAGGTCGAGGAACTCGTCGACGTCGTCGATGTCGTAGCCACGGCGCGGGAAGTGCACCCGCGGGAAGCGGCGCATGTAGGGGGCCGACAGCTCCGCGCGCAGGAACTCCGCCTCGGCGACCGGGTCCAGCCGGCCCCGCTTGCTGGTCGCCGCCGCCAGCAGGACTGCCTGCAGCTCCATCTCGTCGAGCACCTCGTCGACGGGCTGGATCTGGTAGCCGCGGTGGACGAGCTCGAAGCCGGCGCGCCGGATCTCGGCGGCCGTCAGCGTCGGGAAGGCACCGCTGAGGGCGAGGTCGGCACGGACCAGGAAGGCCTCGACCTGCTTGCGGTCATAGCCCTTCGCGAGCCCGCTGACCCGGGGAACAGGTCGCCTCGCCGACGACTCACGACGAGACCGCCGCGAGCTGGCCGCACGCCCCGTCGATGTCGCGGCCACGGGTGTCCCGGACGGTGGTGGGGATGCCGTGCGCGCGCAGCCGGGCGACGAAGGTGCGCTCGACCTGCGGGTCGCTCGCCGTCCACTTCGAGCCCGGCGTCGGGTTGAGCGGGATCGGGTTGACGTGCACCCAGCCGCGCCCCCGCCGGTTGAGCTCGGTCCCGAGCAGGTCGGCTCGCCAGGCGTGGTCGTTGATGTCGCGGATCAGCGCGTACTCGATGCTCACCCGACGACCGGTCGCGTCGAAGTAGCGCCGCGCCGCGTCGAGGACCTCGGCGACCTTCCACCGGGTGTTGACCGGCACGAGGGTGTCGCGCAGCTCGTCGTCAGGAGCGTGCAGCGACAGCGCCAGCGTGACGTTGAGGCCCTCGGCGGTCAGCCGGTCCATGGCGGGCACCAGCCCGACCGTCGAGACGGTGACGTTGCGCTGCGAGAGGCCCAGGCCGTCGGGAGTCGGGTCGGTCAGCCGTCGTACGGCCCCCAGGACCGCGTTGTAGTTGGCCAGCGGCTCGCCCATCCCCATGAACACGACGTTCGAGACCCGGCCGGGACCGCCGGCGATCTCGCCGTCGCGCAGCATCCGGGCCCCCGCCACCACCTGGTCGACGATCTCGCCGGCGGACATGTTGCGGGTGAGCCCGGCCTGCCCGGTGGCGCAGAACGGGCAGTTCATGCCGCAGCCGGCTTGCGAGGAGACGCACATCGTCACGCGGTCCGGGTAGCGCATCAGGACGCTCTCGACGGTCGCGCCGTCGAACAGCCGCCAGACCGACTTGCGGGTGCGACCGCGGTCGGCCTCGAGGTGCCGCACCTCGGTGAGCAGCGTCGGCAGCAGCGCGTCGACGAGCTTGGCGCGCGACGCCTTGGGCAGGTCGGTCATCCGCTCCGGGTCGTCGCCGAGGTGGTCGAAGTAGTGGCTGGCCAGCTGGCCGGCACGGAACGGCTTCTCACCGAGCTCGGCGACCACGGCCCGACGCTCGGCGGGCGCGAGGTCGGCGAGGTGGCGCGGCGGCTTGGCCCGTCGCGGCGCAGCGAAGGTGAGCTCTCCCGGGGCGGCCATCAGACCGGCACCAGCCAGCGCAGCAGCAGGTAGGCCACCGGAGCCGCCGGCAGCAGCGAGTCGAGCCGGTCCATCAGCCCGCCGTGCCCGGGGAGCACCGAGCCCATGTCCTTGATCCCGAGGTCGCGCTTGATCATCGACTCGCCGAGGTCGCCGAGGGTGGCCGCCGCCATCACGGCCAGGCCGATGCGCAACGCCCTCGACCGGGCGTGCCGTCGACCAGGAGCGGTACGGCGATCGCCCCGCCCACCGCAGCGAAGACCGCCGAGCCGGCGAAACCCTCCCACGACTTCTTCGGGCTCACCGTCGGCGCCATCGGATGGCGGCCGAACAGGACACCGGCGGCGTAGCCACCGACGTCACTGAGCACCACGAGGACGATGAAGACGACGACGCGGTCGGCGCCGTCGTCCGGCCGCAGCATCAGGACGGCGAAGCTGGCGAGGAACGGCACGTAGAGGGCGGTGAACACCCCGGCCGTCACGTCCGCGACCGACCCCTGCGGTGGCTCGAGCAGCCGCCAGACCAGGACGGCGAGCACGGTGATGGCCAGCGCCACGAGCAGGGGCTCGGACCCGCCGGAGTAGCCCGCCACCAGCATCGCCACCGCGCCGAGCAGAACGGGCACGAGGGGGATGTTGATCCGCGAGGCGGCCAGGGCGTTGGAGAGCTCGCCGATGGCGAGCACGACGGCGATGACGACGACGCAGACGAACGCGACCTTCCACAGGTAGAGCGAGAGGAGGATCACCGCGCCGAGGACGAGGGCCACGCCGATCGCCGCGGGCAGGTTGCGCCCGGCCCGGCCACGTCGTTCGGGCGGCGGGACCGGCTCCATCGGGACCGGCTCGAGCGGCGATGTGGGCGCGGGCTCGCCGGGCGGCTGATGGGCGGACATGGCGAAGGACCTCAGACCTCGAGGAGCTCGGCTTCCTTGTGCCGCAGCAGCTCGTCGATGCCCGCGACGTACTTGTGGGTGAGGTCCTCGAGCTGCTTCTCGGCGCGACGGGCGTCGTCCTCGCCGACCTCGCTGTCCTTGACGAGCCGGTCGAGGGCGTCCTTCGCGTGCCGGCGGATGTTGCGGATCGAGATCTTGGCGTCCTCGGCCTTGTGCCGGGCCACCTTGATGAACTCCTTGCGTCGCTCCTCGGTGAGCTGCGGGAACACGACCCTGATGATGTTGCCGTCGTTGGTCGGGTTGACCCCGAGGTCGGAGTCGCGGATCGCCTTCTCGATGGCGGCCAGTGACCCCTTGTCGTAGGGCGTCAGGGTGAGCATCCGCGCGTCGGCGACGTGGAACGAGGCGAGCTGGTTCACCGGCGTCGGTGCGCCGTAGTAGTCGACCACGATCTTGGCGAACATCGACGGGTTGGCCCGGCCGGTGCGGATGCTGGCGAAGTCCTCCTTGGCGACGGAGAGCGCCTTGTCCATCTTCTCCTCGGCCTCGAAGAGGGTCTCGTCGATCACGGTCGGCTCCCGGAAGCAGTCGTCGGCGTCGTACGGAACGGATGGTCAGCCATCGGTCGAGACCAGCGTTCCGATCCTCTCACCCCGCACGGCGCGGCCGATGTTGCCCTCCTCGAGCAGGTTGAAGACGATGATCGGCATCTTGTTGTCCATGCACAGGCTGAATGCGGTGGCGTCCGCGACCTTGAGGCCTCGCCGGAGCACCTCGTCGTAGGACACGGAGTCGAACTTCTTGGCGTTCGGGTTCTTGTTCGGGTCGTCGTCGTAGACGCCGTCGACACCCTTGGCCATCAGCACCACGTCGGCGCCGATCTCGAGAGCGCGCTGGGCGGCGGTGGTGTCGGTGGAGAAGTAGGGCATGCCGGCGCCCGCGCCGAAGATGACGACGCGGCCCTTCTCGAGGTGACGGACGGCGCGCAGCGGGATGTAGGGCTCGGCGATCTGGCCCATCGTGATCGCGGTCTGGACGCGGGTCTCGATGCCGTGCTTCTCCAGGCAGTCCTGCAGCGCCAGGCAGTTCATCACCGTGCCGAGCATGCCCATGTAGTCGGCACGCGCACCGGTCCATGCCGCGCTCGGAGAGCTCCTGGCCGCGGAAGTAGTTGCCGCCGCCCACCACGATCGCGACCTGCACACCGGTGCGCGACCACGTCGGCGATCTGGCGGGCGATCTCGCTCACCACGTCGGGGTCGACGCCGAGCTGCCCGCCGCCGAAGACCTCGCCCGACAGCTTGAGCATGACCCGCGGGTAGCGGTGCTGGCCCGTCGCCGCGACGTCGCCTCCCTGCGCCTCGTGCTCGGTCACGGTCGGGGCCTCCTCGTCGCCGTACGTCCTGCACCGGTTCTCAGGCAGTCTGCCCGAGAACGGCCGATCAGTTCGAGCCCACCTCGTAGCGCGCGAAGCGCCGCACGGACACACCCGCCGCGTCGAGGACGGCCTTGACCGTCTTCTTGCTGTCCTGCACGGAGGACTGCTCCAGCAGGGCCACGTCCTTGAAGAAGCCGTTGACCCGGCCCTCGACGATCTTGGCCAGCGCCTGCTCGGGCTTGCCCTCCTCGCGCGCGGTCGCCTCGGCGATGCGGCGCTCGTTCTCGACGACGTCGGCCGGCACCTCGTCCCGCGTGACGTACTGCGGGCGCATCGCCGCGATCTGCATCGCGGTCAGCCGGGCGGCCTCGAGGTCGTCGCCCTCGAACTCGACGAGCACGCCGACCTGCGGCGGCAGGTCCGAGCTGCGCCGGTGCATGTACGACGCGACCTGGGCCTCGCCGCCCAGCACGATGACGTTGCTGAGCTCGATCTTCTCGCCGATGACGGCAGCGACCGAGTCGATGTTCTCCTGCACGGTCCGGCCGTCGGCGAGCTTCTCGGCGAGCAGCGACGCGACGTCGCTGGTGCCGGTCTTGGCTGCGTGCGCCACGATGTCGGCAGCGAGCTGCTGGAACTGCTCGTTCTTGGCGACGAAGTCGGTCTCGCAGCTGAGCTCGATCATGGCGCCCTCGGCGGCGGCCACCAGGCCGTTGCTGGCGGTGCGCTCGGCCCCGCGCTCCTTGACCTTGGTCTCGCCCTTGATGCGCAGGATCTCGACGGCCTTGTCGAAGTCGCCGTCGGCCTCGACGAGCGCCTTCTTGGCCGCCATCATCCCGGCGCCGGTCGCGTCGCGGAGCTTCTTGACGTCCGCAGCGGTGATGTCCGCCATCGTGTTCTCTCTCTCGTAGCTCGTGGTTCTCGTCAGCCCGGCGCGGGTGCCCGGAGGTCCGGCCACCCGCGTCGAGCCAGGTGTCTGTGCGGCGTCAGGCCTGCTCGGCCGGGGGGTTCGCCTCGGCGGCCGGCTCAGCAGCCGGCTCGGCGGTCGGCTCAGCGGTCGGCCTCGCTGGTCGGCTGCAGCGGCCTCGCTGGTCGGCGCGCCTCGCTGGCGGTGCAGCCTCGCTGGTCGGCGCGCTGGTCTCGGTGCCCGCACCCTCGACGACCTGACCGGCCGACGGTGCCGGCGTCGCGGCCGTCGCGTCGCCGGCCAGCAGCTCGCGCTCCCAGTCGGCCAGCGGCTCGTCGGTGGCGAGCTGCCCGTCGACCGACGGCTTCTCGTCGCCGTCCTGGGACATCCGCACCCGCGCCATCAGCCCGTCGGCGACGGCATCGGCGATCACCCGGGTGAGCAGCGTCGACCGAGCGGATCGCGTCGTCGTTGCCGGGGATCTTGTAGTCGACCTCGTCGGGGTCGCAGTTGGTGTCCAGGATCGCGACGACCGGGATGCCGAGCTTGTGGGCCTCGCCGACGGCGATGTGCTCCTTCTTGGTGTCGACGATCCAGACCGCGCTCGGGATGCGGCGACATGTCGCGGATGCCGCCGAGGGTCCTGTCGAGCTTGTCCTTCTCGCGCTTGAGGACGAGCAGCTCCTTCTTGGTCATGCCGGAGCCGGCGACGTCGTCGAAGTCGATCTCCTCGAGCTCCTTGAGGCGCTGCAGCCGCTTGTGCACGGTCTGGAAGTTGGTGAGCATGCCGCCGAGCCAGCGCTGGTTGACGTAGGGCATGCCGACGCGGGTGGCCTGCTCGGCGACGGTCTCCTGGGCCTGCTTCTTGGTGCCGACGAACATCACCGAGCCGCCGTGCGCGACGGTCTCCTTGATGAACTCGTAGGCGCGGTCGATGTAGGACAGCGACTGCTGCAGGTCGATGATGTAGATGCCGTTGCGCTCGGTGAAGATGAAGCGCTTCATCTTGGGGTTCCAGCGACGGGTCTGGTGCCCGAAGTGCACGCCGCTCTCGAGCAGCTGCTTCATGGTGACGACGGCCATGGCCGTGCCTGCCTCTCCTGCGTGCCCGGGGCCGGTGACGGCGACAGGCACTGTCTCAGTTCTCCCGCGGGCGGCCGGCTGGCCGTCCACGCCTGACCCCCGACGAGCGCGCCGTGCCGCCGGAGGCCATGGACTGCTGGCCGAGGCGGACTGAGAGCGCGCCCCCGCCGCGACTGGCGGCGGATGCGGGCGTGCGAAGTCGGCCCACCGGAGCGGACCGCTGCAGGGAGTGTACGACGGGGGGCCGGGCGGACCGAAATCCACAGCCGCGCCCAGCGGCCGGCCGTCCACCGGACCGTCGCGCAGTCCGCCGCCGCCCGAAGCGTTCGGGAGGCTGGCCGGGTGCCTCGACCATCCTGGGGAGCTGCCGCCGTGCGCGGTCGCGCTCGGCCTCCTGTCCGGTGCCGGGCCGGCAGCCGCGGCCGGCGAGGCGCCCCCCGACTGGGCGGTGGCCGCTGGCGGGGCCCCCGCGGGTGGTCCGGGCGTTCGACCCGCCGCCGCAGCGCTGGGCCGCGGGCCACCGCGGGGTCGACCTGCTCGCCCGGGACGGCGCCGTCGTACGGGCGGCCGGGGCGGGGTCGGTGACGTTCGCCGGTCCGCTGGCGGGCCGTGGGGTCGTCGTGGTCACCCATGGCGACGGCACCCGCACGACCTACGAGCCGGTCACGGCCACGGTGACGCGTGGCGACCGGGTCCGTGCCGGCGATGCCCTCGGCCGGCTCACCGCCGCCGGCGGTCACTGCTTGCCGCTGGCCTGCCTGCACTGGGGCCGCCGTCGCGGCGACGTCTACCTCGACCCGATGCTGCTCCTGCGCCGCGGTCCGGCCCGGCTCCTGCCGGTCTGGGCCGCGGCCCGCGACGGCCCGGCGCTCGACCGAACGCTGCGCCGACCGATGGCCGGCGCGGCGGATCGACCCAGCGGGCCACGAGCAGGTCCCCGGCGTCGGGTCCGCCGTGGCGGCTGGCCTCCGGCGTCGCGGCCGGTCCGCCGGCTCGCGGCCGCGGCGGGGCTGGTCGGGCTGGTGGCGCTGGCGTCGCGGCGGAGACGGGCTCAGAGCAGGGTCGGCAGCTCGGCGGCCAGCAGCGCGTAGTCGGCGGGGCGGTTGTAGACGTGCGCCGACACCCGGACGAAGCCCTGGCCGGCCCAGCTGGTGACCGCGACCTCGATCGCGACCTCGGTCCCGATGCGGTGCTGCAGCGCCTCGGCGTCCTCGCGCGTGCTCGCGACCCCGGCCGGGAGGGGCACGAGCTGCATGCTCACCGCCGGGTCACGCGGCAGCCCGGCCGGGTCCAGGCCCAGGCCGCGGGCGACCTCGAGCTGCCCGGCCACGGCCAGCTCGACGTTGTGCCGGCGCACCCGCGCCAGGTCGAGGCGCTCCAGGGTGCGCAGCGCCTTCGGCGCCGACAGCCAGGCCGTGAGGTCCTGCGTCCCGACGTCCTGGAAGGACCGCGGGAACCCGAACGGCTCCCCCCACGAGGCCACCAGCGGCCGCAGCTGCGCACGCCGGTCCGGCGACGCGTGCAGCACGGCGGTCCCCCGCGGCGCGCAGCACCACTTGTGCAGGTTGCCGGTCCAGAAGTCGGCGCCGACCCCGGCCAGGTCGACGTCGAGCATCCCGGCAGCATGGGCGCCATCGACGAGCACCGCCAGGCCGCGGCTCTGCAGCTCGGGGACCAACCGCACCAGCGGCAGCCGGCGGGCGGTCGGCGACGTGACGTGGTCCAGGACCGCCAGCCGGGTGCGCTCGGTGACCGCCTCGGTCAGCAGCCCGCACAGCTCGTCCTCGTCTGCCGCGAGGGGCACGTGCACGGTGACCACCTCGGCGCGGGCAGCCTCGGCCCAGCGCGTCACCGCGATCCGGATCGCGCCGTAGGTGTGGTCGGTCATCAGCACCTGGTCGCCGGAGGTGAGCGGCAGGCAGGACAGCACCGTGCTGACGGCGGTGGTGACGTTGGGCACGAAGGCGAGAGCGTCGTCCTCGACGCCGAAGAACTGGGCCACCTCCCCCCGCGCCTGGTCCAGGGCGCCGTCCAGCTCGCGAGCGAAGAAGCGGACCGGGTTGGCCTCCATCCGGTCCCGCCAGGACTGCTGCTCCTCGAGAACGGGTGTCGGCACCGCGCCGAACGAGCCGTGGTTGAGGTGCGCGACGGTGGCCTCCAGGGGCCACAGCGCGCGCACGTCGGCCCAGTCCTCGCCCCAGAGCGGGTTGAGCTCGGCCACGTCCGGGGGCGCGAGACGCGGGTCAGCAGGCATGTCGCGAGCGTACGGGCGACTCGGGCGCGCGCTCCGTCGCAGGGCTCGGCGTGGCGGACCGGATAAAGCCCTAGTCTGCCGATACCGACAAATCCAGTGAAATGACGTCGTCGCGAGGAGAGCACGTGCGAGCCAGCCGACCCGGGTGCCGTTGCGGGGCTGCTGGCGCTGCTGCTGGCCCTGACCTTCGTGCCCAGCGCGAGCGCGGCGACCCCGCCGTACCACCCGTCGAACCTGCGGGCGCTCGGCACCGCGCGGCAGGTCATCGTCGTCACCGCGAGCTCGTGGTCCACCAGCTACGCGACCCTGCGCACCTACTGGAAGGACAGCGCCGGCGACTGGCACGCGAAGTACGCCCCGATGAAGGCCCGGATCGGCGGACGCGGTTTCGCGCCGGCGTCGACCCGGATGCAGGGCAGCTCCGAGACGCCGGCCGGGACGTTCCGGATCACCCGGGCCTTCGGCAGGTACGGCGACCCCGGCACCGCGATGCCGTACCGGAAGTTCGACACCAACGACTGGTGGCCCTACGACCCGCGCAGCCCGCACACGTACAACGTCTACCAGACCCGCCGGGTGGCAGCCGCGAACTGGCGCACGTCGTGGGCGGAGAACCTGTGGTCGTACGGCGGGCAGTACCGCTACGCCGCGGTCGTCGACTACAACATGCCGAAGGACCTCTACTACGCGCACGGCCAGTGGTTCGCCCGCCAGACCGCCGACACGCGCAAGGGCGGCGGGATCTTCCTGCACGTGAACGGCCCCGCGGGTCGCACCGCCGGGTGCATCAGCATCGCCTACACCGAGATGAAGACGGTGCTGCGCTGGCTCGACCCGGCGAAGGCGCCGCGGATCGTGATGGGCCCGACCTCGGCGATCACCCGGATGTGAGCGACCAGCGGTAACGGTTGACACATTCCCATATCGGAATATGATTGCCGGTATGGCTCGCACCCCGACGACGACCGACGCGTTCAACGCCGTCGCGGAGGCGAGCCGTCGCGATCTCCTGGACGCCATCGGCGCGGGAGAAGTGACCGTCGGCGAGCTCGTCGACCGGCTCGGCCTCAGCCAGCCCCAGGTGTCCAAGCACCTGGGCGTGCTGCGGGCGGTCGGCCTGGTGCTCGTCCGCGCCGAGGGGCGCCATCGCTGGTACCGCGTGAACGGTCCGGCCCTGAAGCCCGTCCACGACTGGGTGAGCTCGTTCGAGCGCACCTGGAACACCCGTCTCGACCGCCTCGACGACCTGCTCGCCGAGCTCACGTCCCAGGAGGACCCTCATGAACACCACCGACCGGAACACCACCGACCGGCACGGCACCGCCACGGTCACGCTGCAGTCCGACCGCGAGATCGTGATCACCCGCCAGTTCGACGCTCCCGCCGCTCTCGTCTTCACGGCCTGGACCACGCCCGAGCTGGTCCGCCGCTGGTGGGGCTTCGAGACCTCGGAGTGGCTGGTGTGCGAGATCGACCTGCGCGAGGGCGGCACCTGGCGCTACGTCACCCGCGAGACCGTCGACGCCGAGCCCTTCGAGGTCGGCTTCCACGGCGAGTTCCGCACGATCGACGCACCGCACCGCATCGTCTCGACCGAGGTGTACGAGGGCTTCTCCGACCCGGACGCGCCCGGCGACGAGGCCGGCGCGGTCAACACGATCACCTTCGACGAGAGTGACGGGGTCACGACGATGACCGTCCTCGTCGCGCACGCCAAGCCGGAGCACCGCGACGCCCACATCGCGTCCGGCATGGAGGGCGGCATGCAGATCTCGATGAACCGCCTCGAGGACCTGGTGATCGAGCTGGACCGCACCGGGCGCGACTAGGTGCGGCGACCAGGGAGCTAGTCGCGGTTCTCCGCGAGCTTCCCGCGCAGCTGGAGGACCGCCTTGGTGTGCATCTGGCAGATGCGGCTCTCGGTGACGCCGAGGACCTGGCCGATCTCGGCCAGGGTGAGGCCCTCGTAGTAGTAGAGGGTCACGACGATCTTCTCCCGCTCCGGCAAGGTGTTGATCGCCTTGGCGAGGAGGTACTTCGTCTCCTCGGACTCGAAGGCCAGCACCGGGTCTTCGGCCTTGTGGTCCTCGAGGGTGTCCACCAGGCTGAGCTTGTCGCCCTTCTCGCCCCCGACGCTGAGCAGCTCGTCGAGCGCGACGACGTTGACGAACGAGACCTGGCTGAAGATCTGGTGGAGGTCGTCGAGCCCGATGCCCATCTCGGCGGCGACCTCGGACTCGCTCGGGGTGCGGTGCAGCTGGGCCTCGAGGCTGGCGTAGGCCTTCTCGACCTCACGGGCCTTGAAGCGGACCGAGCGCGGGATCCAGTCGATCGCGCGCAGCTCGTCGATGATGGCGCCACGGATGCGGCTGATCGCGTAGGTCTCGAACTTGATGGCCCGCTCGAGGTCGAACTTGTCGATGGCGTCCATCAGGCCGAAGATCCCGTAGGAGACCAGGTCGGCCTGCTCGATGTTGGGCGGCAGCCCGACCCCGACCCGGCCGGCGACGTACTTGACCAGCGGCGAGTAGTGCAGGATCAGGCGCTCGCGCAGGGCCATCTCGCCGGTCTTCTTGAACGACTCCCAGAGCTCGCGCAGGGCCGCCTCGGCCACGCTCTTGTCGGCAGCGGCCGAGTCGCCCGGGTCGTCGCCGGAGGAGACGCCACCCTTGCCGGCCTTCGCGGCAGCAGCCTTCGAGGCCGGAACGGCCTTCGGGGCGGGAGCGGCAGCCTTGGCGGCCTTCGCCGCGGCGCGGCTCCTTGGCGGCACGCGCCTTCGCCGGCCGGTCTTTCCCCGCAGCAGCGCCCCGCGACGTCTCGGCGTCGGCCGAGTCGTCAGGCTCTGGGGTGCGCTTGGTCATAGGTTGCCTTCAGCCGGTCGACGGACACATGGGTATAGATCTGCGTCGTTGCGAGCGTAGCGTGACCGAGCAGTTCTTGAACGCTTCTCAGATCGGCTCCACCTTCCAGTAGGTGGGTTGCAGCCGAATGGCGGAGGCCGTGCGGGCCCAGGTCAGGGGCTCCGGGCACGTGCGCGAGCAGCTCGTGCACGGTCCGCCGGACGGTCCGGGGGTCGACCCGGCCACCCCGCGCTCCGAGGAAGAGCGCCGCGCCGCTGCGGTCGCTCGCCAGCTCCGGCCGTCCCCCGGCGAGCCAGGCGTCGACGGCACGCAGGGCGGGCTGACCGAGCGGGACGACCCGCTCCTTGTCGCCCTTGCCGACGACCCGCAGCAGCAGGCGGGCGCGGTCGATGTCGCCGAGATCGAGGCCGCACAGCTCGCCGACCCGGATGCCGCTGGCGTAGAGCACCTCCAGCATGGCCACGTCGCGCAGACCGGTCGCGCTGCCGTCGTCGGCGGCGACGCCGGCCACGTCGAGAAGCGCGACGGCCTCGTCCTGGCGGAGCACTCCGGGCAGGTGGCGGACCGCCTTGGGGGTCGCCAGCAGCGCGCCCGCATCGGCGTCGGCCAGGCCGTCGCGCCGGGCCCAGCCGGTGAAGCTGCGGGCCGCGGCCGCCCGTCTCGCCATGCTGGACCGGGCCTGCCCCGACGCGGAGAGCCTGGCCAGCCAGCTGCGCAGCACCGGCAGGTCCAGGACCGCCACCTGGTCGCGGCCCATCCGGGCGGCGTGGTCGAGCAGGCTGGTGGCGTCGGCCAGGTAGGCGCGCACCGAGTGGGGCGACAACCCCCGCACCGACCGGAGATGGCGTTCGTAGTCGACGAGGGCGGACCGGAACATCGGCGGCAGCGGCGTTGCCACTGCCCGTGCTCCCGCCGCGTCGCGCACGGGTCCACCCTGCGCACACCTGGTTGCCGAATCAAGCACCGGCGCGCCGGATGGTCACGGCGTCGGCGACACCGGCGGGGTCGGATCGACGGACGCGGTCGCGCTCGGCTGCGGTGAACTGGTGCTGGTCGGGGCCGATGCCTGCCCCGACGCGGTTGCGCCGGGCACCGGAACGCCGCCGGGGATCGGGCGGGTCGACGCCGCGTTCGACGGTTGCGGCCGGCTCGGGAAGATCGTCTACGCCGGGGAGCTGACCGGTCGGCAACCCGCCGGGGACGCCGGTCGGGAGCACGCCGCCGCCGCTACCGGTCGAGGATCCGGGCGGCGCCTGCGGGCCGCCCGCCGGCGCATCCCCGGTTCCGGAGCCGTCGCCGTCCCCGCCGAAGAGATTGCGGAAGAGCGGGGTTCCCTTCCCGACCGGCACCACCTGGTAGACGGTTTCCTGGATGGTCCCCTTGTCGTCCTTGTCGTAGGGCCGCCACGCGCCGTCGGGCCACCACACCAGCGCCAGCACAACGGCGAGGGCAGCCAGGCCACTGACAACGAGACCGCGGCGCCGCGCGGAGCCCTCGCTCCACGTGCGCAGGGCGGTGAGGGCCCGGCGAGCTGCGCCGAACAGCGCCATGGTGAGGCCGAGGATCGGGATGGCAAGCGTCATCAGCTGTACGACGACAACCACCCGCTCGAGCTGGGACGCGTCGCCCCAGGTGCCGACCAGCCGCACGGCGGAGTCCCAGGCCGTCGCCACCAGCTTCGGCAACGAGATGACGATGAGCGTCATGTTGAACAGCAGGAACGGCACCAGAACGAGCACCCAGGTCACCACGATGCGCCGGGCCTTGGGAGTCAGCGCCTCGACCGTCGGGTCGTGCGGTCGCCCCGGGATGGCCGACTTGAGCACCGGACCGACCCGTCGGAAGAGATCGGGAACCCCGACGAGGTCGGCGAGGACGTAGTAGCCGTCGAGGCGCAGCAGCGGCAGCAGCTGGTGGACCACCTCGATCTGGAGCAGGAAGGCGACGAGCAGCAGCGGCGCGAATCCGGTGGCGAGGTAGGCGGCGCCGACGGCCAGGACGAACAGGCCGTTGAAGTAGATGCCGCCGAGGTCGGTGCGAAGCCGGCCGGCCCGCGGGAGCCGGTAGGCGTCGGTGACGTCGGTGTAGAAGGCCGGCCAGGCGATGTAGACGCCGGCGCCCATCTTGCCGGGGTGTCCCGCCACTGGCTCGCAGGCCGCTGGCGTGCCCCGTCTCGTGGAAGGCGGCAGCCGGCCAGCATCAGGCCGAGCACCACCAGGAACAGCTGCGGCTGGTAGACCGTCGAGCGGGCGCTCTGCCCGATGCCGTGGATGAAGAAGAGCCAGATGTCGAACGACCACGAGCGCGGCGAGCACGACGACGACGACCCAGGTCGCGAAGAGCGGTGTGAACAGTCGGGTGATGGCGTTGACCATGCGCTCCGGGATGACACCGGCACGCATCCGCAACGCGAGGAAGGGATCGCTGGGCGCAATCTCCGGGTCGGCACCGTCGGCCGTGGTGGCCAGCCCGGTGCTGCGCAGCTTGCTGTCGATGATGCGCTCGACGTTCGCCGCGTCGAGGCCGGCGTTGCGTGCGCTCGCTCGCTGCGGCGGCGATCTCGTCGAGGTCGCGCTCACCGTCCATCGACTCGGCGACGGCGAAGACGACCGGGTGCAGCTGGACGACCGTCCCGTCCGCACGCCGAGCAAGATGCGGCGGGTCCTCGTAGCCAGAGCTGGCGTACTCACCCAGCAGCGTCACGCCCTCGACCAGTCGCGGCCGGGCCAGCGGTGGGCTGTCCACGGTGCCGGGCGGACGGGTCATCGGACGCTCCTCCGGGGAGGGTGACGCTGCGGGGCCCGGCATGTTGCCAGGCCCCGCAGCGATCAGGAGAGAACCGGGTTCTGACAGACCTCGCCGGTCAGTGCCTGACGGTCTGGTCGATCGGCGCGTCGGGGCCGTTCTCGGCGTCCGCGGTCGAGTGGTCCGCGAGGACGTTGGCGGCCACGGCCGCGTCGATGGGTGCGGCGACCTGGGCGTTGATCAGGGACATCTGCTCGCGGTCGGGCAGCTCCTCGCTGGTGAGCTCGTCGACCTGCTCGTCGCTGAGCCGCTGGGGCGTCTGCTCGGACATGGGTCCTCCGTGCGGTCAAGAAGGAGCCGGGTGCTCCCTGCTACAGAATCGCGTACCCGGGCCTACCGACCTGAAGCACCGCAAACCGGAAAACTCGTGGGCCCGCTCCGAAAACCTCTGGCAGCGCTCGGACGCCGCTTCTCGCGAGTCACGAACCAGCGCGCCGGACGCGCACCTTGCGCCACCCCCCGTCGACGGTCTCGGCCAGTCCCCGCGCGGACAGCAGGCCGAGGCAGCGCAGCACCGACGGGATGTCGACGCCGGCGACCCTGGCCACACTGGCCGGTCCGGCCGCGCGCACGACGGGCAGCCCCTCGAGCACCCGGAGGTGCAGCTCGTCGAGGTCGTCGTGCGGCAGCGCCGCACCACGGCGCAGCGGCGAGTCGTCGACACCGAGCTCCCCCACGATGTCGAGCACGTCGGCGGCATCGGTCACCAGGCGGGCGTCCTTGGTGCGCATCAGCTCGTGGCAACCCGCCGACATCGCCGAGGTGACCGGACCCGGCACCGCCATCAGCTCACGGGACAGGTCGACGGCCTGACCCGCGGTGTTCGCGGCTCCGCTGCGCAGCGCGGCCTCGACCACGACGGTGCCGCGCCCCAGCGCCGCGATCAGGCGGTTGCGGGTGAGGAAGCGCGGCTTGCTCGGCCGGCACCCCGGCGGCAGCTCGCTCACCACGACGCCGGCCTCCTGCACCCGCGCCAGCAGCTGCTCGTGTGCGCTGGGGTAGGCCAGGTCGACACCGCACGCGAGGACCGCCACGGTGGCGCCCTCGACGGCCAGCGCGCCCCGGTGCGCCGCGGCGTCGATGCCGAACGCCGCTCCCGACACGACCGTCCAGCCGCGGTCGCCCAGACCGGCGCCGATGTCCGCGGCGACGTGCTCGCCGTACGACGTGCACGCCCGCGCGCCCACGACGGAGACCGCGCGCCGGGTCAGCCGCGCCAGGTCGCCGTCGCCGCGCACCCACAGCGCGACCGGTCGCCTCAGGCCGAGGTCGTCGAGGGCGACGGGCCACTCGGGCTGCTCCCGGCACGACCACCCGCGCCCCGACGGCCGCCGCCATGGCCAGGTCGGCGTCGACGTCGTGCCCCGGCAGCCGGGCCTGGTAGCGCGCGAGCCGGTTGCTCGGCAGCGTGCCCGCCCGGATCTGCGCGAGCACCTGCTCAGGTCCCCAGGCGTCGAGGCAGCGACCCAGCTCCGCGTCGTCCGGCTCGGACAGCCGCGACAGTGCGGCCCGCGCCCGCACCTCGGTCGACCTCGGTCATGCGGCCCACCGCCGGACCCCGCGGAACTGCAGGGCGACGTGCACGTCCCCGGCGTCGGGCCGCTCCCGGCCGGCCAGGTCGCACAGGGTCCAGCGCGACCCGCAGCACCCGGTCGACGCCGCGCGCGGTGAGCCCGCCGCGGTCCAGCTCCTGCTCGGCGGCCGCGACGACGCCCCACGGCAGCGGCCAGTGCCGGCGCAGGACGTGGCCCGGCACCTCGGCGTTCGCCCGCCACGGGGTGGCGGCCAACCGGGCCGCCATCCGCTCCCGGGCCGCCACCACCCGCGCCGCCACGGTCGCGGTGTCCTCGACGTGGGCGCTGTCCTCGCGGAGCTCGGCTCGGGTGGCGGCGAGCATCTCGAGGCTCAGGTCGACCCGGTCGAGCAGCGGGCCGGACAGCCGCCCGAGGTAGCGCAGCTTGGCCATCGGCGAGCAGCGGCAGTCGGTGCCCTTGCCCACCGCCAGGCCGCACGGACAGGGGTTGGCGGCGAGGACGAGCTGGAAGCGGGCCGGGAACCGGACCTGCGCGACCAGCCGCGACACGGTGATCTCGCCCGACTCGAGCGGCTGGCGGAGCGCGTCGAGCACCGCGGGTGCGAACTCGGGTGCCTCGTCGAGGAAGAGCACTCCGCGGTGGGCCAGCGAGGCCGCGCCGGGACGCACCTGGCTGGAGCCGCCGCCGACGATCGCCGGCACCGACGCGTTGTGATGGGGCGCCTGGAACGGCGGCCGGGTCACCAACGGCGTCTCCGGCGGCAGGGTGCCGGCGACCGAGTGCACGGCGGTGACCTCGAGCGCGGCGGCGGAGTCCAGCGGCGGGAGCAGACCGGGCAGCCGCTCGGCGAGCATCGTCTTGCCGGCTCCCGGCGGACCGAGCATGAGCACGTGGTGTCCCCCGGCCGCGGCGACCTCCATCGCGAACCGCGCGGTCGCCTGCCCGAGCACGTCGCGCAGGTCGGGCTCGGCGGACGGCACCGGGCTGTCCTCAGCATCACCACCGGTCGCCGCCGGGCCGGTCGCCTCGTCGTCGTTCGTCGAAGGCCTCCTCCGGCAACGGCTCGGACCGGGCCAGCGCGACCAGCTCGCGCAGCGACCGGACTCCCGTGACCCGCAGGCCGGGCACCAGCCGCGCCTCGGCGGCGTTGGCGGCCGGGACCACCACGCTCTCGACACCCGCCGCCGCGGCCGCAGCCACGGCCGGCAGGACCCCGCGCACCGGACGCGCCCGGCCGTCCAGCCCCAGCTCCCCGAGCAGCACGGCCCGGTCGAACACACCCGCGGGGACGGCCGACTGCGCGGCCAGCACCGCAGCGGCGATGGCGAGGTCGAAGCTCGATCCGCGCTTGGGCAGGCTGGCCGGCGACAGGTTGATGGTGATCCGTCGGGTCGCGGGCCAGGGCTGGCCGCTGTTGAGCACCGCGGCGCGGACCCGGTCGCGCGACTCGGACAGCGACGTGTCGGGCAGCCCCACCAACGAGAAGGACGGGACCCCCTGCCCCAGGTCGGCCTCGACCTCGACGAGGTGACCCTGGACCCCGACGAGGGTCACCGCCCGCGTCCGTGCCAGCGGCACGTCACATCACCCCGCGGACGTGCTCGACCTCAGCGGCACCGCGACCGGTCTGCAGCACGCCGACCAGGTCGATGCGGATGTCCGGCGGATGCACCTGTCGCTCGCACACCCATCGGGCCGCGAGCCGCCGCAGCCGGGCGGCCTTGCGGGCCGTGACGCCCTCCAGAGGTGCACCGAACCCGGTGCTCGACCGGGTCTTGACCTCGCAGACGACCAGGACGTCGCCGTCACGGGCGACGATGTCGATCTCACCGATGTCGCAGCGCCAGTTGCGGTCGAGAATGGTCAGCCCGGCGTCGCGCAGGTGTGCGACGGCGACGTTCTCGCCGTACTGACCCAAGCCGTCCTTGGCGAGCACCGGCACCACCTCCGCCGGCAACGCTTCCGGCACCACGCCGTACGACGAGCAGCTGCAGCGCCATCTGTGGACAGGCACGGGTTGTCCACAACGTGGCTCTCAGCTGCCGATGGCACTACCGATCAAGGCGGTGAGCAGCGGCGCTGCGATCACCACGGTCGTCTCGAACGTGCGCCATGACCCGCCGCCGCCAGTCAGGGAGGAGAGGTCAGTGCGCCGACGGAGCACGTCGGACAGCGCCGCGTCGGCTGGATCGGGCAGCGGCGCGAACTCGTCGAGCAACCCCTCGGCCCTCCGGTCGATGGCACCCGCGGCCACGACGTAGAACAGGCCCAGCAGGACGGCGAAGACCAAGCCGTACAGGAGCACCTGTTCGGCCGGCAGCACGAAACCCGGATCGAGCTCCACCAAGGCGCGGCGCCGCAGCCCGGTCGTGATGACCAGCAGGGTGAGGAAGGCGCCGAACATGGCGAGCAGGCGCCGCAGCTCCTTCCGCAACCGCAGGACGAGGCGAAGCCTGCATGGGCCTGACTCGCCCCAGTGCGCTTCCTCGGTGGCGATGAACCGCAGTGCCAGGAAGGCAGCCAGACCGGGGACCTGGAGCAGTGCGGCCACGACGATGAGGGGGCGCGACTGGATCGCCAAGGACTTGTCGACCGAGTCAACCGCGTTGGCGCCGCCGGCGAACAGCAACGCGAACACCGTGGAGAGGACGACCAGCACGGTCCCGAACCAAGCCGCGACGACCCCCGCTCGCACCCGGTCGCACAGAGCGAGCAGTCCGCTCAGCCAGACGGCCGCGTAGAGGCACGAGGCCAGAGCGAAGCCCACGAGTGCCCCGAACAGACCGGCCCACATGTCGAAGAGCACGACGCCGTCGAACCGGTCGGCGACCGGGAGGCCGGCGACGTACGAGCTCGCCGCCCAGAGACCGACGACGAACAGAACGAAAGCAGCCACGGGGACCCATCGTTGCGCGGTCAACCGGCCGGTCCGCTCGGAACGGCAGTCGGCGACTGATCCGGTCACGGTGACGTCGCTCAGCGGGACTGCAGAGCGTCCAGTGCAACCGCCATCGCGATCGCGAGCCGGCGGTCGAGCGCCGGGTCGTGCACCTCGAGGAAGTACCTGTCCCGCAGCGCCATCGTGCGCGTCAGCGACATGACCGGATGACCGTCGGCCGCCGCGAAGTCGAAGTGGACCGGCAGCGGGATGGTGTCCTGCGCACGACGCAGGATCGCAACCAGCAGACTCCGCTCCTGACCTGTCGCCTCCACCGCACCCGGCTGCTCGAGATGCCAGGTCGAGCGGAGCAGCGACTTGCCGAAGTCCTTGCGGAACAACCCGATCGGCGCGCCGTCGATGGTGGTCACGTCGTACGTCCCTGACAGGTCCATCACCCGTCGCGCCTTGAACCGGAAGAAGGGGACGCCGTTGCGGTGGAACGTGACCTCCTCCTTGAACGCCATCCGCTTCTGCTCGACGAACGCAGACCTCCTCGCCGATGGAGCCATCGGGCAAGGCGGCGGCCACGGTGTAGCGGTTGACCATCAGGGTGATCTTCTGGGTGACCCAGAAGCGGGCCTGCGTCGCCAGCTGTGCGTCGTCCACGAATCCCCTAGAAGCCCGAGTCCTTGGGCAGCTCGATGTCGGTCTTGGCCAGCTCTTCGACGTTGACGTCCTTGAACGTCAGCACCCGCACGTTCTTGACGAACCGCGCCGGCCGGTACATGTCCCACACCCATGCGTCGGCCATCACGACCTCGAAGTAGACCTCGCCACCCTCGGTCGACCGCGGCTGCACGTCGACGCTGTTGGTGAGGTAGAACCTGCGGTCGGTCTCGACGACGTAGGCGAACAGTCCCACGACGTCGCGGTACTCCCGGTAGAGCTGCAGCTCCATCTCGGACTCGTACTTCTCGAGGTCTTCGGCACTCATGCGAACACCGCCTCCTCGGTCAGGTCCACCAGGTCGGCTGGGTTGTCGACCGCGACGACCTCGTCGAGGTCGTCGTCGGCGCTGTCGATGCCGCGCGAGCGTCCGGGCCGGGATCCGCACGTCGTCGCGGCACCGGCGCGCAACGTTCACGTAGGAGAAGCGGTGCTCGGCGCAGGGTCCGTGCCGGTCGAGCGCGGAGTTGTGCTCCGGCGTGACGTAGCCCTTGTGCACCGCGAAGTCATAGCGCGGGTGCTGCTCGTGCAGCTCGGTCATCAGCCGGTCCCGGGTGACCTTCGCGACCACCGACGCCGCAGCGATCGAGGCGCTCACGCGGTCGCCCTTCCACACGGCGAGGCCGGGTGCGGGCAGACCCGCCACCGGGAACCCGTCGGTCAGCACGTACGCCGGGGCGAGCTCGAGCCGGCACAGGGCCCGCCGCATGCCCTCGACGTTGCACACGTGCAGCCCGATCCGGTCGACCTCACCGGGCGGGACCACGACGGCCGACCAGGACACGGCCCGGCGCACCACCTCGGCGTACACGCGCTCGCGCGCCGCCGCCGTGAGCAGCTTGGAGTCGGCCAGGCCGGGCACCTGCCCGCGCTTGCCCTCGGGCAGCACGACCGCGGCGATGACCAGCGGCCCGGCGCAGGCGCCCCGGCCGGCCTCGTCGACGCCGGCGACGGGGGTGAGCCCGGCCCGGCGCAGGGCCCGCTCGTAGGCGTAGAGGCCGCTGTCCCGGCGGACGACGATCCGAGGGGCGGTCATGCCCCCGACCCTACGACGGGTCAGCCCCCTGACTGCTGCAGCCCTGGCTGGTCGAACGTGTCCGGAGCGCGCAGGAGCTGGCTGCGGTCGAGGGGCCAGACGATCGTGAAAGCGCGCCCGATCACGTCGTCGACCGGCACGAAGCCCTTGCCGGGCAGGTCCTGATGGGCCCGGGAGTCCTCGGAGACCGACCGGTGGTCGCCCATGACCCAGAGGCTGCCCTCCGGGACGGTCACGTCGAAGTCCTGCTCGGTGGGCTGGTCGCCGGGGAAGATGTAGGTCTCGGCCAGCTCCACGTCGTTGACGCTCACCCGGTTGCCCTTGCCGACCACGTGGTCGCCGCCGACGCCGATGACCCTCTTGATCAGGTCTTCCTCGCTCACGGCCGGCGCCAGGCCGATGAAGACCAGCGCGTCGCGGACCGCTCCCCTGACCCCGCCGTCGTCGACTGCGGACTCACCGTTGCCGGCCAGCCAGCCGCCGGGGTCGCGGAACACCACGACGTCGCCGCGGTGGATCTCGTCGGGCTTGTCGGTCAGCTTGTTGACCAGGACCCGGTCGTTGACCAGCAGCGTGTTCTCCATCGACCCGGACGGGATGTAGAACGCCTGCACCAGGAAGGTCTTGATGAGGACCGAGATCACCAGGGCCGTGATGACGATCCCGGGCAGCTCGCGCAGGAACGAGCGGCGCGGGCGGGCGCGCTGCGGCTTGCCCGGCCGCGGTGCCTCGGCCTTCGGCGGGGGGCGGCGGGTCGACCGGCGGCGGCGGCTCGGCCGGCGCCGGGCGGTCGGTCGGCGGACGTCGACGGGGGTGGTCTCGGTCCGAGCGGGGGAAGCGGGGAAGGCAGGCGGCCGCGCACCGTCCTCGGTGGTCATCGCGATAGTCCTTCCGTCCCCGAGCGCCAGCGTCGGATCACGCACGGTGATACGACACCGAGAAGTAGAGCGTACGGCGCGGGAGACCCGCCCTGCGCCACGGGGGAAGCCACCCGGTCGAAAGTCGCAGGCGTGCCGAGTCCGGTCATGTTGCCCGGTGGCCAGACGACGCTGAAGGCGCGCCCGATGACCTTGTCCTCGGGCACCGTGCCGCCCCCCGGGTCGCCGGTGTGGGCCCGTGAGTCGGCCGAGGCCTCGCGGTGGTCGCCCATCACCCAGAGCCGCCCGGCCGGGACGGTGACGTCGAACGTCGCCTCGGAGGGGACGTTGCCGGGAAAGACGTACTCGGCCTCGTCGAGGGCCGTCCCGTTGACCGTCACCCGGCCCTTGGCGTCGCAGCAGACCACCCGGTCACCCGGGACGCCGATCACCCGCTTGATGAAGTCCTTCTCGCCCGGTGGGGCCACGCCGACCGCGGCACCGACCGAGCGCAGCCCGCGCACGACCGGGTTGCTGGACTCGTCCACCTGGACCTCGGGCGTGAAGGAGTCCAGGCCGTTGAACACCACGACGTCGCCGCGGTGGATGTCATGGAAGCGGTAGGACAGCTTGTCGACGAGCACCCGGTCGCCGACCCGCAGCGTGTTCTCCATCGACTCCGAGGGGATGAAGAACGGCTGCACCAGGAACGTGCGGATCAGGCCGGCGACGGCCAGCGTCAGCGCGACGAGCAGGACGAGCTCGAACCACGACGTACGGCGGGACCGGCCCGGCTCGTCGCGGGCGTCCTCACGAACCGGCGAGGACGGGCCCAGGTGATCGGTCAACGGCCGGCAGGGGTTTCCCGGCGCTCCTTGATCTTGGCGGCCTTGCCGCGCAGGTCACGCAGGTAGTAGAGCTTGGCCCGGCGCACGTCGCCCTTGGTGACGACCTCGATCTTGTCGATCACCGGGGTGTGCACGGGGAAGGTCCGCTCGACACCGACACCGAAGCTGATCTTGCGGACGGTGAAGGTCTCGCGGGAGCCGCCGCCCTGGCGACGGATGACGACGCCCTGGAAGACCTGGATCCGCGAGCGAGTTCCTTCGATGACCTTGACGTGCACCTTGAGGGTGTCGCCGGGGCGGAAGACGGGGATGTCCGAGCGCTTCGAGGCGGCATCGAGGGCGTCCAGCGTCTGCATCGTGGTCTCATCTCTCGCGGTGCCACAGGTCACCCACGTCATGTGGTGGTTGTCGGGCTCCAGCCGGGCGGTTCGCGCTCCCCCTGTGGCAGGGGCGCCGGATCGGCCGGGGCAACAGCGGCTCAGTCTGCCACAGGCGGTGCGGTGAGTCCCAATCGCCCGCTGGGCTGCAGGCTCCAGCCGAGCTCGGCCAGCAGCGCGATGTCGTGCCGGTCGAGCGTGTCCGGGTCCAGCGCTGCGAGCAGGTCGGGCCGGCGCTCGGCGGTGCGGCGCAAGGCCTGCTCGCGGCGCCAGCGGGCGATCCGGGCGTGGTCGCCGGAGAGCAGCACGTCGGGCACGTCCAGGCCGCGCCAGGACACCGGCTTGGTGTAGCCGGGGCCCTCCAGCAGTCCCGCCGCGTGCGACTCCTCGACGAGCGACTCGGCGTTGCCGATCACGCCCGGCAGCAGCCGGGCCACCGCCTCGATGACCACGAGCGCAGCCACCTCGCCGCCGCCCAGGACGTAGTCGCCCAGCGACACCTCGGTCACCGGCATCCGCGTCGCGGCTGGACTCCAGCACCCGGTGGTCGATCCCCTCGTAGCGCCCGCAGGCGAACACCAGCCACGGCTGCTGCGCGAGATCGGCCGCCATCGCCTGGGTGAACGGGGTGCCTGCGGGCGTGGGGACGACCAGGTGCGGCGCGGCGCCGGCCCCGTCGGGTGCAGCCACCTCGTCGAGCGCGTCGCCCCACGGCTCGGGTCGCATCACCATGCCGGCCCCACCGCCGTACGGCGTGTCGTCGACGGTGCGGTGCCGGTCGGCCGTCCAGCGGCGCAGGTCGTGGACCCGCACGTCCAGCAGCCCGTCGGCGCGGGCCTTGCCGATCAGCGACAGCGTCAGC
The DNA here is from genome assembly GCA_963757295.1 of uncultured Actinomycetota bacterium. Lineage (GTDB taxonomy): Bacteria > Actinomycetota > Actinomycetes > JACCUZ01 > JACCUZ01 > JBDUAP01. The sequence goes on along the minus strand of CAVWQZ010000012.1, from coordinate 88,501 downwards.
GGGTCGAGGTAGTCGGGGAAGATCGTGATGACGTCGACGCGCACGGTGTCAGTCCGCCCGCTCGGCCGGCTCGGTCGACTCGCTCGACTCGGTGGCGTCGTCCAGCAGCCCGGGCGGCGGGTCGATCACGACCCGGCCACCGGCGACGTCGACCGTCGGGACGATGGCGGCGACGAAGGGGACCAGCAGATCGGTCCGCGCGTCCGCGCCCGGCGCTCGTCGTACGGCGAGGACGTCCTGGCCGGGCAGGTGCAGCACCTCGTCGATCTCTCCCACGTGCACGCCGTCGACCGTGTGCACGGCGAGGCCGACGAGCTGGTGGTCGTAGAACTCCTCGGGGTCCTCGGGGCGCTCGTCCGGGTCGACGTCGGCGACGAGCAGCACGCCGCGCAGCGCCTCGGCACCGGTGCGGTCGGTGACCCCGTCGAAGGTGAGCAGCAGCCGCCCGCTGTGCACCCGGCCCGCGGTGATCGTGAGCGGGCCTGCGGTCGCGGGGTCGGTGCGCACCGTGACGCCGGGGCCGAGCCGGCGCTCCGGCTCGTCGGTGCGGACCTCGACGGAGAGCTCGCCCTTGATGCCGTGCGGGCGCCCGATGCGCGCGACGACGACCTCCATCAGGCGCCTGCCCTGCCTGGGCGGGTCAGCGCTCGTCGACGTCGAGGAAGTCCACCCGCACGCTGCGCTCGGGCCCGAGCGCGCCGATCACGGTGCGCAGGGCCTTCGCGGTGCGGCCGTTGCGGCCGATCACCTTGCCGAGGTCGTCGGGGTGCACGCGCACCTCGAGGCAGCGGCCGCGACGGTTGTTGCGGTCGCGCACGGACACGTCGTCGGGGTGCTCGACGATGCCCCGGACCAGGTGCTCGAGAGCGTCCTCGAGCATCGTCAGCCCTCGTCCTTGGCGGCGTCAGCGGCGGTCGGCGTGGCCGCGTCAGCGGCGGGCTGGCTGGCGGTCTCAGCCTCGGGAGCCGGCGTGGTCTCCTCGGCGGCGGGAGCTGCGTCGGCCTCCGCGACGGGGGCGGCCTCAGCCTCGGCGGCCGGGCTGCGTCAGCCTCGGCGGCCGGGGTCGCCTCGGCAGCGCTCGCCGGCGGCCTCCGGTGCTCTCGGCGTCTTGGCCGCGGCCTTCTTGGCGGTGCGCTTCTTCGGGGTGGTCGCGCCGTCCTTGGCCTCGCCGTGCCGGAGTCCTTGGCGGCCGCCTCGAAGGTCGTCTTCTTGCTGACCTTGGGCTCAGCGACGCGCAGCGTGCCCTCGGCGCCGGGGAGGCCCTTGAACTTCTGCCAGTCACCGGTGACCTTGAGGATGGCGGCGACCGGCTCGGTCGGCTGCGCGCCGACGCCGAGCCAGTACTGCGCGCGCTCGGAGTCGACCTCGATCAGCGAGGGCTCCTGGGTGGGGTGGTACTTGCCGATCGTCTCGATCGCGCGCCCGTCACGCTTGGTGCGGGAGTCGGCGACGACGATGCGGTAGTACGGCGCTCGGATCTTGCCCAAGCGCATCAGCTTGATCTTGACTGCCACGGTTGATGAAGCTCCTGCTTCTCGCATGCGGGTGGCGGCGCCGGTCCACGTGGGGGTGTGGTCGGTGCCGGCCGGGGGACGCGGCACGCAGCGGATGAGAGGGTCCGCCGTACACCGGGTACAGCGCGCCATTGTGCCAGACCGATGCGCACCCACCCAATCCGCGCCTGGTCAGGCGACCACGCGGCCGCGCAGGACGACCCGGGCGGGGGCGGCCAGGATGCGCAGGTCGGCCAGCGGGTCCTCGTCGTACAGCACGAAGTCGGCCGACGCGCCGGCCACCGGGCCCGGGAAGCCGAGCCACTCGCGGGCCCGCCACGAGGCGGCACCCAGGGCGTCGTACGGCGAGAGCCCCACCGCGTCGTGCAGGGCCGCCACCTCCCGGCCGATCAGGCCGTGCGGGAGCACGCCGCCCGCGTCGGTGCCGGCGAAGATCGGCACGCCGGCCTCGTAGGCCGCCCGCAGGACGGTGTCGGCCCGGGCGTGCAGGTCGCGCATGTGGGCGGCGTACGCCGGGAACTTCTCCGCCGGCCTGCTCGGCGTACGACGGGAAGTTGTCGATCTGCACCCGGGTCGGCACCAGGGCGGTTCCCCGCCGGGCCATCTCGGCGACCACGTCGTCGGTGAGCCGGTGCCGTGCTCGATGCAGTCGATGCCGGCAGCCACCAGGTCCGCGACCGACTGCTCGCCGAAGCAGTGCGCCGTCACCCGGGCGCCGAGCTCGTGCGCGCGGGCGATCGCGGCCGCCGCGACCTCGGCCGGCCAGCAGGGGGTGAGGTCGCCGGCGTCGCGGTCGATCCAGTCGCCGACCAGCTTGACCCAGCCGTCACCGCGGCCCGCCTGGGTCTCGACCTCGGCCACCAGGTCGGCCGGCTCCACCTCGGCGCCGTAGTTGCGGATGTAGCGCTTGGTGCGCGCGATGTGCCGGCCGGCCCGGACGATCCGGGGCAGGTCGGCGCGGTCGTCGATCCAGTGCGTGTCGACGGGCACACCGGCATCGCGCAGCAGCAGCGCCCCGGTGTCGCGGTCGGCCACCGCCTGCTCCTCGGTCGTGGCCTCGTCGACCCCGCCCTCGGCGTCCAGCCCGACGTGGCAGTGCGCGTCGACGAGGCCGGGCACGAGGAAGCCGCGATCGGCGATGGTCTCGGCGTCGGCGACCGGTTCGTCGGTGATGAGGCCCTGCTCGTCGACCCAGAGGTCGCGTTCGACGCCGTCGGGCAGGACAACGGCCCGCACGTGCAATGCCGCTACGTGCAAGGGCCGCACCGTCACCTCAGCGCTGGGTGGGCGGCAGCAGGTTGCGCAGCTCGTCGGGCAGCTCGAAGTCCTCGGGCAGGTCGGGCAGCGCGCCCGGGCCGTCCACACCCGCGAGCCGGTCGGCCGCCTGCCGCTCCTCGAGCGCCCGCTTGGCCGGGTTGCCGGAGCGGCCGCCCTTGGCCTTCTTCGCGCCCTTGGCCGCCGCCTTGCCCTTGGCCTTCTTGCCGCGGCCCATTCCGGGGACGCCGGGCATCCCCGGCATGCCGGGCATCCCGCCACCGGAGGCCATCTGGCGCATCATCTTCTGCGCCTCGGCGAACCGGTCGACCAGTCCGTTGACGTCGGCGACGGTCGCGCCGGCGCCGCGCGCGATCCGGGCCCGCCGGGAGCCGTTGAGGATCTTGTGGTCGCGCCGCTCCGCCGGGGTCATCGACTTGATCAGCGCCGTGACGCGGTCGATCTCGCGCTCGTCGATGTTCTCGATCTGGTCGCGGATCTGGCCCATGCCGGGCAGCATCCCGAGCAGCTTGGACATCGAGCCCATCTTGCGGACGCTCTCCATCTGCGCCAGGAAGTCCTCGAACGAGAAGTCCTCACCGCGGCCGAACTTGCCGGCCATCTCCTCGGCCTGGCCCTTGTCGAACGCCTTCTCGGCCTGCTCGATCAGGGTGAGCACGTCGCCCATGCCGAGGATCCGCGAGGCCATCCGGTCGGGGTGGAACGTGTCGAAGTCGTCGAGCTTCTCGCCGTTGGACGCGAACATCACCTGGCGGCCGGTGACCTTCGCCACCGACAGCGCGGCACCGCCGCGGGCGTCGCCGTCGAGCTTCGTCAGCACCACACCGTCGAAGCCGACACCGTCGAGGAACGCCTGTGCGGTCGTGACGGCGTCCTGGCCGACCATCGCGTCGACGACGAACAGGATCTCGTCGGGCTGCACGGCGTCGCGGATGTCGGACGCCTGCTGCATCAGCTCTTCGTCGATGCCGAGGCGACCGGCGGTGTCGACGATGACGACGTCGTACATCTTCTGCCGCGCGTGCTCGATCGCGTCGCGCGAGACGCGCACCGGGTCGCCGACACCGCTCCCGGGCTCGGGGGCGAAGACCGGCACACCCGCGCGCTCACCCACGACCTGCAGCTGGGTCACGGCGTTCGGCCGCTGCAGGTCAGCGGCGACCAGCACCGGCTGGTGGCCCTGGCCCTTGAGCCAGTAGGCCAGCTTGCCGGCCAGCGTCGTCTTGCCGGAGCCCTGAAGGCCGGCCAGCATGATCACGGTCGGTGGGGTCTTGGCGAACCGCAGCCGCCTCGTCTCGCCGCCGAGGATCTCGACGAGCTCGTCGTTGACGATCTTGATGATCTGCTGCGCGGGGTTCAGCGCCTGGCACACCTCGACGCCGCGCGCCCGCTCCTTGACCGCGGCGACGAAGTCCTTGACGACCGGCAGCGCGACGTCGGCCTCGAGCAGGGCGACGCGGATCTCCGCGGCGGTGGCGTCGATGTCGGCGTCGGTGAGCCGGCCCTTGCCGCGCAGGTTCTTGAACGTGGCGGCGAGGCGGTCGGAGAGAGTGGCGAACACGCGGCCAGCCTAACCGTGGTGCGGGCGTGGCTAGCATCGGCGCGGTGAGCGCCTCTGGCAGCGTGGACACCGGTCGCGTCGAGCAGCTGGATGCCGACGGCGTGCCGCTCGCGGTCCGGTCGTGGGGCGAACCGTCCGGTCGGCCGGTCGTGTTCTGGCACCCGCTGGGCGACGTGACGTCGGGTGCCTACCTGAGCGAGATGGCGCCCGCGCTCACCGCCCGGGGACTGCGGCTGTTCGCGCCGGACGCCCCGGGCTTCGGCGCGTCACCGGCACTGCCGCCCGAGCAGTACGCCGTGCCGCGGCTGGCCGCACTGGTCTGGGCCCTGGTCGACAGGCTCGGGCTGGACCGGCCGGTGCTGATGGGCCACTCCTGGGGCGGTGTGGTGATGCTGGCCGCCGCTGCCCAGCGGCCCCGGGACGTCGCGGCACTGGTGCTGCTGGACAGCGGGCAGGTCGACTACGCCGAGCGGGCGGGCGTCCATCCGGAGTGGTCGCTGGACGAGCGCGACGCGGCGAACTCTGCCGGCCAGCCGACGTACGCCGACCGCGACGACCTGCTGCGCCAGATCCAGCACGACGTCCGCCGACCCCTCACGGCGGCCTATGCCGCAGGCCTCGAGCCGGCGCTGCGCCTGACGTCGACCGGGGCGCTGGTACCGGTCGCCACGACGCTGACCCGGGCGGCCGCCCAGCACGCCATGCTGCAGGAGCAGTCGATGCAGCACTGGCCGACGCTGGCTGCCGCCGATGTCCCGGTGCTGCTCCTGCTCGCGACCGAGCCCGAGCCGGTGCGCCGGGCCAACGACGACGCCGCCCGCGCGGTGCGGTCCCGGCATGCCCGGGCGGCCGTCCACGCCCTGCCCGGCTGGGGCCACGACCTGATCGGCGACGGCGGGCCGGAGCTCGCGGCGATCATCGGCGACTGGCTGACGGACGACCGGCGGAGTCAGCCCGCGGCGTCCGCGAGCAGCCGGCTCACCTCGCGGACCGACAGCTCGTCGAGCGGCTCCCCGGAGCCGTCGACGACGTAGAACACGTCGACCGCCTCCGCGCCGAGGGTGCTGACGCGCGCGGCGCGGATGCTCACGCCCATCAGTGCGAGAGCGCGCCCCAGCCGGTAGAGCAGGCCGGGCCGGTCGTGCGCGCGCACCTCGAGCACGGTCGCCGTCTCCGACGCGCCCTCGGCCACCTCGACCCGTGGGGCGGGTGGCGGCACGTGCGGCTGCCGTCGGGCCGCGTCGCGGCTGTCGAGCTGCCGGGTGAGGTCGAGGTCGCCGGCCTGGGCGCGCACGATGTCCCGGCGCAGGCTGTCGGCCCGCGGGTCGTGGTCGCGCTCCGGCACGACGGTCCACACGTCGACCGCCATCCCCTGCTCGGTGCGCACCTGCGCGGAGCGCACGGAGAGCCGGTTGAGGGAGAACACGCCGGCGATGGTCGCGAACAGGCCGACGCGGTCGGGCGCGACGACGGTGACCGTCCACGTCACCGCCTCGTCCGGCTGCACGAGCACGGCGAGCTCCCCCGCCTCGACCAGGGCGAGCTGCTGCTGCGTGATGGCGGGCAGCGGCGGTGGTGGTGCGCCGCTCAACCGCAGCCCTACTCGGCGTACGAGATCGTCCACGAGACCCGCCTTCCATTCGCTCCATGCCGCCGGACCGGTCGCTGCCGCGTCGGCGCGGGTGAGGACGTGCAACAACGCCAGTACGTCGGCATCGCCGACCGCGTCGGCGACGGCAGCGACCGTCGCCGGGTCGTCGAGGTCGCGCCGGGTGGCGGTCTCGGGCAGCAGCAGGTGATGGCGCACCAGCGAGCGCGATGGCCCGGACGTCGTCGTCGGGAAAGCCCATCCGGGTCGCGGCTGCCTCGGCCAGCGGGACGCCCGCCTCGCTGTGGTCCTGCGCCGAGCCCTTGCCGATGTCGTGCAGGAGACCGGCGACGAGCAGCAGGTCGGGCCGGCGCACGCCGCGGACCAGCGCCGCCGCCTGCACCGCCGTCTCGAGCAGGTGCCGGTCGACGCTGAACCGGTGCACGGCGTTGCGCTGCGGCAGGTGGCGCACCGCGCCCCACTCGGGCAGCAGCCGCTCGATCAGGCCGGCCTGGTCGAGCGCCTCCCAGACCGGCACCAGCGGCGGCCCGGCACCGATCAGGTCCACGAACGTGTCCCGTGCGGACGGCGGCCACGGCTCGGGCAGCGCGACGCTGTCGGCCGCGAGCCGGTCGACCGAGCTGGGCGCGAGCGGCAGCCCGGCGCGGGCGGCGCGGGCAGCCATCCGCAGCACCAGGCCGGGGTCCGCGGTCGGGTCGGCCTGCGCGGTCAGCACCGCCTCGCCGTCGTGCTCGGCCAGGCCCGGCCCGAGCAGCCGGAGCACCGGGCGGCGACCGCGGAGGTAGCGCGTGCGGGACGCGCGGGTCACCTGGTCGGCCCGCCGCCAGGTGACCTCGGCGGCGTGCGTCACCGCGGACGCCGCCCCGACCACCTCGCGGAGCAGGGCGTCGGCGTCGGGGACGCCCAGCCGCACGGCCACCTGGTCCTGCTCCTGCAGCAGCAGGCGGTTGCCCGCGCGGCCGGTCACCAGGTGCAGGGCGTCGCGGACGTCGGCCAGTCGGCGTACGGCGTCGTCGACGTCGCGGTGCGGACGGTCGGCCACCCAGGAGGCGACGACCGCGCGCACGGACACGAGGTCGCGCAGCCCGCCCCGGCCTTCCTTGAGGTCGGGCTCGATGTCGTGGCGCAGGTCGCCGTGCCGGGCGCCGCGGTCGTCCCATGCCTCGCGCAGCGCCGGCAGCCGGCGGCGGGCCGCCGCTCGCCAGTCGGCGAGGACGGTGGAGCGCAGCCGGCCGACCAGGCCGGGGTCGCCCGCGACGTGGCGGGCGTCGAGCAGGCCGAGCAGGACGGCGAGATCCTGCCCGGCCAGCCGACGGCCCTCGTCGAACGTGCGGACCGCATGGTCGAGGCGCACCCCGGAGTCCCAGATCGGGTACCAGACCTTGTCCGCCAGCGAGGCGACCGTGCTCTTGCCGGCATGGAGCAGGACGAGGTCGAGGTCGCTGCCGGGAGAGAGCTCGCCCCGCCCGTACCCGCCGACTGCGGCGAGCGCGACACCGCCGTTCTGGTGCCCGGTCGTGGCGCAGGCCGCAGCGAACAGGTCAGCGACCCACGCGTCGGTGAGGGCCGACAGCTCGCGCCTGCTCGCGAGACCGGGTCGCCCCGGTCTCGCGAGCAGGTCGCGTCGCTGCGACTGGTAGTCCCCCGACCCCGCGGACCCGCGGGCCGCAGGATCAGAGAGCGTCGACGCCACGCTCGCCGGTGCGCACGCGCACCACGGCATCCACCGGCACCGACCAGACCTTGCCGTCGCCGATCTTGCCGGTCTGCGAGCTCTTGACGATCACCTCGATGACGTCGTCCGCGTCGGCGTCGTCGACGAGCACCTCGAGCCTCACCTTGGGCACCAGGTCGACGGTGTACTCCGCTCCCCGGTAGACCTCGGTGTGGCCGCGCTGCCGGCCGTAGCCGCTCGCCTCGGACACGGTGATGCCGTTGACACCAAAGGACTCGAGAGCGTTCTTCACGTCGTCGAGCTTGAACGGCTTGATGACTGCGGTGACGAGCTTCATGCCTGCACCCTCTCCTTCGACGTTGGTGTCGATCGACGTGCCCGACGGGGTGCCGCGGTAGCCACCACCGGTGACTGAACCCAGCTCGTACGCCGACTCGGCGTGGATCGTCGAGGTCGATGCCGGTGATCTCGGCCTCCTCGGTTGCGCCGGAACCCGATGGTCTTGTCGATCGCCTTGCCGATGACGTAGGCCATCACGAAGGAGAACGTCATCACTGCTCCGGCCGCGACAACCTGCCGCCACAGCTGGTCGAGCCCGCCGCCGTAGAACAGACCGTCGACGCCCGCCGGCGCGTCGGCCGTCGCGACGATGCCGATCAGCAGCGTGCCGACGACACCGCCGACCAGGTGCACGCCGACGACGTCGAGCGAGTCGTCGTAGCCGAACCTGAACTTCAGACCGACGGCGAGCGCGCACAGCACACCGGCGACGGCACCGACGAGGATCGCGCCGACCGGGTTCACCGCCGAGCACGCCGGGGTGATCGCGACCAGGCCGGCGACGACACCGGACGCTGCGCCGAGCGAGGTGGCGTGCCCGTCGCGCATCTTCTCCACCGCGAGCCAGGCGAGCGAGGCCGCCGCCGTGGCCGTGAGGGTGTTGACCCAGGCCAGCGCGGCCGTGCTGCCGGCGCCGAGCGCCGAGCCGGCGTTGAAGCCGAACCAGCCGAACCACAGCAGGCCGGCGCCCAGCATCACCAGGGTGAGGTTGTGCGGTCGCATCGGCTCCTTGCCGAACCCGATCCGCTTGCCCAGCACCAGGGCGAGCGCCAGACCCGCGGCGCCGGCGTTGATGTGCACCGCGGTGCCGCCGGCGAAGTCGACCGCCTTCAGGTCGTTGGCGATCCAGCCGCCGATCTCAGCGGTGTAGCCGTCGAAGGCGAACACCCAGTGCGCGACCGGGAAGTAGACGAGGGTCGCCCAGATGCCGGCGAACAGCAGCCAGGCGCCGAACTTGGCCCGGTCAGCGATCGCACCGCTGATGAGCGCGACGGTGATGATCGCGAAGACCGCTTGGAAGGCCACGAAGGCCAGCGGCGGGATGCCGGCGGCCTGGTCGGCGACGCCGCCGAGCGGGTCGGCGGCGATCAGGCCTTCGAGGCCGACGAAGTCGAGGTCGCCGACGAGTCCGCCGCCGACGTCGTTGCCGAACGCCACGAGTAGCCATAGAGGACCCACAGCACACTGACGAGCCCGAGTGCTCCGAAGCTCATCATCATCATGTTGAGGACGCTCTTCGCGCGGACCATGCCGCCGTAGAAGAACGCCAGGCCGGGGTCATCAACAGAACCAGCGCGGCGCTGGTCAGCACCCAGGCGGTGTCGCCTGAACTGGGTGTCACGGGGATTCCTCCTCGAGAGGTTCGGTGTCTAGCCGAGGAAGCCTGCGCGGCCGCGGTTTCCCGGGCCGGTGTGTCGCGCCATGTTTCGCGGCGGTGTAATGATCGGTGCCGCCGCATGTTACGTCCAGGTGACACCTGCGGCCGGAGATGCCTCGCGCCGCGTGAACGCGTCAGGGGCCGATGAGGGCGTCGACGAAGGCCTCCGGGTCGAACGGCGCCAGGTCGTCGGCACCCTCGCCCAGGCCGACGAGCTTGACCGGTACGCCGAGCTCGCGCTGCACCGCGACGACGATGCCGCCCTTGGCGGTGCCGTCGAGCTTGGTCAGCACGATCCCGGTGACGTCGACGACCTCGGCGAAGACCCGGGCCTGTGCGAGGCCGTTCTGGCCGGTGGTCGCGTCGAGGACGAGCAGCACCTCGTCGACCGGCCCGTGCTTCTCGACGACCCGCTTGACCTTGCCGAGCTCGTCCATCAGGCCGACCTTGTTCTGCAGCCGCCCGGCGGTGTCGACCAGCACGACGTCGTAGCCCCCGTCGGCGCCCTGCCGAACCGCGTCGAACGCGACGCTGGCCGGGTCACCGCCCTCGGGCCCGCGCACGGTCGGCGCCCCGACCCGTTCGCCCCACGTCTGCAGCTGGTCGGCGGCCGCGGCGCGGAACGTGTCGGCCGCGCCGAGCAGCACCGTCCGGCCGTCGGCCACGAGCACCCGGGCCAGCTTGCCGACGGTCGTCGTCTTGCCGGTGCCGTTGACCCCCACGACCAGCACGACGGCCGGCGCCGCCCTCGCGGGCGGTGCGCAGCGACCGGTCGACGTCGGTGCCGACCAGGCCGAGCAGCTCCTCGCGCAGCATCGCGCGAGACGTCGTCGGGGGTGCGCGTGCCCAGGGCCTTGACGCGGGTCTGCAGCCGCTCGACCAGCTCCTGGGTCGGCGCGACGCCGACGTCGGCCGTCAGGAGGACCTCCTCGATCTCCTCCCAGGTCGCCTCGTCGAGGTGGTCCCGCGACAGCAGCCCGAGCAGCCCGCGCCCGAGCGTGCTCTGCGAGCGGCCCAGCCGCGAACGCAGCCGGACCAGCCGGCCGGCGCTGGGCTCGGGGCGCTCCAGCGCGGGTGCCTCGGGTGGCGCCTCGAGGTCCGGCGCGACCTGGGTCGCCGTCGAGCCGGAGCTCCGCTCGGTGTCGGGAAGTGCGTCGGGAACGGTCGGACGGTGCGCCACGGCGGCCGCGGCGACGGGAGCCCACGAGGGACGTCGCGGCGACCACGCCGAGAACGAGGACGGCCGCGGCGACGACCAGGATCAGGGTGAGGGTCTCCACGACGGGTCAGTCTCCCAGAGTGGCGACCGGGGTCGCTCCGGTGACGGGTGCAGCCGTTGCTGCGCGCCAGCGTGGTGAGGGCGCGGGCCCCCCGGCGTACCTTCCACTCGGCGTGCTCGAACTTGCGCGACACCCGACGGGACTTCTCCGGGGTGGTCAGCACACCGAGCGGCGGTGCCTCGCCGGGGTCCACCTTGTCGGCGACCGCGGCGACGGCCGCGGCGACCCGCGGCGCACGACGCGCGGTCTGCTCGTGGTGCATGACGGCGGCGACGAGCATGACGAGCAGGGCGAGCAGCCCGATGGCGGCGTGGACGAAGAGGAGAGAGGTCACCCGTTCTGCCTCCCCGCAGAGCCTCCGGACAAACCAGGGGTTATCCACCTGAGACAAAGGCGGCCACGCTCAGGCAGGCTCAGCCTCACGCAGCCGCTGCCCGATCACGTGGGTCACGCCGTCGCCCCGCATCGACACGCCGTAGAGCGCGTCGGCGATCTCCATGGTGCGCTTCTGGTGGGTGACGACGATCAGCTGGCTGCTCTCGCGCAGCTCGTCCATGATCGCGATCAGCCGGCCCAGGTTGACGTCGTCCAGCGCGGCCTCGACCTCGTCCATGACGTAGAACGGGCTCGGCCGGGCCCGGAAGATCGCGACGAGCAGGGCCACCGCGGTCAGCGAGCGCTCTCCGCCGGAGAGCAGCGACAGCCGCTTGACCTTCTTGCCCGGCGGCCGGGCCTCGACCTCGATGCCGGTCGTCAGCATGTCGTCGGGGTCGGTGAGCACCAGCCGGCCCTCGCCACCGGGGAAGAGCCGGGCGAACACGCCCTCGAACTCGCGGGCCGTGTCGTGGAACGCGGCCGTGAACACCTGCTCGACCCGCTCGTCCACCTCGCGCACGATGTCGAGCAGGTCGCGGCGGGAGTTCTTGAGGTCCTCGAGCTGCTCGGAGAGGAACCGGTGGCGCTCCTCGAGCGCCTCGAACTCCTCGAGCGCGAGCGGGTTCACCCGGCCCAGCAGCGCCAGCGCGCGCTCGGCCGAACGCAGCCGCTTCTCCTGCTCGGCCCGCACGTACGGCGTGGGCTGGGGCGCAGCGACGCCCTCCTCGTCGCCGGCCGGCTCCTCACCGGGCACCGGCGGTGACGGCGGCACCAGCTGGTGCGGGCCGTACTCGTCGAGCAGGGTCCGCGAGTCGACGCCGAGGTCCTCGAGCGCCTTCTGCTCCAGCGCCTCGATCCGCAGCCGCTGCTCGGCCCGGGCCACCTCGTCGCGGTGGACGCTGTCGGTCAGCCGCTCGAGCTCGGCGGTCAGCTCGCGGGTGCGGGCGCGCGCCGCGGCCCGCTCCTCGTCGCGGCTGGTGCGCGCGGCCTCGGCCTGCTGGCGCGCCTCGGCCGCGAGGGCCAGGGAGCCCTCGAGGTGGCCGAGCATCGTCTGCGCGGCAGCGGCCACGGCCTGGGCGACGACTGCCTCGCGGGCGCGCCGCTCCCGGCGCGCGATCGCCCGGGCCCGGGCCGACCGCTCCAGCGCGGCGCTGCGGTCGAGCGCCTCGGCCCGCCCGCCCAGCGCCCGCGAGCGCTCCTCCCCCGTGCGCACGGCCAGCCGCGCCTCCATCTCGGCGGCCCGGCCGACGGCGCAGCGCTCGGCGAGCTCGTCGCGGACGGTGGTGTCGGGCTCGTCGGGCTCGTCGTCGTCGGTGGACTGCTCGGCCGCGGCGAGCCGGGCCTCGAGCTCGGCCACGGCCTCGCGGTCGGCCGCGAGCTGGGTGGACGCGGCCTCGATCGAGCGCTGCACCCGCTCGGACTCGCCGCGAGCGGCGCGGGCCTGCGCGCCGAGCTGCCCGAGCTGCTCGGCGACCGCCGCCAGCCGGGCGTCGGACTGGTGCAGCCGCTCCAGCGCGCCGGCGACGTCGTGCTCGGCCGCGTCTCTCTCCTCGACCGCCGTCTGCAGCGCGAACCGCAGCCGGTCCAGCCGGTGCCCGGCCTCGACGAGCCGCGCGTCGGCCTCGTCCACCGCGGCCTGGACCTCGATCAGGCTCGGCGCGGTCGCCGAGCCGCCCGCGGCCCGGTCGGCCGCCAGGACGTCGCCGTCGCGGGTCACCGCGACCAGCGCGGGTGCCGCCTCGACGACCGCGCGCGCCTCCTGCAGCCCGTCGACCACGACCGTCGCGGCGAGCAGGCGCGCCACGGTGGGGCGCAGCTCGTCGGGAGCGGTCACCAGGTCGAGGGCGCGGCGGGCCCCGGGCGGGATGTCGGTGCGGGCCCGCGCCTCGTCGTACGGCGTGGACGGTGAGCCGACGAGCAGCCCGGCGCGGCCGGCGTCGTCGTCCTTGAGCAGCCGGATCGCGTCGACCGCGGAGCCGACGTCGACCACGGCAACCGCGTCGGCAGCAGCGCCGAGGGCGGCGGCGATGGCCGTCTCGTAGCCCGACTGCACGCTGAGCAGCGCCGCCACCGAGCCCAGCACGCCGCCCAGCCGGTCGGTGGCGGCCAGCACGGTGCCGGCGCCGTCCTTGCGGGCCAGTCCGAGCTCGAGCGCCTCCTTGCGGGCGACCTGGGTGGCCCGCTCGCGCTCGGCGTCGCGCTCCTCGGCGCGCAGGGCCGCGACCCGGTCCTCGGCCGCCGCGAGCCGGTTGGACGCCTGCACGTGCTCGGAGTCGAGGCTGTGCTCGCCGGCGTCCAGCCCGGCCACCTGGGTCTCCAGCGCGGTGAACTCGCCCTGGGCCCGCTCCGCCCGGGCCGCGGTCTCCTCCAGCGCCGGAGCGAGCCGGCCGATCTCGGCCTCGCCGGCCTCCACCTTGCTGCGACCGGCGGCGACCTGGCCGGCCAGGCGGGCCAGCCCCTCGCGGCGGTCGGCGGCAGCCCGGGCCGCGGCGGCGACGCGGCGCTGCTCCTGCTCGAGGGCGGCCTCGGCCTCCTGCCGGGCGGTGACCGCGAGGGCGAGCGCCTCGCGGTCGCGCTCGACCGCGGCGAGGATCTCGCGCTCCTCGTCGCGGACCTGGCGCGCCTGCGCCTCGAGCTCGTCGGGGTCGGGCCCGGACCGCTGCTCCTCGGCCTCCTCGGCGAGGTGGCGGACGCGTTCGGCGGCCAGCCCGCCGGTGCCGCGGAACCGCTCGCGCAGCGAGGACAGCCGGTACCAGGTCTCCTGCGCCCGGGCCAGCGCCGGCGCCTCCGCGGCGGTCTCCTGCTCGAGGTCGGTCTCGCGCTGCTGGACCTCGGCCAGCGCCCGCTCGACCTCGGCCCGGCGCTCCCGCAGGGCCGTCTCGTCGGCGACCTCCGCCTCCAGCGTCGAGGTCATCTGCACCAGGTCGTCGGCGAGCAGCCGCAGCCGCGCGTCGCGCAGGTCGGACTGGATGACCGCGGCCCGCCGGGCGACCTCGGCCTGGCGGCCGAGCGGCTTGAGCTGGCGGCGCAGCTCGGCGGTGAGGTCCTGCACGCGCGTCAGGTTGGCCTGCATCGCCTCGAGCTTGCGCAGCGCCTTCTCCTTGCGCTTGCGGTGCTTGAGGACGCCGGCGGCCTCCTCGATGAAGCCGCGTCGCTCCTCGGGGCCGGCGGAGAGCACCGAGTCGAGCTGGCCCTGGCCCACGATGACGTGCATCTCCCGGCCGATGCCGGAGTCGGACAGCAGCTCCTGCACGTCGAGCAGCCGGCACGGCTGGCCGTTGATGGCGTACTCGGAGCCGCCGCTGCGGAACATGATCCGCGAGATGGAGACCTCGGTGTAGTCGATCGGCAGCGCGCCGTCGGAGTTGTCGATCGTGAGCGTCACCTCGGCGCGGCCCAGCGGCGCTCGCCCGGACGTGCCGGCGAAGATGACGTCCTCCATCTTGCCGCCGCGCAGCGACTTGGCGCCCTGCTCGCCGAGCACCCAGGCGATCGCGTCGACCACGTTGGACTTGCCCGAGCCGTTGGGGCCGACGACCGCGGTGATGCCCGGCTCGAAGCGGAACGTGGTCGCCGAGGCGAAGGACTTGAAGCCCTTGAGGGTCAGGCTCTTCAGGTGCACGCGCGGATCTCGGCTCTGTTTCGCGCCCGACCCCGGTCAGGGTCACGGCGTACGACGTGGGCGGGGAAGGCCGGGCCAACCCTACCCGCCGCAGCGGCCGATCCCGGCCGACCCGCCCGAGGATCCCCGCATCCCTCGCGCGGTCGCGCGTGCGCAGCCCGGCGCCGGCGGGGCACGGCGAGACCGGTCAGGACCGCGGGCATAGAGAACGGGACGCCGGTCCTGCGGCGTCCCGTGGGGGTGGGTCTGGTGCCTCGCTACGCGAGCGCCGGCTCCTTGGTGACCTCGAGGGAGATGAGGTTGGACGGTCACGGATGCGGCGCAGCGCGTCGTTCTCGGCGCGCAGCTCGTGGACCTCTGACTCGAGCTCACGAACTCGCTCCCGCAACCGCCGTACCTCGAAGACCATGCGTGCGTCGTGGCCACCTACGTGGCCGAGAAGGGCCTTCGCCATGGGCGATCCTCCGAGTCTCCGGCCCTGATGCGGGTCCGGGCGGTGGTTCTGAGCCGCAACGATCCGCGGGTGACGCGGGGAGCGGCTGGGATATCCAGGGTCGCACCGGATCTGGGACGGGTCAATACATCACGGCATGATCACGATGCGACACGCGCAAGATTGCGCTGTACGGGTGAATGGTTCCCGATTCGGTAACGGTCAGAGCGGCGCAACCTACGGCTGGGAGCTCGCCGAACCCCCGGAAATGCGGTCGCACACACAGACCAGGACGGCACCGTCGGGCAGCGGCGGCAGGCCGGCGAGGGCGCTGACCTGGCTCGCGGCGGCGGGCGTCCAGCGCACCGCCCGGCGGATCCCGTCGAGGCCGAGGCTGACGAAGAAGACGTCGCCGTCGCGCGCCACCAGCCCGGCCTGCTGCACCACCCCTTCCGTCCCGGCGACCAGCAGAGCGCTGGCGCCGCCGGCGGCCAGCCGGGCCAGCGCTGCGGTCGGGCGGCCCAGCTGCAGCTCCTCCGGGACGACCGGAACGAGGTCGCCGTGGACCAGCCCCTCCAGCGACGCCGGGTGAACGACCAGCCGAGCGGCGGGCGGACCTCCCGGACGGCGAAGCGGTCGCGGTCGAAGCTCACGATCACCAGCGTGCAGGCCGGGCCGGGGCAGGAGCCCTTGAGCAGCAGCAGCCAGTCGTCGGTGAGCCCGAGCAGGTCGCCCTGCCGGCCGATCGGCTGGAAGCCCGGCCGCCGGCCGGCCTTCACCTCCGCGGTCGCCCACGTGACGGCCAGGTCCTCGCCGCCGCCCTTCGCAGGCCGCTGCAGGACCAGGCCCTCGACCCCGAACTGCGACAGGACGCCGATCGGCTGGTAGCCCCGCCGGCGGGCCTCGTCGTCGGGGAAGGGCGCCCGGTCGACCACCTGCCCGCTCGTCCGCGTCGACCGTCACCACCCGCCCGCCCTCGTCGGCCGCGGTCTGCACGAACAGCTGACCCGGCCGCCTGGACGCATCGACGATGCGGGTGACCGCACCGAGGTCGCTCGTCCGGTCCGTCCCGGGCTCCACGCGGAGCAGCCGGCCGTCCGCGACGGTGAAGAACCGGGACGCACCATCGGCGTCGGCGGCGACGTACACGCGCTGGTCCCCGGACGTCGCGCTCGCCGGCAGCTCGGGTCCCGGCGCCACCCCGAACGTGTCGTAGCGCACGACCTGCCGGCCGTCTCGCATCACGACGTACGGGCTCTGGCGCACGCCCGCGGTGATCTGGGTGCCCCGGTCCGGCGGTGTCGGGTCCGCACCCGAGCCGAGCCTGGGGATCACCACCGCGGCGGCGGCCACCAGGGCAGCAGCGAGAGCGGTGCGGCGCGCCCAGGCGGGCAGCCGCGGGCCGCGGTCAGGCCGGCCCTGCTCGACCACATCGGTCACCTGCGCAGTATCGCCCGGACTACCACCGTCCGCGGCGCGGTCGGGGCTGGCACTGCGGGCAGAAGTAGGACGACCGGTTCATGAACGGCTCGCGGCGGATGAGCGTCCCGCACCGGCGGCAGGGCTCCCCCGCCCGCCCGTAGACCTCGAGCGTCCGGTCGAAGTAGCCGCTCTGACCGTTGACGTCGACGTACAGCGCGTCGAACGACGTGCCGCCCTGCTCCAGCGCCGCGCCCATCACGGCGCGGGCGCCGGCGAGGACCGCGTCGACCTGGGCGCGGGTCAGCGTCTCGGTCGGGCGGGCGTAGTGCAGCCTGGCCCGCCACAGCGCCTCGTCGGCGTAGATGTTGCCGACGCCGCTGACCAGGGTCTGGTCGAGCAGCGCGCGCTTGAGGCCGGTACGCCGACGCCGCAGCGCCGCCGAGAAGGCCGCGTCGTCGAACTCCGGGTCGAGCGGGTCGCGCGCGATGTGGCTGATCGACCGGCGGCAGCTCGGCGCCGCCCTCGGCGAGGGCGAGCCCGCCGAACGTGCGCTGGTCGACGAACCGCAGCTCGGTGCTCTCGCCGCCGTCATCGTTGTCGGTGAAGGTGAACCGCACCCGCAGGTGGGTCTCGTCCGGTGCGGACGTCGGGCGCACCAGCAGCTGCCCGCTCATGCCGAGATGGGCGAGCAGGGCGTCGCCGTCGTCCAGCGGCAGCCAGAGGTACTTGCCGCGACGCCGGGCCGCGGTGATCGTGCGCCCGGCGAGGCGGGACGCGAAGTCGGCGCCACCGGGAAGATGCCGGCGTACCGCCCGCGGGTGAGCGACCGTGACCGCCCCGATCGTGCGGCCGACCACTCCCCTCTCCAGGCCGCGGCGCACGACCTCGACCTCGGGCAGCTCGGGCACGTCAGTCGATGGGCTCGGGGGTGTCCTCGGACAGCTCGCCGGGCACCTGGGACCGGATGCTGCGCCACGCCGAGGCCGCCGCCTCCTGCTCGGCCTCCTTCTTGCTGCGGCCGCTGCCCTCGCCGTGGGCGTCACCGGAGACCATCACGACGGCCCGGAACTCCTTCTCGTGGTCGGGGCCGGTCTCGGTGACGACGTACTCGGGGACGCCGAGCGACCCGGCCGCGGTCAGCTCCTGCAGGCTGGTCTTCCAGTCCAGGCCGGCGCCGAGCGTCGCGGCCTCCTCGATCAGCGGGTCGAACAGGCGGTGCACCAGCTCCGCGGCGCGCTCCAGGCCGGCGTCGATGTAGACCGCGCCGAGCAGCGCCTCGAGGGTGTCGGCCAGGATCGAGGCCTTGTCGCGGCCGCCGGTGCTCTCCTCGCCGCGACCGAGCCGGACGTAGCGGCCGAGGTCGAGCTCGCGGCCCACCTCGGCCAGCGCGCGCATGTTGACCACCGCGGCGCGCAGCTTGGCCAGCTGGCCCTCGGGCAGCTCGGGGTGGTTGCGGTAGAGCGCGTCGGTGACGACCAGGCCGAGCACGGAGTCGCCGAGGAACTCCAGCCGCTCGTTGGTCGGCAGGCCGCCGTTCTCGTAGGCGTAGGAGCGATGGGTCAGCGCCCGCTCCAGCAGGCCCGGCTCGACCACGATGGCGAGCCGGTCGGTGAGCTGGGCCCGCGCGTCGTCGCCAGGGACAGGCGGATCGCTCCGACGGACCGACTCGGCACTCACAGGCGGCTCAGACGTCGAGAACGGCGCGGTCGTTGTAGGTGCCGCAGTTGGGGCAGGCCTGGTGCTGGAGCTTCTGCTCGCGGCAGCGACCGCACGCGACCAGCGCGGCCGCGGTGGTCTTCCACTGCGACCGTCGCGCTCGGGTGTTGCTGCGCGACATCTTCCGCTTGGGAACGGCCACGGCTATCTCTCCTCGGTTGTTTCGTTCGTGTCCTGCGCTAGCGCTTGCAAGGCCGCCCACCGGGCGTCGACCGCCTCGTGCCCGTGTCCTGGGTCGTCCGCGAGCCGTGCCCCGCACTGGGAGCACAGACCCGGGCAGTCGACCCGGCACACCGGCTGGAACGGCAGTGCGAGCACCACCGCGTCCCGCAGCACCGGCTCGAGGTCGAGCAGGTCTCCCTCGAGCTGGCGCAGCTCGGTCTCGTCGTCGTCGTGGTGCTCCTGGCCGGGATAGGCGAAGAGCTCCTGGACGTCGACCGCGAGCGGACTCGCGATCGGGTCGAGGCAGCGGACGCACTCACCCGTCACCTCGCCGCGCACCGTCCCCGAGACCAGCACCCCCTCCATCACCGACTCGAGCCGGAGATCGAGGTCGAGCTGGGAGCCCTCGGGGACGCCGAGCACGTCCACACCGAGATCCGCCGGCGCCGGAACAGACCGGGAGACCTTGCGCATCGACCCTGGTCGGCGGCCGAGCTCGCGGGTGTCGATCACGAGGGGCAACCGGGGGTCGAGGCGCGTCAGCTTTCTCCTGCTCTCTTCGGGCATGACGGTTCTCGGCTTCCAGACGAAACCACCCGTAGGCTACCTGACCTGCTGTGGGTACCCAATTCGTCGCGGCCGACGCTCAGCCGTGCGCGGCCTCGTCGTCGAGGGGATGGCCCTCGCCCGCGTCGGCCCCGAACTCCTCGTGCGGCTGCGGCCGCGCAGCTTGTCCCGCCCGCGGTGCACCGCGGCCAGGGTCTTGTCCAGCACGACCTCGAAGTTCGCGAGCTTGGCGTCGACGTAGTCGTCGACCTCGTCGCGCATCCCCCGGGCCTCCTCGGCCGCCGCCTCCCGGACCTGCGCGGCCGCCCGGTGGGCCTCGAGCAGGACCTCGGACTCGGAGACCAGCCGGGCCTGCTCCTCGCGGGCCTCCGCGATCAGCCGGGTCGCCTCGCGGCGGCCCTCGTCGACGACCGCCTCGCGGTCCTGGAGCAGCAGCTCGGCGTGGCGGAACTCCTCGGGCAGCAGCTCGCGCAGCTCCTCCAGCAGCCCGAGCACCTCGCCGCGGTTGACCACGCAGGACGCCGACATCGGCATCGAGCGGGCGTTCTCGATGACGGCTGCCAGCTCGTCGAGCTTGTCGTGGACGTCCACTGCGGTCGGTTCCTCGAGACGGGTCGGGACGGGTGGGCTAGGAGGGAGGGCGGTGGCCGAGCCGGGTCGCGAGCCGTGCCAGCACCTGGTCGGGCACCAGGCCGGTGACGTCCCCACCGTACGTCGCGACCTCCTTGACGAGACTAGACGAGAGGAACGAGTACTCCGGGTTGGTCGCCACGAACAGCGTCTCCAGCCCGGTCAGCCGGTGGTTCATCTGGGCCATCTGCAGCTCGTAGTCGAAGTCGCTGACCGCGCGCAGCCCCTTGACGACGACCGGGATGTCGCGTTCCCGGCAGTAGTCGACGAGCAGCCCGTGGAACGAGTCGACGACGATGTTGCCCAGCGACGCCGTCACCTCCCGGAGCATCTCGATGCGCTCCTCGACGGCGAACAGGCCCTGCTTGGCGGTGTTCACGAGCACGGCGACCGTGACCTCGTCGTACAGGCGGCTGGCCCGCTCGATGACGTCGAGGTGCCCGTTGGTCACCGGGTCGAACGACCCGGGGCACACGCAGCGGCGCACGGGCGGCTACACCTCCGTCGTCGGTGCTGCAGGGGACGAATCGGCGTGACCGTACCAAAGGGTCGCCTCGCCGTAGCGGCGCGAGCGCGACGGGGAGTAGCCCGCCGGCCAGGTCCAGGGCCCGCCGCGGGTCACCCGCTCGACCGCGACCACGGCGTCGCGGCGCCAGCCAGCCGTTGGCCAGCGCGTCGCCCAGCACCCCGCGCACCGTGTCGTCGTCGAGCTCGTACGGCGGGTCGAGGAACGCGACATCGAAGGGCCCCGTGGCCGGCGCGGCGGCGACGAGCCGCTCGGCTCGCCCCATCCGCACCTCCGCGCCGGGCAGCCCGAGGGTGTCGATGTTCGCCCGGATGACCCGCACCGCAGCGTCGTCCGACTCGACCATCAGGGCAGCGGCCGCGCCGCGGCTGAGTGCCTCCAGACCGACGGCGCCCGACCCGGCGTACAGGTCGAGGACGCGCGTCGCGGCCAGGGTGCCGGTCAACGACTCGAGCGTGGAGAACAAGCCCTCCCGGGCGCGGTCCGCCGTCGGCCGGGTGCCGCGTCCGGCCGGCACGGCCAGCCGCCGCCCGCGCGCGGCACCCGCGATGATCCGGGTCACGGCGTCAGGCTAGGGCGCCGGCCGGGCAGTCGACCCCGGCCGGACCTCAACTGGTCTGGCGACTCAGTGTGGCGGCGGCGGGAACGCCTCGGGGTAGGGCATCAGATGGCCGTTGCACTCCGCACCCGGGATGGCGCGGCCGGTCTCGGTCTTGAGAGCGCCGGTCCAGCGAATGATCTGCCCGTAGGACTGCACCCGCCCGCCCTCTTCCGGGTCGAGTGGGCACGTCGTTCAGACCGGAGAACGAGCAGATCGAGTTCGCGTGGGCGGGCCCGCGCTCCACCTGGCCGCGGGCACCGGCGATCCCCGGGTCCGCGCTTGCCGGACCAACGCCGATCCCCACCAGTGCGACCGCGCAGAAGCGGAACTGCAAGGGCTGATTTCGAAGCGCATCGAAGCAACTCCTTAGCTGGAAACGTGGGTCGCGGCGCGGTCCCTGCAAAGCCCCCCGGGGACACCGCGCCGCCGTCGACGGACTCTCTTCGGTCTAGACCGATGCGACAACCACTCACAATGACTATTCATGCTGACCGGGACCGCCCGGTCGCGCTGCGTGATGCGTGCTTCGCGAGACTCGGTCAGGCCTTCTCGAGGTAGTCGGCGCGCTCCGTCGTCGACGAGGGCGGCCACCGCCGCCCGCAGCCCGACGTGGTGGTCCAGCCGGGGGTCCTCGGCGAGCAGCGCCTCCGCCTCGGCCCGGGCCGTGACGATCACGTCCTCGTCGCGGATCACGCGCAGCAGCTGGAGGCTGGACCGGCGGCCGGACTGCGAGGCGCCCGAGCACGTCGCCCTCCCGGCGTTGCGTCAGGTCGACGCGGGACAGCTCGAACCCGTCCAGGGTCGCCGCGACGGCGTCGAGCCGTTCCCGGGCCGGCGCGCCGTCGGGCACGTCGGTGACGAGCAGGCACAGCCCGGGCGCCTCGCCACGGCCGATGCGCCCGCGCAGCTGGTGCAGCTGGGACACCCCGAAGCGGTCGGCGTCCATCACGACCATCACGGTGGCGTTGGCGACGTCGACGCCGACCTCGATGACCGTCGTCGCGACGAGCACGTCGATCTCGCCCGCCGTGAACAGCCGCATCACCTCGTCCTTCTCCTCGGCCGGCATCCGGCCGTGCAGGACGCTCACCCGAAGGCCCGCCAGCGGACCGTCCCGGAGCAGGTCGGCCAGCTCGAGCACGGCGACGGCCGGCGGCCGGTTGACCTTGCGCGGCGTCGGCTCCGGCTCGTCCGGGACGAGCCGGAGGTAGGGGACGTCCTCGTCCTCCTCCTCGTCGGCCGACGGGTCGGCCGGGTCGCCGCCGATGCGCGGGCACACGACGTAGGCCTGGTGCCCCTTCGCGGCCTCCTCGCGGACCCGCTCCCACGTGCGGTCGAGGAAGTGCGGCTTCTCCCCGGCCGGGACGACGTGCGTGACGATCGGCGCGCGGCCCAACGGCAGCTCGGTCAGCGTCGAGACGTCGAGGTCGCCGAACACCGTCATCGCGACGGTGCGCGGGATCGGCGTGGCGGTCATGACCAGCGTGTGCGGCGGCCGGTCGGCCTTGGCGCGCAACGCGTCGCGCTGCTCGACACCGAACCGGTGCTGCTCGTCGACGACGACCAGCCCGAGGTCGTCGAACTCGACCGTGTCCTGGATCAGGGCGTGCGTGCCGATCACGATGCCCGCCTCGCCAGCTCTTGACGTCACCCAGCATCGCGCGACGGACGGCCGCGGGCTGCGAGCCGGTGAGCAGCGCGACCCGGGTGCCCGCCTCGGCGCCGCCCAGCAGACCGCGCTCCGCCAGCGGGCCGAGCATCGCGGTGACCGACCGGTGGTGCTGCTGGGCCAGGACCTCGGTGGGCGCGAGCAGGGCCGCCTGCCCGCCGGCGTCGACGACCGCGAGCATCGCGCGCAGCGCGACGACGGTCTTGCCGGAGCCGACCTCGCCCTGGAGCAGGCGGTGCATCGGATGGGTGCGACCCAGGTCGGCGGTCATCTCGGCCGCGACCGTGCGCTGTCCCGCCGTCAGCTCGAACGGCAGCCGCGCGTCGAACGCCTCCAGCAGGCCGCCGGCGGGCGCCACCCGTGGTGTCGCGGGCAGCGCGGCCATGGCGGCCCGGCGCTGGGCGAGGATCAGCTGCAGCCCGAACGCCTCGTCGAAGCGCAGCCGGTGCTCCGCACGCCGTACGTCGTCGAGCGACGCCGGCCGGTGGATGAGCCGGATGGCCTCGCCGATGCCGAGCAGCGAATGCCGCTCGCGCAGCTCGTCCGGCAACGTCTCGATCTGCGGGTCGAGGGTGTCCAGCACGAGCTTCACCGCGTTGACGGATCTTCCAGCTCTGCATCGTCGCGGTGGCCGGGTAGACCGGGATGCAGCTCGTCGGTGAACGCGTTGACGTCCAGCGTCGGCCGGGCATCGACGAGCTCGTAGTCGGGATGGGTGAGCTGCCGGACCCCGTTGAAGACCGTCGACCTTGCCCGCGAAGAAGCCCTGCCGGCCGACCTGGAGCTGCTTCTGCCGCCAGGCCTGGTTGAAGAACGTGAGCTTGAGCGTCCCCCGCCCGTCGGTCACGGTGACCTCGAGGATCGAGCCCTTCTTGTTCTTGTACGGGCGGCCCATCACCTTGGCCACCTCGGCCAGCACGGTGACCTCCTCGTCCAACGGGAGATGCGCGAGGTCGGTGAGCTCACCGTGGCGGGCATAGCGGCGGGGGTAGTGCCGGAGCAGGTCGCCGACCGTGACCAGGCCCAGCCCCTTCTCCAGCGCGCTGGCCGTCTTGTCGCCGAGCGCGTTCTTCAGCGGGGTGCCGAGTGCGACCACGCCGCGATCACTCCACCCCGATGAGCAGCGGATAGCGCGGCTGGCCGCCGGCGTAGACCAGCGAGTCGACCTCGGGCCGGGTCCGGTGCAGGTGCTCCACCACCGCGTCGGCGAGGCCGTCGTCGGCGTCGGCACCGGTGACCAGGGTGACCAGCTCCCCGCCCGAGCCCAGCATCCGGTCGACGACCGCGCAGGCCACCGTGTCGATGGCGTCGCCGATGATCGCGAAGTCGCCGTCGAGGACGCCGAGCACGTCGCCCTCGTGGCACACCCCGGCCATCGTCACCGCCTCCCGCGCAGCCACGGTCACCGCGCCGTGCCGGCAGTGCCCGGCGGCCGCGGTCATGTGCACGATGTCGTCCTCGAACCGCCGCTGCGGGTCGTGCACGGCGAGCGCCGCGAGCGCCTGGACGCTGGCCCTGGTGGGGATCACGCCGACCCGCAGGCCCTCGTCGCGGGCCTGGCCGGCCGCGGCCTCGGCGACCGCGAGGCTGTCGGCGTCGTTGGGCAGCACGATCAGGTCGCGCGCGCGGGCCCGCCGCAGGCCGTCGAGCAGCTCGCCGTCGAGGCCCGGTGACCGGGTCCGCCGGGCACCACGGTCGCGCCCGCGGCCTCGAACAGCCCGCCGAGCCCGGCACCGGCCACCACCGAGACCACCCCGCGACCGTCGGGCGGGAGGTCACCGCCGACGCGGCCCGCTCCGGTGTCGTCGAGCAGGTGGGTGACCCGGATGCGGTGCGGCCGGCCGGCCGCGATGCCCGCCTCGATCGCCGCGCCGACGTCGTCGACGTGCACGTGCACGTTCCACGTGCGGCTCGCCGCCGACCACGACCAGCGAGTCGCCCAGCGGGCGCAGCGTCTCGCGCAGCGTCGGGATCTCGTCCGCGGCGGCGTCGAGCAGGTACATCACCTCGTACGCCGGCCCACCCCGTCCTGCGCGGGACCGTCCGACGTGTCCGTCGACGGGCCGGCTCGGCCGCGCTTCCGTCGCGGCTGGGGTGGCCGGGCCTGCGGCGCCGAGCCGGTGACCACCTCCTCGAGGGCGTCCAGCAGGACGCAGACACCGCGCCCGCCGGCGTCCACCACGCCGGCCAGGCGGAGCACCTCGAGCTGGTCGGGCGTGCGGTCCAGCGCCTCCCGCGCCGACTGGGCCGCGACGGTCGACCAGCGAGCCCAGGTCGCGGCGGGCCTCGTCGGTCCCGGCGGCGTCCGCGGCGGCCCGCAGCACGCTGAGCATCGTTCCCTCGACCGGGTCGGCCACCGCCGCGTAGGCGGCGTCGGCGGCCTGCCCGAGCGCCGACGCCGAACGTCGCCGCGTCGCCGGGCTGCCCCGCCAGCCCGTCGCCGAGCCCGCGCAGCATCTGGCTCAGGATCACCCCGGAGTTCCCCCGCGCGCCCATCAGCGCGCCGCGCGCGACCGCCGCCAGGACCTCGGTGCGGTCCGCGTCCGGCGCGGCAGCTCGGCCACCGCCTCGGCCGCCGACTCGACGGTCAGGTGCAGGTTGGTGCCGGTGTCCCCGTCGGGGACCGGGTAGACGTTGAGGTCGTCGATCTCCTCGCGGGCGGCGGCCAGCCGGTCCAGCCCGGCGGCGAGCCAGGCTCGCGCCGCGGCGGCGTCGAACTCCGCCACGGGGGTCGTCGAAGGCATGGCCGCAGGGTAACCACGCGCGAGCGTGTGGTGGTGCAGCGCGGGCTCGCGCGGCGTCGGTTGGCGCGGGCGTGCCGGCGTCGGTTACCCTGGCGCGGTTGCGGGCGTCAGCCTGCACCTCTGCTGCTGCAGACCCGCACGTCCCCCATCTTCTCGCGTTCGACGACTTCCTCAGGAGTGTTACCCGTGGCTGCCAACTGCGACGTCTGCGGCAAGGGCCCGGGCTTCGGCAACAGCATCTCGCACTCGCACCGCCGCACCAAGCGCCGCTGGAACCCCAACATCCAGACCGTGCGCGCGATGGTCGGCCGCACCCCGAAGCGCCTCAACGTGTGCACCTCGTGCATCAAGGCCGGCAAGGTCACCCGCTAGCGCCGCTCGCCGCTAGCTGAAGGCCTGCCAGCCACCCGGCCCGTCGTACGGCGCGCCGTCCACGAGCACACCCTCCCCCTCGGTCACCCGGCCCACCACGAGCCACCCCTCGGGCAGGTCCACGCCGCTCGGGAAGCACGCCGCCAGCGCGTGGTCCTCGCCGCCGGCCAGCAGCCAGGTCAACGGGTCAGCGGTCAGCGCCCGGGCCGTGTCCTGGAACACCTCGGGCACCTCGAACACCCCGGACGCGATGTCGATCTGGACGCCGCTGCGCCGCGCGATGTGACCGAGGTCCTGCACCAGCCCGTCGCTCACGTCGATCATCGCGGTCGCGCCCAGCTTCGGCGGCCTGCGGTCCCTGCCGCGTACGGCGGGGACGGCCGCCGGTGCGCCTCCACCAGGACCCGCGGCGAGCGGAAGCCGCGGGACAGCACGGCGAGCCCGGCCGCCGCCCAGCCGAGCCGGCCGGCCACCGCGACGACGTCGCCCGGGCGCGCGCCCGAGCGGGTCACCGGCTCGCGGCCCTCCAGCGACCCCAGCGCGGTCACCGCGAGGGTGAGCGTCTCCGAGCGCACCACGTCGCCGCCGACCACGCTGGCGCCGACCGGCTCGCACTCCTCGCGCAGGCCGTCGGCCAGCGACAGCGCCCAGTCGGCGGGCAGGTCCGCCGGCGCGGCCAGGCCGACCAGCAGCGCGGTCGGCACGGCGCCCATCGCGGCGAGGTCGGCGAGGTTCTGCGCGGCGGCCTTGCGGCCCGACGTCGTACGGCTCGGACCAGTCCCGCCGGAAGTGCCGGCCCTCGACGAGCAGGTCGGTGGTCGCCACGACCCGCGCCGTCCGGGGCCGCGACCACCGCGGCGTCGTCGCCGGGGCCGAGCAGGACGCCCGGCGCCTGCCGGCAGCCGGCCGCACCAGCTGGTCGATCAGGCCGAACTCCCCGAGCTCGCCCACCGTGCGCGACGTCACCGGCATAGGTCCCTGTCTCCCTGTCGCTGATCCGATAGGTTTTCGTGCGAGCGCGTCGATGCTGACCTCACCGCCGACCTTACGAAAGGCCCCGCCATGGTTGTTCAGGCCTACATCCTCATCCAGACCGAGGTCGGCAAGGCCGCGGCCGTGGCCCGCGAGATCGCCGAGATCAAGGGCGTCACCCTGGCCGAGGACGTCACCGGACCCTACGACGTGATCGTGCGGGCCGAGGCGCGCAACGTCGACGAGCTCGGCAAGCTGGTCGTCGCGAAGGTCCAGGGCGTCGACGGCATCACCCGCACGCTGACCTGCCCCGTCGTCCACCTCTGAGCGCCGCGCGCCGGCCGGCCGCCGTCGCGGCGGCCCTGCCGCCGCGCGCGCGGCGCTGGCGGCCGGCTGCGGCGCCGACGCCGTCGCGGTCGAGCCGCCCGCGCCCGACCGGCGCGGCCGCCGGCTGTGCGAGCGGCTCGACGCCGCCCTGCCCGACCGCCGTCGACGACGCGCGAGCCGGCGCCGGACCGACGCCGCGAGCCCGCTGACCGCGGCGTGGGGTGACCCGGCGCTCGTGCTGCGCTGCGGCGTGCCGCGCCCCGCCGGGCTGCGGCCCGACGTCCGAGCTGCTCGAGGTCGACGGAGTGGCGTGGTTCCTGGTCGAGTCCCAGGCCGGCTACACGTTCACCACCGTCGGGCGGATCGCCAACGTCGAGCTGACCGTGCCGGCCGAGGTCGACCGCGCCGAGGCGACCGCGCCGCTGGTGGACCTCGCGCCGCCGTCGCGGTCACAGTGCCCGAGCGACCCGCGGCCGAGTGCTCAGCGCAGGCCGGACGGCCGGCGCGAGCGCCGTGCGGACGCAGCCGGTCGACCAGCTGCCGGGTAGTCCAGCCCGCTGGCCTTCCACATCAGCGGGAACATCGACGACGGCGTGAAGCCCGGCATGGTGTTGAGCTCGTTGACGAGCACCCGCTCGTCTCGTCGAGGAAGAAGTCCACCCGGGCCAGCCCCTCGCAGGACAGCGCGTCGAAGGCCTGGCAGGCCATCGCCCTGATCTCGCTCGGCCACGTCGTCGGGCAGATCGGCGGGCACGTCGAGCCGGGTGCCCTCGTCGGGCAGGTACTTCGCCTCGAAGTCGTAGAACTCGTGGCCCGCTCGACGACGATCTCGCCCGGGACGCTCGCCTCCGGGCTCGGCGCCGTCGACACCCTCGCAGCACGCCGCACTCGATCTCGCGGCCCGCGACGTGCGCCTCCACGATGACGCCGCGGGTCGTGGCTGCGCGCCAGCTCGATCGCCGCGTCGAGCTCGCCGGGCTCGGTCGACCTTGGTGATGCCCACGCTCGAGCCGGCCCGGCAGGGCTTGACGAACACCGGGTAGCCCAGGCCGGCCACCGTCTCCCGCACGGCGGCCGGGTCGCGCCTCCCACTGACGCGGGGTGACCACGGCGTACGGGCCGACCGGCAGCCCGGCGGCGGCGAACAGCGCCTTCATGTGCCCCTTGTCCATGGCGGCCGCGGAGGCGAACACGCCCGAGCCGACGTAGCGCACGCCGGCGAGCTCGAGCAGGCCCTGCATGGTGCCGTCCTCGCCGTACGGGCCGTGCAGCAGCGGCAGGACGACGTCGACCTCGCCGAGCTCGCGCGGCACCTTGCCGGGCTCGAGCACGACCATGCCCGTGCTGGTGGGGTCGCCCGCGAGCAGCGACCGAGCTGCCGGTCTCGTCGACCGACGGGCAGCGCGCCGCCGGTGATCGCGAGCTTCTCGGGCTCGTCCGCGGCCAGCACCCAGCGCCCCTCGCGCGAGATGCCGATCGGCACCACGTCGAACGCGTCCCGGTCGATGGCGGCGCAGCACGCTGCCCGCCGAGACGCACGAGATCGCGTGCTCGCTGCTGCGGCCGCCGAACACGACGGCCACCCGGGGCTTGCGGCCCGGGGTGGCCTGCGGCGCGCGGTCCGTTGGCTCCTCGCTCATCGGCGCGACCCTATCCGCCGCCACCGGCGGCCGACGCGCTGGCGGCATACTCGCCGGATGTCCTCCACTCCCGCGCACCCCGACCCGGCCGCAGCTGTCATCGGCCACGGTTGCCGTCACCGCCGGTCGGCCACCGCGACAGCCGGACGGTCCGACGAACGCGCCGATCGTGATGGCCTCGACCTACCACGCGGGCGGTGACATCGGCTACGGCCGCTACGGCAACCCGACCTGGGAGATGTTCGAGGCGGCGGTGGGAGCGCTGGAGGGCGGCGTGGCGACGTCGTTCGCGTCCGGGATGGCGGCGACGGCGGCCGTGCTCGACCTGGTGCCGCCGGGCGGCGTCGTGGTCGCCCAGGAGCAGGCCTACTACGGGACGCTCGCCTTGCTCCGCGAGCACGAGCGCGCCGGGCGGCTGCAGGTCAGGCCGGTCGACCTCACCGACCTCGGCACTGCCCGCGCCGCCGTCGACGGGGCCGACCTGGTCTGGGCCGAGTCGCCGACGAACCCGCTGCTGCGGGTCGTCGACGTGCCCGCCGTGATGGGTGCGGCCCGCGAGGCCGGTGCCATCGGCGTGGTGGACAACACCTTCGCGACGCCGGTGCTGGCCCGACCGCTGCTGTCCGGCGCCGCCGTGGTCGTGCACAGCGCGACGAAGTACCTGTCCGGTCACTCCGACCTGCTGCTCGGCGCCGCGGTCGTCGAGGACCCCGCGCTGGCCGAGCGGCTGGTCGCGCACCGCGGCAAGCACGGTGCGAGTGCCGGGGGCGTTCGAGGCCTGGCTCGCGCTGCGCGGCCTGCGCACCCTGCACGTGCGGATGCAGCGCGCCCAGGCCAACGCGGCCGACGCTGGCGCAACGGCTGCCCGGCCACCCGGCGGTGGCCCGGGTGCACTACCCCGGCTCCGGGGCGATGGTGAGCCTCGAGGTCGCCGGGGACGCCGCGTCGGCCGACCGGGTGTGCGCGTCGACGTCGGTCTGGGTCAACGCGACCAGCCTCGGCGGGGTCGAGTCCAGCCTCGAGCGGCGTCGGCGCTGGCCCGGCGAGAGCACCGACGTCCCGGAGACCCTGATCCGGCTCTCGGTGGGGATCGAGGACGTCGAGGACCTGTGGGCCGACCTGTCGGCCGCCCTGGCGGGCTTAGGCCTCGCTCTCGGACTTGGTGCTGCGGCTCATGATGCGGCGCACGATCTCGCGCGGCGGCAGGCCGTCGTGCACCGCTGCGACGACGTGCTCGGTGATCGGCATCTCGACGTCGTGGGCGCGGGCCAGCGCGAGGATCGACTCGCACGACTTCACGCCCTCGGCGGTCTGGCGGGTCGCCGCGATCACCTCCTCCAGCGACTTGCCGCGACCGAGGCTCTCGCCGAACGTCCGGTTGCGCGACAGCGGCGACATGCACGTCGCGACCAGGTCGCCGACCCCGGCGAGGCCGGCGAAGGTCGCGGCGTCCGCGCCCAGGGCCATCCCCAGCCGGGTGATCTCCGCGAGGCCGCGGGTGATGATCGAGGACTTCGAGTTGTCGCCGAAGCCCATCCCGTCGGCGATGCCGACGGCGAGCGCGATGACGTTCTTGACCGCGCCGCCGAGCTCCACGCCGATCACGTCGGTGTTCGTGTAGGGCCGGAAGTAGGGCGTCATGCAGGTCAGCTGGAGCTTCTCGGCGACGGCCTCCTCCGCGCAGGCGACGACGCTGGCCGCGGGCTGGCGCAGGGCGATCTCCTTGGCCAGGTTCGGCCCGGAGACGACGGCGACCCGCTCGGGCCCGGCACCGGTGACCTCGGCGATGACCTCGCTCATCCGCTTGGTGGTGCCGAGCTCGATGCCCTTCATCAGGCTGACCAGCACGGTGTCGGGCGCGAGCAGCCCGGACCACTCGCCGAGGTTCTGCCGCAGGGTCTGCGACGGGACGGCGAGGACGACGACCTCGGCGCCGTCGAGTGCCCGGCCCGGCTCGGGCGTCGCCCAGACGGCCGGCGGCAGCTCGATGTCGGGCAGGTAGTCCGGGTTCTGGTGGTCGTTGTTGATCGCCTCGCAGACCTCGGGGCGGCGGCCCCACAGCGCGACGTCCTGGCCGGCGTCGGCCAGCACCATGCTGAACGCGGTGCCCCACGAACCGGCACCCAGAACCGCGACGCGTGTCATGCCGACCTCTTCCCCGGGTTGATCCGTCGCGGGTCGCCGGTCGGCGGGACGCCCGCGGCTCGCGGGTCGAACCGCACCGCCGGCGCGTGCTCGCCGCGGAGGTCCTCCAGCAGCACCGTGATGGCGGTCATGATCTTCTCGGTCACCAGCCGCAGCGTCTCGGCGTCCATCGGGCGGTCGGCGAACTCCGACAGGTCGACCGGCGGCCCGGCGCTTGAGGTGCATCGTCTTGCGCGGAAGCAGGCGGAGCCGCTTGGCGTACGGCGCCAGAGGACGTCCTGCGGGCCCCACTGCGCGACCGGGATGACGGGTGCGCCGGTGACCAGCGCGACCCGCGCCGCCCCGGTCTTCCCGGTCATCGGCCACAGCCCCGGGTCGCGGGTGATCGTCGCCTCCGGGTAGATCACGACGCACTCGCCCCGACGCACGGCGTCCGACCGCCGCCGTGTATGCCTTGGTGGCGTCGGCCGACTCGCGGTAGACCGGGATCTGCCCCGCGCCGCGCAGGATGGTGCCGATGACGGGCACCCGGAAGATGGCCTCCTTGCCGAGGAACCGGGGCAGGCGACCGTTGTCGTAGAGGAAGTGCGCGAACGCGAGCGGGTCGAAGTGCGAGACGTGGTTGGTGACGGCGACGCAGCCGCCCTGCTGAGGCAGGTGCTCCGTGCCCGACCAGTCCCTCTTCGTGGTGACGCATCAGGGGGCGGCGCAGCAACAGGGCCGCCAGCCGATACCAGAACCCGAGCCTGCGGCGGGTCACGCGAGGTCCTCCAGCCTGCCCCGCGAGCGCGCGGCTGGGTCAGTCTCCCGTGGGCGCCCGACGGTGTCGAGCCGACTGGCAGGATCGCCCCGATGACCGAACCCGACCGCTGGTGCCTCGTCGTACCGGTCAAGCGGCTTGCCCTCGCCAAGACCCGGCTCGCCGCAGTCGCCGGCCGGCACCGCACCGACCTCGCCCTGGCGTTCGCGCTGGACACGGTCGAGGCAGCGCTCGGCTGCGACCTCGTCCGCGCGGTGGTGGCGGTGACCGACGAACCCGACGCGGCCACCGCGCTGGCCGGGCTGGGCGCGCTCGTCGTCGGTGACGAGCCGGACGCCGGTCTGAACCCGGCGCTCGCCCACGGCGCGGCGGTTGCCCGCGCGGCTCATCCGGGGTGCGGGGTCGGCGCGCTCTCGGCCGACCTGCCTGCGCTGCGACTGGGTGAGCTGTCCGCGGCGCTGCTGGAGGCGGCCGGCCACGACGCGAGCTTCGTGCGTGACGCGGCCGGCGACGGGACCACGCTGCTGCTGGCCCGGGACGGCGTTGCGTTCGAGCCGCGGTTCGGTGCCGGCTCGGCGCGGCTGCATGCCGTGGCCGGGGCGCACGAGCTCGCCGGCGACCTTCCGTCGCTGCGGCGCGACGTCGACACCGAGGGCGACCTGGCCGTCGCCGCCGCCCTCGGGCTGGGCCCCCGGTCGCGCGCGGTCGTCGGACGCATCGCGGCGCACGAGTCCCGCTAGGTTGGCCGACGTGCAGGCCACGGTGCGCAGCTATGACCCCGCGACACGGTCGGGCTCGGTGCTGCTCGACGACGGGACGGAGCTCCCGTACGACGGGCCGGCGCTGCTCGGCAGCAGCGTCCGGTTCCTGCGGTCAGGGCAACGGGTGCGGATCGAGGTCGCCGGCAGCGGCCGCGACGCCCGGGTGGCCTTCCTGACCATCGCCACCATGCCGGACCGCCGCTG
This sequence comes from uncultured Actinomycetota bacterium, assembly GCA_963757295.1. Classification (GTDB taxonomy): domain Bacteria; phylum Actinomycetota; class Actinomycetes; order JACCUZ01; family JACCUZ01; genus JBDUAP01. The sequence continues at coordinate 56,222 of CAVWQZ010000012.1, read as the reverse complement.
ATCAGAGCCCGCGGCTGCGCCCGCGGAACAGCCGAGAGGGTGCGGCAACAGCCACCTACGGCTGTTGCCGCACCCTCTCGACTGCCTGACGTGGTCGAACTGGCGCGGTCGGACTAGCGCTTGGCGGCGCGTTCTTGGCCGTCTTCTTGGCCGGGCTCTTGCGCGCCAGGGTCTTGGCGGCAGGACGCTTGACGGCCTTCTTGGTCGACTTCTTCGCCAGCGTGCGGCCGGCAGCCGACTTGCTGGTGGACTTCTTCGCCGTCGACTTCTTGGCGGTCGACTTCTTGGCGGTCGACTTCTTGGCGGTCGACTTCTTGGCCGTGGACTTCTTGGCGGTCGACTTCTTGGCCCCACCACGGCTCGAGCCGGTTGCGGCACCGGCAGCGGCACTGACGGCCGACGCGGCGACCTTCGGCAGCGCCTTGGCGCCGCTCACGACGTCCTTGAAGCTCTGACCGGCCTTGAACTTCGGGACCGACGTCTTCTTGATCTTCACGGACTCGCCGGTGCGCGGGTTGCGGCCCGTGCGCGCCGGGCGGGCGACCTTCTCGAAGACGCCGAAGCCGGTGATGGCAACGCGCTCGCCTGACGACACGGCGCGGGTGATGGTGTCGATCACGGCGTCGACGGCCTCGTTGGCTGCCCTGCGGCTGCCAAGGCGGTCGGACAGAGTGTCGATCAGCTGAGCCTTGTTCACGAACATCCCTCCGGAGGTGGTTCGAGGTGTTCCTCGACTATGGGGTGACGTTAGGCCCCAGGACACCGGGAGACAAACACCGCAACGCGAAATCCCTAGGTTTCGCAACCATTTTCGGCCTCACCGAGCCGTCCGGACTGCTTCGCCGAAGCACCGAGCTCCTTGTGCGCCCTGCCCAGATCCCCTTGCGCAGCAACGGATTGCGCGACGACTGTCCCTCGAGCGACTAGCTCGTGACGGGCAGCCAGTCCGGCCGGGTCGCCTCGAAAGAACTAATTGCGTCGTCGTGACGCAAGGTCAGGTCCACGTCGTCCAAACCTTCGAGCAGACGCCACTTCGTGTAGTCGTCGATGACGAACGGCGCGGTCTCGTCGGCCCAGCTGATGGTCGTGGACCGGAGGTCGACCGTCACCTCGAGTGCGGGGTCCTCGTCGACCGCCGACCACAGCCGCTCGACGACGTCCGGCTCGACCTCGGCGGTCACCAGGCCGCCCTTGCCGGCGTTGCCCCGGAAGATGTCCCCGAAGCGCGAGGACACGACCACCCGGAAGCCGTAGTCGCGCAGCGCCCAGACGGCGTGCTCGCGCGACGAGCCGGTGCCGAAGTCCCGGCCGGCGACCAGGATCGTCGCGCCGGCGACGCTCGGGCGGTTCAGCACGAAGTCGGGATCGTTGCGCCAGGCCGCGAACAGCCCGTCCTCGTAGCCGGTGCGGGACACCCGCTTGAGGTAGACGGCGGGGATGATCTGGTCGGTGTCCACGTCCGAGCGGCGCAGCGCGACGGCCCGGCCGGTGTGGGTCTGGAAGCTGTCCACGGCTCAGCCCTCCCGGTCGGCGAGGTCGGCCGGACTCGCGAACGTCCCGACCACGGCGGTTGCCGCGGCCACCAGGGGCGACACCAGGTGGGTCCGGCCACCCTTGCCCTGCCGGCCCTGGAAGTTGCGGTTGGAGGTCGATGCGCTGCGCTCGCCGGGAGCGAGCTGGTCGGGGTTCATGCCGAGGCACATGGAGCAGCCCGCGTGCCGCCACTCGGCACCCGCGTCCTTGAAGACGACGTCGAGGCCCTCGTCCTCGGCCGCGAGCCGCACCCGGACCGATCCCGGTACGACGAGCATCCGCACGCCGTCGGCCACCCGGCGACCGCGGATCACCTCGGCGGCGGCCCGCAGGTCCTCGATCCGGCCGTTCGTGCACGACCCGAGGAACACCGTGTCGACGCGGATGTCGCGCATCGGGGTGCCGGCCGTCAGCCCCATGTAGTCCAGGGCCTGCTCGGCGGCGGCGCGCACGTTCGCGTCTGCATAGGACTGCGGGTCGGGAACCACACCGCTCAGCGGAACGCCCTGCGCGGGGTTGGTGCCCCACGTCACGAACGGCGCGATCTGCGCCGCGTCGAGGACGACCTCCCGGTCGAACTCCGCGTCGTCGTCGGAGACCATCGTGCGCCAGTAGGCGACCGCGGCCTCCCAGTCCTCGCCCTTCGGAGCCCGGGGCCGGCCGAGAAGGTAGTCGAACGTCGTCTGGTCGGGGGCCACCATGCCCGCCCGGGCGCCGGCCTCGATCGACATGTTGCAGACCGTCATCCGGGCTTCCATCGACAGGGCCCGGATCGCCGAGCCGCGGTACTCGATCACGTGACCCTGGCCGCCGCCCGTCCCGATCTCGGCGATGACCGCCAGGATCACGTCCTTCGCGGTGACCCCCGGGGCGAGCTCGCCCTCGATCGTCACCGCCATCGTCCGGAACGGCTGCACGGGCAGCGTCTGGGTCGCGAGGACGTGCTCGACCTCGCTGGTGCCGATGCCGAACGCGAGCGCACCGAAGGCGCCGTGCGTGGAGGTGTGGGAGTCGCCGCAGACGACGGTCATGCCCGGCTGGGTCAGCCCGAGCTGCGGGCCGACGACGTGGACGATGCCCTGCTCGACGTCACCGAGGCTGTGCAACGTGACGCCGAACTCCTCGCAGTTGCTCCGGAGGGTGTCGATCTGCAGCCGCGAGACCGGCTCCGCGATCGGCTTGTCGATGTCGGTGGTCGGAACGTTGTGGTCCTCGGTGGCGAGCGTCAGGTCGGGCCGGCGCACCGGGCGGCCGGCCAGCCGCAGTCCGTCGAACGCCTGCGGGCTGGTGACCTCGTGCACGAGATGGAGGTCGACGTAGAGCAGGTCCGGCTCGCCCTCGGCACGTCGTACGACGTGTGCCTCCCAGACCTTCTCGGCCATCGTGCGAGCCATCGGAACTCCTGACTTGCGTCTCAGCCTATGAGACGGCAGTATCGGTGCATGGACAAGAGTAGCGGAGTCGGCGTTCTCGACAAGGCCGCCATCGTGCTGGGCGCCCTGGAGGCCGGGCCGGCCAGCCTGGCCGCCCTGGTGCAGGCCACCGGGCTGGCCCGGCCGACGGCCCACCGGCTGGCGACCGCCCTCGAGCACCATCGCCTGGTGGGCCGCGACCTGCAGGGCCGGTTCGTGCTCGGACCGCGGCTGAGCGAGCTCGCGGCCGCTGCCGGGGAGGACCGGCTGCTGGCCGCCGCCGGGCCGGTGCTCACCCGGCTGCGCGACATCACCGGGGAGAGCGCGCAGCTCTACCGACGCCAGGGCGACAGCCGGGTCTGCGTCGCGGCGGCCGAGCGGCTCACCGGCCTGCGCGACACGGTGCCGGTCGGCAGCACGCTGACGATGAAGGCCGGCTCGGCCGCCCACATCCTGATGGCCTGGGAGGAGCCCGAGCGCCTGCACCGGGGGCTGCGGGACGCGCGCTACACGGCGACCGCCCTGTCGGCGGTGCGGCGCCGCGGGTGGTCGCAGAGCGTCGGAGAGCGGGAGGCCGGTGTCGCGTCGGTGTCCGCACCGGTGCGCGGGCCGGCGGGGCGCGTCGTGGCTGCGGTGTCGATCTCCGGGCCGATCGAGCGGCTGACCCGCCAGCCGGCCGGCTGCACGCGCAGATCGTCGTGGCGGCGGCGGCCAAGCTCAGCGAGGTCCTGCAGACCAGCTAGCCGGCCAGCCACGGGCCGGCTAGCTGGCGATGCGGGCCCGCTGGTCCCACGGGCGCGGCGGCGCCCCGTCGTACTGGCGGACGAACTCCTCCACGGTCCAGCGACGCAGCTCGAGCATCACCGGCGGCGTCGCCAACGTGATCAGGGTCGCCTGCCGGCAGAACTCGTCGACCTCGGCCATCGCAACGGCGTACTGCAGCACGACGTCCCGGCTGACCGGCAGGAGCTCGTAGCGCAGGACGGTCGTGTCCTCGCCCGCCGCGGCGGCGCGGTCCATCTCGGCCTCGGCCGGGTCGAGCTGGGCACCGTAGGTAGCGGTGATCCCCTCGGCGAGAGCGAGCAGCCGCAGCGGCACACTCATCTCGGTCTCGGGCTGACGCGAACCGATGACCACCAGCTGCAGCTCGCGAAGCAGACCGGCGACCTCCTCGCGCTGCCGGCAGCCGAGGGCGACCGGGTAGTCGACCAGCAACGCGTCCATCGGCGACCGGCTGCGACGGCGCATCGGTTCGGACCAGCGCGTCGATCCACTGCTGCTGTTCCCCGTCGATCGCCACGGGCCGATCATGCCAGCAGTCCGCCGGCAACCCGTCGCGAGCGGTGGTTTGGTCACCCGAGCCACGGGGACTGCTGACCGTTCTGGTGAACGTGCTGGCCGTTGACGGCACGGGACTTTGCCCGGATGGCCGGGAATGTCACTGACGAGGCGAATATCCTCAATGTTGCGGTTCAGCGCGTCGATGGGCGGGAGACGACCGAAGCGATCCAGGACCGGACCGTTTCTCTGCGCTGTCGCTAGCCGTTGGGAGCCCCCGTGCCTGTCCTGTCCGGTCTTCGCCGGCGGCAGCCCTCGGGCTTCCAGGTGGGGCGGGTGCCCGGACGCCTCGTTCAGGGCGCCATCGCGGTCATGTTCGGTGCTGCTCGTCGCCCACCTGCTCACCGTGCTGCCGAGCGTGCACCGTGCCGTGGACGGCACGCCGTTCTACGAGGTCGTCGAGGACACGCTCTACCTGCTGGCGGGGCTCGTGGTAGCGGCCCGTGCTGTCCTCGTCCGCCGGGACCGCTGGGCATGGGCCCTGTTCAGCATCGGTCTGCTGAGCTATGCCGCCGGCAACATCGTCTACATCTCTTACGTCCAGCACCTGGACCCCGAGCCGTTCCCGTCAGTCTCGGATGCCTTGTGGCTGCCGCTGTACCCGTTCGCCTACGCCGGCATCGTGCTGCTGCTGCGTCGCCAGGCGCAGCGCTGGCACACGTCCTTGTGGCTCGACGGACTGGTGGCTGCCCTCGGCGTGGGCGCCTGCGCGGTGGCGCTGGTGCTCCAGCCGGTCCTGCACGCAACCGACGGCAATCTGCTTGCCGTCCTGATGAACCTCGCCTACCCGGTCGCCGACCTCCTGCTGCTCTCCCTGGTAGTCGCGGTGTTCGCGACGATGGCATGGCGTCCGACCGTCACCTGGTTGCTCCTGGCGTTCGGCCTTTTGGGCTTCGTCGTAGCCGACTGTGTCTACCTCCTGATGGTGGGCAGCGACTCCTATGTGAACGGCTCGTGGGTGGACAGCGTGTGGCTCATCGGTCTGGTCCCGATGACCCTGGCCGCCTGGATGCGTCCAGTGGAGGAGCACACGACCGCCTCGCCCGACGGCTGGTTGCTGCTTGCCGTGCCCGCAGCCTTCACGTCGATCGCCGTCGGGCTGCTCGTCTGGGGCAGCCTGCGCGAGAGCACTCCGTCGCCTTTGGTGGTCGGGCTGTCCGCCGGCACGATCATCGCGTCGCTGTTTCGCACATCGTTGACCTTCCGGGAGGTCCGCGCCCTCGCCGACGCTCGGCTCGAGGCTCGCACCGACGACCTCACCGGGCTGGGAAACCGGCGGTTCTTCCTGGAGAAGCTGGAGGAACTCACGGGAGGGCATGACTGTGAGCCGGTGGCGGTGCTGCTCATCGACCTGGACAGCTTCAAGGAGGTCAACGACAGCTACGGGCACCAGACAGGTGATGCCCTGCTCTGTCTGGTTGGCCCGCGGCTGCTGACGGCGCTCCGGCCCGGCGGCACCTGACCCGGATGGGCGGCGACGAGTTCGGCATCATTCTCCGAGACGCCGACGCGGCGACTGCGAGCAACGTCGCACGCGAGATCGGGCTCCAGCTACGCGAGCCCTTCGTCCTCGCGAGCATGCCGCTGCACGTCGAGGCCAGCATCGGGATCTCCCTGTTTCCCGAGCATGGACAGACACCGTCGATGCTGCTGCAGCACGCCGACGTGGCCATGTACGAAGCCAAGCGCGGGCAAACTGCCCTACGACCATGTTCGAGCCGAGCCGCCACGGGAGTTCCCGTCATCGACTCGAGACGCTGGAGAGCTCCGCTTCGCGCTCACAGCGGACCAGCTCATCGTGCACTACCAGCCGCAGCAAGACCTGCCGTCGGGTGTCACCTCGGGCGCTGAGGCGCTGGTGCGCTGGGCTCACCCGACCCGGGGCCTGCTCCTCCCTGACACCTTCCTGCCGATCGCCGAGCAGGCCGGTCTGATGCGTGTCGTGGCGCTCCAGGTGCTCGAGATCTCGTTGCGCGACCTGGCAGGCTGGCGCGCGGAAGGCCACCAGCTGTCCGTGGCAGTCAACCTCTCGGTCTCCAACCTGCAGGACACCGAGCTGCCGCTCCAGGTAGAGCTGCTCCTCGCCCACCTCGAGGTCCCCGCCGAGGCGCTCACCCTGGAGATCACCGAGAACATCCTGATGTCCGACGCCGAGCGCGCACGACAGGTCCTTGACCGGTTGCGCGACATCGGGGTCCGGCTCTCCGTCGATGACTACGGAACCGGCTTCTCGTCGTTGGCCTACCTCCAAGCGCTGCCTGTCGACGAGCTGAAGCTCGACCGGGCCTTCGTCACGCACATAGCTCCGACCCGCACGCCGCCGCAATCGTCCGCAGCACGATCGAGCTCGGTCACGCAGCTGGGCATGCGGATGGTCGCCGAGGGCGTCGAGGACGAGGCCGCGCTGCAGATGCTGCGCGAGTGGGGCTGCGACGTCGCGCAGGGCTATCACATTGCCCTGCCGATGCCCGCCGAGCAGCTTACCCTGTGGCTCCCGGCCATCGCCATGAAAGCTGCGGCGACCGCGCTCGCATCTGGCGTGTGATCCGGCTCGATTGGGCTAGTACTCTTCGGTCGAGCCGGTCCCTCAAATGGCGTTGCACGGTGACAAGCGTCTGGCGCGGAACGCGCAAGCTGGGGCGGCGTCGCCGGAGCTGGTCATTGCGGCACCCGGCGCCTGATGCGATCCGTCGCAAGGGGCCGGCATGGACGCTGGCCGCACAGCTCTCCCCGACGAACTGTCGTAGCCCTCACGGTCGCTGCGCTGCTCACCCTCGGGCTTGTGAACGTGGCCCCGACCGCGGGCGCAAGCCGCGACGCTGCCGCCGGGCTTCACCGACTCGGTGGTTCCTCACGGGCCTCGCCAACCCCACCGTGTTCGCTTCGCCGCGGACGGTCGCGTCTTCGTGGGCGAGAAGAGCGGGCTGATCAAGGTCTTCGACAATCTTAGCGATACGACGCCGACCGTCTTCGCCGACCTCCGCACGAAGGTCCACGCCTTCTGGGACCGCGGCCTGCTCGGGCTGGAGCTGAGCCCGCAGCTTCCCGACGCGACCCGTACGGTGTACGTGCTCTACACCCACGACGCCGCGATCGGCGGCACGGCGCCGCGGTGGGGCACGGCCGGCGCCTCGTCGGACGGCTGCCCGACCCCGCCGGGGCCACCGACGACGGCTGCGTGGTGAGTGGCCGGCTCTCGCGGCTGAGGCCGACCGGCAACGTCTCGACCGGCAGAGCAGGTGCTGGTCGAGGACTGGTGCCAGCAGTACCCGAGCCACTCCATCGGCGACCTGGCCTTCGGCGCCGACGGCGCGCTCTACGCGAGCGGGGGGACGGCGCCAGCTTCAACTTCGTCGACTACGGGCAGGACGGCAGCCCGCTCAACCCGTGCGGGGACCCGCCGGGCGGGCGTCGGGGCGTGCAGACGCCGCCCACGCGCCGAGGGCGGCGCGCTGCGCAGCCAGGACCTGCGGACCTCCGGCGACCCGGTCGGGCTCGACGGCACCGTGATCCGGGTCGACCCGGCGACCGGTGCCGGCGCTGCCCGGCAACCCGCTCGCCGGCAGCTCCGACGCCAACGCCCGGCGGATCGTCGCGCACGGGCTTCCGCAACCCGTTCCGCTTCACGATCCGGCCCGGGACCAACGAGGTCTGGGTCGGCGACGTCGGGCTGGACCAGCTGGGAGGAGATCAACCGCATCGCCGACCCGACCGACGGCACCGTCGACAACTTCGGCTGGCCCTGCTACGAGGGCGACCTCCGGCAGCCCGAGCTACGACGCGGCGAACCTGCGATCTGCGAGAACCTCTACGCGCGCAGGCCCGTCGGCGGTCACGGCCCCGTACTTCACGCTACCACCACAACGACCACGTCGTGCCGGCGGAGACCTGCCCGACGGGCAGCTCGTCGATCTCCGGGCTGTCGTTCGCCTTCGCCGAGGGCGGCAACTATCCCGCCGACTACGCGGCGCGCCTGTTCTTCGCCGACTACTCGCGCAACTGCATCTGGGCGATGCCCGACGGGCGCGAACGGGCTGCCGGACCCGTCCAAGCGCAGGACCTTCGTCGCCGGGCGGCCGAACCCGGTCGACCTCGCAGATCGGGCCCGGCGGCAGACCTCTTCTACGCCGACCTACATCGGCGGGACCATCCGCCGGATCAGCTACACGCGCCGGCAACACGCCGCCGACGGCGGTCGCCGACCGCCAACCCGACGAGCGGCGCCGGCCCCGCTCGACGGTCGCCTTCGACGGCAGCGGGTCGAGCGACCCGGACGCGGCGACACGCTGACCTACGCCTGGGACCTCGACGGCGACGGCGCAGTACGACGACTCCACCGCGCCGAAGCCGACGCTACACCTACAGCACCGCCGGCACCTACACGGCCGCCCTGCAAGGTGACCGACAACCAGGGCGGCGTTCGACACCGACACGGTCGCGATCAGCGCGGGCAACACGCCGCCGACGTGCGAGCATCGACGCGCCGGCGACCGTCGCTGCGCTGGAAGGTCGGCGACCAGATCACCTTCTCCGGCTCGCGCGAGCGACGCGCAGGACGGCACGCTGCCGCGTCGGCGCTGTCCTGGTCGCTGTCGCATGCAGCACTGCCCCTCGAACTGCCACACCCACCTGCTGCAGGACTTCCCGGGCGTCGCGAGCGGCTCGTTCGTCGCGCCGGACCACGAGTACCCGTCGTACCTGGAGCTGAGCTGACCGCGACGCGACTCGGGCGGCCTGACGAGCACCAGACGACCGTCGAGCTCGACCCGCTGACCGACGACGCTCGACATGCGGTCCGAGCCCGGCCGGGCTCGCAGCTCGAGCGCCGCCGGCGGCACGGGGACCACGCCCGTTCAGCCAGACCGTCATCGTGGGGTCCAAGAGCACGATCAACGCGCCGACCCCGCAGACTCTTGACGGGCAGCGGCTACGAGTTCGTGTCGTGGTCGGACAGCGGAGCGCAGAGCCACGACGTCATCGCCGGCGCGACCTCCGAGCACGTACACCGCGACCTACCGCGCCGGCGGCCGTCGACCGCGCTGACGTTCTTGCCGGCGGCGGATGCGCGGGTGCACGGAGTCGAGTCCCACCACCAACTATCGGCACTGTCCACGACGCTGCGCGCCGACGGCGGCGCCGACCCCGACGTGGAGAGCTACCTGCGCGTTCACCGTGACCGGCGATCAGCGGTCCGGTGACCAGCGTGAAGCTGCGGCTGCACACCACCAGCAGCGCCGGCAGCGCCAGCGGCAACGGCCCGGCCGTCTACGCGCACCGCGCACGGCTGGACCGAGACCGGATCACCTGGAACAACCGCCCGGCTCGCACCACCGGCGTCGCTTGAGGACAAGGGCGCGCATCGCAGCGAACACCTGGGTGGAGTACAACGTCACCGGCGCGGGCATCACCGGCAACGGCACCTATGCCTTCGTGCGTCGCCACGCAGCTCCAGCCGACGGCACAGACCTCTACTCCCGCGAGGCCGACCTCGTTCCGAGCCGCGAGCTGATCGTCACCACCGGTGGCGGGCACGGCGACACCACACCGCCAGACACGACCATCACCGCCGGTCCTGTCCGGGACCGTGACCAGCACCAGCGCCACGTTCGAGTTCACCTCCACCGAGTCCGGGTCCACCTTCGCGTGCAGCCTCGACGGCGGCGCATACCAGTCCTGCACCTCCCCGAGGAGCTACAGCGGGCTCGAGCGCGACGGCCCACACGTTCGCAGTGCGCGCGACCGACCCGGCGGGCAACACCGATCCCACGCCCGCGACGCGCGACCTGGACAGTCTCGCCACCTGCCCGGCACGACGCTGACGTTCTCGCCGGCGGCCGATGCGCGCGTGGCTGGAGGCCAGCCCCACCACCAACTACGGCACTGTCCACGACGCTGCGAGCCGACGGCGGCGCCGACCCCGACGTCGAGAGCTACCTGCGTTTCGTCGTGACCGGTCCTGCCGGTCCGGCTGACCAACGTGAAGCTGCCGGCTGCACACCACCAGCAGCGCCGACAGCGCAAGCGGCAACGGCCCGGCTCGTCTACGGCACCGGGACCGGGCTGGACCGAGACCGGCCTCACCTGGAGCAACCGCCCGCCGCACGACCCCAGCGCTCGAGGACAAGGGCGCCATCGCGGCCAACACCTGGGTCGGAGTACAACGTCACGGGCGCGTGACCGGCAACGGCACCTATGCCTTCGTGGTCGCCACCAGCTCCACCGACGGCACAGAGCTTCTACTCACGCAGGCGCGACGTCCGCCCGCTGGTCGGTCGGGAGCCGGATCGCCGACGGCGGTGTCGTTGACAAGCGGTTGCCTCCAAAGGCGGCGACGAACGTCAAGATCGTCAGGATCGGGTCGGAATCGCAAGACCCAGGCCAGCTTGAACCTCAGCCTTGCTCGTAGCCCCGACGGGATTCGAACCCGCGCTACCGCCTTGAGAGGGCGGCGTGCTAGGCCGCTACACAACGGGGCCACGTGATGGTGGAACTGGGATTGAGCTGGGGTACCAGGACTCGAACCTAGACTAGCTGAACCAGAATCAGCCGGGCTGCCAATTACCCCATACCCCAATGGCTGTCAGTCCTCGCGCGGCACCTCGGATTGGACGCCGTACGACGGGGAGTCTGACCGTGGCTCAGGATAGCCGACGGCTGGTGGACCGGACAAAACACCTGGCCCGCCTGCAGGCTGCTGTACGTCGAGCGCGGGAACCACCCGCCGTACGGTCAGCTGCCACCGATCAGCGAGCCGGTGCACGATCGCGGCGAACACCAGCATCATCGCCACGATCGAGGACGACGTACTCCCAGTCGACCGAGGACGCGGCCAGCGACTCCGACAGGGTGCCCTCGACCGCGCTGTAGCCGAGGCTCACCAGGTTGTTGGCGGCGTGCAGCGCGATGGGCGCCTCCAGGCCGCCGGTGCGCCAGGCGAGCCAGGAGGCCACCAGCCCGAACGCCAGCCGGTCGGAGAACAGCCAGGGGTCCTGGGCGCCGTGTGCCAGGGCGAACAGCGTCGCGGTGACGAGAGCGGCAACCACCGTCCCCACCCCCGGCCGGGCGAACCACGAACAGATCGCCTGGGTCAGGTAGCCACGGAAGCCGAACTCCTCCGCCGGCCGCCTGGAACGGCGTCGTCAGCGCGATCACTGCCAACAGCGCGACCAGCCGGGACGCCGGTGGCGGGTCGAGATCGCCCACGCCCACCGGCGGCACGGCGAACGTCGCCGCGAAGAAGACCACGACGAGGACGGCCGCGATGCCGAAGAACCGGGCGAGCAGGCCCCACCGCATCCGGCCCACCACCGACGACAGCCACCCGGGCCGCTCCCGGTGCACGACGAGCACGGCCAGCAGGACCGCCGGGATGATCATCGCGATCGCCAGGTTGTTGCCGAGCAGCCCGAGCGGCATGTCGGGGCTCAACGCCTCGTCGGAGAACGGGTCGTCGACGCCCAGCAGGGCACCGACGCCGCTCACGGCGAACACGATGGCGACCCCGGACAGGATCAGCGTGAACGTGGCCAGGCACAGCCCGATGAGCGGTTTCCACCACAGCCGTCGAGGCGTCCGCAGCAGCTGCGGATAGGCGTCGCTCACGCGCCGGCGACCGCTGCGGCCGACGCGAGCCGGCGCAGCGTCGTGTCCTTGCCCAGCAGCTCGAGCGACTCGAACAGCGGCGGGGAGATGCGCCGTCCGGTCACCGCGACCCGGACCGGGCCGAACGCGTTCTTCGGCTTGATGCCGAGGCCTTCGACGAGCGCCGACCGGAGCGCCGCCTCGATGGCAGCGGTCGTCCAGTCGTCGCAGCCCTGCAGCGCCTCGGTCGCGGCGGTGAGCACCGGGATCGCGTCGGCGGTGAGCACCTTGGCCGCGTCGTCGGCGTCCAGCGCGAAGGCGTCGTCGTCGACGAGCAGGAAGCCGAGCATCCCCTCTGCCTCGGAGAGCACCTGCATGCGTTCGTTGACCAGCGGCGTCGCGGCGCGCACCAGGTCGCGCTGCTCCGCGGTCGGCTCGGGCAGGAAGCACGCCGACCCGGGACAGGTGCGCGACGATGCGCTCGGCGAGGTCGTCGACGGCCAGCTCGCGGATGTAGTGGCCGTTGAGCCAGCCGAGCTTGTCCAGGTCGAAGACCGGGCCGACGGTGTTGACCCGGGCCCAGTCGAAGTCGCGCACCATGTCCTCGAAGGTGAAGATCTCCTCGCCGTCGGGCTGCGAGTAGCCCATCAGCGCGAGGAAGTTGCGCAGCGCCTCCGGCAGGTAGCCCTGCTCCTGGAACCACGTCAGCCGCGCGGCGGGGTTCTTGCGCTTGGAGATCTTCGACTTGTCGACGTTGCGCAGCAACGGCATGTGCACGAACGCGGGCCGCTTCCAGCCCAGCCAGTCGTAGAGGAGCAGGTGCTTGGGCGTCGAGCTGATCCACTCCTCGCCGCGCACGACGTGCGTGATGCCCATCTCGTGGTCGTCGACGACGTTGGCGAGGTGGTAGGTGGGCAGTCCGTCGGCCTTGACGATCACCTGGTCGTCGGGACGGGGCGCGCGCACCTCGCCACGCACGACGTCGTCGAACGCACAGCGGAGCATCGTCGGGGATCAGCATGCGCACCACCGGCGACTCGCTGAAGCCGGGCAGCGCGGACCGCTCCTCGCGGGTCATGCCGACGCACATCCGGTCGTAGCCGGTCGGCACCTTGGCCCGCTGCTGCTCCTCGCGCATCGCCGCCAGCCGCTCGGGCGTGCACCAGCACAGGTAGGCATGCCCGTCCGCGAGCAGCTTGTCGACGTGCGCGCGGTAGGACTCGGAGCGCTCGGACTGCCGGTACGGCGCGAACGGCCCGCCCTTGTCGGGGCCCTCGTCCCAGTCCAGCCCGAGCCAGTGCAGCGTCGAGAAGATCTGCGCCTCGCTCTCGGCGACGTAGCGGGCCCGGTCGGTGTCCTCGATGCGCAGCACGAACTGCCCGCCCTGCTGACGTGCGAACGCCAGGTTGAACAGCGACATGTACGCCGTGCCGACGTGCGGGTCGCCGGTCGGTGACGGCGCGACCCGAACCCGCACCGTGCCCTCGTGCTCAGCCACGGCTGACCACCGGGTTGGTCAGCGTGCCGATGCCCTCGATCGACACGGCGACCTCGTCCCCCACGGCCAGCGGCCCGACCCCGGCGGGGGTGCCGGTGAGGATCACGTCGCCGGGGAGCAGGGTCATCGCCTCGGTCACGTGCGCGATCAGCGCGCCGATGGGGTGCACCATCCCCGACGTACGGCCCCGCTGGCGCACCTCGCCGTTCACGGTGGTGGTCAGCTCGAGGTCGGCGGCGAGCGAGGGCGCCTCGGTCTCGATCCACGGGCCGATGGGGCAGAACGTGTCGAAGCCCTTGGCCCGGGCCCACTGCGGCTCGGCCCGCTGCAGGTCGCGAGCCGTCACGTCGTTGGCACAGGTGAAGCCCAGGATCACGTCACCGGCCCGCTCGGCCGGCACCTCGCGGCAGAGCCGTCCGATGACCACGGCCAGCTCGCCCTCGTAGTGCACGTCGCTCGACACACCCGTCGGGTAGCGGATCGCCTCGCCGGGCCCGATCACCGACGTCGACGGCTTGAAGAAGACCACCGGCACGTCCGGCACGTCGGCGCCCATCTCGCGCGCATGGTCGGCGTAGTTGCGCCCGATCGCGACCACCTTGCTCGGCAGGACCGGCGACAGGAGGCGCACCGAGGCCAGCGGCACCGGGTCACCGACCACCTGGAACGGCGCGAACGGGTGGCCGTCGATCGGCCGCACGGTGCAGCGATCGACGCGGTCGGCAGGGTCGCCGTCCACGACGCCGAACGCGACTCCGTCCGGCGAGGAGTACCTGGCGATGCGCATCCGTGCAGGCTACCCAGCGGGCGAGCCGAGCGCTATCCGGGCGGTTCGTGTCCCCGGCGCAGCAGCCCGAACGTGACCGCGTCCTCCAGCGCCATCCAGGACGCCTCGATCACGTTCTCGTGCACCCCGACGGTGTCCCACTCGGTCTCGTCGTCGCTGGTCTCCACCAGCACCCGGGTCACCGCATCGGTGCCGTGCGTGCCCTCCAGGATGCGGACCTTGTAGTCGACCAGGTCGAGCTCGGCCAGGTCGGGGTAGGACCGCTCGAGCGCCGACCGCAGCGCCCGGTCGAGCGCGTTCACCGGACCGTTGCCCTCACCGGTCGCGACCAGCCGCTCGCCCTTGGTCTCCAGCTTGACGGTGGCCTCGCTCACGACGGTGCCGTCCGGGCGCCGCTCGACGATCACCCGCCACGACTCGACCGTGAAGTGCCTCCGTCGCTCGCCGGCCACCACGTCGCGCACCAGCAGCTCGAAGGACGCGTCCGCGGCCTCGAACGTCCACCCCTTCGACTCGAGGTCCTTCACCTGCCCGATCACCGTGTCCACCTCGTCGGGCGTCAGGTCGAAGCCGAGCTGCTTGCCCTTGACGGCGACCGAGGCGCGACCGGCCATCTCGGAGACGAGCATGCGCATGTCGTTGCCGACCGTCTCGGGGTCGACGTGCTGGTAGAGCATCGGGTCGACCCGCACCGCGCTGGCGTGCAGACCCGCCTTGTGCGCGAACGACGAGTGACCGACGTAGGGCATGTGCTGGTTGGGCGCGACGTTCGTGACCTCGGACACGGCGTGCGCGACCCTGGTCATCTCACCGAGCCGGCCGACCGGCAGCACCTCCCGCCGGTGCTTGAGCTCGAGGTTGGCAACGACGCTGAAGATGTTCGCGTTGCCGCACCGCTCGCCGTAGCCGTTGGCGGTTCCCTGCACGTGCGAGACACCCGCGTCGACCGCGGCTCAGCGTGTTGGCCACCGCGCAGCCGGCGTCGTCGTGGCAGTGGATGCCCAACCGTGCCGACGACTGCTCGAGCACGCTGGCAACGACGTCGGCGAGCTCGGCGGGCAGCATGCCGCCGTTCGTGTCGCACAGCACGGTCACGTCGGCACCGGCCTCCGCGGCGACACGCAGCACCTCGACGGCGTACGACGGGTTGCTGCGGTAGCCGTCGAAGAAGTGCTCGGCGTCGAGGAAGACCCGCTGACCTTCCTCGCGCAGGTGCGTGACGGTGTCCCGCACCATGGCGAGGTTCTCCTCCAGGGTGGTGCGCAGGGCCAGCTCGACGTGCCGGTCGTAGCTCTTCGCGACGAGGGTCACCACCGGCGCGCCCGACTCGCGGAGCGCGGCGACGAGGGGGTCGTCGGCGGCCTTCCCGCCGGGGCGGCGGGTGGCTCCGAACGCGGCCAGCTGGGCGTGCTGCAGGTCGAGCTCGGTCTGGGCGCGCCGGAAGAACTCGGTGTCCTTGGGGTTCGCTCCGGGCCAGCCGCCCTCGATGAACCCGACCCCGAGGTCGTCGAGATGCCGGGCGATGGCGAGCTTGTCGGCGACCGACAGGGCCAGGCCCTCCTGCTGCGCGCCGTCGCGCAGCGTCGTGTCGTAGACGTGGAACGCGTCGGAGGGAAACGCTGCGGACCGCCGGAAGGAGTCGCTGACGACGTCCGGTGCGGTTGCTTGTTCCGGCATTGGCCTCTCCAAACAAAAAGACCCCCCGCGGGTGCGGGAGGTCTGCGCGTCGGTCGGAACCGGCGCGCTAGGGCGTAATGATTGCGGTGCTCATCGTTCTGAGAGTCGCACAGCGGCTCGGGACGTGGAACCCGCATCTCACCATGCGGTCAACCGACCGCATGGTGAGCCCGCCCGTCAGTCCTTCGGCTCGGTGTAGGCCGGCAGCGACCGGACGGCGTCCGGGGGGAGGGTGAGCCCGTCCTCGGTGCCGGGGTTGACGGCGAGCCAGAGGTCGTCGGAGGGCCAGTTCGCGCCCAGCTCGGCGGCCGAGACGGCGACCGCGTCGCCCAGCTCGGGCGCGGCCGAGTGCATCGTCTCCTCGGAGGTGAACACCGGGACGTACGACGTGCCGTCCTGCTCGATCACGGGCAGCGAGAGCGATCCGTCCGGCGCCTCCTCACCCGGCGCGACGGTGGCCTGGGGCACGACGATGTCGCTGTTGGCGACGGCGCGCATCACGGCGTCGGTGTCACCGCTCGCCATTCCGGCGGAGATCGCCGACTCGGTGTGCTCGTTGCCGCTGGGGCCGAGCCGCTGGGGGTGGAGCCATTGGGCGTGGACATGCCAGATCCTTCCGTGGGGGTCATCTGGACGTCCATCCGCCACTACCCGGCCGGGCGGGACCAAACCAGGGCTGCCGGGCATTTCTGCGCCGGCACCGCCTCGGACCGGCTCAGACGACCCGGCGCATCCAGCCGTGCGGGTCGGGCGCGGTTCCGTGCTGGATCCCGAGCAGCGCCTCGCGGATCTTCATGGTCACCGCTCCCGGCTGCGCGTCGGCGACGGCGAAGCTGCCACCCGCGTGCTTCACCTCACCGATCGGTGTCACGACCGCGGCGGTGCCGCAGGCGAACACCTCGCTGATCGAGCCGTCGGCGCACCCGCTCTCCCACTCCTCGGTGCTGATCGGGGCCTCGTCCACGTCCAGGCCGAGGTCGCGCCCGATGCGTGAGGATCGAGTCGCGGGTCACGCCGGGGAGCAGCGTGCCCGTCAGCGGCGGGGTCAGCAGCCGGCCGTCGGAGCGCACGAAGTAGAGGTTCATGCCGCCCATCTCCTCGACGTACCGGTGCTGGACCGCGTCGAGCCAGACGACCTGGTCGCAGCCGTGCTCGGCCGCCTGCATCTGCGCGAGCAGCGATGCGGCGTAGTTGCCGGCGCACTTCGCCTCACCGGTGCCGCCCGGGGCGGCGCGGACGTACTCGGTGCTCAGCCAGACGCTCACCGGCCGGATCGGCCCGGGGAAGTAGTTGGCGGCCGGGCGAGGCGACCAGGACGAAGAGGTAGGTGCTGGACGGCCGCACGCCGAGGAAGGGGTCGGTGGCGAACTGCAGCGGTCGCAGGTAGAGCGCCTCCCCCGGCCGCTGCGGGACCCAGTCGCGGTCGATCTCGACCAGCCGGCGGATGGACTCCAGGAACAGCTGCTCGGGCACCTCGGCCATCGCGAGCCGGCGGGCGGAGCGCTGGAAGCGCGCGGCGTTCTGGTCGGGCCGGAACAGCGCGACCGAGCCGTCCGGCTGCTGGTAGGCCTTGAGCCCCTCGAAGATCTCCTGGCCGTAGTGCAGCGCGGACGTCGCCGGGTCCAGCGACAGCGGCCCGTAGGGCCCGACCCGGGCGTCGTGCCAGCCGCGGTCGGCGGAGTAGCGAGCGGTGACCATGTGGTCGGTGAAAACCTGCCCGAAGCCGGGGCTCTCCAGCAGCCGGGCGCGCTCGGCCGGCGACCGCGGCGTCTGCGACGGAGTGATCTCGAACGTCACGTCATCGGGCATGCGACGACGGTAGCCGACGCGTCAGCGGCAGGTGGCTAGAGCCCGTCGACGAGTGCGGCGCCGACGTCGCGCGTGGACCGCGGCGCGCTGCCCCGGGACGCGAGGTCGGCGGCGACCGAGGCCTCCACCCGCCGGGCCGCCTCGCCGAGGCCGAGATGCTCCAGCAGCAGCGCGGTCGAGAGCACCGCCGCGGTCGGGTCGGCCCGGCCCTGGCCGGCGATGTCGGGTGCCGAGCCGTGCACGGGCTCGAACATCGACGGGTTGGTGCCGGTGACGTCGAGGTTGCCGCTCGCGGCGAGGCCGATGCCGCCGGTCACCGCCGCCGCGAGGTCGGTGAGGATGTCGCCGAACAGGTTGTCGGTGACGACGACGTCGAAGCGCTCCGGGTTGGTGACCATGAAGATGGTGGCGGCGTCGACGTGCAGGTAGTCGGTCGTCACGTCCGGGAAGTCGGCCGCGACCGCCGCGACCGTGCGCGACCACAGGTCGCCCGCGTAGACGAGCACGTTGGTCTTGTGCACGAGGGTGAGCGTGCGCCGGGGCCGCTGCTGGGCTCGCCCGAACGCGTCGCGCACGACCCGCTCCACGCCGTACGCCGTGTTGACGCTCACCTCGGTGGCGATCTCCTGCGGGCCGCCGCGGCGCACGACGCCGCCGTTGCCGACGTAGGGGCCCTCGGTGCCCTCCCGGACGACGACGAAGTCGATGTCCCGCTGCCCGAGCGGTGAGGTGACGCCGGGGTAGAGCCGGGCCGGCCGCAGGTTGACGTGGTGGTCGAGCTCGAAGCGCAGCCGGAGCAGCAGGCCGCGCTCGAGGACGCCGCTGGGCACGGCTGGGTCGCCGACCGCGCCGAGCAGGATCGCGTCGTGCCCGCGCAGCTCCTCGAGCACCGAGTCGGGCAGCGTCTCACCGGTGGCGAGCCAGCGCCGGGCGCCCAGGTCGTAGTCGGTGGCCGCGACCTTCACGTCGCCGTCGGACAGCACCGCCTCGAGCACGCGCAGCGCCTCGGCGGTCACCTCCGGGCCGATGCCGTCGCCGGGGACGACGGCCAGGCGGATGGTGCGCGTCACGGGTGCACGGGACCGGATCAGTGGCCTGTCTCGCCGCCGTTGTCGCGCCGGTCCAGCGACTCCTGGACGGCGTTGGTGGACTTCTCGTTCTCGCTCATGAGAGCGAATGACGCTACGCGGGTACATGGAAAGCTGTCTCGGCAGTTGGCAGCACATCTTGAATACCGAGACGCGCCACGCACCCCGTTGTGTCCGAGACCGCCCGCGGCGGTACCGCACGCCACTTCGGACACAACGGACGGGGTGGGCGGGGTCAGTCGGTGAGGTCGACCTGGCGGGCGCTCTCGGCGCCGATCGCGTCCACGATCTCGGCGAGCACGTCGGCCGGGATCGCCGAGTCGACCGTCATCGCGACCAGGGCGTGGCCGCCCTTGCGGTCGCGGCTGACCTGCATGCCGGCGATGTTGACCCCGGCCCGGCCGAGGACCCCGCCGACGGTCCCGATCATCCCGGGACGGTCCTGGTAGCGGAACACGGCCATGTGCTCGTGCAGCGCGACCTCGATGTCGAAGCCGTCGATCTCGACGAGCTTCTCGACGTGGCGTGGCCCCGACAGGGTGCCCGACACCGAGACCCGGGTGCCGTCCGCGAGCGTGCCGCGGAGGGTGATCACGTTGCGGTAGTCCGGCGACTCGGCGTCGGTGGTGAGCGCGACCTCGATGCCCCGCTCGCTCGCGAGCAGCGGCGCGTTCACGTAGGACACCGGGTCCTCGGTGATGTCCTGGAACAGTCCCTTGAGCGCCGCGAGCTCCAGCACGCGTACGTCGTGGCGGGTGATGTCGCCGCGGACCTCGATGGCGAGCTGCGCGGGCGAGGTGCCGGCCAGCGCCGTGAACACCCGGCCGAGCTTCTCGACCAGCGGGATGCCCGGCCGGACGTCCTCGGCGATGACCCCGCCCTGGACGTTGACCGCGTCGGGCACCAGCTCGCCGGCGAGCGCCAGCCGCACCGACCGGGCCACCGCGACCCCGGCCTTCTCCTGCGCCTCGTCGGTGCTGGCGCCGAGGTGCGGCGTGGCCACCACGGACTCGAGGTCGAACAGCGGGGAGTCCGTGCACGGCTCGGTGGCGAAGACGTCGATGCCCGCGGCGGCGACGCGGCCGTCCTTGAGCGCTGCGTAGAGCGCGTCCTCGTCGACGATGCCGCCCCGAGCCGCGTTGACGAGGATGACCGACGGCTTGACGAGGGCGAGCTGGTCGGCGCCGATCAACCCGACCGTCTCGGGCGTCTTGGGCAGGTGGACGGAGATCGCGTCGCTCTCCCGCAGCAGCTCGTCGAGCGGCACGAGACGGACCCCCATCTGGGCGGCCCGCGCGGGCGCCACGTAGGGGTCGTAGGCGATCACCTGCATGCCGAAGGCGGAGAGCCGCTGCGCGACCAGGACGCCGATGCGCCCGAGCCCGACGATGCCGGCGGTCTTCTCGTAGAGCTCGACCCCGGTGAACCTGCTGCGCTGCCACTCCCCCTGCTTGAGTGCGGCGCTCGCGGCCGGGACGTGCCGGGCCGCCGCCAGCAGGAGCCCGACAGCGAGCTCGGCGGCGCTCACGATGTTGGACTGGGGCGCGTTGACGACCATGACGCCCGCCTGGGTGGCCGCCTTCACGTCCACGTTGTCCAGGCCGACCCCGGCCCGGGCGACCACCTTGAGCCGGCGGGCGGCCGCGATGGCCTCGACGTCGATCTTGGTGGCGCTGCGCACGAGCACGGCGTCGGCGTCGACGATCGCCTCGAGCAGCGCAGCGCGGTCGGCCCCGTCGCAGCGGCGGATCTCGAAGTCGGGTCCGAGGGCGGCGACGGTGGCGGGCGAGAGCTCTTCGGCGATGAGGACGACTGGCCTGGTCACCGGCCCAGCCTAACGGCGCGCCTCGGGCGCGCCGGCTCTCTCAGTGCGTGGGACGGGCGTTCGTGCCGTCGTCGTCCGCCGGCTTCGGTGCCTGCACCGGGTTCAGCCGCATCCAGAGCAGGAAGAGCAACCCGAGCACGCAGCATCCCCAGACCGGTCCAGATGTTGATGTCGATGCCCGCGGCCTGCTTGCTCGCCTCCTCGCCGTCGACGAGTCCGGTGATCAGCAGGATGAGCGCCGTAGAGCACGAAGAGGCCGCCGATGATCCGGCGGATGTCGAACAGCCGGGCGGCGGTAGCGGCCTTGTCGTCGGCCACGCTCTCGGTCGTGTCGATCGCGTCGTCGCGTCGCCCGGCGCCTTCGGACTCGGTCATCAGCGCACTCCCGTCAGGCGAAGGGGATGTAGAGGAGGCCGGCGAGGGCGAGTGCCCCGCCACCGAGGACCACCGGGGAGCGCCACCACGGCTCGCGAGTCGCGAGGTCGTGGCCGGCGACCTTGGTGCCGTAGACCAGGCCTTCGAGCTCTTCCGCCGTCTTCGGCTTGGTGAAGAGGCTCACCACCACGCTCACCACGGCGTCGGCGACGAAGGCGATCACCGCACCCCAGAAGCTCGCCGCCAGGGCCGACCCGAACGTGAAGAGCAGCGGCTCGTCGAAGCCGAAGCCGTCGACACCGCTCTCCGAGGTGACGAAGATGAACGCCGCGCCCAGGGTGCCCGCGACCAGGCCCGAGATGCCCGCCGGCCCGGTCATCCGCTTCCAGAACATGCCGATGATGAAGGTCGCGAACAACGGCGCGTTGAAGATCGAGAACAGCGCCTGGATGTAGTTCATGATGTTGCTGTAGCCGGCCGCGATGAACGCCGTCCCGATGCCGATGACCACACCGATGACCGTCACGATCCGGCCGACCCGGAGGTAGTAGTCGTCGGGCCGGTCCTTCCGGACGTAGTCCTGCCAGATGTCGTAGGTGAAGACCGTGTTGAACGCCGAGACGTTCGCCGCCATGCCCGCCATGAAGGCCGCGAGCAGGGCGGTGACCGCGATCCCGAGCACGCCGTTCGGGAGGTACTTGTCCATCAGCAGCGGGATCGCGTTGTTGTACTGGAAGTCACCGCTGTCGGCGCCGAGCTTCGGGAACTCCACCAGGGCGATGAGGCCCGGGATGATGGTCAGGGCCGGGATGAACAGCTTGGGGTAGGCGGCGATCAGCGGGGTCCGTCGCGCGGCGTTCATGTCCTTCGCGGACAGGGCCCGCTGCACCTCGGCGAAGTTGGTCGTCCAGTAGCCGAACGACAGCACGAAGCCGAGGCCCAGCGTGATGGCGATCCAGCTGGCGCCCATCGGGTTGGTCACGTCACCGACGGCGGTGCCGCCCCAGGCCGACAGGAACCCCTCGCCACCGTTCTCGTTGGCGGTGACCTTGTCGACGAGTCCGTCCCAGCCGCCGTTGGCGTGCAGCCCGACGATGACGAGCGGGCACCAGGCCGGCGAGGATCAGGAAGAACTGCAGGACCTCGTTGTAGATCGCCGACGACAGGCCACCGAGGGTGATGTAGACGAGCACGAACGCTGCGGCGACCACGATGGCGAGCCAGATCGGCCACCCGAGCAGCGCCTCGATGACGATCGCCAGGGCGTAGAGGTTGACGCCCGCGATCAGCACGGTCGCGAAGGCGAAGGTCATCGCGTTGAACAGGTGGGTGGGCCGGTTGAACCGGAGCCGGAGGTACTCCGGCACGCTGCGGACCTTGGAGCCGTAGTAGAAGGGCATCATCACGATGCCGAGGAAGACCATCGCCGGGACGGCGCCGATCCAGTAGAAGTGCACCGTGGACACGCCGTACTGCGCGCCGTTGGCCGCCATGCCCAGGATCTCGAGCGCCCCGAGGTTGGCCGCGATGAACGCGAGCCCGGTCACCCAGGCCGGCAAGGACCGGCCGGACAGGAAGAAGTCGAGACTGGTCTTGACGCTGCGGCGGGCCGCGAACCCGATGCCCAGCACGACGAGGAAGTACATCCCCAGGATGAGGTAGTCGACCCAGCTCATGTCCAGCCGGAGACCGTCCACGGCGCCTCACAGGTGATCGTTGCCGAGGAGAGCGACTGCCCTCTCCCCCGGAAACGATCACTGCTCAAACCTGTCGGCTTGCCGCCGGCTACTCGTCCTCGGAGATCCAGCTCATGAGGGGGCGCAGCGCACGGCCGGTGACCTCCACCGGGTGGTCGGTGTTCTCCTGGTAGAGGCGCTTGTGGTTGGGCAGGCCCGCGTCGTACTCGTCCATCCACTCCTTCGCGAAGGAGCCGTCGGTGATCTCGCCCAGGATCTTGCGCATCTCCTGACGCGTGGTGTCGGTCACCAGCCGCGGGCCACGGGTGTAGCCGCCGTACTCCGCGGTCTCCGAGACCGACCAGTACATCTTCGACAGGCCGCCCTCGTACATCAGGTCGACGATGAGCTTCATCTCGTGCAGGCACTCGAAGTAGGCCACCTCCGGCTGGTAGCCGGCCTCGACCAGGGTCTCGAAGCCGGACTTGATCAGCTCGGACACGCCGCCGCAGAGGATCGCCTGCTCGCCGAAGAGGTCGGTCTCGGTCTCCTCGGTGAACGTCGTCTTGATGGCGCCGGCCCGGGTGCCGCCGATGCCCTTGGCGTAGGACTTCACCAGGTCCCAGGCGCCGCCGGACGCGTCCTGCTGCACCGCGACCAGCACCGGCACGCCCCGGCCGTCGACGAACTGCCGCCGGACCAGGTGGCCGGGTCCCTTCGGCGCGACCATGCACACGTCGACGCCCGCCGGCGGGGTGATCAGGCCGTAGCGGATGTTCAGCCCGTGACCGAAGAACAGCGCGTCGCCCTCGACCAGGTTGGGCTCGATGGCCTCCGCGTAGACCGAGCGCTGCACCGGGTCGGGCGTGAGCACCATGACGACGTCGGCCTCCTCGCAGGCCTCGTACGGCGTCACCACCCGCAGCCCCTCCGCGTCCGCGCGCTCGCGGCTCTTGGATCCCTCGGGCAGACCGACCCGGACGTCGACGCCGGAGTCGCGCAGCGACAGCGCGTGGGCGTGGCCCTGGCTGCCGTAGCCGAGGACCGCCACGTTGCGGCCCTGGATCACGGACAGGTCGGCGTCGTCGTCGTAGTAGAGCTCGGCCACGGTGATGTGCTCCTCAGCTGGGTCTGTGCGGGTTGCGGGTCAGCGGACGATCGGGGTGACCGTAGCGGGGGTCGCGCGGGTCGAGCGGTCGGTGATCGAGCGGGGCCCGCGGGCGACGGCCACCATCCCCGACTGGACCAGCTCACGGATGCCGAACGGCTCGAGCACCTTCAGCAGGGCCTCGAGCTTGTCGGCGTTGCCGGTCGCCTCCACGGTGACGGCGTCCGGCGCCACGTCGACGACCTTGGCCCGGAACAGCTGGACGGTCTCCAGGATGTGCGAGCGCGACTGGCGGTCGGCCGCGACCTTGACCAGGAGCAGCTCGCGCTGCACGGACACCGCCGGATCGAGCTCGACGATCTTGATGACGTTGACCAGCTTGTTGAGCTGCTTGGTCACCTGCTCGAGCGGAAGGTCCTCGACGTTGACGACGATGGTCATGCGCGACACGTCGTCGTCCTCGGTCGGCCCGACAGCCAGCGAGTCGATGTTGAACCCGCGGCGCGAGAACAGGCTGGCGATCCTGGCCAGCACGCCGGGCTTGTTCTCGACCAGCACGGAGAGCGTGTGCCTACTCATTCGCGGACCTCCCCCGGCTCGGTGTCCCACTGCGGCGCCAGGTCGCGGGCGACCTGGATCTCGTCGTTGCTGGTCCCGGCGGCCACCATCGGCCACACCATGGCGTCCTGGTGGACGATGAAGTCGACGACCACCGGCCGGTCGTTGGTGCCCATGGCCTTCTCGATGGTGGCGTCGACGTCCGCGGCCTGCTCGCAGCGCAGCCCGACGCAGCCGTAGGCCTCGGCCAGCTTGACGAAGTCCGGGATCCGCTCGGCGGTGGCGCCGCCCGCCTTGGCACGCTCCCCACCCAGGTCGGTGTTGCTGTAGCGCTGGTTGTAGAAGAGCGTCTGCCACTGGCGCACCATGCCGAGGCTGCCGTTGTTGATGATCGCCACCTTGATCGGGATGTCGTTGATGGCGCAGGTGGCGAGCTCCTGGTTGGTCATCTGGAAGCAGCCGTCACCGTCGATCGCCCACACGGTCGCGTCCGGGCGGCCCACCTTGGCGCCCATGGCTGCCGGCACGGCGAAGCCCATCGTGCCGAGGCCACCGGAGTTGAGCCAGGTCATGGGCAGCTCGTAGTTGATGAACTGCGCCGCCCACATCTGGTGCTGCCCGACCCCCGCGACGTAGAGCGCCTCCGGACCGGCGATGCGCCCCAGCCGCTCGATGACGTACTGCGGGGCCAGCGAGCCGTCGTCGGGCGGCTCGTAGCCGAGCGGGTACGTCGTGCGCCAGGACTCGAGCTGGGACCACCAGGCGGCGTAGTCGCCGCGCCGGCCCGCGTCGTACTCGGCCTGCAGCGCGACGACCAGGTCGGCGATCACGTCGCGGCAGTCGCCCACGATCGGCACGTCGGCCGTGCGGTTCTTGGAGATCTCGGCCGGGTCGATGTCGGCGTGGATGACCGCGGCGCCCGGCGCGAAGCTGGACAGCTTGCCGGTGACCCGGTCGTCGAACCGCGCGCCGAGGGTGATGAGCAGGTCGGACTTCTGCAGCGCAGTCACGGCAGCGACCGTGCCGTGCATGCCCGGCATGCCCAGGTGCAGCGGGTGGCTGTCGGGGAAGGCGCCGCGGGCCATCAGGGTCGTCACCACCGGGATCCCGGTGAGCTCGGCGAGGGCCTTCAGCTCGGTCCAGGCCCGCGCCTTGAGGACGCCGCCGCCGACGTAGAGGACGGGCCGGCGCGACTCGACGATCAGGCGCGCGGCCTCACGGACCTGCTTCGCGTGCGGCCGCGCCACGGGCCGGTAGCCGGGCAGGTCGATCGTGCTCGGCCACTGCGAAGCTCGTCATCGCCTGGAGTGCGTCCTTGGCGACGTCGACCAGCACCGGACCGGGGCGGCCGGTCGAGGCGATGTGGAACGCCTCGGCGACGGTGCGCGGGATGTCGGCCGGGTCGGTGACCAGGTAGTTGTGCTTGGTGATCGGCATCGTGATGCCGCGGATGTCGGCTTCCTGGAAGGCATCGGTGCCGATCGCGGCGCTCGGCACCTGGCCGGTGATCGCCACGAGCGGGCACCGAGTCCATGTGGGCGTCGGCGATGGGCGTGACCAGGTTGGTGGCGCCGGGACCGCTCGTGGCCATGCACACGCCGACCCGTCCGGTGGCCTGCGCGTAGCCCTCCGCCGCGTGGCCGGCGCCCTGCTCGTGCCGGACGAGGATGTGCCGGATCTGGGTGGAGTCCATCAGCGGGTCGTACAGCGGCAGGATCGCGCCGCCGGGGATGCCGAAGACCGTGTCGACGCCGGCCGCCTCCAGCGAGCGGACCAGACTCTGCGCTCCACTGATCTGCTCGGACATCGGGACCCTTTCGGCACGTGGCTGGGGAACAAAAAACCCCTCGGCCCTGGGTGGGCTCACGAGGGGTTGCGCGCTCGGCTGGGGATCAGCCGGCGCGCAGCTCAATTACGAGGACGCTGTGCATGTGCCCACGCTGACGGCCAGCCCGGGCAGGTGTCAACGCGGGGAGCGCCGCGTCTCGCCATCCGAGATGCGATGACCACTGGTCAGAACCGGACATTCCGCCCGCCGGACGTCCGCGTGTCATCCGTTCGCCGCATGGAGCAGCCGCCGCGGAGAACCGAAAACTGACGGAAGGACCTCTCGGGGCGGTGGAGGTGAGCAGCCATGGGGGCAGAGACGCCTGACCGCACGCGCTGGACGGCGCGCCCCCGCTGGGCCACCTGCCGTGCGGGTCGCGGTCTTCCTCGGACCGGTGCTGACGTCGTTCGCCGCTGCCTGGGGCGTCACCGCGGATGCTCCCCCCGAGCTCCGGGCTGGTCCGGGCAGGCGGTGCACCTCGGCGTCCTGGTCGTGGTCTCCACCGTCGTGCTCGTGGTGCTCGACCGCGCCGCCCGCCGGCTGCTGCCGCTGGTGACCCTGCTCGACCTGAGCCTGCTCTTCCCCCACTCCGCGCCCAGCCGCCTGCGGGTCGCGCGCGAGGCCATCCGCCGGCGGCCGATCGAGGAGCAGCTGGCCCGGGTCCGCGAGGCGGGCGCGGACCCCAGCACCGCAGCCACCGAGATCCTGTCGCTCGTCGCCGCGCTGAGCAGCCACGACCGGCCGACGCGCGGGCACGCCGAGCGGGTGCGGATGTTCACCGACCTGATCGCCGAGCAGATGCGGCTGCCCGAGCGCGACCGGGACCTGCTGCGCTGGGCCGCGATCCTGCACGACATCGGCAAGCTGCGGGTGCCGGCCACCCTGCTCAACAAGGCGGGCAAGCCCGACGAGGAGGAGTGGGCCCTGCTGCAGGCTCACCCGGCGCACGGCGCGGAGATCGCCGGTGCCCTGCTGCCCTGGCTCGGCGAGTGGGGCCAGGTGATCGTGGAGCACCACGAGCGCTGGGACGGCACCGGCTACCCGAACGGACTGGCCGGCCGCGAGATCCACCTCGGCTCCCGGATCGTCTCCGTCGCCGACGCGTTCGACGTGATGACCTCGGCGCGTGCCTACAAGCGGCCGGTGTCGCGCGCCGCGGCGTACCAGGAGCTGATCCGCTTCTCCGGCACGCAGTTCGACCCCGCTGCTGTGCGGGCGATGGTCTCGGTGTCGGCGCCTCGCCTGCGCCGGGCACAGGGACTGCTGGCCTGGCTCGCCGACCTCCCACTCGTTGCCACCCATGTCGTCCCCGCCGCGACTCTGGCGCGGGTGGTCGGTGCCGGCGCGGTTGCCACCGGCGTCGTCGCGGGCGGCGGAGTCCTCGCGACACCGGCACCAGCGGCCGACACCGGCCGCATCCCCGCAGGTCACCCGCTCGACACCGGCAGCGAGCGTCGACGGTACGACGCGGCCCAGACGGCGCGGCCTACGACGGCGACCGACCTGCCGGGATCCAGCCCGGCCAACCCGGGGCAGCGCGGCGCCGCAGCCCAGCAGTCCGCCAGGCACCGGGACCGGTCCCACGCAGGGCCAGCGACGACAGCCCGGTCAGCACGCCGACGCCGACGGTTCGACCGGCTCCACCGGCTCGAGCGGCTCCGGGTCCGAGTGGCTCCGGCACCCTGGGCGGCACCGTTGACGACGTCACCGGTGGCTCCGGGCCGTGGCGGCACCGGCGACCCGTCGACGACGTCACCGGGGTCTGACCGGCACCGTCGACGACGTGACCGGCGGCGGCCTGGACGACGTGACCGACACGGTCGACTCGACCGTGGACGACCTCACCGACGTGGTCGGACGACACGACCGGAGGCCTGCTCGGCGGGGTCGGCGGCCTGCTCGGCCGCTAGTCAGCCGCAGACCGCGCCCTGCGCGGCGGAGCCCACCAGCTTCGTGTACTTCGCGAGCACGCCGCTGCGGTACCGCGGCGGCGGTGGCGCCCACTGCGCCCGTCGGCGCTCGAGCTCGTCGGCGTCGACGAGCACGTCGAGGGTCGCCGACGCGAGGTCGAGCCGGATCCGGTCCCCGTCACGCACGAGAGCGATCGGACCGCCGTCGAACGCCTCGGGTGCGACATGGCCGACGCACAGCCCGGTCGTGCCTCCCGAGAAGCGGCCGTCGGTGAGCAGGAGCACGTCCTTGCCCAGGCCCGCACCCTTGATCGCACCGGTGACGGCGAGCATCTCCCGCATGCCGGGCCCGCCCTTCGGTCCCTCGTAACGGATGACGACGACGTCGCCAGCCTGCAGGGTGCCGTCCGCCAGCGCGTCCATCGCGGGCTGCTCGCGGTCGAACACCCGGGCTGTCCCCTCGAACACCACCTCGTCGAAGCCCGCGCTCTTGACCACCGCCCCGTCCGGGGCGAGCGAGCCGTGCAGCACCGAGATCCCGCCGGTCCGGTGGATCGGGTTGGTCAGCGCCCGGATCACCGTGCCGTCGGGGGCGGGCGCGTCCAGCTGCTCGAGGTTCTCCGCCATCGTGCGGCCGGTGACCGTCAACGCCGAGCCGTCCAGCAGGCCCGCGTCGAGCAGCACCTTCATCACGACCGGAACGCCACCGATCCGGTCGATGTCGGTCATCACGTGCCGTCCGAACGGCTTCACGTCGGCCAGGTGCGGGACGCGGGCGCCGACGCGGGCGAAGTCGTCCAGCGTCAGGTCCACCTCTGCCTCGCGCGCGATGGCGAGCAGGTGCAGTACGGCGTTGGTCGATCCGCCGAGCGCCATCACCACCGCGATCGCGTTCTCGAACGCCGGCCGGGTGAGCACCTGCCGCGCCGTGATCCCCTGGCGGAGAAGGCCGACCACCGCCGCACCGGAGTCGCGCGCGTAGCCGTCCCGCCGGCGGTCGACGGCAGGCGGCGCTGCCGAGCCCGGCAGCGACATGCCGAGCGCCTCGGCCGCACTGGCCATCGTGTTCGCGGTGTACATGCCGCCGCAGGCACCCTCGCCCGGGCAGATGGCGCGCTCGATCGCGTCGACCTCCTCCCGCGTGATCAGCCCGCGGGCGCACGCACCGACCGCCTCGAAGGCGTCGATGATCGTGACCTCGCGCTCGGTCCCGTCCGGCAGTGACGCCCGACCGGGCAGGGTCGAGCCGGCGTAGAGGAAGACCGACGCGAGGTCCAGGCGGGCGGCGGCCATCAGCATCCCGGGGAGTGACTTGTCGCAGCCGGCCAGCAGCACCGAACCGTCGAGCCGCTCCGCCTGCATCACCACCTCGACCGAGTCGGCGATCACCTCACGCGAGACGAGCGAGAAGTGCATCCCCTCGTGCCCCATCGAGATGCCGTCGGACACCGAGATCGTGGCGAACTCCAGCGGGAAGCCGCCGGCGGCGTGCACGCCCTCCTTCGCGGCTTTCGCCAACCGGGCCAGCGACAGGTTGCACGGCGTGATCTCGTTCCAGGACGACGCGACGCCGATCTGCGACTTGCCCCAGTCGTCGTCGCCCATCCCCACCGCGCGCAGCATGCCGCGCGCCGCGGCCCGCTCCAGCCCGTCGGTGACGTCGCGGCTTCTGGGCTTGAGGTCGGGGGTCTCGCTCACGCGCGAAACCCTACGGCTACGACGGCGTCGAGGGTCAGCACGACCACCGGCAGGGAGCCGTCGGCGCCCTGACCGGGTCAGCCGCGAGCAGGCCGGTGGACTCGATCAGGCCGCGCCCCAGGACGGTCACCGTGCCGCCCTGGACCGACCCGCCGGGCGGAATGCGCAGCGCGTACACGTCGAGCGCGCGCACCCCCGACTCCTCGTCCCGGTCCCTGCCGATGAAGGCCACCCGCGCACCGCCGGCCACCCGCCCAGCGAAGAGCACCCGGTCGGCGTCGGCATGCTCGGTCCGCACCCGGCGGAGGACGGCAGCGACGAAGCCCGCTGTCGCCGGCGAGGTCTCCGCGCACCACTGGGGGCGGCACCGCGGTGTGCGGGATGGGCGGCTCGTCGAGCGATGTCTGCGCAGGACTGGGACGCCCGTCGCTGTCGGTGCCCAGCAGGCCCGGGCCGACCAGCGCGGCGAGACCGACCAGCGCCGCGATCCCCAGCAGCCGCCAGATCCGCGGCAGCCGCGCCAGCGCGCCGGGCCCGTCGTCGCGACCGGCGCCGAGAACGTCCTCGGCGCCAGCCCGGTCCGTCGTGGTCGCCGGTCACAGCGAGTCCAGGACGTAGGGGTCGTCCTCGCTGGTCCACTCGGTCTCGACGACCTTGCGACCGGACGGGGAGAGCACGGTGATGTGCGCGCCACGCTGCAGTTGAGAGCCGAGCGCCGGGTCGTTCCCGAGGTCGGCGATCCCGTTGCGACCGATCCTCAGCCGCCAGGGGTCCTCCCCTTCTTCCGGACCGATCGTCGCCGTACCAGCGCCGGAGGGGTTGACGAGGAGCAGCGGCGCGCCGGGCTGCCCGGCTCTGGATGATCCACGGGGTGACGTCAGCGTCCGCCCACGGCAGGTGGCGGATGCCTTGCGCGGAGACCGCACCGCCGTCGCCCTGGACGAAGAGCTGGAAGGTCGGCCCGTCCGGTCGGCGCAGCAGGAGCAGCGCCCCCCGCTGCCGCCCCTTCCACGACTCCGCTCCACAGGACCCGGATGTCGGCGCGGCGCGGGTCGAGCACCGCCCAGCTCCCGTCGACCACCGCTCTCCGCAGCTCGGCTCGGTTGGGGCCGCGGTAGGAGCTGTCCAGCCCGTCGATGTGCAGCGACGCAGCGACGACTCGTTGCGGGCTCTCGCGGTGGGCTCGCCCGTCCACCGTCATGAGCAGCGGGTACGAGTCCTCGCCGTACGTCGTCCACGCGACGACGAGAGGGTCGGTGTCGTTGCCGAGCTCGACGATCGCCGACCCGTCCCTGCTGCGGACCGGCTGCCAGCCGCGATGGGCGGTGCCGTCCTTCGTGTAGTCGATCGCGCTGGACAGGCGCGCCGAGAGCGGCGCGGGACGGCCGAGCAGCACGGCGTACACCTCGCCGCCGCGGGACCGACCCGCCCAGCCCACGAGGGCATCCGGATTGGTCACCTCACCGGCGAAGCTCAGGTGTCCGGCCGCGGGCAACGAGCCTGCGGGCACATGGAGCGCCGTCACGCCGGCAGGTTGGAACCCGAGACCGGCGGCGTCCCCGTAGCCGTCTCCCAGCAGAGCGAGCCGGCTCCGGTCGGGGAGCGTGGCGGCGTACAGGACCTTCTCGGCCGGAGAACCCTCCTGACGGGCAACGTCCAGAACCGCACTGGTGAAGTCCGTGTCATCCGCCAGGTCGCCGCGCACCGTCCACCGCAGGGCCGACAGGGGCTGCGAGGTCGGGGT
This sequence comes from uncultured Actinomycetota bacterium, assembly GCA_963757295.1. GTDB lineage: Bacteria > Actinomycetota > Actinomycetes > JACCUZ01 > JACCUZ01 > JBDUAP01. The sequence continues at coordinate 24,777 of CAVWQZ010000012.1, read as the reverse complement.
GATCTCCCTCGACGGCTGCTGCGACGGGGTCGGCCGGAGCGGCGGACGCTCGGGTTCGTCGCCCTCGCCGAGCAGGTTGGCGACGGTCAGGCCCCGAGGGCGACCACCACGAGCGCTGCGAGGCCGCGGCGGACCCACGCCGACCGCCCGGCCGGCTGCGGGCTCGTGTCGCGCTCGCGCGCGGATGAAAGCTCGTCCAGCACCCGGCCCCCATCCGTCACTGCAGAAGTCTAGGTATGCGCTGCCTGCTCGCCGAGCCCGTGAGCGATAACGATTTGCCGCTTTCGTGATCCGCACAGTGGCGATCCGCCGCTGCGCAGGGAAGGCTCGGACGATGACGCGACCCGCCGCCGTCCTGTGCACCGCTTGTCCTCGTCCTGACCGCCGGCGTGCAGCGGCGACGACGACACAGCGCGGCACCGACCGGCACGCCGTCGACCGCGACCTCCACGAGCGCGAGTGCGTCGGAGTCGACCGAGCAGTCACCGACCCCCGAGGACACGGCGGTCCTGTCCGCCAAGGTGGCCGGCGTGGTGACCGGCGGCCTGGCGGTGCCCTGGGCGCTCGCCTTCCTGCCCGACGGGTCGGCCCTGGTCAGCGAGCGCGACACCGCACGCATCAAGCGGGTCTCCCCCGACGGCGACGTGACGACGGTGGGGACGGTCGACGGTGTCCGGCCGTCAGGCGAGGGCGGCCTCCTCGGGATCGCGCTCTCCCCGTCGTACGAGTCCGACCACCTGCTCTTCGCCTACTTCACCGCCGGCAGCGAGAACCGGATCGTCCGGATGACGTACGACGGGAAGGGGCTGGCCGGTCAGCGCACGATCTTCGACGGCATCCCGGCGGGCGGCATCCACAACGGTGGGCGCATCGCGTTCGGGCCGGACGGGATGCTCTACGTCGGCACCGGCGAGGCGGGCGAGCGCGACCCGGCGCAGGACCGCGACAGCCTCGGCGGGAAGATCCTGCGCATCACCGCCGACGGCAAGCCGGCGCCGGACAACCCGTTCCAGGGCTCGCCGGTCTACAGCCTCGGCCACCGCAACGTGCAAGGGCTCGCGTGGGACGCCAGCGGGCAGCTGTGGGCGGCGGAGTTCGGTCAGAACACCTGGGACGAGCTCAACCGGATCAAGGCCGGCGGCAACTACGGCTGGCCCCGGGTCGAGGGCCGCGCCGGCGACGACCGGTTCATCGACCCGGTGCGCCAGTGGCACACCGACGAGGCCTCGCCCAGCGGCATCGCCGTCGCCGGCAACGCCGTCTACATGGCCGGGCTGCGCGGCGCCCGGCTCTGGCAGATCCCCATCCCCGGCGGGAAGGCCGGCACGCCGAAGGCGCTGCTGACCGGCGAGGTACGGCCGGCTGCGGGCGGTCAACGTGGCGCCCGACGGGTCGCTGTGGGTCACGACGAGCAACCGGGACGGCCGCGGCAGCGTGCGCCAGGGCGACGACCGGATCATCCGGCTGACGCTGTCCTGACTCGGGCGAGTCAGCCGCCGCGACGGGACGCCGCAGCGACGATCCCGGCACCGGCGACCACACCCGCGACCGCACCGACGAGCCCGTGGTGCTGCGACAGCCAGAGCTGGGGGCTGCGTGCGTGCGCGCGGGCGTCGAACCGGCCGTGGGCACCGTGGTCACGGCCGGCGTCGCCCGGCGTCGAACAGGTTGTCCGGACGGTCGGGGTCCTCGCGGCTCGTCGACCTGCTGCCCCTTGATGCCGGTGCGGGCCAGGTAGCGGTCGAGCAGCGCAGGGACGACCGCGTTCGCCGCGATGGTCCCGACGGTCGTGGCCCCCACCCAGTACTCCCGCCGACGGGGGTGGTCCGCGGCGTACACCACGGCGCGCGCCGCGACCTCGGGCTGGTAGATCGGCGGCACCGGCTGCGACCTGTGCGGCAGCCGGGACCGCACCCAGTCGAACTGCGGCGTGTTCAGTGCGGGCATCTGCACCATCGTCACGTTGACCCCGCTGTGCTCGGCGAGCAGCTCGGTGCGCAACGAGTCGTGGAAGCCCTGGATGGCGTGCTTGGCGCCGCAGTAGGCGGACTGGAGCGGGATGCCCCGGTAGGCGAGGGCGGAGCCGACCTGCACGATCGCGCCCCGGTTGCGCGGGCGCATCCGGTCCAGGGCCGCCCGCGTGCCGTAGACGTAACCCAGGTAGGTGACCTCGGTGACCCGGCGGAACTCGTCCGGCTCGATGTCGACGAAGGTCGCGAGCACCGAGGTCATCGCGACGTTGACCCACACGTCGATCGGCCCGAGCTCCTCCTCGACCCGGGCCGCGGCCTTCTCGACCTGCGCGTAGTCGGCCACGTCGGTCGGGCACGCGATGGCCCGGCCGCCCGCTGCCTCGATCGCGGCGACGGCGCCGTCCAGGCCGGCCTGTCCCCGGGCGAGCAGGGCCACCCGGTCACCCCGGCCGGCGAACATCTCGGCGCACGCCCGGCCGACCCCGGCACTTCCTCCGGTCACCACCACGACACGTGTCATGCGGGGGGCCTACCCACCCCGCGGCTTGTCAGACTCTCGTGGACCGTTCGCGGCCGAGGTCTGACAATGCGGCAGGGGGCGCGTCAGGTGCAGCGCTCGAGGACGAGCTCGCGGACCCGCCCCGCGTCGGCCTGGCCACCGGTCGCCCGCATCACCGCGCCGACGATCGCACCGGCAGCGGCGACCTTGCCGGCCCGGATCTTCTCGGCGACGTCCGGGGCTGCGGCCAGCGCCTCGTCGACCGCGGCGAGCAGCGCCGTGTCGTCCGACACGACCTGCAGGCCGCGCCGCGCCACGATCTCGTCGGGCTCCCCCTCACCGGCGAGCACCCCCTCGATCACCTGACGCGCCAGCCGGTCGTTGAGCGTGCCGTCCTCGACGAGCGCCGAGAGCCGGGCGACCTGCGCCGGGGTCACCGGCAGCTCGGCGAGCTCGACCGACCGCTCGTTCGCCGCGCGCGCCAGCTCGCCCAGCCACCACTTGCGGGCCGCCTCGCTGCTGGCCCCGGCGGCGGTCGTCTGCTCGACGAGGTCGACCGCCCCGGCGTTCAGCAGGGACTGCATGTCGAAGTCCGAGAGGCCCCACGCCTCCTGCAGCTGTCGATGGCGTACGGCGGGTGCCGGCGGCAGTGCGGCGCGCAGCTCCTCCACCCACGCGGCGTCGGGCGCTATCGGCACCAGGTCGGGCTCGGGGAAGTAGCGGTAGTCCTCGGCCTGCTCCTTGGAGCGACCCGGCGTCGTCACCCCGGTGTCCTCGTGCCAGTGCCGCGTCTCCTGCACGACGCGCTCCCCGGCCGCCAGCCGCGCCGCCTGGCGAGTGATCTCGTAGCGGACCGCCCGCTCCACCGAGCGCAGCGAGTTGACGTTCTTGGTCTCCGAGCGGGTGCCGAGCGGGGCATCGGGGCTCGGGCGCAGCGACAGGTTGGCGTCGCAGCGCAGCGAGCCCTGCTCCATCCGGACGTCGGAGACGCCGAGCGTGCGCATCAGCTCGCGCAGCGCCGTGACGTAGGCCCGGGCAACCACCGGGGCGTCCGGTCCGGTGCCCTCGACCGGCTCGGGTCACGATCTCGATCAGCGGGATGCCGGCGCGGTTGTAGTCGACCAGCGAGTGGTCGGCGCCGTGGATGCGGCCGGTCGCGCCGCCGACGTGGAGGGACTTGCCGGTGTCCTCCTCCATGTGGACCCGCTCGATCTCGATGCGCACCGTGCGGGTTCCGTCGTCGGTCGGCACCTCGACGTCGAGCCACCCGTCGACGCAGATCGGCTCGTCGTACTGCGAGGTCTGGAAGTTCTTCGGCATGTCCGGGTAGAAGTAGTTCTTCCGCGCGAACCGGCACCACGACGCGATCGTGCAGTTCAGCGCGAGGCCGACGCGGACCGTCGACTCGACCGCCACCCGGTTGAGCACCGGCAGCGAGCCCGGCAGCCCGAGGCAGGTGGGGCACACCTGGCTGTTGGGCGCGCGCGCCGAACACGGTCGAGCAGCCGCAGAACATCTTCGACGCGGTGCCCAGCTCGACGTGCACCTCGAGCCCGATGACCGGGTCGTAGCGCGCGACCGCCTCGTCGTAGGGCAGCAGCTCGGTGCTGGTGGTCGTCACGCGGCCTCTCCCCGACGCAGCCGCCGGACGATGACGAGCAGGCCGGTCAGGACGACGGCGATGTTCAGCGCCGCGTCGAGCAGCTCGAGCCGGTCCGCGTCGTCACGGGCCTGGACCAGCCGCTGGATGGCCGCGCGGCCGGCGAACGCCGTGCCGATCAGCGTCAGGATCGACGTGACGTTCTTCGGCGGATGCTCACAGCGCAGGTGCCTCCTCGATCAGCAGATGTCCCCACTGCTCGCGCAGTGCGGCCTCCAGTGCAGCTCCGACCCGGTAGAGCCGGTCGTCGGCGAGCGGTGGCGCGATGACCTGCAGCCCCACGGGAAGGCCGTCGTCGGGTGACAACCCGCACGGCAGCGACATCGACGCGTTGCCGGCGAGGTTCGACGGGATCGTGCACAGGTCGGCGAGGTACATCGCCAGCGGGTCGTCGATGCGCTCGCCGATGGGGAACGCCGTGGTCGGCGTCGTCGGCGAGACGAGCACGTCGACCTGCTCGAAGGCGGCCGCGAAGTCGCGCACGATCAGCGTGCGCACCTTCTGGGCCTGCCCGTAGTAGGCGTCGTAGTAGCCGCTGGACAGCGCGTAGGTGCCGAGCATGATGCGCCGCTTGGCCTCCGCACCGAAGCCGGCCGCCCGCGTCAGCGCCATCACCTCCTCGGCACTGTGCTCCGCGTCGTCGCCGACCCGCAGGCCGTAGCGCATGCCGTCGAACCGGGCCAGGTTGCTCGAGCACTCGCTCGGCAGGATCAGGTAGTAGGCGGGCAGCGCGTAGTCGAAGTGCGGGCAGTCGACCTCGACGACGGACGCGCCCAGCTTCTCGAGCAGCTCGACCGCCTCGCGGAAGCGCTGCAGCACGCCCGGCTGGTAGCCCTCGCCGGAGAACTGCTTCACCACGCCGACCCGCAGTCCCGACACGTCGCCGGCGCGGGCCGCGTCAACCACGGAGGGCACGGGCGCGTCGATCGACGTCGAGTCGAGCGGGTCGTGCCCCGCGATGGTCTCGTGCAGCAGCGCGGCGTCGAGCACGGTGCGGGCGCAGGGCCCGGCCTGGTCCAGGGAGGACGCCAGCGCGACCAGCCCGTAGCGGGAGACGCCGCCGTACGTCGGCTTCACGCCGACCGTGCCGGTGACTGCGGCGGGCTGGCGGATCGAGCCACCGGTGTCGGTGCCGACCGCGAGCGGCGCCTCGAACGCGGCCACGGCCGCCGCCGAGCCGCCGCCGGAGCCGCCCGGGATGCGGTCGAGATCCCACGGGTTGTGGGTGGGCCCGAAGGCCGAGTGCTCGGTCGAGGAGCCCATCGCGAACTCGTCCATGTTGGTCTTGCCGAGGATCACCACGCCGGCTTCGCGCAGCCGGCGCACCACCGTCGCGTCGTACGGCGGGACCCAGCCCTCGAGGATGCGCGACCCGCAGGTGGTGGGCAGGCCCGGGTGGCGATCACGTCCTTCATCGCCAGCGGCACGCCGGCGAGCGGTCCCAGCCGCTCGCCCGGCGGCCCGCCGCTCGTCGACCGCCTTCGCGGCCGCGAGAGCGCCCTCGGTGTCGACGTGCAGGAAGGCGTGCACCCGCTCGTCGACGGCGCCGATGCGGTCGAGGTGGGCCTGGGTCGTCTCGACGGCGCTGATCTCACCGGACGCGACGGCTGCCGCGGTCTGCGCCGCCGTGAGGCGGGTGACGTCCGAGCCCGTCGTCACCGGCGCGGTCACGCCTCTTCCCCGAGGATGCGGGGCACCCGGAAGCGACCGTCCTCGGCGGCCGGCGCGCCGGCGAGCGCCTCCTCCTGGGTCAGCCCCGGGCGGACGACGTCCTCGCGCGTCGACGTTGGTCAGGTCGAGGGCGTGCGAGGTCGGCGGGACGTCGGAGGTGTCGAGGTCACTGATCCGCGAGACGGCGGCGAGGATGCCGTCGAGCTGGGCCGCCGAAGTGGTCGAGCTCGTCGTCGGTCAGCGCGAGCCGGGCCAGGCGGGCCAGGTGCGCGACGTCGGCGCGGGTGTTCGCGGGCTGCTCGACATGCCGGAGGAGCTCCTTGCCGGTGGGGGACCCGACCATCCTAGGGCGGCGTCGTCGCCACCACGTCACCCTCAGAGTGCCAGCGGCCGACCACGCGCAGCCGAGGCGCGGTGGCGGCGGCGCGGATCTTCAGCCAGCTGGTCACGTCGGCCGCCGGCAGCGCCGGGCTCAGGTGCCAGCCCTGCGCGCGGTCGCACCCGAACGCCCGCAGCCGGTCCATCGTGGCCTCGCTCTCGACACCTTCGGCCACCACCGTCAGGCCGAGCGAGTGCCCGAGGTCGATGATCGAGCGCACGATCGTCGCGTCGTCCTGCGCGCCGCCGGCGGACCCCAGCCGCTTGACGAACGAGCGGTCGACCTTGATCTCGCGCACCGGCAGCCGCTTGAGCAGGACCAGCGACGAGTAGCCGGTGCCGAAGTCGTCCAGGCTGATCCGCACGCCGAGCGCGTCCAGCTCGTCCAGCGTGGTGGCTGCCCGGGCGACGTCGGCCATCAGCACCCGCTCGGTGATCTCGAGGCAGAGCAGGTCGGCTGGTACGCCGTGCCGGCGCAGCCCCTCGCCGAGGCGACGGGCGAACTCGGCGTCGTGCAGGTCGCGCATCGACACGTTGACGGCGATCGGCATCGGCATCCCGTCGCGGCACCACTCGGCTGCCTGCTCCAGCGCGGTCTCCAGGACGAAGTCGGTGAGCCGCTGCATCAGGCCCGACTGCTCGGCGAGCGGGATGAAGTCGTCGGGCAGGACCAGGCCGCGAGTCGGGTGCCGCCAGCGCACCAGTGCCTCGACCCCGGCGGCCGAGCCGTCACCGACCATCACCTTCGGCTGGTAGTGCAGCTCCAGCTCGTCGCCGTCGATGGCCCGGCGCAGCGCACCGAGGAGGCCGAGCCGGCTCGGGGTGTTGGTGTCACGCTCCGCGGCGTAGGTCTCGATCGTGGTGCGCTCGGACTTCGCGACGTACATCGCGACGTCCGCGCGCTGCAGGAGCGCCTCGAAGTCGGTGCCGTGCTGGGGGAACATGGCGATCCCGATGCTCGCCTCGAGGTCGATCTGGGTGTCGCGGACCGTGAAGGGCTCCTCCATCGCCGCACTGATGCGCTGGGCGATCTCGTGGGCGGCGCTCGCGTCGCGCACGACCGGGAGCAGGACGGCGAACTCGTCACCACCCAGCCGGGCGACCACGTCGCCCGGTCGCAGCGCCCGCTCGAGGCGCTCCGCCGCGAGCTGCAGGACCCGGTCGCCGACAGCGTGGCCGAGCGTGTCGTTGACCTCCTTGAACCGGTCGAGGTCCAGGAGGAACAGGCCGACCGGCTCGCCGCGGGCCGCTGCCGAGCGCAGCGTGCTCTCGGTGGTGCGCACCAGCAGCTTGCGGTTGGCGAGCCCGGTCAGGGGGTCGCGCAGGGACTGCTGCTCGCGTTCCCGCGAGCTGGCCGCGCTCTGCTGGACCGCGAGCAGCGGCAGCACGAACAGCGGCAGGAGCTGCCAGCGGAACGCCATGACCACGGCCACCAGCGGGGCCAGGCCGACCAGGGTGGCGTGCACCACGAACTGGTAGAGGAAGTCGGTCTTGATGGTGTCGATCAGCGGGCGCCGCTCAGCCAGCGCCACCGCGACCCAGACGAAGCCGTTGTTCATCGCGAAGTAGACCAGCCCGGCCAGCGCGACGTACATCAGGTCGCGGCCGGTCGGAGCGCTGGCTCCGGTGGGGATGCCGGACACGCCGCCCTGGTCGAGCACCCACCACGCGACCATGAGGTTCAGCGTGTGCTGGCCGAGGTTGAAGCCGGTGCGCCAGAGCTGCTTGCGGTAGACGAGCGCGGTGACCACCGTCGCGAAGGCCTGGACGGCCGCGGCGCCCGGCAGCCCGAAGAACAGCAGTGCCGCGAAGCTGAACATCGTCGACATGGTGATGCCGGCCGAGTCGCGGGAGCCGCTGGTGAAGATGGGTCGCAGCTCTCCGACCAGGACCAGGCCGAGGATGACCCAGAACGCCGGCCGCTGCGCGAGGGCCTGCACGTCGCTGCCCGAGCTGGACGCGAAGATCAGAACCAGGGCCGCGAAGCCGAGCAGCGTCACGGTCCACAGGTAGATCCGGAAGGGCAGGCTGCGGGGGATGTCGCCGTCGGGCGTCGTCTCGACGTCCCTCATCCGCACCTCCCTGCCACCTCGGCCCACGAGCGCGAGCACCGATCCCCGAGTTCACTGCCTCGGCTGATCATGCTGGTCTGACCGGGTGGTCTTGGGAATCGGCCGCGGAGACGAGTCGCGGCTCAGCCGGACGGCTGATGCGGCAGCACGGCCGCTGCGGCGGCGTCGGCCCCCTGCTCGAGCAGGATGCGGAAGCCCGCCTCGTCGAGCACCGGGACGTCGAGCGCGCGGGCCTTGTCGAACTTCGAGGCACCCGGGTTGTCGCCCACCACGACGAAATCGGTCTTCTTGGACACCGATCCGGCGGCCCGGGCCCCCCTCGTCTGCAGCGCCTCGGTCGCCTCGTCGCGGGAGAACTCCTCCAGGGACCCGGTCACGACCACCGTCAGCCCCTCGAGGATGCGCGGTCCCTCGTCCTCGGCGTCCTCGGCCAGCGCGACCCCCGCATCGCGCCACCGGCGGACGATGTCGCTGTGCCAGTCGACCTCGAACCAGTCCTTCACGGCCTGGCCGATGACCGGGCCCACCCCGGCGACGGCGGCGAGCTCGTCAGCGGACGCCGCGGCGATGCGGTCGATGTCACGGAACTCCCGGGCGAGCGCCTGCGCCGCGGTCGGACCGACGTGGCGGATGGACAGCCCCACCAGGACGCGCCACAACGGTCGCGTCCTGGCCGCCTCGATCGCCTCGAGCAGCTTGCCGGCGTTGGCGGTCAGGCCGCCGTCCTTGCGCCGGAACAGGTCGACCCGCGACAGCTTGTCCTCGTCGAGGGAGAAGACGTCGCCCTCGTCCTCGAGCACCCCGGCGTTGAGCAACGCGACTGCGGCTTCGTAGCCGAGCACGTCGATGTCGAAGGCGCCGCGACCGGCGACGTGGAACACGCGCTCGCGGAGCTGGGCCGGGCAGGTCCTGTTGTTGGGGCACCGGATGTCGGCGTCGCCCTCCTTCTCCGGACCGAGCTTGGTGCCGCACTCGGGGCAGGTCGTGGGCATCACGAACTCGCGCTCGCTGCCGTCGCGCAGGTCGACGACCGGTCCGACGATCTCCGGGATGACGTCGCCGGCCTTGCGCAGCACGACGGTGTCGCCGATCAGCACACCCTTGCGGCGGACCTCCGAGGCGTTGTGCAGCGTCGCCAGGCTGACCGTGGAGCCGCTCACGACGACCGGCTCCATGAACCCGAACGGCGTGACCCGGCCGGTGCGGCCGACGTTGACCCGGATGTCGTGCAGCTTGGTGTTGACCTCCTCGGGTGGGTACTTGAACGCGATCGCCCACCGCGGGGCCCGCGACGTGGACCCCAGCCGTCTCTGCACCGGGACCTCGTCGACCTTGACGACGACGCCGTCGATCTCGTGCTCGACGTCGTGGCGGTGCTCGCCGTAGTGCTCGATGAACGCGTCGACACCCGCGAGGTCGTCGACGACCTTGAAGCGCTCGCTCACGGGCAGGCCCCAGGCGCCGAGCAGCTCGTACGCCGTGGACTGCCGGTCTGCGCTGAAGCCGTCGCGCGCACCGACACCGTGCACGACCATGCGCAGCGGCCGGGAGGCGGTCACCCGCGGGTCCTTCTGGCGCAGCGAACCGGCGGCGGCGTTGCGCGGATTGGCGAACGGCGCCTTGCCTGCCTCGACCAGGCCGGCGTTGAGCTCGCGGAACGCGACCACCGGGAAGAACACCTCGCCCCGCACCTCCAGCCGCCGCGGCGCTGAGCCGTCGGCGACCTGCAGCGACGACGGCACGTTCGCGATGGTGCGGACGTTCAGCGTGACGTCCTCACCGGTCACCCCGTTGCCGCGGGTCAGCGCGCGGACCAGCCGGCCGTCCTCGTAGAGCAGGTTGATGGCCAGCCCGTCCACCTTGAGCTCGCACAGGTAGTGGACGTCGACTCCCCCGGAGTCGCGCTCGACCCGCTCGGCCCAGGCCGTCAGCTCGGCGGACGAGAACGCGTTGTCCAGGCTCATCATCCGCTCGACGTGGTCGACGGCCTGGAACTCGGTGGAGAACGTGCCACCGACGGTCTGGGTGGGCGAGTCCGGCGTGCGCAGCTCGGGATGACGCTCCTCGATCGCCTCGAGCTCGCGCATCATCGCGTCGTAGTCGCCGTCGCTGACCGTCGGCGCGTCGCGCACGAAGTAGTCGAAGCGGTGCCGGTCGATCTTCTCGGCCAGCTCGGCGTGCCGGTGCAGGTCGTCGGTGGCTGCCTTCTTCTTCTTCTTGGTGGCCACTCATCCCTCCGGGTCGTCGACCAGCGCACGTGCTGCGGCCCGGCAGTGTCGCAGCAGCGCGGGCACCTGCCGGGGATCGGCCCCGGCCAGCCCGCAGGTGGGGGTCACCACGACCGGAGAGCCCGCAGCCGAGAGCATCTCGGCGGGCAGCCCGAGCCGCCGCCACAGCCGGCGTACGGGGTCGACGCTAGCCGCCGGGTCCGACAACCCGGTGCCCGTCGCCGGAACCAGCCCGGCGAACAGGGCCGTGCCGGCTTCGAGCACCTCACCGAGCTCGTCGTCGAGCGCCGACGGACCCGTGCCGGCCAGCAGCAGGTCGACCGACACCCCACGCGCGCCGGCCCGGTGCATGAGGAGCACCGGCGGGTCGGCCGCGCAGCAGTGCACGACCACCGGCGCCCCCGCCGCCGAGACCACCTCGCGCAGCACCGACTCGGCCTCGACCTCCGCGGGCGGCGGGTAGGCCTTCAGGCCGGACATGGAGCGCACCCGGCCGGCGAGCACCGTCGGCAGCGACGGCTCGTCGAGCTCGACGATGACGTCGATGCCGGGGAGGCGACGCCGGACGTCGCGGACATGTCCCGCGAGCCCTTCGGCCAGTGACGCCACGACGTCGCGGCGCGCACCCGGGTCGGAGAGCACCGGCTCACCACGCGGCAGCTGCAGCGCGGCGAGCATCGTCCACGGACCGGCCAGCTGCACCTTCACCGGGCCGGGATGCCCCTGCGCGGCCTCCTCGAACGCATCGAGGTCCTGCGCGAGGTACGACGTGGCGCGGCGCTCGTCGGCGCCGGGGCGGTCGACGAGGCGCCATCCGGAGGGCTGCAGGTCGACGTGCAGGTCGACGAGGACCCCCGCAGTGCGCCCCACCATGTCGGCTCCCGGCCCGCGGCCGGGCAGCTCCGGCAGGTGCGGCAGGTCGGGCAGCTCGCCGACGACGACGGCTGCGGCCTCGCGCGGGTCGGTGCCGGGCAGGGAGCCGACGCCGGTGGCCCAGCCCGCACCGAGCGGCAGCTGCGGGATCTCCACGGTCAGTAGGAGATCCGGTCGGACTTGGCCAGCCACGCGTCGAAGGGGGCGGTAGCGGGAGCGATGCGGGTCTGATGCACCGGTGTCGGCCAGCCCGAGCGGGGCTGGTCGAACAGGTCGTAGAAGGCCCGGTCGTCGAAGCCTGCCCGGGCCGCGTCGTCGCGGTCGGCGACGTAGACGACCTCGTCGACCCGGGCCCACAGCGCCGCGGCCAGGCAGAGCGGGCACGGCTCGCACGAGGCGACCAGGACGCAGCCGGTCAGGGCGAAGTCGTCGACCACCCGGCAGGCCGCGCGGATCGCCACCACCTCGGCGTGCGCCGTCGGGTCCAGGTCGCGGGTGACCCGGTTGACGCCTTCGGCCACCACCTCGTCGCCGCGGATGATGAGCGCCGCGAACGGGCCGCCGCCGGCCGCGACGTTGTCGACGGCGATCTCCACGACCTGGCGCAGGCTCGACTCGGACACGGCGGGGGTGGTCATCGGGTCACCGTAGCGCCGGTCGCCGGCGGTCGTGAGGCCCAGCGATCAGCGGGTCGAGGCGATGGTCGCGGACCCGATCACGACGTCGCCGTCGTAGAGGACGACCGCCTGACCGGGGGCGACCCCACGCATCGGCCGGCGCAGCTCGACCTGCACCTCCTCGCCGGCGTCCCCGCACCAGGCGACGGCGGGGACGGCCTCGCCGTGCGCCCGGACCTGGGCGAGGCACTCCACCGGGCGCGTCGGTGCGGGCCCGCTCCACCGCGGTCGGATCGCGGTCAGCGCGGCCACGTCGAGGTCCTCGGCCGAGCCCACCGTGACGGTGTTGGTCACCGGCGAGACGTCGAGGACGTAGCGCGGGCGGCCGTCCGCGGCGGGGCGGCCGATGCGCAGCCCCCGCCGCTGCCCGACGGTGAACGCGTAGGCACCGTCGTGGTCGCCGACCTGCTCGCCGGCGCGGTCGACGATCGGCCCCGGCGCCGAGCCCAGGTGGGCCTGGAGGAAGCCGGCGGTGTCGCCGTCGGCGATGAAGCAGATGTCGTGGCTGTCGGGCTTGGCCGCGACCGCCAGGCCCCGCTGCGCCGCCTCCCGTCGTACGTCGTCCTTGGTGGACGACCCGAGCGGGAACATCGCGCCGGCCACCTGCTCGGCGGTCAGGACGCCGAGCACGTAGGACTGGTCCTTGCCGGCGTCGACGGCGCGCAGCAGCCGGCCGTCGACGATGCGCGCGTAGTGACCGGTGCAGACGGCATCGAAGCCCAGCGCCAGCGCCTTGTCGAGGACGGCGGCGAACTTGATCTTCTCGTTGCACGTCACGCACGGGTTGGGGGTGCGCCCGGCGGCGTACTCGGCGACGAAGTCGTCGACCACGTCGGCGCGGAAGCGCTCGGCGAGGTCCCAGACGTAGAACGGGATGCCGATCACGTCGGCCGCCCGGCGCGCATCGCGGGCGTCCTCGAGGGTGCAGCAGCCGCGGGCGCCGGTGCGGAAGGACTGCGGGTTGCTGGACAGCGCGAGGTGCACGCCGGTCACGTCGTGGCCCGCGTCCTGCGCGCGGGCCGCCGCGACGGCCGAGTCGACGCCGCCGGACATCGCCGCGAGCACCCTCATCCGTGCGGTGGACTCACGCCCCGTACGCCGTTCTGGCCGGCGCGGCGGGCGCGCTCGACGACCGGGCCGATCACGTCGGCGACCGCGTCGACGTCGGCCGGCGTGGACGTGTGACCGAACGAGAAGCGCAGCGATCCGCGCGCGAGGTCCTCGGGGATGCCCATCGCGATGAGCACGTGGCTGGGCTGCGGCACTCCTGCGGAGCACGCCGAGCCGGTGGAGCACTCGATGCCCCGGGCGTCCAGCAGCAGCAGCAGGGCGTCGCCCTCGCAGCCGGGGAACGAGAAGTGCGCGTTGCCCGGGAGCCGATGCGCGAGTGACAGGTCGGGGTCGCCGCCGAGGACCGCGTCCGGGACGGCGGCGGCGAACCGTCGTACCAGGTCGTCGCGCAGCCCGGCGAGGTGCTCGGCGCGTTCGGGCTGGCGCTTGACGGCGACCTCGGCGGCCGCCGCGAAGCCGGCGATGGCCGGGGTGTCGAGGGTGCCGGACCGGACGTCGCGCTCCTGGCCGCCGCCGTGCAGCACCGGCGTGGGGGCCAGCGCGCGGCTCAGGACCAGCGCACCGACGCCGAGCGGTCCGCCGATCTTGTGACCGGTGACGGTCATCGCGTCCAGCCCGCTCGCGGTGAAGTCGACCGGCAGCTGACCGAGGGCCTGCACCGCGTCGGAGTGGATGGGGACGCCGAACTCGTGGGCCACCGCGGCGAGCTCGGCGATCGGCTGCACCGTGCCGACCTCGTTGTTGGCCCACATGACCGACACCAGCGCCACCGAGTCGGGGTCGTCGGCCAGGGCGTCTCGCAGCGTCTCGGGGTGGACCCGGCCGTGGCCGGTCCACGGGCAGCCACTCGACCTGCGCGGCCTCGTGCTCGGCCAGCCAGAGCGCGCAGTCCATGACCGCGTGGTGCTCGACGGCGCTGGCCAGGATGCGGGTCGCGGCGCGGGTCCTCGGCGCGGCGGGCCCAGTAGAGGCCCTTGATGGCCAGGTTGTCCGCCTCGGTGCCGCCGCCGGTGAAGACGACCTCGCTCGGCCGGGCGCCGAGCGCCTGCGCCAGCGACTCGCGGGCCTCCTCGACCACGCGCCGCGCGGCGCGGCCGGCGGCGTGCAGCGACGAGGGGTTCCCCACCAGCCCGAGCTGGGAGGTCATCGCCTCGAGGGCCTCCGGGACCATCGGCGTCGTCGCGGCGTGGTCGAGGTAGGCCGTGTCGACGCGTCGAGTGTAGTCGCGCGCGGCCTCGGTTCACCCATCGACGCGGTGCGAGCTCTATTTCGTTCGCCCGCGTGACTGCGGCGTCGAGGTCAGGCCTTGCGCTTGGTGATCTCTTCGGTGAGCGCGGGCAGCACCTGGTGCAGGTCGCCGACGACGCCGAAGTCGACCAGCTCGAAGATCGGGGCCTCCGGGTCCTTGTTGACCGCGACGATGGTCTTCGAGGTCTGCATGCCGGCCCGGTGCTGGATCGCGCCGGAGATGCCGGCCGCGATGTAGAGCTGCGGCGACACCGTCTTGCCGGTCTGCCCGACCTGGTGCTGGTGCGGGTACCACCCGGCGTCGGTCACCGCGCGGGACGCACCGACTGCGGCGCCGAGCGCGTCGGCGAGCGCCTCGATCACGCGAGAAGTTCTCGCCGCTGCCGACCCCGCGGCCGCCGGAGACCACGATCGCCGCGCCGGAGAGGTCGGGCCGCCCGCCCTTCTCCTCCACGACGCGCTCGGTGATCCGGGCGCCCTTCGCCGCGTCGGACAGCTCGACGCTGACGTCGACGCGCTCGGCGGCTGCCGGCGGCTGCCTCCGGCGCCGTCGAGTTGGGCCGCACCGTGATGATCGGCGTGCCGGTCGTCACCCGCGACTGCACGACGGTCGAGCCGCCGAACACCGGCTGCTCGGCGAGCAGCCCGTCGCCCGACGACGTGACGTCGGTCGCGTCGGTGATGAGCCCGCTGCCCGTCCTGATGGCCAGCCGGCCGGCGATCTCCTTGCCCTCGGCCCCCGAGGGGAGCAGCACGGCAGCGACCGACCCGGCATCCGACGAGCACCTTGGCGAGCACGTCGACGGACGGCCCGACGAGGTAGGTCGAGACGTCGTCGCCGTCGGCGACGTAGACCTTGGCCGCGCCGTACTCGGCGAGCCGGTCCTTCGCGGCGTCGAAGCCGCTGCCGACGAAGACCGCGCTCGGCTCACCCAGCCGCCGGGCCAGCGTCAGCAGCTCGAGGGTGACCTTCTTGACGTCACCGTCGGTGTGGTCGACGAGGACGAGGATCTCGGCCATGGGGGTTCGGGTCCCTTCGGGTGGCGGGAGAGGTGCGCGGGCTGTCGCGGGCTAGATGAACTTCTTGCTGGCCAGGAACTCGGCGAGCTTGGTGGCGCCGTCGCCCTCGTCCTTGACCACGGTGCCCGCCTGCCGCGGCGGGGCGGCCTCGAAGGACTCGACCGCGCTCCACGCGCCGCCGAGACCGACGTCGCCGGCCTCGATGCCGAGGTCGGCGAGGGACAGCGTCTCCACCGGCTTCTTCTTCGCGGCCATGATGCCCTTGAAGGAGGGGTAGCGCGGCTCGTTGATCTTCTCGACCACGCTCACGACGGCGGGCAGCTGCGCCTCGACCGCCTGGTAGCCGTCGTCGGTCAGCCGCTTGATCTTCACGGCGCTCCCGTCGACGGTGACCTCCTTGGCGAAGGTCAGCTGCGGCACGCCCAGCCGCTCGGCGAGCATCGCGGGCAGAACGCTCATCCGGGCGTCGGAGGACTCCGAGCCCAGCAGGACCAGGTCGTACGACGTGGTGCCCACGGCCTTGGCCAGCGCGAGCGAGGTGGCCACCGCGTCCGAGCCGTGCAGGCCGGGGTCGAGCACGTGGATGGCCTTGTCGGCACCCATCGACAGCGCCTTGCGCACCGTCTCGGTCGCCGACTCCGGTCCCATGCACAGCACGGTCACCTCGCCGCCGGAGGCCTCCTGCAGGCGCAGCGCCTCTTCCACGGCGTACTCGTCCATCTCGTTCATCACCGGGTCGGTCGCACCGCGGTCCAACGTGTTGTCGGCGGGGTCCAGCTTCTTCTCCGACCAGGTGTCCGGCACCTGCTTCACGCACACGACGATGTTCATGCCAGCAGGTTACCGGCGAGTAGCAGCGCTCAAACGGTTGGGCCCTGTCTCCCGCGGGCACAAGGAACCTCGCCCCCGGAAGAGGTGTTCGTCACATGCACTCCGTTGACCGGCTTGTCGCCCTGTCGGTGCTGACCGCGGCGTTCGCCCCCGCTGCTGTGCTCGGTGCGTTACCCGTTGTGATCCCCGTCGTGGTCGGCCTGTCGCTGTTCCTCGCCGCGGTCGTTCGCGAGCCGGCGGACCACAAGGGCGCACCGGCGGCGTCGACGGACGCCCGATGACGAAAGGCCCCGGCCGATGTGGCCGGGGCCTTTCGTCGTGTCGCAGCTGGTCAGGCAATCTGGTCGAGCGAGCTGGGCAAGCAGATCAGCTGGTGTGCTCCACGTAGCTCACGCACTCGCCCTGGTTGTCGAAGGACGGGTTGTTGAAGTTCTGGTAGCCGCCGTTCTTGCACTGGTCCTTCGACGTGGGAGGAGCGGTGTCGCCCTCGCCGTCACCGTCGGCGTCGAACTCGAAGTCGTACAGCGTGTCCGCCGCCGCCGTGCCGAACGCGAGCGCGTCGACGCTGGTCACCAGGCCGGGGTTGCCACTGCCCTGGTTGATGCCGTAGCCGCCGAGAATGGTCGCGTCCGGGTTGGCCGCCACGATGGCCGACCACGGGACGAAGCAGTTGAAGGCACAGACACCCGGAATGTCCTTCGACGACCACCAGATCGCCTGGCCGCCCTTGTAGGCGTCCCAGGTCTGCCACACGTTGTTCGTGAGGGTGCCCTGCGCGGTGTTGTAGATCGGCTCGAAGACCAGCGTCGTGAAGCCGCCCGCCGCCGCGCCGTTGTAGTCGACCTCGCATGTTGATGGACGCGACCTGCACAGAGGAGCCCGCGGACCGGTAGGTCGAGTAGCCCATGTTGTCGATGTCAGCGAGCTCGGTACCGACGTGGTCGTAGTTGAACAGCCACCACCTTGTCCGCACCCGTGGGCGTGCCGAAGGTGAGGCTGCCGGTGCCGGCCGGCGGGGTGCCCGGGCCGTTCTGGAACACCGCGGTGCTCGCCGGGGTCCGGGTGTAGATCACCCAGTCGTTGGTCGGCGGCGTGTTCTCCTGCTGACGGACGACGTCGGCCTCGGTGACGACCTCGGTCGACGAGGCGGCGGCAGCGGTGACCGCCGTGGTGTCGGCGGACGCCGAGCCCAGCGCGGGCAGGGTCAGTGCGAGCGTGGCAGTGGCCACGGCGGCAAGGCGGGCTGTTCGGGCGTGCATGCATGTCCCCCATGAAGACGATGAGATGCCGCGCTCTCTGCGCGGCTGCGCCGATCCTGTCGCCTCAGCCCCGCGCTGACCATGGTCAGATATGCCTATTGTCCCTGTGTGCCCGGTTCGCGACCTGTTGTGACGATCGGACCCGTTTCCAGCCCCTCTGCGTGCGGGCTCCGGACGACACGGCTGCGCACGACCCGACCGGGCACGCCGGCGACCACGCTCCCGGCGGGCACCTCGCCGCGCACCACGGTGTGCGCGGCCAGCACGCTGCCCTCCCCCACCATCGCCCCGCGCAGGATCGACGCCTTGACGCCGACCCAGACGTCGGGGCCGATGCGCACCGGCGTCTTGACGATGCCCTGGTCCTTGATCGGCACCGCGAGGTCGTCGAACCGGTGGTCGAAGTCGCAGACGTAGACCCAGTCCGCGACCAGCGACCGGGCGCCGAACTCGATGTCCAGGTAGCAGTTCACGGTGTTGTCCCGCCCGAAGACGGCCTTGTCGCCGACGCGCAGCGTGCCCTCGTGCGCGCGCAGCCGGGTGCCGTCGCCGAGATGCACCCACCGGCCGAGCACGATGCGCCCGTAGCCGGGCCGGGCCGAGAGCTCCACCCGTCGGCCCAGGTAGACGAACCCCTCCGTCACCACCTCCGGGTGGCGCACCTTGAGGACGAGGAACCGCCAGTAGCGGACGAGGTGGAACCGCGACCACGCACGGTGGCGCAACACCCACGTGAGGCTGGCTGGGGTGAGGAACGCCAGGAGACCGAGCTGCCGAGGGTCCTTGTCCGTTCGCCGCACGACGTACGACGCTATCCGCGGCCTCGCGACCCTGGGCCGGCGGATGCAAGGTTGTCACTTCCAACCCGAAGTCGATCACGTCTCCCTAGACTCCCTATATGGCGATGGGCGAAGCAGACGTAGACGCCCTGATCGAGCAGCTCTGGAACGCCGGCGGCACCGACCTGCTGCTCACTGCAGGGACGACTCCGCTGTTGCGTGTCAACGGGGAGCTCTGCCCGGCGGTCGACTACCCATTGCTCAACGCGGCGGACACGGCGGCGATGGCCAACGCGCTCTTGAACGACGCGCAGCGGGAGATGTTCGCCCGCAGGGACATCGACTTCTCGTTCTCCTGGCGCGAGGGCGCGCGGATCCGTGGCAACGCGTTCCGCCAGCGGGGCTCAGCGGCGGTGGCGCTGCGGATGATCCCCCGCCACATCCCGTCCTTCGAGGATCTCGGCATGCCCGCCGTGGTGCGCGCTTCGCCGAGCTGAAGCAGGGCCTGGTCTTCGTCACCGGCCCGACGGGCTCGGGCAAGTCGACGACGCTGGCCTCGATCATCGACTGGATCAACACCAACCGGGCCGTGCCACATCATCACCATCGAGGACCCGATCGAGTACGTGCACGAGCACAAGCGCGCGGCGGTGAACCAGCGCGAGGTCGGCGACGACACCGAGTCCTTCGCCGACGCGCTGCGCAGCGCGCTGCGCGAGGACCCCGACGTCCTCCTGGTCGGCGAGATGCGCGACCTCGAGTCGATCCGCTTCGCGCTGACCCTCGCCGAGACCGGGCACCTCGTGTTCGCGACGCTGCACACCAACGACACCGCGCAGGCGCTCGACCGGCATCATCGACGTGTTCCCCGGCGACCAGCAGCCGCAGATCCGGGTGCAGCTCGCCGCGACGCTGACCGGCGTGGTCTACCAGCGGCTGGTGCCGCGGATCGGCGGCGGCATGGTCGCGGCCTACGAGGTGCTCATCGGCGACCATCGCCGGTGCGCAACCTCGTCAGGGAGGGCAAGACCAGCCAGCTGCGCAACACATCGTGACGGGCCAGCACGACGGCATGCAGACGCTGGAGATGTCGCTCACCGAACTGGTCGCCGCGGGGGTGGTGTCGTACGACGAGGCCGTGGCCCGGTCGCTGTTCCCGCACGACGTGAAGCGCTATTCGCGTCCCCGCAGCAGCAGTAAGGGCCCGGCGGCCGAGAGCCGCCGGGCCCTACTGGTCCGTGAGCTACAGCGTGCAGGTGCCTGCGTCACGGCTCCTGTGCCGGCGACGTCGACAGTGTACGTACTGCCGGTCGCGGGGCTGCCTTGAGGTAGCCCGGCGGCCGCCAGTCAGCGCCGCCATGTTGGCGGGGAAGGCGCCGGTCTTCGGCGTCGTAGGCGTCCGCGGCGACCGCACCGTCTTCTTGTCGGCCTTGCAGGCCGCGGTCTTCGCGTCCGCGCGGAAGGTCCCGACGCCGAAGACGACGATGCCGGCGAGGATGCCGAGCACGACGATGACGATAAGGAGCTCGATGAGGGTGAAGCCCCCATCACGCTCTTCCTTCATGTGGTGGATGCGGTTGCGCATGTCATTGCCCCCTGGCGTTGGGTTTCGCCACGCCCCCGCGCAAGATCGCGCGATCGGACGGCGTTGCTCTTGGCTACAAGAGAATGACTTCGTTCGCGAAAGAACTGAATGAGGCATTCGGACCTTATTGGGAGGTCGATCGAACCCCTCTTTCGAAGTCCCCTCGTTGAGTCCCCTAAACGTTCAAAGGGTCAGAGGGAAACGCCAGCCCCCATCCGGGTGACTTTGCGTCCGACGAGCGATCGCAGCGCGGCTGACGTCCGTCCATCGCGTGCTGAGCTAGCCACCGGCCCTCATCGGAGTCGACCAGCTTTGGACAATGTCGAGGGCCCGGAGACTTTCGGACTACCGCCCCCGGGTCCGCATCATCCCCGCGTGGCACTCGTTACGCGACCACGTTGACGAAGGACCCGATGATCAGGGCCCAGCACGCCGGCTCGCCCCGCAACGAGGCCTGGAGGGATCGCGCTCATCGTTGTTCCGACCAGCTGAGGATGTCGACCTTGCGGCGGCCCGGCTCGGGACGAGCGGGACCGCTGCCCCAGGCGGTGTACGGCGGGGTCGGTGATCATCGCCCGCACCGTGAGAGCGTGCGTGCCTCCCGTCGTACAGGTGGCCTGCTCGACGCAGACGAAAACCTTGAGGTCCACGGCAGTGACCTTGTTGCCCAGGCCCTTGCCGGCGACCGGCATCGAGACCAGCGGATAGCCGAACTGCTGCGACGGCTGCGCCTGCAGGTCCACCCCTGAGGCGACCAGGCCCCACCGGAAGGCGACCAGAGCCGTGTCGAACGAGCCCGGGTCGAGCTCCACGTAACCGTTGGGCGCGAGGTCGCCCCTTGCACGACGAACTCACCGTGGAAGTTCCCGCCGGGAGCGTAGATCAGCTCTGACGTCGCCGGCCGAGCGCAGGGTCCCCCGGGACGTAGGTGACCGTGAGCGTGATGGCGTCGATCGTCAGGGTTTCGTCCTGGGGGGTTGCGGGAAGTCGCAACTTCCACCTTCGGGCCGAGCGGGAGTGAAGGGGCTAGCCGCGATGAGTGTCCTGAACTGATCCTTGAGCTCCACCGATGCCCACCGGGAACGCGTCGACCGCGGGGACCGTCACCGACGGGGTCGTGCCGGTCACCCGGCAGTCAGGCTGGGCGCAAGCGCCGACTTCGCATACTTGATCCGGACCTGCGCCGAGGTGATGTCCGACCCCACCGGCACTCCGCTCAGACCGGAGAAGTTGCTCAGGTCGATTGCGGCTTCTTGGTTGGCCTTGGTCGACTTCCACGCGAGGCTGCTTCCACCTTCTGCGGCGAGTGCACCTTGTAGCGTTCCACCCCCGTGGGCACTGTCGTGAAGGGGTCGACCTTGCTGCCGCCACCGCTGGGGATCTGGTCGACGGTCTGGGCGGGGGTCGGCCCGACTGTTCCAGTAGGCGCGACGGATCCCGACTGCTGCTGGTAGAGGGTCGTAGGCGGTTCACCACCGTTCGACGGTCCACAGAGCTCGACGTGCGCGGTGTCGCTGACGGTGATCCGGCTTGTTCCGCCGAACACGAACTGCACCCCGGGGATCGGGTCGTGGAGGATCGGGCTCTTGCAAGCTCCGGGGATCGCGCTGGCGACATTCTCCCCTCCGATCACTCCTGGTAGCGATGTTCCAGACGTTGTTGCCGGTACCGCGCTCCTCGTCGCGGAAGTCGAAGTAGTACTGGCCCGGAGGCGAACTTTGCCGTTGTGCACCCGTTCACCGCATCGCTCAGGGCCTTGGCGTTGTTGTAGAAGCCCGGCTGGAAGACGCAGGTGGCGGTGTAGGCGCTGGGGTCCCGGTACGTCGGGACCGCGTCAGCGGCGGAGTCGGCGTGGGAGGCATCGGGACGCTGCCCGGCTGGTTGCAGACTTTCGGCAGGGTCGCTCACGATCACGCCGGTGCAGGCGCCCTCCGCCTTGACATAGCCGTCGGTCACCAGTGCACCGTTGGTGACGTTGATGTAGGACTTAGAGGCGATCCCGCCGCGGGCCGGCATGGCGGCCGTGTTGCCCGTCCCGAGCGGCTTGAGGGTCATTCCCTGCAGGGTGCCGGTGGTCCCGACCGTCGTCAGCGCCCGAGCGAACGAGTCCGTCGGATCGGGGTCGTTGATGCCGACGCCGCTGCCGGCCCCGAAGATCCCGGTGCCGGAGACGGTGGAGCACTCCACCCGCGCCGAGCCGTCGGCCGACTGGTCGCCTGACCTCGGGTAGATGTTCTTCAGCTCGAGGTTGTTCTTGGGCGCGGTCCCCTCTGCACCGAAGTACCCGGCGCCGTCGGCGTTGTCGGTGAAGACCCAGTCGCTCCACAGGCCGGGGAACGTCGGCGTCGCCCACCCGGGCGCCTTGGCACCCAGCCGGAGGTTGTTGATGGCCACTTTGGCGGCGGTGTCACCGGTGTAGGACGTGCCGGCCACCCCGTTGAGCGTCGAAGTCGCGCGGAAGTTGGTCCCTCCGTGGGTGAGCATCGCTCCGGTCACGAGCGCGACCGAGGTGATGATGATCAGGGCGATGATCAGCATCGCCCCGTCGTCGTCGTGGCGAAGAGCGCGAAGTCGCGTGCTCATCCCTGCCTCCGGTCCGCCGTCACGGTCGTGGTGTAACCCTGGCTGGTGGGGAGTGGCCGCGTCCTTGACCGTGAACCTCATCGAGACCCGGTTGGGCGGCGTCGCCGCGTCGCAGGTCGTGTCGCAGGAGATTGGATCGTGGGGCCGTGGGTCCGTCAGGGACGCGGTGATGTTGTGCGCGACGGTCGTCGGCGGCCTGGTCACGCCGTCGCTGCAACGGACCCGCTTCGAGCAAGAAGCGGCTGCCGTTCGGCACGGTCACGTAGGCCACCTGCTGGGGCTTCGAGCTCCACGGGTTAGCAGGTGGAGCGCTGCCGACGTCGAACTCGTGCCACGCGAAAGACCACGGCCACCGTCCCCACCGAGCTCCCACACCCCGCCGGGCCCGCCGGGCCCGACGAACACCGACTGGTCGGTGCTGAAGGTAGCGGTGGCAAGAGCCAGAGAGCGCCGCCCCAGGCTGCTCACGTCGTTCTGCCAGTAGGTCGAGATGAACTGCTGGTCGGTGGACTCGTTCAGCCGCGCACCGGTGTCACCGGTGGTCTTCAGGTACTGAAACATCACGCCGAAGAGCGTGGCGGAGATGATGCCCATGATGGCCACGGTCATCACCATCTCGATGAGCGTGAAGCCGTTGTCGTCGCGCATGCGGGGCAGAGCCGACCGGTCAGCTGCATGGGTTCGCCCCTGCAGTCGCCGCGCTGCCGTTGCACGGCTGGCGCAGGATGACGGTCAACTTCTCCTCGGCCTGGAAGGGAGGGTTTCCGCTCAGTGATCACCTTGAGGTCCAGTCGTTGGACGCCGTCAGCCGTGCATGCGCCCCAGCCGGACCCGTTCCAGGACTCGACGGCCGTCACGGACTCGGCGTAACCGGACGGAAGGTTCGGCACTGCGACGCCCGCGTACGCCGACGCAGCAGCCGCGCACGACTTGAACCCGCCGGCGCTGTCCACGGAGCTCTGGATCGCCTCCGCGAAGCTGCGGACATAGGCGCCGCCCGATGCAACGTTCCGGTGCATGACCGATGTGCGGATGCTCACCATGAGCGCGCCGAGGATGGCCACGGCGGCCAGGCCGAGGATCGCGACGGCGACGACCAGCTCGATCAGGGTCTCGCCCCGGTCGGTCGCGTTCCTTCGGCACCCGTGCTCATGTACAGTTCGGCAGTCCGGAAGATGCCGTACATCGCCGAGACGAGCGCCACCGCAACGAAACCTACGATGGCCCCGGAGAACAGGATGACCGCCGGTTCGATCAGCGTGGTGAGCTTCTTGATCTTGTAGTCCAGCTCGCGTTCGAAGTACGAAGGCGGCCACCTCGAGTTGCACATCCAGTGATCCCGTTTCTTCACCTACACGGATCATCTGGCTCGCCGTGGTGGGAAACAGTTTGGTTGCGTGCAAGGGCCGGGCCAGGCCGCCGCCCTGAATCATCTCGGCGTAAGCCTGGCGCAGCCCGCGGTCGAAGACCGTGTTGCCGAGCTTTCCCTCGCTACTGTCATGGACTCGGTGAGGGGGACGCCGGCCGAAACCATCGACGACAGGATGCGGCACATACCGTTCGACGATGGCGTATCCCGGATTGTCTCACCGAGCACCGGAAGCCGCAGCAGCATGCTGTCCCAGAGCAGCCCGACCGCGCAGTAGTCCGGACAGCGATGAGCATGACAATGACGAAGGCGAAGAACCCGCCCACCGAGTAGGTACCAAGTCGACGAGATGAAACCCGTGGTCGACATGGAGAATCCGGGTAGGGAGCGGGAGCTCGGCATCGAGGCTCGTGAAGAAGTCCTTGAACTTTGGTAGGACGAACGACGAAAAGGATCACTACCGTCACCAGCGACATCGCCACCCACGATCGCCGGATAGGCGATCGCGGCTCTTGATCTTGCGGCGGGCCTCCAGGTCGCGCTCGATGTAGAGGGAGAGCTGGTCCAGGACAGTATCCAGCCGTCCGGTGAGTTCGGCCGAGCGAAGGATCCCGCGATAGAACGCTGGGAAATCCTGGGGATGCCGTTCGAACGCCGTCGGAAAGGTCGAACCCGCGCGGAGGTCTTCCTCGATCTGGGTCATGCACCCGCTGAACGCCTCGGCCTTTCCCGACTCCTCGGTTAGCACCCTGGATGGAAGTCCCAGGATCGGCACGCCCGCACGGATGAACGCCGCCAGCTGCCGGGAGAGGTGCATCAGCTCGGACCGCTTGATCCGTGTCTTGGTGAGCTCGAACTGCATGAAGCCGTGCTTCTCGGCGAGTTCCTTGATGTCCAGCTCGCGGCTCATCAATGCGATCCGTGCGGAGGTCAGAGTCTCCGCTTCCTGCACACCCTTCTCCATGACGCCGTTGGCACCGGCGGCGACGTACGCGAATTTT
>CAVWQZ010000011.1:0-116309 GCA_963757295.1 uncultured Actinomycetota bacterium | reverse complement strand
GGTCGGGTGGTCGCCCGAGCGCCAGCACGAGTTCCGGTCCACCCACGTCGCGTTGCCTGCGTCCTTCGCCGAGCAGGCCACGCTGGCCCTTCAGGTCGCGCGCTCCCAGGAGGACCGCGGTCGGCTTGCCGTGTTCGAGGACCGCGACCGGATCGGGCGCGACCTGCACGACCTGGTGATCCAGCGGCTGTTCGCGGTCGGCCTGACTCTGGAGAACGTCTCCCGGCTCACCATCCGCCCGGAGGTCACGGACCGCCTGACCGGCGCCGTCGACGACATCGACGCGACCATCAAGGACATCCGGCGCACCATCTTCGAGCTGTCCGCGCCGCCGACGTCGACCGACCTGCGCAGCGAGCTCGGCGACGCGCTCGCCGTGATCACACCCGCGCTGGGGTTCAACCCCCGCCTGCGGACCGAGGGCCCGGTGGACAGCGGCGTGCGGCCGGAGCTGACGGCCGCACCTGCTTGCCGTGATCCGGGAGGCGTTGTCCAACGTCGCGCGTCATGCCCGCGCGTCCTCTGCCTCGGTCAGTCTCGACGTCGGCGACGAGGTGGTGCTCACGGTCACGGACGACGGCGTCGGCATCACCGACGACGGGCGGCGCAGCGGCCTGGCCAACATGGCCGAACGTGCGGAGGCGTTCGGCGGGTCATTCGAGGTGCGACGGGCCGGCCCCGATGGCGGCACCATCGCCGTCTGGCGAGTCCCCGCCCGCGCCGCCGACTGAGAGCTTCGCGCCGGCTGAGTCAGCGCACCGGCTGCATCGCCGAGAGACTGTCGGCGATGCGCGCGGCCCACTCGGCGATGTCGTCCCAGTCGCGGTAGTCGCCCTCGGGCGCGCGGACCGCGCGAACCATCGTCCGCTCCAGTCTGCCGAGCTCGGCCTTGTCGAGCTTGCCGGCGAACACGCGATGACCGAGCGCGCCGGTCTGCTCCATCAGCTTGGACACGGCAGGGCCCTCAGCCGGGTTGGCGGGGCTGCCCACCGGCCCGGACGAGAACAGCCAGACCGGCCGACCGGCGAGCTGCGACCGGCAGCGAGCGACCAGGTCGGTCGCCGGCGCCATCCACCGTCCGGCGTAGACCGCGGAGCCGAGCACGACGGCGTCGTACTCGCTGATGTCCGTCACCTCAGCAGGCTCGACCAGTTCGGCAGCCAGCCCGCGCAGGTGCAGGACGCGCACGATCGCGGCGGCGATGTCTGCTGTGGAGCCGTGCCGGCTTGCGGCGGTGACGAGGACTCTCATGACGACCTCCAGGTGGTGGTTCCACCATCGCGGTCGCCGCGGCACAGCGGCAGGGCTATTGGTCCTGACCTGGCGCCTCGGTGAGGATCTCCGCGACCGGGCGTCGTGGCGTCGCCGGCGTCGGCGCCTCGGCGCCGTAGCCCAGGCGCAGGATCATCTGCGCATGGCCGACCAGCGCCGAGCTGGCTGACCAGCCGCTGCCGGGTGTCGGGGATCTCCAACGGCTGGGTCATCGGTGACGCGGTGACCCCGTGCGCGGTCGCCGCCAGCAGCAGCCGGCCCACTCCCTGCCCGGCGGCCAACCAGGCCTCGACGTCGTCGTCGCGCGTTCCGAGGACCGCGATCAGCGGCCGCTCGACGGGTGGCGGCTCGTCGGACCCGTCCGTTGCCGGTTGCGTCGTCCCGGTCGGCGACGAAGTCGCGCAGGCGGTAGTTCGACCCCCGCGACGACGGGGGCCGCGACGGCACCGCCGAGTCGGGAACACCTTCGGTGTCCTCCCCCGTCTTGCCCGTCCATCGGCGGAGCTCGTCGCGGTAGGCCGGATCTGCGGCCTGGAGGTCGTCCGCCCGGGCCAGCAGCACGGCGACACCCGCCGCGTCCGCGCGGTCCTCCACGATCCGCAGCCAGCAGCCTTCGAGCTCGGCCGCATGCCGCAGCGCGCTGACCACGTCGCGCGGCAGCTGCTCCTCGCTGAACGGCGCTCGAGTCGTACGACGGGCGGCGATCGCCCCGACCAGCTCGCGGTCCTCGGGCGGCGGCTCAGCCTGGACGAGCTCGAGGTCGGCGAGATGGTCCGGCTCGTCGGCATCGGGCAGCAATGTCACCGTCGCGGCCAGCCCGGCACCCGCAGCCGCGACCCGGGCGTGGACGCAGCGCCGCACCGCAGGAGAGGTGACGCGCGCGGCCGCTCGGGTCCAGCACCGCAAGCCCACGAGTCGGGTCGGTCCACAGCTCGAGCAGCGTCGTCGTGGGCGACGAACCGCCACGGCTGCGTGTTGTGGATCGACGGCGCTCGAGCGGCCTGCTCGACGATCTCGTGCAGAACCTGCTTGTCCACCATCACGTCCTCCCGTCCTGGCGGACACCGCGCAGCGGTGCGAGTCCCAGCGCCACCGCTTCCTCCCACAGCTCTTCCCGCACGCTCGGGTGCGCCGCGTGCTCGATCAGGTGCCGTGCCTGGGTCTGCTCGTCGTGACCGAACATCGGCGCGACCCCTTGCTCGGTCACCACGGCCGTGTGCTGGAAGGACGTCACCGGCTCGTCCACCATGGCGACGATCGTCGAGACGTCGGCCTTGGGGTGCCATGACCGCAGCGCCATCAATGCCTGTCCTCCCGCGGAGTGCAGTGCGCCGACGGTGAAGTCGGTCTGACCGCCGAAACCGGAGTGGATGCGCGCCGCGATGCGGGATGCGTTGGCCTGCCCGAACAGGTCGACCTGCAGGGCGGTGTTGATCGAGGTCATGGCGGGGTTCGCCGCGATGAGTGCGGGGGCGTTGGTCACCTCGGTGCGCAGCACCTGCACGCGCGGGTTGCCGTCCACCCAGGCGTAGAGCTTCGCCGAGCCGTAGAGGAACGACGCCGTCAACGTGCGCTGCGGGTCGAGCGCGCCGGCCTCGTCCAGCGCCAGGACGCCGTCGGAGAACATCTCCGACCAGACCGCCAGACCACGCCGGCCCGACAGGCCCGGGAGCGTCGCGTCCGGCACGGCCCCGATGCCCAGCTGCAGGGTCGCGCCGTCCGGGATGCGGGCGGCCACCAGCTCGCCGATGCGTCGGGCGGCGTCGTCGGGCTCGTTGTGGCTGGGCTCGTCGAGCGGCTCGTCGGCCTCGATCGCGTAGTCGACGTCATCGGGATCGAGCACCCCGTCGCCGTACGTCCACGGCATCTCGGCGTTCACCTGCGCGATGACGATGCCACCGCGTGCGCGGCAGGCCTCGATCGCAGCCGGCAACACGTTGACCTCGGTGCCCAACGACAGCTTCCCGTCGCGAGCCGGCGCGACGGTCACCGCGACGACGTCCGGCGGCATTGTGGTCGCGAACAGCCGCGGCACCTGCGAGAGCCGCGCCGGGACGTAGGACAGCGTCGGGCTGCGCCGCATCCCTGGCCCGACGAACGGCGTCTCGTGCACCACCTCGGGCCGGGCCGGAAGGCCGCGGTGCGCGTTGAGCACGAACAGCCGGTACGCCGGGACGTGCGCGTCGAGCAGCGCGCAGGAGCGCCCTCGGTGAGGCACCGTTGCCGCTCGCCACCACCCGAGGGCCTGACGGAAGTGCAGCGAGGACCCCAGCGAGCTGGCTCTCAGTGACGAGGCGCATGTGGCGGCCGCTACTTCTGGGGCGGGTGCTTGATGGCGAACACGGCGGCCTGGGTGCGCCGCTCCAGCCCGAGCTTGGACAGCAGCGAGGACACGTAGTTCTTCACGGTCTTCTCCGCGAGGAACATCCGCTCGCCGATCTGCCGGTTGGTCAGGCCTTCGCCGATGAGCTCGAGGATGCGCCGCTCCTGGTCGGTCAGCGGGTCCAGCGCCGAGTCCTGCGGCGGGCCCTGCCGGAGCCGTTCCAGCACCTGAGCGGTGACCGCGGGGTCGAGCAGGGACTGCCCGGCAGCCACCCGTCGTACGGCATCGACGAGGTCGTTGCCGCGGATCTGCTTCAGCACGTAGCCGGCTGCGCCGGCCATGATGGCCGCGAACAGCGCCTCGTCGTCGTCGTACGACGTGAGGATCAGCGCCGCGATCTCCGGGTGGCTGGAGCGGATGTCGCGGCAGACGTCGATGCCGGACCCGTCGGGCAGCCGGCCGTCGAGCACGGCGACGTTCGGCCGCAGCGCGGGGATGCGCCGGATCGCCTCCTGCGGCGAGCCCGGACTCACCCACCACGACGATGTCGCCGTCAGCCTCGAGCAGGTCCTTGAGCCCGCGACGGACCACCTCGTGGTCGTCGAGCAGGAAAACGCGAATAGGCCCGGCGTCCGGGGTGTCCGTCATATCCATAGGTGTACCCCATCCGGGCGCACCCGCGCTCAGGCCTTAGGGCCCGAGCCCCTGGGCCGAACGACGCTATCTCCGCGGCGCTCCATCGAGGACCGTGATTGGAGGCGACCCAACCGGTGTTGCTTTGCACGGGAGACGAGATGACCGAGATCGTCGTGGGACTGGACGACAGTCCATCGGCAGCGGCAGCGCTGCGATGGGCCGCCGAGCAGTCTCGCGTCACGGGCCTCCCCCTGCGGGCGCTGTGTGCCTGGCAGCAGACGTCGGACGACCGGGTTAGCGGGGTCGAAGGACTTCGCGAAGGCCGCGAGCGCGAACGCGCGGGCGCAGGCCACCCGCCGGGTGATGGACGCCCTCGGAAAGGGCGCCGCTGACGTCCGCTGGTCCCTCGACGTCGTGGAAGGGCCGCCGGGCCAGCGCTGGTGAAGCGCTCCCGCGGCGCCCGCTTGCTCGTGCTCGGTGCCTGTGAGCATGCCGGCCTGCGCCGGGTCGACCTCGGTTCCGTCAGCCACTACTGCTTGTCCCATGCGGAGCCACCCGTGGTGGCGGTGCCCGCTGATGTTCGGTGAGCAACGGTCCCTCGAGGCGCTCTCCACGCGGGAGGCCGTCGCCCTGCTGTCGACCATCCCGGTCGGTCGGGTGGTGTTCACCGTCGGCGCGCTGCCTGCCATCGTGCCGGTGGCTTTCGCCGTCTACGACGGGGCTGTCGTGATGAGGACGTCACCGGAGAGCAGGCTTGCCAAGGCAGCTCCCGGTGGCGTGCTCGCCTTCGAGATCGACGACATCGACGCGGAGACGCGGACCGGGTGGAGCGTTGTCGTCATGGGGGTGGCCACCGTTGTCGCCGACCCGGAGCAGCGGGCCGCGATCGACGGTGTCGTCGAGACGTTCGCGCCTGGCCAGAGGGACGTCTGCATCAGGTTGCCGCTGACCGTCGTGACCGGCCGGCGGGTAAGCCGCGAAGGACCTAGGTCCCGTCGAGCTCTTTGCCTCGAGCGACCCCTCTTGCGCCCGCCATACCGTCTTCGCAGACACGGAGACGTGCCCGCACCCACAGCGGCAGAACCGCCGCCACGCGAGAAGGACGCATCATGACGACCACGTTCGAACCCCGGAGCAGCACCAACACCCGGACGACCACCGGTCACTCGTGGAGCATCCGAGCGGGCAGCCCGCATCGTCGCCATCATCACGATGTTCGCCGGAGTCCTCATGTCCGCCGGAGGCGCCGCCACGGGAGTTGCCGCGATCGCGTTCGGTCTGGGACTGGTGCTCGTCCTCATCGGCTTCGGGCTCTACGCCGTGAGTCGGGCACAGAGCTGTCCCCCGGCTGACCTCAGCCCCGACCACAGAGGCGTCCCACGGAGGCGCCTCTGAGCAGCCCGGGTCCGGCGCGCGGCCTCCTATTCGGCGTCGCAGGAGTTCGGGTCGTCGAAGTGCCCCGGAGTGGTCGGGAAGGCCTTTCCGTTGCCGTGGTCCTTGTTGTCCGCCGTGTAGGTCAGTGCCAGCTCGACGTACGCCGAGGTTCCGGTGTTAGCACGTCCGCCGAAGACCTGCCCGGCACCGACGCCGTACGCCCACTTCTGCAGGAAGTCCTGCCATGGCTCGGGCTGAGCTGCCGCACGTCGTTGAACCCGCCGTACGCCGAGTTGCAGTGCGTGTACAGGTTGTAGGCGCCGTTCCAGTCGAGCAGCCGGTCACCCGCGTTCGGGCCGTTGTCGGCGACGTCCGCCTGCAGCACGTCCCGGTCCCACCCGCCGTACTGCCAGTCGACGCCGCGGTGGTGCTGGTTGTCCGCGAGATCGGCGTTGTTGCATGTCGGTCATCTCGAACCACGCGCACGGGTCGATGGTCGTGGCGTTCTTCCCGCCGACGGTCGCCGGCCACGGGTGGTTGGTGCACCCGGTGCCCGGCGTGTAGGACCCGCGGGGGCGCCAGTCGATGATGTCCGCGCCCGGGCCACCGCCGGCCACCGACGGACCGCTGGTCGCGCCCTTGCCGCCGAACATGTAGTCGAGCATCCGGTCGTCCGCCGCCGCGGGCCGCCGCGGTCGAAGACGCCGCCGGGTCAGGCAGTCGGCGCCGCCGCGGTGTCGAGGACCGGATCGCAGCCCTTGCCGCCCCACAGCACGTCGGCGCCGTCGTCGCCGAAGGCCGTGTCGCCCCCGGAGTCGCCGTTGACGAGGTCGTCGCCGAAGCCGCCGTGCATGTAGTCGTGCCCGCTGCCGCCGCGGATCCGGTCGCCACCTCCGAACGCGACGCCGTCGAAGACCATCTTGCCGGTCGCTCCCGACCCGACGAACGCGTCGCCGTTGACCTCGTGCAGCAGGTCCGTCTCGCGGCTGACCGAACCTGCCCGGCGAGCCGTCGTAGCTCGATCGCCGGTGGCTGATTCAGCGACATGTTGACCGACGCTGCGCCGCTCTCCCGGAAGTCCCTCACGCCGCCGCGGTCACCGAGGATCGCGTCGTCGCCGGCTTCGCCGTAGAGGGTGTCCTTGCCCAGCTCGCCGAAGATGTCGTCGTCCTGCGCTCCGCCGCGGATCTCGTCGTTGCCGTCCTGGCCGTAAAGCGAAGTCGTCGCCTTCGTCACCGAACAGGGGTCGCCGCCGAAGGCACCGACCGGCTCGCATCCTGCGCATTGCCGGTCGCACAGAACCTGCGTCGACGTGCCCACTCCTGCCAGACGCACCTTCGCGGCACCGCTGGGTGCCGGGTTGGCGTAGCGGATCGCGTAGATCCGGTCGGTGAAGGGCAGCGGGCCGCCGCTCTGGATGTCGCGGTTCACGGTGCCGTTGTCACCGAGGATGAAGTCGCTCATGCCGTCGCCGTGGATCTCGTCCTCGACGTCGCGGAATCCCTGACGGGACTAGCCACCCATGAGGTCGTCCTGTCCGCGGGACCGGTGTCCTCGTCGTACGCCGGCTGGCACTGCCCGGCCAGGTCGCGGCAGGGCACCGGGATGCCGGCGTCGGCCGGGGACCGGTCGCCGTAGATGGTCTCGCTGTGACCCTGACCCTCGACGTAGTCGTCGTCGCTTCCTCCGAAGATGTCGTCCGCGCCGTCCTGACCGAACATGACGTCCACGCCCGCCTGGCCGGACATGAAGTCCGCGCCGTAGCGGTTGCTGGTCGGGTAGGCTGAGCAGCCCGCCGTTGGACAGGTCGAGCAGGCGCAGCGACCGTGGCTCGATCTTCTCGCCGGTCGGACCGACGCGGTTGGTCAGCGGGTCGTGAGGCGTACGACCGGGTGACGACCGCGTTGTCGCCCGTTGCCACGTCGTCCCCGAGCTGGCCCCAGATGACGTCCACGTCGTCCGGCTGGCCCTTGGCGGACAGTCCGGAGTCAGCACCGTCGATGGACGAGGAGCCGCCCACCAGGTCGTCGGAGCCGGTTCCGCCCTCGATCCAGTCGATGTCGGGCCCGCCCTCGGCGTAGTCGCTGGCCGTTCCGGCCAGGACGCGGTCGTTCCCGCGCTGCCCGAGGATCACGTCCGGGTCGCCGTCGCCCATGATCACGTCGGCCCCGAACCGGCCGGTCGCGGTGCCCTCGCCCAGGTCGAGCAGGTTGATGACGCGCTCCGTCACTGTCGGCCGCCCGCCGGTGATGGCGCTGCCGAACCCGACGGCGGCCTTCGCCAGCTGTGCGTTGTCGCCGGTGATCACGTCGTCGTCGCCCCCACCGGAGATGATGTCCCCTGCGTCGGGACGCCCGACTCCGGTGGAAGCCTCCTGGCTGGAGCCGCCGATGATGTCGTCCGCACCGGCCTCACCGAAGACGTGGTCGGTGGCGTTGTTGCCCTCGAGGTAGTCCTGCTGGCTGCCGCCGTAGACGTAGTCGTCCTCGAGGCCTCCGTAGGCCTTGTCGTTGTCCGCGCCGCCGAAGACGGTGTCCTCCGCCGCCGTCGGCAGCCGCGGCCGTCCCCAGGTCGGTCGGGTAGGACGGGAGGACGTTGCTGTCGGCGTTGTCACCGATCAGCGTGTCCAGCCCGCTCGTCCCCGTAGAGCAGGTCACCGGTGTCCGGTTCGGCAGCCTTCGACGTGCCTCCGATGACGAGGTCGTCGCTGCGCACCGCCGAAGAGCCGGTCGAACCCGTTGTTGCCCTGGATGCGGTCCGCCTTCCGGCCGCCGTACGCGGCGTCGCCGCCGGTGTTTCCGTACACCTGGTCAGCGCCGCCTTCGCCATAGCAGCTCGTCCCCGTCGCTTCCGCCGTAGACCAGGTCGTCGTCGTTGCCGCCGCGGATCTCGTCCGTCGCCGGCGTTGCCGCACGCGACGTCCTCGTCTCCGAACGGTGAACACGTGGTCGTCCCCGCCGCCGGCCTGCACGGTGTCCACACCGTCACCGCCGAGGATCAGGTCGTCGTTGTCCTGCCCACTCGCCGGGCCGGTCGTGGTGGGGTGCTCCGGCGGCTGCTTGGACACCGGGTCGGACTGCAGCACGCAGCGCGTCGACCTCGTGGTCGCCGAAGATGTGACGCCGTCCCGTCCGCGCCGTAGATGCGGTCCTTGCCGCCGCCGCCGACAAGTGTCTTCTCCGATGACGGACCGGCGGTCGGGACAAGTGTCACCCTGCGGTCGGGCCGACCCGAGGACGTCGTTCACCGGCTTGTCGTTGGACACCGTCGGCCGGCCGGCCACCAGGTAGTCGTTGCCCGGACCGCCGTACAGCTCGTCCTCGCCGGCTCCTCCGATGAGCACGTCCTCGGCGTCGCCGCCGTAGGCCGTGGCGACCTGGTCGACGGTCGAGTGCGTCGTCACGAAGTCGCTGGCGTTCTAGCCGTATACGGTGTCGTCGCCGGTGCCGGTGTCGACCGCGTTCTGGTCCGGTCTTGCCGCGGGCTGGATGGTCGGCGTCGTCGCCCGCCCCGACGCCGTTCTTCGCGATGACCTGCTCGAGCCGGTGTAGATCGTGTCGTCGGCGCTGCCGCTCTTGATCCGGTCGCCGCCCTTGCCGCCGCACGATGGTGTGGAGTCGCGCCGGTACAGCGACTCGTGTCCGCGTTGGCCGCAAGGTCCGCCTGCGGGTTGTCGTTGGCCGTGCCGATCTTGTCGTCGCCGTCGTTGCCGTAGAGCGTGGCGCCGCCGAGGCCTGCCGCGATCTGGTCGGCCTCCTGGGTCGCTCGCCGTCGTCGCCCGGGTTGCTCGGGCAGGTCGACATTGTCCGGGTCGAGCGCGGCGGTGAGCGATGACATCGCCCCCCTCGGCTGTCTTGACGGTGATCGGGCCCTGGTCGTGGAAGCCAGGGACTTGTCGCCGAGGACGGTGTCGCCTGCAGCGTTGCCGACCGTGATGCGCGTCCGGCCCGCCGCCACCGGCGACCATGCGCCTTGGGCGAGGTCGCGGCTTGGACAGGTCAGTGCGGTCGAACGTGGTGATCTGGTCAGCGCCGCCCCCGGAGTCGACGTATGACGCTCCCTCGCCGTCCGGATCACGTCTTCGCCTGAGCCGGTGACCACGACTGCCTTCTTGGTGAACGGCCTGTTCTTGTCGCCGCCGTTGAACATCACCTGCAGCGTCCCGGCGTAGCCGCGTCCCGTCGAGCACGACCGTCGTGATCTTGCCGCCGTCGTCGTCGAAGTCCTCGGTGATGCCGAGCGCCTGACGACGACCTTCGCCTTCTCGGCGTCGGCGCGACTTCGGGCCGTCGCCGTCGGGGTCGGGCTTGGCCGGCACCTGGCGAACGACCCAGGTCTCCTCGGCGCCGTGTCGTTGCTGTTCGCAGGCGGAGTGGCCACGCTCGGCCGTGCTGCTGAACTTGCCGGCGAACAGGTAGAGGACGCCGTCCGTTGTGCCGCCGAGCTTCGGCGGCGGCGGTGTGCAGTTCGGTTTCAGGGAGAAGTCGAGCAGCTGATGCTCGACCAGCGTGAAGTCGAAGGACACGCTGAACGGGCTGATGCCCAGCGTGATGAAGACCTTGATGAACAGCGACAGCTCGCCGCCGACGTTGAACAGGCAGATCGGGTTGGTCAGAGCGGTGGCCAGGAACTCGCCGAAGCGGAACTTGCCGTCGTTGTTCGGGTCGTTCCAGAAGAAGCCGACCGTCAGCTTGATGCCGCCGACGATGCCGACCTCGATGATGACCGCGCTCACCGACGCTCCGGCCTGCAGGAAGCCCTCGAACTGGCACGACGGGCATCGGCGTCCCGCTGCTGTCGGTCGTCTTGAAGTACAGGCTGTCGAGGATCTTGGCGTCGGCCTTGCCGGCCTCGATCGCGGTGCGGATGCCGTAGGTGTCGAAGCCGGCGACGATCCGCAGCGTCACCGAGGCGCCGCCACCGATGACGATGTTGACCGGCGGTGGCGCGTAGACCGGGCCGAACGACTGCTGGAACTCGAAGCCCAGCGTCAGCGGGCCGGAGTCGAACTCCACCAGAGCCGACGTCCTGCCCGACGATCAACCCGAAGATGCTCGACGGGTTCTCGAGGAACGGGAAGGTGAAGCCGGGGTGCTCTGTGTCCGCGCCGGTGCCCTGCAGATCGCCTGGGGTCGCTGCGTCGACGTCGGCGAGCAGGTCGTTGTTCACGGTGGCCCCTGGAGCGATCAGGCTCGCTGCCGTGCCCGGGTTGGCGTCGGTGGTGATCGCCTTGCTCGCTGACCAGCTCGAAGTCACCGACCGTCAGGCACGGTTCGGGTTCCGCGCCGCAGTCGGCGGTGAGTGCCTTGAGCAGGTCGCGGATGTTCTGCAGCACGTCGAGGAACGGCTGGATGTCCGGGCCGCCGGCGAGCGTGCTGAACGTCGCCGCGAGTGAGGCGATGGTGACGTCGTCGCCACCGACCGCCTTCGACAGGTCGCTGATGACCGGGATCGGCGCGAAGAGCGTGTCGATGATCGGCTGGACCGGCTTGTAGACGTCGACGATCTGCTTGATGATCGGTTTGATCGCGCAGCCGAGGAAGCTCGCCGGCGTCGAGCTTGACGTTGTTGAACGCGATCGACGAGGTTGTCGATGTCGCTCGGGTCGTCGCTCGTCCAGCCCCAGGTCAGCAGGAAGTCCGTCGAGATGCCGGGCAGGGCGGACCGTGGCCGTGGCGCGCCAGGTGCCAGTCGATGTCGACGCCGGCGCTGCAGCGTGACGTCGACCATGGTCGCCGACGTCCGGGCTGGAGAGGTCGTCCAGCGTGAGCTCGCCGTCGCCGCCGGACGGGTCGAGCAGGTCGATCGGAGAACGGGCCCTGAACTCCGGTGTCGCCGCGTCGTTCGTCGTCTCGTCGATGTGATGAACGCCAGCTGCGCCTGGAGGTCGGGCACGTCGAGGCTCGGCGGCGACGCGGAACTCGGGGTCGGGTCGTCGTCCTGGGTGTCGACGAAGAAGCCTTCGTCGCGGTCCGAAGCCGAGCTTGAGCGTGCAGCTCGCCAGCCGACCTTGCGCGGTGACGCCACCGGTGGCGTCGGTGGCCTTCAACGAGAGCCCGGGGATGCCCAGGTCGCACCGGCAGCGTCGCCTGCAGGCACTGCTGCCGTTCGTGCAGGCCGTCGTCCCGGCGGTCGGGTTGCCCTGCCCGATGCTCACGCTCGATGGTGAAGCCGCTCACCTCGGTCGGCGAGGCCGCTGTCCGGGCATGGCGTCGACGAGCGGCGCGCTCGCCGGCTCGGGGTCGGCCGTGCTCCCTCGGTGCCGTCGTCCACGAACGAGAGCACGTTGCCGACGTCCCCAGGCCTCGTAGAGTCGCCGCCGTCGATGCTGCGCAGGACGCTGTACCCGGTCGCGTGACGGCACCGCGGCCCAGGTCGAGGCCGTTGTGGTGGTGTGCCGTCGAAGTCGGCCTCGGCGACATGGTCACACCGGGCGGACGCCGGGTGGTCGGTCCGTTCGTCTTCTCGCCGCTCGTCCGGTCGGTGTACGCGACGATCTTGTACCGGTACGTCGTCCCGTGCCCGGCCGTCCTCGGTGGTCACCGGTGGGCCCGCGGCCGCCGCGCAGCGGCGTGGTGCAGGTCACGTCGATCGTGAGCGCGGCCCCGCCGTCGGGCAGCGCGGGCTTGAGCTTGGTGTTCGACGAACGTGCGGATGGCGCGCCGCGTCGGTTGGTGGGCACCCGGCGCCGAGCAAAGACGCCCTCGAGTCGGCCCGGATGCCGCCGATGAAGTCGGCGCCGGCCTGCAGGTCCTTGCCGATCAACGGCAGCTTGCCGTCGAACGACGCGGCGCGCAGGGCGTTCTCGGCGAACTCGAGGTAGCCGAAGAAGCCGTCGCCGAAGGTGAGCAGGTTCAGGGCCGCACTGGCAGCGCCGCCCCGAGCCCGTCGGGAGTGACGAAACGTGGTTGTCCGCCGACGGGGTCCGCCGCGAGGTCCAGGTCGAACGTGTCGGCCAGGTCGTGCCGACGAGGCAGGCGCACGACGAACTTGTTGAGCGCGGGGTCGGCGTTGACCGGGTTCCCGTTGAGGTACGCCGGGAAGACCGCGCACAAGGCGAGTCGGTGCCCTCGGCCACGGGGGCGCCGGGGCAGGCGACGCCCTGCCCGTCCACCGCGACGCCGAGGTCGCCGAAGAAGTCGCCCAGCGTCTCCGGCGGTGTCGGTGCTGTTCTTCAGGTCACGCCCAGCCCGGCCTTAAGCTGCGTCCCGGCCGGGTTGTAGGTGTTCGGGTCGCCCAGCGAGGCCTTGAACGGGCCGAGGTTGGCCTGAGACGTACGCCGTCACCGTTGACCGACACGCCGGCCTTCACGAAGGACTCGGTCGGGTCGATCTTGAGGTTCGCGGCGGGGTTGCCGACCGCGGCCGCGGACAGCGGGAGCCGCAGGGTCAGCTTGACCTCGCCCGTCGCGTCCACGTTCAGCGCACCCGACCCTAGAGGCCGACCAGCGACCGGTCGCCGAGGCTTCCGACGTCGAAGTACAGGTTGACCGGCGCCTGGGTCGTGTAGGCCCGCTTCCAGTCGATCTTGAGCCGCAGCACCGGCGGGCTGCCGGCCTCGACCGCGAAGTCGCGGCGCTCCCCACCACCGAGCTGCGTCTCGAGCAGGTCGAGCATGCCTTGCAGGGTCTCGCTGGGGTCGGCCTGGAGCAGGTTGATGACACCCTGCAGCTCGGACTCGACCGTGTACTGCGCGCCGGCGGCCGGACCTCGGCGAGTGCCGGCTTGAGGATGAGCGTGTGACCGGCGCGGCGACGATCAGGACCGACACCGACCCGACGGTCAGCCGCCGCCCACGAAGGCGTCGCCGAAGGTCTTGCCGTTGTCGGTAAGCACGGTGGTGCTCGGCCCGCGCCGGCCGCGAAGCTCACACCAGTCCCGCTGCCGGACACGCCGGAACCGATGATCTCGCTGAACGAGCGGCCCAGGAGTGGGATCTCGTCGTGCAGGCCCGCCGAGCCGCCCGGGACGGACTCGATCGCACCCTGCAGGGACTGCAGCGACTGCAGGAGAGCGCCGAAGAGCGCGAGCGGGTTCGACGTGTCCACGTCGAGGGCAGCGAGCCGGGCGATCTGCGAGGCGTCGAAGTCGACGTCGAGGCGTGCTCGGATCGGTGAAGTCCGACATGGTCACGGTGCCGGTGATGCTCGGAGCGGCGCTGCCGAAGAAGTCGGGGGCTCCCGGGATCGAGAGGGTCAGGCTGGCGTACGCCTGACCGTCGACGTCGAAGCCGAGGATGTCGCTGACGTCGCCGCTCGCGACCTTGGCGGCGAGGACGTCGAAGAACTCCGTGATGGGGATGTCGCCGTCCGCGTCGGCTCCGCCGACCGGCTTGAGCGCGAGGGTGAGCAGGTGGTCCCCATCGGCGGTGGCGCCGGTGCAGTTCGCGGAGGCGTTGGTGGTGCACTCCTTGAGCGTGCCCGTCACCCGCACCCCCACGAACCCGACCGTGGCGTCCACGTCGACGCCGGTCTCGATCGGCGCGTCCGCAGTCAACAGCGACGTGGTGCCACTCAGCGGGGTGCGGAGCATGATCCGGTCGGCCGGCAGCGGCAGTGAGGTGATGATGCGGCTGATCCCGGACGTCGCGTCGTTGTCCTCGAACGGGCAGGCGGCCGTGCCGGGACCGGGGTCGCAGTCGGAGGTGTCCGGCGCCTGGAGGTCGAGGACGATCGGGATGTCCAGGGAGAAGCTCGGCTTCACGGTGGCTTGCGCGACCTTGGCGTTGGCGTTGGCGATGGCGCTGTCGCTCTTGAGCGTGTTCGCGAGCTCGACCAGGCCGATCTTGGGGTCGGCGGCCAGGATCGTGTAGGGGGTGCCGTTGGCCGGCTTGCCGCCCTGCCAGCGGACATCGGGCGACGGGTTGCCCAGCGGCACGGGGTCCAGCGTGAGCGTGGTTGCGGTTGCGGACAGCACGATCCCGCTCGACGTGCCGGCGATGACCTGCCGACCGACCAGGGCGGTAGCCCATTGGCGGTGAAGTTCGCCGAGCCGTCGGTCAACGTCGTGTTGGTGTAGCTCGCCGTGCCGGAGGTCGGCTCTCCCGCAGGGTTGAGCGGCTGGGCGCTGGCGCTCGTCGTACGGTCGACCCCGAGCGTGAAGGTGACCTTCTCCTTTGCTGCGACGTATTCCGCGCCGGGGGCCACGCTCAAGTCCGTGTCGGGCGGCAGGTCGGTCTCGGCCGCGAGCATCTCGAGCATGGCCTGGAGAGACGGGAAGTCGGGCTGACCCGGCACCAGCGTGCCCGGCGTGGGCTCCTCCACATGGTTGTCCAGGAACTTCTGGATGGCCTCGACCGCGGCAATCGCGTCGTTGAGCTCGCCGCGCATGAAGGGCAGCTTGACGCCGGTGGCGTCCTGCAGCGCGAGGACGGAGGACGCAGCCTGCGCGAGCCCCGCGGCCAGGTCTCTCGGGCTGAGGGTGAGGAAGGGGTTGACGGCGTCGAGGGCCCCTGGGGCCATGGAGACCTGCGGGTCGATGCCAGGCCCGCTGTCACCGTCGGTGACGGTGACGACTGCAGTCGCCGGGGCAACGAGATGGCCGTGCTGGTGCTCGCCTCGATGTCCAGCGTCGCGTTCATGGTCCCGCGGTAAGGGCGGCCGTGACGAGCCCCGCACCCGCACCCGCAGCGGACAGCTCCCCGTCGTCCGGCCCGCCGCCGGGCTCCTCGAACGCGAGCCTGCCGTCGTTGTTCGGGTCGCTCCAGTTGCTGCCGACCGTGCCACTGAGCGAGAACTCGGTGTCCGTACCCAGTGAAATCCCGAGGATGCCCAGCCCGGCGGTCACGTTGGCCGGGGTCGGTATGGTCGCCGAGAATCCGATCGTCAGGCTGGGGGTCGAGCCGGTCCGGGTGATCCAGGTTGCCGGGTTGCTGGAGTCGTAGTTGAGGACGAAAGACGCGGCGAGGGTGAGCTCGACATGCACCCCGCCGCCGGACGACAGGGTGAACGCCGGCGAGTCGTCGCTGATGTCCAGCTTGCCGCTGTTGATCGTGCGGGTCGCCTGCACACCGACGGTGACGGAGTCGACGGTCCCGTTCGTGCTCTTGGTCGCGGTGAAGGACACGTTCCGGCCGCTGCTGATGCTGCCGTTCTCGCCATCGATGGCAGCGACGAAGTCATCGATGTCCGCCGCTCCGCCGAGGCCGGTGAGAATCGACGTCTTGGCCTCGGAGAGCAGGGTGGACAGACCCATCCCGTTCTCGCCGCCCGGCACGATATCCAGGGTGGGGATTGCCTGGGCGAACTGCCCGACGCCGGCCAGCTGCGGGACGAACGTCGTCAGGTCGTCGAAGAGGTTCACGAGTGCGGTCGTCTCCGTGTCGGCCGCCCGTGCCGGCTTCGGCGGCAGCGAGAGACCCACGTACGCCGCCGACGTCGCCACCACGGTCAC
Source organism: uncultured Actinomycetota bacterium (assembly GCA_963757295.1). Taxonomy (GTDB): domain Bacteria; phylum Actinomycetota; class Actinomycetes; order JACCUZ01; family JACCUZ01; genus JBDUAP01. The sequence goes on along the minus strand of CAVWQZ010000011.1, from coordinate 100,313 downwards.
CATCACGGTGGCCGTCCGGAGGTGGGGTCGAGCGATCCTGGCGAAGAAGTTGCGGACGTCGAACATCGTGGGTCCCCCCGACGAATCGCAGGGCGTGACCCTGACCAGTCACGCAGTTCGCCGAGGAAACTACTCCGAGTAGCGGAGTCCGCCATGGCCCATCGTGCCTAGCCCAATCGGGCCACCAGGCCTCGCTTTATGCCTGTTCGTCACTGCCCGGGTACATGTGCCCCGCTAGCCAACCGGTGTGGCTCTGACCTGGGTGGAGCTGAGGGGACTCGAACCCCTGACCCCCTCGTTGCGAACGAGGTGCGCTACCAGCTGCGCTACAGCCCCGGGTGCAGACATCGGACCTTCACTCGGTTGGTCCGGTGCCGCACGAGGCTACCAAACCGGCGACGACCCGACCCGGCGCCGCAGGAGCGCTCAGTCGTTGACCGCGCGGCGCCGCTCGATGATCTCGTCGAGCTCGTCCAGTCTCGCTCATCTCGTCGCCGGCCGTGGCCTCGACGAGCGGTGCCATCTCGGTCTGGTCGAAGGGCTGCTGCTCGGTCAGCGGCCGCGCCGCGGGCCGGTCCGGAGCCTTGGGCTTGCTCACGTAGGTCGGCAGCGGGACCGGCACGGGCTGCCACCCGGCCGCGGCCGCAGCGAGCCGCTCGGCCTCCTCACGGGCGGACGCCTCCGCGGATGCCTCGGCGGCGAGGCGCTCGGCGAGCGCGGCCGCACGCTCCTGGGCGAGGGTCTGGCGGGAGGCGATGATGCGCTCGACCGAGTCGAAGCGCCGCAGCCGCAGCCGCGCTCGCCGGCGCACCGACGCGCGGGTCCGCGTGACATCGCCCTGGCGGCGCGCCTGGATGCGCAGGTGTACGACGTCGGCAACCGTGACCGCCAGCAGGCCCACCGGGGCCCACCACGGGAGCGGGGTGAACGGGGTCACCAGGCTGACGACCAGCGTGGTCAGCACCAGGCCGGCCAGGATCCGCCGCCGGCGCATGGCCAGCGGGGCAACGCGCCGGGACCGAGCCCGGGGCTGGTGGTCCGCTCGCGCCGGCATCACGACGTAGCGCTGGTCAGGGGTGGGCGCCCGCCGCGACAGGATCCGCATCGCCCGCGAGAACTTCTCCACCGAGCGCGCCTCGGACAGCTCCTCGTGACGGCGGACCCAGCGCGGAACGAAGTACATGCCCCATCCGACGAGGAGCGCCGCATAGATCACTCCACTGCCCACAACTTGAAGGTAGGTGCGCGAGCAGCGGCGTTCACGCACCGTGGGCGGTGTGTCGCAGGATCAGTAGTGGGACTGGTGTGACGAATGTGACGTCAGGACGGCTCGCGCCGACTGCCGCAGCCACCGGTTCAGCACCCCGTCCGGCACCTCGTCGGCGGTCAGCGCGAAGGTTCGGTGGTCGCGCCAGTCACCGGCGATGTGCAGGAACCGGCGGCGGATCCCCTCGTCGCGGAAGCCGAGCTTGTCGACCACCCGCAGCGACGCGGTGTTCTCCGGCCGCACGTTGATCTCGAGCCGGTGCAGGCCCACGACGCCGAAGGCGTGGTCCGCCGCGAGCGCCACCGCGGTCGGCATCACGCCCCGGCCGGCAACCCGCGAGTCCACCCAGTAGCCGATGTGCGCGGAGCACAGCGAGCCCCAGGTGATCCCGCCGACGGTGACCTGGCCGACCAGCCGGTCGTCGTAGGTGAGGACGAACGGCAGCACCAGCCCCTGCCGCGCCGAGGCCTTCAGCGCGCGCACCATCGCCCGGAAGCCGATGCGGTCAGCAGTGGGCCGCGGTGGCGTGGCCTCCCACGGTCGCGAGCCAGTCGACGTTGGCGGCCCGCACCTCCACCCAGGCGTCGCGGTCACGCTGGCGGATGGGCCGCAGCCCGACCCGGCCGTGCTGCAGCGTCACCGGCCACCCGCGCTCATCCGGGGGCGCCGTTCAGTGGTCGCCGCCGTGGATCTGCTCGACGGCGTGCGCCAGCAGCGGCGCGAGCACCGCGATGCCGTCGAGCACGCCGCCCTGCGAGCCGGGCAGGTTGACCACCAGGGTCGTCCCGGCCGTGCCGGCCACTCCCCGCGACAGCGATGCGGTCGGCACCCCGTGCTCGACGCCGTAGGCCCGCAACGCCTCGGCGATGCCGGGCAGCTCGCGGTCGATCACCCGGAACGTCATGTCCGGCGTGCGGTCCGTGGGTGCGATGCCGGTGCCGCCGGTGGTGACGACCACGTCGTACGCCGAGGAGGCGATCGCGGTTCGCAGCGCCGCCTCCACCGGCTCACCGTCGGGGACCACCTGCGGGCCGTCGACCTCGAAGCCCATCTCGGTCAGGCCGGTGACGAGCACCGGACCGCTGCGGTCCTCGTAGACGCCGGCGGCCGCGCGGTTGGAGACGGTCACCACCAGCGCCTTCATGACCCGTCCCCCCGTCGCCAGTCGCCGGACGACCCGCCGGTCTTGCGCTCGACCCGGACGTCGGTGATGGTCGCCGACGGGTCGACCGCCTTGACCATGTCGATCAGCGCCAGACCGGCGACGGCCACGCAGGTCAGCGCCTCCATCTCGACCCCGGTCCGGTCGGCGGTGCGCACGGTCGCCGAGATCGCGACCGCGTCGTCCTCGACCTGCAGCGCGACGTCGACACCGTGCACGGCGATCGGATGGCAGAGCGGCACCAGGTCGGGCGTGCGCTTCGCCGCCTGGATGCCGGCGATCCGGGCCACCGCGATCGCGTCACCCTTGGGCACCCCGCCGGCCCGCAGCAGCCGCACCACCTCGGCCGAGACGAGAACCCGCCCGGTCGCAGTCGCGCTCCGCGCGGTGACCTCCTTGCCGGACACGTCGACCATGCGGGCGGCGCCCGACTCGTCGATGTGGGTGAAGCCCTCGGTCATGACAGGCGTCGCTCGAGCACCATGACGTCGGCCGCACCGCCGGCCGGGATCTCGGTGACGTCCTCGGGGATGACGACGAAGGCGTTGGCCTGGGCCAGGTCGCCCACCAGGTGCGAGCCCGCCCCGCCGACCGGCTTCACGACGTACCGGCCCTCCTCGACGTCGATCCACGCGCGGGCGAACTGCCGGAGCCCCTCGGGCGAGGTCATCGCCTCCTTGCACACCGCGCGCACCATCGGCCGGCCCAGCGGCTCGACGCCGAGCATCCGCCGGATCACCGGTCGCACGAACACCTCGAACGACACGTAGGAGCTCACCGGGTTGCCGGGCAGCGTGATGATCGGCGTGCTGTCGGGGCCGATGGTGCCGAACCCCTGCGGCTTGCCGGGCTGCATCGCGACCTGCTCGAACGCGACCGTGCCCAGCCGGGAGAGGACCTCCTTGACGACGTCGTAGGCACCGACGCTGACGCCGCCGCTGGTCAGGACCAGGTCGGCGCGGATCAGCTGGTCCTCGATCGCGTCCATCAGCTTGTGCGGCTCGTCGGGCACGATGCCGACCCGGAAGACGGTGGCGCCGGCCTCGCGGGCGGCGGTCGTCAGGATGTAGGAGTTGGACTCGTGGATCTGGCCGGCGCGGGTCGGCTGGCCCGGCTCCACCAGCTCGCTGCCGGTGGAGATGATCACGACGCGGGGCCGGGGCCGGACCTTGACCCGGTCGCGGCCGACGGCGGCGAGCAACCCGATCTGCCCCGGCCCGAGCCGGGTGCCGATGTCGAGGACCAGCTCGCCGGAGCGCACGTCCTCGCCGGCGCGGCGGATGTACTGACCCGGCTTCGGCGCGCGGGTGATGCTCACCGAGGCGAGGCCCTGGTCGGTCCACTCGATCGGTACGACGGCCTCCGCGCCGGCCGGGATCGGCGCGCCGGTCATGATCCGCGTCGAGAGCCCGGGCTGCACGCTGTAGGCCGACGACGACCCGGCAGCGATGTCGCCGACGACGGGCAGCTTCACCGGATTGGTCTCCGAGGCGTCCGCGACGTCGGCGACGCGCACGGCGTACCCGTCCATCGAGGAGTTGTCGAACGCCGGCAGGTCGACGTCGGCGACCACCGCCTCGGACAGGATGCAGCCGTGCGCGTCGAGCAGCTGCAGGTCGAGCGGCGAGATCGCCTCGATGCCCGAGAGGAGGTCGGTGAGGTGCTGGTCTACTGACTTCATCCTGCTGGCCTGCCTGCTTCCCACGTGTCCTTGTCGACGAACTCGAGCAGCCATTGCCGGAAGTCCGGCCCGAGGTCGGCACGCTCGGAGGCCAGGCGCACCACCGTCTTGAGGTACTCCAGCCGGTCACCGGTGTCGTAGCGACGGCCGGTGAACACGACGCCGTGCACCGGCCCGTCATCGGCCGACCCGGCGAGCGTGCGCAGCGCGTCGGTCAGCTGGATCTCGCCGCCGCGGCCCGGCTCGGTCTTGCGCAGCACCTCGAAGACGGCGGGTGAGAGGACGTAGCGCCCGATGATGGCCAGGTTGCTCGGCGCCTCGTCCGGCGCCGGCTTCTCGACCAGGTCGCTGACGCGTACGACGCCGTCCTCCCCCGTCGGCTCGGCGGCCGCGCAGCCGTAGAGCCCGATCTGCTCCTGCGGCACCTCCATGAGGGCGACGACGCTGCCGCCGTAGCGCGCCCGGACATCGAGCATGGTGGCGAGCAGCGGGTCGCGCGAGTCGATCAGGTCGTCGCCCAGCAGCACCGCGAACGGCTCGTCACCGACGTGGCGGGCCGCGCAGAGCACGGCGTGGCCGAGGCCGCGCGCCTCACCCTGCCGCGTGTAGTGGATGTCCGCGGCGACCCCCGCCTCGCGGACGCGCTGCAGCCGCTCGGTGTCGCCCTTGGCCTCCAGCGCGGCCTCGAGCTCGAGGTTGCGGTCGAAGTGGTTCTCGAGGGTGTTCTTGTTGCGGCCGGTGATGACGAGCAGGTCGGTGAGGCCGGCCGCGACCGCCTCCTCCACGACGTACTGGATGGCGGGCTTGTCGACGACGGGGAGCATTTCCTTCGGCGTCGCCTTGGTGGCGGGAAGGAAGCGCGTGCCCAGTCCGGCCGCAGGGACCACCGCTTTGGTGATCTTGCGCACGGGGACATCAGGCATGCGCGAACCCTAGCGTCAGCTAGGCCTCCGGAACGTGCCAGCGGTCGCGGCCCTCGTTCTTGGCGACGTAGAGCGCGCGGTCGGCGGCACGCATCAACGTCGCCGCGCTGGAACCGTGCGCGGGGAAGGCAGCCCCGCCGACGGAGACGGTCACCTTGAGCGACTCCTCGCCCTCGGCCCGGAAGAGCTCGCGGCGCACGGCGACGCAGATGCGCTCGGCCAGCTGGGTAGCGCCTTCCACCGTGGTTTCCGGCAGCACCACGACGAACTCCTCGCCGCCGTAGCGCGCGAACGTGTCGACCTCACGGATCTGCTCCTGGACCCGATGCGCCAGCTCGCGCAGCACGGTGTCACCGCGCGCGTGCCCGTGCTGGTCGTTGACCTGCTTGAAGTGGTCGATGTCGAGCATGAGTACGGCGAGGGGACGCTCGAACCGGTTGGCACGCTCGATCTCTCGGCCCAGGCTGCTCGACAGGTAGCGGAAGTTCCACAACCCGGTCAGGGCGTCGGTCGTGGACAGCCGCTGCGCCTCCTGGTGCAGCTGCACGTTGTCCATGGCGATGCTCGCTTGTGTCGACAGGGTGCCCAGGGACTCGACGTCCCCCTCGTCGAAGGGCCGCCCGTCGACACGGTCGTAGAGCGCGAGGACCCCCACGACGTTGCCCATGCTGCGCAGCGGCACCGCGAAGATGTTGCCCACGCCGGGCTCGGTCGCCGCCGGCTCCAGCTCTGGGGTCCCGAGCCCAGCCGGCCGCGCACGGCTTCGCCGGACGTCACGACGCGGCCCAGGACTCCGACGCCGGGTGCGATGCCGGCCGGGGCCACCAGCCCGGCCTCGTGCATGCCGCTGTCGGCCACGACGTGCATCTGCTCCGGTGCGCCGTAGAGCACGACGCCTGCCCGTGCCTGCAGGGTGACGACCGCCGTGTCGAGCACGACCTCCAGCAGGCCGTCCAGGTCGTGCGTGTTCGTGAGGGTCTCGCCGATCTTCTGCAGGCTGACACTGAGGTCCGCGCGACTCTTCTCCAGCGCGGTCATGTTCTGCCGGAGGTCGGACGTGATGACGTTGAACGCCTCGGAGAGTCTGCCGACCTCGCTGTCGTCGGTCGTTGGCGCGATGCGCGTGTCCAGGTCGCCCTGGACCACCCGCTCGGCTGCCTCGGTGAGGTCGGTGAGCGGCTGGCTCAGCCCGCGGACCACCACCGTCACCAGGGCCGCTGCCACCAGCGCGCCGGCAAGCAGGATGAGCAGGAACAGACCGGTGGTTCCGCCGCCGAGACCGCCGTTCTGCGTGACGACCACCGTGAACGGCACCCCGTCGCTGGGCGGGCTGACCTGCGCGAGCCAGTCCCCGACCTCGATGCGACCCGTCCGGTCACCGATCGCGGCGGCGATGCGGCGACTCATCCCGGCGTCCGTGCTCGAGGCCACCACTGTCGTGCCGTCGAGCAGCAGGATCTCGCCCGGCATCGCGGTGCGACGACGCAGGTCCTGGAGGAAGTCCCCGTCGAGAGTGGTGACCGCCACGGCGGTCGTCGCGGGCGGGATGCCGCTCACCGGCACCCTCTCGGCGACCAGCCTGAGCGGCTGGTCGCTGCCCGTGCAGCTCGCCAGCTGTTGCGGCGCGGGCGAGTCGGGCGGCAGCTGCCCTTCCTCGGCAACGACCTCTCCTTCGGCGCCGAGCAGGGCCGCGTAGTCGCTGTAGCCACCCCGCACCGCGTTGGCGACCGCGAGATCCGGGCGCGAGGTGGCCGACTCCAGCCCCACCGTCCGCGCGGTCAGGCCGAGCAGCCGGCAGGTGTCCTTGAGCTGGGTGCTCACGACCGCGCGGCCGGACTCCAGCGACTGCTCCAGCTGGTCGTCCTTGACCTGCGGCACGGCCAGCGCGATGACCATCACGCCGACGACGAGGGGGACCAGGAACAGGGCCCCCAGGACGAGCCAGAGACGGCTGCGCAGACTCACGCGATCACCGTCCTTTCCTCGTCACGTCCATCTGCTGAAATGCTGCGCACGTGGATAGGGCCAAGTCGGAGCTGCGCGAGCGCCTTCTGGCGGCCCGTCGCGCGCGGCCGCCGGCCGCCCGGGATGAGGCCGGAGCAGCTATCGCCCACGCAGTGCTGGCCCTGCCCGAGATCACGGTTTCCTCCTCCGTCGCCGCATATCTGTCTATCGGCACGGAACCGCCGACCATGCACCTCGTGGAAAGTCTCCGTTCGCGCGGCGTCCGCGTCGTGGTGCCGGTAGTGGGCGACGACCTTGATCTCGACTGGGCAGACTACGGGGGTCCGGACGTACTTGCCCAGACCCGGCGCGGACTCCGCGAGCCGACCGGGCCGCTCCTGGGCGTGAGCGCGGTGGCGGCGGCGGACGTCGTCCTGGTTCCTGGCCTGGCCGTGGACGAGCGCGGCACGCGCCTGGGCCGGGGCGGCGGCTCCTACGACCGGGCGCTGCAGCGGGTGCCTGCCGGGCGGCCGGTGGCGGTCCTGCTGTACGACGACGAGCTGCTGCCCGTCGTACCGTCCGAACCGCACGACCAGCCGGTCACCATGGCCGTCACGCCGCACCGGGTGGTGAGGTTCCCGTGAGCGTCGACCAGCTGGACACGCTCCTGCTCGTTCGGGGCCGTCGTGCTGCTCGTGAGCATCGCCGCCGTCCGCCTGTCGGTGGGCACCGGCCTGCCGTCGCTGCTGCTCTACCTCGGTCTGGGCCTGCTGCTCGGCGAGGACGCGCTGGGTCTCGAGTTCGACGACGCCGAGCTGGCCCAGGCTCTGGGCTACGCCGCACTCGTGGTGATCCTCGCCGAAGGTGGCCTCACCACGTCGTGGCGAACGATCCGGCCGGTGGTCCCCGCGGCGGCCGCCCTGGCGACGATCGGCACCGCGGTGTCGGTCACCGTCACCGCGGGCGCAACGTGGCTGCTGCTGGACGTCGACTGGCGCTATGCGTTCCTGGTCGGTGCGATCCTGGCGCCCACCGACTCGGCCGCGGTGTTCTCGGTGCTGCGCCGGGTGCCGCTGCCGGCCCGCATCGGCGGCCTGCTCGAAGCGGAGTCCGGGTTCAACGACGCGCCCGTGGTCATCCTCGTGGTGGCTCTCGCCGGGGCCACCGCACCGACGTGGTACGAGCTGCTCGGGCTGCTGGTCTACGAGCTGACCGTGGGGGCGGTCATCGGGCTCGCGGTCGGGTGGCTCGGGGCGCTCGCCGTACGCCGCATCGCCCTGCCCGCGTCGGGTCTGTATCCGCTCGCGGTGATGGCGCTGTGCGTGACGGCCTACGGCGCTGCCGCGGCCGTTCACGCGAGCGGCTTCCTCGCGGTCTACCTGGCCGCGGTGGTGCTGGGGAACTCCCGGCTGCCGCACCGCCCGGCGACGCGGGGCTTCGCCGAGGGCATGGCCTGGCTCGCCCAGATCGGGCTGTTCGTGATGCTGGGGCTGCTCGCGACGCCGTCGGAGCTGGCCGTCCTCGATCCTGCCGGCCCTGGGCATCGGCCTGGTGCTGCTGCTCGTCTCGCGCCCGCTGTCGGTGGTGGCGTCCACGTTGCCCTTCCGCATCCCGTGGCGAGAACAGGCGTTCCTCGCCTGGGCCGGGCTCCGCGGTGCGGTGCCGGTCGTGCTCGCGACGGTGCCGCGCGACGAAGAGATCTTCAACATCGTGTTCGTGCTGGTCGTGGTCTACACGGTCGTGCAGGGACCGACCCTGCCGTGGGTGGCCCGACAGCTGGGCCTCACCCGGCCCGGCGAGTCGCAGGACCTCGACATCGAGTCATCACCCCTGACCCGACTCGACGCCGACCTGCTGCAGGTGCACGTGCCGGAGGGTTCCCGGCTCGCCGGGGTGGAGGTGTTCGAGCTGCGCCTGCCCCGCGGCGCGGCGATCACGCTGGTCGTCCGGGAGGGGGAGGCGTCCGTGCCCACGCCGAACACGAAGCTGCGTGAGGGCGACGAGCTGATCATCGTGGCGACCGGAAGCGTTCGCGACGAGGTCGAGCGCCGGTTGCGTGCGGTGGCCAGGTCGGGCCGGCTGGCCGGTTGGTACCGCGACCGCGGCCGACCCGGCTAGGGCGATCCGTGGTGACCCGCGCGGCTAGCCGACCAGGACGGTCAGCAGCGCGAGGTCGTCACGGCCCTCGTCGGCCCGGCGGCGCGCGTCGGATGGCGCCACGAACGCGTCCAGCGCCGCCAGCATCTTGCGGGTGATGCCCGACGCCGAGCTGATGTCCGCGGACTCCAGCGCAGCGATCAACCGGTCGTCGCCGAACATCTCCCCGGGCGCGCCCGCCTCCACGATGCCGTCCGTGTAGAGGAAGAGGCAGTCCCCCGCGGCCAGCTCGAACGTCGTCTCGCTGAACTGCGCATCGGGCAGCGTCCCGACGATGGTGCCCGGCGCCTCGACCCTGGTGACCGTGCCGTCGGCCGTCCGCAGCAGCGGCGGCGGATGACCGCCGCTGGCGGCGGTGACCCGGATCGACCCCTCCGACAGGTCGACGGCGAGCAGCGTGAGCGTCGCGAAGCGGTGCTGCCAGTCCTCGCGCAGGAGGGTGTCGTTGACGATGGCGAGCGCCGCCGCCGGTGACGGCGTCAGCACCGCGGCGGTGCGCAGGGCGTAGCGCACGGCACCGGTCAGGGCAGCGGCCTCGACGCCCTTGCCGCACACGTCTCCGATGACCAGCCGCCAGCTTCCCTCGCCGGCGGGGAACACGTCGTAGAAGTCGCCCCCGATGCCGAGGGTGATGCTCCCCGGGCGGTAGGCCGCGGCCAGATCGAGACCCGGTACGTCGGGCAAGGTGTGCGGCAGCAGGCTCTGCTGCAGGGTGCGGGCCACGGTGTCGCGGTCGTCGTACAGGTAGGCGTTGTCCAGCGCGACGCCGGCGCGCGCACCCAGCTCCATCGCCGCGGCCATGTCCTCCTCGTCGAAGGTGCGTCCGCCCGACCCCACGAGGCTCAGGACCCCGAGCACCCGGCCCCGGGCCGTCAGCGGGACCACGATGCCGGCGCTGATCTGCAGGCTCTCGATCAGCTCGAGGTGGGTCTCGTCCACGGCCGACTGGCGGATCAGCTCCGGCGGGATCGAGGGCCACAGCTCGGGCTCCCCGGTCAGCAGGACCTTGCCGACTCCCTGGTCGTCGCGCAGCTGCGGGGGGTAGTCCTCCTGCACCCGGCGGGCGAACTCCACCATCGCCGGGTCACGGTGCGCGAGCGCCAGCCGGCGCACCCCGTGTGGCCCGCCGGGAACCTCCACCGCGCACCAGTCGCCCAAGCCCTTCGTGCACGACGATGTCGGCCAGCTGTTGCAGGGTGGTGCTGACGTCGAGAGAGGCGCCGAGCACGCCGCTGACCCGCCCCAGCAGCGCCAGCCGGGCTTGCGAGCGAGCGGCGGCGTCCTGCGCGATGGCAGTCGCCGCCTCGGCGGCCAGGGTCGCCTCGTGCGCCGCGTGCTGCTCGGTGATGTCCGCGCCGACACCCACCATGGCGACGACCTCACCGTCCGGCCCGACGATGGGTCGCCCGGTGCCGCTCACCCAGTGCACGGTGCCGTCCGGGTGGATCACCCGGTGCTCGATGTAGTGATCACGGCCGGTCGCCACCGAGTCCTGGATCGAGGCGATCGTCGCCTCGACGTCGTCCGGGTGCAGCAGCCCCAGGTAGCTGTCGAAGGTGCCGTCGAACTCGACCCGGCTCGAGGCCGAACACGCGGGGGAGCTGGTCGTCCCAGTCGATCCGGTTCGCGGCCACGTCCCAGTACCACGTGCCCATCCGGCCGGCCTGCAGGGCGAGCTCGTAGCGCTCCACGCCGACGGCCGCGAAGCGCGCCGCGGCGCTGCTCGTCTCCGCTGGGCCCTCCACGCTCACCCCCGCGGCTGCGTACGCGGCCCGCGGCCGGGGTCTCGGGCCGCATCGACGTCAGCCCAGAGTGTGACTGATCTTGGTCGGTCGCGGGGCGAATCGGGCTGTTTGGTCAGTCCGTCGGAGCAACGGTCGGTCGCAGCGTCTCGAGCAGCTCCAGAACGCGGCGGCGGATCTCGTCGCGGATGGGGCGGACCGCAGCCAGGTCCTGCCCGGCCGGGTCGGGCAGCTCCCAGTCGAGGTAGGTCGTTCCCGGGAAGTAGGGGCACTCGTCGCCGCAGCCCATCGTGACCACGACATCGCTGGCCTGCACGACGGCCGGGTCCAGGACCTTCGGGGTCTGCTCCGACAGGTCGACGCCGACCTCGTTCATCGCCTCGACGACGACGGGGTTGATGGTGTCCGCCGGGGCGGTGCCGGCCGAGCGCACCTCCACGGAGTCGCCGGACAGCGTCCGCAGGAATCCGGCTGCCATCTGGGAGCGGCCCGCGTTGTGCACGCAGACGAACAGCACACTCGGCCGGTCGGTCATCAGCGGTCGCCTCTCTTGTGGGTTGTCGGCCCGTCATGCGGTACGACGACATCGTCCGCCGCAGCGGCGGCGTCGGGATAGAGGGCCAGGACGAGCGCGGCGCCGACGAGGCCGCCGACGGCCTGAGCGGCCAGGAACGGCGGCACGGACCCGGGCGCGATCCCGGCGAACGTGTCCGAGAACATCCGCCCGACCGTGACAGCCGGGTTGGCGAACGACGTACTGGACGTGAACCAGTAGGCAGCCCCGATGTAGGCGCCGACGGCGGGAGCAGACCAGGCAGCAAAGCCGTTGCGGGCCAAGGCGAACACCACCGTGACCAGTCCGGCCGTGGCGACGACCTCGGCGATCACCACCCCGGCTCCGCTGCGCTCGGTGGTTGCCAGCTCGAGCGCCGGCAGCTCGTACATCAGGTTGGCGAGCACGGCGCCCGCGACGCCCCCCGCCAGCTGAGCCACGGCGTAGCCCCCGAGGGCCCGCGGAGTCAGCCCGGAACCGGACCGGCGGCCGATGACCCAGTCCACGGCGGAGATGACCGGGTTGAAGTGCCCGCCCGACACCGGCCCGAGCGTGAGGATGAGCACCGCCAGCCCGAGCGCCGTTGCGGTCGAGTTCTCCAGCAGCTGCAGGCCCGCCTGGCCAGGCGAGAGCCGCTCCGCGGCGATGCCGGAGCCGACCACGATGGTCACCAGCAGGGCAGTGCCGACGAACTCGGCCAGCAGGCGTCGGGCCAGCGGCCGATGGGTCAGCAGCAGCCGACGCCACAGTCCTGCTCGGTGCAGATGTCGTCGCAGCAGTCCACGTGTCCCACCTCCTCGTATTGATTCTTGTCGATGCATGAGGACGATGGCCCATCAATCGACAGATGTCAATATGTGCGCCATGATGGGTCCATGACGAGCGCGACCACCCCCCGCCTGCTGCCGTTGCTCGACGGCGACGCAGCCCCGTGCTGCCCACCGCTCTCCTCGGCGCCGCTGTCCGAGGCGGACGCCGAGGTGCTGGCCGGGCGGCTCAAGGCGCTGGCCGACCCCGCCCGGCTGCGGCTGATGTCGCTCGTGCTGGCCTCCGACGCCGGCGAGGGATGCATCTGCGACCTGACCGATCCGCTCGGCCTGTCCCAGCCGACGATCAGCCACCACATGAAGGTGCTCGTCGAGGCCGGCCTGCTGGAGCGGGAGAAGCGCGGGCGCTGGGCCTACTTCCGCCCGGTGCCCGGAGCGATGGACGCGCTCGCCGCCGTCCTGACCAGCCCGGTCAGCTGACTAAGCCGGTGTCAGAACGTGGTGGCCCAGACAGGCCACGAGAGTCTGACAACCGGTGGATGAGGGTTAGAGCACCGCGCCGCTGTCCCCGGGGTCGCGCCCGGGCTTGGCCCGCTTGAGCCCGGCCGGCGCAGCCGCTCCTTCACCGACGCGCGCCACGGCTCCGGATCGCGCTGCGCGAAGAGGCGTGCGCTGGGTGGGCGCGGCCTTCTGGGCGCTCCCGGGCATCGAGCTCCACGGCGAGCGGCGCCGCGGTGAACATCGACGAGTAGGTGCCGACCGCGATGCCGATCAGCAGGGCGAGGGCGAAGTCGGTCAGCGAGTCGCCGCCCAGCAGCGCCAGCGCCGCCAGGATGAACACCGCGCCCAGACCGGTGTTGACCGTGCGCGGCACGGTCTGCACGACTGCCGAGTTCACGATGCTGCGGAACGGGCTTCGCCGGTCGGCCGCGCGCATCTCCCTGATCCGGTCGAAGACCACGACGGAGTCGTTGACCGAGTAGCCGATGACGGTGAGCAGCGCGGCGAGGAACACCCCGTCGATCGGCTTGCCCAGCCAGGCGAACACCCCGACCAGGATCACCACGTCGTGCGCCATCGCCGAGACCGCGGCCGTGCCGTAGGTCAACCGGAAGCGCACCGCCAGATAGAGCAGCTGCGCGAGCAGCGCGACGCCGAGGGCGATGAGCGCCTTCGTGCGCAGCTCGTCACCGAGACTCGGACCGATCAGCTCGTCACGTTCCTTGGTGACCTCGCCGCCGGACGCCTCGGCGAGCGCGTCGCGCACCGACGCCTCCTCGTCGTTGGTCATCTCGCCCGTGCGCACCGAGATGTTGTCCTCGCCGCTCTCCTGTACGACGGCGCGGGGGAACCCGGCATCGGCGACCGCCTCGCGGGCCCGCTCCACGTCGAGCGGGTCGGTCGTCGCGTACTCCACCAGCCGCCCACCGGTGAACTCCACGCCGAGGTCGAGACCGCGTACGACGATGCCGGAGCCGGCCAGCACCAACGCGATGCCCGAGACGGCAAGCCAGCGCCGGCCGTGCCGCATCAGGTCGGGGTTGCGGCGTACCAACGCCTCGCGGACCCGCCCGAGGCTGCCGATGCCGGTGAGGCCGGGGCGGTCGGTCACGGCCTGGCTGCGCAGCGCCAGCTCGACCAGGGCGCGGGTGATCACGAGCGCCGACACCATCGACGCGAGCACGCCGATGGCCGAGGGTGACACCGAAGCCGCGGACCGGTCCCGACGCGAGGAAGAACAGCAGGCCGCCGGCGAGCAGCGTCGTGATGTTCGAGTCGATGATCGCGCTCCAGGCCTTCGCGAACCCGGTCGTCGACGGCGGCGCGCAGCCCCTTGCCCCGCGCGGCGGCGTACTCCTCCCGCGCGCGTTCGAAGACGAGCACGTTGGCGTCGATGGCCATGCCGATCGCGAGCACGAAGCCGGCCAGGCCGGGGAGGGTCAGGGTCGCGCCGATGGCCACCAGGGTGGCGTAGGAGATCAGCGCGTAGCAGCCGAGCGCGACGGTCGCCAGCGCGCCGACCAGCCGGTAGACGAACAGCAGGAACAGGCCGGTCAGGGCGATGCCGATGAGCGCGGCCTTCCAGCTCGCCTCGATCGCCTCCGCACCGAGGGTGGGGCCGACCGTGCGCTGCTCGATGACCTCGACCGGCACCGGCAGCGCGCCGCCGCGGACGAGGGCGGCGAGCTCCTTGGCCTCCTCGGTCGTGAAGTTGCCGGTGATCTGCGTGCTGCCCCCCGCGATCCCGACGTCGCAGGGCACGCTCTCGTCGACCTGGGGCGAGGTGATCACCTGGTCGTCGAGGAGGATCGCCACCCGGCGCTTCGGATCGCCCGGGGGCTCGCACGCCGCCGTCCCCGTCAGGTCCGCCCACGCCTTCCCGCCGTTCCCGCGGAAGTCGATGGTGACGTACCAGCCGCCTCCGCTCTGGCTGTCGATCGCGGCCTGCGCCCCGTCGACACTCTCTCCGGTGAGAGCGGCTGGACCGAGGCGCACCGGCTGGCCGTCCTCGTCGTCGACGACCTGACCACCCTCGGGGTCCGGCTCGGCGCTGGGCGAGGGCGACGGGGACGCCGAGGGCTCGGGCGTGGGCGGTGCGTCGGGCACGCCGAGCACCGGGTGGAACGTGAGCTGGGCGGTGCGCCCGATGACCTCGGCCGCCTCCCGGGGGTCCTGCACCCCGGGCAGCTCGACGATGATCCGCCGGTCGCCGGAGCGGGCCAGGCTGGGTTCCGAGACGCCGAGGGCGTCGACCCGCCGGCGCAGCACCTCGAGGGCGCGGTCGGTCGACTCGCGGTCGGCCTTCACGGTCGGGGAGTCCTGGGTCTCCAGGACGATCTGGGTGCCGCCGCGCAGGTCGAGACCCAGGCGGGCGGGGGTGGTGACGGCGAAGAAGAGCGATGCGGCGAGGACGCCGAGGGCGATCAGGGCACGGATGAGCGGGGCATGCGACACGAGGGACCTTCCGGGCAGATGGGCAGCGTCAGGCGAGACGTGCTGCTGCCCGAGGCGGCCCACGGTTGCGCTGGGTCGCGCGATCCGTGCCGCTCGGTGTCCGTGCTCGAGCTGGAGACGGCAGCCGCCGCCCCGCGAGGGCGAACAGCAGCCCGACGCCGGCCAGTGCCGCCGTCAGGTGCTGCCCCGCAGGTCCGCTGCCGGTGTGCGAGAGCTGGGCGACGTGCCGGGCCTGCACCGCAGCCCGGGCAACACGCTCCGGCGCCTGCCCGAGCGATCCCCGCGCAGCCGTCGCGAGGGGGGTGGTCCGGGTGGTGGCGCTGAGGCCCGTCGGGCCTGGGCGACCGGTGCGCGAGACCCGCCGACAGCAGGGGGCTCAGGAGCGCGACGACCACGGCGGCGGCGACCAGCAGCAACGCTGCCACCCGGGTCCGCGCGCGCTCGGGCGCCACCAGTCACCTCCGGGCTCAGTAGGCGTCAACGGTACCGGCCGAGCGTGCCCACCTACGCGTCACGCGTTTCAGTTTGGCCCGATTTGCGGGTATGGTTCACACATTGTAGTCATTCGACTACGAAAAGTACGCCTCGTGCCCGGTTGCCCAGTTGGGGCTTGACACGTCTGCCGGAAGGCCGTGTTCCCCATGACAGACCGTTGCTGCCCACCTGCCGATCTCCCTCCCCCGACGCACGTTGCGCATCCTGCTCGCCTTGTTCCTGGTCGCCGCCGGGCTGTCCCTGGCCGGTGTCTCGCTGGCACCGACTCCGGCGCAGGCCGCACCCGTCTCGATCGACCAGTGCAACGGCCAGCAACGCTGGCCCGGCCGGCGCCACGACCGGCATCACCTGCACGGTGACCGTCGTCAACACCATCAACGGCGGGGCCCGCAGCTCGACGCGTCACCGTGACGCGGCACCTGCTCCCTCGAACCCTGCGAGCCCAGCGACACCGCCGCCCTGCTCCGGAGCGTGACCACGAACTACACGGACGTCGTCACGAGACATCGACGCAGTGCAACAACTCGGGCAACGATGCGGCACCGCCGCTGATCACCTGCACCGTCTCGGTGATCAACAACATCAGCGCGGACACTCCTGGCGCGCAGCCCGTGACCGCCGCAACGGTCAACCAGTGCGTCGGCACCGGGCGGTGGCGGCGGCCAGTACGGCGGCCAGGGCCCTCTCGTGTGTAACCCCAACCCGGCGTCGACCACGGGCGCAACCGTGACCCAGTGCAACGGCTCGGTGAACGGCGGCGGATCCGCCGCGGCTGCTCCGTCGCACCTGCTTCCGACGTCAGCCCGGCCATCCCGATCACGGTCAACCAGTGCAACGGCACCGGGAACGCCGACGGCACGCTGCTCACCTGCAGCGTCGTCGGTTCTCACCAACATCACCGCGGCAGCCGTCACCGACCGACCCCGACCGCGGCGTCCACGACCCGCAGATCACCGCTGGTGCCCTCCGGTGGGGTCCCGGCCGGCGCGGACTCCGGCGGCGGGCTGAGCCCCAGCGGCCTGCTCGCCCTGGGCACTGCCCTGCTCCTGTCGGCGGCGGCCACTGCGCTGCTCGGCTGGCGGCGGGCCGTACCGAAAGCACTGAGCTGGCGATGTCCGTCCTGCCCGCCCTGAACCGCCGGTAGCCACCGCGGCCTCGTCGCTGCGCTGGTGACCGGCGTCTCTGGTCGTCTCCGGCGCGGCCGTCGTCGGCGTCGCGGTCACCCGCGGACTCGCCGCAGCCCCCGGCCGCGGCGGCACGAACGAGCAGCACCCCGACCACCCAGCCCCCGACGACGCCAACCCCCGACCGAGTCCGGCCAGCCCGCCCCGCTGGTGCTCCCGGCGTCCCGGCCGGTCTCCATCGCGATCCCGGCGATCGACGTCAAGGCATCGGTGATGCGCCTCGGCCGCGCCGCCGACAACACGATCGAGGTTCCCCAGCCGGGCCGGCACTACGACGACGCGGGCTGGTACCGCTACTCACCGACCCCTGGAGAGCTCGGGCCCGTCGGTCATCGTCGGGCACGTCGACTCGGCGAAGAACGGGCCGTCGGTCTTCTGGCGGCTCGGCACCCTGCGCAAGAACGACCGGGTGCAGGTCACCCGCACCGACGGCTCGGTGGCGGTCTTCGAGGTCGACGAGGTGCGCCTCTTCCGCAAGAAGGCCTTCCCGACCAAGCTCGTCTACGGCAACACCGACCACGCCGCGCTGCGCCTGATCACCTGCGGCGGCCCGTTCGACAGCGCCGGCCACTACCGCGACAACGTCGTCGTCCTCGCGTCGCTTGTCGCCGGCTAGCCCCCGTGCGCGAGTATCCTTAGCACTCGGCAGCGAGAGTGCCAGCAGTCAGAGCGCCAGCACTGTGTGAGAGACCGGAGGACGTCCGTGCCGACGTACCAGTACGTGTGCACCGAGTGCGGTCACGACTTCGAGACCGTGCAGTCCTTCAGCGAGGACGCCCTCAGCGTCTGCCCGGTGTGCGGGGGCCGCCTCCGCAAGGTCTTCAACTCCGTCGGCATCGTCTTCAAGGGCAGCGGCTTCTACCGCAACGACAGCCGCGACAAGGCCAAGTCCGGCGGCGGCGGGTCGCGAGCGTCGAAGTCCGACTCCGACTCGAAGTCCGGCGCGAAGGCCGACCTGAAGCCCGATGCCAAGCCGGCCGGCAAGACCGACGCCGCCTCGACGAGCAGCCCGAAGTCGGGCGACTCCTCCTCCAGCGGTGGGGGCGCGAAGAAGAAGGGCCCGTCGTCCACAACGGGCAGCGCCGCCTGACGGCTGTGCACCGCCGTCGTACGCGCGACGCGCTCGATATCGTCGCCGGATGCAGACCGCGAGCACGGCGTACGACGACGGTGCCTACCGCGTGCCGAGATCGGCGTCATCGGGGGCTCGGGCCTCTACGAGTTCCTCCAGTCGTCGACGACCGTCGAGGTCCCGACGCCGTGGGGCGACCCGAGCGACGCGCTGACCATCGGCACGGTGGCGGGGCGGTCGGTGGCCTTCGTGCCGCGGCACGGCCGCGACCACCGCTTCCCGCCGCACCGCGTCAACTACCGCGCCAACCTCTGGGCGCTGCGCGCCGTCGGCGTACGCCAGGTCCTGGCGCCCTGCGCCGTCGGGTCGCTGAAGGCCGAGCACGACGCCGGATCGGTCGTCGTGCCCGACCAGGTCGTCGACCGCACGTGGGGACGCGCGAGCACGTTCTTCGACGAGCCCGGCGTCGTGGTGCATGTGCCGTTCGCCGACCCCTACTGCCCGACCGGGCGGGCAGCTGCCGTCGCCGCGGGCCGCGACCGTGGCCTGGCGCCACTCGACGGCGGCACCCTGGTGGTCGTCAACGGCCCGCGCTTCTCCAGCCGGGCCGAGTCGCTGTGGCACCAGTCGCAGGGCTGGACGATCGTCGGCATGACCGCCATGCCGGAGGCGGCGCTGGCCCGCGAGCTTGCGCTGTGCTTCACCACCGTCGCGCTGGTCACCGACCTCGACGCCGGACTCGAGCACGGCGAGGGCGTGACCCACGAGGAGGTGCTGCGCGTCTTCGGGGCCAACATCGCCAAGGTCAGGGACCTGCTGGTCGACGTCATCGCGGCGCTGCCCGCCACCGACGCGGACTGCACCTGCCGCCACTCGCTGGACGGGCTGAAGCTGCCCTTCGACCTGCCGTGACCGAGCCGCGCCGGTCGGTCCGTGGCGCATCCGCCGCCTGGCGGCTCGACCTCCGGGCGACGCTGGCCCGTCGGCGCCGGGTTCTTGCCGCGGGCCTGCTCGCCGGCTCGGCCGCGTGTGCCATCTCGGCCGTGTCGCCGGCACCCCCGCCCAGCGCGCAGGTGGCCGCAGCGGCGCGCGACCTGTCCGGCGGTACGACGATCTCCGCCGATGACCTGCGGATCGTGAAGGTGCCACCGGAGTCGGTGCCGGCCGGCGCGATCACCGATGAGGCGCAGCTGACGGGCCGGGTGCCTCGCCGTCCCGGTGCGAGCCGGCGAGACGATCACCGACGTCCGCCTGGTGGGGCCCGCCCTGCTCGCGGGCTACGGCGACCAGCTGGTTGCCGCTCCGGTCCGCATCGCCGATGCCGGGTCGGCGGCGCTGCTGCAGCCTGGTGATGTCATCGACGTGCTGGCGGCCGACGGCGTTGGCGGGACGGACGGCGAGACGCGTGGCGAGTGAGGCGCGGCTGGTCGCGTCGGATGTCCGCGTGGTCACGGTTCCGCGCGATGACGAGTCCGCGCTGTCCGGCGGCGACCTCGGGGAGGGCGCGCTCGTCGTACTCGCCACCACGTCGCAGACCGCGGCGCGGCTGGCCTCCGCCGCCGTCACGGCCCGCGCTTGTCGTTGACGATCAACGCCGGGTGACAGCCGAGATCATCTCTGGCACGTTGTGGTCGTTGCCCTCGGCCCGAAAGGGATCACCATGATCAAAGGCTTCAAGGACTTCCTGCTCCGCGGCAATGTCGTCGATCTCGCCGTGGCCTTCGTGATCGGCGTCGCGTTCGCGGGCGTCATCATGACGTTCACGGAGAAGATCATCCAGCCGATCATCAACGCCGTGGGCGGGCGAGGACTCGGTCGGGCTCGGGTTCTACATCCGCGACGGCGACGACAAGACGTTCGTCGACATCGGCGCGCTGATCACGGCAATCCTCAACTTCGTCGATCGTCGCGGCCGCCGTCTACTTCATCGTGGTGGTGCCCATGACCCGGCTGATGGAGCGTCGGAACCGCGGCGAGGAGCCGCCGGTCGAGGCGCCGACCGAGGACATCGTGCTGCTGCGGGAGATCCGCGACTCGCTGCAGCAGCGGAGCATCTGAGCTCAGCCGGTCAGTAGTGCGGCGGCTTCTCGCGAGCGATGCGCTCGTCGTCGTCGGCCTCGTCCGGTCGCTCGCCCCAGCCGACGATCGGTGTCGTCCGTCGACTGCTCGGGGGGCAGGTCGGGGTCGTGGCCGGCAGGTTCGCTCACGTCATCGAGCCTAGCCGCCTGTGCCCTCGGCCCCGCGCCAGAGCACGGTAGGGGTGGCGCTGTCAAACCCTGGGACGACTCCAAAGCAGATTCGAGTACGAGACGTCACCCTCCGCGCATGCCGTGCGCCATCTGGCGGATAACTCCGATCTGACCCTGCCGCAACGCGTTCGGGACAGGCATAATGAGAGCTGATGACACAGTCCCGCGCCGTGACCCGACGCCATCTGCCGAGCAGTCCCTTCAGCGCCCCCGTCGCACGGCAGGTTGAGGTTTTCGCCGTGAACGACAGGGTCACCCACGACCGTTACGGGCTTGGCTCGGTCGTGGGCATCGAGCAGGAGGTCGCAGTCCTCGTCGACTTCGGCATCCAGCGCGTGCGCATCACCACGCCGTACACCAAGCTCAACAAGCTCTGAGCCCAGCAGGGCCGCGCCTGCCGTAGCGCAGGCGCACGACGCTGCCTACACAGGAAACGCACAGGCGTCGGACAGCGCCTTCCTCGGGTGTGTCTCCAGACTGACGTTGCACGGGTGAGTGACCGCACCCGCCGACGTACGCACGGAGGACAGCAACGATGAGCAGAACGCTCAGGACATGGCGCGGACGGCCGCTCCCGCGCCCCACTGAGGACCTCGAGGACCAGGGCCTCGGGTTCGACGTCCAGACGGTCCTCGACCGCCGGTCGGCCCTGCGCGTTCTCGGCCTCGGCTCGCTCGCCCTGGGGCTGGCGGCATGCAGCAGCGACCCCGGAGCCAGTGGGACGACTGCAGCAACGACCGCAACGACCGGCGGGTCGACGTCAGCAACGACCGCAGCGGGCGGCGAGATCCCCGACGAGACCGCCGGCCCGTACCCCGGTGACGGCTCCAACGGGCCGGACGTTCTCGAGGAGAGCGGCATCGTCCGCAGCGACATCCGATCCAGTTTCGGGGACGCCAGCGGCACCGCGGAGGGGATTCCCATGACCCTGGAGCTCGCACTCAGCGACCTCGCGGACGGGGGATCTGCGTTCGCCGGGGCCGCGGTCTACGTGTGGCACTGCGACCGCGAAGGAAGGTACTCGCTCTACTCCGAAGGCGTCGAGGACCAGAACTACCTGCGCGGAGCGCAGATCGCAGACGACGACGGCATCGTCCGCTTCACGAGCATCTTCCCCGCGTGCTACTCCGGCCGCTGGCCGCACATCCACTTCGAGGTCTACCCCGACCAGGAGAGCATCAGCGACTCCACCAACGCGATCGCCACCTCCCAGGTCGCGCTGCCGAAGGCGATCTGCGACAAGGTCTACGCCACGACCGGCTACGAGCAGTCCGTGAGCAACCTGAGTCAGCTGAGCTTGGCCACCGACAACGTCTTCGGTGACGACGGCGGAGCAAGCCAGCTCGCCACCACCACCGGAAACATCGACGACGGCTACACCGTCAAGCTCGCCGTACGCA
This sequence comes from uncultured Actinomycetota bacterium, assembly GCA_963757295.1. GTDB lineage: Bacteria > Actinomycetota > Actinomycetes > JACCUZ01 > JACCUZ01 > JBDUAP01. Next base: position 78,762 of record CAVWQZ010000011.1, on the reverse strand, counting down.
TCGACACATCGACCAAGCCCAGCGGCGGTGGAGGTGGCGGACCGGGTCCCGGCGGCAGTCCGCCGGGCGCACCACCGGGCTCGCCGACCAACTGACGGCCCCAGCCAGGACCCGCCGGACGGCGAGCGGTCGATACGATGACCTCCGCTTCTGCTGCGCGCCCTCGTAGCTCAGGGGATAGAGCATCGGTTTCCTAAACCGTGTGTCGCAGGTTCGAATCCTGCCGGGGGCACTCCGCGAAACCGCAGGTCGGAAGGCCCTTCGCACGCGAGCCCCTCGGGGGAGGTTGACACCGGCCGCCGACAGGTCCACCTTGTGGCCGTCCGCCAACGCAGCCCAAGGGGAGGAGCCCATCATGGCCGTCTCGATTTTCGCCAGGATCGGCACGATCAAGGGCGAGTCGCGGGATGCCAAGCACAAGGACGAGATCGAGGTCCTGTCGTGGTCGTGGGGCGTGTCCCAGACCGGCACGATGCCCTCCGGAGGAGGAGGCGGCAAAGGCAAGGCGAGCTTCCACGACTTCAACTTCACCCATCACGTCGACAAGGCGTCGCCCGTCCTGATGAAGGCGTGCGCCACGGGTGAGCACATCAAGGATGCGACGATCACGGTCCGCAAGGCCGGCAAGGGCCAGCAGGAGTATCTGGTCATCACGATGACCGACGTCCTCGTCACGAGCGTCTCCACGAGCGTCAGTGCCGAGGGGGACGCCACGATGGAGGGCGTCGCGCTCGCGTTCGCGAAGGTCGACCTCGAGTACAAGCCGCAGAAGCCAGATGGATCGCTCGACGTCGGAGTCCACTTCAAGTACGACCTCAAGGCGAACAAGGCGGGCTAGCGACGCCTGCTTCTTACGCCATGCAGGCGCGATAGACCTTCTCGTACGCCTCGACCATCTTGGCAGGCGCGAAGTTCTCCTCGACGTGCCTGCGGCAGGCCCTCGGGTCGATCTCGTCCAGTGGCGCAGCGCGTCGACGAGCTCATCGGCCTGATGCCGCACGAAGCCCGTCTCACCGTCGACGACGACCTCCGGGACGGCACCACGGTCGAGCGACAGGACCGGCGTGCCGCACGCCATCGCCTCGACCAGCACCATGCCGAACGGCTCCTCCCACTGCAGCGGGAAGACGAACGCCGATGCGCGCCCGAGGAGTTCGTACTTCTCCTCGGCGTTGAGCTCCTCGACGTACTCGACATCGGGCCCCAGATGCGGCTCCACCTCCTTCGCGAAGCACTCCTTCTCGTCCGGCTCGCTGCACTTGCCGGCGAGCACGATGCGACGGCCGGCCTGCCGGGCCACGTCGATCGCGAGGCCGGCGCCCTTGTCCGGCGAGAGCCGGCCGAGCCAGACCACGTAGTCCTCCTTCTCGTCGAAGCAGGGGATCGTCCGAGACGTCGAGGGCGTTGTGCACGACGCCGTACCAGGGCAGCTCCGGGGAGAGATCGATCTGCGACTGCGAGATGGCGACCAGGCAGATGTCCGGCCCTGCTGCGGCGAGGTACTCGCCCCAGTGACCGGTAGCCGGCCCGTGCGACGTGATCGTCATCGGCAGGGCCCGTTCGCGGGCGAACGCAGGGCCGTGCGCGGTGTGGTCGTGGACGACGTCAGGGGCAAGGTCCGCCAGGAGACCCGAGACGCGCGCGGCATGCAGCAGCTCGGGGTCGGCCTGTCCGAGACGGGGCCACTGGGGCTCGTCGAACGTGGGCAGCGTCGGCGCCTTGGTCCCGGCCTCACCTGCCGCGATCAACGTCACGTCGTGACCGCGGTCGACCAGGCCGTCGACGAGCATCGCGACTACTGCCTCGATGCCCCCGTAGCCCTGCGGTGGGATCGGGTAGTACGGCGGCGCCACCATGGCAATCCGCAGAGGATCAGCCGACATCAAGCACCTCCCGGGGCGGAGTGAGGTGCTGGCCGTGCTACCCGGCGCTGCTGGTCTTATGCACCGAGCTGCTGATGGGCCGGGGCTCGGGAATGATCTCGATCCCCGCGGGTACGCCGTCCAGTGACGCAACCCGTCCGTCGCGCAGGTCCAGGGTGACCCGCGAGCCCGCCAGCGGCAGGTTGCGCAGAACGAGGTCGGGGAAGCCCGGCTGGCAGGGCCGGCGCCAACCAGGCCTGGCCGTGGGGCACCCAGGGGTCGAACCGCAGCAGCGTGCGGAGGAGCTGGACGGGAGTCGCGGAGGCCCAGGCCTGCGGTGAGCACGACGTCGGGAACGGCACCGGCCGGCCGAACGTCGCTCGGTCGAAGCCGCAGAACAGCTCCGGCAGGCGACCGCCGAACTCGTCGGCCGCCTCGAGCAGCGCCATCGCGATCCGCTGCGCCTCCTCCACGAAGCCGTAGCGCATCAGCCCGCACGCGATCAGCGCGTTGTCGTGCGGCCACACGGAGCCGTTGTGGTAGCTCATCGGGTTGTAGGCACCCATCGTGCTGGCCAGCGTGCGCACACCCCAGCCGGAGAACATCTCCGGCGACAGCAGCCGCTCGGCGACGGCCGGCGCCTTGTCCTCGTCGACGATCCCGCTCCAGAGGCAGTGGCCCATGTTGGAGGCCAGCGAGTCGACCGGTCGCTTCGCGCCATCGAGGGCGAGGGCGAACCAGCCGCGGTCCGGCAGCCAGAAGCGCTCGTTGAACGCCTCCTTGAGCTGCGCCGCGCGGTCGGCCCACAGCCGGAACGTGTCGTCGTCGCCTGCCTCCCACGCGAAGTGCGCCGCGCGCCAGGTAGGCCGCGTAGGCGTAGCCCTGGACCTCGCACAGCGCGATCGGGCCGCGGGCGACGGTCCCGTCGGCGAAGGTGACGCCGTCCCACGAGTCCTTCCACCCCTGGTTGGCCAGCCCACGGTCGGTGGCCCGCTGGTACTCGACGAACACGTCGCCGTCGCGGTCGCCTCGTTCGACGATCCACTCCAGGGCCCGCTCCGCGTGCGGCATCAGCTGGTCGACCTGCGACGGCTCCAGCCCCCAGCGGCGCAGCTCGCCGAGCAGCACCACGAACAGCGGCGTCGCGTCGACCGTGCCGTAGTAGACGTTGCCGCCGCCGAGGGCGAGCGCCGGCTCGGCGCCGAACCGCACCTCGTGCAGGATGCGGCCCGGCTCCTCCTCCGAGGTCGGGTCGTCACGCTCGCCCTGCAGCCGCGCCAGCGTGCGCAGGGTGCCGAGGGCCAGGCCCTGGTCCAGCGGCAAGGCCATGTACGACGTCAGCAGGGAGTCGCGGCCGAACAACGTCATGAACCAGGGCGCGCCGGCGGCGACGACTTCGACTGTCCGGCTGCTCCGGGTCGACGATCCGCAGGGCACCCAGGTCCACCTGGGTCCGCTCCAGCGTCCGGGCCAGCGCCGGGGTCGGGCGTGTCGACCACCGGCACCTGCTCGCGCCACGCCTTCGCCCGCAGCGCCGCCCCGGACTCGGCGAGCGGCTGGCCCGTCGGGAAGCGCGGGCTGAGTGTGCGGTCGTCCATGATCGGCACGACCTGCACGCAGCCCTGCCACTTGTCCCGCGGCGGGATGACGACGTCGAAGGTCAGCCCTTCAGTGGAGGCAACTGCCCCCTCGGAGGTGATCTGCGACGCCCCGGCGCGAGCCGCGGGACACGTAGCTGCGCACCAGCTGCAGCGCGCCGTCCAGGACCGTGCACGTCCGGCCGCGGACGGGGCGGCACCCGGCACTCCTTCACCTCGAACAGGTCGGCGAAGTCGGCGTCGCAGATGACCTCGATCCTGACGGCGGCCGGCTCGCCGGCGAGGTTCTCCAGGATGAGGTCCTCGCGCATCCCCTGGCCGACGTAGCGGTCCCGCCGGAGCAGCAACGTGCTCTCGACGCGCCCCGGCGCGGGGCGCCGCGGCCGACGAAGGTGGCGCGCCACGGCTCCTCGCTGACGACGGCCAGCGACTCGACGGGATCGCCGTCCAGCGTCACCTTCCACCGGCTGATGATCCGGGTGTCCTGGAAGAAGACGCCCTGCGGAGTGCCGTCGCGCATGTCCCCGCTGCTCTCGCAGACGCAGAAGGACGATCCCTCGACCAGCGTGACGCCGGCGCTACCGAGCGCGGCCGGCTCCCCGGCGTACGACCAACCAGTCATTCACAGCCGCCTCCCCGGTAGGGACAGTCTCAAACGAAGGCGCGGTGCCCGATCCTACGTGGCCACATTCGGACAGTGGCCAGAGCAAGGCGGCGTCGGCGAGGGTCAGCGGATCCGGATCGGCCGCAGCTGCGGATCGGTGTCGCCGACGACCTCGTAGAGCTTCAGGTCGTTCTTCCCGGCCTTGAACAGCTTGTCGTTCACGTAGCCGGCGAAGGAGGGCTTGCCGACCTCCGGGTAGACCTCCGACACCGCGGCCACCGTGCCGTTGACGGCAATCACCACGGGGCCACGCCCCGCCGACTGCTGCAGCCGTCCGGTCACCAGCGCCGGCACGAGCCCGCTGGCCGGGTCGACGGCGTCGAAGTCGAGCTCGGACGAGAGCTGGGCGCTCATCGGGCTCGGCGCACCGGAGACGTCGACCCCGAGGGACGTCAGGCTGGACACCTTCTTGCCGATCCAGTCGGGCCGGCTGCCCATGACGTAGAGACCGTCCTGCCCCATCGAACCGCGCACCAGCGTGTCGGTGACGCCTTCCAGGACGATCCGGAAACCGGGCGCGCCGGGGAACTCCATCCGGTCGCCCGGGCTGTTGTAGAAGGTCTTCTCGGTGCGGTCACGGCTGCCGGACAGCTGCGAGATGCCGTCGACCTTGAAGGGCACGTCCGTGTGCAGCGCGTCGGCCATGGTCGGGAGCAGGTCGACCTGCTCCCAGTTCGCGTCGCTGGTCGTGCCCTTCGTCTGTCCCGGCTCCTTGAGGAACACCGGCACCCACGCGACCTGAGCCTCGGTGTCGGGGCCGCGGGTGAGACGTCGGCCAGCTGTTCCGGGGAGGAACGACTCGCCGTGGTCGGCGGTGACGACGACCAGCGAGTCGTCCCAGATGCCCTGCTTCTCCATCCGGTCGATGACATCGCCCAGCAGCCGGTCGGTGTAGGCGAGCTGCAGCAGGTGCGACTGCCGGTTCACCTCGAGCGGCCACGCGTAGGTCCCCCACCCACCCGCGACGCCGCCGAGCAGCCTGGGCGGATGCGTCGCGCCGGACGGGAGGTAGCGCCACGGGTGGTGCGGCAGCAACAGGTGCAGGAAGTGCATCGTCGGCTCGTCGCTGGGCTTCAGCCCGGCGACGAACCGCTGGAAGCGCTCGGGCTGGTTGGCCCGCAACGTCTTCCAGTTCGGCTGCGTCTGTGCCTTGTCGATGGTGAGCTTCGGCTTCTTCGTCGTCGTGCCGGCCGACTCCTCGGCGAACTGGTCCGAGATGGGCGCTGAGTCGTCGTACGGCTTGGCCAGCTTCTTCGCGACCTGCCACGTCTGCCGGAACAACCCGCTCATCCCGCGGTCGCTCCCGCTCGGCTGGTCGGCCTCGTCGCACAGGGCGGGGTCGCAGAGCTGGGTGATCGTCTCGAATGCGCGGATCCGGTAGTCGGGCGCGAGCAGCGAGAAGATGTTGTTGGGGTGCTGCACGTACGACGGGGCGAGCTTGGCCTTGGGGTACTGCCCCGACAGCACAGCCGGCACGGCGTACTGCGTGAAGCCGCTGACCCCCGTGGCGTTGCGGTACCAGTGGCTGCGCTCCGCCAGCCGCGCGAAGTTCGGGAACACCCGCGCGTCGACCTCGCCCTTCGAGTTGAGCAGCGACTGCAGGGGGAACTCGTCGAGCAGGATCATCACGACCGGCGGTGCCGAGTCGCCGGCCTGGCTGCTGGTCGTCGACCTGCTCGCTGTCGGCTGGACGCACCAGCGCACCCGTCGGCGACGTGGCGACGAAGAGCAGGGCAAACACGAGCGGGGCCGGGATCAGATAGGTGACGAAGCTCTGCGCGGTCTCGCTGCGCGCGACGAGCCACAGGACGCCCGCGGCGACGGCGAGCGAGACGACGACGAGGGCCGGCCCGCGCAGGTCGGTCAGCTTCTTGCCGGCTTCCAGCACCGTGAGGGCGATCAGCCCCCCGGCGATGACCGCATAGGCGATCCGGCCGAGAGACCGCGACACGAGCGACACGCAGGTGACGACGAGCCACAGCAGGAGCGGCGGTACGACGAGGATGAGCAACGCGTAGGCGACGACCTCGAGGCCGTCCACCCGGTAGAACACGAACGTCTCCGGGCTGCGCCCGGTCACGTCCAGCAGGGGCTGGGCGACCGCGAACGAGGTGAGAACCAGCAGCTCGAGGAACAGCCGCAGCGGCGACCGCTCGCGCGGCGGCTTGTCGACGGCCTTGTCAGCGGCCTTCTCGTCGGCCCTGTCAGCCACGGGGAACTGCGGAGTACAGCGTCCGGGTGCCGCTGTCGAGCGTCACCTGGCGTTCGATGTCGAACCGCTCGGCCAGCAGCTTCTCGAAGACCTCGGGGCGGTAGTCGGGGAACAGCCCAGCCGGCTTGTTGGACAGCAGCCGGCGTGACATCGGGTCGTCCGGCCCGACGAACTCCACGACCAGGTGACCGCCGAGACTGTGCAGCCACGACACGACCTCGGGCAGCGGGACGTTGGCCCCGATCGCGAGGTGATGCACGAGGGCGAGCGCCAGGACCGCGTCGGGCTTGGCCCGGTCGAGGAACGACGGACGCTCCTTCAACCGCCACCCGATGGACGGCGAGGGATCGGTCAGATCCATCACCAGCGGCAGGATCTTGGTGTTGCCTTCCTCGCGCAGCCGCCGGTACATCAGGTCGATCGTCTGCTCGTCGTTGTCCAGCGCGACCACGTAGTCGGCGAAGTCCTGCGCGAGCAACGAGAACGTGCCGTCGTTGCAGCCGAGGTCGAGCAGCAGGCCGGCGTGGCGCTGGCTCAGCGCGTCACGCACGAACGCCTTCTTCTGGTCACGCTCGGCGTCGGTGTAGGTGCTGGTCTGCTGGTAGGTCGTCCAGTGCGAGTCGCCCGGCTTCCACCGCAGCTTGCGCACGAGCTTTCCGACGTTCTTCGCAGCGGCCAGCGCCACGGCGTCGGAGAAGCCGGACTTGCTCAGCTGGTCGGCGGTCGCCTGCGAACCGTCACCCTTGTCCGCGTTGCGGGTGTCCATCGCGCTGTGCAGCGCGACGTGCTTGAGCACACCGGTCCTGGTCAGGTCGCCGCCACTCATCAGCCCGCGCATCTGCTTGGGCTCGATGCCGTTGACCTGACCGCGGAGCAACGGGCGGAACGAGAAGTTCTTGTGCGCCTGCAGCATGAGCGGGAAGAGGAACGTCTGGCAGAACTGGCGGTAGCCGGGCCAGGGCCCCCCGCGGTAGTGCTCGAAGGAGCCGATGTCGATGAACGTCGGCGCCGCGCCCTGGAACTGCAGGTTGTAGGCGTAGCCGTCCTTCATCGTCATGCCCTCGCCCAGGGCGTCGAGCAGAAGGTCGATGTGCAGGGCCGCCGCGTCCTGCAGCTGGGAGAAGGACCACTCGTAGGGATAGGAGATGAACGGGATGCGGTCGTGCCGGAGGACGACGGGCCAGGAGGCCTCGTCGGTGATGTCACCCCGGTCGGCCGCGTCCATCTCCGCGGTCGCGACGATGTCGCCCTTGGCGACGCGGTCACGGAAGAACGTGGTCTTCGCGAGCATCCGCCAGTCCTCGGAGGCGGCAGGTGAGAGCCGCCTCAGCACCTCAGTCCCGGCATGCAGGACGGTGCTGTCCGGGTCGCGGAAGGACGCCGGGTCGACGCTGGACGCTTCGTGCGCTCCCACGCGTCAGTCGTCGGCGGGCTGGTGCTGCGCCTGCGCGTGCTGCCGCTCGGGCTCGATGACGTCGTCGGAGCGCTTGCGCCGGAACGGGGCGGTGACCTTCGCCCAACCGAGCTTGAAGAACACCGCAGCGCCGGCGACACCTGCGACAACCATCTGCACGAGCATGCTGCCGGTGCCGGCGTCAAGGTACTTCAGCATGAACACTCCTCGTCGGGATCGTAAAACGCGAGCATACAGGCCCCATTGCGGGCCCCCTCCATCGGGCTAGCGGTCCGGCCTGGCACAGAGTGACCGTTTCGTCACTCGGCTTGCCGTTCAGCGCGGGTTCAGCCGCCTTTTGGCACTCTCCCTGGGATACCCCAGAAAGGTGCCGATCATGCTGACGCGCCAGACCTGCGCCGCACTCGCCATCGCGCTGTCAGCGGGCGCGCTGGGCAGCTGCTCCAGCGGCCCCTCGAAGAAGTCGTCGCCACCGACCTCCACGACCTCGCACCGCGCCGCACGCCGCAGCAGCTGCCCCAGGGCGACGCGCCGGTGCACCTCGATCCGGCCGACTTCACGACCGAGATCGACAACCCCTACTGGCCGATGAAGCCGGGGACCCGCTGGACCTACCGCGAGACCGACGGGGAGGGCGGCGAGGCGAAGGTGGTGGTCATCGTCACCGACCTCACCAAGAAGATCGCCAACGGGATCACCGCCCGCGTCGTGCGCGACACCGTCACCGAGGACGGCGAGATCGTGGAGGACACCAACGACTGGTACGCGCAGGACGCCAAGGGAAACATCTGGTACCTCGGCGAGGACACCGCAGAGTTCGAGGACGGGAAGGTCTCGAGTCGCGCCGGCTCGTTCGAAGCGGGCGTCGACGGCGCGCTCCCCGGCATCGCGATCCCGGCCGACCCGCAGCCGGGCATGGAGTACCGCCAGGAGTACTACAAGGGCGAGGCAGAGGACAGCGGACGGGTCCTCAGCACCGACGAGCTGGCGGAGGTGCCCGTCCGGCCAGTTACCGCGACGCCTTGCTCACCAAGGACTTCACCCCGCTCGAGCCCGACGTCCTCGAGTACAAGCTCTACGCCAAGGGCGTGGGCCCGGTCCTCATCCTGACCGCGTCCGGCGGGGCGGGTCGTGAGGAGCTGCTCACCGATGGACCAGGTCACCGGATCCGAAGGGACCGGCCCGCTGGGCAACCCCAACCCGTGACGTCTAGCCAGGCGCGAGCAGCCGCACCACCAAGCGAGCGCCAACGGCAGACGGCTCGAGCGACACCTCACCGCTGTGCCGCACGGTGATCGCGTGCACGATCGCCAGCCCGAGCCCCGTTCCTCCGTCCGGCGAGCGAGCAGCGTCCAGACGCACGAAGCGTTCGAAGATGCGCTGCCGCTGATCCGACGGGACGCCGGGCCCGTCGTCCTCGACGGCCAGCACGACCTCGTCGCCGGCCGTCGCGAGCTCGACCCGCACCGAGGACCGGGCATGCCGGACCGCGTTGTCGAGGAGGTTGCGGACCAGGCGGCACAGCTCCTCCCTGCTGCCGCGCACCGGTGCGGCCGAGACCTGCGAGGTGTCGATCTGCACCCCCGCATGGGAACGGAGGCGGTTGACCTCGTCGAGGACGATGTCGTCCAGGTCGACCAGAGTCGGCGATGGCTCGGGTGGCAGGGCATCGGTCCGGGCGAGGTAGAGCAGGTCACCGACGATGCGCTCCATCCGGTCGCTGTCCGCCAACAGCGCCACGGCGGTCGCCTCCCAGTCGGCGTCGCCCGGGTGCTCGAGCGCCACCTCGAGCTGGGCGCGGAACGCCGCCAGCGGGCTGCGCAGCTCGTGGGACGCATCGGCGACGAACTCGCGCTGCCGCCGACTGGCCGCCTCCAGGCGGTCGAGCATCGCGTTCATCGTCTCGGCCAGCCTGCTGATCTCGTCGTCCGTGGGCGGGACCGGCACGCGGCGGTCCAGGGCCAGCGCTTCGATCTCCGAGACCTCCGACCGGATCCCCTCGACCGGGCGCAGCGTCCGCCCGACCATCCACCAGGTGCTGAAGGCGAGCAGGGCCACCATGACCGGCAGCCCCACGGCGAGGGCGGCGCGCAGCTGTGCGGTCGCCTCCGAGACCGCCTCGAGGCTGGTCCCGACATAGACGACCAGCGGCTGCTCGTCGGTGCCGGCCCGAACGCCCCACACCCGGTAGTCCTCGAGGTCGCTGCCGTCGGCCACGTCGTACGCCGTGTGCACGACCGGTGCGCCGCCATCGGGACGGAACGACGCGATCGGCGGCCAACCGCTCGCGTTGTCGCTCGCAGCGACCACGCGTCCCGCGGAGTCGACGACCTGTACGACGTCGTCCTCGCCCGGTGCCGTCACCGTCGACGGCAACCCTCCGGAGTCGACCACCGCCGCCAGGTCGCGCGCCTTCGCCACGGCCGCCGCGTCACCACTGCGGACCAGCGAGTTCTGCAGCGAGAGCAACAGGATCACGGCCCCGGCGGCCAGCGCCACACCGACAACAAGAGTGGCCAGCAGGGTGGTGCGGGCGCGCACCGAGCGCCACCTCGGGAGTGACCAGCGGCGCCGGGCGGCCACGTCAGCCACCGTCCGGGTCCAGCCGGTAGCCCACCAGGCGCACGGTCTGCAGGCTGGCCCGGTCGAAGGGGTGGTCGATGCGCTGCCGCAGCTGCCGCACGTAGACCTCGACGATGTTGGGGTCGCCGTCGAACGCGAAGTCCCAGACGTGCTCGAGGATCTCGGTCTTGGACAGGACCTCGCCCGCCCGCCGCATCATGAACTCCAGCAGCGCGAACTGGCGCGGTGTCAGCTCGACAACGGTGTCCGCCCGCCACACCCGGTGGGCGGCAGGGTCGAGCACCAGGTCGCCGGCGGTCAGCATGCTCGGCCGCTCGTGACCGCCCCGCCGCAGCAGCGCGCGAAGCCGGGCCCGCAGCACGACGTACGAGAAGGGCTTGGCCAGGAAGTCGTCGGCGCCCGTGTCGAGGGCCCGCGCCTCGTCCTGCTCGCCGTCCTTGGCCGTCAGCATCAGGATCGGCGTCCAGTCCCCCGCCCGACGAAGCTCGGCACACAGGTCGTAGCCGTTGGTCCCGGGCAGCATGATGTCCAGCACCATCGCGTCGTAGGCGTTCTCGGTGGCCAGCCACCTGCCGTCGGTGCCGTCGAACGCCACATCCACGGCGAAGCCCTCCGCCTCCAGGCCACGCTTCACGGCGCGCGCGACGTGCTTGTCGTCCTCCACGACCAGGATGCGCACGCAGCCACGGTGTCACCGTCCGGCTGAACGCGGGCTGAATCCCTCCGAACAGCCGTTCAGCGTGGCTTCAGGCCAGGTGGCCACAATGAGAGGCGTACCTACCGAGACGGAGGCCGGAGATGCGCAAGCGAGTACTTGGTGCAGGCGCGGCGATCGCCCTCGCGGCGGCAGTCACCGGCGGCGGCGTCGCGATCGCCAGTGGCGACGACGGCGAGGCGCACGTGACCGGTCCGCAGGCCGAGGCGGCCACCGCCGCTGCCCTCGAAGCCACCCACGGAGGCAAGGCCAACGCGGTGGAGCGCGACGGTGAGAACGGCGCCACCTGGGAGGTCGAGGTCACCAAGCCCAACGGCAAGACCGTGGACGTGCGCCTCGACGAGAACTACCAGGTCGTCGTCATCGAGGGCGACGGCGAGGACGCCGACGGCAGCTAGTCCGCTCGCTTGGCCGAAGGTTGGCGACGCGCCGGTTTCCCGCGCGTAGACAGGGGCATCTGGGCCAACAGCGGACACACAGCGGAGAAGCAGCAGCGCCCCGTCACCCCTGCGTCATCGGGGGTGACGGGGCGTCGCTTCGCTCGCGGGCGCTGGTGGCCGCTACCGGTTAGCCCTCCAGCGAGTCCACCAGGTCCTGGAGCGCCTCCTTGAGCTCGCCCTGGTCGCCCGTGTCGCCGAGCTGCTCGGATCGCGGTGTTCAGCAGGTCGATCGGCTGATGCGGTCTCACCCTTGTCTGCGAGCTTCTCCGCCTTCTCGCAGCGACTTCGCCACCTTGTCGTGCGTCTTGCCGTCTGAGCGCGCCGGACCGTACCGCCTGGTCGAAGTAGGAGCCGGCGACGTTGAAGCTCGGCGCCCAGCGTGATCGGCGGTCTGGTGCTGGGCGTTGAACTCGTCCGACGTGCACCTCGCGAGGCCGCGCCGATCTCGTTCTCCGACATCTGGTCGCTCGTCATCAGGCCGAACGTGTCGAAGCCCGCGGGCGATCTCGGTGCCGTAGACCGTGCCGTTGTACCAGTACGTCGACCACAGCCCACCGAGGTTGATCCGGTTCGGGTTGTCGGGTCGGGATCGGGAACGGCGTTGATCGGGCCCCGGTCGAAGAACGCGATCTCGACGGGGTTCGCGGTGTCGGTGAAGTCGATCACCGACAGGCCGCCCTGGTACCACGCCTGCACCAGGATGTCGCGCCCGGGCACCGGGACCAGCGACGAGTTGTGGGCGACGCAGTTCTCGCTGACGGTCTGCACCGCCGGCATCTTGTAGTAGCTGCGCGAACTCCATCTGACCGTCGACGATGTCGAAGAGGGCGTCGGCGCCCCACTCCGGCTGGTCGGTGGCCCGGCAGCGGGCGGACGTGCCGCCGCCCCACTCGTCGGTGAAGATCACCTTGGTGCCGTCGTTGTTGAGCGTCGCCGAGTGCCAGTAGGAGAAGTTCGGGTCGGACACCGCATCGAGCCGCACCGGGTTCACCGGGTCGGAGATGTCGAGCAGGATGCCGTTGCCCTGGCAGGCGCCGGCGGCCAGGCCGAGCGCCGGGTAGGCCGTGATGTCGTGGCAGGTGTTGGTGTTCGGCAGTCGGCGAGTACGCGGTGCCCGACGGGTGCAGCGTGCCGGGCAGCGGTGTTCTGCAGGCCGTTGAACGCGCCGGTCGCCGGGTCGGTGAAGATCCGCGGCTGGCTCACGACGGCGGCCGTCTCGGGAGCCGCCAGCGGCACCTTGATGACGTCGATGCGCCACTGCGTCGGGTTGCCGGTCGTCACCGGGGCCTGGGTGTTGGCGTTGGCGTTCTCGCAGCCCGGCCAGCTCGAGCGGCGGACCGGACGCCGGCCGTGCCGGAGTTGTAGATGTAGATGTTCGTCCGGGTCGTCGGGGTCGGTGACGAGCGTGTGGGTGTGCGAGCCGCGGCAGGTCTGCACGCCGGGCAGCTGCACCGGGTTGTCGAGGTTGCTGATGTCGAAGATCCGCACGCCGCGGAAGCGCTCGAGGTTGACCGGGCCGGGGGCGCCCTGCGATGCCGCAGTCGATCCGGCCCCGGGTCTCCTCGACCGACATGAACAGCAGGTTGCCGTAGACCGGACGGGTCACCCTGCCCGCCGGGGCAGACGAACGACGAGCGCAGCGTCGGGTCGGTCGGGTCGGAGACGTCGTAGACCTGGAAGCCGTTGAAGCTGCCGACGATCGCGTGGTTGCCGGTGAAGGCGAGGTCGGAGTTGACGAAGCCGAAGTTGCCGGGCGCGGCGTCGAACGGCGCCACCCTCGGGTCGTTGTCGAGGAGCTCGATGTTGCTGCTGGCCTCCGTCCACGGGAAGTAGCCCGGCGCAAGACCGACCCGTGGGTCGTCGGCCGCGCGAGGCCGAGACGGGCGCCATCGTGGCCACCAGCGACCGCGACTGCAGCACGCCCACCGACGCCGCCTGACTGCACGTGCGCTCGGATACCCGATGCGTGGACTGCCATGCCCTGCTCCTCGCCTGAGGTGACCGGCCGTCAGCCCGAAGCCGCGGGGGTGTCGACGGGCCGCTTCGACCGTACGATCTGGGAGCAACGTAACAATGCCCGTGCCTGCCCCGCCAGGGCCGATTCTCGGGCGATTTCGGGCATCGACGGGAGAAATCCTCAATGACATGCGTACGTACGCGGTGCTGGCTATCGGCCGTCTGCGCTGCTGGTCCTCGGTCGGCTGCACATCCGACGCCGTCCGACGAGTCCGGCCGAGGCGACGCCCCGGTCGTGCAGCTGGGCGGGCCGAGCGAGAGCAACCGCACGCTGTCCGACGACGAGGCCGCCGAGCATCACCGCCCCCGCGCTATACCGATGCCGACGTGGCCTTCGTGCAGGGGATGATCCCCCACCACCAGCAGGCCCTGGAGATGACGGCCATGGTCGAGCAGCGGACGGAGAGCCCCGACATGCGGGCCCTGGCGAAGCGGATGGATGTGGGGCAGACCGACGAGATCGCTCAGCTCGAGGTCTGGCTGAAGGATCGCGGGGAGGACGTGCCGGGCGCGCACGCCCATCACGGAGCCGGGCACGCCGAGCTGATGCCCGGAATGCTCACCGCCGAGGAGCTCGCGCAACTCGAGATCGGCTCGCAGGGAAGCGGTTCGAGACGCTGTTCCTGCAGTACATGATCCGTCACCACGAGGGCGCGGTCGTCATGGTCGATCAGCTCCTGGGCGGCGGCCAGGGTGGTCAGGAGTCACAGGTCTTTCAGCTCGCTCAGCACATGGACTCCGACCAGCGGGTCGAGATCTCCCGGATGAAGCGCCTGCTCGCGGCACGCGACTAGCTGCGCGAAGGCGCCCTCCACCCGACGCGGGTGGAGGGCGCCTCTGAGCGCTGGGGTCGAGACGTCTAGACGCGCCCGTAGGAGACGCTGCGCGTCCAGGCCTTGTTCTTGCCGACGGGGCGCGAGGAGTTCGACGCCTCCCACCAGCGGCCGTGGCCGGCGTAGATCGCCACGTGCGACACGCGACCGTGCCGCTGCACGAACACCAGGTCGCCGGGCCGGGCCTGCGCCGCACTGATCCGCCGCGCCTTGGCCCGGATCGCACCCGAGGTGCGCGGCAGCGAGACGCCGGCCTTGCTGTAGACGTAGCCGACGAACCCCGAGCAGTCGAAGGAACCGGGGCCCCTGGCGCCGTAGCGGTAGGGCTTGCCCTTCTGCTTCGCCGCGATCCGCAGGACGAGAGCGTCCCGCCTCGAGCCGGCCGCGGAGCGCGACGCCGCACTCGACTCGACACGTGACGTGGACGACGGCCGTACGCCGAGCGCCTTCCACGTCCGCCGGCCGACCATCCCGGTGCGGGGCAGTCCGGAACGGTGCTGGAAGCGCTTCACGGCGGCCTTCGTGCGCGGGCCGAAGTAGCCCGAGCTCGGGCTGATGTGCAGCTTGCGCTGGACCCAGCTGACGGCAGCGCTCTGGTCGCCGTACTCGAGGGACGGGGTCTTCGTGACCGCGCGCGGCGGCGCGGCCGCGACGGGAGAGACCCCGCCGATGAGGAGCAAGGCTCCGGCGATCAGTGCGACCGCGAGCGCCCGAAGGAGGTGGCGCACCCGATGGGGGCGCACGGAAACAGACAGCGTGGACAACGAGAACCCTCTCCCACGCCTGTGAGGTCAGCTGTCGGGTTCGGACGGGAGTTCGCCCGGCCACCTGGTACGGCGGCTTCACCCCTAGGCCCCGGAGGGCCCGATCTTGGGTCCCCCACTCCTGCCGTTGTGATGTTGAGGAAGCTCGCGTGCGCGGCAGGACTTGGCGTCCACACGCGAAACACCGCCCCACGACGAGTGAGGCGGCTCCGGAAGTATCACAAACGGATCACGGAAACGCCACCGGACAACGGTTGACGTGGCAGACATCACCCGGTTGCCGTCACCCATATGCCAGTGCATCATGCAGTTCCTGCGGGTTCGCGCGGAACGCATGATCACCGGGGATGGGAGGGGAGGGGGGTCGGGTGGCAGGCAGAGCGAGACCCCGGAGCCGGGGGGTGGCTCCGGGGTCTCTTGGTGGGCTGACGGGGGGGATATCAGCCCACGTGCGTGGGTCGCTCTGCCCTAGAGGACGCGCCCGTAGGACACGTTCGAGGACCAGGCGCGGTGCTTGCCGACCCCGGTGGAGGGGTTGGACGCCTCGTACCAGTAGCCGTTGCCGGCGTAGATCGCGACGTGGCTGACGCTGCCGCCGCCGCCGTTGTGGACGAACACCAGGTCGCCCGGCTGCGGGGAGGAGATGCGACGCGCCATCGAGCGCTGCGCCCCGGACGAGTGCGGCAACGAGATGCCGACCTTGCCGAACACGTACTGCGTGAACCCGGAGCAGTCGAACGAGTCCGGTCCGGTCCCGCCGTACGCGTATCGGTCGCCGGACTGTGCGGCCGCGATCGAGAGCACGTTGGCGGCGCTGCGGGACATCCGCTCGTCGGTGCGGCCGAAGCTGTTGGAACGCGAGGCGGCCTTCTTGCGGGCCTCCGCAGCACGCAGTGCGGCCCGCTTGGCGGCAGCCCGCTTGGCGGCTGCGGCCTTCGCCTTCTTGGCCGCGAGCTTCTTGGCCGCGGCCGCACGCTGCGCATCGAACTGAGCCTCGAGTGCTCGCTGGGCGGCGTGGTCCTTGGAGATGGTGGCCAAGCTGGCGGCAGGGCTGACCGAGGCGTGCTTCGTCTCAGATGCCGCGGTCGGGACCGGAGCGGCCGAAGCGACCAGGGTTCCGGTGACGGCCACCGTGCCCGCAACGCCGGCGGCCATGCCGATGTTCAGGGGTTGGCGGCTGATGCGCGAGATCTTGCTAGGTCGGCGGTGCTTGTGGGACAAGCCGTGTTCCTCTCCCACGCCTACGAGGTGAGCTGTCGGGTTCGGGCGGGAGTTGCCCGGCCGCCACGGTCAGCCATCACGGCCTGACCTAGTCGGCTTCACCCCAAAGGACCCCTGAGGGCCCACAAAAGTGGGTCCCCCGCTCCTGCCAGACGGGAATCGGTGTGCTGCACGGACGGGGCAGGACTAGGCGGCCGGCCGTGCGCCACTCCGGGTTTCCGGAGCAGCGCCGAGCAGATTACGGGACCATCACATAGGCAGCCAAACCGGGGGTCCATTTGGCGTGTCAGACGCCAGAAACCCGGGCATACCGGGCCCCGGCTGTCCGCCCGGTCAGGACGCGGTCACGAAGACGTGCGAGGCCACCGCCGCGCTGATCTCGGTGGTCTCCCCGGCGCAGCCGACCAGCAGCCCGCCGGCCGAGGCGGCCACCGTGATGACCTCGCCGGGCTGCACGCCCGCCCGCCGCAGCCTCGACATCAGCACCGTGTCGGTCTGCAACGGCTCGGCGAGCCGGCGTACGACGACCGTGGCCCCGTCCTGGGCCGGAACCTGGTCCAGGGTCACCAGCCCGTCGAGGCCGGGGGACGCGCCGCCGGTCTCGCCCAGCTCGGCCAGCCCGGGGATCGGGTTGCCGTACGGCGAGGTGGTGGGGTGGCCGAGCACCTCGAGCAGCTTGCGCTCGACCGTCTCGGACATCACGTGCTCCCACCGGCAGGCCTCCTCGTGCACGAGCTCCCAGTCCAGGCCGATCACCTGGACGAGCAGGCACTCGGCCAGCCGGTGCTTGCGCATGACGCGGGTGGCCAGCGACCGGCCGTGGTCGCTCAGCTCGAGATGGCGGTCGCCCTCGACGGTGATCAGCCCGTCGCGCTCCATCCGGGCGACCGTCTGCGACACCGTCGGACCGGACTGGCCCAGCCGCTCGGCGATCCTCGCGCGCAGCGGCACCACACCCTCTTCCTCCAGCTCGAAGACGGTGCGGAGGTACATCTCGGTGGTGTCGATCAGGTCGCTCACCCCCGCATTGTCGCGCACCGGCGCCAGGCCCGTTTTCACAGCGGGTCGGCCGGGCACCCAAGGCCTGTGAGCGCAGCGGACTTCGTCCCCGAGGGCGCGGGCATCACCCAGCTGCGGGAGGCGGCCCAAGGCTGCCGGGGCTGCGAGCTCTGGGAGAACGCGACGCAGACGGTGTTCTCCGCGGGGCCGACGACAGCGCGGGTGGTCCTGGTCGGCGAGCAGCCGGGCGACCAGGAGGACCGCCAGGGTCAGCCGTTCGTCGGTCCGGCCGGCCGGCTGCTCGTGAAGGCCATCGACGAGGCCGGCATCGATCGCGCCGTCACCTATCGCACCAACGCGGTCAAGCACTTCCGGTTCACCCAGGCCGGACCCGGCAAGCGGCGCATCCATCAGACGCCGGACATGCGGCACATCACGGCCTGCCGGCCGTGGCTCGTCGAGGAGCTGCGGCTCGTGGACCCGGACGTCATCGTCTGCCTCGGCGCCACCGCCACGAAGGCGCTGCTCGGCTCCGCGATCCGGGTCACGAAGGACCGCGGCGCACTGATGGAGCGGGAGACCAGCCTGGGACCGCGCCAGTTCCTCGTGACGATCCACCCGTCGGCGGTGCTGCGGGCCGACGACCGGGACGCGGCGTACGCCGGGCTGGTGGCCGACCTGCGGGTCGCCGCGTCGGTCCTGACCTGACCGGCGGGTCGCGCCGATCGGCGGCGCCCGCCAATTGTCGTTGTGCGGGACGGCTCCGCGCCGTACCGTTGAGTACACGGAAGGGAGGTGGTCCAAGACTTTGAGTACATCTAGGACACGTGAGGTGGCTGCCAGCTAGCCGCCGACTCCGGTTCACCGGCCGTCGTGGCCGGCGAAATTATGGCAGTCACCCGACCCGCGGGCCGCAGAGGACATGTCCCCTCCGCGCACTTGGCCCGCGGGTCGCTGCTGTCCGGACCCATTCACAGGATCGGATGCTGAAGCGGTCGGCAGCGACGCTCGAGGCTATCCAATCCTGGATAGGGGCTGCTCGACAAGGGGCGAGCCGCTCCAGCGCCCAGCCGTCGCCGGTACGGCGGTAGCGCAGCCGGTCGTGCATGCGTCCGGCCCGGCCCTGCCAGAACTCCACCTCATCGGGCACCACCCGGTAGCCACCCCACGACGGGGGCGGCGGCACCGCCGTACCCTCCGGCCACCGCTGCTCTGCCACGGCGAACCGGTCCTCGAGAACCTCGCGTCCGTCGATCACCGCCGACTGGTCGCTGGCCCAGGCGCCCAGCTGCGACTCCCGGGGCCGGGTCGCGAAGTAGCGCGCCGCCTCGTCGTCGTCGACCGGCCGCACCTCGCCGGTGACCCGGACCTGCCGCTCGAGCGGGTGCCACGGGAAGACCAGCGCCGCGCGCGGGTTGGCCGCCAGGTCGCGCCCCTTGGCCGAGCCGCGGTTGGTGAAGAAGACGAACCCGTCGCCGTCGCTGCCCTTGAGCAGCACCGTCCGCGCCGACGGCACCCCGTCCGGCGAGCTGGTGGCGAGGACCATCGCGTTGGGCTCCGGCAAGCCGGCGGCCACCGCGTCGTCGAACCACCGCCGGAACTGCTCGACCGGGTCGGCCGCGACATCTGCCTCGTGCAGACCGCCGAGCGCGTAGACCTTGCGCATCGCTGCCGGGTCCGGGCGCGGCCCGGGGAGATCCTCGGGTATCCACATCGCCAGCTGCACCACCATCCACACCGGCACTCTGGCACGCCCGATGCGACAACGGCCGCGCAGCCGGGGGAGAATGGGCCCGGTCCCCACGATCCAGCTCGTCGCATGTCCGCACGAAGGAGTCCGCGCCAGTGAGCAGCAGCCCCTCCGACTTCAAGCCCGGTCTCGAAGGCGTCATCGCCTTCGAGACCGAGATCGCCGAGCCGGACAAGGAGGGCGGCGCGCTGCGCTACCGCGGCGTGGACATCGAGGACCTGGTCGGCCAGGTGTCCTACGGCAACGTCTGGGGCCTGCTCGTCGACAACGAGTTCAACCCCGGCCTTCCCCCCGCCGAGCCGTTCCCGCTTCCCGTGCACTCCGGCGACGTGCGGGTCGACGTGCAGAGCGCGCTCGCGATGCTCGCCCCGGCGTGGGGCTTCCGCCAGCTCCTCGACATCGACGACGACGAGACCCGCGACAACCTCGCCCGCGCCTCGGTGATGGCCCTGAGCTTCGTGGCCCAGTCGGCGCGCGGAATCGGGCTGCCGATGGTGCCGCAGGCCGAGATCGACAAGGCGCAGACGATCGTCGAGCGGTTCATGATCCGCTGGCGCGGCGAGCCCGACCCGCGTCACGTCCAGGCGATCGACGCCTACTGGACGTCGGCGGCCGAGCACGGCATGAACGCCTCCACCTTCACCGCGCGCGTCGTCGCGTCCACCGGTGCCGATGTCGCCGCCTGCCTGTCCGCCGCTGTCGGCGCGATGTCGGGACCGCTGCACGGCGGCGCGCCGTCACGGGTGCTGCACATGCTCGAAGGCGTGGAGGAGACCGGCGACGCCGACGCCTACGTCAAGGGTGTGCTCGACCGCGGCGAGCGGCTGATGGGCTTCGGCCACCGCGTCTACCGCGCCGAGGACCCGCGAGCCCGCGTGCTGCGCCGCACGGCGCACGAGCTCGGCGCCCCGCGCTACGAGGTGGCGGCCGCGCTGGAGAAGGCCGCGCTGACCGAGCTGCGCGCACGCCGGCCCGACCGGGTGCTCGAGACCAACGTCGAGTTCTGGGCCGCCGTCGTCCTCGACTTCGCCGAGGTGCCGCCGCACATGTTCACCCCGATGTTCGCGTGCGCGCGCACGGCCGGCTGGTCGGCCCACATCCTCGAGCAGAAGCGCACCGGACGGCTGATCCGCCCCGCGGCGCGCTACATCGGCGAGGGCCCGCGCAAGCCCCAGGACGTCGCGGGGTGGCGCTGACATGACCGACCCTCGCGACATCGTCATCCCCGAGAACCTGCGCCCGTCCGACGGCCGGTTCGGCTCGGGCCCGTCCAAGGTGCGACCCGAGGCGATCGCCGCACTGGCCGCCACGGGCGCGAGCTACCTCGGCACATCGCACCGGCAGGCGACGGTCAAGGACGTCGTACGACGGGTGCGCACCGGTCTCGCTGACCTGTTCTCGCTGCCGGCCGGCTACGAAGTCGTGCTCGGCAACGGCGGCACCACCGCGTTCTGGGACATCGCCCTGTTCAACCTGATCCGGGAGCGGTCACAGCACGTCTCCTTCGGCGAGTTCTCCTCGAAGTTCGCCGCCGCCGCGAAGGCCGCGCCGTTCCTCGGCGACCCGACGGTCATCACGTCCGAGCCCGGCACCCACCCGCAGCCGGTTGCCGAGGCGGGTGTCGACGTCTACGCGCTCACCCACAACGAGACGTCGACCGGCGTTGCGATGCCCGTACGCCGGGTGGCCGGCGCCGACGGCGACGCGCTCGTCCTCGTCGACGCGACCTCCGGCGCAGGTGGCTTGCCGGTCGACGTCACCGAGACCGACGCCTACTACTTCGCCCCGCAGAAGTCGTTCGGCTCCGACGGCGGGCTCTGGCTCGCCCTGATGTCACCGGCCGCGATCGAGCGGGTGTCGCAGGTGCACGCCACGCGGCCGTTGGGTTCCCGCGTTCAGCGACCTGCAGATCGCGATCGACAACTCGCGACTCGACCAGACCTACAACACACCTGCGCTCACCACCCTCTTCCTGCTCGCCGAGCAGCTCGACTGGTTCAACGCGCAGGGCGGCCTGCGCTGGACGACCGAGCGCACCGCCGACTCCGCCGGGCGTCTCTACACACTGGGCCGAGAAGTCCCCCTACGCCACGCCGTTCGTGACCGATCCGTCGCAGCGCTCCAACGTCGTGGCGACGATCGACTTCGACGACGCGATCGACGCTGCCGACATCGCGAAGGCCTTGCGGGCCAACGGGATCGTCGACACCGAGCCCTATCGCAAGCTCGGCCGCAACCAGCTGCGCATCGCGATGTTCCCTGCTGTCGAGCCGGCCGACGTCGAGGCCTTGACGGCGTGCATCGACCACGTCGTACCGCAGCTGTCCTGAGGTGGCCCAGCTTCGCCGCGACCGCCTGACCTGGCTCGTCTACCTGCAGCTCGGCGTCTACGGCTACTTCCTCTACGGCTTCGGGCCCACCGTCCCGCTGCTGCGCGAGGAGCAGGACATCAGCCGCACCCTGTCGGGTCTGCACGGCACCGCCCTTGCCGTCGGCGCGCTGGTCGCGGGTACGACGACGGCGGCCATCGTGCGGCGATGGGGGCGGGCCACGGCGCTGTGGGGTGGCCTGGCGATCGTCTGCCTCGGCGCCGTCGCCTACGTCTCGACGACCGCCCTGGCCGCTGACGCTGACCGGCGCCTTCCTCGGCTCGCTCGGTGGGTCCTTCACCGTCACTGCTGTCGCACCCACCCTGATGGAGCACCACGGCGCGGGCGGCCCGGCCGCGATCAGTGAGGCGAACGCCACCGCAGCAGCCGCCGGGATCGTCGCGCCGCTGCTCGTCGGCCTCGCGGTGCTCACCGGCCTCGGTTGGCGGGCGGGCCTGCTCTTCGTCCTCGTGCTCGTCGCCGCGCTGGTCGTGGCGCTCGGCCGCACCCACATCCCGGCCCCGCGCGAGGTGCCCCAGCACCACGACGGGTCGACCCGGCTGCCCACCCGCTACTGGATCGGGTGGGGCGTGCTGGCCGCCTGCATCGCCTGTGAGTTCTGCCTGACGCTGTGGGCCGCTGACATCCTGCGCAGCCGCGACGGGCTCGGGCCGGGCGCCGCGTCCGCAGCACTCACCGGCCTGGTGGCCGGCATGTTCGTCGGCCGGCTGGTCGGTGGCCGGCTCGCGCTGCGGTTCGGCGTGGACCCGATGCTCTACGCGGCGCTCGCGGTGGCCGCCGCGGGCTTCGCCGTGTTCTGGGCGAGCACCTGGGCCCCGCTCGCGATCGCCGGGCTGATGATCTGCGGTCTGGGTGTCGCCCTGCACTACCCGCTCGGGATCGCGCGAGCGATCGACGCCGCCGAGGGGCGGCCCGACCTGGCCTCGGCGCGCGCGTCGCTGGCGGTGGCCCTCGCCATCGGGGTCGGCCCGTTCGCGCTGGGCGCGCTGGCCGACCAGATCGGGCTGCACAAGGCGTTCCTCGTCGTACCCGCGCTGCTGGCGCTCGCCGCGATCGGCGTGCGGATCGGCGGGCGGAGCCGCTTCGCCGCACCGGCCAGCCCTGCGGTCAGCGCCTAGGTCGGCCCCGGCGGCGGAGCAGTCAGCGCCAGTGCGGCCGCCACGACGGCCGCCCCCAGCAGGCTCAGCCCCACCGCCGCCCACGAGACACCGCTGTCGGGGCGGGCGCGGTTTCCCGTCTCCGCTGCGGGAGCCGAGGCGCTTCCCGACGCCGAGGCCGATGCCTCCGGGCTCGGGTCGCCGCCCGGCAGCGGCACGGAGTAGACCGCGGACTTCCTGCCCTCACTGCCGACCAGCAACCGGTCGCCGTCGACGGCCAGCGACTCGCCCTGCGGTTGGTCAGGCAGCAGCCGAGCGAGCGCTGAGCCGGTTCGGCCCGTCGTACAGGTAGGCCATCGTGTAGGAGCGCAGCACGAACCGCCCGTCCGGCAGGAACGCGCCGTCGGTGACCAGGCCGGGCACGTCACCGATGCGTTCGAGCGTGTTGACGCGATCGGTCCGCAGCCGGCGCGGGGCCCGGTAGAGACCGCCGCCGAACACGTCCTTCGTGGCGATCCAGATGCGGCCGTCGCGCGGGTCGACGAGCAGGGCCTCCGCGTCCTTGGGCCCGTCCGGGTAGGCGAGCTGCCACCACGTCCGTGCGACGGTCTGGTCGGCCAGCCGTCGCGGCTCGGCGAACCGGAACACCGAGATGTCCGGGCGGCGAGCCCGGTTGTCGCCGATGTCGCCGAGGAACAGGGCCGGTCGCCCGTCGGGCGTGCTCCCGGGTGCGAGCGCCTCGGGGTCGTAGGGGTCCACGCCGCGCAGCCGCACCGTGGCGACCGTCCTGCCGCGACCGTCGACCGCCATCACCTCGGCCACGTCCCCGCCGTCCGGGTGTGACCACACCACGCCGTCGTGCAGCTGCGAGACGGCCAGGCCGCTGGACTCCTCGCAGGGCGGGGTCCTGCAGCCGGAACAGCACCGTCGGGCCGGGGGCAGCGCCGGTGGCCACCGCGAGCGAGATCAGCGCGGCAGCGACGCTAGCCGTCGGCATCGACGAGCAGGGTCTGCAGATAGGGCGTGACCCCCCAGGCACGCACCATCTCGTCGTACTCGTCGCCGGCATCGCGATCGGGCGGCGCCGCTCGGCGTACCGCCCGGATCATCGTGTTGCGCGGGGTGTACTCCGCGTCCACGAACTGGATGACGTCGGCGCGGTAGCCCACGCGGCGGAGAAGCGCCGCACGAAACGCGTCGGTGAGCGCGTCGCCGAAGCGCTCGCGAAGGATCGGGTGCTGCGTGAGCAGGCCGTAGGGCGCGGGCGGCGGCGTGGACCTCAGCTGGCGCTGCAGGTCGTGATGGCAGCACGGCGCGGCGAGCACCAGAGGCGCCTCCCAGCGGACCGCCTGCGCCAGCGCGTCGTCGGTCGCGGTGTCGCACGCATGCAACGCCAGTACGACGTCCACCCCCGTTCCCCCGGTCCGAAGAACCGTGCGGGTACCTCTGCGGATCGTCTCGGACATAAGCGGGCTGGAGGTGGTGTCCAGGATCGAGCCGCCTCGAAGCGCACGTGGTCGGACCAGCCGAGGTCCGCGGCGATGGCCGTGTTGCGATCCCGCGCCTCCTCGCGCAGGTCGACCCCGACGAGCTCGACGTCACCTCGCTCGCTGAGGTAGCGGTAGGCCGCGAAGGTCAGGTAGGCGTTGCCGCACCCGAGGTCGACGACACACAGCGGACGGTCGGTCGGCAGGCCCGCGTCGTCCACCGCAGCCGCAAGCACGCGAAGGAACGCATCGACCTGGCGCCGCTTGCTCGCACCGGCACCGAGCACGGTGAACAGCGGGTCGCCGGGGTCGATGAGGTGCGGCTTGTCGCGGTCGTGCCCGGTGTGCTGGGAGTCGACGTTCGGCGCCCGGTGCAGCTGTGCCGCGCCCTTCTTGGTGACCCGCAGCTGCAGGGTCTCGGTGGTCGTCTGGACGTGCCAGTTCCCGAACGAGTCGGCCAGCAGCTCGTCAACCGCCTGGTCGGCGGCGGGGCCGTAGTCCTCGTTGCGGGTGACCGGAGCGCCGCTGCCGGAGGTCACGATCTGCAGCCGGCGACCCGATTTCAGGTCGACGGGACGCAGCTCCACGCGCTCCCACCGGGGCCGCTCGTTGCGCCGGCGCCCGGCCGCCACGGCCCGGACGAGTGCCTTCTCGTCGAGCAGCAGGGGGCGCAGCGCCGCGAGGGCGTCGCCCAGGTCGTCGGGCATGCACTCAGCCTGCCCTATCGGCCGGGGGACCCACCGTCGCCGCCACGTTGCTTCGTCGGGGCGCGGCAGCTGCGCTCAGTCCGATGATGCCCGCAGCGAGGCCAAGCAGCGAGTAGAGCGCAGCGCCGAGACCGATGTGGTCGGCCAGGATGCCGACCATCGGTGGGCCGAGCAGGAAGCCGCCGTAGCCAATTGTCGATACGGCCGCGATGGCATCCGCTGGCCGCCCGGGGGTCTCACCACCCCGGCTCATCGCCGCCGGGAACACCACGGCGACCCCCGCCCCCCAGAGCAGCACCCCGACGTACGAGCCCACAATCCCGGGCGCAGCCAGGGTGATGACGATGCCCGCAAAGGTCAGCATCCCTGCGCCGCGCACCGCCCTTGCCCGGCCGAAGCGCTCGATCACGTTGGTGCCCACGAGGCGGCTTGCCGCCATGGCGACGGCGAAGACG
Source organism: uncultured Actinomycetota bacterium (assembly GCA_963757295.1). Taxonomy (GTDB): domain Bacteria; phylum Actinomycetota; class Actinomycetes; order JACCUZ01; family JACCUZ01; genus JBDUAP01. The sequence goes on along the minus strand of CAVWQZ010000011.1, from coordinate 53,555 downwards.
GCATAGCCGCCGGATGCCGCTGACGGTTCGGCTCCGCGGTCGTCGGTCAGATAGAGCGCGATCCAGTCGGCTGCAGCTCCCTCGATGCAGGTGGCGCACGCGGTGAGCAGGCCCACGGCCACCAATGACTTCGTGAGAAGCCGGTCTCGGGGAGCCTTGCTCGCCCCGGGATCACGGCTCTTCCGGTCGTCAAGCGACGCGGTCGGGGACGAACCTGCGACTGGCTACCAGCACGGTGATCGCGAGCAGGGCCGCCATCCCACCGAAGTGCACGTCGACGGGGATGGAGATCCCGGCGGCCAGCACGCCGATGCCGGCGCCGGTGATGCCGCCGATGCTCCAGGCGGCGTGGTAGCGCGGCATCCAGGCGCGCCCGGCCCGGAGCTCGACGGCGCTGCCGTGCACGTTCATCGCGACGTCCCACGCTCCGTAGAACGCGCCCCACAGGAACAGCGCGACGGCCAGCAGGACAACAGAAGGGACGTGCGCCAGCAGGGCCAACATCGCGCAGCACGGCAGCGCGGTGGCCAGCACGATGCTGCGACTGCCGAACCGCGCGCACAGCTTGCCCGTGAACGGCATCGTGAACAGCGAGCCGAGGCCGATGCAGAGAAGCGCCAGCCCGAGCTCAGCCGTCCCGGCGTCGAGGCGGTCCCGGACCGCCGGCAGCCGCGAGACCCACGTCGCGAAGACCGCACCACTCACCCCGAACACGACCCCGGTGGCAACCGCGGCGTTGCGCAGATCGCGAGGCGAGGCCGACCGGTCGCGGGGCGGAGACGTCACCGCTGGAGCCTAGATGTTGCGCAGGCAGGTTTGTGGGGGAGGCTCAGCGCATGGACTACACCCACCTCGGCCGCAGCGGCCTCTCCGTCAGCCGGCTCTGCCTCGGCACCATGAACTTCGGGCCCGAGACCTCCGAGGAGGACTCGCACGCGATCATGGACCGGGCTCTCGACCTCGGCATCAACTTCTTCGACACCGCCAACGTCTATGGCTGGAAGAAGGGCGAGGGCGTCACCGAGCAGATCGTCGGTCGGTGGTTCGCGCAGGGCGGTGGCCGTCGGGAGAAGACCGTCATCGCGACCAAGCTCTACGGCTCGATGAGCGACTGGCCCAACGACACGTTCCTGTCCGCGCGCAACATCCGGCTCGCCTGCGAAGGGTCGCTGCGCCGGCTGCAGACCGACTACCTCGACCTCTACCAGATGCACCACGTCGACCGGCGCACTCCGTGGGACGAGATCTGGGAGGCGTTCGACATCCTGCGTCAGCAGGGCAAGGTGCTCTACGTCGGCTCGTCCAACCACGCGGGCTGGCACATCGCGAAGGGCATGGAGGCGGCCCGGCGGCGGCACTCGACCGGCCTGGTCAGCGAGCAGTCCATCTACAACCTGCTCGTGCGCGACGTCGAGCTCGAGGTGCTGCCCGCCTGTCAGGACTACGGCCTCGGCGTCATCCCGTGGTCGCCGCTGCAGGGCGGCCTGCTCGGCGGCATCATCCGCAAGACCGAGCAGGGCAAGCGCCGGCTCGACGGGTCGCGCGAAGGACACGCTGAAGGAGAACCGCAAGGCCATCAAGGCCTACGAGGACCTCTGCGACGAGCTCGGCGAGCAGCCCGCCGACGTGGGGCTCGCCTGGCTGCTCGCGCAGCCGGCGGTGACCGCGCCGATCATCGGGCCGCGCACGATGGAGCAGCTGGAGGGGTCGATGCGGGCCCTGAAGGTCCGGCTGACCAAGGACGTGCTCGCCCAGCTGGACGAGATCTTCCCCGGCCCCGGCGGCGCCGCCCCCGAGGCCTACGCCTGGTAGCGGCGGGATACGGCCGGGAGGCCAGCCCACCCACCCCGGGGCTGACCTCCCGCGAACACAGCTAGCGCAGTGCGATGTCGACGTAGTGACTGGTTCCGTCTTCCAACCTCACAGTGAGTCGGTAGACCATGCCCGCCATCGCCTTGTCCGTCTTCCAGTTGTAGTGGTACTGGGTTCCGTCCCAGCGATAGAAGTCCCCGACATCGGCGGGCTCGCTGAAGGTCGGCTCAGAAACGACACCTGCAGCGGTGGTCAGCTTGACGGGGTCGTAGACGCGGGTCGGAGGTCAGGCGGAGCGCGCGTGCCGGCCGAACGGACGGGGGCGCGACCAGATGCGGGCCAGGTTGTTGGCCTCCTGCCGCTTGGAGATGGCAGAGCGACCGGACAGGAGCCTTTGCACGGCGAGACGGTCCACAGCGAACTCCTGAAGGTGGCGGTGGGTGATCGTTCTCACCGTAGATCAACATGCTCCGACGCCGAAGCACCCGCAGCGTGTGTCGCCGTACTTTGCCACGTTGCATGATCGTGGCGGGGTGGGTAGGCGAGGGCGCCGATCACGACGACGAGCACCAGCGCGACCAGCGCCACCAGCACGACCGCGCGGCGCGTTCGGGGGTCCACGGCCGCGACCCTAGCTCTCCGGCGCCGGGCCGGTGACCGGCCAGCTGCTCACGGTCTCGTACCTCGGGCGAGGTCCCAGGAACGACCGCACCAGATGGACCTCGTCGGCGCGCCACACCGGACCGGCGTACGACGACAGCACCTCGGCCGCGCGGGTCGCGTCCTGGCCGCCGCGCAGCCGGGCCACCGTGAGGTGCGGGCGGTAGGGCCGCCGGTCGGTGTTGACCGACTTCGCCAGCGCGCGCAACCGGTCCAGGTCCCCGTGGACCCCGACCCACAGCGCGCGCCGCGAGAACTGACCGCTCCCCGAGAAGGACAGCTCGACCGGCCCGGGCAGTGGGCGACGCGACAGCTTCCGCTCCACCATCTCGATGACGCCGGCCAGCGACTCGTCGGGCACCTCGCCGTAGAACGCGAGGGTCAGGTGCCAGCGCTCGACCGGGATCCACCGCAGGTCGGGCTGCAGCGTGCGAGCCGGCCCGAGTGCGGCGGCGACATCGGCCAGGACGTCCTCCGGCGGCGCCAGTGCGACGAAGAGCCTCACCCGAACCGCAGCGGGTCGAACTGCTCGAGCGAGAGCGGCGACGACCCGTCGACGACGAGCTGGGCGAGCACCTCGCCGAGGACGGGGGTGAACTTGAAGCCGTGCCCGGAGAATCCGCAGGCGACCAGCACGTTGTCGTGACCGGGATGGCGGCCGACGACGAAGTCCTCGTCGGGCGTGAGGGTGTAGGTGCAGTCGACAGCGCGCAGGTGGCGGTCGCCCAACCCGGGCAGCAGGGGCGCGAGCATCGCCGCCACCTCGGCCGGGGTCCAGTCCGCTGCTGGCCGGTCCGGTGAGTAGTGCACCGACGTCTTGACCCCGCCGTCAGCAGCGCCCACGGCCGGCACGCCGTACGGCGCGGTGCCGTCGTCGCGGTCCCAGATCCACACCGGGAAGCGCCCGGGCCGGAAGGCGTCGACGCCGCCCGGCGGGTCGAACCAGTGCATCACCCGGCGCTCCACCCGCAGCGGCAGAGCGAGGTCGGCCAACAGCTCCACCGCCCACCGGCCCGGCGCCAGCACCAGGTGACCGGCCTCGGCGGTACCGCGGGCCGGTCCGCACCTGCACCCCGCCGGCGGTCGCGGACCACGACTCGACCGGCTCGTCGTGGCGCAGCTCGGCACCGTGTCGAGCAGCGACGGCGAGATGCGCCAGGACGGCCCGCTCCGGCGAGACGAACCCGGCCGCGGGCTCGAAGAGTGCTGCCGTTCCGTCCGGCGGCCGCATCGCCGGGAAGCGCCGGGTCACCTCGGCCGGGTCGAGCACCTCGTGCTCCAGCTCCCACCGCTGGGCCGACGCGAGGCTGCCGTCGAAGACGCGGCTGCCGGGCCGCCCGAGGAAGACCCCGCCCGTTCGCGTGAGCAACGGCTCGCCGTCCGCGCCCAGCTCGTCCCACAGCTCGTAGGCCCGCCGGAGCAGCGGCACGTAGCCGGTGCCCTCGAAGTAGGCCTGCCGCACGATGCGGGTCTCGCCGTGGCTGGCGCCGTTCGCGTGCGCCGGCGGGTACTGGTCCAGGCCGAGCACGCGCTGGCCCCGGGCGGCGAGGTGCGCGGCGGCGGCACTGCCGAACCCGCCGAGCCCGGCGACGATCACGTCGTACGACGTCATCGGCCCGTCCTGGTCGACCGACGTCGCGCTGGGTCACTGCGGTGACGATGCGCAACCGCTCGCGCAGTCCGGCCAGCACGTCCTCGTCACCCTCGCGGCTCACGGCGGAGTCGGGCCGACGGCCCCACAGCCAGAGCAGCAGCTCCGACGGCTCGCCGCTGACCACCGCGTCGCACGCGCCGGGCTCGCGGGACAGCTCGACATCGTCGGGGAGGAGGTGGACCCGCCAGATGTGGTCACCGGTGCGGACGGCGACGGTGCCGCGCCCCGGGCCGTCCGGACCCACGTCGTCGGCCTGGTAGGCGAGGAACCAGTCGAGCACCTCGTCGATGCCGTCGACGGCCAGCTCGTCGTCGACGTGGGTCACCTGGTCGAACGCGCTCTCCACATCGACCCGGTGCACGACGGTCTCCTGCGCCATCCGGCGATACCAGAACTCGACGTTCTGCTGCGGCTCGTACCACGTGAAGGCAGGCGCGTCCGGGCCGCGCTCCTCCAGCTCGGTCACGAGCTCCTCGAGGCGGGTGCGGAACCAGCTGACGAGGTCCTCGCCGTCAGCCGGCTCACGCAGCCAGTCGTCGTCCTCGGGTCGCGCGCCCTTGCGCATGCAGGCGACCTTGTGGGAGTAGACGGCGCCGGTGTGCGTCATCACCTCGCGGACGTCCCAGCCGGGACACGGCGGCACCTCGGCGTCCAGGTCGCGACCGGCCAGGTCGGCCATCCGGTCGGCGTCGGCGCGCAGGTGCTCGAGGAAGGCGTCGGGCTTCATGGGCCCATCCTGGCGGCCGGGACCTCGGGCCGCCAGGGTGTTGCGGTCAGGCCTGCTGGGCCCGGTCGGCGAGCGCCTCCGCGCGGACCCGGTGCCGCGGCAGGTGGATCAGCTCGCCGCGCACCTGGAGGCCCTCGCGGCGGGCGAGCAGCAGGGCCGCGATGATCGCCGCCCCGGCCGAGATCAGGCCGCCGGCGATGAGGCTCCACCGTGGGCCGAACGTCTCGGCGACGAAGCCGACCAGCGGCGCCCCGAACGGCGTGCCACCCATCAGCACCGCCATGTAGAGCGCCATCACCCGGCCCCGCATGATCGGGTCGACCCCGAGCTGCACGGTGGCGTTCGCGGCGTTGAGCAGCGTCATCTGGCACAGCCCGATCGGGATGAGCAAGCGCGATGAACGAGATGTACGTCGGCATCAGCCCGGCCACGATCTCCACCATGCCGAACGCCACGGCGGACAGGACGACGAGCCGGAGCCGCGGACGACCACGGCGTGCGGCCAGCAGCGCGCCGGACAGCGAGCCGATCGCCAGCACCGAGCCGAGCAGGCCGTACTCGGCGGCGCCCTTGCCGAAGACCTCGGTCGCCATCAGGGCGGAGGTCATCTGGAAGTTCAGCCCGAACGTCCCGACGAAGAAGATGATCACCATGACGAGCATCAGGTCGGGTCGGCGCCGGACGTAGCGGATGCCTTCGCGCACCTGCCCCTTCCCGCGCTCCATCCGGGGCGCGGACTGCAGGTCGGCGACCCGCATCGCGCGCAGCGCGAGGATCACCGCGATGTAGGACGCCGCGTTGATGAGGAAGACCGGGCCGGTGCCGAACAGCACGATCAGGAAGCCGGCCAGCGCCGGGCCGATGACGCGGCCGAGGTTGAACGACGCGCTGTTGAGCCCGACCGCGTTGGACACGTCGTCGGCACCGACCATCTCGATGACGAACGACTGCCGGGCCGGAGCGTCGACGGCGGCACCGATGCCGAGCAGGCCGGCGAGCACGAAGACGTGCCACACCTTCACGATGTCGGTGATGACCAGCAGGCCGAGGAAGGCGCCGACGACCCCCATGAAGGCCTGCGTGAGGATCAGCAGCTGGCGCTTGGAGTAGCGGTCGGCGAGCGAGCCGGCCCAGGGACCGACGAGCAGCATCGGCAGGAACTGCAGGCCGGTGGTGATGCCGAGCGCGATGCCGTTGTTGTCGGTGAGCTCGAGGACCAGCCAGTCCTGGGCGATGCGCTGCATCCAGGTGCCGATGTTGGAGATCAGCGCACCGGTGGCGTAGAGGCGGTAGTTGCGGATGCGCAGCGAGCGGAACGTCGGGCTCACGTGCGGGTGATCCGATCGATGATGGGCGCGGCCGCGGCGAGCAGCTCGCGTTCCTCGACGGTCAGCTCGGCCAGCCGCTGGGCCAGCCAGGCCTCGCGGCGGCGCTTGTCCTCGCGCAGCAGGTCCTGGGCCGCCTTGGTCAGCGACACGAGGTGCTGGCGGCCGTCGCGGTCGTGCGGGGTGCGCACGATGAGGCCGAGCTGCTCGAGACCGGCCAGCACGCGGGTCATGGACGGCGGCTGCACCCGCTCGTGCTCGGCGATCTCGCGCGGCGTGAGCGACCCGTGGCGGTCGATGGTGCCGAGCGTGGCGATCTGGGTGAGGCTCAGGCCCGTGTCAGGGCGCTCGGTGCGCAGCCGGCGGGCGAGGCGCATGACCGCGACCCGGAGCTCGCTGGCGAGCTCGGCGGTGCGGGTCATCGTCGGCATATCGTTAGCATAACTCATTACCTATGCTAACGACTATCCCCCGTCTCGCATTCCGGTCGAGCGCGCCCCTTCTATCGTCGGGGCATGGATTTCAGTCCCTCCCCGCGGGCGGCCGAGCTGACCGACGCCGTACGCACGTTCATCCGGGACGAGATCGCGCCGGTCGAGGACGAGCTGCACCGGCGCACCGCCGATGCCCGCCGGTCGGGTGCGGACCTCTGGCAGGTGCCTGATGAGGTCCGTGAGCTGCAGCGCAAGGCACGGGCACAAGGCCTGTGGAACCTGTTCCTCCCCGCCGGGCACGAGGGGCCGTACGCCGAGCGCTACGGCACCCGCGGCGGCGCGGGGCTGACCAACGTGGACTACGCACCCGTGGCCGAGGCGACCGGGTGGTCGTTCCTGGCGCCGTACGTCTTCAACTGCAACGCCCCCGACAGCGGCAACGCCGAGGTGCTGCTGCGCTACGGCTCGCAGGAGCAGAAGGACCGCTGGCTCGACCCGCTCCTCGACGGGCGGATCCGCAGCGCCTTCGCCATGACCGAGCCCGACGTGGCGTCCTCGGACGCGACGAACATGGCGCTGACCGCGGTCGTCGACGGCGACGAGGTCGTGCTCAACGGCCGGAAGTGGTGGACCACCGGCGTCGGGCACCCCGACTGCGAGGTCCTGATCGTGATGGGGCTGACCGACGCGGACGCGCACCGCTATGCCCAGCACACGATGGTCCTCGTCCCGCGCGACGCCGCGGGAGTGAAGGTCGAGCGGATGCTGGACACGATGGGGTTCTTCGACGAGCCGTTCGGCCACGGCGAGGTCTCCTTCACCGACGTCCGGGTGCCGCTGGGAAACGTGATCGCCGGCCCCGGTCGCGCCTTCGAGATCGCCCAGGGCCGCCTCGGACCGGGGCGGGTCCACCACGCGATGCGCATGATCGGCCTGGCCGAGCGCGCCCTGCACCTGGCCTGCGAGCGCGGCCTGTCGCGCACCGCGTTCGGCAAGCCGCTGGTCAATCTCGGCGGCAACCGCGAACGCATCGCGGACGCGCGCATCGCGATCGAGGCAACTCGCCTGCTGATCCTGCACGCGGCGTGGAAGCTCGACACGGTCGGCCCGCTGGAGGCGTTGTCGGAGATCAGCCAGATCAAGGTCGCAGCGCCGAACGTCGCCCAGCAGGTCATCGACTTCGCGATCCAGATCCACGGCGGCGCCGGGCTCTCCAGCGACTTCCCGCTGTCCGGCGCATGGACCGCCGCTCGGGCGGTCCGCATCGCCGACGGCCCGGACGAGGTGCACAAGGGCCTGGTCGCCCGCATCGAGCTCGGCAAGCACGGGGCGACCCGATGACCGCCGCGAGCCGACCGGAGCCGGGCATGGGCAAGGGCGTCGTCCTCATCACCGGCGCGAGCTCCGGACTCGGCGAGGAGATGGCGAGGCAGTTCGCCGCGCTGGGCTACGACCTCGCGCTGTGCGCGCGCCGCACCGACCGGCTCGAGTCGCTTGCCGAGGAGATCCGCTCTCGCACGGGCCGCCGGGTCGAGACAGCCGCGCTGGACGTCACCGACGCCGAGGCCGTCCCGGTGGTGTTCCAACGGTTCGCCGACGTGTTCGGCGGCATCGACCGGATCGTGGTGAATGCCGGCATCGGCAAGGGCGCGCCGCTCGGCACGGGCCGAGCCGACGCCAACCGGGCGACGGCGATGACGAACTTCGTCGGCGCGCTGGCCCAGATGGAGGCCGCCCTGGAGATCTTCCGCCGCCAGGGCCGTGGACACCTGGTGCTGATCTCCTCGATGTCCGCACTGCGCGGCATGCGCAAGTCGATGACCACGTACGCCGCGACGAAGGCCGGCGTCGCGGCGCTGGCCGAGGGTGTGCGGTCGGAGAACATCCCCGGACTCGACGTGTCGGTGATCTACCCCGGCTACATCCGGTCGGAGATGAACGAGCGCGTCCAGCAGTCGACGACCCGGTTCATGGTGGACACCGAGACCGGCGTGCGCAGCATGGTCGACGCCATCGAGAAGCGCCGGGCCAAGGCCTACGTTCCGGCGTGGCCGTGGGTCCCGATCGGCTTCGCCATGAAGGTGCTTCCGCTGCGGATCGTCCGCAAGCTCACCTGAGGAACGGCACGCGCACCGTGACCTCCCCCAGTCCGGCAACGGACAGCACCGGCGCCCGCGCGGTTCGGGCCGAGGACGCGTTCGACGTCGCGGCGATGGCGGCCTGGCTCGCCGCGAACGCCGAGTCCGGGCGCGCCGGCGTCGACCTGTCCGCCGTCCCCGAGGTGCGCCAGTTCTCCGGCGGGGTGTCCAACCTGACCTACGTGTTGCGCTACCCCGACGGTGACCTGATCCTGCGCCGCCCGCCGAAGGGAGCGCACTCCAAGGGCGCGCACGACATGGGCCGCGAGCACCGCATCCAGACCGCGCTGGGTCGCGTCCTTCCCTACGTGCCGCGCACCGTCGCCCTCTGCGACGACGCTTCCGTCATCGGCACGCCGTTCTACGTCATGGAGCGCCTCGTCGGGCCGATCCCGCGCAAGGAGCTGCCGCGCGACGTGCAGCTGTCCCGCGAACAGGTCGCCGCCCTGTGCCAGAACGTGATCGACGTTCTGGTCGAGCTGCACTCGGTGGACCTGCAGAGCACGGGGCTCGCCGACCTGGGCAAGGGCCCCGGCTACGTCCGACGGCAGGTCGAGGGCTGGTCGGAGCGCTACCGCGCGGCCAGGACCTGGAACGTCGGCAGCTTCGAGAAGGTCATGGCGTGGCTGGCAGACAACCAGCCCGCCGACCGCACGCACACGTTGGTGCACAACGACTTCCGCTTCGACAACGTCGTGCTCGACCCCGACGATCCGACCCGCCCGGTGGGCCTGCTGGACTGGGAGCTCGCCACCGTCGGCGACCCGCTGATGGATCTCGCCAACTCCCTCGGCTACTGGATCCAGGCCGACGACGGCGTCCTGATGAATGCGTTCCGGCGCCAGCCCACGCACCTGCCCGGGATGATGACCCGCGAGGAGGTCGTCGCCTACTACAGCCGGCGGTCCGGGGAGCGGGTCACGAACCGGGAGTGGGCCTGGTACGAGGTGTTCGGCCTCTTCCGCGTCGCCGTCATCGCCCAGCAGGTCTACAAGCGCTATCTGGCCAAGCAGACGACGAACAAGGCGTTCCGGTTCTTCGGCCTCGCCGTCGTGATGCTCGAGCTTCGCTGCCGTCGCCGCATCGCCGCCGCGCGCCGGATGAGCCCGGAGCGCGCCGACGCGCCGCGGTGACTCGGGCGGTCGCCAGCGGCTACTCGACGCCGAGGAGCTGCTGGATCGGGTCCAGCGCGAAGTAGATGACGAACAGCGCAGCCACGATCCACAGCAACGGGTGCACCTGCGCCGCCTTGCCTCGCACCAGCTTGATCAGCGCGTAGGTCACGAACCCGGCACCGATGCCGACGGTGATCGAGAAGGCGAACGGCATCAGGATGATGGTGAGGAACGCCGGGATCGCGACCTCGTAGTCGTCCCAGTCGATGCCGCGGATCTGCATCATCATCAGGAAGCCGACGATGACCAGCGCCGGTGTCGCCGCCTCGTAGGGGATGACCTCGACGATCGGCGCGAAGAACGTCGCGAGCAGGAACAGCACACCGGTGACCACGCTCGCGAGCCCCGTGCGCGCGCCTTCACCGACGCCCGCGGCGGACTCGATGTACGACGTGTTGCTGGACACGCTGGCCGCACCGCCGGCAGCAGCCGCAACCGAGTCGACGATCAGGATCCGCTGCGTGTTCGGCGGCATGCCTTCCTTGTCGAGCAGCCCGGCCTCGGCGCCGATGGCCGTCATCGTGCCCATCGTGTCGAAGAAGTCGGCGAGCAGCAGGGTGAAGACGAAGAGCGCGGCCGCGATGAAGCCGACGCGGTCCCACGACCCGAGCAGGCTGAAGTTGCCGAGCAGGCCGAAGTCGGGAGTCTCGAACCAGTCGTCCGGGATGGCGGGCACGTTGAGACCCCAGCCGTGCGGGTTGACCTGGTCGGGTGGCGTGAACGACGGCCCGATGTCCGCGATCGTCTCGATGATGATGGCCAGGATCGTCCCGCCGACGATGCCGATCAGGATGGCGCCCTTCACCCGCAGGACGATCATGATGATCATCGCGAGCAGGCCGACCACGAACACGAACGTGGGCCAGCCCTGCAGCTCCCCGCCGACGCCGAAGCCGACCGGGACCGGCGTGCCCGCGGCGTCGGGGTTGCGGCGCACGATGCCGCCGTCGACGAGCCCGATGAAGGCGATGAACAGTCCGATGCCGACGCTGATCGCGATCTTCAACGCCGACGGCACGGCTCGGAACACGGCCACCCGGAACCCGGTCAGCACCAGCCCGAGGATGATCAAGCCCTCGATGACGACGAGGCCCATCGCGTCCGCCCAGCTCATCTCGGAGGCGATGGAGAACGCCACGAAGGCGTTGAGTCCCAGCCCGGTGGCCAGGGCCAGCGGGAAGTTGGCGAACACCCCCATCAGGATGGTCAGCACACCGGCGACGAGAGCCGTCGCCGACAGCAACCATCGCGAGGTTCGGGGCGGCGCCGCCACCGAGGAAGTTGCCGTCCGCGTCCGGAACGGTCCCGATGATCAGCGGGTTCAGCACGATGATGTAGGCCATCGTGAAGAACGTCACGAGCCCACCGCGGACCTCCCGCGAGACCGTCGAGCCCCGCTCCGAGATCGCGAAGAAGCGGTCCAGGCCATTCGTGGGGCGGCGGGGGGTGTCCCGCTCGCCGCTGATCGACGTGGTGTTCGTTCCGGACATGGTCCCTCGCAGGTGGGTGCGGCATCAGGTCACGTGCGGCGCGGGGAATCGCCCGGACAGCAGGGTGCCAGACATAGCCTGTGCCCATGCCGACGCCGCGCCGACCTGATCCCGAGCCCCTGGAGGCCGACGACGTCGCGATCGTGACGGTTGGCACCGTTCTGTGGGCGGTCGCCCTGGTCGCGTCCCTGATCTTCCATGACCGCCTGGCCGACGGCGGGAACGAGAACTGGATCTGGATCTTCCTGGCCGGCACCTTCCTGGGCCTGATCGGCGTCCGCTACGTGCGGCGGCGCCGGGCCGCGATCCGGCGCGGGTTGTCGAAGTTTGACGAGGTTGGGCCCAGGAGCGACGGGTAGGTCGCGGGTCGCTTCACAACGCACGACCCATCCGGGGCACTGCCCTGCACCGAAGGACGGGTGTCGAACCGCCACATTCGGTGGCCCAGAAAGGACACGCACATGAGCTCAACCACGCGCAGCACGACCGGCCGACTTCAGGACTCCCCCAACAGGCTGGTCGGCGCCGTCTTCGGCGTCGTCTACCTGCTCGTCGGGATCCTGGGGTTCTTCGTCACCACTGACGTGGACTTCGCGGCGACCGAGGGTGAGCCGCTGATCATCTTCGACGTGAACCCGCTGCACAACATCGCCCACCTCGCGATCGGCGCACTGCTGCTCTTCGCGGCGATGAAGTCGATCTCGGCCGCCAAGGGCGCCAACGTCCTGGTCGGGGCGGTCTACCTGCTCCTCGGCATCGTCGGCCTCTTCATCCTCGACAGCGACGTGAACGTCCTGGCGCTCAACGGCGCCGACAACGTGCTGCACCTCGCCAGCGCCCTGCTTCTGCTCGGCGTCGGTCTCTCGCAGGACAAGAACGTTCGCGGCGACGCCCCCGGCGTCCCGGGCGTCTGAGTGAGCAACACACGCGGTCTCGACCGCACGGATGTGGCTCGGTGCTGGGCGGGGTTCGCCTCGCTCGGCGCCGGGCTCATCCACATCGCGGTCGTCCGCGAGCATCTCGCCGAGGTGCCGTTCCTCGGCGTCTCGTTCGTCGTCGTCGGTCTGGCTCAGGTCGGCTGGGCGCTGTGGGCCCTGAGCCGCGACACCGTTCCGGCCCCCCGGGCCACCGCAGTGATCACGCTGGGCTTCATCGCGGCGTGGGCCATGTCGCGGACCGTGGGCCTCTCCCTCAACCCGCTCACGGCGGTCCCGGAACCGGTCGGCGTCGCAGACGTGCTGTGCGTCGTGCTCGAGGCCGCCGTGATCGGCTGCGTCCTCGTGGCGATGCCACGAGCCGCGCGCACACCGGTCGAGGCCGACCAACGCCGGTCCGCGACCTCCGCGCGGGGACTCGCCCTGCTGGCCGCCGGTGCCCTGGCCGTCTCCGCGCTCGCCACACCGGCGATGGCGGCGACCGCGGCCGGCGACCATGCGCACGACCACCACGGCGAGGTCGTCGACGACCATCACGGCGAGGTCGTCGACGACCACCACGGGGAGCACACCCACTAGCCCCGGCTCGACCGGCTAGCTCTCGAGGTCTCGCTCGGCGAGCACGTGCTCGGCGCGACTCGGATCGGCAAGCACGGCAGCAACGTCCTGCCGCTGGTCCCAGCGGCCGGCCGACCAGGCCAGGCCGCGGGCCAGGCCGTCCATCGTGGCGGCATGCACCTCGCCGTCCGGGTTGACCCACCAGTCGACGTCGGTGCCACCGACGGTGAGCTGGTCGTGCTCGTGCCACGACCGTGGCGCGTCGGCGAGCACGCGACCGACCTCCGTCGGCACCGACTGCGTCGACCCGCCGGCGGCCGCGGTTCCCGAGAGCCGCGCGGTGCTGGTCGGCAGGTCGAGCACGTCAGCCAGCCCGGCGGCGACGGACAGCGGTACGACGAGCGGAGCCGGCGACCACACCAGCTGCAGGTGCGCGGGGTTGTCGATGACGACCGCCTCGTCGGCGCCCACCACCGTCGTCGGGCCGACGCGCACCCACTCCGGTGGCGACACCCGATCGGGGTCCAGCGCGGACAGCGCGACGTAGAGGTTGCGCAGCTGGTCCGGTCCCACCTCCCGGTCGGCATCGGCGAGCCGGTCCAGCAGGTCGTCCGGGCCGTCCGGCTCCGCCAGCAGCGCCGTCAACGTGGTCCGCACCCCGATCGCGGTGAGGAACGCAGGGTCGAGATCGGAGTCGACCACGTCGTACAGGCCGGTGAGCTCGGTCGTGCCGGCGGCGACGCACGAGCCGGGCGGGCGGCCGTGCAGGCGCGCGTGCCGACGGAGCCACCACGCGGTGTACGACGTGATGTCGACCCGTCGACCGTCGGCCAGCATGGCCCGGGCCGGCTCGACGACGGCGGCCCGCAACGCGGGGTCGCCGGCCAGCACCGCCAGCACCTGCGGCCAGGCGTCGGCGCGGACCAGGTCGAGGTCGCGGACCGCCCGCAGCTCGGTGAGCACCGGCGGCAGCTCCTGCGGCGGGAGGTCGGCCAGCACGTCGTCGACCCAGTCGGGCTCGTCGGGCAGGTCGTGATCGGCCTCCTCGTCGAGCGTCACCTCGTCGTCGGTCAGCACCGTGAGGTCGGCGACCACGCCAACGGCCGCGAGCACCTGCGGGTCCCACCGGTCCAGGACGTCGGCCGCGGGCCGGCCCAGTGACCCGTCCTCGATGACCCCGGCCATGACCGAGCCGGGCAGCACCAGGTCGCCGGCCGGGACGAGCTCGCCTTCGTCGTCCGGCAACGGCAGCGCGGCCAGCCACGGCAGCTCGCCCGGCGCGACCTCCGCGGCCTCGACCAGGCCGAGCACCGCGCTGGCGAGCGCGACCGGGTCGGGCGCGTCCGCGGCGTTGTCCACGGCAGCGCGTACGGCGGGGTCGGCCAGCACGGTCCGCGGGGTCGCCTCGACCGAGCCGAGTCGCAGCAGGACGTCGGAGGCCGCGTCGGGATGCACGATCCGCAGGCCGAGGGCGTCCAGGCCGGGTGGCAGCGCCGCGCCGGACAGCAGCAGGCCGCGGGGGCCGCGGACCAGCCGACCGTCGGCCAACGGCACGGGCAGCGAGCCGAGGGCGTCGCGCTCGCCGACCGCCACCCGGCCGGCCAGCGCGGCGTAGAGCCCGCGCCACCAGGACGGGTCACGACGCAGCTCGGCCAGCTGGTCCACGACGTCGGCGAGGGGGAGCCGGGTCGTCCCCAGCCGGTCGAGAGCGCGGTGGTCCGCGACCAGGCCGGGCAGCACGTCGGCCAGCACGGCGAGGAGCTCGTCGTACGCGTCGACTCCGACGATGGCCAGCGCGTCGCGCGGCCGCAGCCGCCCACCCTCGCCGGTCGCCAGCAGCGGCGCGGCCGCCATCGCGTCGACGATGCTGCGGCGCAGGGCGGCGTCCAGTGCGCCGACGGGTGCCGGACCGGGCACGAGCGACAACGGGTCGTCGGCCGCGACAGCGAGCTCGGCGTACGCGCTCGCCGCCTCGGTCACCAGGAAGTCGGTCAACGGACCCGCGGCCACGTGCCGCCGCGACGGGTCGAGCGGGAACGACGCGATGAGCAGGCACGGGAGGTCGAGCGGCTCGTCGGTCGGCGTCGGCGCGTGCAGCGTCGGCGGAACAACCTGTCCGGCGAGTGGCCGGGCCCAGAGCACCGACCACTGCGACAGGGCGCGCTCCTCGACCGGGCGGTCCGCGAGCAGCTGCGGATCGGTGCGGCCGGCCCGACGTACGACCTGCCAGCGGTCGTCGCCGGCGAACACCGTCGTGGGAGCCGGCCACCTCCACGACGACCTCGGCCAGCCCCGGCAGCGCGAGCAGGAGCGTGTCGTCCACCTCGGCGAGCAGGCGGCGGGCGAGGTCGGTCGGCGGCTGCGTCGCGCAGGGGCAGCACCACCGTGGTGTCGAACCCGGGCTCGGGCGCGCTGTCGTCGTCGTACGGCAGCCGGAGCAACGGGACGTGGCCACCGCGGCGGGCGAGCTCGTCGGCGAGAGTCGGTACGGCGAGGACAGCCGCCTGCGCGTCGGCGAGCGACCAGCGCACTCCACCGCTCGTCGATGCGACGCGCGGCTCGTCGGTCACCGCGAGCACGGCGGCGAACCCGACGCCGAAGCGCCCGACGGTCTCGTCGTCACGGTCGTCACGTTTCGCGGACGCCCGCAACGTCGACAGCGACTCGACGCCGGCCGCGTCGAGAGGAGCACCGGTGTTCGAGGCCGACAGCGTGCCGTCCTGCAGTCGCAGCAGCAGTCGCCCGGGGATGCCGGCGCGGCGGGCGGCGTCCGAGGCGTTCTGGGCCAGCTCGACGACGACCCGGTCGCGGTAGCCGCCGAGTGCGAGGTCCTCCTCGGCGTTGGCGTCCTCGCGGAACCGTGCCGCCGAGGCGGCCCAGCCGGCCAGCACGCGCTCGCGCACCGACGCCGTCCCGAACGGGTCGGGGCTCACCGTCAGGAGTTGCCCAGGTCCTCGGCGGGAACCGCGTCGTCGACCGAGCCGAGCGATGGTCCAGCGCGTCGCACGGCGAGCAGGTCGAAGCCGATCTCGTCCACGACCGGTTCGGACGTGTCGACCGGCCCGGGGATGACCGCGACCTCGGAGTGCGCGCCGCAGCCGTGGTCGAAGGAGACCACGCGGCCGTCGCTCGGGGAGTACTCGTTGGTGCAGACGCCGAACAGCTGTCGCATCGCGCCGGCCATCAACGTCAGGAACCCGCAGCTCGCGCAGTGTGCCGGCGCCGCCTCCGCGATGGGCGCGGTCGGTCCGTGGTCGCCGGAGTACCACCGGTCGACGGCGTCGTCGCGACCGATCGGCGACAGCACCCGGGCGCGGCCGAGACCGAGCTCCCACACCGCGATCTCGTCGGCGTCCTCGCCGCGTCGAGGTGTAGCCCGGCAGCAGCCGCTCGTCGTCCGCGCGCGTCGGCAGCAGGTCGCCGACGCCGAGGTCACCTGGCTTGAGCCGCTCGCTCCACGGCACCCAGGCCGGGGCCAGCAGGGCGTCGGAGCCGGGCAGCAGCACGACCTCGGCGACGGTCACCGTCTTGCTCCGGGACACGCGCGTGACGGTCACGGCCCAGCGCCAGCCGCGGTAGGCCGGGTTGAGGCACGCGAAGTAGTGGGTGACGAGACGCTCGCCGTCGGCCTCGCTGCCCTGATGCTCGCCGACGTGGCCGGGCTCGGCCAGCTCCTCGGCAGCGGCCCGGGCCAGGTCCACCGCACCGGTCAGGACGGTGTCGGTCGCCGGGCGCCGCTCGGTCTTCGTCGTCACGAGCGCTGATTCTCCCCCATCACATCCGGTGAAGCGAACCGACGGCAGGATGGACACGTGGTCGAGAGCGAGGAGTCGGGACGCGAGCGGGCTCAGCCGGCTCTCGCGTGGCGCCGCCCGCCAGGGCCGCAGCATCGCCTCGCACACCAAGGCCGCAGCACTGGGCGGAGCCCGCCGGGTCCGCCGGCGTCACCCACGCGCACGGCGCCGGCGAGTCGGGCCTGGGACGGCTGATCGAGCTGCACGGCGTCAACACCGCGGGCGACGCGATGATCGCGGTGGCACTCGCCAACACCCTCTTCTTCTCGGTGCCGGTGGGTGAGGCGCGGGGCCGGGTCGCGCTCTACCTGCTGATCACGATGACCCCGTTCATCCTGATGGCACCGGTGATCGGGCCGTTGCTCGACCGGGTCCGCCACGGCCGCCGCTACGCGATCGCCTCGACGCTGCTGACCCGGTGCTTCCTGGCGTGGGTGCTGGCCGGCGCGGTGGCCGACGAAGCGCTCTCGCTCTATCCGGCGGCGTTCGGCTGCCTCCTCGGGTCGAAGGCCTACACGGTCACCCGATCCGCCACGGTGCCTCGCGTGCTGCCACAGGGCGCCAGCCTGGTGGCCGCCAACTCGCGGATCTCCCTGGCCGGCATCATCTCCGGCACCGTGGGCGCCGGCATCGCGGCCGCCCTGGCGCTGATCGGACCGGAGTGGCCGCTGCGCGCAGCGTTCGTCGTCTTCGCCGTCGGCATGGTGCTGGCGCTGCGGCTGCCCAAACAAGTCGACTCCACGGCCGGCGAGACGCCGAGCAGGCTCTCGCTGGAGGACACCGGGCCCATCCCGCGCAAGGGCACGATGTCCAGCGTCGTGGTGGTCGCGCTGCGGGCCAACGCGGCCCTGCGCGCGTTCTCCGGGTTCCTGACCCTGTTCCTCGCCTTCCTGTTGCGCGAGAACCCGATCGGCGGCCTCGACGACACGGTGGCGTTCGCCCTCGTCGCCGGCGCCGCGGCCCTGGGCAACGCCATCGGGACCACGATCGGCTCGCGGTTGCGCACCCGTGCGCCCGAGGCGGTGATCGTGGTCGTGCTCGGCATCGTCACCGCCGCGGCGATCGCCGGGGCCTTCTTCTACGGCGCGGTGACGGTGATCGCCGTGGGATTCTCCGCCGGGCTGGCCCAGTCGCTCGGCAAGCTGTCTCTGGACGCCATCATCCAGCGCGAGGTCCCGGAGGCGGTGCGCACGTCGGCGTTCGCGCGCTCCGAGACGCTGCTGCAGCTGGGCTGGGTCGTCGGCGGCGCCATCGGGATCGTCCTGCCGCTGAACGGGCAGCTCGGCCTGGGCGTCGCCGCCCTCGGCCTCGTGGTCACGCTCGTCCTGACCCTGCGCTTCGCCGCCCAGCACCGCCGATCACGGGAAAGTGGCCTCCAACCAGGGTGATCCCCACCCCTCCTCCAGTGATCATGCAGTTCCTGCGGGCTGGGGAGCGTGGTCAGCGCCTAATCCGTGCGGGGCCTGGCCGGTGCGGGAGCTAGTCTTCCTACCTCCCGTCAGCTAGCGAAGGTAAGAGGTCCTCCCGTGCCTACCGGCAAGGTCAAGTGGTACGACACCGAGAAGGGCTTCGGTTTCATCACCCGCGAAGACGGCGGCGATGTCTACGTGCACTCGTCCGCCCTGCCCGAGGGTGTCCCGGCGCTCAAGCCGGGCGCGCGGGTGGAGTTCGGAGTCGCGGCTGGCCGGCGCGGTGAGCAGGCGATGGCCGTGCACGTGCTGGACCCGCTGCCGTCGGTCGCCGAGGGCGCCCGCAAGCCGGCCGACGACATGGCCATCATCGTGGAGGACCTGATCAAGCTGCTCGACGGTGTGGGCAACTCGCTGCGCCGTGGCCGCTACCCGGCGCCCCGCGAGGCGAAGCAGATCGCGCCGTGCTGCGCGCCGTCGCCGGCGACTTCGAGCGGCTAGAGCAGCTCGTTCATCGAGCCCGAGCGGAAGCCGCGCGGGTCCAGCTCCACCACGTCGAACCCGGCTTCGCGGACCGCATCCAGGATCTCGGGCGCGGCCCCCACGGCGTCGACCTGGTCGCTGTCGACCTCCACGCGCGCGGTGTCGCCGAGGTCGCGCACCCGCTGGTTCACGACGTCGATGCCTGCGGCAGCCAGCGCGTCCCGCAGCGCTGTCTCGGCCCGCTCCACCCGGGAGAGCCGGGCCGGCGTGATCTCCACCCCGTAGGCGATCCGGCTGGACAGGCACGCTGCCGCCGGCTTGTCCGAGGTGACCAGCCCCCAACGGCGGCTCCCCGCTCGTACCTGCTCCTTGGTCAGCCCTGCATCGAGCAGCGGGGTCAGCGCGCCGCGCTCGGCGGCCGCGCGGATGCCGGGCCGGAATCCCGCGACGGCGTCGTCGGCGTTCGTGCCGGTGGCCACGTGCTCGATCCCCGCCGCCGCGGCGAGGGGGCCGACCACGTCGAGCAGCTCGGCCTTGCAGAAGTAGCAGCGGTCGCCGCTGTTCGCCCGGTAGCCGTCCCGCTCCAGCTCAGCGGTCGCGGGGGTGAGGTGCCGTACGCCGAGGTCTGCCGCGAACTGCTGGGCCGCCGCCAGCTCGGTGGCCGGCAGGCTGCCCGAGACCGCGGTGACGGCGAGGACGCGGTCGGGTCCGAGTGCGCGCACGGCGGCCGCCAGCAGGAACGCCGAGTCCGCGCCGCCCGAGAACGCGACCGCCAGCGAGCCCAGCCCGCCGAGCCGGTCCATCAGTTCGTCGAGCTGCTGGTCGAGGAGGTAGTTCTCCAACCAGCCGTCGAAGTCGCGCAGGTCGGTCAGGACGACGTCGGCGCCGGCGGTGCGCAGGTCTTCCGCGCTGATCGGACCGGTCGCCACCGCGACACTGACGGCGCCGGCCACCCGGGCGCCCTCGATGTCGGCCAGGTGGTCGCCGACGTAGACGGTCGCGCCGTGCTCGCGCAGGGCCTCGCCCTTGGCAGGTCCGTAGCGCCAGCCCACGACCTCGTCGGCCTCGATGCCGAGATGGTCGAGGTGCAGCCGGGCGTTGGGCTCGTACTTGGCCGTCACGACAACGACCCGGCCGCCGTGCCGGTGCACGGCATCGACGGCTTCGCGTGCGCCCGGCATGGCAGTCGGTCGGCTCGACCGCCAGGCCCGGGTAGAGCGCCCGGAACCGGTCGGCCATCTCGCCCACCTGATCGGCGGGGAACCACAGCAGCAGCTCGTCGTCCAGCGGCGGGCCGAGCCGGCTCACCGCGGCGGCGCTGTCGATCTCGACACCGGTCTCGGCGGACAGCGCGTCCAACACCGCGGCGATGCCCGGGCCGCGTGTCGATCAGGGTCATGTCGAGGTCGAACCCGACGACGAGGGGACGCACCCGCTCAGGGTAAGCGGCCCGACGCCCTCCCTACGATCGTGCGATGGTCACCGACGACGCGCCCACTCCGGTCCGCCCCGACACCGCACGTGCGCTGCTCGCACGGGTGGCGCGCGCGCAGGTCGAGGGCCGTGCGCCGTCGCTGATGGCCGGGGTCGTGCGCGACGGCAGCCTGGTCTGGTCGACCGCACGCGGCAGCGTCGACGGCTCACCGCCGACCGCCGACACGCAGTACCGCATCGGCTCGATCACCAAGCCGTTCACCGCAGTGCTGGTGATGCGCCTGCGCGACGAGGGACTCCTCGACCTCGACGACCGCGTGGACAAGCACGTCCCTGACACCGCCGTCGGCGACCGGACGATTCGCGAGCTGCTCGCCCACAGCAGCGGGCTCGCCGCGGAGCCACCGGGTGTCTGGTGGGAGCGCTCGCCCGGCAAGGACTGGCCGGAGCTCGCCGGGTCCTTCACGTCTGACGCTCCTGCTCGGCCCGCCGGGAGCGTTCCACTACTCCAACCCGGGCTACGCGGTGCTCGGCGAGATCGTCGCCCGGCACCGCGGCCGTTCCTGGTACGACGTGCTGCGTGACGAGGTGCTGCTCCCGCTCGGCATGACCAGGACGACGTACGACGCGGAGCCACCGGTCGCGCCGGGGCTCGCGGTCCACCCGTTCGCCGACGTGACGATGCCGGAAGTGGTTCAGGACCTGGGCGCGATGGCGCCGGCCGGCCAGCTCTGGTCGACGCTGTCCGACCTGGCCCGCTGGGTCGCGTTCATCGCCGGCGACACCGCCGATGTGCTCAGCGAGGGCTCACTCGCCGAGATGCGCCAGACCCGGGTGATCGCCGACGACCCGGAGTGGAAGTCGGCGTACGGGCTCGGCTTCCAGGTGCTGCGGTTCGGCCCGCGCGAGCTCGTCGGGCACGGCGGGTCGGTGCCGGGCTACCTCGCCTTCGTCGCCGTGGACGTCGAGCGCCGCACCGGCCTGATCGAGCTCGCCAACGCCACCACCGGCGCGGTCTTCAGCGGGCACGAGCTCCTCGAGATCCTCGAGGCGCACGAGCCCCACGTCCCGGACGCCTGGCAGCCGGTCGACGGCGTGCCCGCCGATCTGCTGGACGCGCTGGGGGTGTGGCACTGGGGGCCGTCCTCGCCGTACGTGCTGCGCCTGCTGGGTCAGGACGAGCTGGAGATCTCGGCTGTCGCCGGCGGTCGGCCGGGGCAGCCGCTTCGTCCGCAAGGACGGCGGCTGGGTCGGCACGGCGGGCTACTGGCGCAACGAGCGACTGAACGTCGTCCGGCGGGCCGACGGGTCGATCAGCCACCTGGACCTGGCCACGTTCGTGTTCACGCGGCTGCCGTACGACCCGTCCGCGCCGATCCCCGGCGGCGTGAGCCCCAATCCCTGGAGCACGCCGCCGGGTCGTTAGCGGTCAGCGCTCCGGACGCTCCTGGGTGCTGTAGCGCTCGGCGGCCATCGTGCGGTCCCGGTCGGTCAGGTCGACCTGGTCTGCCCGGTCCACCTGGTCGGCCCGGTCCACCCGATCCGCCTCGTCGTCGTGCCCGGTCGACCTGGTCGTCGCTGGTCGACCTGGTCGACCCGGTCGACCTGGTCTGCCTGGTCCATCCGGGCCCGGCCATCGGCGAGCAGCTCGGCGAACAGCAGGCGGTAGTGCACGAAGGCCTGGCGCAGGTCCTCGGTGTTGAAGCCATCACCGCCCTCATCGGTGCGCATGCGGATCGCGTGCGCAGCGCGGTAGTTCTGGGCGATGGTCGGGTGATCGGCGGCAACCATGTCGGACTGCGTGTCGAAGTCGTCGACCGGGTAGCCGCGGTCACGCATCACTGACCCGACCAACCGGTCGGCGTCGCGCACCGCTGCGTCCGGCGCGTCGACGAAGGCCGCCTGGACCTCCATCCAGTCGCTCGCGTAACGGTCGCGCTGCTCCGGGCTGAGCTCGCGATCTCCAGCTTGTCCCGCGTCTTGGCCACGTCGCCGAGCCTGCTCGCGGCTTCCTTCTCGCTGCCGTGCTCCTGGACGGCACGGTCGTACTCCGGCCCGAAGCGCTCGCGCAGCTCGTCGCGCTTCTCTGCCTGGCGGGCCTTGTTGCGCGCCGAGGCCCAGACCAGGAGCGCGATCAGGGCGAGCACGACCAGGCCGAGGATGATCATCGTGGTGGTGTCCATCTGTTCCTCCTGAGGGAGAGTCGACCTCAGCCCTACCCCCGGTTGCCGCCGTCAAGCAGCGGGAGGGCATCGCGGCAGGCGACTACCGTGGGACGGATGTCCACCGACCGGCCGCGCAGCCTGGCTGACGACCTGCGGGCGCGCGACGACGCCGCGCTCGCCGAGCTCCTGCGTGCCCGGCCCGACCTGCTCAACCCGGTCCCCTCCGATGTCGCCGCACTCGCGGCGCGAGCCACCAGTCGCCCCTCCGTCCAGCGCGCGCTGGACCAGCTCGACCTGTTCACGATGCAGGTCGTCGAGGTGCTGTGCGCGCTGCCCGACCCGGTCGCGCCGCAGCAGGTCCGCGACCTGCTCGGCGCCGACCCGACAGCAGCCCTCACGGCCCTGCGGGAGCGCGCCCTCATCTACGGCGACGACACGGGCATCCTCGTCGCCCGCACGGTCCGCGAGGTCGTCGGTTCGCCGGCCGGCCTCGGTCCGCCCGCCGAGCAGGCGCTGGCGGGATACGGCCCGGCCCGCCTCGAGCGGCTCTCCGCCGACCTCGGCCTGCCGGTCGCGGGTGACCCGTTCGTCGCCGCGCGGCAGGTCGCCGAGGTCCTCGCCGATCCCGCCCGGCTCACCCAGCTGCTCGCCGACGTCAGCCCCGAGGCCCGCGAGGCGCTCGCCGGGCTGACGTGGGGACCTCCGACCGGCCGCGTCGAGCGGGCCCGTCGCGACGTCGACATCGCGACCGCCCACTCGCCGGTCGACGAGCTGCTCGCCCGCGGCCTGCTGGTCGCCTCGTCCACCGACAGCGTGGTGCTCCCCCGCGAGGTCGGGGTGCACCTGCGCGGCGGCCGGGTGCACGCCGAGGCCGAGCCGGAGCCCCCCGCTCTCGACCTGACCCACCGCGACCCGACTCAGGTCGACCGGACCGCGGCCGGGGCGGCGTTCACCGTGGTCCGGCTCGTCGAGGACCTGCTCGAGCTCTGGGCGAACGAGCCACCCAAGGCCCTGCGCGCCGGCGGCATCGGGGTCCGGGAGCGCAGCCGGGCGATGGCCGCGCTCGACCTCGACGAGGCCGGGCTCGCTCTCGTCGCGGAGGTCGCCGCGGCAGCCGGACTCCTCGCGGTCGGCGGCGAGCTCGACGAGGCCTGGCTGCCGACCACGGCGTACGACGGGTGGCTGGGCCAGGACGTCGCCGAGCGCTGGGCCGACCTGGTCGAGGCGTGGCTCGCGACCACCCGGGTCCCCGGGCTGGCCGGGCGCACCGACGACCGCGGCCGCACGATGTCGCTGCTCGGACCCGAGCTGGACCGCTCCGTCGCGCCGCAGCTGCGCCGGGCCGCCCTCGACGAGCTCGCCGCGGCACCGCCGGGCGCGGCCGCGAGCACCGAGTCGATCCTGGCCCGGCTGCGCTGGCAGGCGCCCCGCCGCGGCGGCCGGCTGCGCGACGACCTGGTGACGGCGTCGCTGCACGAGGCGGAGACGCTCGGTCTGGTCGGCCGCGGCGCGCTGGGCGCCCCCGCGCGCGACGCTGCTCGGCGGCGACGCCGACGCCGCGGTCCGCAGCCTCACCGCCCTGCTGCCGGAGCCGCTGGACCACGTCCTGCTGCAGGCCGACCTGACCGCGGTGGCGCCCGGCCCCTTGCGGAGCGACCTCGCGGCCCGGCTGCGGATGGCTGCCGACGTGGAGTCCACCGGCGGTGCCACCGTCTACCGGTTCAGCGACGCCTCGGTGCGGCGCGCTCTCGACGCCGGCTGGTCCGCCACCGATCTGCTGAGCCTGCTCGAGGGCCACTCGCGAACGCCGGTGCCGCAGCCGTTGAGCTATCTCGTCGAGGACGTGGCCCGCCGCCACGGGCGGATCCGGGTGGGCGCGGCCTCGTCGTACCTGCGCTGCGACGACGAGGCCCTGCTCGGCGAGATCGCGGCGGACCGCCGGTTGGCGGCGCTGCGACTGCGCCGGCTGGCGCCGATGGTGCTCGCCGCGCAGGCAGCCGCCCGACGTGGTGCTCGAACGCCTGCGGGCCGCGGGTTACGCCCCGGCCGCCGAGACTCCCGAGGGCGACGTCCTCGTGCACCGCGCCGACGCCAAGCGGGCTCCGGTACGACGTCCGGCCGCCCGGCTGGTCAGCACCACCCCCAGCGCGTCGCCGGCGTTGCTCGACGCAGCGGTGCGGGCCGTCCGGGCCGGTGACCGAGCGCTCACCGCCATCAAGCGTCGCGACGTCCGCGATCCCGCAGACGGCTCGATGCGGGTGCCGCGGAAGGGGACCGCCGACATCCTGGCCCTGCTCGCGGACGGGGTGCGGGCTGGGGCGTCGCTGTGGATCGGCTACGTCAACGCCGAGGGGCACGCGACCCAGCGGGTGGTCGAGCCGATCAGCGTCGAGGGCGGCTACGTGAAGGCCTACGACCACCTGCGCGACGAGGTGCGCACGTTCGCGATCCACCGGATCACCGGTGTATCTCACATCGACGAAACAGCCTCGTAACTTTCGAGCGGTTCGATTGGACCGCCGGAGGGTAAACCGACCCCCATCACGGGGCGTCTGTTTCGTAGGAGGTGTCCCGTGCAGCAAGTGCGAGTGCAGCGGCGTCCTGCTCGCCCGCGCACGGACGAGACCTCAGCCAGTGGCCACCCGCCCACGGCGAGTGACACGACCGGCGCAGACCTGGTCCTGGCCCAGATCGAGGCGGTCCTCTCCGAGGCCTGACGCGGGCGGTCACCGCATTTGCTCTCGCTGAGCGACAATGGCATGTGACCGATCACCCCACGAAGCCGCTCGCTGCGCTCGCGCCTCCGCGGGGACCCCGAAATGACTGACGGCCCGCTCATCGTCCAGTCCGACAAGACCCTCCTGCTCGAGGTCGACCACGACCGCGCCGAGGACTGCCGTCGGGCCATCGCACCGTTCGCCGAGCTCGAGCGCTCCCCGGAGCACGTCCACACCTACCGGCTCACCCCGCTGGGCCTCTGGAACGCCCGCGCCGCCGGGCCATGACGCCGAGCAGGTCGTCGACGTCCTCCTCGAGTACAGCCGCTACGCCGTCCCCCACGCGCTGCTCGTCGACGTCGCCGAGACGATGGCGCGCTACGGCCGGCTGCGACTCGAGAAGCACCCCGTGCACGGCCTGGTCCTCATCACCACCGACCGCGCCGTGCTCGAAGAGGTCATCCGCAGCAAGAAGGTGCAGCCGCTCGTCGGCGAGCGCGTCGACCCCGACACCGTCGCGGTGCACCCGTCCGAGCGCGGCCATCTCAAGCAGGTGCTGCTCAAGCTCGGCTGGCCGGCCGAGGACCTCGCCGGCTACGTCGACGGCGAGGCGCACGCGATCGGCCTGGTCGAGGACGGCTGGTCGATGCGCAACTACCAGCGCGAGGCGGT
The DNA here is from genome assembly GCA_963757295.1 of uncultured Actinomycetota bacterium. GTDB lineage: Bacteria > Actinomycetota > Actinomycetes > JACCUZ01 > JACCUZ01 > JBDUAP01. Next base: position 27,973 of record CAVWQZ010000011.1, on the reverse strand, counting down.
CGAGGGCTTCTGGCACGGCGGGTCCGGCGTCGTCGTACTGCCCTGCGGTGCCGGCAAGACCATCGTCGGTGCAGCCGCGATGGCGCGCGCGCAGGCGACGACGCTCATCCTGGTGACGAACACCGTCGCGGCGCGGCAGTGGCGGCACGAGCTGCTCAAGCGCACGACGCTGACCGAGGACGAGATCGGCGAGTACTCCGGCTCACGCAAGGAGGTCCGGCCGGTCACCATCGCGACGTACCAGGTCATGACCACGCGCCGGAAGGGCGTCTACACCCACCTCGAGCTGCTGGACGCGCGCGACTGGGGACTTGTCGTGTACGACGAGGTGCACCTGCTGCCGGCGCCGATCTTCCGGATGACCGCCGACCTGCAGGCCCGCCGCCGCCTCGGCCTCACCGCGACGCTCGTGCGCGAGGACGGCCGCGAGGGTGACGTCTTCTCGCTGATCGGACCGAAGCGCTTCGACGCGCCGTGGAAGGACATCGAGGCGCAGGGCTACATCGCGCCGGCCGACTGCGTCGAGGTGCGCGTGACGCTGTCGGAGTCGGAGCGGCTCGCCTACGCGACCGCAGAACCCGAGGACCGCTACCGGTTCGCGTCGACCGCGCCGTCGAAGACGCGCGTCGTGGAGCGGCTCGTCGAGCAGCACCGCGGCGAGCAGATGCTCGTCATCGGTCAGTACCTCGACCAGCTCGACGACCTCGGCGAGCGCCTCGATGCGCCGGTCATCAAGGGCGAGACGACGGTCAAGGAGCGCGAGCGGCTGTTCGACGCGTTCCGCAGCGGTGAGGTGTCGCTGCTGGTCGTGTCGAAGGTCGCGAACTTCTCCATCGACCTGCCCGAAGCCACCGTCGCCGTCCAGGTGTCGGGCACGTTCGGCTCTCGTCAGGAGGAGGCGCAGCGGCTCGGGCGCATCCTGCGACCCAAGGCCGACGGGCGGTCGGCGCGCTTCTACGCCGTCACCGCGCGCGACACGCTCGACCAGGAGTACGCCGCGCACCGGCAGCGGTTCCTCGCCGAGCAGGGCTACGCCTACCGCATCGTCGACAGCGACGACCTGCCGACGCTGGACCTGCCCCCGCAGTAGCGGTCACAGGTCCTTGCGCACGAAGGACGCCGCCGCCAGGCCCCAGACCATCGCCACCCACAGCGCGGCCCACGCGAGGTAGGCGGCGGTCAGCGGCGCCTCGCTGAGGAACGGGAAGGCCGCGACGTCCGAGCCGCCGAACGTGGCGAACACCGACGGGTCCTGGAACGCGTGCATCGCCCCCCGCCACAGGCCGTCGGTGGGCAGCAGCATCCGCGACACGGTGCCGACGCGCGCGACGGACTCGTTGCCGAGCGACTCGCCCATGCCACCCACGACGCCCGCCACCCAGACGTGCCGAACAGGCCGACCGCGACCACGCCCGACGCCATCGGCGAGATCGCCGTCGAGAGCAGCAGGGCGAGGGTGAGCAGCACGGTGGTCTGCGCCGCGAGCAGCGCGAGGGCGGTCGCCGGGTCCGGCGGCCAGTAGTCCACCGTCGCCCGGACGACGAGGCACTGGGCCAGCCCGGCGAGGACGACGAAGCCGCTGCCGAACGCCACCAGCCCCAGCCACTTGCCCAGCAGGAACGCCGAGCGGCGGATCGGCCGGGCCAGCACGGCCAGCGCGATGCCCGACTCCGTCTCGCCGGCCAGCGTGGGGCCGGCGAGGAAGGCGGTGCCCAGCGCCGCGATCAGGCTGAAGCCGAACATCACCAGGTTGAGCAGGATCGAGGCCGTCAGCCGGGCCTCGCCGCTGGTGAGCGCGCTGCCGCCCGACTCCGCCGCCAGCCGGGAGAAGCCCCAGCCGCTCAGCGCGAGCAGCACGACGGTGAGCACGCCGAGGGCGAGCAGCACGCGCCGGCGGGACGCCTCGCGCAGGGTGAGCGCGGCGATGGTCAGCGACCGTCCGGGCCGTCGTCACTGTCCGGCCTCCGCTCGCGCGTCGGCGCCGTCGCGCAGGATGCCGAGCAGGCGCTCCTCCAGGCTGATCCGCGCGGGCTCGACCGCGTGCACCCGCACTCCCAGGGCGACCAGGTCGGGCACCAGGTCGGGGACGGCCGTCCCGTCGTCGTCGGCCGGCAGCGCCACGGTGAACCAGTCGCCGTCCGTGCTGACGTCCCCGGTCGCGGCCAGCCGCGCCTCGGCCGCCGGGGAGAGGTCGGTCAGCTGCAGCCGGAGCTCGCGCTGGCCGAGCAGCTCGGCGAGGGTGCCCGATGCGGCGACCCGTCCCCGGTCGAGGATGACCACCCGGTCGCAGACCCGCTCGACCTCGCCGATCAGGTGCGAGTTGAGCAGCACCGCGACGCCCCGCGCCTTCAGCGCCAGCACGATGTCGCGCACGTCGGCGCGGCCGAGCGGGTCCAGCGCGCTGGTCGGCTCGTCCAGGACCACCAGCTCCGGCCGGGCCACCAGGGCGACCGCCAGCCCGAGGCGCTGCTGCATGCCCTTGGAGAAGCCGCCGACGCGATCGCCGGCGCGCTCGGCCAGGCCCACCAGGGCCAGGCAGTCGCGCTGCTCCTGCGCGGTCACGTCGATCCCCGACAGCCGGACGTGGAGGGTCAGCACCTCGGCCGCGCTCAGCCACGGCTGGTACCGGAAGAGCTCGGGCAGGTAGCCGACGCGGGCGCGCGCGGCCGGATCGGCCGCGGGCCGCCCGAGGAGCATCACCTCTCCCGCGTCGGGCTGGACCAGGCCGAGGAGCATCTTGATCACCGTGGTCTTGCCGGCCCCGTTCGGACCGAGCAGCCCGACCACCTCGCCGCGGCCCACCTCGAGGGACACGTCCTCGACCGCCAGCTGCCGGCCGTACCGCTTGCGCAGGCCCGAGCACCAGACGGCGGGCGCCGGCGGCAGGCCGGCGACCAGCTGCGCCGCCGCGCGAAGCGCGGCGTCGTTCCCGACGGCGGTGAGGTCGGCTGCCACGTCACCGCAGGCCCCGGGCGACCGACAGGACCTCGTCGGCGTCCAGCGAGCCGGCCACGACGGTCACCACGCCGTCGTCCACCCACACGACGGCCGCCATCGTCCGGTCGCGGGCTGGCCAGCACGGTGGCCGGCACGCCGTTCACCTGCGCCGACGACGTGGTGACCTGGTCGGCGGGCACGGGCAGCGGCAGGGTCGAGCCGTCCGCGGTGAACGTGCGCAGCTGGGCCGCGACGTCGTCGGGCAGGCCGGGCAGCGACAGCAGGTAGTCGCGCACCGTCTCGAACGGCGACGCCGGAGGAGAACGCCGTCGGCGCGACGGCGCGACCGACGACGAGGGCGGGCACGCCGGCGGACGACGACGACCAGACCTGAGCCACGCCCGGGCCGGCGACCAGCCGCACCTGGCTCCCGTCCAGGCCCGGCGGCGGAGGCGGCAGGGTCTCCCCGGCCTCGGCGGCGGCCTGGGCGGCGCGCTCCGCCGAGAAGGTGAAGGTGGCGCTCACCTCGCCGCCCACCTGGTAGACCGGCTCGCCGCTGACCCCGCGGGGCAGGGCGGTCACCTCCGGCACGTCGAGCCCGGTCTCCGCTGCCGCGGCCGCCGCGTCGGCGACCTCGTGCACGTCGGGGTCGCCGGTCACCACGAGCGTCGCCGTACGCGCTCAGGTCGGGCAGGGCGACGAGATCGGCGGTGCTGAGGCTGACCGGAGCGATCTGCTCGGTCCGGAAGATCTGCAGCCAGTCGTTGGCGGCGGCGGTGCCGGCGCCGGCCAGGACGACGGCGACGGCGAGCGCCGCGACGACGGGACGGCGCAGGAGCCCGCGCGTCCGGCTCGGCCGGGCCGGCGCGGCGGCGCCGCTCGGCTCCGGTGGCGGGCAGCGGCGGCGGCCAGGCGCCGCCACGCGGCGGCGACGTCGACGTCCGCGCCGCCCTCGGTCGCCAGCGCCGCGTCGACGAGGGCGGCGTCCTCGCGCATGGCGGCCAGCTCGCCGAGGCACTGCGGGCAGCCGGCGACGTGCTCGCGGTCGGCGTCGGCCACCCCGGCCGGCTCGTCGAGCAGCCGGCGCAGCACGCCTTCAGTCGGATGACGCATGACGGTTCAACTCCTTGCGCAGGGCGGATTCGGCGCGCCGCACGGTGGTGCCGACGCTGCCGGGGGACAAGTCGAGGGCCGCGGCGACGTCGGCGTAGCTCAGGCCGCTGTGCCGCAGCACGAGGGCCACGGCCTGCTTGCGGGGCAGCCCGGCGAGCGCCGCGCGCACGCGGCTGCGCTCCTCGAGCGTCACCACCGTCGTCGGCCACGTCGGAGACGACGGCGTCGCTCGGCCGCGGCGGCGGTCTCCTCCCGCGACGCGCGACGGCGCCCCGAACGGAGCAGGTTCAGCGCGGTGTGGGCGGCGGCGACGGAGAGCCAGCCGCGGGCCTCCCCGGCCGGCACCGACGAGCGGCCGAAGGAGAGGAACACCTCCTGGGCGACGTCCTCGGCCTGGTCCCGCGAGCCCAGCACCCGGGCGGCCACGCCGACGACCCGCTGGTAGTCGCGGCGGAAGACCTCGTCCAGGTCGGCGCGCACGGCACCGCGGGCCGAACCCGACACCGCCACGCGCTCCTTCCTCTCGTCCCGCCCGCTCCGCGGCACCGGCGACCGCTCCCGGCGCCGTCAGCACGGCCGCGGGCGCAGCGCGTCCGTGCCGAACCAGGTCCATGTCTCTACAGCACCGCCGGGCTCAGGAATGTGACATCCGGCCCCAGTCTGCCCAGGAAAAGGGGGACGGGGGTGCAGGGGCTCGGCGAAACGGGTCTTGACAGACCACAGAAACGGGCGGAGAGTAACGCGAAACCAAATCGAAACGAAGGGAAAACCACTCGTGTACGCGGAGGAGCGGCAGCAGGAGATCCTGCTGCTGGCGCGTGCCGACGGGCCGGGTCGACGTGGTCGCCGCTGGCGGCGCACTTCGGCGTCACCACCGAGACCGTCCGCCGCGACCTCACCGTCCTGGAGCGCGCCGGGCAGTGCTGCGCCGGGTGCACGGCGGGGCCATCCCGGTGGAGCGGCTCGGCTTCGAGCCCGACGCTGGCCGCCCGCGACGCGGTGATGACCGCCGAGAAGGAGCGGATCGCCAAGGCGGCGCTGGCCGAGCTGCCCGAGGACGGCGCGATCATCCTCGACGCCGGCTCGACCACCCGCCGGTTCGCGGAGGCGATCCCGGCCGACCGGGAGCTGACCGTGGTGGTCAACTCGCCGCCCCTCGCGACGCTGCTGGCCGCCCGACCGAACCTGACCGTGATCATGCTCGGCGGCCGGGTCCGGGGCCGGACGCTGGCCACCGTCGACGACGGGGCGCTGCGGCCGCTGGCCGCCTGCACGTGGACGTCGCGTTCATGGCGACGAACGGGCTGTCCGCCGAGCGCGGGCTGACCACGCCCGACCCGGCCGAGGCCGCATGAAGCGGGCGATGATCGCCTGCGCCCGCCGCACGGTGCTGCTCGCCGACCACACCAAGGTCGGCAACGACTACCTGGCGCGGTTCGGGTCGATCGACGACGTCGACCTGTTCATCACCGACTCCGGGCTCGACCCGGCGACTCGCTGACGAGCTCGAGCTGCACGGGCTGAGGGTGGTCCGCGCATGATCGTCACGCTCACCCTCAACCCCAGCCTCGACCGCGCGGTCGAGGTCGAGCGGCTGGAGCCGGGCACGGTCATCCGCGCCACGCGGCGCCACCCTCGACCCGGGCGGCAAGGGCGTGAACGTCTCGCGGGCGCTGCTCGCGACCAGCGTGCCGTCGCGGGCGGTGCTGCCGTTCGGCGGCGACGAGGGCGACCAGCTGGTCCGCCTGCTCCGCGCCGAGGGCGTCGACGTGGTCGCGGTCCAGATCCCGGGCGGCACCCGGTCCAACATCACCCTGGCCGAGCCCGACGGCACCATCACCAAGATCAACGAGCCCGGGCCCACCCTGTCGGCCGACGAGCTCGACGCGATCACCGAGGCGGTGCTGGCGGCCACCGGCGCCGCCGACTGGGTGGTCGCCTGCGGCAGCCTGCCGCCCGGCGTCGCCGACGACTACTACGCCCGCCTGTGCCGGCGGCTGGTCGTCCGCCGGGATCAGGGTCGCCGTCGACACCAGCGGTCCGGCCCTGCTCGCTGCGGTGGCCGCCGGTCCGCGCTGGTCAAGCCCAACCGTGAGGAGCTCGCCGAGGCCGTCGGTGCGCCGCTGCGGTCGGTCGGCGAGGCGGTCGAGGCCGCCCAGGTCCTGCGTGCCAAGGGGGCCCGGGACGTGCTGGTCAGCCTCGGCTCCGACGGCGCGCTGCTGGTCGGAGGACGGCGTCGTCAGCGGCGACGCGCACGTCGCCGAGCCGCGCAGCACGGTCGGCGCCGGCGACGCCCTGCTGGCCGGGTACCTGGCCGCCGGCGCCGACGGCGCCGCGGCGCTCGCCGAGGGGCTCGCCTGGGCGGCCGCCGCCGTCGCCCTGCCCGGCAGCCGGATGCCGGCACCGGACCAGATCCACCGCACCGCGGTGCACCTGCACGACCGCACGAACCTGTCCCGACCGCTGGTCTCGTCCGGCTGACCGAGATCCGAGCGAATCGCCCGACCCACGCATCCGACGGCTGAAGGAAAAGAGGAAGTCCATGTCCAACTTCACGCCCGCCGCGACCGGGACGGATGCGCGCGCCCGCATCCAGCGGTTCGGCAGCTACCTCTCGGGCATGGTCATGCCCAACATCGGGGCGTTCATCGCCTTGGGTCTCATCACCGCGCTGTTCATCCCGGACGGCTGGACGCCCAACGCGGACCTCGCCGAGATGGTCGGCCCGATGATCGTCGTGCTCATCCCGACCCTGATCGGCCTACACCGGCGGCCGGATGGTCCACGGCCAGCGCGGCGCCGTCATCGGCGCGGTCGCGACCTTCGGCGCGATCGTCGCGGCGCCGACCCGGTCGCGCTCGCCGACGGATCGCTCGATGCTGCCGTTCGGCGGACAGGTGATGATCCTCGGCGCCTTCGTCCTCGGGCCGCTGTCGGCGTACCTCCTCAAGCTGTTCGACAACCTCTCGCGGGCAAGGTCAAGCCCGGCTTCGAGATGCTGATCGACAACTTCAGCATCGGCATCCTCGGCGGCGCGCTGGCGATCTTCGGCTACAAGGTCATCGAGCCCGATCGTCGGCTGGATCACCGACCGACTCGGGCGACGGCGGTCGAGACCGCTCGTCAACAACAGCCTGCTCGCCGCTCGCGTCGGTCATCATCGAGCCGGCGAAGGTGCTGTTCCTCAACAACGCGATCAACCACGGCGTGCTGACGCCGCTCGGTGCGGCCGAGGTCCAGGAGCAGGGCAAGTCGATCCTGTTCATGCTCGAGGCCAACCCCGGCCCCGGCGCTCGGTCTGCTGCTCGCGTACCTGTTCTTCGGCCCCCGCTCGCTGCGTCCGACGGTCCCGGCCGCGATGATCATCCAGTTCTTCGGCGGCATCCACGAGATCTACTTCCCGTACGTGCTGATGAAGCCCAAGACTGATCCTCGCCACGATCGCCGGCGGCGCCTCCGGCATCGCGATCTTCCAGGTCGTTCGACGTCGGCCTCACGCGGCCCGGCGGCACCCGGCAGCTTCTTCGCCTTCATGGGCGTGACGCCGAAGGGCGACTACCTCGGAGTGATCCTCGGCATCGCGGTCTCCGCCGCGGTCACCTTCTTCGTCGCGCGGCGCCTGCTCGGCTTCGGCCGCAACAGCGACGACGAGGCCGGTCATGACCGACGTCGAGCTGACCAAGGCCGAGGAAGCGGTCGCGGCCACCAAGGCCCAGGGCAAGACGCCGTCGCCAGCCCGCAACGAGCCGTTGGAGGCCTGACCCGTGCCGAGCATCGACGGCAGCGACGTCCGCAAGCTCGTCGTCGCCTGCGACGCAGGCATGGGCAGCAGCGTCATGCTCGCCAGCACCCTGCGCGGACAGCTCAAGAAGCAGAACGTCACGGTCGAGCACACTCCGGTGAACTCGATCCCCGCCGACGCCGACGTCGTGGTCGTGCCACGAGGGTCTGGCCGACCGGGCCGGGGCAGTCGCGCCCGGACAAGCCGATCGTCGCCGTTCCAGGTGTTCCTCGGCGACCCGGCGGTCACCAAGGTCGTCAACGCGGTCAAGAACGGCGGCGGATCGATGGCTGACGAGGCGGCGCGCGCTCGCTGGCCGAGCTGCTCGACCTCGAGGCGATCGACCTCGACGCAGCGCGCGGACAGCAAGGAAGCGCGATCCGCGCATGCGGGGAGGCGCTGGTCGACGTCGGGTGCGGTCGAGCCGGCGTACGTCGACGCGATGCTCGAGCGCGAGCGGTCGATCTCCACGTACGTCGGCGAGGGCGTGGCCATCCCGCACGGCACCCTGGCCGGCAAGGAGGCGGTCGTGCGCGACGCGCTCTGCTTCCTGCGCTTCCCCGAGCCGGTCGACTGGGACGGCGACGAGGTCACCGTCTGCGTGGGCATCGCGGCGGCCGGGCGACGGCCACGTCGGGATGCTCGCCGCAGCTCGCGCAGATCCTGATCGACCCCGACCAGGCGCAGGCACTGCGCGACGCAACCGACCCGAAGAGGTGCTGCACGCTGCTGCAGCCGACCGAGGAAGAGGACGCACGTGACGAGATGAAGGTCGCGCGGTTCCACGCGCCGGGCGACATCCGGGTCGAGGACGCGCCCGAGCCGATCGCCGGGCCCGGCGAGGTCAAGATCCGGGTCCGCAACTGCTCGACCTGCGGCACCGACGTCAAGATCTCCAAGTACGGCCACCAGCACATCGTCCCGCCGCGGGTCATGGGCCACGAGATCGCCGGCGAGGTCGTCGAGGTCGGCGACGGTGTCGAGGGCTGGGCAGTCGGGCGACCGGGTCCAGGTCATCGCCGCCATCCCCTGCGGCACGTGCGCCGAGTGCCTGCGCGGCCGCATGACCGTCTGCCCGAACCAGGAGTCGATGGGCTACCACTACGACGGCGGCTTCGCCGAGTACATGGTCGTGCCGGCCAAGGTGCTGGCGGTCGACGGGCTCAACCGCATCCCCGACGGGTCTCAGCTTCGCCGAGGCGTCGGTGGCCGAGCCGTTCGCCTGCGTCCTCAACGGCCAGGAGCTGGCCCGGGTCGGCGAGGGCGACGACGTGGTCGTCATCGGCTCCGGCCCGATCGGCTGCCTGCACGTCCGGCTGGCCCGGGCCCGCGGCGCGGCCCGGGTGTTCCTGGTCGACCTCAACCGCGAGCCGGCTCGAGCAGGCCGCGCGACTGGTCAAGCCGGACGCACGCGTCTGCTCGGCGCGAGACCGACGTCGTCGACGACGATCTCAAGCTCACCGACGGCCGCGGCGCCGACGTCGTCATCACCGCGGCCGCGTCCGGCGCGGCGCAGGAGCAGGCGCTGCAGATGGCCGCCCGGCAGGGCCGGATCAGCTTCTTCGGCGGCCTGCCCAAGGACAACCCGGTCATCGCGCTCGACTCCAACCTCGTGCACTACCGCGAGCTGACGATCGTCGGCGCCAACGGGTCGAGCCCCGCGCACAACAAGCAGGCGCTGCGCTCATCGCCGACGGCGCCGTGCCGGTCGCCGACCTGATCACCCACCGGCTGCCGCTGGACCGACGTGCTCGACGGCCATCGACGATCGTCAGCACGGGGCGAGGCCATCAAGGTGACCATCGAGCCCTGACCGCCTGACCGCTCGAGCCGCCGCGACCAGCACCGAGGAGCGAGCACATGCCTGAGCGCACCGTGACCGTCGGTTCCACGAGCGGGCTGCACGCCAGACCCGCCAAGCTGTTCGTGCAGGCGGCTGCCAAGCAGCCGGTGAAGGTGACCATCACGCGCCGGGGAACGGACCGGTCGACGCGCGCAGCATGCTCGGCGTGCTGTCGCTCGGCGTCAACACCGGCGGCACGGTCACCCTGGCCGCCGAGGGCGAGGGCGCCGACGCCGTGCTCGACACCCTGGTGAAGCTGCTCGAGAGCGACCTCGACGCGGAGACACCGGTCGATGCCTGAGCTGCTGCGGGGCCACGGGGTCAGCCCCGGCACGGCGGTCGGGCCGGTGGTGCGGATGCCGGACCCGGTCACCGAGCCGCCGGCGGGCCCGCCACCCGCCGACACCGACGCCGACGTGGCCCGGATCCGGCCGGCCATGGACCTGGTCGCCACCGACCTGTGGGCCCGCGCCGGCAAGGCCGAGGGCGAGACGAAGGCGGTGCTCGAGGCGACGGCCATGATGGCCTCCGACCCCGAGCTCGCCGACCTGGCCGAGAACGCCGTGCGCGAGCAGGGCATCCCGGCGCCCCGCGCCGTGTGGGACGCCGCCAACACGTTCCGCGACCTGCTCGCCGGCGCAGGCGGGTACGTCGGGGCGCGGGCGAGCGACGTCGAGGACGTCCGCAACCGCATCGTCGGCGAGCTGCTCGGCGTGCCGACGCCGGGCATCCCCGACCCGGGCACCCGTTCATCCTGGTCGCCCGCGACCTCGCCCCGGCGGACACGGCCACCATCAACCCGGAGCGGGTGCTGGCCTTCGTGACCGCCGAGGGCGGCCCGACCAGCCACACGGCGATCCTGGCCCGGGCGCTCGGCATCCCGGCCGTCGTGTCGTGCCCGGAGGTGCTGGCGATCGCGGAGGGCACCGTCCTCGTGCTCGACGGGGCCACCGGCACGATCGACGCGGCCCCCGACGAGGCCACCGTCACCGAGGCCCGCGACCGCGCGGCCCGCGCCGCGGCCCGCAACCGGCGCTGGGACGGCCCGGGCGCCACCGCCGACGGGCATCGGATCAAGCTGCTCGCCAACATCGGCGACGCGGCGGGTGCCCAGGCCGCGGCCGCGGCGGGAGCCGAGGGCGTGGGGCTGTTCCGCACCGAGTTCCTGTTCCTCGACCGCGCCGACGAGCCGTCGGAGTCGGAGCAGACCGAGTCCTACGCGGCGGTGTTCGGCGCGTTCGGCGAGGGCACCAAGATCGTCGTACGCACCCTCGACGCCGGCGCCGACAAGCCGCTGCCGTTCCTCGACCAGGGCGAGGAGGCCAACCCCGCGCTCGGCGTCCGCGGCCTGCGGATCGGCCTCGCGCAGCCCGAGGTCCTCGACAAGCAGCTGCGCGCGATCGCGGCGGCCGCCCGCAGCACGAAGGCCGACGTGTGGGTGATGGCGCCGATGGTCGCCGTGCTCAGCGAGGCGCAGGCGTTCGACCGGCACGCCCGCGAGGCCGGGCTGCGCACCACCGGGGTCATGATCGAGATCCCGGCGGCCGCGCTGTCGGCCAGGGAGATGCTCGGCGCGGTCGACTTCGTCAGCATCGGCACCAACGACCTCGCGCAGTACACCCTCGCCGCCGACCGGATGTCCGGCCCGCTCGCCGCGCTCAACGACCCGTGGCAGCCCGCGCTGCTCCGGCTCATCGGCATGGTGCGGCGCCGCCGGCGAGGCCGAGGCCAAGCCGGTCGGCATCTGCGGCGAGGCGGCCGCCGACCCGGCGCTCGCGCCGGTGCTGGTCGGGCTCGGCGCCACCAGCCTGTCGATGTCGGCACGGTCCCTGTCCGACGTGGGCGCCGTGCTCAAGACGGTGACCCTGCAGCAGTGCCGCGACCTCGCGGCGCTCGCGGTCGAGGCCGCGGACGCCGACGTCCGGGCGCGCCGCCGTTCGCGCCGCCCTGCCCGCCCTGGAGGAGCTCGGCCTGTGACCCGTCGACCCTGACCGGGTTCACCCTCTCCGGGTGAGGCATGAGGGACGCCTCTGGTCCAGGTTGGGCGTGCAGGTTCGACTGGAGGTCGGGCCGACATCGCGCACCTGGCGACGAGGAGAGGCACCTGACATGACTGACACGATCGACGAGCTCGGACCTGTCGACTGGATCGTGGTCGAGTTCCCGGGCAGCAAGTTCAACGGCGAGATCGCGCCGGCGCTGCAGGACCTGGTCCAGCGGGGGACCATTCGGGTCCTCGACCTGCTGATGCTCAAGAAGGACGAGGACGGCGGGCTGGAGGCATTCGAGCTGTCCGACCTCGACCCGAGCGAGCTGGGCGAGCTCCGCGCACTACGAGAACAAGCTGGCCATGCTGCTCAGCGAGGACGACGTGACGGCGGTCGCTGCAGCCGTCGAGCCGGGCAGCTCGGCTGCCGTTCTCGTGTGGGAGAACCTGTGGGCCGCGCCGTTCGCCTCTGCCGTGCGCCACTCCGGCGGTCAGCTGGTCGCCAGCGGCCGCATCCCGATCCAGGCCATCCTCGCCGCCCTCGAGGCGGACGACGGACGAAGGAGACGAGTGACATGGGCATCGCCCGACGACGCATGCGCCGTGCCGCGGTGATCGGCCCGGCACCGGTGGCCCGGACCGCGGCCACGGTCGCGACCGTAGCCGTGGTCGCCAACGGGGTCGACCGCCGGATGGACCGGCGCGACGACCGGAGAGATCGCGGCCGCTGAGTCTCGTCGCAAGGAGATCCGGGTGCCAGGCATCGCACGACGGCGGCACGTGTTCGAGGGCAGGGCACTCATCGGCCTCGTCCTGGGGGTGGTGCTGGGGCTCGTCCTCGCCGGCTGTACCAGCGACGGCGACGGGACCGGAGCGGCGCGCTCAAGGTGGCGCAGGCCAAGGTCTCGGCGAAGGAGAAGGCTCTCTCCGCGGCGAAGGCGGAGCTCACGGCCGCCTCGGCGGCGTTCTGCGAGGACAGCGCGACGTACATCACGGCGCTGGACCGGTACGGCGACGTGCTGACCAGTCGGCCGCCGACGGTCGGGGACGTACGACGGCGGGCGCCGACCTGGCCGAGCCACGAGAGGACGTCATGGCGGCGGCCGAGGCCGCCGTCGCGGCGCAGCAGGCCGTCGCCGACGCGAAGAAGGAGCTGGCGGATGCCGAGGCGGCACTGGCCGCGGCCCAGAGCCCGAGCGCGTCGGCCACGAGCTCACCCAAGGCGTCGGCGAGCCCCAAGCCGCTGGTGCCGGCCGCCACGGTCAACCGCGTCAAGGAGGCCGAGGCGCAGCTCGCCACGGCCCAGCAGGGCATCACCGACGAGACGCCGCTCGCGCAGGCCTCCGAGCAGTTCAACGCGGCAGTGGTCGCCCTGGAGATGTCGTGGCTGCAGCTGTTCGCCGACGCCGGCTGCCTGACCGACGAGCAGCAGGTCCAGGCGGAGGCGGCGGTGCGCGACTACACGACGGCGCTGCAGAAGTCCCTAAGGAGGCGGGCTACTACGAGGGTGAGGTCGACGGCGTCTACGGACCGAAACGGTCGACGCGGTCGAGACCCTGCAGAAGACCCACGGCCTGCCGGTCACCGGCACGGTCGACAAGGCGACCGCCGCCGCGCTCGCAGGCCGACCTTGCGGCGAAGGGCGGCGCCGCCGCGCAGGAGGCGGTGGCGTCGACCTCCGCGGTCCAGCAGACGCTCAAGCTCGCCGGGTACTGGGACGGGCCGGTCGACGGCGAGTGGACACCGGCGCTGACCGAGGCGCTGAAGGAGTTCCAGACGCGCTCGGTGTCAAGCCCAGCGGCGAGGTCGACGCGGCGACCGTGGCTGCGCTCGAGAAGGCCCTCGAGAGCTCGGCCACAGCCGTCGGCGTCCGCGAGCGCGTCCCCGTCAGCCACCGAGAGCCCGACCGGGGAGACCCCGACCGGCTCGTCGACCCCGTAGGACGGTGGTCCCATGATCGGCCTGCTGCTCCTGTCCCCCGTGGCGATGCTGTTCCTCGTCCTGGGGATGGATCGCTGGGAGCGACGGATGACGGCCGACAACGAGCCCGAACAGGACGCCTGAGACGACTACTGCCGGGCCATGGCGAACGCGCAGGGTGGCTGGCTCCAGTGACCTCGACCCACCGAACCCATGAGGCCGCCGGAGGGCTGGCATCGTCCGCTCCGAGGGAGTCAGGAGGGAACCCGGCGGTGGTGAGATAGGCCGACGGTCACGGATGCGGCCCCGCTCCGCCGATGCGCCAGGAAGGCAGCCATGGACGCGGGATCTTTCGCGCTGGTGCTCACCTGCGTGTTCCTGTGGGCGGTGGTGTCCGCCAAGGCGGAGCGCGCTTACCTGTCGGCCCCGATCGTGTTCGTCGCAGTCGGCTGGCTGCTCGCCGCGGGCCTCGACGTCCTGCACCCCGGTCACGAGCTGGTGAAGGTGGTCGCCGAGACCACCTTGGTCTGGGTGCTGTTCGCCGACGCGTCGACCGTGAAGATCAGCATGCTCCGCCGGGACGCGGCGCTGTACGCGCGGCTGCTCGGGGTCGGACTGCCCCTGACGGTGGCACTCGGGACACTCGGGGCCATCGTGCTGCTCGACATGCAGCCGTGGACGGCCTTGCTCGTCGGCGCGGCGCTGGCACCGACCGACGCCGCCCTGGGCGCGGCCGTGATGACCGATCCCCACGTCCCGGCCCAGCGGCGGCGGCTGCTCAACGTCGAGAGCGGGCTCAACGACGGCATCGCCACGCCGATCGTGCTGGTGGCGATCGCCGGGGTCGCGGTCGACAACGGCATCGCCGGCATCGACGGGCCCGGTCACGCGGCGGTGTCGCTGCTCGTCGGCGTGTTCGTCGGCGTGGGGGTCGGTGTCGTCGGCGGACTGCTCACCCGCGTTGCCCGCCAGAAGGGCTGGCTGTCGGAGGACTTCGCCGGGCCCGGCGTGCTGGCGTTGGCCCTCCTGACCTATGCGACGGCCGTGTACGTCGACGGCAACGGCTTCGTGGCCGCCTTCATCGGCGGGCTTGCGTTCGGCGCGACGGCAGGTCGCGGCGGTGTCAAGGAGGTCCGTACGTCGAGCAGACGGCCGAGCTCGCGGCGGTCGGGTCGTGGCTGTTCTTCGGCGCGGTGGCGGTGGCCGGGCTGCGTGACGGTGTGACCTGGACGGTCGTGGGCTACGCCGTGCTCAGCCTCACCGTGATCCGGATGCTGCCGGTGGCGATCTCCTTGCTCGGGGCTGGGTTCGACCGCGAAACCGTGGTGTTCGTCGGCTGGTTCGGTCCGCGCGGTCTGGCGTCCGTCATCTTCGCCCTCCTCGCGCTGGAGGACCTGGACGGTGCTGCGCACGAGGCGATCGACGTCATCGCGCTGACAGTCCTGTTCAGCGTGCTGGCGCACGGCCTGACAGCACTACCTCTGGCCACCCGGTACGGGCGGACCCAGAAGGCCGCAGGTCCGGGACCGACCTGAGCGGACGCCGATGGATCGCCCGCCACGGATGAGGGAGCCGGGCCGGGGCGTGGGCAGGCTGGCGCGGAAGGTGTTGCTGGAGGCCTTCAGCGGCTAGAGCTCAGGGGAAGCGCGGATATGACTGAACCTGTCGTCGCCGGTCGCACCCGTGGATCGTTGCGCAGGGTGCTGGTGCCGCTTGCCCTGGCGCAGTTCATCTGCAGCTTCGCGGGCTCGAACATGAACGTGATGATCAACGACATCAGCGAGGACCTGGACACGACCGTCCAGGGCGTCCAGACGGCGATCACGCTCTTCCTGCTGGTCATGGCGGCCCTGATGATCCCCGGTGGCAAGCTGACCGACCGCTGGGGACGCAAGCGGTGCTTCATGATCGGACTCACCCTGTACGGGATCGGCGCGCTGCTCAGCGCGGTGTCGCCGGGCCTCGGGGTGCTCATCCTCGGCAACTCGATCCTCGAAGGTGTCGGCACCGCCCTGCTGATCCCGCCGGTCTACATCCTGACGACGATGCTCTTCCACGACACCACATCGCGGGCCAAGGCATTCGGGGTGATCAGCGGGATGGGCGGCATCGGCGCCGCCGCCGGGCCGCTGCTCGGCGGTCTCATCACCACGGCGATCAGCTGGCGGGCCGCCTTCGTCTTCCAGGCCCTGATCGTCGCGATCATCATCTTCCTCAGCCGCAAGATCCAGGACCCCGTGCCGCCCGACCCGACCCGGCCCTTCGACACCCTGGGCGCGGTCCTCTCGGCCGCCGGGCTGGTCTGCCTGGTCACCGGAATCCTCCAGGCGGACAACAACCTCTGGCTGATGGCGATCCTCATGGCCGTCGGGGCTCTGCTGCTGCTCTGGTTCTTCGTCCACGTCCGCGCCATGGAGCGCAGGGGCGAGGAGCCGCTGCTGTCCACCAGCCTCTTCCACAACCGGACATCGAACCTCGGCCTGATCACGCAGAACATCCAGTGGCTGATCCTCATCGGGACCTCGTTCGTCGTCGCGACCTACCTCCAGGTCGTCCGCGGCTACAACGCGATCGAGACGGGCGTGATTTTTACCGCCGCCACGGTGGCATCCTCGTCTCGTCGCTCGGCGCGGAGCGATTCGCGAAGAATCGCCCGCAACGCACGCCTGATCGTTGCCGGCTTCATCGTCACGCTGGGCGGGATCGTCTTGCTGCTCGCCATGGTGAAGGGCTCGCCGAGCGCATGGGCGTTCGCCCCCGGGCTCCTGTTCATCGGCCTGGGAGTCGGTGTGATGCTGACGCCATCGGTGAACGTGGTTCAGTCGAGCTTCCCCGACGCGCAGCAGGGCGAGATATCCGGCCTGTCCCGCAGCGTGTCCAACCTGGGCTCCTCACTCGGCACGGCAGTCGCCGGCACCATTCTCGTCGCCGAGCTCGTCGACTGGTCGTACGGCCTCGCGATGACCGCGCTGGCTGTCGCGGGGGTCATCGGACTGGTAGCCGCCTTGCTCCTCCCCACGAACCCCGTCCCGGCCGCAGCCGCCGGCGGTGCACCGACGTGACCACCGCCACATCGATACCCGTGGAACCGAGCCCTGCTCGAGACTCTGATCACTTCCTTGCGACGGTGACCTCAGCCGTGGAGTCGGTCGCGGGTGAGCGAGCGAGGCGACCCAGAGGTCCTCGACCGGCCACTGCCTGGCCCACTCCGCTGTGACGATCTCGTAGTAGCCGTGCGTCTCGGCGTCATCCGGTGCGTACAGCTCGTGCAGGGCCTCCACGACGAAGCCGTTGGCTCGCAGGACCCGTACCCAGTCACTGTGCGAGGGATGGAACTCGACGCCGCCCTCCGGCCACCGCACGCGTCGTACGTCGGGCTGCGCCCGCTGCAGGCTGCTCACCGGCGTAGCCGCCCTCCTCGGGCACGCACAGGGACACCAGCACGCTGTTGGTCAGGAAGACGAGGCGCCCCCCGGGCCGCAGCAGCCGCGCTGCCTCCGCGATCCACCGCTCGGGGTCGCACCAGACGCTCGCTCCGTACTCGCTCACCGCCAGGTCGAAGGAGTCGTCCGGCAGGGGTACGTCGTCGGCACTGGCCTCGACGAGCGGGAACGTCAGCCCGAAGTGCTCCTGGCAGCGCTCGAGCGGTCGCGAGCTGGGCCGGTGTGAGGTCGACGGCGACCGGGCGGGCGCCCCGGCGAGCCAGCCACGCGGAGAGGTACGCCGTCCCGCAGCCGAGCTCGACGACATCGCACCCGTCCACGTCGCCCAGGGCACCCAGCCGGCTGTCGGGGATGGCGAACAGCCCCCAGGTGACCTCGTCCGCCGCCCACGCCCGTCGGGCGTCCTCGTCGGTGAACTCGGCGTTGACCGCAGTCCACAGCGCACGGTTGAGGTCGAGCGCGTCCCGGTCGGCCTCGTCGGTCCGCGCCGGTCGTGACTCAGGAGGTCGGGGCGTCCGAGTCGAGCTCGGCCTCGATCAGTGCTGCACGCCTCGGCGCTCACGGCGTGCCGGGCGATCCGCTGGTAGCCCTCGAGGCCGCGGACGAGCCGTTCGACGACCTGGTCCTGCGCGATCGCGATGATCGCCGACGTGCCGGGCTCGAGGCTGTCGCCGATCGCCTTGAGGTCGTCGTCCTTGAAGCCCTTGTCGCGGACCTTGCCCCAGATGCCGCCGCCGGCGCCGCCCACGACGGCGCCCGCGATGATGCTCGGCGGGAAGAGCAGGCCGACCAGGCCGCCGGCGATGGCGCCGCGCTTGGCCCACCGCTTGCCGCTCGGGTCCGCGGTCTCCTCGTAGGTCACCTTGCCCTCGGCGTCCCGCACGACCACCACGGCGTCGATGAGCTCGATGGAGCCTTCGCGGTCCATGGCGCGGAAGTCCTGCAGCGCTGAAGCAGCCTGCTTCTCGTCGCCGAACGCTGCCACGAACACCTGGAGCGTGTTGTCCGCCACGTCTCTCGCCTCCTCGGCTGGTTGGGTCGCTCACGAACCTAGGTCGGCCGGCTGGTCCTGCCCTCACCCGGCGTGGATGACCTCTGCGGGGGCACCGGTACGCCCGCTGCCCAGTCGTAGACGACCGCGTGCGCAGCAGGGTGTCCTGCACCGACCTGCTGGTGGGGCTGACCACGGACCAGAACAGGCCGATGGGGAAGACGACGCACAAGGCCGCCCGCGCCGCGGCGCATCGCCAGCGCAGCCGCTCGCCCCGGGCGTCGACCACCCGAAGCCCCAGCAGGTGGTCGCCGTACGTGCGCCCGGTCGTCGCCCAGGACGCGGTGAAGTAGCCGAACAGCACCACGGCGCCGCAGATCAGGACCGCGCCGAGCGGCGGCTTCGGCGCGCTGAAGTGGGCCGGGTGGATCAGGAAGCGGGTGGCGAACCACGCCGCGTAACCGGCCACCAGGACGCACACCACCGACGGCGAAGTCGACCGTGTTCGCCGCCGTGCGCGTGACGATCCCGGCGCGCAGACCCTGGATCCCGCGCGCCTCGCGTGGCACCGGGTCGACGTCGTGGTGCACCGGCTCGGTGCCGGGACCGACGTGAGCTCACGGCCGGTCCTCGGGGTCCTCGGCGCGGGGCTCCTGGCGCGGCACGGCGTCCGCCGCCGACCGCCGCTGCGGCACGTCGGAACAGCACCCGGTCGACGACGCGGGTCACCGCCTGGTCCGCCCCGACCCCCTGCATGCGCAGGCCGCGGACGGTCTCGGACGCCATCGAGCCGGTCGAAGCCCGGATGATCTCCGGGAGGTCGATCTCGGCGACGACGTACTCCGCGACGGTGACGAGGTCGACCTGCTCCATCACGACCTGGGTGAGGTCCACCTGCTGCAGCGCGGCGTCGACCACCCGGCCGAGGTCGACCCGGTCGAGGACCAGCTGGTTGAGGTCGAGCTGGTCGAGCGCGGCCGAGCTCACCGCACCCAGGTCCAGCCGCGCCAGCACCAGCGCCACGGCGGCATCGACGTCCAGCCGCCGGACCACGCCGGCAACCACGGCGTCGACGTCCAGCCGCCGGACCACGCCGGCCACGACGGCGTCGAGGTCGACGGCGTCGAGCACCGCGTCGACGCAGGCCTGGACGTCCACCTGGCGCATCGCCGCCTGGATGCCGGAGGGCAGCATCGGTCGCCGACCACTGCCCGAGCGACCGCACGGTGTCCGGGCGGTCGCGACGCCACTGCTCCGCCAGCCGCGCGACCCCGCGGCCGGGCTGGAGCCGACGGGGGACCAGCGGTGGCCGGAGCACGACCGACACCACCGGTCCCACGACCCTGCCTCCGGTGACCGCCAGCCGGCCGGTGACCCGCGCCGCACCCCACGCCGTACCGACGACGACGTCGGCGACCTCGGTCACCGGCAGCCGCGACCCGCGGACGGTGCGGGTGGGTGACGCCGACGCCGGCTCGAGGGTCCGGAGGGCGACCCCGAGCCCGACCGCGACCAGGCCGAACGCGACCCGCACGAGCTCGGCCACCGCGTCGGCGGCATCGGGTGGGTCGACGACGACGCCGCTGGACCGTCAGGTCACGGACCTCCCGGACCTCACCGCGCTCACGGCCGTCGCCCTGCTGCCCCATCCACCCTCATCGCCTCTCGCAGCGTCCGCCCGACGATCCGCCGTGGCGGGGTGTCCGCGAATCATCCCTGGCGGATGGCAGCAGCGCACGGCGGACGGCCAGCCGGCGGCTCCCTACGGGTCACGGGCGGGTCTCGGGCTCATCCTGATCGGGTGATGCGAGGTGCGGTCCGGCCGCGCCACCGTGGACGAGCGTCGGGACGACCCGACCACGTACGTCCGGCTCGGCGTCGCCCAGCCGCTGGGGAACGACCCTCGAAGGAGCACGGCATGGATTTCGGCGACTTCCTCTGGAGCTTGCTCATCTTCTACTTCATCTTCTTCTACTTCATGATCCTTTTCCGGGTCATCGGAGACCTGTTCAGCAACAAGGAGGCCAGCGGCCTGACCAAGACCCTGTGGCTGCTCTTCCTGCTCTTCCTGCCGTTCCTCTCGCTGTTCATCTACCTCATCACCAACGGGCAGGGCATGAACGAGCGCGCGATGGCCAGGGCGGCGGAGCAGAACGCGGCCCAGCAGGACTACATCCGCCAGGTCGCCGGAGCGGGCGACGACCCCACGGCCAAGATCGCGAAGGCGCACGAGCTGCTCGCGGCCGGCGCCATCTCCCAGGCGGAGTTCGACGCGCTGAAGGCCAAGGCCCTCGCCTGACGGTCTCCCCGCACCGGCTGCCTCGCCCGCGAGGGATGAGGCAGCCGCTGCGAGGCGCGCGCAGGGTGAGGGGCGGCGGTCGCACCAGGCTCCCGGAGGCAGTGGCCATGAACCAGCACCCCAGCTCGCACGGCAGGGAGCAGCGATGACGGAGCCGAGCAGCGAGGACCGCCAGCCGCTGCGACGAGCAGGAGCTCGCCAGGCTGCGCGCCCAGGTGGCCGAGCTCGAGTCCCGAGCAGGGCACCGGCCCCGTCGGGTCGTCGCAGCGGCTGGTGGCGGCCATGGGTCGCCGGGGTGCTCATCACGATCGGTGCGCTGCTCGCACCGTTGTCGATCGTCGCCACCTGGGCGCACGACGAGGTGTCGGACACGGACCGCTACGTCGCGACCGTCGCTCCCCTCGGGAGCGACCCGGCCGTGCAGAACGCCATCATCGACCGGATCACCACCGAGATCTTCGCCCGCCTGGACGTCAAGGCAGTCACCAACGAGGCCGTGGACGCGCTGGCCGCCCAAGGGCTGCCGCCGCGGGTCGCCGACAGCCTCCGGGCGCTCTCGACCCCGCTCGCGAACGGCGTGCGGAGCTTCGTCACCGAACGGGTCACGCGCATCATCAAGTCCCCTGAGTTCGAAGACGCCTGGGTCGCCGCGAACCGGGAGGCGCACACCCAGCTCGTCGCCGTCCTGACCGGTGAGGGGACCGACGCCGTCAACGTGACCGGCAACACGGTCTCGGTGAACCTCGCGGTGCGTCATCGACACGGTCAAGGCGCAGCTGGTCAACGCCGGCTTCGCCCTGGCCGACCGGATCCCCGAGGTCAACGCCCAGTTCACGATCTTCGAGTCGGCGGACCTCGCGAAGGCGCAGAACGGGTTCAGCCTCCTCGAGAAGCGTCGCGCGCGTCCTGCCGGTGATCGCGCTGCTGCTGCTCGGGATCGCGGTGTACGTCGCGCGCAGCCGGCGCCGGGCGCTGGTGGCGGCGGGCCTGGCTGTCGCCGGTTCGATGATCCTGCTCGGCGCCACGCTCAACGTCTTCCGGCCGATCTACCTCGATGCCATCCCCGCCGACCAGCTGCCGCATGACGCGGCCGCGAGCATCTACGACACGCTCGTCCACTTCATCCGGCTCAACCTGCGGGCGGTGCTCGTGGTCTTCCTGGCCATCGCCGCGGGTGCCTGGGTGAGCGGGCCGGGTGCGGCAGCGGTCGCGGTGCGCCGCGGTCTGGCCGGCGTGATGAGCTTCGTCCGCGGCGGCGGCGAACGGGTCGGCGTGTCCACCGGCCCGGTCGGAGTCTTCGCGCACACCTACCGGACCGCCCTGCGGCGGTGGTCATCGGGATCGCCCTCGTGGTCTACGTGCAGGCCGACGCACCCGACGGGCGGCTGGACCCTGAAGGTCCTCGGCATCACCGTGGCGATCCTCCTGCTGCTCGAGCTCGTCGCCCGCCCTCCGAAGGACCAGGCCGGCGGCGAAAGACCAGGTGGCGGCGACGTAGCCTCGGCGCTCAGCCGACCGGTACGCCGATGTCGCTGCCACCTTCGACGGTCATCCGGGCGCCCATCCGGATCAAGCTGGGCACGGGCACGAGCGCGCCGGCGAGCAGCGCCTCGCCCTGCACGAAGTAGCCCGAGGCGCGCACCATCGCGGGTGGGGCGAAGCCGAACACCTCGGCGAGCTCGGCGAGATCAGCGCGGGAGTTCATCCGCATGAGCACGAGGTTGTCGCACTGCGACAGGACCTGCGGGTGGATCTTCGACGGACGCTGCGTCGACAGGAGCAGCCACAGGCCGTACTTGCGGCCCTCGGCGGCGATCTGCACCAGGCGGTCGACCAGGGCGGCCTGGAGCAGGCCGGCCGGTTCGGCGGGGCAGATGTTGTGCGCCTCGTCCAGCACGATGAGCGTGGGGGTACGGCGTTCCCGGCGCGACCAGAGGTCCTCGACCAGGTCCAGGCAGACGGCCAGCGGTTCCTGCGACGTGCGGAACCCGCTGAGGTCGAGCACGGTGGCTCGCGCCCCTCCGTCGACCACTTCGGCCGCCGAGCGGAGCTCGCCGGCCCACACCGCCCAGTCCGGCATGCCGAGGTTCTCGATGCGCTGGGCCAACGCCTCCCCGTGGGGACCCCCCTGGCGCATGAGCGCCACCACGCGGTCGACGTCCTGCGGACCGGAGTCGGCCATCAGGTGCAGGAAGTGGTTGTACTCGCCGCGGTCGACGAGCGGGTCCAGCTGCAGAACAGCGGCCTGGGCCTGCCGTGGGCATCGTCGCGAACCGCATCCGCAACGGGTCGCCGGTTCTCGAGTCCGCACCGAGCACCCGGATGCCCGTCGCCGCCAGGCGCTGCCCGGCCTCGGCAGGTGCGTCCGGCCGAGGCTGGCCCAGCCGCACGAAGTCGGCGTTGGGGTCGAGCACCACCATGCGCAGGTCGGTGCCCAGCAGGAGCTGCTCGAGGATGACCCCCAGGGCATACGTCTTCCCGGATCCGCTCTGGCCGCACAGGAACGTGTGCCGGGAGAAGCCCTGGGCGCGCAACCGGGCCGCGACCTCGACGTCAGCAGAGCGCCAGGTGCCGACCGGGAGTGCCGCGTTTCGCGACTGCTGCAGCGACTCCAGGTCACCCGCGGAGGCAGCCTCGACCGGGGCGGCGGCGAACGGCTGCCGCGGGACCGGGCCGAGCCCGCCGTCCGGCCGAAGCTCGCCGACGAGGAGACCACCCATGGACCCGGTCGATCCGGGTGTCGGACGGCGGCTCGAGCACCTGGCCGAGCAGCGTTCCACCTTCGGCCAGGGTGAGCACGACGAGGTCACCGACCATCAGTGAGGTGTCCGCATGGTCGAAGGTGAACGTGCGCCCGTCCCGCGAGGTGGCGAACAGCGGCCTCGACTCCGCCTGGTGCGTCATGCGGGCTGCCCGTGCAGGGGACGCACCAGGACCCCCAGCACCGCAGTCACGATCGAGATGATGAGGGCGCCGAGGATCGTCCCGAGGAAGCCGCCCACGTCGAGGTCATCGCTGAGCCCGGCTGTCGTCGCCAGCAGCACGCCGTTCACCACCAGGGCGAACAGGCCCAGGGTGATCACGGTCAAGGGCAGCGCGAGGATGTGCAGAATCGGCCCGAGGATCGCATTCACGAGCCCGAACAGGAGCCCCAGCCACAGGTAGGTCCAGAACCCGCCGGTCACGTCGATCCCCGGGACCAGGGCTGCAGCCACGGCAATCCCGACGGACAGGACGAGGCAGGTCAACACCGCGCGTCGCACCATGACCGAAGTCTCCGCCGCCGGGGGCAGTCCGCCCTGTGGCTCATCCGGACCGGGTGAGGCCACGAGGCGCCGGCCGGCCGACGATACGGTCATGATGCTCGCGCCACGCCGCATGGCCGCCCTTGCTGTCGTGCTCGCCTCGCTGTTCCCGATCGCGGCGTGTGGCACGGACGCACCGGCCGTGTGCAGCTCGGTCGACGACCTGAGCGCGTCGATCGAGCACCTCGGCCAGCTCCAGCTCGGCGAGAACGGCCGGGCCCAGCTCGAGAGCCAGCTGGCCACCGTGCGTGCCGACCTCGCGCAGGTGCGGACGGACGCCAACCAGCAGTACGGCGCGCAGGTCGCCACCGTGACCGCGGCGGCGAGCACCGTGCGCGAGCGGTTCCAGGCGGCGAAGGCCGACCCGTCCCGGTCGACGCTGCAGCCGCTCCGCACTGCGATCGCCGACCTCGGCTCGGCGGTCCAGGCGCTCAGCGACGCGGTCGCCGGCACCTGCTGACGCCAGCGCGACCACCTTCACCCCTCCGGGATGAGGCTGCGGCCGTCAGTGCGTCGCATGCTGTCGACTGGAGTTACCTGAACCCTCGAGCCACCGATGGTGGGAGCGGAGCAAACCATGCCCTGGTTCTGGCAGGCGGTGTTGGTCGCGATCTTCGTCGTCCCGGTGATCCTCCTGTTCGGCTACGCCATGCTCGACGTGATCCGTCGGCCGGGCATGGGTGTCTCCGCCAGGGTGCTGTGGCTCATCGCCTTCTGCGTCCTGCCCATCGTGGGTCCGCTGGTCTACCTCGTCATCAACCCGCCGGGTTCGCGGGAGATGGAGGAGCGCCTCGCTGGTGGCGAGAGCAGCCGTGCGGCGGAGCTGGCGTCCCTGGCGAGCCTGCACGACCAGGGCAAGCTCACGGACGAGGAGTTCCGGCAGGCGAAGGAGCAGAGCATCTAACAGCGGGAATGCCCGGCTCGGTACGTGAGCAGCGGGGCGGTCAGCTGCTCTAGGAGGCTGTGGTGCCGACCGTCCGCGGACCTGACGGAGCGGCGCGCGACCTCCTCGCCGAGGAGCGGGCCACTGCGAACGCGATCTACGGGATCATCGTCAGCAGCGCCGTGATGGCCTCGGCGCACGAGCAGTCGGTCGTGGCGCTCGCCGTCGCCGTCCTCGTCACGCTGGTCATCTACTGGGCCGCGGAGCGCTTCGCGCACGTGATGGGCCAGCGGATCGTCCACACCCCGGAGCTGACAGCCGGCCAGCTGCGCCGTCACCTCGGCACCGGCTGGGAGCTGGTGAGCGCCTCGTTCCTGCCCTTGGGCGTCCTGCTCGGCAGCGGCGCTGCTGGGCGCCGACGTGGACCGCGCCGTGCTGGCCGCGCTCGATCTGCGCCACGGCGCTCCTCTTCGCGGCCGGGTGGCGGGTCGGACGGGAAGCCGCGCTCAGCCCGTCGGCCCGGCTGCTGTCGGCGCTGTGCTCCGGCGCCTTCGGTGCGGCCATGATCGCGCTCAAGGCCCTGCTGCACTGATGGGCCGCCAGCCGCCCGGACCGTGCCGGTGACGACGGGCGCCGCGCTCGTCGTCGTCCTGGTGTCCCTGGTCGTCGTCAACGTCTGGGTGCACGTGGGCCCCCGACGGGCGCACCTCGTCACCGGGCCGCTCGGGGCCGTCGCCCTGCTCGCGGTGGGACGCGTCGCGGGGCTCTCCTGGGCCGTCGTTGGGGCTGTCCGTGAGCGCAGCTCCTCCCCGGTCTGGCCTACGGGGCCGCGGCGGCGGGGGCCATCGCGCTCGTGTACGTCGTCGGGATGGCCCTTCCGCTGACGCGCCGGGCGTTCCTCGACACCCGCTACCGGATCCCGATGCGAGCGGCCGTGCTGATGAGCCTGGTGACGATCCCGCTCGCGACGGTCGTCTTCGAGGAGGTCGCGTTCCGCTCCGTGCTGTGGGGTCTGCTCGAGGCGGACCACGGCACGGCGGTGGCGACCGCATTCACGTCGGTGCTCTTCGGTCTCTGGCACGTCCTCCCGGCCCTGGACGTGACCGGCACGAGCACCGCGATCAGCGACGGCGGCCGACCAGCCGGTCGTCGCCGGGTGGTCCTGACGATCCTCGGCACCGTGGTGTTCACGGCCCTGGCGGGAGTCGTGTTCGCCGAGCTGCGGCGTCGCAGCGGCAGCCTCGTCGCCCCTGTGCTCCTGCACTGGGCCACCAACGGACTTGCGGTGGTCGCGGCGAGCCGGCTGTGGAAGGTCAGCCCGCCGCTGCCGGCTCCGCCGCCGGGCTAGACCCGGCCGCGAACAGCTGCTCGCGGTGGACCTCCCGCTGCTCGACGGCCCGCTCGATCGCCGCCAGCTGCTCGGCGCTGGCCGGCAGGTCGTAGACCTCGCTGATGAACCGCGTCAGGTCCGGCCGGTAGTCGTGCGCCCACGACCGGTACGCCCCGGGGATCTGCGCGTTCTTCATGTCGATCAGGCTCTGGAAGAACGTCGTCACCGGGCGCCACCTCATGTCCGGCGGGATGCCGCGCGGGCTGGCCCCGGCCACCTCCTCCGGCCGCGGTCGTCCGGCCCCGAGCCACCGGGGTGCCGTCGTGATGAGGTCCGGCCCGAACTTGGTGACCCCGTCGTTGTCGTGGCTGACCAGGACGAACCGCAGCCGGCTCCGGCGCTCCTCGCCGAGCGCCTCGAGCTGGGCGAAGTCGTTGACGACGACGACGCTGTCCTCGGCCACGTCGAGCCGGGGCGGGCCGGTCACCTCGTGCATCCAGCCGCTGAGGTACGGCGTGCCGATCCACAGCGCGCGCTCGATGCCGAGCGCCTGCGGGCCCAGCGTCCCCCAGTGCAGGAAGGCGTCCTGGCTGGTGTGCGCCCCGAGGCTCTCACCGAAGACCACGACCCGGGGCAGCTGGCCGGGGCGGTGGTGCAGCCGATCGACGATGCGCAGCCACAGGTAGCGGTTCTGCTCACGGGCGTCCTTCACCTTGCCCAGCGACAGCGGCGAGGGACGCTTGGAGTACTGCATGGTGACCGTGGCGACGTCGCCACGGGTGAGGTACGCCGCGGCGGCCACGGCGACGTAGTTGACGTAGCCCGTGCCGGTGGGGGAGACCAGCATGATGAGCGAGCGGTCGAAGGCCCCGACCCGCTCCATCTCGGCCAGCGCGAGATCGGCCCGCTCCTGCGCGGTGGGGGCGCTGTCGAGGCTCACGTAGACGTGGGCCGGTGTCGCCCGGGCCGGCTCGCCCATCACGGTCTCGATGGAGAGGTCCGGCACGCCCTCCGGCCGGTCCTCGAAGGTCTCCGGCCGGACGAACGTCAGGGCGTGCCGGCGGCCCTCCCGGCCGAGGACGCTCCAGGGCACCAGGCTGCTCGGCGCCACCGCTGACCGTCGGGCCGGTCCAGCGGGTCGCCTCGTCCGACTCGAGCACCGGCTCGTCGGCGGAGGCCCCCGCCTCGATCTTGCGCATGGCGCGGCCGTACAGGTGGTACCCGGCGCCGGCGAGGGCGCCGAGGCTGGCCGCGTGGAACGGCAGCATCCAGACCAGAGGCCCACCGGGAGCCACCGCCGCCACCCGTCGGCCGAAGGCGGCGGCGAGCGCCTGCTCGCCGTACGCGGCGATGGCCAGGCCGCCGGTGACACCGGCCGCGATGCCGAGCGGCCGGAGCGCCGTCGCGAGCCTCCCTGCGGCGAGGGCACGTCGGCCTCGTCGAGCGCGCGTCGCCGCCGCTGCTCCAGGAGGTAGCCGACAGCGAGCCCGACCGGAATGGCGACCGGTGCCGACCGGAACGCGTGCCGCGGCGCGCCGCCGCGACGCAGCGCGTGCGAGCGCGTCCTCCGCCACGATCAGCAGCGACCCGCCCATGCCGGTCACGGCGAGCCGCCAGCCGACCTGCCGCACCGTGCCGCGCAGCATCGCCTCGCCGGGCCGGGCGGGGAGTGCCTTCTGGATGGCCAGGCCCAGCGGGATCGCCGCCAGGTCGGCCGCCGAGCGTGAGCCGGCGCTGCGACCTGCGGCCGGCAGTGCCACCGCGGCGACCGGCCGCGCTGGCGACCACCTCCGCGGCTCCGGCCTGCAGGGCGTCCTGGGTCCCGACCGTGAGGAGGTAGTGCAGCCCGGACGACAGGGCCGTGATGATGCCCTGGTCGACCGGCGAGCGGTCCGAGAGCGACCGCGCGAACGTCCCGGCACACGGCCGTGCGACCAGCAGC
Organism: uncultured Actinomycetota bacterium; assembly: GCA_963757295.1. Classification (GTDB taxonomy): domain Bacteria; phylum Actinomycetota; class Actinomycetes; order JACCUZ01; family JACCUZ01; genus JBDUAP01. The sequence continues at coordinate 199 of CAVWQZ010000011.1, read as the reverse complement.
CGACGCGACGGTCTCCGACCGGCCGGGCGCGGCTGCCGCGATGCTCATCGGCTCTCCTCGTTCGCTGGCGCGCCGGCTGGTCACGCCGGCGCCGTCAGGAGCTCAGGATCTTGTTCTTCTGCTGCTCGAACTCGGCACCGGTCAGCACGCCCGCGTCCCGGAGCGCCGCCAGGTCCTTGAGCTGGGCCAGCTTGGCGTC
>CAVWQZ010000010.1:0-191758 GCA_963757295.1 uncultured Actinomycetota bacterium | reverse complement strand
CCGGCGGTGGCGATGGCGGCGGCCATCTGGTCCTGGGCCGACCCGGGTCGGGTCGTACATGACGGAGGCGGCCTCGGTGGCGAGGTTGACCTCGGCCAGCTCGACACCGTCGAGCTTGGCGAGGACCTTCTCGACCCGCCGGACGCAGGACGCGCAGGTCATGCCGCCGATGTCCAGCGTGCACGACTCGCTCGTCGCGGCTGCCGACGCAGCAGCGTCTGCAGGGGCGGTCGAGCTCGACGGTCTGGGTGGTGGTCATCAGGGTCTCCTGCGTGTAGCTGGCGTTCGGACGATGTGCGCTGTCGTTGACAGGCTGTTGGGGCAATCCGGTAATCGGAGCTGCGGAGTCGGCGGGACCAGCAAGCGTGGCCGGGCCTTGCGCTCGGCCCGTTCAGGCGGGCTGGCGGACGGCGCGTTGTGAAGGGGAGGCGCGAGCGCCCCCCGCAGCCCTGGCGGCCTTCGCTGCCCTCCCTGCCCTGGCAGCCACGGCTGCCCGGTGGGCGTCGCGGATGAGTTCTTCGACGTGGTCGCGGACGAGTTGCTCGTGGATGGCAAACATGGCGGTCTCCTCGGGTATGGATGCGCGGCTTTGGATGGACCTGTTGGGCTACGGGAGGAGCGTGTACCCGGCCTCGTCGATGGCGGCGGCGATGTCGGAGCGGTCGACGGGCTGGTCGGCAGAGACAGTGACGGTGCCGGCCTCGACGTCGACGTTGACGGCCTCGACGCCGGGGACGGCGCTGACCTCCGTGGTGACGGCGTTGCGGCAGTGATCGCAAGTCATGCCCTCGACCTGGAAGGTCGTGGTGCCGATGAGGGTCGGGCTGGTGTTGGCGGTCATGTGGTTCTCCTGGGTTCGGGTTGTGCGTGCGATGTCCGGCTTGGGAACGTGCTAAGGGTCGTGCGACTGCTGTCCGGCCCGCTGTCGGCCGTGGACCCTGCTTCCCAGCGCCGCTCGAACCGGCCGGGCGGCCGGGCTGCGCGGGCCTTGAGGTCGCGGGACCGTTGGGCGCGCCCTCACGGGTTCACAGCTCGGCAGCAAGACCTGGTCGAACCACGTGTCGGAGGCGAGCAGCTCGTGCAGGGCGAGCAGGTCGTCGCGGGTCAGGGATGCCCCGGGCTCCGGGTGCTCGGGGTGCGGCGGCAGGGCTTCGGGGGCGGCGTCGTCGAGGACGGTGACGCCCGCAGTCACCAGGGTGAGCAGGGCCCGCCAGTCGAGCTCGCGGTGACCAGGTCGGCGCAGCTGTCGCAGGTCCAGGCGACAGTCCCGGCCGTGTCGGCCGCGTTCGCGGCGTCCACCTCGGTGTCGGGGAACCCGGTGCCGGTCTGGTGGTCGTCGACGGCGACGGAGACGAGCAGCGCGTCGACCGGGACGGTGCTGGTGAGGCCGCACTCCTGGCAGGTGATGGAGACGAACGTTGTGGTGGTCATGGCGGGCTCCTTTTGGCTGGACTCAACGTCCGCCGGTGCCCTGTCCCGGGCCTGTCGCTGCGGCGTCCACGACGCCGGTCTCGGACAGCGGCCGGACAGCGAGCCGCAGGTGGCATGCCACTGGCCGGGCCCGCTCCGGTGAGCAGGGCCCGGCCAGCTGAGGTGATGGCGGAGCTGGCGGACGGTCAGGCAGCGACCGCCTCCGTCTCCACGTCGGCCGCCACGCGGCTGCGGCTTCGGCAGCCGCAGGGTTACCGCCGCGATGACCGCACCGACGGCGGCGACGACCGCGGCACCGAGGAACACCGCCGAGTAGCCGTCGGTCAGCGAGGTCACGTCGCCGACCTGGTCGGCGCCGTTCGCGGCCGCGACGGCGGTCATCGCGGCCAGCCCCAGCGCGGACCCGACCTGGTAGCTGGTGTTCACGATGCCGGCCGCCAGCCCGCCCTCCTCCGGGCGGGCCGAGGAGAGCGCGATGCCGAGGGACGGGATGAACGCCAGGCTCATCCCGGCCGCCGCGACCAGGGTCGCGGGCAGCACGTCGACGATGTAGCTGCCGTCCGGGCGGACCAGGGCGAGCAGCCCGAGGCCGACCGCGAGGACACCCATGCCGGTGACCAGCGCCCGCTTCGGTCCGAACCTCGCGATGACGCGCGGGGCGACCAGCACCATGCCGGCCATGATGAACACCGTCATGGGCAGCAGCGCCGACCCTGACGGGAACGCCGAGAGCCCCAGCACCTGCTGCAGGTACAGGTTGAGGAAGAACCACATCGGCACCCATGCCGCGCCGAGCAGCAGCTGCGCGACGTTGGCCGCGCGCGAGCGCCGGGGTGCGGAAGATTCCCAGACGCACCAGCGGTTGCCGGTGCCTTGCCTGCACCGCCAGGAACACGCCGAGCAGTGCGAGCGCGCCGCTGCCGACGAGCAGCGTCTGCGGCGGAACCCCAGCCGACCTCGGGTGCGCGGACGATCGCGTACACCAGGGCGGCGAGACCGCCGGTGACCGTGGCCGCGCCGACCCAGTCGTGAGCGCCACGGCTCCCGGGAACGTCCGGCATGACCCGTGTCGCCAGAGCGATGACGGCCAGCGCGATGGGGATGTTCAGGTAGAACACCCACGGCCACGAGGCGTACTCGGTGAGGACGCCGCCGAGGAACACCCCGGCGGTCCCCCCGGCGGGTGCAGCCGCGCCGTACAGCGCGAGCGCCTTGGTGAGCTCCTTGCCGTTGCCGGCGAACAGCACCATCAGCAGGGTCAGCGCGGACGGCGCGATGAGGGCGGCGCCGGCGCCCTGGACGGCGCGGCCGACGAGCTCGACGGCGGCGTTGCCGGCGGCGCCGGCGACCACGGAACCGGCGAGCAGGACGGCCCAGCCGGCGATGAATACCTTGCGGGCGCCGAGCAGGTCGGACAGGCGGCCGCCGAGCAGCAGCAGCCCGCCGAACGCGACCACGTAGGCGTTGAACACCCAGGACAGGTCCTCGGGGGCGAAGCCCAGGTCGGTCTGCATCTTCGGCAGGGCCACGCCGATGATGGATGTGTCCATGATGACCATGAACTGGGCGGCGGCGATGAGGCCGAGCGCCCACCAGCGGCGGTTGCTCGCGGGAGACGTTGCGGGAGACATGGTTCCTCTCAGGGGGCTTCGACGGTTCTCGTCCCGCCTGCGCATGGCAGGCGGGCAGCTCCGGTGGAGCCCCCGAAGAATGCGGGCACTCCCTGTCCAGCCACTGTCGGCAGCAATCCACTCGGCCCATCGCGTGCGGACAGTGCGCGGACAGCGGCGGCGGTGACTCTGCTGGGGTGAGAACTACACCGACGCACCGATGCACGTCACCGACCCGGCACGCCGACCCGGCCGTTCGCCGACGGCGCCTCCCCGTGGGCTGTGCCATGAAGACGGTGACGCTGCTCGTGCCCGGAATGACCTGCCGGCAGCTGTGTGAGGACGGTGACCGCGGCGCTGCGCGACGTTGCTGGCGTGGCGCTGGTGCAGGCCGACGTGAGGACCACGACGGTCGTGCTGCATGGCGACGCGGCGGTGGTGGAGGTGCTGGCCGCACTGGACGGCGCCGGTTTTCCCGGCACTGTCGTTCCTCCCGCCTCGGAGGACCCGACCGTCGGTGACGCGTCGCGACCGTGATGCGCGACTGGCCTACCCGCGGACCGCTCTACCCACCGGTGCCGAGCAGTTCGGTGAGGTCGGCCAGCTCGGCGCGCTCGTAGGGCGCCCTCGGCCTCCCGCCGCGCTCCCGCACCTGGTCGGCCTGCGCCAGCAGGGCCCGCGCCTCGTCCAGCGCAGCCTTGGGCACGACGTCCGAGTCCGTACGTCCGGCGAGACGCGCAAGCCCTTCGAGGCCGGCCGCGACCAGGTGCGGCTCTCCGGCGGTGTCCCCGATGCCGCGGACCTGCTCATACCGGTTGCGGGCCACCTCAGGCAGCTCGTCAAGCTCGTCGCAGCGCGCCAGCCCGGCCAGCGCCAGCCCGGCCGGCACCGGGGTGCCGAGCTCCTCGAACCCGGCCAGCGCGGCCCCGTAACGGGCTCGGGCTTGCGCCCGGTCGCCGCTGACCCGGGCCAGCAGCCCGTAGCCATACGTGGCGAGCACGTGCCCGGCCCCGTCACCAGACTCGGTCGACCCCACCCCGGCCGCGTCGAACTTTGCCCGGGCCGCGTCCAGGTCGCCGAGGTTCACCAGAGCAACCCCCAGATCAGCCAACGCCCACAGCTCGGTGTTCTGTATCCCGCCGCGAGAAGACACCTCGATGGCTTCCTCGAGCACCGGGACGGCCTCGGCGTACCGGCCGAACTGCCGCAGCCCCCACCCGAGGTGGTACAGCACCGCGGACAGCCCCCACGGGTCGTTCAGCGCCCGGAACGCTGCGGCGGCGGCCTGCCCTGTCGGCAGCGCCCGGGTCGCGTCGCCAGTCTTGAGGTAGGTCTCCATCCGGACGAACGCGGCCAGCGCGTGCCCCCACGCGTCGTCGTCGGCGGTGAACTGCTCGTCGGCGGCCGCCAGGAGCGCCTTGGACCGGGTCGCCTTCTCGTCACCTTCGTGCGCGGAGACCCCTTCGACGGCGAGCAGAACCCGGGAGATGGCCGCGCGGCGGTCATCGCCCAGCTGCTCGAACAGGTCGAGGCTCTCCGCGGCGGTCTCGGCGCACCGCGGGCTGGGGTGCACCGGGCACGAGCGCGGCCGCTCGACCAGCGAGACGGCCTGCAGCGCGCGGGCCCGGGCCGCGGGCGACCCGCCGTCGAGAGCGATGACGTGCCGCAGCACGTCGCGGCCTTCGACGTGCCGACCGAAGTGCCAGAACCAGCCGAGGCTGCCGGCCAGATGCAGCGCGTCCTCGACCCGGGTTTCGTCCTTCTCGCCGGCGGCCAGCCACGCGAAGGCGGCCCGCAGGTTCGGCAGCTCCTCCCGCAGCCGACGCAGCGTCACCGCCTGCGCCGGACCGCGCAACGTCCACTCGGCCGCATCTGCCACGCTCCGGAAGTACGCGACGTGCGCGGCGGCCACCTGGTCCGCCTCGCCGGCGTCGGCGAGCTTCTCGATCGCGTACTGGCGAAGCGTCTCCAGCATCCGGAACCGGGACGGCTGACCGGGATGCACGTCGTCGACGGTCACCATGTGCCGGTCGACGAGCCGGGTCAGCACGTCGAGCACGTCATGTGCGTGCACGTCGGTCCCGCTCGTGACGGCTTCGGCCGCGTCGAGGGTCCAGCCGCCGTGGAAGACAGCGAGCCGGCGGAACACGATCTGCTCGGGTTCGGTGAGCAGGTCGTGGCTCCAGTCGACGGTGGCGCGCAGGGTGCGCTGCCGCGCGTCGGCGGTCCGGGCGCCGGAGGTGAGCAGACCGAACCGGTCGGTCAGGCGCGCCGCCAGCTCGGGTGGGGACAGCGTGGATGCGCGAGCGGCGGCGAGTTCGACGGCCAGCGGCATTCCGTCCAGGGCGATGACGACCTCAGCGACCGCGGTGAGGTCGTCGTCGCTGGTCAGGTCCAGGGCGGGGCGCACGGCGCGGGCACGTTCGGCGAACAGCTGCGCGGCCGGGTAGCTCAGCACGTGCGCCGGCGGGGTCCCCGGCGGCGGCGTGGGCAGCGGGCCGAGCGGCACCTGCACCTCGCCGGGGACCGCGAGCGCCTCGCGGGTGGTGGTGAGGACGGTGACGTTCGGGCACCTGGCGAGCAGGTCGTCGACGAGCCGGGCGGTGGCGTCGACGACGTGCTCGCAGTTGTCCAGGACGAGCAGCAGCTCGCGACGGGCGAGGAAGGTGAGCAGGCGCTCCAGGGCCGGCCCGCCGACGGCTGCGCCGTCCAGCGGCGCGCCGAGGGTCTCGGCGGTGGCCAGCGGCACATGGTCGGGGTTGGTGACCGGGGCCAGCCTGACCACCCATGCGCCGTCCGAGTACTTGTCGGCGAGCTGAGCGGCGACCGTGTACGCGGTCACGGTCTTCCCGGCGCCGCCGGGTCCGACCAGCGACACCAGCCGGGAGGTGGCGAGCAGGTCGCGCAGCGCATCGAGCTCCTGGTCGCGGCCGATGAGGGCCCGGACCGGCGCGGGCACGTTCGACGTCGATGACACCACCGCGCGCAACGACGGCGCCTCGGCCGGGGTCGCCGAGCGGGCGGCGGGAACCCGCCGGGCCGGTTCGGCGGGTTCGACCGGGGCGAGCGAGTCGTCCTGGGTGAGGACCTTCTGGTGCAGGGCGCGCAGCGCAGCGGACGGCTCGAGCCCGAGCTCGTCGTCGAGGACATTGCGGGTGCGGGCGTACACCTCGAGCGCGTCCGCCTGCCGTCCCGACTGGTACAGGGCCGTCATCAGCAGCCCGGCGAGAGTCTCCTGGGTCGGGTCGGCGCCGACGACCGGGTCGAGGTCGGCAATGACGTCGGCGGGCCGGCCCAGCGACAGCAGCAGCTGCGCGCGCTCGGTCAGGGCTGCGAGCCGCAGCTGGGTGAGTCGGGCGGCTTCGACCGTCGCCCACGGCTGGTCGGCGAAGTCCGCGAGCGGCTCCCCGGCCCAGCGGCCCAGCGCCGCGCCGTACAGCCCGGCCGCGTCGATGTCGGCGTCGTCGTCCTGATCGTCGCGGCGGGCGCGTGCAGCGCGGACACCGCCCGCGAAGGCCGCCACATCGACTGACTCGGGTGCGACCTCTGCCCGGTAGCCGACGCCGTCCCGGACGACGAGGCGCGTCCGTTCCGGCCAGCGCGCGCCGCAGCTTCGACACCCGCAGCTGCAGCGCGTTCGACGGGTCGGCAGGCAGGGCTTCGCCCCACAGCCGGTCGATGAGGGCGTTCGAGGTGACCGTCCGGCCGGGCGAGAGCAGCAGCAGCGCGAGCAGTGCCCGCTCCGCCGCCCCAGGAAGCACAGGGGCTGACCGTTGGCGGTGACGCCCAGCGGGCCGAGCAACCGGAACTCGACATGGGTCGGGCCGGGAGCGTCGGTCACCGCGACCTCCTTCCAGCACCGCGGCAGGCCCCAGGGCGGGCATCGGCAGAGTCCGCCGGCCGCCAGCACCCCTGCTCCATGACCGTAGGGCACTCCATCGCAGCCGTGGGCGGAACCAGCCAACCAGCGGGCCCGCGCCTGAGCCCCGCGTCCTGGCGGCTGGCGGCTGGCGGCCGGACAGTGACTGGACAGGGCCGGTCGCGACGGTGGGTCCAGCCGAAGGGAGCCGCCATGACCACCGTCCGCGGCGAGAGCGCCGGGTCGACCCGCCAGGTCCTGCTCCCCGGACCGACCTCGCAACTGCCCGCTACGCCAGCCCGACAGCCCACGTACCGGCGCCGACTGGTGCTGTCCGTCCTAGCCGTGGTCATCTTCGTTGCTTCGCTGCTCGTTCTCGGACTTGACGGGCTGATCCCGTTCGGCCTGCTGCTCGCCTTCAGCACCGACTCGGACGAGGAGGAAGCCAGGCGGTCGGTCATGATCACCCCGCGCAATCTCGGGCTGGCAGCCGCCATGGTGGCGGCTTTCGCCTGGTTCTGGCTGTGGCAGCTGGCTCTAAGCGAGTCGACGCTCGTGTTGATCGCCGGTGCGCTGATGGCCATGCCGCTCGCGCTCCAGGAGTCCGCCGGCGACGGCGGACCGTGACCGCACCATCGCCGTCACGAAGCGCAGCCTCATCCTGGCTCTGTGGGGCCTGGTGGTCTTCGTCTACCTCCACTACGCGCGCGGGCAGAGCTTCAACGAGCTGGCGGCGGTGTGTGTCGTCGTGCCTTTCGTCCTGGCGGCGTCGCGGGGATGGCGTGCTCGCCGGGGGCAGATCGAGCTCGGGCTGCTCCGCCACCCACTTCGCCGGAAGATGCGTGCCCACCTGGTGCAGGTCGTCAACGTCTGGCTGCTCTGCGGGCTGCTCGCTGGGGTCCTGGCCGCCGGTGGCGCACACTTCGCACGGGTCGGCTACTCCTTGACCGCCGCCCAGTTCAACGTGGTGATGGCGGCCTTCGCCACCGGTCTGTTCCTGCTGGCGGCGCTGGCGGTCGTCCCTCGCCGACGCGTCTACGTGGCCACCAACGTGGTCGTGGCCCTCCTGTCCGGCTTCCTCGCTCTCCAGCTCGCCCAGATATCCGTCCCGCCCACCGATGCTGTCGTGCTGGACTCGCCACTGACCGGCGAGTGGTTGGTCTACAACGGAGGCCGCAGCGTCCTGGTCAACGGTCACTCCCCCAACGAGAGCAACGCTGTCGACTTCATGCGTCTCGGGACGAACGGGCGCACGCACCCGGGAGGAGATGACGCTCCTCTGGCCGACTACGCCGGCTTCGGGTCGCCCGTGCTGGCGCCAGCCGACGGACGGATCGTCGCGGTCACCGACGGCTACGCCGACAACCCGCCGGGCACCAACAGCGACCAAGCCAACCAACTGGTGTTGGACATCGGTGACGACCGCTACGTGTCGATGGCCCACCTGAGGCAGGGCAGCGTCACGGTGCGCGTCGGCGACGTCGTACGCCGCGGTCAGCCGCTCGCCGCGGTCGGCAACAACGGCCACTCGAACGAGCCCCACCTGCACCTGCAGGTCCAGGACTCGCCGGCAGCCTCGAACGCCGACCGCACGTACCCCATGCTGTTCAGCAACGTGCACATCGACAGGGGCGGTGCCTGGCCGGCGGGCGACAACCGCGAGCTTCGCACCGGCGACCTCGTCCGGGCGCTCGGGCAGTGACGCACGACACGGCCGTACCTCGTCCGGCACCGCGGTTCACGTCGCACCGCAGCCTGCTGTCGGTGGCGATCTCCGCCGTCCTCCTGACGGCGTGCGGTGGCTCCCCGGCCGACCCGCCGGCGCGGGCCGGTGATCTCTACCAAGTCGACGGCGAGACGGCACACCTGCAGTGCCAGGGCTCCGGTTCGCCGACGGTAGTGCTCCTTGGCGGCCAGGGTTTCACGACCACGACTTGGGACGAACTGCGCGACGCGCTTGGGCCTGACGTCCGCACGTGCGCCTGGGACTACCCCGGGGTGGGTCATTCAACGGGCGCGCAGATGATGACCGCCGCCCGCGCGGCATCCTCGCTCGACGGCACGCTTCGCGCCGCCAAGGTGCCGCGACCGGCGATGCTCGTCGGCCACAGCATCGCCGGCCTCACGACCCGCCTCTACGTCGGCGAACACCCAGCCGATGTCGCCGGCGTCGTGCTCTTTGATCCCACGGTTGCCTCGTTCGCTCGCAGGTTCGACGACAAGGAGTTCCGGCCGGGCTGGGACGGTACGACCAGTGCCGGCCAGGTGGAGCAGGTCACCGCATGGCCGGACATCCCCTTCGAGATCCTGCGCCACGATCCCGCCGTCTACGCCACCCGCAAGATCTGGAGCGAAGCCGTCGAGGAAAAATGGGGGGCCGACCAGGCCGCGTTCGCCAACCTCGCCCCGAGCGGCACCGTCCGGGTCGTGCCGGGCGCCGGCCACAACGTCCACCATGATGCCCAAGCCGTCTCGGTCGCTGCCGTCCGGCGGGTGCTGGGCGCAGCAGTGGTCACGGAAGCGGCGCGCCCCTAGGGCAGGTCCGGGCGTCAAGATGCTCAGCGTGGACGCAACGGCCCCTGCCCGATGACCGGTTGGCGGGTTCCTTTTCGGCTGGCCTAACTGTCGGCCGGTGCCCTGTCCCGGGCCTGTCGCTGCGCCCTTCGTCACGCCCCGCCTCGGACAGCGTCCCGACAGCGCCCGGGCGCATGGTCGTGATGGCCTCGAGACGTCAGACCTGGCCGTTGTGCCGGCGCGACGCTGCCCCGCTCGGCCGCAGTCTCGAGGCATCCCGCTTCACCAGCCGCAGCCCGAAGGAGCCCGCCATGTTCGCCATCGTCCTCATCGCCATCGTCCATCGCCATCGTCATCGCCGTAGTCGCCCGCCTCGTGACCATGGTCCGCAACGACCGGTCGCTGAACGCGCCCCGTTCCCACACCCACGAGCTCGACTCGCAGTCCTCCGGCATGTTCCGCTTCGTCTGACCTGAGCAGCACCACCCGCGACGCAGCGCGGCCGCCCGGCCCTGCCGGGTGCCGGCGCCCCGCCGCTCGCCCGCATTGACCACCGCCCGTCATCGACCTCCGGAGCCACCATGCAGACCCAAGACCGTCCCCAGCGCGCCCACGACGAGCGGCCCGAGCACGTCGAGGTCCTCGTCATCGGCGCCGGACAGGCCGGTCTCGCCGTCGGCTGGCACCTGCGCGAGCAGGGCGTCCGGTCGTTCCTGCTCCTCGACGCCGGCCCGGAGGTCGGGCATGTATGGCGCGCCCGCTGGGACTCGCTGCGGCTGTTCACGCCCGCCGAGTACGACGGCTTGCCGGGCATGCCGTTCCCGGCCCCGACTGGCACGTACCCGACCAAGGACCACGTCGCGGACTACCTGCGCCGCTATGCCGCCGCGTTCAAGCTGCCGGTCTGCCTGAGCACCCGCGTCACCCGGCTCAGCAAGACCGGGGACACGTTCGTCGCCGAGACCTCGACCGGCAGGGTCACCGCCCGGCAAGTCGTCATCGCGACCGGCCCGTTCCAGACACCGGTCATCCCGGGGATGGCCGCCGCCCTCGCCGCCGACGTCGTGCAGGTGCACTCCGCGGACTACCGCCACCCCGATCAGCTTCCGGACGGCCCGGTCCTGGTGGTCGGCGCCGGCAACTCCGGGCTACAGATCGCCGCCGAGCTCGCCGCCACCCGGCCCGTCGCCGTAGCGGTCGGCACCCGGTCGCCGATGCTGCCGCAGCGCTTCCTCGGCCGCGACCTGTTTTGGTGGCTGACCCGGCTCGGCCTCATTACCAAGACCGCCGACTCCCGCCTGGCCCGCCGGATGCGTAAGAAGGGCGACCTGGTCATCGGCACCCGCTGGCGCGACCTTGCCCGGCTCGGCATCCAGGTTCGGCCCCGGCTCGACGACGTCGACCTGACGACCGTGACGTTCGCCGACGGCAGCGACACCCGGGTAGCAGCCATCGTCTGGGCCACCGGATTCCGCACCGACTACTCGTGGCTCGACATCCCTGGGGCCGTTGTCGACGACGCCGTTGCGAACGAGCGCGGCATCACCGGCGTCCCGGGGCTCAGCATCGTAGGGCTGCCGTGGCTGCACACCCGCGGGTCGGCCCTGCTCGGGTTCGTGAAGGATGACGCCGCCTGGCTCGCCAACCACATCGGTCGTCAGCTGGTAGCCGCCCGAGCCCAGGCCCCACTCGCAGACCTGTCCATCTGACTCGACACACGACACTCGGGCTGTTCAGCGACGACCTCGACGACGTCGCTGCGCGTCTCCACGACGCTGCCACTCGTCGCGGTGTGTCCAAAATGTGTCCAGCTGGCGCCCGAAGACGTCGCAACGACCCCTCCCCGGAGACCGGGAAAGGGGCCGTGACCTGCGGTGATGCCTGGAGCCGCCTATCGGAGTCGAACCGATGACCTACGCATTACGAGTGCGTCGCTCTAGCCGACTGAGCTAAGGCGGCATGTGCCGCGGCGAACCGCGGCACGGCGGGCAAGTCTACGGCAGCCGCGATCCCGCGGGCTATCGGCAGCGGGTCCCGTCGGCCGGGGCCTTCCCCTCGAGGAAGAACCGGTCCACGGCCCGGTCGATGCACCGGTTGCCCGTGGTAGGCCGTGTGGCCGTCGCCCTCGAACGTCAGCAGCCGGCCCGACGCCAGCTGGTCGGCGAGTGCCACCGCCCATGCGTACGGCGTCGCCGGGTCGCGGGTGGTCCCGACGACCACGATCGGCGGAGCTCCTTCGGCCCGTACGGCGTGCGACTCCCCAGTCACGGGCACCGGCCAGAACCCGCACGGCAGCGAGCTCCACATCAGATAGGCACCGAAGATCGGCGCCTCCTTCTCCACCCCGTCTGCGGTCGAGCGCAGCGCGTCGATGTCGCTCCCCTCGGCCCGGTCCAGGCAGTTCACGGCGTACTGCGCCGCCATCGAGTTGCCCGGGTAGCGCCCGCTCCGGTCCCGGCTCGCGTAGAGGTCGGCGAACACCAAGAGGGTCGAGCCGTCGCCCTGCAGCGCCTCGTCCAGCCCTTGCCGCAGCCCCGACCAGAAGCCCTTGTCGTACAAGCCGAAAGCCAGCCCGAGCATGGCCAGCCCCTGGGTCAGCGGCCGGCCCGCCTCCGCGTCGAGCGGCCGGCGGTCGATGTCGTCGAGCAGCCCTTCGACGGCTGCCAGCGCCTGCGCCCGCCCGTCCGGCAGCGGGCACCCCGACCGCCGCAGGCAGTCGTCGACGAACGCAGTCAGGGCACCCTCGAAGCCGATGGCCTGGCCCTCGTTGAGGGCGGCGCTGGTGAGCTTCGGGTCCAGGGCGCCGTCGAGCACCAGCCTCCCGACCCGGTCCGGGAACAGCCCGGCGTAGGTCGCGCCGAGGTAGGTGCCGTAGGACTTGCCGAGGAAGTTGAGCCGCTCGTCACCGAGCACGGCGCGCAGGACGTCGATGTCGCGCGCCGCCTCGACGGTGCTGACGTGCCCGAGCAGGTCGCCGCTGCGCTCGGCACAGCGCTCGCCGAACTCCTTCGCCAGGTCGACCAGGCGTTGCTCCTCCGCGCGGGTGTCGGGCGACCCGTCGGCAGCGAGGAACGTGTCGGTCTCGGCGTCGCTGAAGCACGTCACCGGCGTGCTCTCGCCCACGCCCCGTGGGTCGAACCCGACGAGGTCGTAGCGCTCGAGCAGCGACTCGCTGACGATCCCCGAGCCGGCCCGCGCGTAGTCGAGCCCGGATGCTCCGGGCCCGCCGGGGTTGACGAGCAACGAGCCGATCCGCTTCGAGCCGGAGCCGGCGGGACGGCGGTTGACGGAGATCTCGATGGTCTTGCCGCCGGGGTCGGCATAGTCCAGCGGTACGTCGAGGCGAGCGCACTCGAAGCCGTCGCGACAGTCCTTCCATTTCGCCTTCTGGCTGTAGAAGCGCGCCAGTGCCTGATCGCTCGGCGACGGGCTGGCCGTCGACGTGGTCGACCGGGACGGCACCGCGCTGGACGGAGTGTCCTCCTCCGGGTCGGACGAGCAACCCGGCGACAACCAGCGCGGCCACACAGGCGATGGCGGCGACCCGTCGGGACACCTGCACTAGCTGGCCGAACCGGCACCCAGCGCGACGGTCAGCGCCTCGATCGCCAGCAGCGGCGCGACGGAAGCGCCGATCGCGTCGCGCGCGGCCAGCACCGCATCGATGCGCCGCAGGGTCGTCTCGGGCGTCGCCGCCCGCGCGATCGCGACGACCGTCTGGCGCATCTCCTCGTTGACCAGCTCGACGTCGGCGCCGACCTGCACCGCCAGCACGTCGCGGTAGAACGAGGCCAGGTCGACCAGCGCGCGGTCCAGCGCGTCTCGCTTCAACCGGGTGGCCCGGGCCTTCTGCTGCTTCTCGAGCTCCTTGAGCTGCGCGGCCGCACCCGAGACCATCCCGCGCCCGGTCGTGCCGGCGCCCAGAGCGCGGCGCAGCTGCTCGGTCTCGTCCAGGTCGACCGGCGAGCCGGTCTCCTGCGCCTCCTCGGTCGCCGCCTTGACCAGCGCCGCGGCAGCCTCCAGCGCAGCGCCCAGGTCGTTCAGCGACTGCGGCAGCCGCAGCACGTCGGTGCGGCGCAGCCGGGCGTCCTCGTCGGTGGCCAGCCGCTTGGCCCGGCCGATGTGGCCCTGCGCGGCCCGCGCCGCGAAGGACGCCATCGCCGGGTCGATGCCGTCGCGACGCACGAGTACGTCGGTGACGGCGGCGGTCGACGGCGTACGCAACGACAGGTGCCGGCAGCGCGAGCGCACCGTCGGGAGCACGTCCTCGAGGGCCGGCGCGCAGAGCAGCCAGATCGTGCGCGGCGTCGGCTCCTCGATGGCCTTGAGCAGCGCGTTGCCGGCCCGCTCGGTCAGCCGGTCGGCGTCCTCGATCAGCATGATCTGCCAGCGGCCGCCGGACGGGTGCCGGGCGGCCCGCGCGACCAGCGCCCGGGTGTCGTCGACGCCGATCGAGAGCTGGCGGGTGTTGACGATCTCGACGTCGGCGTGCGTGCCGGCCAGCACCGTGTGGCAGCTCGCGCAGACCCCGCACCCGCCCTGGCCGCACTGCAGCGCGGCCGCGAAGGCGCGCGCCGCCGTCGAGCGGCCCGAGCCGGGCGGGCCGGTGAACAGCCAGGCGTGGGTCATGCCCTCGGCGCTGCCCTGGACGCCGGTGGCCGCGGCCCGAGCAGCGCGCGTCAGCACCTGCACGACCTGGTCCTGCCCGACGACATCGGTCCAGACCGCCGGCACGGAGGGCGCCGGGTCGGTCTTGGTCACCGCTCGTCCCGGCTCTTGTGCACCGGCAGCTGGATGGTCTCGTCGCTGCTGGCGCCCCCGAGCAGCTCGTCGGTCAGGCTGAGCGGTCGGGTCGGGGGGTCGCTCTGGGCGGGGGCGGCGGCGGCGGGCCGGCGGGCCGCTGCCTCTCGTGGCGACCCCGGGCCTGCGCCTCGGCCTTGCGGGCCTGCGCCTCGGCCTGCTTGCGGGCCCGGTCTTCCTCTGCACGGCGGGCCCGGTCGGCGGCCTCGGCTTCCTTGCGGGCTGCGGCCTCCGCTGCCTCGACCCGAGCGCGCTCGGCCGCCTCTTCGGCGTCGCGACGGGCCTGCTCCGCCGCAGCCGCAGCGGCGGCCTCCTCGGCGCGGCGCCGCTCCGCCTCGGCAGCCTCCTGCTCGGCCCGCTCACGGGGGCTCAGCGGCAGCATCGGGCCCAGCCGCTCCTGCAGCTGGGCCGCCATCTGCTCCGGCGCCAGCGTCGCGTCGATGACGACATAGCTCGCCGGCGAGACGGCGGCAAGGCTGAGGAAGTGCGCCCGCACCCGCTCGTGGAAGTCGATCGACTCGCTCTCGAGCCGGTCAGGGATGTCCACGCGCTGCAGCGCCACCTCGGGTGAGAGGTCGAGCAGCACCGTCAGGTCGGGCCGCAGCCCGTCGGTCGCCCAGCGCGAGATCCGGGCCACGTCGCCGGGCTCCAGCTCGCGGCCCGCCCCCTGGTAGGCGATGGACGAGTCGACGTAGCGGTCGGAGACCACGACGGCGCCGCGCGCGAGCGCCGGCCGGATCACCGTCGCCACGTGCTCGGCGCGGTCGGCGGCGAACAGCAGCGCCTCGGCCCGCGGGGACAGGCTGGCCCCGTCGGTGCGCACCCCCAGGAGCTCCGTGCGCAGCCGCTGGCCCACCGGCGTACCGCCGGGTTCGAAGGTCGACACCACCTCGTGGCCCTTGGCCCGCAGCCAGTCGGCGAGCATCCGGGCCTGGGTGGACTTGCCGACCCCCTCGCCGCCCTCGAGCGCGAGGAAGAACCCGCCGGCCAGGTCGCGCCGCGACTCGCGGGGAGGCCCAACCGCCTCGTGCCGGTACGCCGCGCGCAGGTCGGCCACCACGGACACACCCCGGCGGTCGTCCATCTGCCGGTAGGCGGCCACCCCGAGGACCGACGCCAGCAGGCCGAACAACAGCAGGGTGATCGCCGCGCCGTTGTAGGTCAGGGTCATCGTGTCGGTGACCTCGATCTGGTGCTGACCGAACGCGGCCGCCAGCAGCGGGGAGACCGCCAGGACGAGCACGAGGGTGGCCCGCGTCAGCGTCTGCACGAAGGCGAACGTGCGGCCGCGCAGCTCGTCGGCCACCTCGAGGCCGAGCAGGGTGTAGCCGGTCACCCACGCGATGCCCGGCCCAGATCCCGATGAGCAGCGTGGTGAGGACCGCGGCCACCATGTGCGGGATCAGGGCGAGCAGCGCCAGGGACAGCCCGGCCGCGACGATGGACAGGCCCAGCAGCCGCCGCCGGCTGAAGTCGGGCACCACCCGCGGCCCGATGAACATGCCGACGGCGAGGCCGACGAAGACGGTGCCGAACAGCAGGCCGTAGCCCGGCTCGCCGCCCCCGAGGTCGACGACGAACGTGCGGGCGAGCCCGATCACCGCGCCACCGGCCGCGAACGCGCCGAGCATCGCCACGACGAGCCCGCGGACGAGTCGGGTGCGGCCGATGAAGCTCCAGCCCTCGATCGAGGGTCCGCCAGACGCCTGGCGGGTGCGCGTCCTCGGGGTCCCGGGCTGCCCGCGGCGGGATCTCGGTCAGCCGCAGGATGGTCAGCGCCGAGACCAGGAAGGTCGCCGCGTTGACGAACAGCGCCAGGTCGACCTCGTTGACCGGCACCCAGTTGTCGATGATGCCGGACAGCAGCGCGAGGCCGGAGAAGACGGCCGCTGCGATCGGAGCCGTGCCATAGGTCGTGAACAGGCTCAGCTGGTTGGCGGTGGCCAGCCGCTCGCGCGGCACCAGGTTGGGGACGGTCGCTTCCTTGGCCGGGATCCAGACCAGGCTCGCGACCTCGATGAGGAACGTCGCGACGAGCAGCCACCACAGCGTCCCGACGAACGGGATCGAGGCGAACAGCGCGAACCGCGCCACGTCGCAGACGACCATCGTCCAGCGGCGGTCGAGCCGGTCGGCGATGACACCCGCGATGGGCCCGAAGACGATGGCGGGGGCCAGTCGCAGGATGAACACGCTCGCGATGGCGACGTTGGCCGCGGCGTAGCCCTCGCTGGCCAGCATCGGCGCCAACGCGGTGAGCGCGAGCAGCCCGAGCCAGTCGCCGAAGCTGGACAGCGACAGGGCGGTCCACAGCTTGCGGAACGCCGGCACCCGCAGCACCCCACGCAGGTCGTGCTGCGGGGATCACGGTGCCGGACACCGTCGCGGAGTCGGTCACCTGGCCAGCGTAACGAGGACCACCGTCGGCGCTACTTCTTGGCCGTCTTGGACGCCGCCTTCTTGGCGGTCGTCTTCTTGGTCGGCCTTCTTGGCGGTCTTCTTGGTCGTCCGGCCGCGCTTGGTGGCCGGCCCCTTCGCGCGCTTCTCGGCCAGCAGCTCGGAGGCCCGCTCGATCGTCACCGTCTCGACGCTGTCGCCGCGGCGCAGCGTCGCGTTCGACTCCCCGTCCGTGACGTAGGCGCCGAACCGGCCCTCCTTGACCACCACCGGCAGCCCGGACGTCGGGTCGGCACCGAGCTCGCGCAGCGGCGCCGCCGACGTGCGCCCGCGGCCGCGCTGCTTGGGCTGGGCGTAGATCGCCAGCGCCTCGTCCACCGTGATCTCGAAGAGCTGCTCCTCGGAGTCGATCGAGCGGGAGTCGGTGCCCTTCTTCAGGTAGGGCCCGTAGCGACCGTTCTGGGCGGTGATCTCCTCGCCCGACGCGTCGGTCCCGACGACCCGCGGCAGCGACAGCAGCCGCAGCGCGTCGTCGAGCGTCACCGTGTCCAGCGACATCGTCTTGAACAGCGACCCGGTGCGCGGCTTCGCGGTCTTCGGCGCGTCGTCCGGCAGCACCTCGGTGACGTAGGGCCCGTAGCGGCCGACCTTGGCCACCACCGGCAGCCCCGTCGACGGGTCGGTGCCCAGCTCGCGCTCGCCGCTCGGCGCGGCCAGCAGCTCCTCGGCCTTCTCGACCGTCAGCTCGTCGGGCGCCATCTCCTCGGGGACCGACGCTCGCTCCTCGCCGCGCTCGACGTACGGGCCGTATCTGCCCACGCGCAGCACGATGTCGGCGCCGATCGGGATGGAGTTGACGTCGCGCGCGTCGATCTCGCCGAGGTCCTCGACGAGGGCCCGCAGCCCACCGAGCTCGTCGCCGGCACCGAAGTAGAAGTCGTGCAGCCACTGCGCGCGGTCGGCCTCGCCGTTCGCGATCCGGTCGAGGTCCTCCTCCATCTCGGCGGTGAAGTCGTAGTCGATCAGCTCGCCGAAGTGCTTCTCCAGCAACGCGATGACGGCGAACGCCAGCCAGCTCGGCACCAGCGCCGAGCCCTTCTTGAACACGTAGCCGCGGTTGACGATCGTGCCCATGATCGATGCGTACGTCGAGGGCCGGCCGATCCCGCGCTCCTCCAGGGCCTTGATCAGAGTCGCCTGGGAGTACCGCGCCGGCGGGCTGGTCGCGTGCCCCGTCGCCTCCAGCCGCTCGGAGTCGAGCGCGTCGCCGACGGACAGCTCCGGCAGGCGGCGCTCGTCGTCGTCGGCCGCGGGGTCGACGTCCTCGTCGCGGCCCTCCTCGTAGGCAGCCAGGAAGCCGCGGAACGTGATCACGGTGCCCGACGCGGAGAACTCGGCGTCCCGCCCGTCGGTGCCGGTCGCGCCGAGCCGGATGGTCGCCGTACGGCCGCGCGCGTCGGCCATCTGGGAGGCGACGGTGCGCTTCCAGACCAGCTCGTAGAGCGCGAACTCGTCGCGGGACAGCTCGCCGGCGACCTCGCCCGGCGTACGGAACGTGTCACCGGCCGGCCGGATCGCCTCGTGCGCCTCCTGCGCGTTCTTCACCTTGCGCTCGTAGCGGCGCGGGGTGTCCGGCACGTACTCCGGGCCGTAGAGCTGGCGGGCCTGGGTGCGGGCGGCGTTGAGCGCCGACTCCGACAGCGTCGTCGAGTCGGTGCGCATATAGGTGATGTAGCCGTTCTCGTAGAGCCGCTGCGCCACCCGCATCGCGGTCTCGGGCGACGTCCGCAGCTTGCGGCTCGCCTCCTGCATGCAGCGTCGAGGTCATGAACGGAGCGGCCGGCTTGCGGCGTGTAGGGCTTGTCGTCGACCGAGCGGACCGCGAACGGCTGGCCCTCCAGCGCCGACACGAGCGACCGGGCGGTGGGCTCGTCGAGCTGGACCGTGTCGCGGGTGCGCAGCGCCCCGTCGCTGCCGAAGTCACGGCCGGTCGCCACCCGGGCGCCGTCCACCGCCGCGAGCCGGGCGCCGAAGTTGCCGCCCTCGCTCGCGGAGAAGATGCCCTCGATGTCCCAGTAGGCGGCGGAGCGGAACGCCATCCGCTCCCGCTCCCGCTCGACGACCAGCCGGGTCGCCACCGACTGCACGCGCCCGGCCGAGAGGCCCTGGCGGACCTTGCGCCACAGCACCGGGGACACCTCGTAGCCGTAGAGGCGGTCGAGGATGCGCCGCGTCTCCTGCGCGTCGACGAGGTTCTGGTCCAGCTCGCGGGTGTTCTCCACCGCGTCGCGGATCGCGTCGCGGGTGATCTCGTGGAACACCATCCGGTGGGCCGGCACCTTCGGCTCGAGCACCTGCATCAGGTGCCAGGCGATGGCCTCGCCCTCGCGGTCCTCGTCCGTGGCCAGGAAGAGCTCGTCGGCGCTCTTGAGCGCCCGCCGGAGCTCGGCGACCTTCTTCTTCTTGTCCGGGTCGATCACGTAGTAGGGCGCGAACCCGTCGTCGACGTCGACCGCGAACTTGCCGAACCGGCCCTTCTTCTCCTCGGCCGGCAGCTCGCTCGGGGTGGGCAGGTCGCGGATGTGCCCGACGCTGGCCTGCACGTCGTAGCCGTCGCCCAGGTAGGCCTGGATCTTGTTGGCCTTCGTCTGCGACTCGACGATCACCAGGCGACGGCCGGTGCTGCCGTTCGCCGGTGACTTGCTCCTGGGCGGCACGCTGCTCTCTCTCTTGCGGGGAGGTGACGGGCGGATCTGGCCCGACGCCGGAGTGTGACGCTACCTCGGCCCGTTCTGTCAACTTCCGAGCGGCACGGCCGCCGGGACAGGAGGAGTCAGACCTGGGCGACGCCTGCCTCTTCCTTCTCCTCGGCCACGGCGATGCTCTTGCGCTTGGAGAAGACGACCGCGCCGACGATGACGGCGGCCGCGGCCAGGGCGACCACCACGCGCAGCGCGGTGTTGGCGTCGTCGCCGACCGAGAGCGACACGATGGCCGGCGCGATCAGCAGCGAGACCAGGTTCATCACCTTGATCAGCGGGTTGATCGCCGGGCCGGCGGTGTCCTTGAACGGGTCACCGACGGTGTCGCCGATGATCGTCGCCTCGTGCGCCGGCGAGCCCTTGCCGCCGTGCGCGCCGTCCTCGACCATCTTCTTCGCGTTGTCCCAGGCCCCACCGGAGTTGGCGAGCAAGATCGCCATCAGGGTGCCGGCCGCGATCGCGCCGGCCAGGTAGGAGCCGAGCGCGCCGACGCCGAGGCCGAAGCCGACCGCGATGGGCGCGAGTACGGCGAGCAGGCCGGGCGTCGCCAGCTCGCGCAGCGAGTCGCGGGTGCAGATGTCGACGACCTTGCCGTACTCCGGGCGGGTCGGTGCCCTCCATGATCCCGGGGATGTCGCGGAACTGGCGGCGCACCTCGAAGACGATGGCGCCGGCCGCGCGGGTCACGGCGTTGATCGCGAGGCTGGAGAACATGAAGACGACGGACGCGCCGATGATCAGGCCGACCAGGTTCTTGGGGTCCGAGACGTTCAGGACGCCGGAGTACTCCAGGTTGCGGACGTTGTCCTCGAGCTCGGCACCGGTGTCGAGCGACCGCGGTCTTGACCGAGTCGGTGAACGACCCGAACAGCGCGGTGGCCGCGAGCACGGCGGTCGAGATCGCGATGCCCTTGGTGATCGCCTTGGTGGTGTTGCCGACGGCGTCGAGGTCGGTGAGGACCCGCGCGCCCGCCTCGTCGATGTCGCCGGACATCTCGGCGATGCCCTGCGCGTTGTCCGAGATCGGCCCGAACGTGTCCATCGCGACGATGACGCCGACGGTGGTCAGCAGGCCGGTGCCGGCGAGGGCGACGCAGAACAGGCCGAGGATGACCGAGCCGC
Organism: uncultured Actinomycetota bacterium; assembly: GCA_963757295.1. GTDB lineage: Bacteria > Actinomycetota > Actinomycetes > JACCUZ01 > JACCUZ01 > JBDUAP01. The sequence goes on along the minus strand of CAVWQZ010000010.1, from coordinate 171,263 downwards.
CACCGAGGAGGTAGGCCCCGAAGACGGAGGCGGCGATGAGCAGCGCGGTGTAGACGGCCGACTCGAGACCGACCGTGAAGCCGGCCAGGATGACCGTCGCCGGACCGGTGAGCGAGGTGCGCCCGATGTCCTGGACGGGGCGCGAGTTGCTCTCGGTGAAGTAGCCGGTCAGCTTCTGGATGATCGAGGCCAGCGCGATGCCGATGATCACGGCACCGATCGCCAGCAGCCGCGGGTCACGGTCGCCGGCATCGGCGACGATCTCCGGCGGGACGGCGGCCAGCTCGGACAGCTTGCTCGGCAGGTAGACGAACGCCGCGACCGCGCAGAGAACGGCGGAGATCGCGGCCGAGATGAAGAAGGCCCGGTTGATGGCCTGCATGCCGCTGCGGTCGGTCGGGCGCAGCCGGGTCAGGAAGACGCCGATGATCGCGGTGATGACGCCGACGGCCGGCACGATCAGCGGGAAGACCAGGCCCTCCTCGCCGAACGCGGCCTTGCCGAGGATGAGGGCGGCGACGAGCATCACGGCGTAGGACTCGAACAGGTCGGCGGCCATGCCGGCGCAGTCGCCGACGTTGTCGCCGACGTTGTCCGCGATCGTCGCGGCGTTGCGCGGGTCGTCCTCGGGGATGCCCTGCTCGACCTTGCCGACCAGGTCGGCGCCGACGTCGGCGGCCTTGGTGAAGATGCCGCCGCCGACCCGGATGAACATCGCGAGCAGCGCGGCGCCGAAGCCGAAGCCCTCGAGCACCGTGGGGGCGTCGCCCTCGAAGAGGAACACGACGGTGGCCGCACCGAAGAGGCCGAGCCCGACGGTGAGGAAGCCGACCACGCCACCGGTGCGGAACGCGATCTGCATGGCGGTGGCGGCACCGTCGGCCTCGCGGGCGGCAGCGGCCACCCGGACGTTGGCCCGAGTCGCCAGCCCCATCCCGGCGTACGCGATGAACGCGGAGAACGACGCGCCGACGACGAAGAAGACCGAGCGCCCGATGCGGATCGAGGTCTCGTCAGCGGGCAGCAGCGTCAGCAGCACGAGGGCGAGCACCGCGAAGCCGGCCAGCGTCTTGAACTGCCGGGTGAGGAACGCGGACGCCCCCTCCTGCACGGCCGCCGCGATGGTCTGCATCTTCTCGGTGCCCTGGCCCGCGGCCAGGACGGTGCGACGCAGCGCCACGGCGAAGCCCAGTGCCACGAGCGCGATGACCGCGACCACCACGACGTAGCGTGAGGTTGGCTCCGGTCAGATCGAGCTGCTCGCCGCTGGCGGCAAGGGTGAGCCCTGACATTCGTCCTCCTCGACGGCGGGCACGCGCACGCGCCCGAACAAAGTCACAACCTGCGCCTGGGATGGCCAGGGACCGCCGAAGCCGCACCACAACAGCTGGTGCCGGGGTCCGACGGCGCGCCCGGAGTTTACGCAGGGCGCTGTGTCCCGGCCAAACCGGGCAGGCGCGGCGAGCGTCAGGCGGAGATGGGCCAGCTCATGGTCACGACAACCCCGCGGTCGCGCCCGGGCTCGACCGCGACGTCCTCGACCAGCCCGGCGATCACGGCCAGCCCGAACTCGGGGAACACGGGTTCCTGGTCGGGATCGGTGGCCTCGGCGGCCGAGGCGGCGAGGTCGGCGAGCGAGGCCTCGTCCTCGCGCTGGTCCTTCGGGGCCTCATCGGTGACGGCGACGCTGAAGGCCTTCTCGTCGTCGACCAGCGTGACCATGACCGGGACGTCGGGGCAGTGCTGGCGGTGCAGGTGGACGGCGCGGGAGCAGGCCTCGCCCACCGCGAGCCGGACCTCGTCGAGGACAGCCTCGTCGACTCCGGAGCGGCGTGCGACGGCAGCGGCGACCAGCCGGGCAGTGCGGACGTGAGCGGGAAGTGCGCTGAACCGAAGCTCGACGGTGGCCACGCTCACCTTCCTCTAGGGCACTGCTCTGCGGGTGCTGGGGTCAGCCAGCTCACTCGGTGGCGCTGACTGCTTCCTCGACGGAGGAGTGGATCGGGAAGACCTTGGTCAGCCCCGTGATCCGGAAGATCTTCAGGATGCGCTCCTGGGTGCAGACCAGACGCAGCGAGCCGTCGTGCGCGCGGACGCGCTTGAGGCCGCCGACCAGCACACCGAGACCGGTCGAGTCGAGGAAGTCGACCCGCTCCATGTCCACGATGAGGTGGTACTTGCCGTCGGCCACGAGGTCGACGAGCTGCTCGCGAAGCCGCGGCGCGGTGTAGACGTCGATCTCGCCACCCACCTCGACGACGGTGCGGTCACCCTCAGAACGGGTCGAGAGAGACAGGTCCACAAGTCCTCCATGCGCCTAGCTGGTCCCCGAGCTTCGCCGGCCCTGCTTGGCCGTTGACTGCGCATTCAACCATCCCCGGGGCAAGTCGTGCGTCGGTGGCACACTTCGACACGTGCCCCAGCAGTCGTCAGCACCCGCCCTGCGAGCGGCACGAGGCGCGGCCCCCGACCCCGAAGCCACCCTCGCCGCGCTGCTGCTCGGCCCGGGCCGGAGCAGCCGGCTGACCCACGTGGAGCGCGTGCCCGCCCGCCCGGGAGCCGTGGCCGACTGGCCGGCGTGGACCCATCCCGAGCTGGTGGCGGCCCTGGTCCGCTCCGGCGTCCATCGGCCGTGGCTCCACCAGGTGCAGGCCGCCGAGCTGGCCCGCGCCGGCCGCTCGGTCGTGCTCTCCACCGGCACCGCGTCGGGCAAGTCGCTGGCCTACCTCCTGCCGGCGCTGACCGCGAGCCTGGACGGGCGGCGGGAATGCGCTCGCCGGTCCGCCCACGACGCTCTACCTCTCGCCCACCAAGGCGCTGGCCGCCGACCAGCTGCGCGCGGTCGACGCCCTGGGCCTGTCCGAGGTGCGGGCGGCCACCTTCGACGGCGACACCGAGACCGAGGCCCGCGACTGGATCCGCCGGCACTCGTCGTACGTGCTCACCAACCCCGACATGCTCCATCACTCGATGCTCCCCCGGCACTCGCGGTGGGCCGGCTTCCTGCGCCGCCTCGACTACGTCGTGGTCGACGAGTGCCACCACTACCGGGGCGTGTTCGGCTCGCACGTCGCGACGATCCTGCGGCGGCTGCGGCGGGTGTGCGCCCACTACGGCAGCGACCCGACGTTCGTGCTCGCGTCGGCGACCGTCTCCGACCCGGCCGAGTCCGCGAGCCGGCTGGTCGGCATGCCGGTCGAGGCGGTCGACGTCGACGCGTCGCCCCGCGGGGAGACGGTGTTCGCCCTGTGGGAGCCCCCGCTGACCGAGCTGGCCGGGGAGCGGGGAGCGCCGGTACGACGGGCAGCGACCGCCGAGGTCGGTGACCTCCTCGCCGACCTGGTCGCCGACGGGGTCCGGACCGTCGCCTTCGTGCGGTCCCGGCGGGCCGCCGAGTCGGTCGCGGCCAACGCCCGGCGGCTGCTCGACGAGGTCGAGCCCGGCCTGTCCGGCCGGGTCGCGGCCTACCGCGCCGGCTACCTGCCCGAGGAGCGCCGCGCCCTCGAGCGGGCGCTGCAGAGCGGGGAGCTGCTCGGGAGTCGCCTCCACCAACGCGCTCGAGCTCGGCGTGGACATCTCCGGGCTGGACGCGGTCCTGCTCACCGGCTACCCCGGGACGCGGGCGTCGCTGTGGCAGCAGGCCGGCCGGGCCGGCCGCGAGGCGCAGGGCGCGCTGGCGGTGCTGGTGGCGCGCGACGACCCGCTCGACACCTACCTCACCCACCACCCCGAGGCGCTGTTCGGCCGGCCGGTCGAGGCCACGGTCTTCGACCCCGACAACCCCTACGTGCTGGCCCCCCACCTGTGCGCGGCGGCCGCCGAGCTGCCGGTCACCGACGACGACCTGGCGCTGTTCGGGCCGGCGTCGGCCGAGGTGGCCGAGCACCTGGTGACCCGCGGCCTGCTGCGCCGCCGGGCGGCCGGACTGTTCTGGACCGGGCCCGACCGGGCCAGCGACCTGGCCGACATCCGCGGCACGGGTGCCGCGCCGGTGCGCCTGGTCGAGGAGGAGACCGGCCGGCTGCTGGGCACGGTCGACGGCGGGGCGGCGCACGGCAGCGCGCACGCGGGCGCGGTCTACGTGCACCAGGGCGAGACCTACCTCGTGCGCTCGCTCGACCTCGCCGAGCACGTGGCGATGCTGGAGCGGGCCGCGCCCGACTACTCGACGTTCGCCCGCGACGTCACCGACATCCGGGTGCTCGAGACCGAGACGAGCACGGCGTGGGGGCCGGTCGAGCTGTCCTTCGGCACGGTGCAGGTGACCAACCAGGTCGTGTCGTTCCTGCGCAAGCGCATGATCACCGGCGAGGTGCTCTCCGAGGAGCCGCTGGACCTGCCGCCCCGCAACCTGCGGACCCGGTCGGTGTGGTGGACGGTCACGCCGGAGGTGCTGGCCGAGGCCGGGCTGGAGTGGGCCGACGTACCGGGTGCAGCGCACGCGGCCGAGCACGCCGCGATCGGCCTGCTCCCGCTCTTCGCGACCTGTGACCGGTGGGACATCGGCGGCGTGTCCACCGCGATGCACGAGGACACCGGCGCGACGACGATCTTCGTGTACGACGGGCATCCCGGCGGCGCCGGCTTCTCCGAGCGGGGCTACCGTGCCGCCGTTGAGTGGCTCACCGCGACCCGCGACGCCATCGCGGCCTGCGAGTGTGCCGACGGCTGCCCATCCTGCGTGCAGTCGCCGAAGTGCGGCAACGGCAACGACCCGTTGGACAAGCTCGGCGCCGTGCGACTCTTGACCGTTGCGTTACGCGGTGTGCCGCGCTGATCGCGCATAGTTTTTCCGGCCTTTGGGCAGGAGAACGACCTGGAAGGGAGTTCCGACATGCTCGTCCTCGGCTTGCTGCTCATCCTCATCGCGCTGGCAGCGCTGGGCATCGTCATCTACGACGGTGCTGAGAAGGTCTCCGTGGAGGCTTTCGGCACCACCGGCGACACCACCGTCATGGGGGTGTTCTTCGCCGGTGTGGGGATAACGCTCTTGTTCTTCATCGGGATGTGGCTGCTCAAGTCGGGCAACGCGCGGTCCCGCAAGCAGCGCGCCGAGCGCAAGGCCCAGCGCATCCGCCACCGCGAGTCGGTGGCCAAGCTCGAGCAGGAGCGCAACGAGCTGCGCGCCGAGAACGAGCGCCTCGCGAAGGCGGCGGGCCGTCCCCCGGTCACATCATCCGGCCAGGGCGCAGCAACCGCCCCGCCGGCGGCAGACGCTCGCGGGCATCAGGACCTCCGCCGGCAGCAGCGCTCGCCCCGAGGAGCAGCGCCTCCCCCGAGCGCCAACCGGCCGGCCCCCGGAGGCACCCCGCCCGCCGCTCCCCGTCAGCAGGTCGACCTGACTCCCACGGGCAGGCACGCCGAGGCGGGGGGCACCCAGGCACCGCCCCCTAGCGGACCCCGGTAGCGCCGGCGCGGGCCCTCGCGCGGGCCGGCGGCAGGAACCCGAGCAGCGGACCACGAGGCATCTCGGCCAGAACGCGCACCTCGTCCTGGCCGAGGCGGCACGACACCACTCGACCGCCTTGTGCGGCAGCGACCCGCGCGGCCGAGAGGCAGGGCGCCGGTGCGCCGGCCAACAACGCATCAGCCGCGGCCAACGCCGAGAGGTCGGCGACGACCGACGCTCGGTGCCTGGCGACGATCGCCGCGCCCTCGAGCAGCAGCACCGAGCCCAGCCCGAGCAGCAGCATGCAACAGCAGAGCAGCCACACCGTCGCGGAACCTTGCTGACCGTCGCGTTCGCAACGCGTCACGGGCCGCCGCCCTCGACCTCGGCTTCCATGGCCGCGACGGCGCGACTCCCGATCTGCACCGACGGTCCACCGGGTCCGGGCATGCCGGCCGAGTAGCGCACCTCGACGACGGCGAGACCGTCCGCCGAGCGCAGGGTGACGATCGCGCCGTCCGGCGCAGCCTGTTGGGCAGCCGCTCGCGCCATCGCGGATGACTCACCCCGGGCGAGTGCACGCGCACCGGTGCGGGCCGCGTCGATGCACCGCAGCTGCTGACCGACGACCGTCACCGACCACAGACACAGCACCAGGACGACCACGAGTGCGGGCAGGACCACCGCTGTCTCAGCGGTGACGGTGCCGCCATCGCGCCCGCGTCGCGGTGGTGGCCGAGCTCCTCCGGCCACGATCAGAAGCTCCACGTCAACGCCCGCTTGAGGATGTCCTTCAACATCCTGACCACCTCGTCGCTGGTCAGGATCTTGTAGAGGATGCCGCCGAACCCGCACGCCGCGACCGTTCCGACGGCGTACTCCGCCGTCGTCATCCCGCTGTCGGAGCTGAGTCGGTGCGCGCGCCGCACTGCCGTGAGAAGCCGAGAACGCATGAGGACCTCCTAGATCGGTGACCGATCCAGGCTCGGACGTCACCGGGTCCGCAGCCGGCTCGCGCGGTCGATCTGTTGAGATCGCCTGCACTGGCAACGGGTGTGGACGGTGTCACCGCAGTCCGTTCAGGACGTCGCCCGCGACGGCGACGATCACGGGAACCACGCCGGTCAGCACGAACGCCGGCAAGAAGCACAGCGCCAGTGGCCCGACCGCGAGCACACCGGCTCGTCGGGCCGCTGCTTCGGCGGCCCAGCGCGCAACCCGCCGCTGGTCGTCCGCGACCGCGGTCACGGTCTCGGCGATGGGCGCACCGGTCGCGTCGGACCTGATGAACGCCCGGCCCAACGGAGCCAGCGGATCACCGTTGCCGAACCGGCCCCCACGCGTCCGCGGGATCCGCACCCAGCCGGAGCGCATCAGCCACCTGCCGCAGCCGGTCGGCGAGCGGACCGGAGCTCGCCTCGGCGACGGTCTGCAGGGCATCCGCAGGTGGCGCGCCGGAGCTCAGGCAGGTCGCGAGAAGGTCGGCGGCCGACGGGCAGCTCGGCCGCCACTGCCTCGGCCTGCCGTCGCAGGGCTGCAGCACCGCGCTGTCGGGAGAACCACACCATCGAGGCGGCCGCCGCGACCAGACCGAGCAGCGTGACCGGATCGGCCGCGTCGACGGCGAAGGCCACCGCGCCGACCAGGCCCGCCACCAGCACGGCTGCATGCGGCGGCCGAGCCGGAGTGCTCGCACGAGTCGTCCGCGGCGGCGGCACCTGCAACGCGAGCAGCCGGGCTCGGGCCCGCGCCGAGCGGCTGGGACCCAGAGCAACGACCGACGCACCGGCGAGAACACCGGCGAGCACTGCCGTGGCGGTCACGGCGGCTCGGCTCGGCGCGTGATCCGGGCCGTCCACAGGAGACCGGCCACCTCGAGCAGCAGTCCGAGCACGAGGCAGCCCTGGCCCAGCGGCGTGCCGACGAGCACAGCCAGCGGATCCGCACCCAGCGCGTTGCCCATCGCGAGCCCGAACACCGGCAACAGCGCGAGCAGGACGGCGGTGGCGCGTGGGCCGGCCAGCTGAGCGGCCACCTCACGGCGTACCTGCTCCTCGTCGCGAAGTGTCGCCGCCAGTCGTGAGACCGAGGGCGCCAGACCACTTCCGCTGCGCTCGCTCACCTGCCAGCACGCCGCCAACCGCCGCAGCCCGGCACCGCCGTTGCGTTCGGCGGTCGCGCGCAGAGCCTGCGCGACGTCGCCGTGCGGTGCGGCAGCGACCGCGGCGAGGTGTTCGACGGCAGGAACGTCGCGCGATGCCGCGATCAGTGCGTCGCGAGCCGTGGCGCCGGACCGGAGCTCGGCACCGAGAGCAGAGCACAGCTCGATGACGGCAGCCCGGCGGCGCGCTGCCTCTCGTCGACCGGTGGGGTCGTTCCAGCGCCGACCCGACAGCGGCGACGAGCGAGCCGGCCGGTGCACCGTCGGCGACACCGCGCGCGCCTCGGTCGGAAGGCGCCGCAGTCTCGCCACGGCCAGCGGCTCGCCGCCCAGACACCAGCCGGCCAGGCCGGCAAGCACGACGGACGCCAGCGCTGCGGTCACGCGAGTCCGTCGGGCGAGGCCAGGATCGCCGAGAGGCGACCGGCGCCCGACCCCTCGTGCAGCCGCCGGTGCTCGTCCATGACGAGCGCGGGAACCACCTCTGCCAACCCGTCGCCGCTGCGGTCCAGCACCGATAGCGCAGCGACGCGACGTCCGCCGTCACGATCGCGTACGACGTGCACGACCAGCTGGACGGCAGCGACGAGCTGGCTGTGCAGTGCGGCGCGACCGAGCCCGGCGGCCAACGCGAGCGCTTCGAGTCGCGCCGGCAACGCCTCGGCGGAGTTGGCGTGCACGGTGCCGCAGCCACCCTCGTGGCCGGTGTTGAGCGCGGCGAGCAGGTCGACGACCTCGGCGCCCCTGACCTCGCCGACGACCAGTCGGTCCGGTCGCATCCGCAGCGCCTGGCGCACCAGCTCGCGCAGGTCGACCTGTCCGGTTCCCTCGACGTTGGCGTGCCGGGCCTCGAGCCGCACGACGTGGGGATGCGTGGGCCGCAGCTCGCCGGAGTCCTCGACGAGCACGATGCGCTCCTGCGCGGCAACCTCACTGAGCAGGCTGGACAACAACGTCGTCTTGCCGGAGCCGGTGCCACCCGTCACCAGGAACGTGACGCGCCTGCGCACCATCTCGCGCAGCAGGTGAGCGACCTCGGTCGTCACCGTCGCGCGGTCCTGCAGCTCGTCGAGGGTGAACGCTCGCGACCTGCCGATGCGCAAGGAGATGAGCGGCCCTGCTGGCGAGATCGGGGGCAGTACGGCGTGCAGGCGCACCCCGTTGGGCAGCCGGGCGTCGACCGTGGGCTGCGCGGCGTCGAGGCGTCGGCCGGCAGCAGCGGCGAGTCGTTGGGCAAGGCGCGCGACGCTCGCCGCGTCTGCGAACCCGACAGGAGACCGCTGCAGGCCGTCACCTCGGTCGACCCACACCTCGGACGGGCCGTTGACCAGCACATCGGTCACGTCAGGATCGGCAAGCAGCGACTCCAACGGGCCGGCGCCGGCCAGCTCGGAACGCAACGTGCCGACCACGTCGAGCAGGACGCGGTCACCGACGACGGCTCCCTCGGATCGCAGCACCGCGGCCACCCGCGCGGCTGTCGGGGGGTCGCCACTGCGCACGAGGCGGGACCGGACCCGCTCGACGAGGGCAGCGTCCACCGTCATGCGGCTCGACCCCGGACGACCGCGAGGTCGGTGAGCAGCTCGCGGCACAGCGTTGCCGCCGGGCTCTTGGCCGAGCGTCCGGGCGGCTGGCCGCGTTCGAACGTCTCGTCGAGACGGGGCTCGGCAGGAAGCCAGCCGGCGAGCGGCAACCCGAGCGTGTCGGCGACGACAGACGCGTTGAGACCGGCCGGCGCAGGCCCGCGTACGACGACTCGGACGTCACGCGCCGTCAGCCCGACCGCAACCGCAACGCGACCGGCTGCCGCGACCGCGCGTACCTCGGCCGGCACGACCATCAACGTCACGGTTGCGGCAGCGAGCGCTTCCTCTGCGGCATCGTCGACGTGACGGGGCAGGTCGATGACCACCAGGTCGCTCATCCGCGCGGCCGCCGCGGTGACCGAGCGCATGGCCGGCGCAGGAACCGTCAACGCGTCACCGCGGCCCGCGGACAGCACGGAGAGTCCGTGCACAGTCGGCAGCGCCTCGAGCAGGGCAGCGCCGCTCACCCGTCCGCCGGCCGCGGTGAGGTCGGGCCAGCGCAGGCCGACACATCCCTCGCAGCCGAGGGCCAGGTCGATGCCGCCGCCGAGTGGGTCAGCGTCGATGAGCAGACATCGCAGACCGAGGTCCACACCTGTCAGCGCGAGGACGGTCGCGAGCGTGGTGGCGCCCGCGCCACCACGCCCTCCGACGACAGCGATGACCAGCCCGTCACCGTCGGCGGCGTCGGTCGTCTCGCCGAGCCGGTTGACCAGCCAGGACTGCGCTTGCGGAAGAGGTACGGCGGTGTCCGCTCCGATGTCCTTGGTCACGTCCCAGATGCCCTCGTCCGGGCCGAGACCGGCAACGACAACACCGGCTCGCCGCGGCAGCCGCGCCACGGCGACCGCATCGACAAGGTCGCGCCCGACGACGACGAGAGGCGGTGTGCTCCAGGACAACCGCGCCGACGCGACGTCGTGCGCAACCTGGGCCTCGGTGCCCGGCTGCGGCGCACAGCCGAAGGAGCTCGTCGAGCAGGTCGGGATCGGACGTGACCAGCAGCGGTCGATCTGCCACGGACGGCTCCACGTGCTCGCAGGACGGGAGCCACAACCCTGGTGGAGCGGGCGGAGACAGGCGCTCGACGCCGGCAATCTGTGGATGAAACCGGGGCGGCCCCCGCCGGGGGGATGGCGGGGGCCGTCAACGCGGTCCCGGCCCGGGGGGGAGGAGACGGGTGCCGCGTGGTGCGGGTCCTCGAGAGGGCCCGCGACCGCCAGGATCTACCCGTCGTACGGAGAAGGCAAACGCCCGTATCAGGTCGCGAGAGACGCGCGCCGATGCAAAGACCATGATCGCCGCTGCCTATCCTCGAGATGTGGACAGCCACCTGCCGGCGCGCCCTGCGGCGTTCTTCGACCTCGACAAGACGATCATCGCGAAGTCCAGCACGCTGGCGTTCAGCCGGTCCTTCTACCAGGGCGGATTGATCAACCGCCGGGCCGTGATGCGCAGTGCTTATGCGCAGTTTGTCTACCTTGTCGGCGGCGCGGACCACGACCAGATGGAGCGGATGCGGCAGTACCTCTCCGCGCTGTGCGCGGGCTGGGACGTGCAGCAGGTGAAGGACATCGTGTCCGAGACCTTGCACGGGTTGATCGACCCGATCATCTACGACGAGGCGGCGACGCTGATCGAGCAGCACCACCTCGCCGGGCGCGACGTCGTGATCGTCAGCTCGTCCGGCGCCGAGGTGGTGGAGCCGATCGGCGAGATGCTGGGTGCCGACCGGGTGATCGCGACGCGGATGGTCGTCAAGGACGGGCTCTACACCGGCGAGATCGACTACTACGCCTACGGCCAGACCAAGGCTGACGCGATCGAGGAGCTGGCGGCGGCCGAGGGCTACGACCTGTCCCGCAGCTACGCCTACACCGACTCGATGACCGACCTGCCGATGCTCAAGGCGGTCGGCAACCCGTACGCCGTGAACCCGGACCGTGCTCTGCGCAAGGAAGCGATCGCCCGCCACTGGCCGGTGCTGGTGTTCACCAAGCCGGTGCGGTTGCGCAGCCGGCTGCCGAGCGTGACGCATGCCGCCACGGCCGACACTTGCCGCAGCAGCAGTCGGAGCCGGCGCTGCGACGGCCGGTCTGGTGTGGCTCGCAGCCCGCCGACGTCGGGCGTAGTTACAACTCCTCAGGCGACGAGTCAGCCGTCCGTCCGGGGCCGGTGCGGACCGACACGCCGTACGACACACCGACCCAGGTAAAGAATGCGCCGAAGGGGCTTCCGTACGGCGGGTGCAAGGCGTAGACATCACTCAAGGCCCGCGCGGACCACCGAGTACGCCACCCGGCTCGCTCAGTAGTCCACACGGACCGACACGGCAGCCCAGCACCCACGCGGCGACCTGCCCATGTACGGGCCGCTGAGCCAGGCTTGTCCTGGTCTCACGAGTAACGGTGCACGCTTGGTAACAGGGTCTGACGTGTAGGGACGGCGTCCCCTTGCGGGACGCCGTTTCTGCGGTCCGGCCACGGGCTAGCGTGGCTCGGTGACCATCGAGGTCAAGCCCGCGACGCGGGCACGGTTCGACGACGTCGCGACCATGCTCGGGCCCAAGAATCCCGAGTCCTCGGTGTGCTGGTGCCTCAGCCATCGCGTCGACTCGAAGACCAACCGAGAGCTCGTCGGACCTGCCCGGGGCGAGTACGTCCGGAAGCTCTGCAGCCGCAAGGTCGCGCCGGGCGTCCTGGCGTACGACGGCGACGAGGTCGTCGGGTGGGCCGCCGTCGCACCTCGGTCGGAGCTGCCCTTCGCGCGGTCCACGAAGATCCCGCACGTCGACGAGTTGCCGGTCTGGTCGGTGTGGTGCATCCGGGTTCGGCCCGGCCACCGCGGCAGGGGCATCTCGCACGCATTGCTCGACGGTGCCGTGGCCTACGCGCGGTCACAGGGCGCGCCGGCAGTCGAGGGCTATCCCGTCGACAACAAGGGCAAGAAGGTCGATCTGACGATGGCCTACGTCGGCACGCGCGCACTCTTCGAGCGAGCAGGCTTCACCAAGGCATCCGACACGGACGCAGTCTCCGGCGGATTCCCCCGCGTGCTCATGCGGCTGGACGCTGCACTGACCCGGGTTCGGGTGCTCCAGCGCTCGGTGCGTGAGAAGGAACATGGGTCCGGAGAAGGGGTAGTCGTCGCTGCCCGGCTCCTCGGCCTGCATCCTTTCGCCGACCTCCCAGGTCCGCCGGCCGCATCGAGCATGCCGATGGCCGGTGCCGCCAAGACCGCCGAGCCCAAGCGGAGCGAGGCCTCGTCCGCGAAAGGGGCGACGAACCGTCGAGCCGTCAAGACGCCACTGCTCACGACTACTTCGCGACAGCTCCACGTCGACGATCGCCTTCGCCGTGTCCGGTCGGAGGATGAGAAGCCATCGTCCTCCTGGCCGGTCACTTGAAGCCACACTTCTCGAGCACGCGGATCGACGCCGCGTTGCGCGGGACCACGCCGCGCAACGGCAGCGCGTTCCTACAGCCCAGGAAGTCGACAACGCCCGGGTGCCACCCCCGCCCCCAGAACTCGCGGCCGATCCAGTACCCGATCTCGCGTTGTCCGTCGTGCTCGAAGCTGACCACGTTGCCAGACACCTGCCCGTCAAGCAGGACAGTCCTCGCGGTGACCGTCGGGTCCGCGAGGGTCTTGGCCTACATGTCCGTTCAAGGCAGCTCCTTCTCGGACGCGACGCACCCTTGCACATGCCATCGCGCCCGCGTCAGGCTGAGCGCAGGGTGCCGTAGGCCTCGCCGGGGCCGTAGCCGGGCATGGGTTCGGGTCGGGTGGTGATGGTCGTGCCGAGCAGGGTTGTGGTGGTGACGGATCCGTCGGGGTGCAGGCGTGTTCGCACGAGGCCTCGGGTCTTGAGCTCGTGGTGGCGCCGGCAGCGTGGACACAGTTCGTGACGCAGGTGGGTCCGCGGGGCCAGGACTCGTCGTGGTCCAGGTCGCAGCGGCGACGCGAGGCGGGCGCAGTCATAGGAGGTGCACCGGGGGTGCACGGCTCGGACGTGGTCGGTGATCGCCACGGTCGGTTCGTAGGACTCGGTCTGCAAGACGGCAGGTCCGGCAAGGCGTCGCGGACTTGGCCGGTGAGGAGGTCGCGGGTCCAGCCACCGGGCGGCGCCTTGGGCAGTCGCAGGGTGCGCTGCAGGACACCGTCGCCGTCGACGAGCAGCACCCGGGTGGCGGCGCCGGCAGCGATCTCGCCGCGGGCCAGCTCGGCCGCGGAGTGCGGGTCGATCGGGGCGGGTGCGCCGAGACCGCGCAGCTCACCGGGGGCGTCCTTGCCGGGGCCGTCGCCGAAGAGGGTGTCGGCGTGCAGCACGATCCCGACCTCGCGGTCCCGGCGGGGCTGCATCCAGGGCAGCTCGTTGCCGTCGGCGACCCGCCGGAACAGGTCCATCACCGCGTCGGCGCGGCGCTGGTCCATGGACAACGGCTCCCCGTCCGGGCCGACCGTGGGCCAGGCGAGCGCGAGGTCGGTGATCACCCGGTCCGGCGAACGCGATGTCGGTGTCCCGGCCCTCGATCTGGATGCACCCCGGTGCCGTCACCCAGCGGCCCACGCCCGCACCAGCCGGCAGCGGATCGCGGACTCCCGCCGCCGCCGGGCCGAGTCCGGGTCGACCGTGATCACCGCGCGCTGGACCCGGGCCCGCCAGGCCCGCGGCGACGGCCCGTCCCACGGCCCGTCCCCGACCGCCGGCAGCAGCAGCGCCTGCACCCGGCGGGCGTGGGCGTCGTCGAGGACCTCGGTCGCCTCCGCCAGCAGCCGCGGCCCGGGTCAGGTCCAGCCGGCCCGCCTCGAGCATGCGCCAGCGTCTCGGGCAGCACCCGGACCAGGCGGGTGGCCAGCAGCTGCAGCGCTCTCGGCGTGGCCCTTGCTGATCCCGAGCGCCATCATCAGCTCGCAGGTGACCGCGGACATCGACCAGCTCGGTGTCCGACGCCGCGCCCGGCACCCGACCCCCCAGCGCCAGGAAGGCGCTGCGTCTCGCGGGTGACCCGCTCCGCGATCGCCACCACCCGCCGCAGCCGCTTCGCCTCCGCAGCCGCCAACGCCCGCGCGTCCGCCCGCAGCTCCAGCACGTCCGGCTCCAGACCCTCCGCGACCAGCAGCCCGTCACCGTCACCGCTGCCGGGCGCAACCGGCTGCCCGCAGCGGTCGCGTCGCGACGCGCCTCGCGGTCGCCGTCACGACGGCGTCAGCACGTCGCCGCGGTGCTTGCCGCCGCGCCCGGAGTCTCGGTTGTGGTGCTTGGCCATGGCAGAAACCTAGAGGCCACCACCGACAGTCCCGCCGACAGAATCGGCCCGGAACCCCTTTATCCACAAAGGATTTTCAACTTTTTCCAAGCCGCGACCTGTGGACATCCATCACCAAGCGTCAGGCGCCGCGCGCGATCGCCTCACACACCGCGATCCCCTCGCGCGCACCCAGGACACACGCCTCCGCGCAGTGCACAACCCAGCCGGCCAGCCCCTCGGCCCCGCCGCGCGCATAGCCCGCAGCCGCCTCGTCGTACGCGCTGATCCCGAGCTCGACGTGGCCGACCTCGGGCGCGGACACCCCGCCGGGGTCGAAGCCGCGCGTGACGAGCACCAGCCGCGCGGCCGCCCGCGCGACGACCCCGTTGGCCCCCTCGAACGCATCGATCGCGAGCAGCTCGCCGTGCACCACCGCGGCCACCACGACGGCCGGCGCGGTGGAAGGCGCGCCAACCAGTACGCCGAGTGCAGCCAGCCGCTCGGCCCGGTCGCCGCCCGGTCGGGGCCGTCCGAGCGAGGCCGGCGGCGTCAGGCCGGCAGCCGCCAGCGTGTGCAGCCGAGCCAGCGCCTGCAGCGGGGCACGGGTCCAGGTGGCCTGCATCGACCCGAGCTCGGCGGCCACCCGCAGCGCGCCCTCGACCACGAGCGCCTCCCCCTCCGGCAGCACCCCACCCGCCTGGACGGTCCGGCGGACCACGTCCAGGCCGAGGTCTGCCCCCTCGAGCGCCGCTGAGGCCCGCGCACCGCGCAGCGCCGACTCCGCGACCACCTTCTCGGCCTGGCGGCGCAGCACCCGGTGGCCGCGGAGGCGGTCGATGGCCTCGCGGGCCTCGTCCACGGCCTCACCCACGCCAGGCAGCGACACAAGATTGGCGAGGGGGTCCAGCGGGGAGTTAAGGCGCATGGGGCCGCCGACCTTAGCCCAGTGTGGTCAGAACGCGACCGGAGCAGTACGGTCCATTTCGGCTGATAGTGATCACTTGCTCCGTGACCCTGCGGTGGGCCGCGGCTCCGTCGAGGAGGGCACATGAGTCATCCCAACCATGAAGACAGCGATCGGCTGATCGCCGTCGCCCGCAGCGAAGAGTTCGCCAACCTCAAGAGACACTTCCGACGGTTCGTCTTCCCGATGACCGCGGTGTTCCTGGGCTGGTATCTGCTCTATGTCATCGCCTCCGGTTGGGCGCGTGACTTCATGGGGCACGAGCTGTGGGGCAACATCAACGTCGCCTACGTCTTCGGGCTCCTGCAGTTCGTCTCGACGTTCCTCATCGCCTGGCTCTACGAGCGCTACATGGTCAAGAACGTCGACCCGCTGGCGGCCCAGATCCGCGACCGACTTCGAGCGGGAGGCCGTGCGATGAGCGCCTCCACGGTCATGGCCGCCGACGTCTCGGGTGGCCAGCAGGCGCTGACCACGGTGCTGTTCCTCTCCTTCGTCGCGGTGACGCTGTTCATCACCCTCTGGGCGTCGCGGCACACCAAGACCGCCGCCGACTTCTACGCCGGCGGCCGGTCCTTCTCGGGCATCCAGAACGGCGTCGCGATCGGCGGCGACTACATGTCGGCCGCTTCCTTCCTCGGCATCGCCGGGATCATCGCGCTGTACGGCTACGACGGCTTCCTCTACTCGATCGGCTTCCTGGTCGCGTGGCTCGTCGCGTTGCTGCTCGTCGCGGAGCTGTTGCGCAACTCGGGCAAGTACACGATGGGCGACGTCCTCGCCTTCCGGATGCGGCAGCGTCCGGTGCGCGCGGCGGCCGGCGTCTCCACGATCGTCGTCTCGATCTTCTACCTGCTCGCGCAGATGGTGGGCGCCGGCGCGCTCGTGTCGCTGCTGCTCGGCGTCTCGTCGGACACCGCGAAGAACCTCACCATCGTCGCCGTCGGCATCCTGATGATCTTCTACGTCACCGTCGGCGGCATGAAGGGCACGACGTACATCCAGATCATCAAGGCGCTGCTGCTGATGACTGGCGCCACGATCCTGACGCTGATGGTGATGTTCAAGTTCGGCTGGAACGTCAGCGACCTGCTCGGCACCGCGGCGGAGAAGAGCGGCAAGGGCAAGGACTTCCTCGAGCCCGGACTGCGCTACGGCAAGGACATCGTCGACCGCCGACGGCAGCATCGACACGAAGGCGACGCTCTACAGCAAGCTCGACCTGATCAGCCTCGGCCTCGCGCTGGTGCTCGGCACGGCCGGCCTGCCGCACATCCTGATCCGCTTCTACACGGTGCCCAACGCGGCGGCGGCCCGGAAGTCCGTCGTCTGGGGCATCTGGATCATCGGCTCGTTCTACCTGATGACCCTGGCGCTGGGCTTCGGAGCAGCGGCACTGGTGGGGCCGGACGCGATCATCGCGCAGGACCCGGCCGGCAACACGGCGGCGCCTCAGCTGGCCCGAGCCGTCGGAGAGGACTTCTTCGGCAGCGAGACCGGGGGCACGGTCATGCTCGCGTTCATCGCCTCGGTCGCGTTCGCCACCATCCTGGCGGTGGTCGCCGGGCTCACCCTGGCGTCGTCGTCGTCGGTCGCGCACGACATCTACGCCAACTACGTGCACAACGGCGAGGCACCGGAGGGCCAGGAGGTGAAGGTGGCGCGCATCTCCGCGTTCGTGATCGGCGGGGTGGCGATCGTCCTGTCCATCTTCGCCCAGAAGCTGAACGTGGCCTTCCTGGTCGCGCTCGCCTTCGCCGTGGCGGCGTCCGGCAACCTGCCGGCCATCCTCTACTCGCTGTTCTGGAAACGGTTCAACACGAACGGCGCGGTGGGAGCGATTTACGGCGGTCTGATCACCGCCGTCACCTTGGTGATCTTCTCGCCCGTCGTGTCGGGCAAGCCGGCACCGAGGGCACCACCAAGAGCGCGTCGCTGGTGACCGACACCGGCATCGACTTCCACTTCTTCCCGTTGGACAACCCTGGCCTTGTGTCCATCCCGATGGGATTCTTCTGCGGGTGGCTCTTCACGGTCCTGAGCAAGGAGCACAACGAGGCCAAGTACGCCGAGCTCGAGGTCCGGTCGATGACCGGCATCGGGGCTGAGGAGGAGGTCGTGCACTGATGAGCAACGAGGCCCTCTCCAACCTGCTGCACGAGGAACGCCGCTTCCCGCCGAGCGAGGAGTTCGCGCGCGGAGGCGGTCGCCAAGGCCGACCTCTACGACGACGCCGCCAAGGACCGGCTCGCCTTCTGGGAAGAGCAGGCCAAGCGCGCTGCAGTGGGACACAGAGTGGGACCAGGTGCTCGACTGGCAGCCGCCGTTCGCCAAGTGGTTCATCGGCGGTCGGCTCAACGTGGCGGTCAACTGTGTCGACCGCCACGTTGAGGCCGGCAACGGCGACAAGGTCGCCTTCCACTGGGAGGGCGAGCCCGGTGACACCCGCACGATCACGTACGCCGACCTCAAGCGCGAGGTCAGCAAGGCCGCCAACGCGCTGACCGAGCTCGGCGTCAAGGCGGGCGACCGGGTCATCATCTACCTGCCGATGATCCCCGAGGTCGCGATCGCGATGCTCGCCTGCGCCCGGCTCGGTGCGGCCCACTCCGTCGTGTTCGGCGGCTTCTCCGCCGAGGCGCTGCGGACGCGCATCGAGGACGCCGAGGCAACGCGTCGTCATCACCGCCGACGGCGGCTACCGTCGCGGCGCGCCGGCGGCACTCAAGCCGGCCGTCGACGAGGCGGTCGAGAAGACCTCCACGATCCGCAACGTGCTCGTCGTACGACGCACTGGTCAGGACGTCGCGTGGAACGACGAACGCGACCGTGTGGTGGCACGACGTCGTCGACAAGCAGAGCGAGGAGCACAAGGCCGAGGCCTTCGACTCCGAGCACCCGCTCTTCATCCTCTACACGTCGGGCACGACCGGGAAGCCGAAGGGCATCCTGCACACGACCGGCGGCTACCTCACGCAGGTGCGCCTACACCCACCGCGACGTCTTCGACCTCAAGCCGGAGACCGACGTCTACTGGTGCACGGCCGACGTCGGCTGGGTCACCGGCCACTCCTACATCGTCTACGGCCCGCTCGCGAACGGCGCGACGCAGGTGATGTACGAGGGCACGCCGGACACCCCGCACAAGGGCCGCTGGTGGGAGCTCGTCGCGAAGTACGGCGTCACGATCCTCTACACCGCGCCCGACCGCGATCCGCACGTTCATGAAGTGGGGCGAGGAGATCCCCGACGAGCACGACCTGTCCACGCTGCGGCTGCTCGGGCTCGGTCGGCGAGCCGATCAACCCGGAGGCGTGGATCTGGTACCGCCGCGTCATCGGCGGCGACAAGCTGCCCGATCGTCGACACCTGGTGGCAGACCGAGACCGGCGCCATCATGATCAGCCCGCTGCCGGGCGTCACCGCCGACGAAGCCCGGCTCGGCGATGACGCCCGCTGCCCGGCATCAGCGCCGACGTCGTCGACGACCAGGCCAAGCCGGTGCCCAACGGCGGCGGCGGCTACCTCGTGCTCACCGAGCCGTGGCCGTCGATGCTGCGCGGCATCTGGGGCGACGACGAGCGCTACCGCGAGACCTACTGGTCCCGGTTCGAGGACCTCTACTTCGCCGGCGACGGCGCCAAGAAGGACGAGGACGGCGACATCTGGCTGCTCGGCCGGGTCGACGACGTGATGCTCGTGTCCGGCCACAACATCTCCACCACCGAGGTCGAGTCGGCGCTCGTCTCGCACCCGAAGGTCGCCGAGGCGGCGGTCGTCGGCGCGACCGACCCGACGACCGGGCAGGGCATCGTCGCGTTCGTCATCCTGCGCGGCGAGGCGGCCGAAGCGGTCGCCGACGACGCGGCCGCCGGTGAGGCGGTCATCCAGGAGCTGCGCCAGCACGTCTCCAAGGTGCTCGGCCCGATCGCCAAGCCGCGCCAGATCCTGCTCGTCGCCGAGCTGCCCAAGACCCGGTCCGGCAAGATCATGCGCCGGCTGCTGCGCGACGTCGCCGAGCACCGCGAGATGGGCGACGTGACGACGCTGGCCGACCCGACCGTGATGAGCCTGATCGGCGAAGGCCTCGAGAAGGGCGCCGCATCAGAGGACTGAGCCGCTCCCGCACCCGTTGTGTCCGAAGTGAGGCGTCGGTACCGCACGCCATCGACACAGGAGGTGGGCGGGGGGCATAGCGTGGCCCGGATGCGGCTCGGCGTCATCGTGCTCCCGGAGCAACGCTGGAGCGAGCCGCGCCAGTGGCGACGCCTCGACGAGTGGGGCTTCGACTCGGCCTGGACCTACGACCACCTGTCCTGGCGCAGCCTCGCCGACAAGCCGTGGTTCGCCACCGTGCCGACGCTGACCGCCGCCGCGACTGGTGACCAGCCGGATCCGCCTCGGCACGTTCGTCGCGTCACCGAACTTCCGCCACCCGGTGCCGTTCGCCAAGGAGCTGATGAGCCTCGACGACGTCTCCGACGGGCGGTTCCAGCTCGGCGTGGGCGCCGGCGGCACCGGCTTCGACGCCGGGGTGCTCGGCGACGGTGAGCTCTCGGCGGGCGAGCGGGTGAGCCGCTTCTCGGAGTTCGTCGAGCTCCTCGACCGGCTGCTCACCCAACCGATCACGTCGTACGACGGGACCTGGTTCCGCGCCATCGGCGCCCGCATGGTGCCCGGCTGCGTGCAGCAGCCGCGCCTGCCGTTCGTGGTCGCCGCCAACGGGCCGAGCGCGATGCGGGTCGCGGCCGTCCACGGGCAGGCCTGGGTCACGACCGGCGTGACACCTCCCGAGGACGGCGAGGAGCGCTGGTGGTCGCGGCGTCGCGAACGCGAAGCAGCCGGATGGATGCCGCGTTGGAGAGCGTCGGCCGCGACCCCGCCGAGCCTCGAGCGCTACCTCAGCCTCGACGCGTCCGGCGTCTTCGCGCTGTCGTCGGTCGAGCAGTGTCGCGACGCCGTCGGGCGGGCCGAGTCGATGGGGTTCGCCGAGGTCGTCGTGCACTGGCCGCGGCCGGAGGGCGTCTACTGCGGGCGACGAGGCGCGTGCTCGAACAGGTCGCGACAGAGGTCCTTCCGGACCTGCACGTCGAGCCGTGACGCGGTCCGACGCCCGAGGGGCATAGGCTGACGCACTGGTGCGCCGGGAAGTCTGGTCGGCAACCGTCAGCAGCTGCCCTGACCCAGGAGCGACCATGCGCGCACGTGACCTCGCCGAACCGTTTCCCGTCGTCACCCTCGACACCGACGCGATGGAGGCCGCCCGGCTGCTCGGCCGAAGACGGCTGCCCGGTCTGATCGTGTGCGATCGCGACGGGCGCCCGTACACCGTGCTGCCGGGCTCGCAGGTGCTGCGGTTCCTCGTCCCGGCTACGTTCAGGACGACCTGCGCTGGCCCGGGCGTACGACGAGCAGGCCTCCGACGAGCTGTGCGCCAAGCTGACGAACAGCACCGTCGGACGTGCTCCCGGCGACGCGACCTCGACGAGCTGCCGGTGGTCGACGACGACGCCACCACGTCGAGGTCGCCGCGGTGATGGCCCGGATGCACAGCCCGCTCGTCGCGGTCGTCGACGGACGACGAGCTGCTCGGCGCGATCACGGTGAGCCGGCTGCTCGACCACCTCCTGCCGACCTCACCCAGCACCGTGACCGACAGTCCTGGTGGTCGGCGGCTTCGTCGGCGCCTACGTCCTGATCGCCACCGAGCGGATCCACCGGGTCGCGGCTGCGCTCGGCGGTGCCGCCGCGATGGTCCTGCTCGGCGTGGTCGACGCCGAGGTCGGCGTTCTTCAGCGAGGAGACCGGGGTCGACTGGAACGTCATCTTCCTGCTGCTCGGGATGATGGTCATCGTCAGCGTCCTCAAGCAGACCGGCGTCTTCGACTACCTCGCCATCTGGGCCGCCAAGCGGGCCCGGGGCCGGCCGTTCCCGGTGATGGTCCTGCTGGTCCTGCAT
Source organism: uncultured Actinomycetota bacterium (assembly GCA_963757295.1). Classification (GTDB taxonomy): domain Bacteria; phylum Actinomycetota; class Actinomycetes; order JACCUZ01; family JACCUZ01; genus JBDUAP01. Next base: position 149,949 of record CAVWQZ010000010.1, on the reverse strand, counting down.
CACCGCTGTCGCCTCGGCGCTGCTGGACAACGTGACGACCGTGCTGCTGATCGCGCCGGTCACGCTGCTGGTCTGCGACCGGCTCGGCGTGCCACCCGTGCCGTTCCTCATCGCCGAGGTGCTCGCCTCCAACATCGGCGGCACCGCGACCCTCATCGGCGACCCGCCGAACATCATCATCGCCAGCCGCGCCGGCCTGTCCTTCAACGACTTCCTGCTCAACCTCGCGCCCATCGTCGCTGATCCTGATGGTGGTCTTCATGCTGCATGTGCCGCGTCCTGTTCCGCTCCGCGTTCCACTACGACGCGGAGCGGGTGGCCGCGGTCATGGCCCTGGACGAGCGCGAGGTGATCCGCGACCGCGGTCTGCTGATCCGGTCGCTCGTCGTCCTCGTCGCCGTGATGGTCGGCTTCGTCGCGCACTCGGCGCTGCACCTCGAGCCGTCGATGGTGGCGCTGCTCGGCGCCGGCGCGCTGGTGGCCGTCTCCCGGCTCGAGCCCGCAGGAGTTCCTCGAGGAGGTCGAGTGGCCGACGCTGGTGTTCTTCATGGGCCTGTTCGTCATGGTCGGCGCGCTGGTCGAGGTCGGCGTCATCGACGACGCTCGGCGAGCGCTCACCGAGGCGGTCGGGGACGAGTACTTCCTCGCGGCGTCCGTCCTGCTGTGGGGATCCGCGCTGCTCTCCGGCATCGTCGACAACATCCCGTACGTCGCCACCATGAGCCCCGCTGGTCCAGGACCTGGTCGACGGCGGTGACGGCGCCGACGGAGGCCGAACGCCCTGTGGTGGGCGCTGGCCCTGGGCGCCGACCTCGGCGGCAACGCGACCGCCGTCGGCGCCAGCGCCAACGTCGTCGTCATCGGCATCGCCGCCCGCAACGGGCACCCGATCTCGTTCTGGACTTCACCAGGTACGGCCTGGTCGTCGCGTTCGTCACCATCGCCATCTGCCTGGCCCTACCTCTGCCTGCGCTACTACGCGTTCGGCTGATGCCAGCGACACCGGCGGGCCACGCCGGCGCCTGCTGCGGCAGCTGCCCGACCCGCGAGCAGCGCGTTCATCGCCGAGGCGCTGCGCGAGGAGACCGTCGGCGGCGCGCTGCTGCTGATCGCGGCCGCCGGTCGCGGTCGCCTGGGCGAGCTCGCCGTGGTCCGACGTCCTACGACGACCTGCGCAGACACCGTCATCGGGCCGGCTGCGCTGCACCTGGACCTGAACCTCGCAGGACCTGGGCGGCCGACGGCCTGCTCGCGATCTTCTTCTTCGTGGCCGGGCTCGAGCTCAAGCGCGAGCTCGTCGTCGGCCAGCTGCGCCGGCCCGCCGAGGCCGTGCTCCCGGTGGTCGCCGCGGTCTGCGGCATGGTCGTGCCCGCGCTGGTCTACCTCGCCGTCGCACGGCAGCGACCCGCGACGCCGCGCGCGGCTGGGCGGTCCCGATGGCCACCGACATCGCGTTCGCGCTCGCCGTGCTCGCCGTCGTCGGCTCCGTCGCTGCCGACGTCGCCTGCGGGCGTTCCTGCTGACCCTCGCCGTCGTCGACGACCTCGGCGCGATCCTGGTCATCGCGGTCGTCTACACCGACGACGTCGAGCTGCTGGTCGCTGGCCGCCGCGGCGTCGCGCTCGCGGCTGCTACGCCTGGCTGCAGCACCGCCGGGTCGCACGCCGTGGCTGCTCGTCCCGCTGGCGCTCGTGCGTCTGGGTGCTCGTGCACGACAGCGGCGTCCACGCGACCGTCGCCGGCGTCGCGCTCGGGCTGCTGACCCGGGTCCGCCCCGACCCGGGCGAGGACGCACTCGCCGGCGGAGCGCCTCGAGCACCGGGTCGCGGCCGCTGTCCGCCGGGTTCGCGGTGCCGGTCTTCGCCCTGCTCAGCGCCGGGTGTCCCGGTCGAGCGCCGACGCCCTGGCAGAGGCACGCGCGCGACACCGCAGCCGTCGGTGTCGTCGCCGGCCTGGTCGTCGGCAAGTTCGTCGGCGTGCTTCGGCGGCACCTGGCTGACCGCCCGGCTCACCCGGGCCGAGCTGAGCCCCGACCTCGGCTGGGCCGACGTCGCGGCGGTCGCGCTGCTCGCCGGCATCGGGTTCACCGTGTCGCTGCTGATCGGCGACCTCGCCTTCGCGCGACGGCGACCGGGCGAGCACGTCAAGACCGCCGTCCTCGCCGGCTCGGTCCGTCGCCGCGCGCTGCTGGCCAGCGGTCGCTCCTGCGGCGTCCGCCAGCGGCACTACCGGACGCGTCGACGGGAGGACGGACGAGACGTGACGCGACCCGACGGTGAGGCGCCGGGCAGACTGACGCCCAGACCGATGATCGGCAGTGAGCCCGCCATGACCGAGGAGGACGCATGTCCCAGCAGCAGCCCGAGCAGACGCTCGGGCGCGCTCGTCGCCGACGCGAGCCGCGACCTGTCGAAGCTGGTGCGCGAGCGAGATCGAGCTCGCCAAGGCCGAGATCAGCGCGAGGTCAAGAACGGCGCCGACCGGCGGCGCCATGTTCGGCGCGGCCGGCTTCCTCGACCTCCTGGCGGTGATCCTGCTCTCGATCGCGGCGGCCTACGGCCTGGTGGCCCTCGGGCTGCACCCCGGCTGGGCGTTCCTGATCGTGGCGGTCGTCTACCTGCTGGTCGCCGCGATCCTCGTGCTGATCGGCAAGAGGTCGATCGCCAAGGTCGGCCCGCCGGAGCGCACGATCCGCACCAGCAAGGAGACGGCCGCGTTCCTCAAGAACCCGCGGTCGGCGAATGCCGAGACCGCCGACCACGACCTGACGCGTCCGTCGCCCGGGTCGCCGGCCCGTGGGAGCACCGCATGGTCGCCGCCAACGGCGCCCGCTTCCACGTGGCGGTGGCCGGCGACGGACCGCTCGTCCTGCTTCCTGCACGGCTTCCCGGAGTTCTGGTGGGCCTGGCGCCACCAGCTGCCCGCCGCTCGCGGCCGCCGGCTACCGGGCCGCGGCCATGGACCTGCGCGGCTACGGCGCGAGCGACAAGCCGCCCCGCGGCTACGACCCGACGCACCCTGGCCGCCGACGTCGCCGGCGTCATCCGGTCGCTGGGCGCGCGCGACGCGGTCGTCGTCGGGCACGGCTGGGGCGGGCTGGTCGCCTGGACCGCTCGCCGTCGCCGCACCCGGGCAGGTCCGCCGGCTCGTCGCGGTGTCGATGGCCCATCCCGCGGCGGCTGCGCCTCGCCCACCTGACCGACCCGCACCAGCTGCAACGCCAGCCGGCACATCCTCGGCTTCCAGCGGCCGGTCGTGCCCGAGCGCCAGCTGGTCGCCGACGACGGCGGCGATGGTCGGCCACCTGCTGCACCTGTGGTCCGCGGCCGGGCTGGCCCGACGCCGGAGACCGAGGAGACGTACCGGCAGGCGGTCGCAGATCCCCGGCGTCGCCCACTGCGCGCTGGAGTCCTACCGCTGGGCGCTGCGCTCGCTCCCCCGCCCCGACGGCCTGCGCTACGCCCGCCGGATGCGCACGCCGGTCGCCGTGCCGACCCTGCACGTGCACGGCGCGCTCGGCGGGCCGGTGCTGCCCAGCAGCGCGCAGGGCTCCAGCCGGTACGTCGACGCGCCCTACCGGTGGCGCCAGCTGCCCGGCGTCGGGCACTTCCCGCACGAGGAGGACCCCGACACGTTCAACGCCGAGCTGATCGGTGGCTCGACGACCCGGAGCCGGACCGAGTGAGCCACGGCACCGGCCGCGACCGCGACAGCAGCGGCCGGGCCCGCAACGCCCGCCCCCGCGACGGCCTCGGCCGCCCGCTGCCGCACGACGCGACCGGCGTCGAGCGCGTCCCCGACGACCTGGTGCTCCCGCCGCAGGAGTCGCTCGCGGAGGCCCAGCGCCTGCTCGACGCCGAGCGGCCCGTTCCACGCGCACGAGGTGCTGGAGGGCACCTGGAAGGCCGCGCCGCCCGCCGAGCGCGACCTCTGGCAGGGCCTCGCGCAGCTCGCGGTCGGCCTGACCCACCAGCGCCGCGGCAACCGGCGCGGCGCGGTGACCCTCCTGCGCCGTGGCGCGGCACGGATCGCGCCGTACGCCGTGGAGTCCCCGCACGGGATCGACGTCGCGGGGCTGGTCGCCTACGCGCAGCGGCTCGCGGCGGAGGTCGAGGCCGGCGGCGGCGAGCGCGACGCGTTCCGCGCCTGCGCAAGCAGTGAGCGCGGCGGCTCAGGCGCAGGGGCCGGTGGAGACCCGGTCGTCGGCGGCCCGGCCGGCTTGCGCGACCGGCGCCGCCTCGTCGGCGGTCAACGCGTAGCCGGTGTTCGGGTCGTCGAGGGACTTCGCGAACACCACGCCGTACACACCGCCGTTCAGCGACAGCAGCGGGCCACCGGAGTTGCCGGGCTCCACGTCGGCGTACAGGGAGTAGACCTCACGGGTCACCTGGCGCCGGTGGTAGATGTCGGGTCCGCGCGCGTCGATGGTGTCGCGGATGCGCGCCTCCTCGAGCTGGTAGGGCCCGCCGGCGGGGAACCCGGCCACCACGCCCTGGTCGTTGCGCTTCGCCGTCGGTCTCGAACTGCAGCGCGGGAGCCGGCAGGTCGGGCACGTAGAGCACGGCGAGGTCGCGGTTCGGGTCGAAGACGATCACGCGGGCCGGGTAGCGGTCGCCGACGCCACCGACGCGCACGACCGGGCTGCGCACGCCGGCCACGACGTGGGCGTTGGTCATCACGTGCCGCGGCGCGTAGACGAACCCGGACCCTTCCAGCTGCCGGCTGCACGAGGGTGCGGTGCCGGTGACCTTGACGATGCTGTCGCGGGCGGCGCGGATCTGGGGCGAGTCGGCGATGGCCGGGTCGGGCGGGTCGACCGGCCGGATCCGCTCGGGTGAGAGGCCGCCGAAGACGGTCGGCAGCCCGTTCGCGTCGAGCACCCGGCGGAAGTTCGAGAACAGCGTGCTCGCCTGCTCGGGCATCACCCGGTCGACGGTCCGTGACCACCTGCGACTCGCTGATCTGCTCGGACAGCGCGGAGGACGGGCCGGGGCGCAGGGCCGAGGCCAGGAACCAGGTGACGAGCAGCATGGCGAGCACGCTGACCGCCGCACCGAGCGTCGCGTCGATCGCGACGGCGGGCTGCCAGGTGATCTGGTCGCGCACCTTGGCGCCGACCCAGGACGCGAGGAGCTGCCCGAGGGTCGCGCACAGCAGAACGACACCGAGCGCCAGCACGGTCTGTCCCACACCCGACTCGGCGCCTTCGACCAGCGGCGGCGCGATCGTCAGGCCGAGGATCGCCGCCGCCGATGAAGCCGGCGAAGGACAGCACGCCGACGACGAAGCCCTGCCGGTAGCCCGAGAAACCGAACGACACCGCGGAGAGCACGAGGAACAGGTCAAGCCAGTTCACCCGCTCACCTCGGTCTGGACGGCCATCGCCGCCAGGTCGGGCGGGAGGTCCTCCGGGTCGCCGTCATCCCACGGCTCTTCCCACCCGGCCAGGCGAAGCAACCTGTCGAGCAGCCCGGCAGTGAAACCCCACACGAGCAGGTCGCCGACCCGGAACGCGGCGCCGACCCAGCCGCTCGGGTGCCGCACCCGCAGGCGGTTGGCCGGCGCCAGCAGGTCGGCGACCGGCACCCGGTGCACCGAGGCGACCTCGCGGGGGTCCACCGCGTGCACCGGCGACGGCGTGTGCCACCAGCCCAGCACCGGCGTCACGACGAAGCCGCTGGGCGGCAGGAAGAGCGCGGGCAGCGAGGCGAACACCTGCACGCCGCGCGGATCCAGCCCGGTCTCCTCGACGGCCTCGCGCAGCGCGGCGGCCACCTCGTCGGCGTCGTCGGGGTCGACCGCTCCGCCGGGGAACGCCATCTGCCCGGCGTGGCTGCGCATGTCGTGCGCCCGCTCGATCAGCAGGACGTCGGGACCCGTCTCGCCCATCCCGAAGAGGATCAGGACCGCGCCGGCCCGACCACCCGTGGCGGGAGGGCGGAAGCGGCTCAGCTGCTCCGGACGTACGCCGAGCGCGGCGTCGGCCACCGGCTGCAGCCAGTCGGGCAGCCCGGCCTCGGGAGTCACACCTGCACCCCGAGGTACTGCTCGATCAGCGCATCGAGCTCCTTCGCCGTCTGGATCTCGCCGATCTTGCGGCCGGCGATGCGGCCGTCGGCGGTCACGAAGTACGTCTGCGGCGGTGCGAACGCCTGCAGCTCGCGCACGATCAGGTCGCCGTCCTCGTCGTGCACGGACGGGAACGTGACCCCGAAGTCGGCGGCGGAGCGCAGGCCGTAGTCGCGCGCCGCCTTGTAGTGCACGCCGAAGAACCGCAGCCGCGAGCCGGCCTTGCGCTGCGCGTCAGCCATCAGCGGCATCTCGCGGTCGCAGTTCGGGCACCAGGCCGCCCACACGTTGAGCACCATCGGGGTGCCACGCAGGTCGGAGAGCCGGACCTTCGGGCCGGCGCCGAGGCAGTCCAGGGCGGCGTCGGGCAGCCCGTCCGCCCGTGGCGTCGCCCGGGGCAGCTCGGGGCACGGCGGCAGCGCGTCGACGTCGAGGGAGCCGGTCGTGGTGCTCGGCTGGTCGGAGGCCATCGCGGCCGGCGGCGGTGTGTCCGAGCCGCAGCCCGCGAGCAGGAGAGCGGCCGCAGCCAGCGCGGCCAGCCCCGCCACCCCTCGTCTCACGGCGTGCTCGCCACGGCGGCCGCGGACTTGACCAGCTTGGCCGCCTTGGCGGGGTCGGTCTCGCCCTCGCCGTACGCCGGGCAGAGCGCCGCCAGCGGGCAGGCCCCGCAGGCGGGCTTGCGCGCGTGGCAGACCCGCCGACCGTGCCAGATCAGCCGGTGGCTGAGCATCGTCCAGTCCCGGCGCGGGAACAGCGCCCCGACCTCGGCCTCGACCTTCTCCGGGTCGCCCTCGGCGGTCCAGCCGAAGCGCCGGGACAGCCGCCCGAAGTGGGTGTCCACGGTGATGCCGGGCACGCCGAAGGCGTTGCCCAGGACGACGTTGGCCGTCTTGCGCCCGACTCCGGGCAGCGTCACGAGGTCCTTGAGCCGGCCGGGCACCACCCCGTCGTACCGCTCCACCAGGGCCTGCCCCAGCCCGATCAGGGCGTTGGTCTTGGCCCGGAAGAAGCCGGTGGACTGGATCAGCCCCTCGAGCTCGGCGCGGTCGGCCCCGGCGTAGTCGGCGGCGGTGCGGTACTTCGCGAACAGGACCGGCGTGACCATGTTGACCCGGACGTCGGTCGTCTGCGCCGACAGGATGGTCGCCACCAGCAGCTCGAGCGGGGTCGAGAAGTCGAGCTCGCAGTGCGCGTCGGGGTAGGTCTCGGCCAGCACGCGGTTGATCCGCCGTGCGCGTCGCGTGCGCGCGATGGGCGTCTCGGTCGGCTCCGTCGGGAGCTCCGTGGGGACGCGTGACGGCACGGCACCAGCCTAGGTGGAGAAATCGGCCCGCGCCCGTCCGGGTGACCTCTGCTCAAGCCTGGCGGTTCCTCCGACGATCACGCTCTGTGACCAGCCGGAGAGGTGGCTTGTGATCAGCACGCAGGACAGGGAAAGCGCAGACAGCGCTGACGGCACGGCCAGCAGCGGGCGACCCGCGGCCGGCACGCGCAGTCGTCCGAGGCCGCAGCACGCCCCGGAGCTGGCCCACCTCACGCTGACCGAGCTGCGGACCTACCGCCAGGAGCTGGTGACCGAGGAGATCCGGGTCTCCTACTGGCGCCGGATCCTGCAGGCCCGCCTCGACCTCATCATCGGCGACGACGACGCGACCGCGCTGCGCCGGCTGGGCTCGGTCCTGACCGAGCACGAGATCTACAGCAGGCGCCTCGCCGTCCAGCAGATGCACACGCCCGGGGGCGCGCCGCCGCTGCCCGACCTCGGCATGCTGTGGGACACCAGCCAGCTCGGCGAGGACGACGACGGGGCGGTCGTCTCGCGCCTGGCCGACGCCGAGCACCAGCTCTCGTCGTACCGCCGCTCGCTGCACCTGCGCCTGGACGCCGCCACCGGCGAGCTGATCGCGCGCTACCACGACGAGCCCACGCTGGCCCTCTCGGCGCTGCCCCTGGGCCCGGACACCGGCCGCGAGCGCGTCGCCGGGATGGGCTGACCATCACCGACGCCCCCGCATGCGGCAGACTGTGACCGTCAAGCCGGAGGAGGGTCTCGTGACCGAGACAGGTGTCGGCCTCGCCAACACCCCACTGTTCGCGGCGCTCGACGACGAGGCCGCCGCGGCGCTGCGCTCCTGCATGAACGACGTCAAGGTCGCCCGCGGCCGGACGCTGTTCAACGAGGGCGACCCGGGCGACCGCCTCTACGTCGTCACCGAGGGCAAGATCAAGCTCGGGCGCACCGCCGCCGACGGCCGCGAGAACCTGCTGGCGATCCTCGGGCCGGGCGAGATGTTCGGCGAGCTGTCGCTGTTCGACCCCGGCCCCCGTACGGCGACCGCCACCGCCGTCACCGACACGTCCGTCCTCGGGCTGGGCCACGACGAGCTCGAGCCGTGGCTCACCGGGCGGCCCGAGGTCGCGGCCCAGCTGCTCGGCGCCCTGGCGCAGCGGCTGCGGCGCACCAACGAGGCGATGGCCGACCTGGTCTTCAGCGACGTGCCCGGCCGGGTCGCCAAGGCGCTGCTCGACCTGGCCCGGCGGTTCGGGGTGCAGTCCGAGGACGGCCTGCACGTCACCCACGACCTGACCCAGGAGGAGCTGGCCCAGCTCGTCGGCGCCTCCCGCGAGACGGTCAACAAGGCGCTGGCCGACTTCGCCAGCCGCGGCTTCCTCCGCCTGGAGGCCCGCGCCGTGGTGATCCTCGACATCGAGCGCCTCTCCCGCCGCGCCGCCTGACGGCTGCCCGGCATCGCCGGGCGAGCCTCAGGGGTGCTCGGCCAGGTAGTCCAGCTGGGCCCGCACCGACAGCTCGGCGGCCGGCCACAGCGACGGGTCCACGTCGGCATAGACCCGGCGTACGACGTCCTCGGGTGTGCTCGCTCCTGCCTTCAGCGCCGCCCGCACCTGGTCGAGGCGCTGCGCGCGGTGCACGAGGTACTCCCGGGCCAGTGCCCCCGCGTCGTCCCGGACCGGCCCGTGGCCCGGCAGCAGGGTGATGGGCCCGAGCTGCTGCAGCCGGGACAGCGAGTCGAGGTAGGGGCCGAGCTGGCCGTCCGGGTGCGCGACCACGGTCGTGCCGCGGCCGAGCACGGTGTCGCCCGTCAGCACCGCCGGCTCGTCGCCGTCCACCAGGAAGCTCACCGAGTCGGACGTGTGCCCCGGCGTGCGCAGCACCCGGACCGTGAGCCCGCCGACGTCGTCGAACGGATCGCCGACCCGGTGAGCGGTCGCTCGCCGACGGCGTACGCCGGGTCGACCGCCGTCATCGGCGCACCGGTCATCTCCTGGAACAGCCGGGCGCCCTCCGCGTGGTCGGGGTGGCCGTGGGTGAGCAGGATCAGCTGCACCGGGCCGTGCTCGGCGACCGCGGTGAGGTGCTTCGCGTCCAGCGGGCCCGGATCGACGACGATCGCGCCGTCCGCGCCGGGCGCGCGCAGCACGTAGGTGTTGGTGCCCTCGAGCGTCATCGGGCCGGGGTTGTCGGCGCGCACCAGCGTGCACCACGACGGCAGCTGCGCCGCCCGTCACGGCAGCACCCGCGTCGGCCGGCCGCTCGCCGTCCGGCCCGTCGAGCACGAGCCGCACGTCGTCACCGTCGACCACAGCGCGGGGCATGAGCGGTACGACGTCGCGGGCCGCCGCCAGCACGGCCGGCACCCCGTCGTACGCCGCGAGCTCGCGCAGGGTCACCGCGGTCGGCGGCAGCATGGCCAGCTCGCCCGAGTCGTGACGGCGCACCGCCTCCGACACGGACAGCCAGACGACCTGGTCGGCCTCGCCGCCCACGTCGCGCGTCCGCTGGCCGTCGGGCACCGCCGCGACGAAGAACCGGGTGTCGAACCGCCGCGGCTCGAACTCCGGGGTGATCCAGTGCCCCCACACCCGCAGCAGGTCGCTGCGCAGCACCAGCCCGCGGCGCGAGAGCATCTCGGCCAGCGACAGCGAGCGGTCGAGCAACGCGAGCCGGTCGTCCTCCCAGCTCGCCTCCGTCGTGTCGGCCACGACGTCGTCGGGCGAGCTGCCGGCGAGCAGGATGCCCGACTCCTCGAACGTCTCGCGGACCGCCGCGCACACCAGGGCCCGCGCCAGCTCCTCGTCGCAGCCGAGCAGCCCCGCCCAGTGCGCCGGCGGCGGACCGGCCCAGCCGGTCGCCTGCGCCGCGTCCCTCGGGTCGACCGAGCCACCGGGGAAGACGTGCATCCCCGCGGCGAACGCCATCGACGGGGCGCGGCGCAGCAGGTAGACCTCCGGGCCCGCGGGCCGGTCGCGCAGCAGCACCACGGTGGCCGCGTCGCGGGCCGGGGACACCTCGCCGGGCCCGCGGGCGAAGGCGCGGGCCCGCTCGACCAGGTCCGGTGGCAGGGAGGGCATCGGGCCAGGGTACGGAAGCCCGGGACGACCCAGGTACGGTCGGCGCATTGCCTTGAGCGCCGGACGGGGGTGCGCAGCCAATGCCTGAGGGAATGTCGGCCGGTAGGACCGACGGCCTGACCGTCACCGACCTCGCATCGCTGGTCGGCATGACGCCGCGGAACATCCGGGCCTACCAGTCGCGCGGTCTGCTCTTCCCGCCGCAGATCTACGGCCGCAAGGCGCGCTACACCGCGGCACACGTCGCGAGGCTGGAGCTGATCGCGTCACTGCAGCGCGAGGGCTTCACGCTGTCGGCGATCAAGCGCCTGCTCGAGCATCCCGACAGCTACGCGTCGGTCATCGACGAGCGCCGGCGCAGGTTCCGCGACGACACCAGCGACATGCCGGCGTCGGTGCCGGTGTCGGAGCTGACCATGTCCGCGATGGACCCGAACCGGCGCGCAGCTCTCATCGAGCACGGACTGCTCTGGGAGCAGCACGGCGTCATGCGCACCCACACGCTGCTCGCCGGCATGAGCCGGACGCTGCAACACCACGGCGTCTCCGCCGAGCTGATCGGCGAGCTGCTGATCGAGGTCGCCCAGGCCGGGTCCCGCATCGGCAGCGTGCTCGCGGATCGGGTGCGCGACGTCGAGTCGGGCATCGGCAGCGGGAGCCCGGACGGCCACCAGCGACGGGCCGACATCGCGCTGTTGACGGCGCAGCTGTTGGCGACCGGCTTCGAGGTCACGTGCGCCCGGGCCGCGACGAACCGCGACTAGCGACTCAGTCCGAGACCTCGACGATGATCTCGACCTCGACGGGGGCGTCGAGCGGGAGCACCGCCACCCCGACCGCGCTCCGCGCGTGCACGCCCGCGTCCCCGAAGACCTGACCGAGCAGCTCGCTGGCGCCGTTGATGACGCCGGGCTGACCGGTGAAGTCCGGTGCGCTGGCCACGAAGCCGACGACCTTCACCACCCGGCGTACCCGGGCCAGGTCGCCCACCTCGGCCTTCACGGCGGCCAGCGCGTTCAGTGCGCAGGTCGCGGCCAGCTCCTTGGCCCGGTCGGCGTCGACCTCGGCGCCGACCTTGCCGGTCGCCGCGAGCTCGCCGTCGACCATCGGCAGCTGCCCGGACGTGTAGACGTAGGCGCCGGAGCGCACCGCGGGCACGTAGACCGCGACCGGCTTGGCGACCTCGGGCAGCGTCAGGCCGAGCTCGGCGAGGCGCTGCTCCGGAGTGCTCGCGCTCACGGCTTCGGCCGCTTGAGGTAGGCCACCACCTGCTCGCCGCCACCGGGGCCGGGCACGACCTGCACCAGCTCCCAGCCGTCCTCGCCCCAGTTGTCGAGGATCTGCTTGGTCGCGTGCACCAGCAACGGCACCGTGGCGTACTCCCACTTCGTCATGCGAGCGACCCTAGCCGTCCACGCGGCACACGACAGCGGTGCCCTGGCCCACCCCGACGCAGGCCGCGGCGACGCCGATCCCGCCCCCGCGGCGGCGCAGCTCGCGGCACAGGTCGACGATCACCCGCGGCGCCGACGCACCCAGCGGATGGCCGATCGCGATCGCGCCGCCGTGCGGGTTGACCCGCTCGACGTCGATCGCCCGGCAGCCCGCGCAGGCAGGACAGCACCATCGCCGCGAACGCCTCGTTGATCTCCCAGACGTCGATGTCGGCGGCGGTGAGGCCGACGCGGGCCAGCACCTTCTCGATCGCCGGGACCGGCGCGAGCGTGAAGCGGTCCGGCTCCACGCCGACGGTGGCGCTGCCGAGCAACCGGCCGAGCGGGGTGACACCCAGCTCGGCCGCGGCCTCGGCCGACCCGAGCAGGCAGGCGATCGCACCGTCGTTGAGCGGGGAGGAGTTGCCGGCGGTGACGGTCCCGTCGGCGCTGAACGCCGGCGGCAACGCGGCCAGCCGGTCCAGGCTGGTGTCGGGCCGGATGGACTCGTCGCGTACGACGTCGCCGAGCGCCGCCACGTAGTCGTCGTGCAGCCCCTTGTCCCACGCAGCCGCTGCGCGTTCGTGGCTGCGCAGCGCCCACTCGTCCTGCTCCGGCGCGGCCGATGCCGAGCTCGGCGGCGACCCGCTCCGCGCAGACGCCCAGCGGGTCGGTCCACTGCGGCGGGAACGCCGGGTTGACCAGGCGCCAGCCCACCGTGGTCTGCACCATCTCCATGGTCCGCGGCAGCGCCTCGTCCGGCTTCGGCACGACGTACGGCGCCCTGCTCATCCCCTCGACGCCACCAGCGATCACCAGCCGCGCATCGCCGGCCGCGACCGCCCGGGCGCCCTGCACGATCGCCTCACCGCCGGACGCACAGAGCCGGTTGACGGTGGCGCCGGGCACCGACACCGGCAGCCCGGCGAGCAGCGCGGCCATCCGCCCGACGTTGCGGTTCTCCTCGCCGGCGCCGTTGGTGTTGCCGAGCAGCACGTCGTCGACCGCCGCCGGGTCGAGGTCGGGGTGGCGGCGCAGCAGCTCGCCGATGGGCGCCGCCGCGAGGTCGTCGGTGCGGATGCCCGAGAGCCCGCCGCGGTAGCGGCCGAACGGCGTGCGGACGGCGTCGATCAGGAGGGCGTCCATGGCCATCCATCCTGCCTGGTCATCACGGTGCGACCTGCCGCGCCAGCCACCAGCTGCCCTCGGAGGTGTCCTCGACGACGAAGCCCAGCCGCTCGAGCAGCCGGCGCGACGCGTCGTTGCCGACCTCCACCTCGGCGGTCACGGCGCGTACGCCGGGCTGCGTGCCGAGCCACGACACCAGCGCCGCCACCGCCTCGCCGGCGTAGCCCTGGCGACGGAACGACGCGGACAGGCCGTAGCCGATCTCGACCCGGCCCCGCTCGTCGACGACACCCTTGGTGCCGAGGTCGCCGATGACGGCGCCGTCCGCGGCCCGCACGATGAACCAGCCCCCCAGCGCCGCGTCCTCGGTCGCGTGGGCGGCGGCGATCCGCATGCCGTCGAGGGTGTCGGCGTGCGGGTAGCCCTCGGCGAGGGGCAGGCCGGGTTCGCGGCCCTCGACGAGCGCGCGCACGGCTGCCAGGCTCTGCGGCACGAGCTCGAGCCGCTCGGTGACCAGCCGGGGACGCTCGGGGCTCTCGGACGACATGCACCGCACCGTAAAGGGAGGCCGATGCCGGAGAAGCAGGGACTGCCCGTCCTGGTGTTCGCCGACCAGACGGAGTGGGAGGACTGGCTCGCGCAGCACCACGACACGGACAAGGGCGTGTGGGTCACGTTCGCCAAGAAGGGCGCCGACGCCGCCACGGTCACCTATCCCGAGGCCGTCGAGGTCGCGCTGTGCCACGGCTGGATCGACGGTCAGGCGGCCGGACTCGACGACTCCTTCTGGCTGCAGCGCTTCACGCCCCGCGGGCCGCGCAGCAAGTGGTCACAGATCAACTGCGCGCGGGCGGAGCGGCTCATCGAGGCGGGCCGGATGCGGCCCGCAGGTCACGCGGCGATCGAGGCGGCGCGCAAGGACGGGCGCTGGGACGCGGCCTACGCGCCGCCGAGCACGGCGACCGTGCCACCCGATCTGCAGTCGGCGCTGGACGCGAACGAGGACGCGGCAGCGTTCTTCGCCACGCTGAGCGGCACGAACCGCTACGCCATCCTGTACCGCGTCGCGGACGCCAAGCGGCCGGAGACCCGGGCCCGCCGGATCAAGCAGTACGTCGAGATGCTGGCCCGGAAGGAGACGATCCACCCCTAGCGCCGCGGTTAGCAGCGGTCACGCTGGTTACGCTCCCGGCATGCCGAGGCCGGAGTCCGACTGGGAGGGCGTGCGCCTCCACGTCGTCTCCGGCAAGGGCGGCACCGGCAAGACGACCGTCGCCGCCGCCCTCGCCCTGGCCCTCGCCGGGCAGGGGCACCGCGTCCTGCTCGTCGAGGTGGAGGACCGGCAGGGCATCGCCCAGCTCTTCGACTCACCGCCGCTGCCCTACGAGGAGCGCAAGGTCGCCGTCGGACCCGGCGGCGGTGACGTCTACGCGCTTGCGGTCGACCCGGAGGGCGCGCTCCTCGAGTACCTCGAGATGTTCTACAAGCTGGGGCGGGCCGGTCGCGGGCTGCGCCGGATCGGGGCGATCGACTTCGCCACCACCATCGCGCCGGGCATGCGCGACGTCCTGCTCACGGGCAAGGTCTACGAAGCGGTGCGCCGGCGGCGCAACCAGGGCCGGACGTACGACGCCGTCGTGCTCGACGCTCCGCCGACCGGGCGGATCGCGCGGTTCCTCGGCGTCAACGCCGAGGTCGCCGGCCTGGCCAAGGTCGGCCCGATCCGCGGGCAGGCCGACAACATCATGGGCCTGCTTCGCTCGCCGCTGACCGCGGTGCATCTCGTGACCGTGCTCGAGGAGATGCCCGTGCAGGAGACCATCGACGCCGCTGCGGAGCTGGCCGAGGCGGGGCTCCCCGTCGGCGGCGTGATCATCAACGCGGTGCGGGTGCCGCTGCTCCGCCAGGCCCAGCTCACCGCCGCGGCCAAGGGAGAGCTCGAGCAGCGCGAGGTCGCAGCCGGCCTGAAGGCGGCCGGTGTCCCGGCGGGGCAGCCGGTCGTCCAGGGGCTGCTGGCCGAGGCAGCGGAGCACGCCGAGCGGGTCGCGCTGGAGAAGGCCGGGCGGCGCAGGATCAAGAAGATGGGCCGACCCACCTACGAGCTGCCGTTCCTGCCCGAAGGCGTCGACCTCGGCGGGCTCTACGAGCTGGCCGAGCACCTCTGCCGGCAGGGTGCCGCGTGAGCCCGCGCGCGGTCCCCAAGGCACCGGTCCTCGACCTGGACGTCGTGATCGCCGACCCGAAGTCGCGGATCGTCGTCTGCTGCGGTTCCGGTGGGGTCGGCAAGACGACGACGGCCGCGGCACTGGCGTTGCGGGCGGCCGAGCAGGGTCGCAACGTCGTCGTCCTGACCATCGACCCGGCCCGCCGGCTCGCGCAGTCGCTGGGACTCACGGCACTGGACAACACGCCGCGGAAGGTGGCGGGGATCGACGCGACCGCTGGCGGCGAGCTGCACGCGATGATGCTGGACATGAAGAGGACGTTCGACGAGGTCGTCCTCGCGCACACGACACCGGCACGCGCGCAGGCCATCCTCGACAACCCCTTCTACCAGTCGCTGTCGTCGAGCTTCTCCGGCACGCAGGAGTACATGGCGATGGAGAAGCTCGGACAGCTGCGGGCGGAGAACCGCTGGGACCTCATCGTCGTCGACACCCCGCCGAGCCGGTCGGCGCTGGACTTCCTCGACGCCCCGGAGCGGCTCGGCGTCGTTCCTGGACGGCCGCTTCATCCGCTTCCTGATGGTTCCTGCGAAGACCGGCGGACGGGCCTACCTGCGGGTGCTCGGGGCGGGCTTCGGCGCGGTCACCGGGATGCTCACCCGCATCCTCGGTGCCGGTGTGCTGAAGGACATCCAGACGTTCGTGGCGGCCCTGGACACGATGTTCGGCGGCTTCCGCGAGCGAGCCGACACGACGTACCAGCTCCTGCAGGCCTCGGGCACCAGCTTCGTCGTGGTCGCGGCGCCGGAGCGCGACGCGCTCCGCGAGGCGTCCTACTTCGTGGAGCGGCTCGGCGACGAGGAGATGCCCCTGGCGGGGCTGGTGCTCAACCGCGTGCACCGGGCGGCGACCACGCTGTCAGCGGAGCGGGCCCTGGCCGGGGCGGAGACCCTGGAGGAGCGCGGGAAGCATCAGCTCGCGGCCGCGCTGCTGCGGTTGCACGCCGACCGGATGCGGCTGGTGACGCGGGAGCAGGCGCTGCGCGGCCGGTTCACTGCTGCGCACCCGCGGGTGCCGCTGGTCGACGTACCGGCTCAGCCGGGGGACGTGCACGACCTGGACGGCCTGCGGAAGATCGGCGCGGCGCCTCGCCGCTACATAGCCTCCGGAGAACTGGTCGGCGCGCGCGCCGCGCTCGAACTCGGAGCGGGCGGTCTCGAGCAGCTGGCGCCAGGAGGTGACGTTGGGGCGCCGGCGGAGCAGCGCCCGGCGCTCACGCTCGGTCATGCCGCCCCACACGCCGAACTCCACCCGGTTGTCGAGGGCGTCGGACAGGCACTCGGTGCGGACCGGGCAGCCCATGCAGACGGCCTTGGCGCGGTTCTGCGCGGCGCCCTGGACGAACAGCGTGTCCGGGTCGCTCGTCTTGCAGGCCCCCCGTGAGGCCCAGTCGTCAACCCATGTCATTGCGGAATCCGTCCTTATCCCTGCGAGCCCCGTCGGCCGCGATATCGGCCTCGCTACGGACGTTACGGACAGGATCCGTCTGTCAACAGAACCGTTTGGTTCAGATTGGCCTAGTCAGTAGGGACTAGGGCGTCGCTAGGCCGATCCCCGCCAGGCCCCGTACTCTGTATGGATGGCCGGACTGAGCCCTGCTGCGGCGGGGGGCGCGATCACGCGCGCTTTGCTGTTCCTGATGGTGAGCGTGCTCGCCGGTGTGCTGGTCGCCGGGCTGGTCGCTGCCGGTGCTCGGCAGCCTCGGGCTGGCCGCCCGGGAGAGCGCCGAGGGCTTCGAGAGCCTGCCCGCCGAGCTGGACACCCCGCCGCTGCCGGAGCGCTCGCGCATCCTGGCTGCTGACGGCACGCAGATCGCCACCTTCTTCTACGAGAACCGGGTCTCGGTCCCGCTGACCGATGTCGCCCCGGTGATGCGCCAGGCCACGGTGGCGATCGAGGACAGTCGCTTCTACGAGCACGGCGGCATCGACCTGCGCGGCACGTTGCGCGCCTTCGTCAACAACCAGGCCGGCGACGACGTCCAGGGTGGGTCACCCTCACCCAGCAGTACGTCAAGCAGGTCCTGCTCGAGTCGGCGCAGAGCATCAAGGACGAGAACGCGCGCATCGAGGCGCAGAAGTCCGCGACCGAGCGGTCCTACGGTCGCAAGATCCGCGAGCTGCGCTACGCGATCACCCTCGAGGAGAAGTACACCAAGGACGAGATCCTCGGGCGCTACCTCAACATCGCCTACTTCGGAGCAGGCGCGTACGGCGTCGAGGCGGCGGCCCGCCACTACTTCAACGTCCCGGCGAAGAAGCTGAACCTTGCGCAGGCGCGCCACCCTCGCCGGCATCGTGCAGCAGCCGACCGCCTTCGACCCGACCCGCAACCCCGAGCTCTCGCTCGCAACGACGCAACATCGTGCTCAGCCGGATGGCAGCAGGTCGGCTACGCCACCCCACAGCAGGTGGCGGAGGCGAAGGCCAGCCAAGCTCGGCCTCAAGATCGGCAAGAACACCGGCAACGGGTGCCAGACCTCCGGAGTGCCGTTCTTCTGTGACTTCGTCCTGAAGACCATCCTGAACGACAAGGCCTTCGGTGCCGAGAAGGACGAGCGGCTGCGCCTGCTGCTCCGCGGCGGACTGACGATCAAGACCACCCTGGACCGCAAGATGCAGCGGGCCGCGCAGACGCGCGATCAAGAACTACGTGAACCCGCGCGACAAGGTCGCGTCCGCCCTGGCGTCGGTCGAGCCGGGCAGCGGCGAGATCAAGGCGATCGCCGTCAGCCGCGCGCTTCGGCGACAAGAAGGGCCAGATCAAGTTCAACCCGGCGACCGACCGTGCCTACGGCGGCAGCAACGGCTTCCAGGCCGGGTCGTCCTTCAAGCCGTTCGTGGCCGCGGCCGCGCTGGAGAAGGGCGATCCCGTTCGGCTACCGCATCCACTCGCCGTACCAGAAGGACATCGGTGACGTCGAGGCATGCAACGGGACGCTGAAGGACGAGTGGTCGCCGCGCAACGAGACGACCAGTGAGAACGGCAGCTACACGCTGCAGACCGGCATGGCCGGATCGATCAACACCTACTTCGCCCAGCTCGAGGAGCGCACCGGTGTCTGCCGGCCCGCGACGATCGCGCGAGAGCTGGGCATGACCCGGGCCGACGGCAAGCCGCTCCAGCAGCTCAAGTCGTTCACCCTCGGCACCAACGAGGTGTCGCCGCTGGCGATGGCCGAGGCCTACGCGACCTTCGCCGCCCGCGGCGAGCACTGCAACGCCGATCGCCATCACCAGCGTGGTCGACAACCGAGGACGACGGCTCAAGGTCCCCCAGGCCGACTGCGAGCAGGTGCTGGACAAGGACATCGCCGACGGCATGAACGCCTTGCTCCAGGGCGTGATGACGGCGGGCACGGGTCGCCGTGCCGCGATCTCGCCGGCCGGCGGCCGGCAAGACCGGGACGACGAACAAGCGCGTCTCCGCGTGGTTCGTCGGCTACACCCCCCAGCTGGCGACGGCGGTCTGGGTCGGCAACCCGTCGCCACGCCCGCGGCGGCTACCCGATGTACAACCGCACCATCGGCGGGCGCTACTACGCGAGCGTCTGCGGTGGCTGTCTGCCCGGGCCCGATCTGGCGAGAAGATGATGACCGACGCGTTGCGCGGCCTTCCGGAGAAGGGCTTCGTCCGGCCGCCCTTCAAGATCATGCGTGGCGACGCGATCCGGGTCCCCAGCGTCACGGGCATGTCGATCGACGGGGCGCGAAACCGGCTGCAGCAGGCCGGGTTCTCGGTGCAGGTCGTCCGACGGCCGGGTCTACTCACCTGAGCGCGAGCAAGGGCCGGGTGGCCTACAGCTCACCCGGCGGCGGTTCGTCGGCCTACCAGGGGCAGACGGTCACCCTGTTCGTCAGCAAGGGCCCGCCGCCGATCCCGGAGCCCGATCCCGAACCGCCGCCGCCGGCGTTCCCAAGTACTGCGAGAAGCACCCCGAGAGGCCCGGGTGCCCACCCGTGCCGGGGCCGACCGGCTAGGAGCCAGTCGCTCACGTCTGTGCCGGCTGGCGCAGCTGGCCGGCGAGCTGACGTCGTACCTCCGCTGCAACCCGACCCCGTCGGCGCGACCCGCCGTCTTCGGGGTGAGCACCTTCATCGCCGCTCCCATCCCCCGGGGCCCCTCCGCGCCGGACTCCGCGATCGCCGCCGCCACCAGGTCGCGCAGCTCGTCGTCGGAGAGCTGCGCCGGCAGGTAGGTCGTCGATCACGGCCTCCTCGGCGCGCTCGCGCTCGGCGCGGTCCGGTCGCCCGCCCGTGTCGAACGCCTCGGCCGCCTCGCGGCGCTTCTTGGCCTCCCGGCCGAGCACGGTGACGACCTCGTCGTCGGTGAGCTCGCGCGCCGACTTGCCCGAGACCTCCTCGGTCTTGACGGCGGTCAGCACCATCCGCAGGGTCGCCGAGCGCAGCTCGTCGCGGGCCTTCATCGCCGTGGTCAGATCGGCCCTGCAGCTGCTCCTTGAGATCGGTCATGCCGGCCAGTCTGTCAGCATGAGTGCATGCGCCGATCCGCGTCGTTGCCGCTCGCCGTGCTCGCCGGCGGTGTCGCCGCCCTGGGCTACGCCGCCGGCTACGAGGTGCGCTCCTACCGGCTGCGGCGGGTCGAGGTGCCCGTGCTCAAGCCGGGGTCACGCCCCGCTGCGGGTCCTGCACGTCTCCGACCTGCACCTGACGCCCGGCCAGCGCGCGCAAGCGGGAGTGGGTGCGCGCCCTCGCCGGGCTCGAGCCCGACCTGGTCGTCAACACCGGCGACAACCTCGCGCACCAGCGGGCGGTCCCCGCCGTGCTGGACGCGCTCGGCCCGCTGCTCGAGCGCCCCGGCGTCTTCGTGCTCGGCTCGAACGACTACTACGAGCCGGTGCTGAAGAACCCCGCGCGCTACCTGCTGCCCGAACGGCGGGCCGACCGCTGAAGAGCCCGCCTGCTGCCGTGGGGCGACCTGCGCGACGGGCTGACCTCGGCCGGCTGGCTGGACCTGAACAACGCCCGCACGCGCATCAAGGCCGACCGCCGCGAGATCGAGGTGGTCGGCGCCGATGACCCGCACATCAGGAGGGACCGGTACGCCGAGGTCGCCGGCCCGGCCGACACCGACCGCGGACCTCTCGCTGGGTGTGGTGCACGCGCCGTACCGCCGGGTGCTGGACCCGATGGCGGCGGACGGCTTCGGGCTGATCCTCGCCGGCCACACCCACGGCGGGCAGCTGTGCGTGCCCGGCTTCGGGGCGCTGGTGACCAACTGCGACCTGCCCCGCGCGGCAGGCCAAGGGGCTGTCGGTCCACCGGGCGGGCGACGGGTCGGGGGCGCGGTCGCTGCTGCACGTGTCCGCCGGGCTGGGCACCTCGCCGTACGCGCCGGTCCGGTTCGCCTGCCCGCCCGAGGCGACGCTGCTGACGCTGGTCGCCGGACCGGACCGCCTGTAATGGCGGTCGGCGGGCCCACCGGCCTCGGCTAGACTTGCCGGGCTCCATCGGGGTGTAGCGCAGCTTGGTAGCGCGCTGCGTTCGGGACGAAGAGGTCGTGGGTTCAAATCCCGCCACCCCGACAGACGACGGCCGGCCCCTCCCCACGTCAGAGGCGCCGGCCGTTCGCGTTCTCCCGTCAGCCGACGGCGCGCGTGTACTGCGCGGCCTGCAGCACGCCGTCCGGGTCGTACGTGCGGGCGACGGCCACCAGGCGCGCGAGGGTCTCCGGGTCGTACGCCCGCCGCGCCGTCTCAGCGTCGTGCGGCGGCCCGAAGTTCGGCCAGATGCCGCCGGTGTCCCACCGGCCAGCGCCGCGAACAGACGCTCCATGTGCGGACGCACGGCTGGGTCCGGCGCCATGCCGACGACCAGCACGCTGAAGCCCGCGGCGCGGTGGGCGAAGGCGCTCGGGTGCTGGCCCTCCCGGGCGTACGCCCCACCGAGCTGGCGCACCTCGACCATCACCTGCGGTGACCCGGATCCGACGCCGGCGACCTCGAGCAGCCGTTCGGCCGTCTCGGCGGTGAACTCGGTGAGCAGCATCGCCAGGTCGACCACCGGCATCGGGTCGACCGGGTCGGCGTGCACGGAGTCGATCGCGGCGTACGGCTTGACGCCCGCGTCATCCAGGATCACCGGGGCGACGGCGCAGATCTCGTCGAGCAGGCGCGCACCCTCGGCGGCGTCCCCCGTCCAGAGGAAGCGGACCCCGAGGGTCATCCGGCCCGGCGAGCTGCGGCGGGATCCCCGGCATCGGCGGCAGCTGCAGCAGCACGAACGAGGTCGTGGCCTGCTCGGGCAGCGACTCCGACCAGACGCGCCACTTGTCGATGACGGCGGCGGCGTCCGCGCCGTCGAAGTACACCGCGCCGCCGTAGAACGTCGGCAGCTGCACCAGGTCGAACTCGACCGCGGTCACGATCGCCGGCGGCGCCCTTGCCGCCGCGCAGTGCGAAGAACAGCTCCGGGTGCTCGGTCGGCGTCACTCGGCGCAGGACCCCGTCGCCGGTGACGACCTCGAACGCGCGGACCCGGTCGGCGGCGAGCCCGAACGTCCGGGCCATCGGCCCGACCCCGCCGCCGGTCGTGTACCCGACGACGCCGACGTCGCTCGACGACCCGTTGAGCGGCGCAAGGCCATACGGCGCAGCAGCCTCGATGACCCGCGCCCACTTCACGCCGGCGCCGACCCGGGCCCAGCCCTCGGCGTGGACGGTCGACCTCGTCGAGGCCCTTGGTGGAGATGAGCAGATGACCGGCGATCGACGTGATCGCGCCGTGGCCGGTCGCCTGGACGCCGACGCTGAGGCCGTTCTCGCCGGGCGAACCGGACGGTTGCGCGACGTCCTCGGCGTTGCGCGCCGCGACGACGGCGTCGGGGCGCATGGGGACGGCGACGTTCCACGGGGTGGCCAGCGCCGCGTGGCCTCCTCGTCGGGCGCATGGACCGCGCCGTCCAACCGGGCACGCAGCTCGTCCAGGGTGTCGTGCTGCCGCAGGACGGCGGGGGTCGAGGGTCAGGCCTCACGTTCTCCTCCAGGCTCGGTGTGGCTTGTGGAGGGAATCGTGCTGGCGCGGCCTCTCTTGACGACGGGCTTGAGACGACCTTGAGGATAAATAACAGTCCCTCCTCGGCGCTGGGCCGCGGCGTGACGTCGTGCTGGGCGACGAACAGCCGTCCGGGTCGACGGCGTCGCGGATCGCCGAGAGCCTGCGTGTACGCCGGGGGGAACGCCTTGCGGGTATCGGTGCGCTCGTCGAGCATCGGCAGGTACTGCCGCCCGCTCGCCCACGGCTCGAGGGCCGCGAGGAAGCGAGCCGCATCCTCACGCAGCTGCGGCCAGACCGCGGGGTCGCCGTCGAGGCCGAGACCCAGCGCGAGGAAGTCACCGTCAAGCGAGGACAGCGCCCCGCCGCGCGGGTCGGCTCGGGCCAGTGCACCGCCGAGCTGGCGCGGCTCGGTACGGCGAGGCCGTGCCGGACCTGGACCGGCGGCCTCGATGACGGCGGTGATGGCGGCGTCGGGCAGCCCCGAGATGAGCATGCTGCTCGCGTAGCCGGGCGTGGGCCCCTCGGGCTCGAGGTGCAACCGCACCAGCGAGGCGGCCGGGACGCGGGCGACCGTGTCGAACTCGGGGCCAGCGCCCGCAACGGGGCCAGCAGCTCCGCGGCCGGCGCGTCGTCGCCGAGGACAGCCCCGTCGATGACGGCAAGTCTGCGGCCACGCAACTCGCTCGGACGGGTCCGTCGGGCACCTGGACGAGCCGGAACGAGGTGGTCGCCTCTTCCGGCGCCGCCGCGCACCAGGCGACCCAGGCGGGGAGCACCCGTTCGACCGCGGTCCAGTCCCAGGCGAGGAACCCGGCCACCACGGTGTCGAGCGGGAACAGCTCGAACTCCAGGGCGGTCACGACGCCGAACGGCGCGCCACCGCCCCGCAGCGCCCAGAACAGCTCGGCCTCGCTCTCGGCGCTGGCCCGGACGACGCTGCCATCGGCGAGGACCAGATCGACCGAGGTCACCGCGTTGCACTGAAGCCCCAGTCGTCGTGCGTACCAGCCGATGCCGCCGCCGAGCGAATAGCCCACGACGCCCACGTCGGGCGAGGACGGGTGCCGCCCGGCCAGCCCGTCGCGTCCGGCGGCCTCGGCGAGGTCGCCCCAGAGCACGCCCGCCCCGGCGCGCACCAGTCCCCGCTCGACGTCGATTGCAGATCGGTCATCGCCGACGTACGGAGCAGGACCGCGTCCGCAGCCGCCCCTCGAGCGGAGACGCTCCGTGTCCGGTGCCTTGGGGGGCGACGCGCAGCCCGGCTGCCGCGGCCGCCCGGAGCACGTCAGCCACCTCGTCCGGGAACGCCGGGTAGGCGACGGCGGCCGGGTAGTCCGCCACCTGCAGGTTCCAGGGCGAGCGCGCCATGTCGTACGCCGGGTCCCCTGGAGGTGCACGGCGCCGCCGCACAGCCCGCGCAGACCCTCAGCCCTCGGGTCCGCGAAGCCCGGCACCCGCTGCAACGTCACGAGACTCCCCTGTCCTTCGTCAATCCTCAGAGCGTGGCTTCCCGACCTTGTGAACCGCTTGAGCCCTCATGGCAGCACCTTCGGAGACTCGAGACGTTCGAGCTCGAGCAGGACATCGCGCCGCTCGTTCTCATCGGGGGCTTCGTCAAGTGCTCGCCGCAGGTAGGTCGCCGCGCTGTCGGATGCGCCGCGTTCGGAGGCAGTGCGGCGCCGCGCTGAGCAGCACCGCAACGCTGTCGCTGTGCCCTCGGTTGGGGGCCAGCAAGACGTGCGAGGCGACCTGCTCGGCGCTCGCGCCGCGACTCCGCGAGCACCTGGGCCGCCTGCTCGTGCCGCAGCGCGCGCTCCGCAGCGCTCAGGTCGCGGTAGATCGCCTCGCGTACGAGCGGGTGGACGAAGGCCAGCGGCTGTTCGTCCTTCACGATCTCGGCGCGGGTCAGCACGGACAGGGCCGCCGCCGTGCCCGTCTCGCTCAACCCCGACAGTGCGGCCACGGCCTGAAGCCGCGCGCCGTCGCCCGAGCACGGCCGCCGCCCGCGCCACCCCGATTGACCTCCGCCGGCAACCGCCGCAGCCGCATGAGCACGACGCTCGACACCGCGCGGGACCCCACCGCCACCGACCAGGTCTGCGTGCGCCGCGTCGGGACGCACGCCACCGGCTCTCGAGAGCGCGCAGCAGCTGACGGAGCAGCAGCGGATTGCCCGAGGTGGTCCGGTGACACGCAGCGGCGAACAGCGGGGCGACCGGTTCACCGAGGCGCCGGGCAACCATCCCTGCGGTCGCGCGGCTGTCAGCGGCAAGGGTCGGACGACGACGGCGGCTGGCTCGTGCAACAGCTCGGCCAGGAGCTCCTCGCCGTCGTACTCCTCGCCGGTCAGCACCGTGCCGAGCACCAGGATCGGTGCCGCATCGAGCCGGCGGGCGAGGTAGGCGAGGTAGCGCAGCGACGCGCGGTCGCACCACTGGACGTCGTCGATGGCCAGCATCACGGGACCGGGCAGTCAGGTTGACCGCCAGCCAGTACAGCCCGTGCAGGACAGCGAATGAGCCGTCGGCGTCGTCGTGGGCCAGGTCGAAGACGCCACGCGAGGTGGATGCGGCCCCGCGAGCAGCTCATCCCGTCGGTCCGCAGCGGTGAGCGACGGCTCGAAGATCTGGCGGACCGCGCCGAAGCCGAAGTCCTGCTCCAGCTGGCTGCCGCGCGCCGACAGGACGCATACGGAGTGCTCAGCCGCGAGACGGCGCGCCTCGTGGAGCAGTCGCGTCTTGCCGATCCCCGCTGGGCCCTCGATCAACAGCAGGCCCGACTCCCCCGCGCCACGCCGTCCACTGCCGCGCGCACCGCGTCGAGCTCCCGGTCACGGTCGACCAGGTCATCGGTCGAACGCACCTGCGGGGTGGCGGCCGGCGTCGAGAGCGCGCTGGCGCGGTACGTCGAGGTCGGGTGACTGCGCGAGGACGTCCGCTTCCAGCTTGCGCAAGGCCGGCCCGGGGTCGACGCCGAGCTCGTCTGCCAGCGTCGCCCGGGCCTGACGCAAGGCGCTCAGTGCGTCCGCCTGCCGCTGCGCGCGGTAGAGCGCGAGCACGAGCAGTCGCCAGCGCTCCTCGCGCAGCGGCGCTTCGCCGACCATCGCCTCCAGCTGCGGCACCAGCAGCGCTGACTCGCCCAGGTCCAGGCGGGCCGCGAGCAGTCGTTCACTGGCGACTCTGCGCAGCTCGGTGAGCCGGGCGATCTCCGGCGCCGCCCAGGACTCGTCGGCGTAGTCGGCCAGTGGCGGACCACGCCACAGCTCGATGCCCTCGTGCAGGAGTCCGCAGGTGATGCTCGGATCGGTGGCCGCATCGGCCTGCGTGAGGAGCGACTCGAAGTGCCAAGCGTCCACGGCTGTCGTGGACAAGCGGACGGCATATCCGCGGCCCTCGCTGGCGATGACGGCCGAGCGGCTGCGTGCCGCACTTCCCGGCTGCAGCCGGCGGCGCAGGTGCGAGACGTAGGACTGGAGTGCTGCCGCGGTGTCCGACGGCGGGCGCTCGCCCCACAGCGAGTCGGCCAGGCGCTCGGCCTGGACGACCTCGCCGCGGGCGAGCAACAACAGGGCCAGGACGGCGCGTTGGCGGGGGCCGCCGAGGTCGAGCTGCTCGCCGTCGAAGGACGCCGTCAGCTCCCCCAGCATGCCGATCCGCAGGTGACCCGAGCCGTCCACACCCCTCCCCTAGCCGCAAGGAAGCGTAAATGAGGCGCCCTTGCCGGGGAGGGGGTTCCAGGCTTTCAGCCTGGCTCAAGTCACCAGCGGACGGTGCCCATGAACGTGGCCTGCCCGCCGTACCAGTGGTGGGCCGCTGCGATGAGCCCGTCGCCGACGACGGCGGCCTTCTTGTGCTCGCTGCCCTCGTAGCTGAGGTCCTTCTTGCCGAAGTAGGCGTTGACCCCAAGGGTCCCGTCGCTGATGTGGGCGCACGCCTCCCCGTGGGTGTGCACGGTGAGCACCTCTCCGGGGGAGACGGTGAGGACCGCCGCCACGTCCACCGGCTCGCAGGAGCCGAACGCGGTCGGCAGCGTCCCGTCCGCTGCGGTCACGCTGAGCTCGTACGAGGCACCCAACGGTCCAGCCGTGGGGCCGGCCACCTCGAAGGTGGAGGCGGTCCGCACGGGCGTCCCGTCGAACACGCTGCGGTCGATGTGCTCGGTGGCGGATGGCCTGGGCGGACATCGGGATGGCGGACAGGGCGATCGCGGCAATGGCCGCGGTCAAGGCGGAACGGGGACGCATGACAACTCCAGTCGGTTGGGCGCGGAAGAGCTCCGGCGCAGGTTCGTGGTGACCGGGACACCGTGCGCCGGGCCCCTTGGGCCGCGCTTGCGACCTACTTGCGAACCACTGGTCGCCGCGTTCGGCGGCGCGCGCTCTTGAGTGGCGGACTCCCGCCCCTATTCACGACCGTCAAGGGCGCGAACTCACCACTCGTTCAGTCGGACGACGTGCACGTGACAGGTGTCGGCCGTCCGACTTCGCCTCAAGTGCCGGCATTCCCGTGGCGATAGATCCGACCATGGGGGATCTGCTGGTGACGCGCTGGCGCAGGTACGGCAACGACCGGCTCTACGTCAACGACGAGGCGGGGCAGCGGGTCGGCTGGGTCGACCTGCTGACCGGCCAGGAGACGCTCGAACAGCCTGAGTATGCCGACGCCTTCCATTCGGTGATCGCCACCCATCAGTCCGGGGCTGCGACGAAGGTCCCTGGCCCGGGGGACACCATCGCCTCACCCCGCGCATCGGTTCCATCGCCTCGGCCTCGTGCGGAGCCGACGTGGGTGGACCTCGCGAACAACCGGCCGGGCCAGGGGATCCGGGAGCTGGCCGAGACACGAGTTCGCCGCGATGAAGGAACGCTCCAAGGTCGGTACGATCATTGCCCGGACGTTCGACAAGAAGACCGACGAGCGGGCTTGGCGGGTCGGTGCAAGCGGCGAGGAGACCGTCGGGGGCCGCTCGAGAAGCTGGCAAAGCACGGATGGCACGTGCTGCACTCCGTTCCGGTCGGTGACCGTGGCTCCGACATCGATCACGTCGTCATCGGTCCCGGCGGCGTATTCACCCTGAACATGAAGACGCACCCGGACGGGCGGGTCTGGGTCGGGCGCAACGCGGTCCGGGTCAATGGGCACGCCTGCTACCTGCGTAACTCACGGTTCGAAGCTCAGCGGGCGGAGCCGTTGCTGACCGCCGCTGTCGGATTCCCTGTCCCGGTCCGAGCTGCCTTGGTGTTCCTGACCGGCACGCTCATCCCGAACGTCATCATCAAGGCAGCACCTGACGACGTCGTGATTCTCGACCGGACGGACATCCCGGGCGCGTTCAAGCGCTCAGTCCCGGCAGCTGATGGCAGAACAAGTCAGCCAGATCTACGAACAGGCCCGCCGATCCACAACGTGGACACGTAAGCCTTCGTGAATTAGCTGCAGACGCTGCGAGCGGGGTCGGAGGTGTGGCCGGTCGCACCGGCTTCTGCGAGCA
Organism: uncultured Actinomycetota bacterium; assembly: GCA_963757295.1. Taxonomy (GTDB): domain Bacteria; phylum Actinomycetota; class Actinomycetes; order JACCUZ01; family JACCUZ01; genus JBDUAP01. The sequence continues at coordinate 122,217 of CAVWQZ010000010.1, read as the reverse complement.
GCAGCGCCGATGCGCTTGCGGGATCAGACAGTGCGCGCCCAATTCGTCACGGGAGTTGTGCGACCTGTGGCGGTGGGTTCGGTTTCTGCGCCGCGCCTGGCTGGACTGTGGGGAGACCGCGGGTGAAGAGCAGGGCGAGCAGGGTGAGAAGCGCGAGGACGGCGAGGGCGGAGCGCAGCCCGTCGATGCGGCTCTGCGTGTTGGTTGCCATCACGGCGTCTGCCGTCTCGGCGGGGACTTGTGCGTCGTCGAGGGCTGCCTCGAGGTCCTTGTCGGACAGGAAAGGCACGCCGCTTGCGAGACTCGTCTCGGCCTTCGAGGCGAGGTCGGCTGGGACGCGAGGGTCGTTCTGCACCCCGGCCAGGAACGAGGCGGACAGCGCGGAGATGAGCACGGCACCGGCCAGGGCTGTGCCGATCGACGCGCCGAGCTGAGTGCCGGTGTTCTGTATCCCACCCACCTCGCTGCTCTGCTCGTCGGGGACGGCGGACACGGTCACGCTGCCCAGCTGAGAGGCCATGGCGCCGAGCCCGGCACCAGCGAGCAGCAGCGGCCAGGTCACGATCTCGGCGCCGGCCCCAACGTCGAGCAGGGCGATCAGCAGGACGATGCCCGCGAGCAGCGACACGAAGCCGAAGGTGACGACCCGGCGAGGCGAGGCGTCCGGGCGCAGCTTGGGGACGCCCAGGGCGAAGAGCAGCAAGGTCAGCGACAAGGGCAACAGGCGTACGCCGGTCGCGATCGCCGACAGCCCGAGGGCGACCGACAGGAACAGCGGCACGACGAAGAAGAGCCCGGCTTGGGCCAGGAACATGAACAGGAACGAGGTGACCCCGCTGCGCAGCTGAAGGTTGCGCAGCAACGCCGGGTCGGTGAGCGCGCTTTCCCCTCGCTCGATCAGCCGGCTCTCCCATTTCAGGAACAGGAGCAGGACGATGCCGCCGGCGAGCATGAGCCAAATTACCGGCGAGAGACCGAGCCACGTCGGGGCACTGGGCGACGGCCGCACGAAGCCCCACGATCCTGAGCGCAGGATGCCGTACACGACCAGGCCGAGGCCCAGTGCGGAGAGCGCCCGTCCCGACAAGGTCGAGTCGTTCGCCCACCTCGGCAGGCGTGTCGTTCACGCGCCGGATCAACACGAGGATCACCAGGACGATAAGAACTTCGCCGGCGAACACCCACCGCCACGATGCGTAGGTCGTGAACGCCCCGCCGATCAGCGGCCCCAAGGCCGCCGCGATCGCAGCGGCCGCCGCGACGAGTCCGTACGCGCGCGGGCGCTCGGACCTATCAAAGTTCGAGGCGACGAGCCCCACGATCGCGGGCATGATCAGAACCGCCCCGAGGCCCTCCAGGAACGACCAGCCGATGATCAGCACGGTCAGGTTGGGTGCCAGCGCCGTCGTGAGGGATCCGCAGGCATAGACGACGCACCCGATCGTGAACGCCCGCTTGCGGCCGAGCATCTTGCCGAGCTTCCCGCCGGTAATCATCAGCGACGCCATGACGAGCGTGTACAGAGTGATCGCCGTCTGGATCCCGGTGATGCTGGTCCCGACGTCCTTGGCGACGGTGGCGATCGCAGTGTTCATCACCGTGGTGTCCAGCGCCATGACGAACTGCCCGGTCGCCAAAGTGAGCAGGACCATCCCCGTCGCGGCATCGCGCCGCTGAGCTAGTTCCGTCACCGCTCTAGTCCCTCACCCAGGCGCCACGTGCCGGCGATGGTCAGCCGTGCGCCATCGCGTCGACGCAGACGGCAATCGCCAGGATGAGTGGGACGTCTTGGCCCTCGGCCAGCTGGACACCGTAGGAGTCGCGCACCCGGAACCACTTCTTCGACACCTCCGCGACGGTGTCGCCGTCGCGCTCGATCTCGTACTCGTGGTTGACGATGTTGCCGTGGGCCTTGAGGTCCTCGCCACCGTCGACGTCGATGATGTAGTGGTCGCGAATGCCGATGAGGCGCTTGTGCACCGTCGCCTTGGTGTCTCCGCGCTCGATCGTCATCTTGTCGCGGACGCTGAGCTTCTTCTCCTGGATCTTCGACACCTCGTTGCCGTTGGCGTCTTCCAGGATGAACGTGTCTCGCATCCGCAGCGCCTTGCCGTCGACCTTGAACACCCTGTTGCCGTCGTCGTCCTCGATCCAGAAGTCGTCGCCGATCGACATCAGCTTCTCGCGCATCTGGAACTTCGGCCGTCAAGGCCCTTGCGGCGAAGTCCCATCATCGGCTCCCTTCATTGCGCCTGACTGCGCGCTGGTGATGCGGCGGCGTTCGTCCAGCGCAGCCAGCCTTCGCCGTGCCCTCCGACCGCGCCTCATCCCAACCGGATGACCGCACCGCCTCGACTCACCGGCCGGCCGGCACGGAACGGCATGGGGGTCAGCAGGCAGCGCGACGTCATGCCGACGGTTCGGGCCAGCGACTCGCGGTAGCGGTCGGCCAGTGCGCCCAGGCTGCGCATCGACCACAGCGCCTCGACGTTCACCCAGGCGGCGTCGCGCGCCTTGTCGATCTTCCATGAGCTGATCAGGTGGGCCACTGCGGCGACGTGTGCCTCGGCGGCCTGACCGGCTTCGGTGAGGAACGAGCGCCGGATCTTGGCCTCGCAGGCGGCGAGCAGGTCGTTGACCTTCTCGTAGTCGTCGTGGACGCCGGCGTCGTGCGGAGATGTGCCGAGACGGCGACAGGTCCGGACGACGGCAACGGGAAGGTCGTGCGCGATGTGCGAGTTCATCCCCGCGAGCGCGAACTGGATCGGCAGCACCGAACGATCGCGTCGACGCTCGAACAGGGCGGCCCATGCCTTGGGCACGTCACGGTCCGGCGCGTCGTACGCCTCCAGCCACAGCCCCGCGAACGTCACGTCGAGGTGCGCCATGAACACCGGGTCGCGAAAGACCCGCGCCCGCGCCAGTCCCGCGGCGACCTCCTCGGTCACGGTGAGGTAGACGCGGTTGAACACCGCCGCCCCGTCGCTAGCCGGCAGCTCGTCATCGATTCCGCGCAGGCGAGCGATGACCGCTTCCACCGATGGAGCCCGTGATGGTCATGTCCGCCTGCAGCGGCCCGGGCTCACGCATCAGGACGATGGCCCGTGGCTTTCGCCTTCGGCAGCGTGACGCTGTCGCCATCCTCGCCGTCGGCCGGCCGTTTCGACCCGTCTCCGTTGCCGGTCGACGCCGCTTGGGTCGGCACCACCGGATCCAAGCGGTACGACGTGGCCGGAGCCGTCGACAGCGGGTCTCCACCGACACCCCCACCGGGAGGAGCTGACCCGTCCTTGGCGGGCAGCCCGTCGAGCAAGCATCTGCGCCCTGCGGTCCAGCGTGTAGGTGAACACCTGCTGCCCGTAGCCGAGCACCAGTGCGTAGGCGAGGATCTGCTGCTGCGAGTCCAACGCCGACAGGCCGGGGACGAAGTTGCCCTGGATGGCGACCAGACCGAGGATCGCCGTGAACGCGCCGAGCGGCACCTTCAGCAGCGAGAGCGCGACCGGCACGTCGTACGGCGTGGATGTGCCGCGCAGGTTGCGGATCGACACCGCCGCGGCGAGCGCGCCACCGAGCAGTCCCAGCAACGCGACGACGACGATGTCGTTGCCGTGGGGCACGCTGAACCCCGACGCCGGTCGGGCAGTTCAGCGTGCTGCTGCCGTCCGGCGCCAGCCCGTCAGAGGGGAAGCAGAGCGGCATGAAGGTCGGGTTGGTCCAGACGACGACGATCGTGATCGCGACAAGAGCGGCGATGCACAGAGCCAGCAGCAGGATGATGTTGCGGAAGCTGCGCAGCCGCTCGTACTGGCGGTCCAGCGCGTCGTAGCTGTCCGCGATGGCCCGGCGCAGGAAGGCCCGCTGCCGTTCGATGACGTCGCTGGTGATCCCGGAGTCGGCCATCCGTCGGCGGACCTCGTCGCGGTGCATCGTCTGCTGCATCCGGCCCAGCGCCGACGGGATCTCGGCCGCGATCTCGGCGTCGTCGTACACGTCGATCATCTGCGCGCGTGCAGCGTGCAGGTTCTGGTTCGCGGCGTCGACGAGTGCACCACTCCACCAGCGCGACACCGGCCCGGGCGACGGCTGGATCCCGTACGCCGCATCCTCGGCCTTGCGCAGCAACTGGCGTACACCGTCCGCGGCCGCCATCTGGTTCGGACTCAGACCCTGCGCGACCGCGACGTCCAGCCGGGTCTCCAGGACCTGCACGCCGACCGCGACGGTCGGCACCCTGACCTTCTTGTGCTTGGGTTTGTCGGCCATCGGGTCTCCTTCGGTCATGGTCCGTAGGTCGTCAGGGCCCGGCGCAGCCCGGTGCGGCCGAGCCGGGCGAGTGCGCCGGCCCGGTCCAGTCCGCCATGTGCGCCGACCGGCTCGGCTGTGGACAGCGCGCGGGCGGCGTCGAGCGGGCCGAGCCGCAGCGTGCCCGTCTCCCCCGTGCTGGCGCGGAACTCGACAGTCGTCGCATCCGCCCAGGCGTCGAGGCCCTCGTCGTCAGCGAGCTCGCGGACCGCCTCGACGTCCACCCACTGCCCCCCGACGCGCGCCCGCGCCCGGTAGACGAGCGCCGACCCGTCCGCCTCCAGCCGGCCGCCGGCCAGCGGCACCCGGCCACCCCACGGTGCGTGGTCCACGTGGCCGACCACCCGGGTCGGCTCGGACGGCCGCTCCTCGAGCGGCAGCTCCGCCGTGACCCGCAGCGTCAGGTCCTCGTCGCCGACCTGGCCGCGCAGGCGCTCGGACAGGCGTACGCCGATCGGTGGCTCGGTCATGGCGGTGCAGGACGGGTCCTGCGGCACTCCGTCGGGATGCGGCTCGTCCAGGTAGTCCCACGCGTCGCGGTAGCCCATCGCCATCAGGGTGTCGGTGTTGATGCGCCCGGCGTAGAGCTCGCTGTCCAGCGGCAACGGGTGCTTCGGGCGCACGACGTGCAGCCGGAACGACCGGCCGGCCGCGCGTGCGGCGTCGAGCTCGGCGAACAGCGCGCCGTTGGCGCTCATCTCGATCATGTGGACGTACTGCTCGAGCGGACCGTCACCCCAGTAGGCCGAGTTGCCGATGCACCACACCAGCCAGACCTCGTCGGCACCGCGGCGGAGTGCCTCGGTGACGTTGGCGTCCTTGACCCACACCGCGTCGGTCCACACGTGCTCGTCGCGCCGCAGCGGGGGCATCACCAGCGCCAGCGACATCCCGGCGGCCAGCAGCTCGTCGTCGACGTCGGTGTGCGGCACCGCCACGCAGGTCTTCGTCACGAAGTCGACGACGTTGAACGTCCCCTCGACGGTGGCGGCCGCGGATCTTGGCGGCGTCGACGCCGAGGTGCGGGAAGACCTTGCGGATGACCCCGTCCGCGTCGCCCATCCCGGGCAGGTTCCACGGGCCGCGCAGGTACTCGCGCAACGGCAGCGGCGAGCTGAAGTCCTGCACGTCCAGGTCGGACCACCGGGCGGCCATCTCCGACCGGCTGCTGCCCCGACAGCAGCATCCCGGCCGTCAGGATGCCGCCGGACGTCCCGTCGATGTGCTGGAAGTCCAGGCCGTGCTCGGTCAGCGCCCGCACCACACCGGTCTGCCAGGCCACGCGCATGCCGCCGCCGGCCAGGACCAGGGAGCGCCTCATGCCGACACCCGGTCGCGAACGGTCGCCGGCCGCCGGAGCCGGTGCCACAGGACCGCGGCGAGCACCGCGGTGAGCAGGTCGAACAGCGCGACGACCATGCGCGATCGAGCCGAAGAGATCGCGCGCCACCCCGACCGACACCGCGATGAACGCGCCGAGCTTCTGCACGGCACCCCAGAGCACGACGTACGCCGGGGTCGGCTCGGTCAGCAGCGCCTGCAGCATCGACGCCGCCCACCACCGCCATGAACATCCCGACGATCGCGAAGAAGTGCCGCGTCGTGGCCGTCGACTCCGCCCCCAGCAGGTCGAGGACGACACCCGGGCAGCCACCAGCTGGCCGAGCCCGGAGAGCACGGTCAGCGCGCTGATGGCCGCCACCACGCCGCGCAGCGGGTCGGCGACCAGGCGCTGGATGGGAGTCATCCCAGGGCCTCCAGGAGGTCGCCCTTGGCCACGATGTACCAGACGATCGCGGCCCAGGTGATGGTCGAGGCGACGAAGCGGATGTTGTTCAGCTGCATCCAGCGCATCAGCAGCGGTGTCAGCCCGGCCGGGCCGTCGAACTCGCCGCCGCGGATCTTCTTGTTGACCGGGATGATGATCTGCTGGCCGACGTAGGTGAGCACCACGATGCCGACCAGGCAGACCACGGCCAGCCACACCAGCGGGTGCGTACCAGTCACCCCACTCGGTGACGACGAGGATGATGCCGGACAGGAACATCGGCGGCACGACGATCGTGAAGAACTTCGTCGCGAGGATGGTCGGGACCCCGAAGTGCTGCCCGACGTTCTCCGGCGTCAGCACCCGCCAGGTGGGATAGAGGAAGAACCGCAGCACCCACATCGTGCCCATGTACATCGACGCGCCGAACAGGAAGTACAGGGCGTTGATCGAGGAGCAGCCACTCCTTCACCGCGCTGATCCCACCCGGACCTTGGGCGGGTCGAGCCACTCCTCCGACCGGCCGAGGTTGACCACCGAGTCGAGACCCTCGCCGGTCTCGTGCCGGCCGTCGGCCGAGGTCATGAACCAGCACTCGAAGTGGTCGTCGAGGACACCCCTGGTCGAGGGCAGGAAGGCCGTGAAGACCGCGTCCTGCTCGATGCCGAGGTCGTGCAGCGGGGCGACCTGCTGTGCGTCGCCGAGGTAGAGCCGCGCCTTGGCCCGCTTGCCCAGGGCGATGTCGGCCGCGCCCTGGAAGTAGATGAACGACTTCATGACCATGCCGCGGAAGACGCAGTAGTTCGCGGCGCCCACGTCGAGCGGCAACGCGGTCTCCGGCGGGCGGTCGATCTCGATCCGCGCCCCGAGCAGCCCGTCCACGTCGTACTGGCTGGAGACGGTTGTCGGCGTGATGGTGAAGTCGAGGTTGGCCTGGTGCTTGGGCATCCCCCAGATGCCCTTGCCGCCCTTGACCGAGATCTCGCTGCTCACCGGCAGGTCGAGCACGAACTGGCCGGTGCCGTAGTGGCCGCGGAGCAGGCCGGGCAGCAGCGGCGGCGCCGGCTTCGCCCCGAAGGTGCACGCGATCGCGAGGGAGTACTCGACGTACTTGCCGATGTCGGTGATCTCGTAGTTGACGACGGTGACGACGAGCAGTCCCTTGCCGCCCGGCAGGCGGACCGGGTGCAGCTCGTCGCCGGGGAGCAGCCGCGCCGCGGCGTCACCGTCGACGGGGAACGCGGCCATCAACGCGGGCGTCTGCTCGGAGTTGACCGGCAGCGTGAACGGGATGCCGTCGACCACAGCGCGGCGACCGGCCAGGCGGCGCTGGCGCCGCGGCACGGCCGACGGTGCGAAGGACATCAGACGGCGTACGACGGGCAGCAGGGCGCTCCCAGGTCCGGTGCTCATCGGGCCAGCTCCTCGAGGATGACGGGATAGGTGTCGGCGGCTGCGTTCTTGCCGAGGAACACGTCCAGGTGCCCGTAGCCGCTGAAGCGGTGCAGCGCGTCGCGGCCGGGGCGGTGGCTCGCGAAGAAGTCGAACGAGCGCTGCTGGCTCTCCGGCAGGAAGCACTTGTTGTCCTCGCCGGCGAGGAAGACGAACCGCGCGTCGGTCTGCGGAGCCTGCGCGACGTACGACGTGGGGAGCCCGTCGAGGTCCTGCACCGGTGTCAGGTGGCCGGCCCGGATGCTCCGGTCCATCTGGGCGAAGAACGTGAACGGCACCTCGGCGAACTCGCCGCGGATCCAGTCGTGGGTGGCCTCGTCGAGGTTGGCGTGCGACCACAGCGCGGGCCAGCCGGTGCCGTAGGTGAAGCTGACCATCCGGCAGACGTTGTTGTGGCACTCGCGATGGGTCGCGCGCACCATCAGCACCAGCGCCTTGGAGAGCAGGCCCTCCGGCTTGTCTCCCCAGGCCGGCGAGACGTGCGGGAGCACCTTGCCCACGACCGGGGACACGCGCCCGATCTTGAACGTCGAGAACCGCGGCACCACGGGGTGCAGGGACACGGCGTTGGACACCACCGTGTCGACCTCGGGCAGCAGGCCCGCCATCGCCGCCATGGTGAACGAGGTCGACCCCTGGCAGTGCACGACGGCCTTGAGGGTCTCCGCGCCGGTGGCGGCGAGCACGTGGCGCACGGCCGCCGGGTGGTCGTAGGCGGCCGCCTCGTCGAGCGTCCAGGGCACCGGGTCGAGGTCGATCGAGGCCCGCCAGTTGAGCAGCCACACGTCCCAGCCCTCGTCGAGCAGGGCGTCGACGAAGGTTCGCGGCAGTGGCGGCCGGAACAGCTCGGCCCGCACGCCCGCACCGTGGACGACGAGAACGGGGCCGCGGGTCGGTTCGTGTCTGCCCTGGACGTGCACGAGGGTCAGTGGCCGGCCGTCGAGCGCAGCGAGCGGCACGACCTCGGTTCGATGGTCGGCCCGCGTGGTGGGCCGGGTCGGTGTCGTGGTGCTCACGCGGGCACCTCTCTCCGGATGGTCAGCGGCGGTTCGATCAGGCGGACCTCGATCGGTGCATCCGGCTCGAGCCAGGGGTCGCCGTCCGCGTCGCTGGGCGACACGTGCCACGTGTGGCACACGGACGGCACCGCGAGCGGATGCATGACCAGGCTCCCGTCGGACCGGATGTGCATGCGGAGGAACGACTTGTAGTCCTCGATCGACTGCGCGCTGAACACTTCATTCATATGGATGCCCGCGCGGCTGGCCAGATACAGGTAGACGCCGACCAACAGCGTGGCCGCCGCGCCGCCCAGGAGCCCGGCCACGACCAGCCGGCTCCAGAACGACGCCCAGTTCGGCCACGAGTCCGGCACCGGGAGCTGCGCCGTCGCCCACACGGCGCACATGGCTACCGCGATATGAGCCAGGCCGTGCAGCGCACCGCCGAGCTTCCCTCTGGCCTTGCCCCGCCGGTAGAACTGCGACGCTCCCCAGACCACAGCCACCGTCAGGAAGAGCAGCCCCGGCTGCCGGAAGGCGGCCAGTGCAGACCAGCTCGGCTCCATCCGCTCCCAGAAGAATGCGAGCGAACCCCCCTGGGAACGGCGGGTGCTCGCGACGATGACGTAGCTCAGCAGAGCCTGCGCAGCAACCATGAGCGCCACGAAGCCCGGGTTCCGGCGCGGCAGGCGGTCCAGGACGCGCACGGCCATCCGCCGCGACGCCTCAGGCGTCGGGTAGGCCGCCCGCCACGCGAACTTGGCTCCCGGTGGCGGGTCGACCCGGTCCGCCTGCAAGGTCTCGGGCGGGAGGACCAGCGGGTCGTCGTCGCGAGAGGTGGCCGACAGGTAGGCCCCGCCACCGCCGCACGTCACCAGCGAGCGCTCCCCGTCGATCTCGGTGTAGCGCGCGTAGTGGTGCGCGTCGCCCGCGAGCATGAGGCGCACCTGGTCCGGCGACTTGCCCAGCACGACGGAGATGAAGTAGTCCAGCGTCGCGTAGGCCTTCGAGTCCGCACGACCGCCCTCGACCCAGCTCGGCTTCGCCGTGCACAGGACGATGCCGTCGCCATCCTTGATCTCCTCGGCGACCGCCCGGAAGTAGTCGATCTGTGGCGCGTCGATGTAGGTGTCGAACTGGATGTCGATGCCGAGCAGCCACCATCGCTGCGGCAGCTTCACCGCGAAGTAGCTGCGCCGCTGCTCGGTGCGCCAGCCGCCGACCCAGCCGCCCTGGCAGAAGAAGCGCAGGAACGCGGTCAACCCGTCGTACCAGTCGTGGTTGCCCGGAACGGCGAACAGCGCAGGTGGCTCATCGGCGTGCGGGAGAGCGGCGTTGTAGGGGCCCTTGGTCCGCTCCTCGTAGGCCTGGGTCGACGCCGTGGGGTAGACCTCGTCGCCGCCCATCACGAGCAGGGTCCCCCGCGGTGTGGACAGACTCTGGCTCTGCGCCGGCCTCGTCCCTGTCCACGTCCAGCTTCTGCTGCGCGAGGAGGTAGGCAAGCGAGTACGTCGCGTCGAAGCCGTCTCCGATGTCGCTGACGTAGTCGACCCACATCTCCTTGCCGTCGGAGTGGTCGTGGAACTTCGGAGTGCTCGCGGTCGCCTGCACCTCTCTCTTGTCGGCGTAGGCGCCGAACACGGCGGAGAGTCGCGACGAACTTCGCGGTCGAGAGGAGCATCCGGGGGTTGAACCACCGCACCGCCGGATGACGCGGGAAGGGCAGCTCGGCCAGGCTGGTGGGGCGCTTCCGAGGGCGGCTCGGTCCGCGCTCGGCCATCACCGGCTCCCGCTCAGCGCCGGCCCGTAGACCTCCCACAGCTGGCCCAGGAACAGCCGGCCGAACTTCTCCATCGCCCGGGCCGGGTGCGGGCCGTCGGTGCGGAACGTCGTGAGCTGCCGCATGAAGTCGGGCAGGTGGATGGTGATCACTCCGGCCGCCACGACGCGCCCTTCCTCGGCCGCGCCGGGCGGCACGTGTCCGGCGTGCACCCGGACGTACAGCGTCGACGTGTCCGGCCAGACGTCGATGCCCGGGTCGTCGTGCACGTCCTTGTGCCCGACCAGCGTGAGGGGGTTGCCGCCGGCGTCCTCGAACTGCAGCCGGTAGTGCATCAGGCGCCGCGACTCGTCGCCGTCCTTGGTGAACAGGTTGAACCACGCCCGCTGCACGGGCCGCTGCCCGCCGAGCAGGTCGCACTCGACGTACCCCGTCGCCGTGCCCAGGTGCTCGGGGTCCACGACGAACCGGTCGACGTCGGGTGCGGTGATGGTGAGGTGGAACATCAGCCGCTGGTCGAGCTGGCGGCCGAGCTGCGCCCCGCGCACCGGGTCGTCGACGTCGAGCGCGACGAAGCCCTTCATCTCCTCGGTGAACGACAGGTCGGTCGCATCGACCGGTCTGCCGACGGCTGATGACACAGCGCCTCCTTGCTCGGGGAGCGTGATGACGTCGTCCGCCGTACGTCGGGCCGTGTGTGCCCTGGTCGCCGGCATCCGGTCGCACGCCCGGTCGGCGACGGCGGCGATCGTCAAGGACGGGTTCGCCCCGACCGGCCCCGGCATGATCGAGCCGTCGAGGACGTAGAGGCCGGGGAAGCCGAAGACCTGGCCGTCCGCGTCGCAGACACCTTCGGCGACGTGGCGACCCATGGGCACTCCGCCGAGCGGGTGCACCGTCACCACCCGCCGCGTCCACCACAGGGGGTTGTCCTGGAACTTCGCCCCGAGGTCGTCGGAGATGGCGTGCATCGTCGCGCGCACCCGGCTCGAAGTAGGCGTCCGAGCTCGACGTGGTCCAGTCCACCTCGAGGTGGCCCTTGTGCAGCTTCATCACGCCGTCCGGGATGTCTCGTCCCATCCCGAGCAACGGCAGCGACCCGTCGGACAGGTGGCCGGGGCCGATCAGCGAGCTGACGTCGGCCGAGATGCCGGTCTTCGGCGATCCCCCGAGGCGTCGGCGCAGCCGGCTCCTGGCGAACCTGATCGTCCGGCGGACCTGGCCGGGCAGCTGGGTGCTCTCCACCAGCCAGTCGGCGAAGATCGGGTAGCCGGCGTCCTCGACGTAGAAGCCGCGGCCGGCCGACCCGTCCCCGTCGAGGGCGTCACCGACCCGGATCGCGCTGGTGATGACCGGCCCGCGACTGCCCTCGATGCGCCGGTGGCCACCGGCGTGCGTCGGGGTCCGACGCGTCGAGCAGGAAGGCGAGCAGGTCACCGTTGCCGCAGAACCGGGTGCCCAGCGTCCGGCTCAGCCCGGGGAACGCCGCACGGTTGCGCAGCAGCAGGTAGCTCGAGCCGAACGTTCCCGCGCTCAGCACCAACCGGTCGCAGGTGATGCGGTGCAGCGGCTTGGCGCTCGTCTTCGTCTTGCGGCCCTCGTCGGCCGGGTCGTGCACGACGTACCGGACCTCGTAGCCACCATCGGGCAGCGGCCCGAACCCGCGCACCTCGCACCGGGTCCGGATGTCCGCGCCGTGATGGGCGGCGGCCGACAGGTAGGTGTGGTCGAGGGTGTTCTTGGCGCCGTCGTTGCAGCCGATGTCGCACTCACCGCAGAGCCGGCAGGTGGTGCGCGGCCGCCCGTGCACGTTGCCGAACGACGGCGTCGGGATCGGCGCCCCGGGCACCGGCGCATCGTTCGGGCCACTCGCGAACGTCACGGCGAGCGGCGGCAGACCCCAGTCGAGCCCCAGCCGGGCCGCGCTGTCCCGCATCGCGGTGGTCTTGGGTGTGTCGAGATAGGGGTACGGCGTGGCGCCGAGCATCGCCTCGGCCCGGTCGTAGTGCGGGTCGAGGTCGGACCGGGACAGCGGCCAGCTCTCGTACCCGCCGCCGGGGAGGGGTGACTCGTGCACGAACCACTTCTCGTCCTTGCGGAGCAGCACGTTGGCGTAGATGAGCGACCCGCCGCCGAGCCCGCTGGAGACCACGCCTTCGAGCCCGCGGAACGTCCAGACGTCGAACAGGCCCTGCAGGCCCTCGCTCGGGTCCCAGAGGTTGCGGCCCATCGCGGACGGCGTCCGGGCGAAGCTGCCGGGGGGATAGGGCTTCCCGCGCTCCAGCAGGACGACGGAGCGCCCGGCCTCGGCCTCGCGGTACGCCGTGACGGAGCCCCCGAACCCGGAGCCCACGACCACGACGTCGGCGTGCTCGGGGCTGCCCGTGCCTGCCGTGCTCGACTCGCCCGTACGTCGGCGTCCTCACCACGGTGCCTCCCCTGGCCCGCGTCTTCGCCCAAGGCGCCCGGCGCCCTTGCCCAGCCCCGACGCGTCGGGTGCGCCCGCGCACGGGGTAGCCGTGCCCGCACCAACAGTGCGCTCGATCACGGGAGGTGACAAGGGCGTCACGCGATCTTTCCGTCGACGCGACCTGGTCGTGAGCGTGCATTCGTGCGACAGCGCGCCACTTTCGTATCACATGGTGAAAGTTTCGAAGTTTTGCAGCGAAAGGTCTTCACACGCCGGAAACAAGCGCGTTAGCTTCTGGGCACTTCGACTGTGAATGCGGGTCATGGTCTTCGCTCGATGACCCGTACCCCTGTGGGTGTGGGCGCCCCAGGAGGATTCGATGGCCACGGAAACGGGACTCAGTCGCCGCTCGCTGCTGAAGATCGGCGCCGGTTGTGGCGCCGCCGCCGTTGGCATGTCGCCGCTCGGCGCCTCGGGTGCCCTCGCCGCCCCGCGCGCCGGCAAGGGCGGTCGGCTGATCCCGGCCGGCAAGGTCGGCACCATCACGTTCACCCAGCGCGACGTCCCCGGCCGGTTGGCCATCGCCGCCGGCAGCACGACCACGGGCTACCTCGGCGGCCCGACTTCCTGCCGACCCGAACGCCAACCCGACCGACTCGGCCCGCTGGTGCCGCTGCCCGGTGGTTGGAAGGAGCTCTTCGAGTTCCTCGCCAACGCGGGCTTCACCCAGATCGAGTTCGCCGGCTACGGCCAGAACGCCGCCAACCCCGGTGGCACCGCAGGCTACCCCGCGACCACAACGCCGCCGGCCGGGCGGCCTACCTCGACTACGCGCGCCGGCTGCGCGGCGCTTCCTCGACGCCAACGGCCTCGAGGCGATCGGCAACCACGGCTTCATCCCGAACACCTGGAACGGCCCCGGGCAGCGCCGGTGGCGCCATGTCGGCCAACGACCTGACGCGCTTCCAGACCGAGCTCGAGTTCGGGGCGATCCTCGGGACTCCCTTCCTGGGCACCGGCAGCGACCCGACGAACGCCGGCAACCGGAACATCGAGCCGTGGACGCTCGCCGGCGAGAAGTGGACGGCGCTCAACGAGCTCAGCGTCAACCAGTTCGGCATCCACATGTACCCGCACAACCACGACCCGGCCTACAACTTCCTGCAGGACGGCCCGATGGTGACCGTCACGGTGGCCCGCCAGACGGGGCTCCCCCTCGCGACGCCACAGGTCGTGCGCGGCGAGTCGGGCAAGCGGCTCATGCAGCACTGGCTGGACATCACCCCTGCCGACCTGGTCAAGGCCGAGCTGGACATCTACTGGGCCCACGTGGCGCAGCACATCCACCGCTGGCGCTACGACTGGGACGGCAACCGCGTCGAGGACATCTTCGACCCGCTGGCCCAGGTCGCGACGCAGACGCAGCGCTACCCGCTGTACCACGCCAAGGACGGCGACTCGACCGGCCGAGCCACCGTCGGCGTCGGCCAGGGCTACACGATGGTCCCGTTCGGTGACCCGCGCAGCGACATCGACTTCCAGAACTTCTTCGCGAACCAGGGCGCGAAGGGCTACCACAACCCGAACTACGAGCAGGACAACGCGCCTGGCTCGGAGGCACCGATCCGCGGTCAGTCCCTGCGGTCCTCCTACCAGAGCGCGTTCAACATGAACGCCTTCGCGGGTAGTCGCAGCTACGCCTCCAGGTCAGGCGCCCGGAGCCTTCACGGCTCCGGGCGCCTGACGTCGTCTTGAAGTCAACGCCCGTCTGCGAGGATCCTGTCCTCGAGCGTCCCAGGAAGTCGAGGCCCCCAGATGACGGACTACACCCCAACGCGCGACGACAAGTTCTCCTTCGGCCTGTGGACCGTCGGCTGGCAGGGCGTCGACGTCTTCGGCGGCGCCGTGCGCCCGCCGCTGGCCCCGGCCGAGGCGGTCCACCGGCTGTCCGACCTGGGCGCCTACGGCGTCACGTTCCACGACAACGACGTCTTCCCGTTCGGCAGCTCCGCAGTCGGATCGGGACGACCACCTGAAGCCCTTCCGGCAGGCCCTGGACGAGACCGGGATGGTCGTCCCGATGGTCACGACCAACCTGTTCTCGCACCCGGTGTTCCGCGACGGGGGCTTCACCAACAACGACCGCGACGTCCGCAGGTTCGCGATCGTCAAGGCCGCGGACGCCATCGACCTGGCAGCGGAGCTCGGTGCGCGCACCTTCGTGGCCTGGGGAGGCCGGGAGGGCGCCGAGTCCGGCGCGGCCAAGGACATCCGCGCCGCGCTCGACCGCTACCGCGAAGCCTTCAACGTGCTGGCCGACCACGTGATCGTCCAGGGCTACGACATGCGCTTCGCGATCGAGCCCAAGCCCAACGAGCCCCGCGGCGACATCCTGCTGCCCACGGTCGGTCATGCGATCGCCTTCATCAACGAGCTCGACCACCCCGAGCTTGTCGGCGTGAACCCCGAGGTGGGGCACGAGGAGATGGCGAGCCTGAACTACGCACACGGCATCGCGCAGGCCCTGTGGCACGGGAAGCTCTTCCACATCGACCTCAACGGCCAGCACGGGCCACGCTACGACCAGGATCTCCGCTTCGGTGCCGGCAACGCCCGCGGCGCGTTCTGGACCGTGGACACCGTGGAGAACAGTGACTACGACGGACCGCGGCACTTCGACTACAAGCCGCCGCGCACCGAGGACATGGACGGCGTGTGGGAGTCGGCCGCGGGCCTGCATGCGCAACTACCTGATCCTGAGGGCGAAGTCGCGCGCCTTCCGCGCTGACCCGGACGTCCAGCAGGCCCTGCTCGACGCGCGCCTGGACCAGCTCGCCCATGCCGACGCTCGAGCAGGGCGAAAGACTCGAGACGCTGCGCTGCGGAGGAGTTCGACCCCGAGGCCGCCGCCGCAGCGCGGGATGGGCTTCGAGCGGCTCGACCAGCTCGCTCTCGAGCACCTGTACGGCGTCCGAGGCTGACGGTGCCGCTCGTCGCCGGGGTCGACTCGTCGACCCAGGCCTGCAAGGTCGTCGTCCGCGACGCCGAGACCGGAGCCCTCGTCCGCGACGGCCGCGCTGCCCACCCGGACGGGACCGAGGTCGACCCCGAGGCGTGGGAGGTCGCGCTGCACCAGGCCGTCGATCGGGCAGGCGGCCTCGATGACGTCGCCGCGCATCTCGGTGGCGGCCCAGCAGCACGGCATGGTCTGCCTCGACGACAGCGGCCAGGTGGTGCGCCCCGCGCTGCTGTGGAACGACACGCGGTCCGCCACGGCGGCGGCCGATCTCGTGGCCGAGCTGGGAGGCGGCCAGGCCTGGGCAGATGCCGTCGGCTCGGTGCCGGTCGCGTCGTTCACGGTGACCAAGCTCCGCTGGCTCGCCGAGCACGAACCGGAGTCGGCGCGACGGACCGCGGCCGTGTGCCTCCCGCACGACTGGCTGACGTGGCGACTTGCCGGCTCGCCGGACCTGGACTCGTTGTGCACCGATCGCGGCGACGCGAGCGGAACCGGCTACTGGTCGGCTGTCAGCGGGAGCTACCGGCGCGACCTGCTGACCCTCGCCTTCGGTCGGGACGCCATCCTGCCGCGGGTGCTCGGCCCGACCGATCGAGCCGGCGTGCGTGCCGGCGGCGACACCGTCCTCGGACCGGGAACCGGCGACAACGCCGGCGCCGCGCTCGGTCTCGGCGCGGGTCCCGGCGACGTGATCGTCTCGATCGGTACGTCGGGAGTGGCTGCCGCCGTCGCGGACAACGCCACCACCGACGGCTCGGGCATCGTTGCCGGGTTCGCCGATGCCACCGGGCGGTTCCTTCCGCTGGTCTGCACGCTCAACGCTGCTCGGGTGCTCGATGCCGCGGCCCGGCTGCTCGGCGTCGACCACGACCAGCTGTCCCGGCTCGCCCTCGCGGCGCCGGCCGGCGCGGGCGGGCTGGTGCTCGTCCCCTACCTCGAGGGTGAACGGACGCCGGACCGGCCCACGGCCACCGGATCGGTGCACGGCCTGACCTTGGACACCGCCGGTCCCGAGCACATCGCGCGCGCAGCCGTCGAGGGACTGCTGTGCGGCCTGGCCGACGGGCTGGACGCACTGCAGGACCAGGGCGCGCGGGTGCGACGCGTGCTGCTCGTCGGCGGCGGTGCGCAGTCGGAGGCGGTGCGGCAGATCGCGCCCGCGGTGTTCGCTCGCCCGGTCTCGGTCCCACCCCCCGGTGAGTACGTCGCCGACGGCGCGGCGCGACAGGCGGCGTGGGTGCTGGCCGGTGGTGAGGAACCGCCCGGCTGGGAGTCAGCCGAGTCGCGGATCTACGAGTCCGAGCCGACCCCCGACGTACGCACGCGTTATGCCGAAGCCCGCGAACACGTCCTTGGACCGGCTGAAGGACTGACCGAAGTCGGGGTTCGGAAACGTGCCCGCCACCGCCGCGACATCGCCCGTTCACCGCGAGACGGTGACCTGCGTCACGACATGAGCGCGGCGGTGCACGCTGTGATCCAGACAACACGTCGGGCGCGGAAGAAGCGGTGCCCGGCTGCCGATACTTGTAGTGGCGGCCAACGAAACTCGCGCCGTCACCTACCAGTTGAAGGACTCAGTCATGAGCCCCGTTACCACGACCATCACCACCCTGCGCTCCACTCTCGCCCACCGTCGTTCGGCCCACCGTTCGCGGACCCAGCTCCAGCGCGACCTCGCCGGCTACGACACCCCGTCGGCCCGGCGCGAGCTCGACGCCATCCTCGCGCGGCACACCGCCGAGGAGATCGCGCCGATCGAGCGGATCCTCAGCCAGCAGTCGGTCGGTCGCACCCGCCGTGCGGGCGGCAGCCTCTAGCGGCTGCTGAACGCGGCGTCGAACGAGGCGCTGGGCGGGTCGAACGCCAACCGGCGGACGAACTCCAGCGCCTCGGGCGCCCCGACGAGGCGGTCCATGCCGGCGTCCTCCCACTCGACCGAGATGGGACCGTCGTACCCGATCGTGTTGAGCATCCGGAAGCACGCTTCCCACGGCACGTCGCCGTGCCCGGTCGAGACGAAGTCCCAACCGCGGCGCGGGTCGGCCCAGGCCAGGTGGGACCCCATCCGGCCGTTGCGACCGTTGCCGACCTGCTTCTTCGCGTCCTTGCAGTCGACGTGGTAGATGCGGTCCTTGAAGTCCCAGAGGAAGCCGACCGGGTCGAGGTCCTGCCAGACGAAGTGGCTGGGGTCCCAGTTGAGGCCGAACGCCGGCCGGTGCCCGATGGCCTCCATCGTGCGCTGGGTCGTCCAGTAGTCGTAGGCGATCTCGCTCGGGTGCACCTCGTGCGCGAACCGGACGCCCTCCTCGTCGAAGACGTCGAGGATCGGGTTCCACCGGTCGGCGAAGTCCTGGTAGCCGTCGTCGATCATCGACTCGGGCACCGGCGGGAACATCGCCACGGTCTTCCAGATCTTGGACCCGGTGAAGCCGACAACGGTGTCGACACCGAGCCGGCGGGCAGCGCGGGCGGTGACCTTCATCGCCTCGGCGGCCCGCTGGCGCACGCCTTCGGGGTCGCCGTCGCCCCAGACCCGCTCGGGCAGGATGCCCTGGTGCCGCTCGTCGATCGGGTCGTCGCAGACGCCCTGGCCGGTCAGGTGGTTGGAGATCGCGAAGAGCTTGAGGTTGTGCTTCTCCAGCAGGTCGAGCTTGTCCTGCACGTAGCCGTCGTCCTCGACGGCGGCCCAGACGTCGAGGTGGTCGCCCCAGCACGCGACCTCGAGGCCGTCGTATCCCCAGTCGGAGGCGAGCCGGCACATCTCGGTGAAGGGCAGGTCGGCCCACTGGCCGGTGAACAAGGTGACCGGGCGGGTCATGTCGGCTCCTCCGCATCTGGTCGTTGACAGCGCTCCAGCTGCTGACGCTTCGATGTTAGGGAGGGGTGGAGGCGCCCTAATGCGGGAGGGCGCCCCCACCGGTCTCCTGGTCAGGCCCTCAGCTCGGCGCCGACGACCTGCTCCCAGCAGCTGGCTGCCGCGGCCGATCGCTCGACCGCTGCCAGCACCTGCTGGACCTGCAAGCCCATCCGCGAACGAGGGCGCCGGTGGCCGGCCCTCGCCGATGGCGGACACCAGGTCCACCACCTCGTGGATGAACGTGTGCTCGTATCCCAGGCCGTGGCCGGGCGGCCACCATGCCTGGGCGTAGGGGTGGGTCGGCTCGGTGACGAGAATCCGTCGGAAGCCGGCCGTCTCGGTGTCCTCGGTGTGGTCGTGGAACTGCAGCTCGTTCATCGACTCGAAGTCGAAGGCGAGGCTGCCGTCGGAGCCGTTGACCTCCAGCCGGATCGCGTTCTTGCGACCGCTGGCGAACCGGGTCGCCTCGAACGAGCCCAGCGCGCCCGACTGGAACCGCGCCAGGAACAGCGCGGCGTCGTCGACCGTCACCGCACCCGTGCCCCCGCTCCCGGAGGCGGACAGGCCGCTCGACGCCTCCGGGAGGGGGCGTTCCTTGACGAACGTCTCGGTGAGACCGGAGACGCCCGTGATCGCCGAGCCGAGCACGTGCTGGGCGAGGTCGATGATGTGCGCGCCGATGTCGCCGAGCGCACCCGAACCGGCCTTGTCCTTCTGCAGCCGCCAGACCAGCGGGAACGACGGATCGACGATCCAGTCCTGCAGGTACTGCGCCCGCACGTGCCGGATGGTGCCGAGACGTCCGTCCGCCACCAGCTTGCGGGCCAACGCGATCGCCGGGACCAACCGGTAGTTGAACCCCACCATCGAGCGCACCCCGCGCTGCTCGGCGGCAACGGCTGCCTCGCACCATCGACTCGGCCTCGGCCACCGTGTTGGCGAGAGGCTTCTCGCACAGCACGTGCTTGCCGGCCTCCAGCGCTGCGATGGCGATCTCGGCGTGCGTGTCGCCGGGGGTGCAGATGTCGACCAGATGCACGTCGTCGCGCTTGACGAGGTCCTTCCAGTCGGTCTCCACGGATGACCAGCCCATTCGCTCCGCCGCAGCATGTGCTGCGGCGGCGTCACGACCACACAAGGCCGTCATCGCCGGGGCGAGCGGCAGGTCGAAGAACCGACCTGCCGACCGCCACGCCTGCGAGTGGACTGCACCCATGAACGCATAGCCGACCATCCCGACCCCCAGGGTCGGCTGGCTGTCCGTCATGCCGTCTCCTCTGCAGGACGACCGATCAGGACTCGAAGCAGAGCGAGATCAGGACTCGAAGCAGAGGTCCTTGTACTCCGCGACGTTGTCCTTGGTGACGACCGGCGCGTTGAGCACGATCCGCGTCGGGACCTCGACCTGCACGAGGTCGGACATCCCCTTGTTCTGCGCGACCAGCCTGGCCAGCTTGATGCCGTCGGCCGCCTGGGTGGGCGGGTAGATGACGGTGGACGCCATCTCGCCGTCCTCGATCCACTGCATCGCGTTGCACGAGCCGGCACCGCCGATGAAGGCGAACTCGTCCCGGTTGGCGTTGTCGAAGGCAGCCTTGACGCCGACGCCCTGGTCGTCGTCGTGGTTCCAGATGATGTCGATCTTCGGCGCGGCCTGCAGCAGGTTGGACGCCTGCTCCTCACCGGACTCCACCGTGAACTCCGCTGCGACGCGGTTGTCGACCTTCTCGCCGCACACCTTCAGCGCGTCGGCGAAGCCCTTGGAGCGGTCCTGGGTCAGCGGCAGGGCGTCGATGCCGGGATCTCGGCGATCACCGGGTTGGTGAGGTTCTTGTCCTCCTTGACCTGGCATGCGTAGGTGCCCGCGGAGACACCCATCCCGTAGTTGTCGCCGAGCACCGTGGCCCGCGCTGCGAACGGCGAGGAGAACTCACGGTCCACGTTGATGACCGGGATTCCGGCCTCCATGGCCTGGATGGCGACGTCGGTGAGCGCAGCACCATCGGTCGGCAGGAGCACGATCGCGTCGACCTTGTCGTTGATGAAGGTCTCGATCTGGCTGATCTGCAGGTTGGCGTCGTTGGTCCCCTCGGCCTGCTTGAAGTCGATGTCGCTGTACTTCTCCGCCTCGGCCTTCGCCGAGGAGTTGACGGCAGCGAGCCAGCCGTGGTCGGCCTGCGGTCCGGAGAAGCCGATGACGACCTTGTCACCCGGATCGTCGTTCGAGCTGCCGTTGTTGCCTGCGGCCTTGGTGTCGTTGTCGCTCGCCTCGGGCTCGTTGCTCGTACAGGAGACGAGCAGGGTGCTTGCAGCCAGCAGCGCACCGCTGGTCATGAGAATCCGCCGAAGCGGGCTAGTGGCACGCAGGGACATGAGGAACTCCTTGGTGTGTGGACCCGGGCGGTGCCGGGACCGGTTGAGGTGCGGGGGACTCAGGTGCGGGAGAAGCGGTCGATGGGCAGCGGGCGCGGCGGCATTGCCGCACCCGCTCGGGTCATGGAGCCGTGTTCTTGCCGGTGACGCGCTGCTGGAGCAGGACCGCGGCGATGATGATCGCGCCCTTGGCAACGGCCTGGTTGGAGGTGTCGAGGTTGTTGAGCGTGAAGACGTTGGTGAGCGTCGTGAAGATGAGGACGCCGAGCACCGTGCCGACGATGGTTCCGCGGCCGCCGCTGAGCAGCGTGCCGCCGATGACGACCGCGGCGATCGCGTCCAGCTCGTACAGCTGTCCGTGCGTCGAGCTGCCGGTGGTCGTGCGGGCGATGATCATCACGGCGGCGATTCCGCACGCGACACCCAGCAGGACGTAGAGCAGTGCCGTGTGCCGCCGGACGTTGATGCCGGCGAGCCGAGCCGCCTCGATGTTGCCGCCCACGGCCAGCGTCCGGCGGCCGAAGGTGGTGCGGTTCAGCAGCACCCAGCCGGCGACCGAGACGAGCGCGAAGATGATGACGAGCACGGGGACGCCCGACAACGCTGGCACCGAAGAAGTCGACGAACTCCCGCACGGTGACGATCTGGGTGCGGCGCTTGGCGATGATCTCGGCCAGACCACGAGCCGCAGCCAGCATCGCCAGGGTGGCGATGAACGGCGCTATTCGTCCGTAGGCGATCAGCACGCCGTTCACCAACCCGCAGCCGGCTCCGACAGCCAGGGCCACGAAGACCATCAGGGACCAGTGCGTGTCTGCTGCCATCGTCTGGGTAGCCAGCGTCGTTGCCCAGACCGACGCCAGGGCGACGATGGCACCCACCGAGAGGTCGATGCCGCCACCGGTGATGACGAACGTCATCCCGATGCTGACCACGCCGATGACCGAGGCGAGCCGGAGGATCGTGAGCATGTTGTTGGTGCTGGCGAAGCGGTCACCAGCGGTCACGATCCCGACGATGATCAGGATGCACCAACGCGATGACCAGTCCGGCGTTGCGCCCGGCCGGGCTGGACAGGATGCGAACCAGCGTCGACTCGGAGCTGCGTATGGCCGGCCTGCTCGGCGGCGACCTCCACCCGATTCTGCTCGTCGGGTGGCGGAGCCCCGGCAACGGTCGACGAAGTGTTTCGATCGCTCACGCGACACTTCCTTCCATGACCAGGTCGAGCACCCGGTGCTCGTCGATGTCCGAGGCAGGGCCTTCGTGCACGACGCGGCCCTCACTGATCACAAGGACCCGGTCGGAGAGACCGAGGACCTCGTCGACTTCGCTGGAGACGACCACGACGGCCACTCCTTCGTCGGCCAGCCGCCTGATGAGCGCATAGATCTCGCTGCGCGCACCGACGTCGACGCCGCGCGTCGGCTCGTCCAGCAGGAGGACTCGGCAGCCGTGCAACAGCCACCGGGCGAGCACGACCTTCTGCTGGTTGCCGCCGGAGAGGTTGCGGACCGGTCGCCGCACGCCGGGCGGACGGACGTCCAGGGCCTTGGCCTGCTTCTCCGCGGCCGCGTGTTCCTGGTCGCGGCGCACGAACCCGGTTCGCGCGAAGCGGCTGAGGCTGGCGATGGTGATGTTGCGGGCTACGGACTGCTCGAGCAGGAGACCCTGGCTCTTGCGTTCCTCCGGCGCGAGACCGACCCCGGCGTCGACGGCGTGGCCTACCGACCCCTTGCGCAGGGCCTTGCCGTCGACGGTGACCCGACCGGACGACGGGCGCCGCGCGCCGTAGACCGTCTCCAGGATCTCCGAACGACCGGATCCCACCAGCCCGGCAAGGCCGACGATCTCCCCCGCTCGGACCGTGAAGCTGACGTCGGTGAACTCCCCGGCCCGCGTCAGACCCTCGACCTCGAGAACGGGCGCCGCGTCGGCTGCCGGTGCCTGGCGAGTCGGGAACACGTACTCGATCGCGCGTCCGGTCATCAGCTTGATCAGGTCAGCCGTCGACGTCTCCGAGCGCCGAGAGCCCGGTCGCGACGGTCCGGCCGTCCTTGAGCACGGTGACGCGGTCGGCGATCTGGCGGATCTCTTCGAGTCTGTGCGTGATGTAGATGACCGCGACGTTCTCGGCCGTGAGGTCGCGGATGACCCGGAACAGGTTTTCGACCTCCCCCGAGTCGAGGACTGCCGACGGCTCGTCCATCACGATGAGCTTGGCGTCGTGCGACAGCGCCCGGGCCATGCTCACGATCTGCTTGCCCGCTGCGGAGAGCCGTCCGACCTCACGGTTGGGGTGGACCTCGCGATGCCCGAGCCGGGTCAGCAGCTTGCGGGTCAGGTCGTTCGCCTCGCCCGGCTTGGTCACGCCCGCGACGCTGATCTCGTGCCCGAGGTAGATGTTCTCCGCGACGGTGAGCCCGTCGACCAGGTCGAGCTCCTGGTAGATCGTGGCGATCCCCCGCCGTCATCGCGGCCTGCGGGTTGGTGAGCCGCACCGCTTCGCCGCCGCCAGGTGATGACGCCCTCGTCGGGTTGGTGGGCACCGGCGAGCACCTTGATCAAGGTCGACTTGCCGGCACCGTTCTGCCCGAGCAGAGCGTGCACTTCACCCGCGCGTACGTCGAGGTCGACACCGTCGAGGGCACGAACACCGGGGAACTCCTTGACGATGCCGGCCATCGTCAGCAGGGCCGGCTCGCGCGTCGTCGTCATGGAGCTTCAGTCATGGGAGAGCACCGAGTCCGAGATCATCCGGGCGGCGCCGATGACGCCGGCCTGGGGGCCGAGCTCCGACAGGCCGATCGGCAGGTTTCCGGTGGCCAACGGGAGGGAGCGGCGGTAGACCACGCTGCGGATCTCGGCGAGGAACGGGTGGCCGAGGCCGTGCGCGACCGATCCGCCGATGACCACCATGCCGGGGTTGAAGAAGCTGACCAGGCCGGCGAGGAGCAGCCCCAGACGGCGACCGCCGTCGCGGACCAGCTCGACGGCCGTCTGGTCGCCGTTCGCGGCTGCTGCGGCGACGTCGGCGGCCGTGACGGTGCCGGTCTCGGCGAGCCGTTCGGCCAGCACGTCGGACCGGCCGCTGCGCGCCATCTCGGTCGCCGTGCGGGCCAGGGCGCGAGCCACTGAAGTGGGCCTCGAGGCAGCCGACGTTGCCGCACGAGCAGACCGGTCCCTCGTCGTCGACCCTGATGTGGCCGATGTCTCCGGCGCTGCCGCTGGCCCCCCGGTAGACCGAGCCGTCGACGATGATGCCGCAGCCGACACCGGTGCCCACCTTCACGAACAGCAGGTCGTCGACGGTGCGCGCCAGCCCGGCGTGCATCTCGCCGAGGGCCATGATGTTGGCGTCGTTGTCGACGAGGACCGGGCAGCCGAGGTGCTGGGAGAGCACCGTGCGGATGGGGAACTGGTTCCAGCCGGGCATGATCGGCGGTGCGACCGGCACGCCGTCCCGGAACGACACCGGTCCCGGAACGCCGACGCCGGCACCGCAGATGTCCATGGCGTTGCCACCGGACTTCAGCTTGCCGACCAGGTCGAGCACCACGGCGAGCACGGCGTCCGGACCGTGCCGGACGTCGATCGGCTCGGAGACCTGCTCGAGGACGCCCAGCCGGCCGTCGGTGACGGCGACGTCCACCGACGTGGCGCCGATGTCGATGCCGAGGTAGCGCAGCTCGGGGGCCAGGCCGACGATCGCGGACCGCCGTCCGCCGCGGGATGCCGCCAGGCCCAGGCCCTGGACCAGACCGCTCTCGATGAGCCGGTCCAGCTCGACGGCGAGCTTCGACCGCGAGAGGTGCACGGTCTCCCCGAGCTCGGCCCGACTGATGGGCCCGTTGTCGCGGAGCAGTCTCAGCAGCTTTGCCTGCTGAGCACTCTCTGGCCTGACTGACACACGCCTCACGTGACCCGCCTCAACGCCCGCATTCCCGAGGCCCGTGCCTCAGGCAGTTGTCGGGACCGTAGTCCCCGAACCGCCAGGTTGAGAAGAGGTTTCGTCGAAAAAGTTCAAACTTTTTTCGATCCAGGATAAAGCCCTATCCGATATGTCTCGGCCCGTCGATCGTGCGTCCGTCGGACCGGTGATCCGGCCGGAGCGGTGTGACAGGCGCGGCCCCCGCGTGGCCTGCGCTTGTCACGTCGTACCCGGCCGGCAGCGCGACCGGTGGATCTTTGTCAGGGCATCCGGGAAGTTTTTGAGATTTCCGTCGAAAGTCCTTCACACCGCCGACATCTGCGGCTAACGTTCCGGTCACGTTCGGCTGTGATGCGGGTCACAGGCGCGATCCATCGGCCCGCACCCTGCCCGGGTGCTGAGCAGGAAGCACCCGCCATGAGACGACTCGTCACCGCAGCCTTTGCCGCCGCCGTCCTCGTCGCCGGCCTCGTGCCGGCCACCGCCGGAAGCACGACAGCCGCTGCTGGCTCGGCCGGCGCCCGCCGCCGCCGCCGGCGCGGACCGCGCGGGACCGAAGTACAAGGTCCTGGTCCTCGTGTCGTCGACCTACAGCAAGACGCAGAAGACCGGGGTGCAGGAGCTCCGGCAGCTGGGACTCGACCGAGAACTTCACCATCGAGGTCACGAGTGACACGAGCCTCGTCACCGCGGCCAACCTGGCGAAGTACCGCTCCGTCGTGTTCCTGAACACGACCGGTGACTACCTCACCAACGCGCAGCAAGACGCGTTCGAGGCCTACTTCGCGCGCCGGCGGCGGCTTCCTCGGCATCGGATCGGCGGTCGAGCTCGAGCCCGGCTGGCAGTTCCTGACCGACGTCCTGGGATCCCGCGCTGCTGCAGTGAGCGAAGCCAACCCGACCAACCCGCTGGCCGCCCAGACCGTGACGAACAAGGTCGCGGACCGCGTCCACGACGCGTCCAAGAACCTGCCGGAGTACTGGAACCTCACCGACACGTACTACAACTGGACGTCCAACGTCCGCGGCCTCAGCCACGTGCTGACCACGGTCAGCGACGCCCCCTTCAACAAGACGGGCGACGGGCCGACCATCAACGCCCTCACCGGCGGCACGATGGGTGCCGACCACCCCGTGACCTGGTGCAAGGACTACAAGGGCGGGCGCTCCTACTACACCAACCACGGGGCAACGGACGCGGCCTGGTCCAACGCCAACCTGGTGAAGGAGCTCGTCGGCGCGATCGCCTGGGCCTCCGGCGCAGTCCGACCCGGTCTACAGCGACTGCGGCGCGACCGTGCTCGCGAACTACGAGCAGACCAAGATCAGCGGCCCGCCGAACCTGCTCGAGCCGATCGGGTTCGACCAGTTCCCGGACGGGCGGATCATCCAGACCGCGCGCACCGGCACCGTACGCCTGCACGACCCGACGACCGGCACGACCGCGGTTCTCGCCAACTTCGGCGACCCGAGCGTGCCCGCTGACGCAGCGGGTCTACACGAACAGCGAGGACGGCGATGTACGGCCCGGCAGTGGACAACAACTTCGCCACGAACAAGTGGGTCTACCTGTACTACTCGCCGCAGACGGTGGTGGACGTCAAGCTCTCGGACGGCTCGATCGTCACGCAGACGACGCCGAACGACCGACCTCGCCGAACACCGCGCCGCGTCGAAGACCGCGTGGGACCCGTGGGTGGGCTACTTCCAGCTGTCCCGGTTCAAGTTCGTCGACGACGCCCCCGGCGCTCCGGCGCACCTTGACCTCAGCTCGGAGCAGCAGATCATCAAGGTCTCCGAACAACCGCCAGGAGTGCTGCCACGTCGCCGGCGACATCGACTTCGACAAGCACAACAACCTCTGGCTCGCCACCGGCGACGACACGCCGGCCGGCGGCGTCGGCGGCAACGGCTTCGGGATCTACAACGACCAGCTGACCGACGAGGCGCAGACCGTCCGGGTGACCAACGCCACCGGCGGCACGTTCACGCTGACCTTCAACGGCCAGACGACCGCCCCGCTCGCGTTCAACTCGACCGCTGCCCAGATCGACGCGGCGCTCGAGGCGCTCAGCAACACGGGCGTCGACACCATCACAGTGGCCGGCGGGCCGGTGAACACGGCCAACGCCACCGTGACCTTCCGGCGCGCGCTGGGGCAGTCCGACCAGCCGCAGCTGACCAGCGACGCGACCGGGCTGACCGGCGACGACCCCGACCGTCACGCACAACACGACCGTGATCGGCGGCTGGTACCAGCGGCCGACCGGCGACGACCGCCGCTCGACCCTGAACACGAACGACCGGCGCGGCAAGCTGCTGCGGATCAAGGTCAAGGACGGGGACATCACTGCCGCGGAGGCCAACAAGGTCGACCTCGGCGGCCCCGGCGCCTACACGATCCCGGCCGGGAACATGTTCCCGCTCGTCGGTGGCGCAGCACAGCCCAAGACCGACCCGGCGATCTACTCGATGGGCTTCCGCAACCCGTTCCGGCTCGCAGGTCGACGAGAACGACGTCGCCTACGTGAGCGACTACTCGCCGGACGCCCAACGCCCGCAGCGCAGCCGCGGGCCCGCAGGCGTCGGGTCGCTTCCAGATCGTTCGCGAGCCGGCGAACTACGGCTACCCGATGTGCTACTCGAGCAAGCTCGGCTACTACAAGTGGAACTACAACGAGCAGGTTCCGCTGCACGACCCGCCCCAGCCGTGGGACTGCGGCGCCTCGACGTTCATCAACGACTCCCGCTGGAACCTCGAGGGCGGCCCGGGCGAACGAGATCGGCCTGCGCGAGATCCCGCCGGTGGCAGATCCGATCATCTGGTACTCGTACAACGACAACCAGCCGTCAACCCGCTGGGGACGCCGTGCTTCGGCTACTACGCGACGACCCCCGGCCCCATCGCGCCTGGGTCCTCCACCGAGTGCCCGCGGCTGTTCCCCGAGCTGTACACCGGTGGGGTGGGGCCGCACGGGATCGCGCAAGTACAACTACGACCCCGCCAACCCGAACCCGCTGAAGTTCCCGCCCTACTACGACGAGTCGGTGATCCTGGGCGAGTTCACCCAGGACACGCTGCGGGAGATGAAGCTCGACGCGAACAACCAGCCGCTCAAGATCAACTCGTTCTTGAACTGCGGGGCGGCTCGGCACCAGGCCCGCGACGAGCCCGTTCGAGTGCGACAACCCGATGGACATGCAGTTCGGCTCCGACGGCGCCTTCTACCTGCTGACCTACGGCGACGGGTTCTTCGCCACCAACGCCGACGCAGGCATGTACAAGTGGCAGTACGTCAAGGGCACGCGATGCACCGAGTCGCTGTCGCTCAACGCCGACCGGACCGACGGCCCGGTGCCGCTGACGGTGAACTTCTCCAGCGCCGGTTCGTCGGACCCGGACCCGGGCGACTCGATCACGTTACGACTGGGACTTCGGCGACGGCACCGCGCACTCGGTCGACCCCAACCCGACGCACACCTACACGACACGCGGGCGCT
The DNA here is from genome assembly GCA_963757295.1 of uncultured Actinomycetota bacterium. Lineage (GTDB taxonomy): Bacteria > Actinomycetota > Actinomycetes > JACCUZ01 > JACCUZ01 > JBDUAP01. The sequence continues at coordinate 93,817 of CAVWQZ010000010.1, read as the reverse complement.
ACACGGCGGTCCTCACGGTCACCGACTCGTCCGGCAAGTCAACCTCGGTGAGCACCGTGATCACGGTCGGCAACACCAGCCCGACGGTCGTCGTGAACACGCCGGTCGCGGGCGGCACGTTCGCCTTCGGCGACAACATCCCCTTCACGGTCACGGTCACCGACCCGGAGGACGGCCCGATCAACTGCGCCGACGTCGCAGGTCACGTTCGTGCTCGGCCATGACACGCACGGCCACGCCGAGGCATCGGGTGACCGGCTGCTCCGGCACGCTGCCCACGGACGAGGACGACGTCTCGCACGGCGGCAACGTGTTCGGCGTGGTCAGTGCGACGTACACCGACCACGGCGACAGCACGCGGCGTGCCAACACCCTGACGCACGACCGGTCAGACAGCAGATCCGCCAGAAGAAGCAGGAGGTCGGAGGTCGCGGTCAACCAGTCCGGCACGAACGTCGCGGCAACGACGTGACCCGTGCGGCGGCGGTTCGCACCGCGGCAGCCTCGCGGCGGGCGACTGGATCCAGCTCAACGGTCCGTTCAACCTGCTGAACATCAACTGCGCTCACCTTCCGGGTCGCCGACGCGGCCGCCGGACGCAGCCGCCGGCTCACCGCTCGCGGCGGTCGAGCTTCGCACCGGTTCGGCGACCGGGCCGATCGTGGACACGTACAACCTGGTCTCGACCGGCGGCACCGCCGTCTGGACGAGCCAGACCTTCCCGATCTCGTTGGCGGGGACGAACGAGCTGTTCCTCGTGTTCCGCGACGGTCACCGGCGGCGCCACCGGCAACAACCTGTTCAACCTCAACTGGACCGAGTTCGTCGGGCGCGGGAGTAGGCACCTAGGAAGCGAGGGCGGGGAGGGCTCGTCGGCAAGACGGGCCCTCCCCGTGCATGCGCACGACACTCGGGACCCAACAACAAGAGAGACCTCCTCATGAGCCAACGAAAGCAACCTCAGCCGCCGCAAGTTCCTCGGCGCAGCAGCCGGTGTGGCGGGTGTTGCCGCCGTCGGCAGCGCCATCCCCGGTGCGCTCTCGAGCGCCACCGCGGCCGCGGGAGCGGGGGCACCGGCGAGCGCCTCGTCCCGCCCGGCAAGCTCGGCATCCAGCAGTTCTCCATCCGCGACTCCATCACCCGGCTCAGCATCGCGAGGAGCAGGGCCACGGGCGTGACGCCCACCCAGGGCTACCTCGGCGGACCGAACTTCCCGGACGACCCGACCGACCTCGGCCCGCTCGTCGACCTGCCCGGCGGGTTCGAGGAGACCTTCGAGTTCCTGGCCGGCCTCGGCTACCGCGGCTTCGAGTTCTTCCAGTTCAGCCAGAACGTCAACGAGCTCGGGCCGCCAGCCAACCCCGGCGGAGATCCGCACCTACCTCGACAATGCGGGTCTCGCGTCCTTCGGCACGCACACCGGCGGCCTCGGCAATGCGCTCACCGGCACCGGTGGCAACTCGCTGTACAACCCGACCACCGGTGGCCTGTCTGCCGGTGGGCAGACCCAGCTGGACATCGCCGCCGCGCTCGGCCACACCATGATCGGCACGGCAGGAGATCCCACGGGCCTGGCGACCCTCGCCAACAGTGCCACCCAGGCCGGCTGGACCGAGATGGCCCATCGGGCAAACGTGATCGGCCAGATCCTGGCGGACAACGGGATCAGGTGGTACTGGCACACCGAGCAGAACGGTTGGCAGTTCTTCACCACGGCCCGGCCTCGAGCGCACGCACCGGATCGACTGGTGGACCGCCAACACCGACCCGCAGCCTGGTGTTCTTCGAGCCCGACGTCCTGCACTCCTACGCCGGCCGGGCGCGCTTCCCCGACCCGGTCGACGGCAGCAGGTGGGACGCGCTGGGCTTCTGGACGGCGAACGCGCACCGGCTCGTGGGCTGGCACATCAAGGACGGCAACCGGCTGGTTCCGGCGCCCGCCCCGAACGTGAACCCGTTCACCCAGACCGTGCAGCGGCCTCCGCTGTTCGTGACCGGCTCGGCCGACCGGGCCCGACGTGGTGTACGCCGGCGAGGGCTCGATCGGGCAGGGCTACCCGGTGGACCCGGACCCGGCAGTGGTGGGCTTCCGGCGGATCTTCGACGAGGTCGGCGCGAAGGGCTCCCGCTTCTACATCGTGGAGAGCGACAGCGGCATCGGCAACGCCGCCGACCGTGGGAGGTCCTTGCGGCACGCGAAGGTCTCGATCGCGAACATGCTCGGCCTGCGCGGAGGCGCGCTGGGCAACGGGCGCAGCGACGTCGCCGACGAGGCGGAGTTCGAGAGCGTCGGACAGGTGGCCGGCTGACGCACATGCGCTCGACCCTGGCCCGCCTGCTCGCGGGCACGCTGGTCGGGGCGGCGGCGATCTTCGCCACCGCCCCGGCCGCGTTCGCGCACGGTGACCCGTCCAGCCACTTCCTCGAGACGGGCGTGCTCTACCCCGCCGATCGGGGACCCGCCGACGCAGGAGACCGAGCTGGCGCTGCTCGGCCTGCTCCACGCCGCGCGGGACAACGGCTACCCGATCAAGGTGGCGCTCGTCGCCAACGCGCAGGACCTCATCGACGACCCCTCGATGCTCAACCGACCGCAGGACTACGCCGACTTCGTCGCCGGTGAGGTGAGCCGCGGCCGTCCGCTTCGCGGCCCGATCCTGGTCGTGAGCCCGATGGGTTACGGACTGGCCGGGAACGTGCCGGGCGAGGGCGGCGATCTGCGACCACTGGACCGTGGCGAAAGCAACACCCTGGTCGCCGGGCTCGGGCCCGGTGGCCGGCGAGGGCGGCGAGGCTCTGGCCATTGGGGCCCAGGCGGCCGTCCGCCGGTTGGCCGCCGACGCAGGTCATCCGTTGCCAGACGTCGTACCGCCGGCCCAGCCGCTGCAGGCAACCGCCGCCGCCGAGCCGTCGGACTCGGGGGGTTTCAACCTGTGGCTCGCGCTCGGCGTCTTCGTCGGCGTGTTCCTCTTCGCGGCGCTCGCCTACGAGGCACAGCGCCGGTTCTCGGCCTCCGATCAGACCGAGACGGTCGAGGGCGCGACTCGAGCACTTGAGACCAGTTCCCGCTGAGCCTCCTGTGCCGGCCTCGCTGAGAGGCCCAACACCCATCCCGGACCGACGCACACCAAGCAGAGAGAAGCCCCTCATGAGTCCTCACCGCAACCGCCGGCGAGTCGTCGCCCCCTGGATAGCCCTGCTTCTCGGAGCCGGGGTTGTCCTCGGGACCGCGCTGCCGGCCGCAGCGGCAGATGCCGTCGCACCCGTTGTCGGGGCGGCCACGTTGACGCCGGCGACGCCTGAGGGCAACAACAACTGGCGTTTCACACCGGCGACGCTGAACCTCTCCGCCACCGACGACGTGGCGGTGGACAAGTTCCAGTACTCGCTCGACGCGGGCCTGACCTACATCGACGTCCAGGTCACGGACGCGCCTGCCGCAACCGCGACAGCCGTGATCTCGCAGGAGGGCAACACGACGGTGCGCTATCGCGCCGTCGACACGTCCGGCAACGTCTCACGGGGCGCGACCACGAACACGACGCTGAACCAGGCGTCGGCCGCCGGCGCGACCGCGATCCGTCTGACGAGCACGCGGGTCGTAGCGCCGGTGACCTGCTGGTGATCGACACGGGCGCCGCCCAGGAGACCGCGACGATCGCGACCATCGTGACGCCCGCTCCGGCCTCGCCCGCTCCGAACGTCACGCTCACAGCGCCGCTGGCGAACGCGCATGCGGCGGGCGTTGCGGTGCAGGGCATCGCCGCCTACAGCACCATCGCCGTCTTGATCGACAGCCACGGGCCCGTCGCGACCTGGGCGCACCCAGCCCACGACGCTCCAGGCCGCGGCGTCGGCGGGTGCGACCAGCGTCAGGCTGGCGAGCACGACCGGCCGTGTCGTCGGCGAGACCTTGCAGATCGACCAGGCGGACAACGCCGAGACCGTCACGATCGCGAGCATCGTGTCCCCCGCTCCTGCCGCGCCGGAGCCGAACGTGACTCTCAGCTCAGCACTGACGAAGTCACACCTGTCCGGTGCCGCCGTGTTCCTGCCGTCAATCATCGACGGCCAGGTCCTGCAGTCGAAGACCCTGACCCCGCTCCGCACCGATCCACGACGGCGTGACGCGACAGACACGGTCGCCAACGGTGCTGGTGGCGCGGCGATCCGCAGGATGGTGGTCGACGGGAAGATCGTCATCCCGAAGCCGCTGCCGCTCAACACCCTGACCGTCGGCAAGCACACCCAGTCGGTCGCATTGCAGGACGTGGCCGGCAGCGTGGCCAAGTACACGAACACGTTCGCCGTCACGACCTCGTTCGACGACCTGGCGACGGTGATCGACCAGTACGCGAACAATGCGCTCAACACGACGCTCAACGGCGCGACCGCGGTGGGGGCGACCGGGCTCCGGTTCGCGGACGCGACCCGCTTCGGCTTCCGGGCCGGTCAGACTCTCGTCATCGACTCGGGCGAGAACCAGGAGACCGCCACCATCGGTCGGGTGCTCAGCCCGCCCGCGTCCCACGTCACGACGCTGTCAGCGGCGGCGGAGGCCGGTGCGACCGAGATCCGGCTGGCGAGCTACACGACCGCCACGACCGGCGGGCCGAACGCCCCCACGGTCAACGGCCCCGTCGCCGGCCAGCCGATCGTGCTCGACACGGGCGGGAACCTGGAGGTCATCTCGGTGGCCCGTCACATCGTGCCGGTCCCGGCAGCGCCGGCTCCCAACGTGGTCCTCAGCGCCCCACTGGCCAAGGCTCACGCTGCGGGGACGGCGACTGTGAACACGACCGTGGTGCTCAGCGCACCGCTCACCCTGGCGCACGCCAATGGAACGGCCGTGTCGAACCCGCGGCCGCTGATCTCCGCAAGCTCCGCGTCGACGCTGAAGGCAGCTGCTGGCACAGGCGAAGGAGCAGGCTGACGCGGGATCGGTGAAGAGCGCCGTCGCGACGCTGAACCGCTTCAAGTCGGCTGCTCAGTCGCAGGCGAAGTCCGAGAAGGCAGCCCTGACCAGTGCCGCCGACGCCCTGATCGACCAGGTCAAGGGCGGTTCGGTCGACACGTCCGGCACGGGCGTGACCGTCGGGGCGGCGGATCCGGGAGACCAGGCCCTCAGGGTGTTCTGGAACCCGACCACCTTCACGGCCAACCCGGGCGCGACGTACAAGATCCTCGTCAACGGGCGCTCGGGCGGTTTCCGGCACCAGTCGATCGTCGACGTCGAGGCGATGTTCCAGAAGCTCGGCGCGGAGAACGGCTTCGACGTCGACATCTGGGACCCGAACATCAACCAGGGCCCCGGCCGGCAGGCTCCCGCCGGTGTCTCCCTTCCGACGAGCCCGCTGCTCGACCTGGCGGCGCTCATGCAGTACAAGACGATCGTGTTCAACTCGACCGTGGGACAGAACGCCGCCGGGCTGACCTCGGTGGAGTTCGCGAACCTCCAGTCCTACGTCCGGGCCGGCGGTGGTGTCGTGGCCATCCACGGTGGGACCGACTCGATGCAGAACGTGCCCTGGTACATGGATCTGGTCGGCGCCGGCTTCAGCAACCACGGCAGCAATGCCGGCGGGATCCTGATCGACACCGAGTCCGGCGGGCACGTGGAGCTCCGCTCCGCGGACCCGAGCCACCCGGCGGTGAGCGGCATCCCCGAGCCGTTCCTCACGGTCGAGGAGCTCTACAACACCAACCGCAACCCGGTCGAGATGGGCATCGTCCACCCGCTCGTCTACGAGAACGAGGACACGCTCGTCGGTCAGATCGGCTACGGCACGGGAACGCTGATGAACACCGACCAGCACGCGATGACGTGGTGCCGCAACTTCGAGGGCGGTCGTTCGTTCACGAACACCCTGGGCCACAGCTGGCAGTACATGACCGAGCCGTGGTACCAGAACATGATGCTGAAGGCAGTCGAGTGGACCGCAGGCAAGTCCTACGCCAACTGCGTCACCTACGTCGAGGTCGCCGACCTGCTCGCCGCCAAGGCAGCGTCCGGCGATGTCACGGCGGAGGGCAACGCCACCCTCGGTGCCCTCCTCGCCGCGGCCAGGGCGGACTTCGACCAAGGCAACTACCAGAAGGCCGTTGTCAGCCTGAACGGCTTCGTCGAGGCCACCGAGGACGCGGCCAACGGCGATGCGACCGCCCTGGCGGAGCTCAAGGCCAAGGGCAAGGAGCTGATCGCCTGGGCCAAGGGCCTGAAGTAGCAGCACACACGGCGCCGTACCGGTGGCAGCAATGCCATCGGTACGGCGCTGTCGTGTGGCCGAGCTCCAGCGTCAGGCGTGGGTCGTTTCGCGGCCGGTTTCATGCGGGGTGATCTCGGCCGCGACGAGCTCGGCGATCTGGGCGGTGTTCAGCGCGGCACCCTTGCGCAGGTTGTCGCCGCACAGGAACAGCTCCAGCGCGTGCGGGTCGTCCAGCGAGCGCCGGACCCGGCCGACCCAGGTCGGGTCGGTGCCGACCACGTCGGCGGGCGTCGGGAACTCGCCGTTGGCCGGGTCGTCGCAGCAGCACCACGCCGGCAGCGTCGCGCAGGATCTCCTGCGCGCGCAGCCGCGTCGACCTCCCGCTCGAAGACCGCGTGCACCGCAAGCGAGTGGGTGGTGATGACCGGCACGCGCACGCAGGTCGCCGACACGCGCAGGTCCGGGCAGGCCGAGGATCTTGCGCGACTCGTTGCGCACCTTCAGCTCCTCCGAGGACCAGCCGTCGTCCTTCAGCGAGCCGGCCCACGGCACGACGTTGAGCGCCAGCGGCGCCGGGAACGGCCCGAGGTCTCCGACCGCGCGGCGGACGTCGCCCGGCGCGGTGCCGAGGTCGGGCGACGCGGCGACCTTGGCCATCTGCTCGCGCAGCGTGTCGATGCCGGCCTGCCCGGCGCCGGACGCGGCCTGGTAGGACGCGACGACCAGCTCTGCGAGGCCGTACTCGGCGTGCAGCGCGCCCATCGCGACGATCATCGACAGCGTCGTGCAGTTGGGGTTGCTGATGATGCCCTTCGGCCGGGTGCGCGCGGCGGCCGCGTTGACCTCGGGGACGACGAGCGGCACGTCGGGGTCCATCCGGAACGCGCCGGAGTTGTCGACGGCCACCGCGCCGCGGGCGGCAGCGATCGGCGCCCACTGCGCCGAGACCTCGTCGGGCACGTCGAACATCGCGACGTCGACGCCGTCGAAGCACTCCTCGGAGCAGCGCGACGACCTCGACCTCCTCGCCGCGCACCTGCAGCCGGCTGCCGGCGGACCGCGCCGACGCGATCAGCCGGATCTCGCCCCACACGTCGGCGCGGGTGGAGAGCAGGTCGAGCATCACGGTGCCGACGGCGCCGGTGGCGCCGACCACCGCGAGGGTCGGCTTGCGGTCGGTCATCGGCCGGTTCCTCCGTAGACGATCGCGGCTCGCCTGCGCCGACGTCGAGGTCGAACGCGGTGTGGACGGCGGCACACCGCCGGCGGCGACGTCATCGTCGCGGCAGACGCACCGAGATCCGGATCTCGGAGGTGGAGATCATCTCGATGTTGACGCCGGCGTCGGCAAGCGCGCCGAAGAACGTCGCCGAGACGCCCGGGTGGGAGCGCATGCCGGCGCCGATCAGCGAGACCTTGCCGATCTGGTCGTCGTAGAGCAGCTCCTCGAAGCCGACCTCGTCCTTGATCTTCGCCAGCGCGCGCCATCGCCGGCGGTCCCGTCGGTCTTGGGCAGCGTGAACGAGATGTCGGTGCGGCCGGTGGCGGCCGCCGAGACGTTCTGCACGATCATGTCGATGTTGATCTCGGCGTCCGCGAGCGGCTCGGAAGATCGCCGCCGCCTCGCCGGGCTTGTCCGGCACACCGACGACGGTGATCTTGGCCTCGCTCCGGTCGTGCGCGACCCCGGAGATGATCGGCTTGCTCCATCTGGTTCGACCCCTTCGTGGCTGCGTCGGTCGACCCACGTGCCTTCGCGCATCGAGAACGACGATCGCACATGGACGGGGATGTCGTAGCGCCGCGCGTACTCCACGCAGCGCAGGTGCAGCACCTTGGCGCCGCAGGCGGCCATCTCGAGCATCTCCTCGTAGGAGATGCGGGGATCCGGCGCGCGGTCGGCACGATCCGCGGGTCGGCGGTGAAGATGCCGTCGACGTCGGTGTAGATCTCGCAGACGCTCGGCCTGCAGCGCGGCGGCCAGCGCGACCGCCGTCGTGTCGGAGCCGCCGCGCCCGAGCGTGGTGATGTCCTTGGTGTCCTGGCGAGACGCCCTGGAAGCCGGCGACGATCGCGACCGCACCCGCGTCGAGCGCGTCCCGGATCCGGCCGGGCGTCACGTCGATGATCCGGGCCTTGCCGTGCGCCGACGGTCGGTGATCACGCCCGGCCTGGCTGCCGGTGAACGACCGCGCCTCGTAGCCGAGGTTGCCGATCGCCATCGCGAGCAGGGCCATCGAGATGCGCTCACCGGCGGTCAGCAGCATGTCGAGCTCGCGGCCCGGCGGCAGCGGCGACACCTGCTCGGCCAGGTCGATCAGCTCGTCGGTGGTGTCACCCATGGCCGAGACCACGACGCACGACGTCGTGGCCGGCCTTGCTGCGTCTCGACGATCCGCTGGGCGACTCGCTTGATGCCTTCGGCGTCGGCGACGCGACGAGCCGCCGTACTTCTGCACGACCAGACCCACGGGTGTGCTCCAAACGACGGCGAACGGTGGCCACTGCAATCCAGCCCATTCTACGGAGCGCCGCGTAGCGTGGCGGCCGTGCTTGCATCCCGGGACAGCGTGGCCAGGCTCGCGGCAGGCCTGGCGGCGGTCGTCCTCGCCCTGCCGGCCCTCGCGGCCTGTTCCGGCGGGGACGACGCAGCCCCACGCCGTACGACGTCGACCTCCCCCTCGGCGAGCGCCACCCCGACCCCGCCCGAGGAGCTCCTGTCCGGGCTGGCCGCGAAGGGCGTCGCGGCGCTGTTCACCGGGACCTACACGCTGGACAGCGTCGACCCCAAGCAGGCGGACGCGAAGGTGACGATCTACCGGCTCGACTCGTCGTACCGCGTGGACGTCGCCCGCAAGGGGGCGACGTCGATCCTGATGACGACGAAGGACGGCCTGGTCTCCTGCCAGGTGCAGGGCAGCCGGCGCACCTGCCTGCTGGTCGGCGACGCGGCCAAGCCGCCGCCCGACCTGTTCGACCCCGGCCTGCAGCGGCTCTTCACGACCGACCTGGTCGCCCTGGCACGGGGTGAGGGGATCACGGTGACGCCGGCCGGGATCCTGCCCGCGACCGGCTCGATCGGGAGCGCGACGTGCTACCGGGTCAGCGGCACGGGCGTCGCCGACCCGGGTGAGTACTGCCTCACCGACGACGGCATCCTGCGCCGGGCGCAGTTCCCGTCGGGAACGCTCGAGCTGACCGCCGTGTCCGGTCCGCCGGCCGCCTCGGCGTTCACCCCACCGGCCAAGCCCACCCCGCTGCCGAGCTGACCGGCTAGGGGCGCTCGACGGCCTCCGCGGCGGTCTGCGCGAGCAGCTTGTCCTCGACCCGGACCGCCTCGTCGATCGGTGCGTCCAGGCGCACGTGCGACACGACCGAGTGCAGGGCGTGCAGGACCGAGCTCGCGCTGGAGCCCCAGTTGGACAGGTAGGAGAACTGCCACCACCACAGCGCCTCGAGGGACCGCCCGGCGCGGTAGTGCTGCAGGCCATGCAGCAGGTCGGACACCACGTCGGCGACCTCGTCGGAGATGCGGCTGGTGAACACCTCGGGCTCGCCCGCGTAGGGGTCGAACAGCGAGTGGTATTCGTCGATCGGCTCGAGCAGGTTGGCGATCGAGGCGCGCAGGCCGTCGACGTCGTGGTCGAAGCCGGCGTCCGGCTCGAACCTCTCCTCCGGCACCACGTCGGAGATCGCACCCAGCCGGCCACCCGCGAGCAGCAGCTGGGAGACCTCGAGCAGCAGGAGGGAGATCGCGTAGTCGGGATCCTCTCCTGCGGCGATCTCGCGCACCGCAACCACGAAGCTCTCCACCTGGTCGGCGATCTCCACCGTGAAATCACTCAGATCGTCGTCCACCACTGCGCTCACCCCAACCTCGTCCTCGTCGACACCCGTTGCGCCCTGTTGGTCAGAGCCTCACACATCGATCAGCCGTCTGCCCTCGAAAGCCCGCCCGAGCGTCACCTCGTCGGCGTACTCGAGGTCGCCGCCCACCGGCAGCCCGCTGGCCAGCCGGGTGACCCGCATCCCCATCGGCTTGACCAGCCGCGCGAGGTAGGTCGCCGTGGCCTCGCCCTCGAGGTTGGGGTCGGTGGCGAGGATGAGCTCGGTCACCGACCCGTCGGCGAGCCGGGTCATCAGCTCCTTGACCCGCAGGTCGTCGGGCCCGATGCCCTCGATCGGGCTGATGGCGCCGCCGAGCACGTGGTAGCGGCCGCGGAACTCGCGGGTCTTCTCGATCGCCTGGACGTCCTTGGGCTCCTCCACCACGCAGATCACCGACAGGTCGCGGCGGGTGTCGCGGCAGATGCGGCACTGCTCGTCCTCGGCGACGTTGCCGCAGGTGCGGCAGAACCTGATCTTGTCCTTGACCTCGGTGAGCACGTGCGCCAGGCGTCGTACGTCGGTGGGATCCGCCGCAAGCAGGTGGAACGCGATGCGCTGGGCGCTCTTCGGGCCGACGCCCGGCAGGCGTCCGAGCTCGTCGATGAGGTCCTGCACGATGCCTTCGTACATCTCGCGACTACCTCTCTGGCGGGCCGAGGCCGCCCGGGGCGTCGAGGCCTCCGACGAGGAGGTCTCGGGCGTTCGGGCCCATGGCCTGCGAGCCTACGGGCTCAGCTGGTGTCGTACTCGCCGATGACCTTCGCGCCGAGCTCGCGTGCCAGCAGGTCGTGGGACGTCAGGCCGGCATCTTCGGCGTCGGGGTCGTCGGCGGAGGGGGCGTCGTCGCCGGCCGGGGCCGGGGCGCTCCGCTGGCTCGGCCGGGCGGCGCCCTCGCGCCGCTGGGCCGGCTCGTCGGGGTCGGGCGCCCCGAGGCCGCTCTGGGTCACCGACGGGTCGACGATCGCCTCGACCTTCCAGTCGACCCCGAGCACCTGGATCAGTGCCTCGCGGACGTAGTCCTGGTGGTCGCTGCGGCCGACGAAGGCATCGCGCAGCCCGGACGTGGAGAACCCGAGGGTGAGCCGGCCCGCGTCGAGGTCGATGACGCTGGCGTTCTTGAGCAGCGACCAGGTCGTCTTCTTCATGGCGGACACCGCGGCCATGACGTCGGGCCACATCCGCCGGATCGCCGTCAGGTCGAGCTCGCCGTCGGGCGGCGGCTGGGCCGGGACCGGGGCGGGCGGGGACGGCTGCGGCTCGACCGCGGCGCGGGGCGGCCGGCTCCAGCTCGGCCGCCATCGGCTCCGTCGACTGCCCGGGCAGGGCGGCGGGGGGCTCGGTGGAGGCCGGAGGTGGCGTCGGCTCCGCCACCGGCTCGGGGCGGCGCTCGGCCGCCGGCGGCGCCGCCTGCACGGGCGCCTCGCTCGTCGTACCGCTGATCGCCATCCGCCGCTCGAGGCGGTCGAGCCGCGCCCCGAGGCCGCGCTCCTCGTCGTCGGCGGCCGGCAGGAGCACCCGGGCGCAGATCAGCTCGAGGTGGAGACGGGGAGCGGTGGCTCCGCGCATCTCGGTCAGGCCGGTGTTGACGATGTCGGCGGCCCGGGACAGCTGGGCGGCGCCGAAGTGGGCGGCCTGCTGGCGCATCCGCTCGAGCTCGTCGGCGGGGTGCTCGGACAGGATCGTCGCGGCCGTGTCGGGCACCGCGTCGATGATCACCAGGTCGCGCAGCCGCTCGAGGAGGTCGTCGGCGAAGCGCTTGGGGTCGTGACCCGCCTCCACCACGCGGTCGACGATGCTGAACACCGCCGCACCGTCACCGGCCGCGAACGCCTCGATGGTGTCGTCGAGCAGGGTGGCGTCGGTGTAGCCGAGCAGCGCCGTGGCCAGCGGGTAGGTCACGCCGTCCTTGCCGGCGCCGGCCACCAGCTGGTCGAGCACGCTCATCGAGTCGCGGACCGAGCCGCGCCCGGCCCGCACCACGAGCGGCAGCACGCCCTTGCCGACGGTGACGCCTTCGAGCTCGCAGAGCCGGGCCAGGTGGGCCTGCAGCTCGCCCGGCGGCACCAGGCGGAAGGGGTAGTGGTGGGTGCGGGAGCGGATGGTCGGGATGACCTTGTCGGGCTCGGTGGTCGCGAACACGAACTTGACGTGGTCGGGGGGCTCCTCGACGAGCTTGAGCAGCGCGTTGAAGCCCTCGCGGGAGACCATGTGGGCCTCGTCGATGATGTAGATCTTGAACCGGGACGAGGCCGGGGCGTAGAAGGCCCGCTCCCGCAGGTCGCGCGCGTCCTCGACACCGCCGTGGCTGGCGGCGTCGATCTCGATGACGTCCAGGCTGCCGCTGCCCTCGCGGGCGAGGTCCTGACAGGACTGGCAGGTGCCGCACGGCGTCGGCGTCGGCCCCTGCTCGCAGTTGAGGCAGCGGGCCAGGATGCGGGCGCTGGTGGTCTTGCCGCAGCCGCGCGGCCCGCTGAACAGGTAGGCGTGGTGGATGCGCTTGTTGGTCAGCGCCTGCTGGAGCGGCTCGGTGACGTGGCTCTGGCCGATGACGTCGGCGAACGACTCGGGGCGGTAGCGGCGGTAGAGCGCTTGGGACACGGTCGAACCCTAGTCCGGGGCGGAGACAGGTGGCACAGGACGAGAAAGGACCCCTCGCACACCCGCCAGAGCCTGCCTACCCTTGCTGCCTTCCGGCCCTGGGGGAGTTCAGCGGGGTGGCGCCGCACGAGGGGTCGAATCGAGTCTAGCCAGGCCGCCGGGCGCCGCAGCAACTGCATGATCACTGGGGAAGGGGAGGTCCGGGGCCCCTGTATTCTTCCCGGCGGAGGATTCGCATAGTGGCCTAGTGCGCACGCTTGGAAAGCGTGTTGGGGTAACACCCTCGCGAGTTCGAATCTCGCATCCTCCGCTCATCACCGAGTGTCACCCAGATGTCACCGAAACTGCTAGTCATTGAGGACTAGTCAGGGACCCCCGTCATGCGCGATTAGGTTCCGGCTCGGACCACGACGTTTCCCTTCCTCACACCGACGCGAGAAGGCGCCGCGGTCCGGAGAGGAGCGGGCACATGCGTCTTGCCCACAAGGTGGCGACATCCGCCGCCGTTGTCGGCGCCCTATTGCTGCTCGGAACACCGATCGCCTCGTCCGACACCACGGGCACGACCGGTGCCGACGGAGACCTACCTGGTCATGTACAAGCAGCAAGCGGTCCCTGCCGACGCCGCAACGCGAATCGCGAATGCCGGGGGGTTCGCTGGTCCAAGCTACGACGCGATCGGTGTCGTCGTCGCCACGTCGAACAACTCCGCGTTCGCAGCCGGCTCGCGACGGACTCCCGGGTCCAGGGAGCGCCGCGACCGACGAAGTTCGCGCAGTCGGCACGCTCGATGCCGGCGCCGTCCGCACGGCGGCCAGCCCGGCGACCTGCCGAACGCGCCGGCCACGGACCCGACACCTTCTCCGCTCTGCAGTGGGACATGCGCCAGATCCACACGCCCGAGGCGCACGCCGATCACCGGCGGCAGCCCGGCCGTGCGTCGTCGGCGACATCGACACCGGCCTCGACTTCACACCATCCTGACCTCGCCGCCGAACATCGACGTGGCGAACAGCGCGAACTGCCTGAGCGGTGCGCCCGTTGCCGGGCCGTCGCGGCGCAAGACGACAACGGCCACGGCACGCACACCGCCGGGACCATCGCCGCGGCCGTCAACGGCATCGGCATCGTCGGTGTGGCGCCGAACGTCAAGGTCGCCGGCATCAAGGCGGGCAACGCCGACGGGTACTTCTTCCCGCGAGGCCGTCGTCTGCGCGTTCATGTGGGCCGGCAGACGCATGGCATCGGACGTGACCAACAACTGCTACTTCGCGGACCCGTGGGAGTACAACTGCACGAACGACGCGGAGCAGCGCGCCTCTGGAAGGCCGAGCAGCGGGCGATCAAGCTACGCGCAGAAGCAGGGTGTCACGGTCGTCGCCTCGGCAGGGCAACGACTGCGACGACCTGGCGCACCCGACGACGGACGTGACGAGCCCTGACTGACCGCCGGGCACCGCGTGGAGCGCGACATCACGAACGCCTGTGTCGTCGTCCCGCTCGAGATCCCGGGCGTCGTCGGCGTCTCCGCCGACCGGCAGCATCGAGCAGGGCACGACGCGCAGGCGAGTACCCCGACAACCTGAAGTCCTACTACTCGAGCTTACGGGATCGCGGCGTCGTCGACGTGACCGCCCCCGGCGGTGACTCTGCTACGGTTCGTGCGACACCGAGCGGGCAGCCGATCGGCCGGGTGCCTGTCGACCTGGCCGTCGACCAGCCGCCGTGCGCGGTCGCACGGTGACCGAGGACCCGGCCGCGCCGCTGGCGAGGCACGTCTACTGCTACCTGCAGGGGACCTCGATGGCGGGTCCGCACGCAGCCGGCGTGGCGGCGCTGATCGTCAGCCGCTACGGCGACTGCGAGCAACCCGCAGAACGGCAAGATGCGGCCGGGCCAGGTCGCTGCGCTACATGCAGCAGACGGCCGACCCGCAGCCGTGCCCGACCGACGCTGCCGACCTCGCCGACGCTACCTCGTGCGTTCCCTACGCGGCACTCGGAACAGCGGTGCCGTCAGGAGTGCCAGGGTGGCCCGGGCCACAACTCGCTGGTACGGCACCGGCCAGGTCGACGCGCTGAACGCGGTCACCAAGTAGTGAAGGCTCAGCAGCTGATCGAGCACAGCCCGACGGCGTCCACCCATCCGGGGTGGGCGCCGTCGGCGGTGTGCGGCGTGCGGCGAGTCAGCGGCGGCGGCGGCGGGCAGTGCCGAAGATGCTGCGGCTGATCTCGCGCCCGAGCACCGCAGCCGCCGAGCGGGCGAACTGCTTGGCCGCCGGCGACTTCACCGCCTTCTCCAGGGCCGACTCCTCGTCGCGGGTCGGCCGTGACGGCGGCCGGGGCTCGGCCTCCGCCGGAGCCGGGGCGGTCGTCGGAGGCGCGGCCTCGGCCGGCGGCGCGAGCTTGGCGGCGAGTCGCTCGTACGCCGACTCACGGTCCACCGTCTCGGCGTACCGGCTCTGGATCGGTGACGCGGCGATGATCTCGTCGACGCGGGCAGCCTCGGTCGGCGCCATCTTCGACTGCGGCGCACGCAGCCGCGTCCACGCAACGGGTGTCGGCGCGCCGCGGTCGGAGAGCACGGTGATGACCGCCTCGCCGATGCCGAGCTGGGTCAGCAGCTCCTCCAGGTCGTACGGCGAGTGCGGGAACGTCGACACGGTCGCCTTGAGCGCCTTGGCGTCGTCGGGGGTGAAGGCGCGCAGCGCGTGCTGCACGCGGTTGCCGAGCTGGGCCAGCACATCGGCAGGGACGTCCTTGGGCGTCTGGGTGACGAAGAAGACGCCGACGCCCTTGGACCGGATCAGCCGCACCGTCTGGGCGATCGCCTCGAGGAACGCCTTCGACGCGTCGTCGAAGAGCAGGTGCGCCTCGTCGAAGAAGAACACGAGCTTGGGCTTGTCGATGTCGCCGACCTCGGGCAGGTCGTGGAAGAGGTCGGCGAGCAGCCACATCAGGAAGGTCGAGAACAGCCGTGGCCGGTCCTGCACCTGCGGCAGCTCGAGCAGCGACACGACCCCTTGCCCCTCGGCGGTCGTGCGCATGAGGTCGGCCGTGTCGAACTCCGGCTCACCGAAGAACTCGTCCGCGCCCTGGTCCTCGAAGGCGATCAGCTCGCGCAGGATGACCCCCGCCGTCGCCGGCGACAGCCCGCCGAGGCCCTTGAGCGCCTCCTCACCCTCGTCGCTCACCAGGAACTGCACGACGGCGCGCAGGTCCTTGAGGTCGAGCATGGGCAGCCCGGCCTTGTCGGCGAAGTGGAACACGAGGCCGAGCGATGACTCCTGCACGTCGTTGAGCGCCAGCACCTTGGACAGCAACGTCGGGCCGAACGACGTGATCGTCGCCCGCAGCGGGATGCCCTTTCCCTGGCCGCCGAGGGCGAAGAACTCGGTCGGGCAGGCCAGGCCCTCCCACTTCTGGCCGACCTCGTCGGCTCGCTTCGTCACCTTCTCGCCCGGCTCCCCCGGACTGGCGACGCCGGACAGGTCACCCTTGATGTCGGCCGCGAACACGGGTACGCCGAGAGCCGAGAGCTGCTCGGCCATCAGCTGGAGGGTCTTGGTCTTGCCGGTGCCGGTGGCGCCCGCGACCAGGCCGTGCCGGTTGACCATCGCGAGCGGGATGCGCACACCGGCGTCGGGGTGTGCGGTGCCGTCGACGACCAGCGCACCGAGCTCGAGGGCCGGGCCGTCGAACGCGTAGCCCTTCTGCACCGAGGCAATCAGATCGTCCGACATCCGGTCTCCCAGCGCTGCGAGTGTCCGATTTGGGTGGTCGGCAGCCTATCCTCGACAGGGTGATCTTCCAGGCCGTCGGCGACCACCGCCCCTACCCCGATCACCAGTACACCCAGCGCCAGTGGGGTGACGTCGCGCCGAGCCAGGTCCGGCTGGACCAGCTGGTCACCACCAAGCGGATGCTCGACCTGGACGCCCTGCTCGCCGAGGACTCCACGTTCTACGGCGACCTGTTCGCCCACGTCGTCGAGTGGCGCGGCACCCTCTACCTCGAGGACGGCCTGCACCGGGCGCTGCGCGCAGCCCTGCAGCAGCGCCACGTCCTGCACGCCCGAGTCCTGAGCCTGCCCGACTGATGAGCATGCTCAACCCGCTCGGGAACCGGGACCTCTCGCCGTCCAAGCGCGGTGGCGGCCGTCAAGGGCAGCAGGTTGTGGGCCGTGCTGTTGGTGCTCCTGCTCGCCGGCACCGCGTTCGGCCTCGTGGCGCTACCTCGACCTCGGCGCCGGCGACGACGTCGCCACTCCCCGCGTCAGCTGCCCGCCGACCCAACCGCCGCCGACCGTCGTACCCGCCGCCAAGGTGAAGGTCAACGTCTACAACGCGACGGAGCGACGCGGCCTCGCCTCCGCCGTCGCCACGCAGCTCAAGAAGCGCGGCTTCAAGGTCGTCAAGGTGAGCAACGACCCGCTGAAGCGCAAGGTGACCGGTCTCGCGGAGGTGCGGTCCAGTACGGCGGGTGCCGACGCCGCCCGCACCGTCGTCGCCCAGGTGGGGCAGGTCGTCCTCGTCCCCGATCAGCGCAAGGACGCCTCGGTCGACCTCGTCCTGGGCGCGACCTTCAAGCGTCTCGTCCCGCCGAAGGCCGCCGCGGCTGCGATCACGCCGACACCCTCACCTCGCCCTGAAGGCTGCTGACGCGAAACTCTGCGAGACTCCCGACCCATGACGGTGATCGAGGTCACGGGGGCGCACAAGACCTACCGCAGACGGCGCAAGCCACCGGAACGCGCATTGAACGGGCTCGACCTCCACGTCGACACCGGAGGGGTGCACGGCTTCCTCGGGCCGAACGGGTCCGGCAAGACCACGACGATCCGGATGCTGCTCGGCCTGATCTCCGCCGACACCGGTGACATGCGGCTGCTCGGCCAGCCCGTGCCGCGCGCGCTGCCCGAGGTCATCGGCTCCGTCGGCGCACTGGTCGAGACGCCGCTGTTCTTCCCGAACTTCTCCGGCCGGCTCAACCTGCGGCTGCTCGCCGAGACCGCCGGTGTCCCGCGCCCGCGGGTCGAGGAGTGCCTCGAGCTGGTGGACCTGCGCGAGCGGGCCGACGACCGGTTCAAGGCCTACTCGCTCGGCATGAAGCAGCGGCTCGGCATCGCCGCCGCCCTGCTCAAGAACCCCCGGCTGCTGATCCTCGACGAACCGAGCAACGGCCTCGACCCGGCCGGCATCCGACAGGTCCGCGAGCTCATCCAGCGCCTCGGCCGCGAACGGCGTACGACCGTCTTCCTCTCGTCCCACCTGCTCGCCGAGGTGCAGCAGGTCTGCGACGACGTCACGATCCTGGCCCGCGGCCGGTGCGTCGCGACCGGGCCGGTGCGCGAGGTGCTCGCCGGCAAGGCCACCGGGGACATCCGCCTGCGGGTGCCCGACCCGGTGGGCGCGAAGTCCGTCCTCGACGCGGCGGGCTTCTCGGTGACCGGCATGGGTGACGCCTGGCGGGTCCACGGGGTGACCGACCCGTCGACTGTCACGCGCGCGCTGGCCGACCAGCGGCCACTACCTCACCGAGCTCTCCCCGATCGAAGCCGACCTCGAGAGCGTGTTCCTCGAGCTCACCCGGGAGCAGTCATGACCACGACGCCCACCGTGCTCGAGCCCGAGGACGTCGCCGACCCGGCCGAGCCGGCCCCGCTGGGACGTGGCTCGCTGTTCCGGGCGGAGGCGCACCGGTTCCGCTCGCGACGGTTCATCCGCTGGCTCCTGCTTCTGTCGGTCGTCGGCTACCTCATCGCGATGCCGCTCATCGCCGTCACGCAGTTCTCCAAGCCCAACGCCGCGTGCTCGAGGACGCGCAGCGACAGGCTGCGACCAGGCGGTCGCCGAGCAGAACACGTTCCGCGAGCAGTGCGCTCAACGACCCGAACCGGCCCGACGACGTGCCGGTCGACGAGTTCTGCGGCCCGGAGGTCAACGCGTCGAACATCCGGCGCCGCGGACTTCATCGACAAGCCAGCCGTTCGAGCTCGCGGAGGCCCTGCCGGCCGGCGCGATCGCCGTCGGGGTGGCGACGGCCATGCTCGCCTTCCTGATCGGGGCGACCTACGTCGGCGCCGAGTGGTCCAGCCGGTCGATGGTGGCGCTGCTGTTCTGGGAGCCGCGCCGGCTCAAGGTCATGGGCGTGAAGATCGCGGTGACGGCGCTCTTCGCCGCCCTGCTCGGCGTGGTGACCCAAGCCGTCTGGTGGGGCACCGCCGAAGTCATCGCCCGGACCCGGGGCGACCGCGACAACCTGCCGGCGGACTTCTGGTCGGACCTGTTCGGCCAGCAGGGCCGGGCCGTGCTGTTCGTGGTCCTCACGGCCCTGCTGGGCTTCGGGATCGCGAACCTGATCCGCAACACGGCCGCGGCGCTCGGCGCGGGCTTCGTCTACCTCGTGATCATCGAGAACCTCGTGCGCGGCTTCTTCCCCACCTGGCAGCAGTGGCTGCTGGTCGAGAACGTGTCGGGGCTGCTGTCCCGGGACGGCCACACGGTCTACATCTACGAGAACGACCCGTTCGGCGACGGCGTGCGCGAGGTGCTGATCAGCAACGTGCGCGGCGGCCTGGTGCTGGGAATCCTGACGGCGGTGATCGTTGTTATCGGGGTGCTGCTGTTCAAGCGCCGCGACCTGCACTAGGAGTCCCCCGTGCCCGCTGTCACCGTCGACGACATCACCGTCCTGCCCCGCATCCCCGCGCCTGACCCGGCGGTCGCGACGCAGCGCCCGGTTCGCTCGGTCTCGACGGCACCTCGCGGCTTCGAGGGCGAGGGCTTCCCGGTCTTCCGCGCGTTCGCCGGCGCCGACCTGGCCGACCTGGACCCGTTCATCCACCTGGACCAGATGGGCGAGGTCGACTACGGACCGGGCGAGCCGAAGGGCACGGCCTGGCATCCGCACCGCGGCTTCGAGACCGTGACCTACATGATGGACGGCCTGATGCAGCACCAGGACTCGATGGGCGGCGGCGGGCTGATCAGCGACGGCGGGACGCAGTGGATGACCGCCGGGCAGGGGATCCTGCACATCGAGACCCCGCCCGAGCACCTCGTCATGAGTGGCGGCCTGTTCCACGGCCTGCAGCTGTGGGTCAACCTGCCCAGCGCACAGAAGTGGGTGGAGCCCCGCTACCAGGACCTGTCCAGCGACCAGGTGGCGCTGCTCTCCTCCTCCGACGGCGGCGCTCTCGTGCGGGTCATCGCCGGCGACGTGGCCGGTCACCGCGGCCCCGGCTCCACCTACACCCCGATGACGATGCTGCACGCGACCGTCAGCCCGGGAGCCCGGCTCGAGCTGCCGTGGCCGGTCGAGTTCAACGCGCTGGTCTACGTGCTCGCCGGCCGCGGGACCGTGGGCGCCGAGCAGCGTCCCCTGCACGCCGCCCAGCTCGCCGTCCTCGGCGGCGGCGACGCGGTCACCGTGAGCGCGGACCAGAGTCAGGACAGCCACACCCCGCAGATGGAGGTGCTGCTCCTCGGCGGCAAGCCGCTGCACGAGCCCGTCGCGTGGGCCGGCCCGTTCGTCATGAACACCGAAGCCGAGGTGCGCCAGGCCTTCGCCGACTTCCAGGCCGGCCGGCTCGGGCAGATCCCGGCGGTGCACAACGCCCCGACCGACCTCGTCGTACGCGAGACCGACTCACCGCTGGACTGACCCGCGGCGGTGATGGTTAGGTCATCGACATGTCACAGTTCTCCGCCGTCGAGGTCGACCCGTTCATCGCCGAGCGCATCGCGGCGATCCGCGACCGGTTCGGCACCGGCGGCCTGCGTGCCGCGATCGACATGGCCACCGCCGAGATCGCGATCTTCGAGGGCGAGGCGGCCGGGATCATCGACGAGGGAACACCCACCTGACCACGCCCGAGCACGTGAGGTGTGCCGTCCCACGACCGGGTGGCTAGGAGCGTCGCTTCAGGGTGTACGCCGCCAACCCCGCCGTGCACGAGATCGAGCAAGACCCCGAGCCCGACGAAGAACCAGCCCCAGCCGCTGACACCGCCGCCCACTCCGGGCGCCCAGGCGAGCACATAGAAGAGGGTTGTGTACGGGAGGAAGACCAGCCCGAGCAGGGGGATGACGAAGCCCGAGAATGCCCGGTCAACCAGGTTGGTGAAGATCCACATGAGCGTCAGCGCGACCCGGGAGCGAAGAGCGCCAGCAGCGGGAACAGGCATCCCATGTGCACCGCCCTCAATCTGTCGCCGGGAACGAGGCCGCCCGTGACTGTCGTGATCGACGACGGCTGCCGGAGATGGTGGCCCACCGCCGACGTGGGAGTCGTCATCCAGGGTGGATGAGCCCGCACCTAGGTGTTGCCGCCTAGCGTTCGGGACGTGGGCGGGAGCCGAGCCGCGTCGAGCTCCGCGGCACTGCGCTGGGGCACGCGCGCAGCCGGGCTGGTGGTGACCGGCATCGGTCTCTACGTGGTGGCGCCGAGCCTGCTGACCGTGCTCGACGCCTGGCCGAGCCTTGGCGACGTGAAGCCGGTGTGGTTCGGTCTCGTCGCGGTCCTCGAGCTCGCCAGCTTCGCCTGCCTGTGGGTGCTGCTGCGCATCGCCCTCGGGGGTGGCCGGTTCTTCGACATCGCCGCGTCCCAGCTCGCGGGCAATGCGGCCGGAAAGGTCGTTCCTGGTGGCGTGGCGGCCGGGGGTGTCGTCCAGGCCGGGATGCTCGTGCGCGCCGGATTCACGCGCCCGCAAGGTGGCCGGCGCACTGAGCGCGACCGGCCTGCTCTCGACCGGCGTCCTCCTCGCCCTGCCGCTCCTCACGATTCCCGCGGTGCTCGTGGGACCGCCGCCCGCGCAGGAGCTGCAGCTGGGTCTGGTGCTCTCGTCAGTTGTCGCGGTGGCGCTGATCCTTCTCGGTCTTGCGTTGCTGCACTGGGACGGGCTCGTCCGGGCCGTCGGGCTGGCTGCCGGAGCGGTGGTGCACGTGGTCCGGCGCCGGGTCACTCCGGCGCGGGTCGCGGAGGTGCTGCTGGCCGAACGCGACCAGGTCGCGACGGCGTTCAGGGGGCGGTGGCTGCGCTCCCTTGCCTCCGCAGCGGCGAACCGGATGTTCGACTATGCAGCCTTGGTGGCCGCCTTGCACGCGGTCGGTGCAACGGTGCGGCCCTCGCTGGTGCTGGTCGCGTACGTCGCCTCACTTGCCCTCGGAATGATCCCGATCACCCCGGGCGGCCTGGGCTTCGTGGAGACCGGGCTCACGACCCTCCTCGTGCTGGCCGGCACCTCGACCGACCAGGCCGTCGTCGCCACGTTGCTCTACCGGTTGGCCTCGTTCTGGGTCCCGATCCCGCTCGGGGCCCTTGCCTGGGGCGGTTGGCAGGCCAGTCGCCGGCGGCAGCCGAGAGCTCCCGCTGACTCGGCCCGATAGCGCTGGCGTCCTCCGCGTCGTCGTCCAGTCGTAGAGCACGGACGTTCGAAGCACGGCGTCCTGCACCGACCGGCCCCGCGGACTCACGACCGACCAGTACAACCCGAGCGGGAACAGGACACAGAAGCCAGCCCGAAGGATCGCACGCTCGCCATCGCAACCGCGCGCCTCGGGAGTCGACGACCCGCAGGCCCAGCAGATGGTCACCATAGGTCCGGCCCGTGGTCGACCACGCGGCCGCGAAGTAGCAGAACAGGAGAACCGCGCCGCACACCAGGACAACGAGAAACGGCGGCCTCGGGGCCGTGAAGTGCGCCGGGCTGATCAGGAAGCGCGCGGCGAACCAGACGGCGTAACCGCCGACGAGCACGCCGACCACGACGGCGAAGTCGATCGCGTTCGCGCACGTGCGGGTCACGATGCCGGCCGGCTGCCCTTGGAACGCGCGAGCCTCCCGGGGCACCGGATCAACCGCGTCCCCAGCCGGGCCGGGAACCGGCACGACGTAGGTCACGTCTGCTCCCCCGAGCCGACGCCCGCCTCGGTCTCCTCCGCTGCCGGCTCATCCAGCACACGACGGTGGCCGCGTCGGAACAGCACACGGTCGACGATTCGCGCCACGGCGAGGTCCGCGTCGACGCCTTGCATGCGCAGCCCCCTGACCGCTTCGGACGCCACCGACCCGGTCGACGCCCGGATGATCTCGGGAAGGTCGATACCGGCCACGACGTACTCGGCCACGCCGATCAGGTCCACCTGCTCCATCACGACCTCGGTCAGGTCGACTTGCTGCAAGGCCTCGGTGACGAGTCGGCCGAGGTCGATCTCCTCCACGGCGACCGAGGTCAAGGTCCACCCGATCGAGTGCGGTTGCGCGACGCACCTTGTCGACGTCCATCCGTTCGAGCACCAGGCCGACGAGGGCGTCGACGTCCAGACGTCGAACGACGTCGGCCACCACCCGGTCGAGGTCCACCGAGTCGAGGACGGCCGCGAGACAGCGCTCGAGGTCCACGCTGCGCAAGACACCGTCCAACGAGCTCGTGAGAGCCCCTGAGGACCAGTCCCCGAGGGAACGGATGGTCTCCGGCCGATCGCGCCGCCACCGCTGGACCATCAGGTCGGCGCCGTGGGCCGGCTGCAGGTTGCGAGGAACGCCCGGGGGTCGGAGGACGACGGACACGACGGGTGCGGCTACCCGGGTGCCTGCGGTCGCCACCCGGCCCGACAGCCTGGCCGCCCACCATGCAGTCCCGACGACGACGTCCGCCACGTCGGAGACCGGCAACCGAGGACCCCGACCGCTCCGTCCGGGCGGGGTCGCCGCGAGTGATCGCAGGGCGACCGCGAGCCCGAGCGAGACGATGCCGAACCCCAGCCGCACGGCCTGGGCAACCGCATCGGCCACGTCAGGGGACGCGACGACGACGACATGTCGATTCGTCAGCGTCAGGTCGTGCGCCTCGCGCTGCTGCCCCATGGTCCCCTCATCCACCTTCGCAGCCTCCGGCTCCGACGATTGACGGGAGAAGGACCCGGCGGATCATCCTGATCGGATGATGCGGCTGCGCCGGAGTCGCCTAGCGTGGACGAGCGTCGGGTTCGATGCCCGCCGTGCACAACCGGCTTGGCCGCTGCCCTGCCGCTGGAAATGACGATCGAAGGAGCGCGGCAATGGATTTCGGCGACTTCCTCTGGAGTTTGCTGGTCATCTACTTCATCTTCTTCTACTTCATGATTCTGTTCCGGGTCATCGGGGACATCTTCGCGGACAAGGAGTCAAGCGGCTGGGCCAAGACGGGCTGGCTCATCCTTCTGGTGGTCGTGCCGTTCCTCTCGTTGTTCATCTACCTGATCGTCAACGGCAAGGAGATGACCCAACGTGCGATGGACCAGGCGGTAGCGGCAGACAAGGCTCAGCAGGCCTACATCCGCCAGGTCGCTGGAAGTGGCGAGCGACTCGACCGCCCAGATCGCCAGGGCGCACGAGCTGCTCAACTCCGGGGCGATCTCGGAACAGGAGTTCAGCACCCTCAAGGCCAAGGCGCTCGCCTGACGCGAAGATCGACAGCCCGTACGGCGGGGGCCGGCGTGAGCCCGGCCCTCGCCCGCACGGGATGAGGCGGACGCTCCTCCGCACGGGGCAGGCTGAAGACGCGTGACCGCGACGAGCCATTCGGAGGGCAGGGTCATGAGGAACTCCTTCTCCGGCAGGTCGGTGCCGAGATGACCGGCGACGACAAGCGCCCGCCCCCGTGCAGCTTCCGTGAAGGCTCCAGACATCACCGTGGAGAGCGGGCCCGGAGACGAGCCCAGTCAGCCTCCTCAGCCGGATGACGCCGCGCTGCCCGAACAGCGCGAACCGAAGGTCTCTGCCGCCGGCGACGGAGATGATGCGGCCGCCGCCGAGGCCGAGGTGGAGCGGTTGCGGCATCAGGTGGACGAGATGAAGGCCCGGCTGGCCGCCCAGCAGGGCGAGGATGCAGCTCCGGCCAACCCGTCCGCCGGTCGGCGCACGGGTGCCTGGCGGCCGTGGGTGGCCGGCGTCCTCATCGCGATCGGCGCACTGCTCGCGCCCCTCTCGATCGTGGCCACGTGGGCGCACGACGAGGTCGCCGACACGGACCGCTACGTCGCGAGCGTCGCGCCGCTCGCGTCCGACCCGGCGGTTCAGGACGCCGTCATCGCCCGCATCACCACGGAGATCTTCGACCGCCTGGACGTGGAGGCCGTGACGCAGGAGGCCGTCGACGCGCTGGCCGCTCAAGGACTCCCCCCGCGGGTGGCTGACAACCTCGCGGCGCTTTCCACGCCGCTGGCGAACGGGGTCCGCAGCTTCGTCACGGACCGGGTGGCCGCCATCGTCAAGTCCCCGACGTTCCAGGCAGGCGTGGGTGGCAGCGAACCGGGAGGCGCACACTCAGCTCGTCGCCGTCCTCACCGGCGAAGGCACCGACACCGTTGACGTCTCAGGGGGGACGGTCTCGGTGAACCTGGCTGCCGTGATCGACACGGTCAAGGCGGAGCTGGAGGACCGCGGCTTTGCCCTGGCGTCGCGGATCCCGGAGGTGAACGCCCAGTTCACCATCCTCGAGTCCGCCGATCTCGCCAAGGCGCAGAACGGCTTCGACATCCTCGAGCGCGTCGCGCGGGCCCTGCCCATCCTCGGGCTGCTCCTGCTGGCGGGTGCGGTGTACGTCGCGCGGAACCGTCGCCGGGCTCTGATGGCCGCCGGTCTCGCGGTCGCCGGGTCGATGCTCCTGCTCGGTGGAACGCTCAACGTCTTCCGCGCGGTCTACCTCGACGCCGTTCCTTCCGACCAGCTTCCGCACGCTGCCGCCGCCAGCATCTACGACACCTTGGTCTCCTTCATCCGACTCAACCTGCGTGCGGTGCTCGTTGTCTCGCTCGCGATCGCGGCAGGTGCCTGGCTGACCGGCGCGTCCGCGGCTGCAGCCTCGGTTCGCCGCGGGATCTCCGGCGGCGTGAGCGCGGTGCGCGGTGGTGGCGAGCGCGCCGGCTTGAACACGGGCCCAGTCGGCGTCTTTGCCTACACCTACCGAACCGCGCTGCGGGCTGCCGTCATCGGCATCGGCGTCCTGGTCTACGTGCAGGCCGCTCATCCGACCGGTGGGTGGACGCTGAAGATCCTCGTGTTCATGGTCGTGGCCCTGCTGTTGGTGGAGCTCGTCGCCCGGCCCGCCAGTGCGGAGGACGCCGCCGAGGACTCCGACCTCGCCGGCACGTCGGTGTCGCCGAACCCGACCTGACCGTCCGAGGTTTCACCATCTCGCTCATCTGGGTCTTCCTCATCCCGACGGCTGTGGCGCTCGCCGCCGTGGGCGCTCTCCTGTTCGTACGGCGACGGGCGCCCGACGGTGGCTTCTTCCATGACGGGGACCGCGCGGCCGGAATGTTCGGGGTCCTCGCGACCGGCTTCTCGGTCCTGCTGGGCTTCGTCGTGTTTCTCGCGTTCACGAGTTTCGACCAGTCGCGGACCGGGGCGGAGGCCGAAGCGCAGGCCGTCCTTCAACAGTTCGAGACCGCGCAGTTCATGCCCGAAGCGTCGTCAGCCCCCTTGGGCGCAGCCCTCATCTGCTACGGCCGCTACGTCGTCGGCACCGAGTGGCCGCGGATGGAAGGCGGCGGGCCGACGGTCGAGGTCAACCCGTGGGGTCTGCGGCTCTTTCAGACCCTGCAGGGGGTAGAGCCCGAGACGGCGGCCGAGCAGGCGGCGTACGGCAAGTGGCTGGACCAGACGTCGGACCGCGAGCAGGCGAAGATGGACCGGCTGCACGGCGCCGAGGGCATCATCCCGTGGCTGCTCTGGGCCGCCTTGATCTTCATCGCGGCCGTCATCGCCGTCTTCATGATGTTCTTCGCCGACTCCGGAGAGCCCTGGACCGTTCAGGCGGTGCAGATCGGGAGCGTGACGATGGTCATCGTCACCATGCTCATGCTCATCCGATTCCTGGACCATCCGTTCCAGCCCGGCTCGGGGGGCCTTCGCCCGACCGCGATGACGCGGACCCTTGTGATTCTTGAAGGTGAGCTCGAGGGCGTCGGCGAACGCATCCCTCCGCCCTGCGACCGGGCCGGGGTAGCGACGTGACCGAGCAGCAACGCCGATCCACCGCACTGATCGAGCTGGCTGCCACCATCCTGCTGGCATTCGCAGCTGTCTCGACGGCATGGTGCGGCTACCAGGCGACGCGATGGAACGGGGAACAGGCCAAGGCGTCCGCTGCCGCCAGCGCGACCCGGTTCCAGGCGGCTCGGGCGTCAGCCCTGGCCAGCTCTCAGACCGAGGTGGACGTCGCCACCTTCGTCGCCTGGTCGGGTGCCTACGCACGTGATGAGCGCGACCTGGCTGACTTCTACCGGGCCCGGTTCCGGGCGGAGTTCGTGCCGGCTGTCGATGCCTGGCTGGCCACCCGACCCTTGCAGAACGCCGACGCGCCGCTCACGCCGTTCGCGATGCCCGAGTACCAGCTGGCCTCGTCCGCCACGGCGGAGCGCCTCGACAACGAGGCGGAGGCGCTCGCGGCCAAGGTCCGGGACAACCTTCAGCATGCGTCGAACTACGTGCTCGGTGTGGTCCTGTGCTCCGTCGCCCTGTTCTTCGGCGGCGTGAGCACCAAGCTGGTGTCGCCGCCGCTGCGTGTCGCTGCCGTGTCGATGGGTTGCTTGATCTTCCTCGGCACGTTGGTGTGGGTGGCGTCGTTCCCGGTCAGCTTCGCCGTCTAGGGGAGGCCGCGCCAGCGAGGTCGAGGTGACCGGTCAGCGGGCTCCTCGGGGGATTCCTCGAACACCGACCGCATGGCCCATCCCAGGAGGGCGGTGACGATCGAGATGATCACGGCGCCGAGCATGGTTCCGAGGAAGCCACCCACGTCGAGCTTGTCGCTGAGACCCGCAGTCGCCGCCAGGACGATGCCGTTCACCACGAAGGCGAACAGTCCCAGGGTGATGACGGTCAACGGCAACGTGAGAATGCGCAGGATCGGGCCGAGAATCGCGTTCACCAGGCCGAACAGCACGCCCAGCCACAACAGCGTGAGGACCCCGCCGTCCACCTCGATCCCCGGGACGATGGCGGCAGCAACGCCCACTGCCACGCCGAGAACGACGCAGGTGATCACTGCGAGGCGAAACATGATCACAGTTTCGAAGGCAACGCAGCCCGCGGACTCATCCCTTGGGGATGAGCCCGGTGGCACTCGCTGGCCTCGGTCGTCGGCGTCATCCTGCCCGGGTGAGGCGCATCCCGGACCAGCGAACGAGCATGACCGGCATGATGCTCTCACCTCGCCGCGCGGTGCCGCTCATGGCCATTCTGCTTGCTCTGACGGGCCTCGCCGGCTGCAGCTCGGACCAACCGGACCTGTGCACGTCCGTGGACGCCCTGGAGTCCTCCGTCGACAACCTCAAGAACGTGCAGCTCGGTGAGAACGGCCTCGCCGAAGTCGAGACCTATCTGACCCAGATCAGGGACGACATCACGGACGTCACGGCCGCCGCGAAAGAGCAGTACGAGCTCCGAGGTGGACGCGGTCACCGACGCCGTCGACGACATCGATGAGGTCCTCCGCATCGCCAAGGACCAACCGTCGGCAGCGACGCTCAGGCCGCTCGCCGAAGGCGGTCACGGCCTTGGCCTCCGGGCTCACGGCGCTGCAGCAGGCGGTGTCCGACAGCTGTTGACCGACGGGTCCTGCCTGGCAGAGCCAGCCACGGTCCGCTAGGAGGTCGTCGTGACGACCGAGCCGCCTCAGGGCATCGGACCCGGGGAGACCGAGGGGTCTGCTGGCCTGAGCCCTGAGGTCCGCGCACGGCTCGCGGAGGAGACCGCCACCGCCACCGCCATCTACGGCATCATCGTCAGCAGCGCGGTGATGGCCTCGGTGCAAGGACAATCCGTTCCCCAGGCTGGCCCTGGCGACCCTGTTCACGCTGGTCATCTACTGGACGGCGGAACGGTTCTCGCACGTCATGGCGCAACGGATCGTGCACGCCCCCCGCTTGAGCTGGCACGAGCTCCGGCACGAGCTCGGTCAGGGCTGGGAGCTGGTGACCGCTTCCTTCCTTCCGCTGGCCGTGCTGGTCGGCAGCCGGTTGCTCGGCGCAACGGTGTCTCGTGCTGTGGACGCGGCTCTGCTGTGCGGCACCGCCCTGCTCGCGGCAGCGGGCTGGAGAGTAGGTCGGGAGGCCGATCTCAGCCTGCCGGCCCGACTGCTGTCCGCCGCGATCGGCTGTGCCTTCGGAGCTGCGATGATCGCCCTGAAGACACTGCTCCATTGATGAGCCGGCAGCTCGGACCGGTCCGGGGATGACGACCGCGACCGCCCTCGCCATCGTGTTGGCGACCCTCGTCCTGGTCAACATCTGGGTGCACGTGGGGCGGCCCCGGCACGTGCACCTCGTCACCGGCCCGGTCGCCGCTCTCGTGCTGTTGGCCGTGGCGCGGGCAGCGGGACTGTCCTGGGCCGAGCTGGGACTGGCCCGAGGCGACCTGCTCCGTGGTGCCGTCTACGGCGGACTGGCCGCCGCGGCCATCGCGGGCGTGTACGTCGTGGGCATGGCGATCCCGTTGACCCGTCGGGCCTTCCTCGACACGCGGTACCAGATGGCGATGCGGTCGGCTGCCTTCATGAGCCTCGTGACGATCCCACTCGCGACCGTCGTCTTCGAGGAGATCGCCTTCCGATCGGTCCTCTGGGGGCTGATCGCGAGCGACCGCGGCGCCGGCGACCGCGACCGTCGTGACATCGGGTGCTGTTCGGCCTCTGGCATGTGCTGCCGGCGCTGGATGTGACCCGGACGAACACGGCCATCGGCGAGGTCCCCCAGCGCAGACGGGTGCTGCTGACCGTGCTGGGCACGGTGATCTTCACCGCGGCCGCAGGTGTCGTCTTCGCCGAGCTGCGGAGGCGCTCCGGAAGCGTTGTCGCGCCGTTGGTGTTCCATTGGGCGACCAACGGGTTGGCGGTGATCGCAGCTGCCCGGGCCTGGACGCTCAGCCCGTCGCGTCCCCCGCGTCACCCTCCTTCGCAGCAGGCGTAGCGAACAGCTGCTCGCGATAGGTCTCCCGAGCCTCCAGCGCGCTCTCGATGGCCGCCATCTGCTCAGCGGCTGGCGGGCAAGTCGTAGACCTCGCTGATGAACCGGGCGAGGTCGGGCCGGTAGTCGTGCGCCCAGGCGCTGTACGCGCCGGGAATCTGGGCGTTCTTCATGTCGACCAGACTCTGGAAGAAGGTCGTGATCGGGCGCCAGTGCATCTGCGTCGGGATGCCCCGCGGGCTGCCGCCCGGAACCGCCTCGGGCTGCGGTCGGCCCGCGCCGAGCCACTTCGGGGCGGTGGTCAGCAAGTCGGGCCCGAACCTCGTGACGCCGTCGTTGTCGTGGCTGACGAGCACGTAGCGAAGCTTGGCTCGCCGCTCCTCGCCGAGTGCCTCGAGCTGCTGGAAGTCGTTGACGACGGCGATCGCGTCCCCTTCGACGTCCAGCCGTTCCCCGCCCGGTGACCTCGTGCATCCAGCCACTGAGGTACGGCGTGCCGATCCAGAGCGCTCGGTCGATGCCGAGCGCCTGGGGACCGAGAGTCCCCCAGTGCAGGAACGCGTCCTGGCTGGTGTGGGCACCGAGGCTCTCGCCGAAGACCACGACCCGCGGTCGCGGGCCGGGCCGTCCCTGCAGGCGTGCGACGATCCGAAGCCACAGGTGCCGGTTCTGGTCGCGGGCGTCCTTCACCTTGCCGAGTGACAGCGGCGACGGTCGCTTGGAGTACTGCATCGTGACCGTGGCGACGTCTCCCCTCGTGAGGTACGAGGCCGCGGCCACCGCGACGTAGTTGACGTAGCCCGTGCCCGTGGGCGAGATGAGCATGATCAACGACCGGTCGAACGCGCCGACGCGCTCCATCTCGGCCATGGCCAGGTCCGCTCGCTCGCGGGCGGTCGGAGCGCTGTCCAGGCTGACGTAGACGTGGGCGGGTGTGGCTTTGGCCGGCTCGCGCATCACGGTCTCGATGGACAGGTCCGGAGCTCCGGCCGGACGGTCGATCAAGGGCTCCGGCCGCACGAACGTCAGCGCGTGCCGGCGCCCTTCGCGGCCCAGGGTCTCCCACGGCACCAGGCTTCCGGCGCCTCCGCTGACGGTGGTCCCGGTCCAGCGGGTGGCCTCGCCGAGCTCGACGACCGGCTCGTTGGCCGAGGCACCACCCTCGATCTTGCCCATGGCCCGTCCCCAGAGCGTGTAGCCGGCACCGACGAGCGCCCCGAGGAATGCCGCGTGCCCGGTCAGCTTCCACAGCTGCGGGCCGCCCGGCAGCACCGCGGAGAGCCGCCGGCCGGCCGCGGTCGCGAGCCAGTGCTCGCCGTACGCCGCGACTGCCAAGCCACCGACCACGCCGCCCGCGATGCCGAGCGGTCGCGCTGCCGCCAGCGCATGCCCTGTCGGCCGCGGTCCCCGCATCGTCGTCGTCCTCGCGCCGCCGCCGTTCCAGGACGTACGCGACGGCCAGACCGACGGGCACGGCGACCGGTATGGCGGCGAACCTCCGGCGCCCGCCCAGCCGGTTGTCGAGGCCCTGCAGCGCCGCCTCGGACCCGATGAGCAGGCTCCCCCCGACACCGGTCACCGTGAACCGCCAGCCCACCTGGCGGGCCAGCCCGCGCAGCATCGCCTCGCCCGGCCGCTCAGGCAGCGCCTTCTGCACGGCAAAGCCGAGCGGGATCGCAGCCAGGTCGGCCAGCAGGGTGAGCCGACGCTGCCGCCGCGCCACGTCGGTGCCGAGTCGGCGGCCGGACCCGGCGGCGACGAGCTCGGCCGCGGCGGCCTGGATCGCGTCCTGGGTGCCGACGGTGAACAGGTAGTGCAGTCCGGTCGAGAGGCCCGTGACGATGCCCTGGTCGACCGGGCTGCGCGCGGACAGCGACGGGGCGAACGTCCCGGGCACCACGGCCGACGCGACCAGCAGGCCGACCTTGACGCCGGTCTCCGGGCTGGGCGCATCGGGACGGCCGCGATCGCTCATGAGTCCCTCTCGATCCGTTGGGGGCGCCGGTGACGACGGGTCACCGGAGGATCAGGAGTGGAGGATCCGATCCTTCTGCACCTCGAACTCGGCGTCGCTGAGCACGCCCTGCTCCTTCAGCGCACCGAGGTCCTTGAGCTGAGCGAGCTTGGACGTCCATGTCGTCCTTGCGGCGGCGCGGGGTGCTGCCTGCGGAGGCGGCGCGTACTGCTGCGTCCTGCTGCTGCGGCTGGTCCTGGTCCGCCCAGCGACCAGCCTGTCGCCGCGGACACCCGGTTGGACACGGCGGTGGCCGTCCCGGCCACCACTGCGGCCCTGGCCATTCCTCTGATCAGACCTGGCATGATCGCCCTCCTCTCTCGTGGTGACCGGTCAGCTGACCGGCTCGGCGGCGTCCAGGGCGGCGAGGATCGCCTGGACGGGGATCCGGCCGCTGGCGACCAGCTGACCGCCGGACCGACGGAGGGCGGACGCGAAGGGTGCCGCCCAGACGGTTCTCGTAGACGAGCACGCCGGCGGAGCAGTTCGGTTCGAGCACCGAGCCCGCCTCGTCCAGGTCGCTGGCGTCCAGCAGGCCCGAGGAGGCGCCTTGGAAGACGGTCAGGTCGAGCTCGCCGTCGCCGTCGATGTCGGTCAGGGACAGCGCCGACGACCTTCCCGTCCTCTGCCTTGCTGATGAACGCGAGGTCGAGAATGCGGATGAGACCGCGATCGGCGAGGTCGATGAGGATGGGGAACGCCTCACCGGTCATCTTGTTGCCCGGAAACTCCACCACGAGGTAGTCGATCGGACCCATCTGCGTCGAGATCGTCGGTCATTGTCGTTGCCTCTCTGCCACGGCCTGACGTCCCGGAGGTTCGCGCCGGACTGTTGCCACCCTCGCTGCTCGGACCTGCGGAATTGCGTCATCCCCGACGGACGAGACGGGTGCTCATGGCGAGGACTCGTCCGGAGGCGCGCTCTCCTCGGGGTCAGGCGGCGTGGGGGTGAGCACCCGGCGTACCTCCACCACGTCCACGCCCAGCGCTCGCAGCCGGGCCAGCAGTCCCAGGAGAGCCGCCTGGTCGGCGAGCTCGCCGGTCAACACCGTGCTGACGTCGGCGGTCGAGACGCGGACGTCGTCGAACTCCGCCGCGGCCTCGTCCGGCAGGACCCCCGAGACTCGGATCTCGTAGGTCCTCGACGTCATCGTGGCCCTCTCCCGTTCGTCTCGCCCACGTCCCAAGGTCGTCTCGTTCGATGGCCGGTGGCGTCATCCTGAGTGGATGAGCGGCGTCGCGCTCATCCGCTGGGACGAGGTGATCGCCGCGCGCAGAGGCGGAGTCTGACCGGGCGGCAGCATCGCGGTTTCGGACGCCGATCGGCGCCGCGCCACGCACGTAGGAGCGAGCCATGCAGGACTACCCACCCATCGCAGAGCACGGCCTGATCGGGGACCTGCAGACTGCCGCTCTTGTCTCGACCGACGGCTCGATCGACTGGTTCTGCTGCCCGCGGTTCGACTCGCCGAGCGTCTTCGGCTCGCTGCTGGACGCAGGCAAGGGCGGTCACTTCCGGATCCGTCCGGTTGACCAAGGACTACGTGGTCAAGCAGCTGTACCTGCCCGACACGGCGGTCCTGGTCACGCGGTTCATGACCGAGGACGGCGTCGGGGAGCTGCTGGACTTCATGCCGCCGACGGGTCGGCAGGCGACCGACAACCACCGGTTGGTCCGGCTGATGCGCTGCGTGCGCGGTCGGATCGGCTTCGAGGCGGACATCGCGCCACGATTCGACTACGGGCGCCAGTCGCACGAGACGCATGTCACCGAGCACGGCGTGGTGTTCGTCAACCCGGCCCTGTCGTTGACCCTGCACACGGTGCGGGATCAGAGCGACGAACGGCTCGCCACGGTAAGCCGGACCGACGCGGGCGACGTGCGCGTCACGTTCGAGCTGCGGTCCGGGCAGCAGCGTGGGGTGGTGCTGGAGTCCGCGGCGAGCGGGCCTCCGCAGGAGATCCCGAACGCGGAGTTCGACCGGCTGCTCGAGGAGACGTCGGGCTTCTGGCGCGGCTGGCTGGCTCAGTCGACGTACACCGGAAGGTGGCGGGAGGCCCTGCAGCGGTCGGCGATCGCGCTGAAGCTGATGACCTACGCCCCGACCGGGGCGCTGGTCGCCGCTCCCACCGCCGGCCTGCCCGAGCAGGTCGGTGGCGAGCGCAACTGGGACTACCGGTACACCTGGATCCGCGACGGGTCGTTCTCGATCTACGCACTGCTCGGGATGGGCTTCACCGAGGAGGCGGCGGCGTTCGCCGGCTGGTTGCGGGACCGCGTCGAGGAGAAGGTGGGCGGCGAGGGCGGTCCGCTCAACATCATGTACCGGGTGGACGGCTCCTCGGATCTGACGGAGGAGTCGCTGGACCACTGGGAGGGATATCGCGGATCGAAGCCGGTGCGGATCGGCAACGGCGCCTCGGACCAGCGGCAGATGGACATCTACGGCGAGGCGGTCGACAGCCTCCACTTCGCCGACCAGCACGGGCTCGAGCTGGGTCACCGCGGCTGGATCGCGCTGCGCGGCATGATCGACTGGCTGACGGACAACTGGGACCAGCCCTGCGAGGGGATCTGGGAGTCCCGCGACGGCCAGAAGGACTTCACGTTCGGCCGGGTGATGAGCTGGACGGCCCTCGACGGGGCGATCCGGCTGGCCACCACGCCACGGCCGTCCGGCCGATCTGGACAAGTGGACGCGTGCTCGCGACGACATCTACCGGCAGGTCTGGGACAAGGGCTGGAGCGACAAGCGTGGTGCGTTCGTGCAGCACTACGACACCGACGTCCTGGACTCGTCACTGCTTCGGATGGCGACCGTCGGCTTCATCACCCCGTCCGACCCGCAGTGGCACTCGACGTTGCGGGCGATGGAAGAGGAGCTGGTCACGGACAGCCTCGTCTACCGCTACGACCCGGCTGCCTCCCCCGACGGGTTGGCGGGGGACGAGGGCACCTTCTCCCTGTGCACGTTCAACTACGTGGACGCACTGGCCAGGGCCGGGCGCCTCGAAGAGGCCCGGCTGATCTTCGAGAAGATGCTGACGTACGCCAACCACGTCGGCCTCTACTCCGAGGAGATCGGGCTGACGGGTGAGCAGCTGGGCAACTTCCCGCAGGCGTTCACCCACCTCGCTCTGATCGACGCCGCTATCACGCTCAACTCGGCACTTGACAGCTTCGCCGCCCGCGCGGCGCGCGCAGGAAGCGGCGGTCCCCGCCCCGCGGCCGGCCGACCCGGATCAGTCGATCGATCTCGGCGACCACGCGGGAGCGCCCTCGGCGACCGGCACCGATCCCGAGCCGTCCACGCTGAGGTAGCTCCGGTTCGCACCAGCAGACTCGACGTACCCGTCAGACGCTCGTCGCAGCGGAGGCACCAGCAGATGGCCAGTGAACCCATGGATGCCCTGGTGATCTTCGGAGCCACGGGAGACCTGGCCAAGCTGGAGACGTTTCCGGCGCTGGTCGGTCTGGTCGAGCGTGGCGTGCTCGACGTTCCCGTGATCGGCATTGCCAAGAGCGGATGGGATCTGGGCGGTTTCCGCGCGTACGCCGAGGCCTCCCTTCGTCTCAACGGCATCGACCCGAAGAGCGCCTCGGCGTCGAAGATGCTCAGCCTGCTCCGATATGTGGACGGGGATCTCGACGACCCGGACACGTACGCCGCGATGTCCAAGGAGATGGGGGACAGCCGCCAGGCGCTGTTCTACCTGGAGGTGCCACCCCAGCTGTTCGGGCGGATCGCGGAGGGCATCGCGGGGGCCGGCCGGGCGCAGGGCGCCCGGGTGATGGTCGAGAAGCCGTTCGGCACGGATCTGCAGAGCGCCCGCGCACTCAACGAGACGATGCATCGCGTGTTCCCGGAGGACGCCGTCTACCGGGTCGACCACTGGCTCGGGCTGGACCCGCTGGAGAACGTGCTGTTCGCCCGCTTCGCGAACGCGATCCTCGAGCCGCTGCTCAACCGGACCTACGTCGCCAGCGTCCAGATCACGATGGCCGAGGCCTTCGACGTCTCCGACCGCGGCAGCTTCTACGACCGCACCGGTGCGCTGCGCGACGTCGTGCAGAACCACATGCTTCAGGTCCTTGCCAGCGTGCTCGCCGAGCCGCCGTCAGGAACCAGTCAGGACCTGTGGCGAGTGGCGAAGTCCAGCATCGTCTCCGCGCTGCGGCCGTTGGACGCCGAGCACACAGTCCGGGGCCAGTACGACGGGCTACCTCGACACCGAGGGCGTCGAACCTTCCTCGACCACCGAGACCTACGTCGCGATTCGGCTCGCCGTGGACTCCTGGCGGTGGGCCGATGTCCCGATCATCATCCGAGCCGGCAAGTCCATGCCGGTGACCGCCACCGACGTGACCTTCAGGTTCCGTCGACCTCCGCTGGAGATCGTTGGGCCGTTGCCCCCGCTGGCCGCCAACCGGCTTCGATTCCGCATCTGGCCGGACAGCGAAGTCGGCCTCACGCTGGTGGGCAAGAAGCCAGGCGCTGGATGGGCTCCTGAGGTGCAGGAGCTCTCGTTCGAACAAGACGCAGCAGGAGACATGCGCCCGTACGACCGGTTGATCGGTGCGGCCCTGGAGGGCACGCGATGGCTGTTCGCCCGGCAGGAGACCGTCGAGGCGGCCTGGCGGGTCATCGACCCGGTCCTGGACGACGCCACGCCGGTCCACGGCTACGCCCGCGGCAGCTGGGGACCGAAGGAAGCGGATCAGCTGCTTCCGGACGGCGACACCTGGTTCGACCCGGAGGTCCGCTCACCGTAGGTCGTGGGCTGGGGCAGAGCGGCCTCGACCTCGCGCCACACCGCCGCCACCGAGGCGCCCGGGCGACCCGACGCCTCCCGCTCGGCCGCCAGGACGCGGGCCAGCGCGACGCTGACTGCGCCGAGTCCGTGGACCAACGTCTCGGAGTCATGTCGAGATGGGCCGGGTCGCGGGGCCAGGCGCCCAGAGCGAACTGATCGTGTCGACCGCGTCGATGTCGCCGACGCCGTCCTCCGCGAGGGTGAGCATGAGGTCGACGAAGAGCCGGGCCAACCGCGCCGCGTCGGACTCGAGAGTTCCAGCTCATTCATCGTTTCGCCCCAGTCTCGCGGGTGGACGGTCGTCCGCATGTGTCACCCTCATCCCGACGCAAACTTTGACACACGCTCGCCGTGAAGGCAACTCCACGGGAGATCGGTCGATTGGCTCGTGCCGCAGAGGCATCGCAGTCACGCACCCTCCCGACGACTGAGACGCGTCACCGCTACGGGAACGTAGCGAGCAGACTCACGCCTGGTGATCTTTGCCACCGCAAAGGGATTGTTCCCACGGACTTCCCGGAGTTCACTGGACCTGCTGCACCCGCTCCGGACCCCGGCGGCCAGCTGCACGTCGCCCGAAGGGACGCATGGCGTGAGCCGAGCCGTGAAGAGCGCACCGCAGATCCCCCGTCACGTGGTGGGCGGACCTGATCCCATCACGGTGGTGGGCGGACCTGATCCCATCGAGGCAGCGCTCTTCGTCGTCCCGACGCCCCCCCGTGGGGTTGTCCGCCGAGCACGACTCGAGGAGCGCCTGGACGCCGGGGTTCGTGGACCACTGACGCTGGTGACCGCACCAGCGGGCACCGGCAAGACCGTCCTGGTGTCCTCGTGGGTCCGCCGGCGGGCCGATCGGAGCACCGTCGTCTGGTTGTCGCTCGACGACGTCGACCATCGGGACTGCAACGTTCTGGCACCTCGTCGTCACGGGACTGGCCCGCCACGGCGTCGATGTGCCTCCAGCGTTGTCCCCAGGACCGCACGCCGCTGACTCGTCCTTCACGTCCTCGATCGCGGCCCGGATCCTGGCACACGATCACCCGATCATCCTTGTCCTCGACTGTGACGGGGTCCTCCCGGGCGAGGTGGCGGCTCGGCTCAACTCGCTGATTCGCCGATCTGGCGGAGGGCTGCGGGTCGTCCTGCTCACTCGTGAAGACCCGCTGCTCCCCTTGCATCGTTACCGGCTTGACGACGCGATGGTGGAAGTGCGCATGGCCGACCTCGCCTTCACGTCCGGCGAGGCCCGGAAGATGCTGGGAGGGATGGGTGTCCGGCTCTCGTCGGCAACGATGGATGCCATCATCGGCCGGACGCAGGGGTGGGCGGCCGGCCTGCGGATGGCCGCGATGTCACTGGCACACCGGCACGACGGTGAAGAGGCCGCGAAGAAGCTCGCCGGCGACGCCGGGACAGTGGCCGAGTACCTGCTTGCCGAGGTGCTGGACACCCAGCCGAAGGCGCTGCGCCAACTCCTGCTGGACACCAGTGTCGTGGACGTCCTCCGCCCCGGGCTCGGGGTTGCGCTGGCCGGTCCCCATGCCGACCGGGCTCTCAGCTTCCTGGTGCACGGAAATGCTTTCCTGGAGGAGCTCGGAGATGTGCCCGGTGGCTATCGCTATCACCACCTCTTCCGGGAGCTGCTGCGCGCCCAGCTGGCCTACGAGTCGCCGGCGCGATCGATACAGCTCCACCGCGTGGCGGCAGCCTGGCATGCCGACAACGGGTTGGTTGTCGACGCGGTGCGGCACGCGGTCATCACCAAGGACTGGCAGACCGCAGCCCTGTATGCCGTGGATGACCTCTCGATCGTCACCCTGCTGAAGGCGCGCGAGAACGAACCGCTCTCCGAGGCGCTGGCGAGGATCCCCAAGGCCGCCAAGGGGGCGCCGCTCACGATCGTCCGCGCCGCACGAGCCGTCGCGTCGGGCGACTGGAAGGCCGCCGCATCCGGGCTCCGTTCGGCACGCCGGCGGCTCGCAAGCCGGCCTGATTCATGGCCGGCGGGGGACCTGTCCGTCGCCCTCCTGCAACTGGTGTGCGCTCGTCAGGCCGGGGCCGCCGACGCCGTGCACGACGCAGCGGCCAAGGCGAACGCCCTCATGGACCTCCAGGAGCCAGGGCGGCTCGCGGCGCATCCCGAGATCCGGGCCATCATCCAGTCGAGCCTCGGCGCGGCCCTCGTGATAGCCGGCCGCCTCGACGCCGCCGCCGAGGCGTTCGACGCCGCGGCCGAGCGAGGGCAAGGTCGCGGGCCGGGAGCACGCGCTGATCGACGCACTCGGCCACGGCGCACTGCTGGCCGCACTGCGCGGCGACCTGACCCGCTCGGCAGACCTGGCACTCCGGGCCGTCCGGGTCAGCTCGGCCGCCGGACAGACACCCGTCGCCTGCCCCAGTGCTGCAGAGGTGGCGCTCGCCTACGTCCATACGGAGCGGTACGACCTCGAAGGCGGGCAGCACCACGCCGCCCGTGCCGCGGCCTGCGCGCCCACCCCCCATGACCCGTTGCCCAACGCGATGCTCGCGCTCACCAGGGCGCGGCTCTGCTGGGCGGCAGGGCGACCATGTCGGGGCGCGGGCGCTCCTGGATGCGGCGGCGGCCCGCGGAGGGCTCCCCGACTGGCTCGCGGACCGCCTGCGCCTCGACAGCATCGCGATGCTCGTTGCGGACGGCCAGTACGACGAGGCGACCAACCAGTCTCAGCACCTGGCTCAACCGGCATCGCGCGAAGCGGGGCTCCAGCTGGCCGGTGCAGAGCCCATCAAGACAGCCGAGCACGCCGGCACGCCGGCAGTCCGGATGAGTAGCCAGCGAGCGCCGCTCTCGGTCCGAGTCGAGTCGCTGGTCCAGTCGGCAACTGCGCTACGCGAGAGCGGGTGCGGACAAGCAAGCCGTCCGGGAGCTTGATCGCGCCCTTCGACTCGCGGCTCCAGAGCAGTCGAGGAGAGCCTTCCGCGAGGCACCCGAGGACATCTGGCGCCTCCTCCGCCAGCATGACGAGCTGCGGGCGCGCCATGCCTGGTTGACCGACCGGCAGCCTCGGTGCATCGGCGCGCGACGCGGTTCCGCATCCCCGGGATCCCGTGCACGTCGCCGGACCCTCGGACCAGCCAAGGCGCATCTACGAGCCCCTCACCGACAAGGAGAGCGAGGTGCTCGGGCATCTGTCCGAGCTGCTCACGACGGAGGAGATCGCCGCGGTGATGTTCATCTCGGTCAACACCGTCCGCACGCACGTCCGCAACATCCTGCGCAAGCTGGCCGCCTCGCGTCGCAACGAAGCGGTACGCCGCGCCCGGGCCCTGAGGCTCATCCCGGACTGAGCGCTCGAGCGGGAGGCTCACCCGCTCAGGATGAGGTGGAGGCGACGCCGCGCGTCGAGGCTGGTGCCGTCAATCCGCTCGAGAAGGAGCTCTCATGTCCCAGACAGGGTCGTCCGCCGGTCTCAGCGATCCCACGGACTCCAGCTACTCGGAGCCACGAGCCACAGGTTGGGTCGGCTGGGTCGTGTTCGCCGGCACGATGATGCTCTTGATCGGCTTCTTCCACATCATCGAAGGACTCGTCGCGGTCCTCGACCCCGACTACTTCCTCGTCACCAAGAGCGGTCTGACCGTGCACCTGGACTACACGGCCTGGGGATGGACGCACCTCATTGCCGGCGTGATCATCGGCTGCGCAGGGCTCGGCCTCTTCCTCGGTCAGATGTGGGCCCGGATCGTCGGCGTTGGCGCTCGCGGGGATCAGCGCGCTGCTGAACTTCGCGTTCATCGCGGCGTACCCCTTCTGGTGCCTCACCGTGATCGCTCTCGACGTCTTCGTGATCCTCGCCCTGACCGTGCACGGCAAGGAGATCAAGTCCTACTAGGAGGGCGCTCGCGTTCAGGGTCGTTCGCTGGCGCTGATCTCCCGGACGCTGACCACGTCGATGCCGGTGTCCAGGAGAAGCCGCAGGAGATCCACCAGGTCCCCTGCACGGCCGCCTCGGGTCACGACGAGCGTGTGGCGCGGCTCCAACGACACCGCCGAATGCGGAAGTGCTCCAAGCAGGATCGGTCCGAGCAGACCGTTGACCCGGACCTCGTAGGCCTCACGTTCCCGTCGAGGCTCGTCGCGGCTCATGACTTCCCCGACGCGCGGGACGATCCGCCATCGGTGGCCTGCCGGACTTCGAGCAGCTCGATCCCGAGTTCCCCGAGGCGGGCGACCAGTTGATGCAGGCTCTCCTGGTCGATCTCGGCAGTGAGCAGGACGGTCTCGGCGCCGATCTCCTGACTGGTGGCGCCATCGAGACGGGCCAGCACGCCAGGACTGAGCGGGCCCTGGACGTGGATCTCGTACGTCGCCTGTCGCATTGCCGGCCCCCTGACCAGGCTCTCGACCCGGTCGTGTTGTCTGGGAACTACTGCTCGGACTCAGGCTGACCCCTTTGGGCTCGCGGAGCATCACTCGTTCCGGATGACATGTGTTCGGGTGGTGCTGTCGCAGACCCGGATCCGCTCGCACGACTCGCCAGGAACCGGGACACCGGCCCAGGCTCTCGAGCAAGCACGACCCCGATGACGGTGGCCACGATGAGGGCGAACGCGACAGCAAAGAGCCAGCCGATGTAGGTGAAGGCAACGCCGAGATCGCCGAACTTCTCCGCGGCGTACTCGAGCGCGTGCGGCATGTAGATCCTGCTCGCGAAGAAGCTCACCACCGTGACCACGCCCATGAGCACGCCGCCGGGGGCCAGCAAGGGCCACGAGATCTTGCCGAGCCAGCAGGACCGACGGCACCCACGTCCACAGGACGCAGTTGACCAGGAAGGTCACCAGCAGCGCCCCCGCCATCCCGGCGTCGCTGTCCTCACCGGCCCGCTGCAACGCTCGGAGAAGCACGGCGGAGGCCGCGATCGCGACGACGGCGGCGATCCAGCGCCAGGGCTGCGACCAGCCTGGCGAGGGAATCGACCAGGCCTTGGCGTACATCCTGGTCAGTGCGCGCGAGAAGCTGGTGGCACTGACCAGCACGATCAACAGGCCCAGGACCCCGAAGGTCGCGGCTTGCTCGCTCGCTGTCCGGCAAGCGCGTCCGCCAGGATCGACCGAGAGCTCGACGGAAGGCCGAGCGTGTCCGCCAGCTGCTCGCTCAGCCGGCCCGCATCCGGGCGATCCAAGAACGAGAGGGTGGCGATCACCAGCGGAAAGATGCTGGTGAAGGCCTGTGCTGCGAGTGTCATGGCCCGGTCGAACGGCTCCAGGCGCTGAAACTCCCGGGTGAGCTGGAGGCCGAGGCGCACGATGGAGGCAGGCGAGCGGTCCTTGGCGCGCTGCAGACTGTCGCGAGGGTTCCACGACCCGGCGCCCGTCGAACGCACAACCATCACCGCCCTGAGCCTGGTCGCGTCTCCAGGACGCACCACCATCACTCCCACCGGCGGTGGGGCACCTCATCCCGTGCGGGCGAGGCATGAAGATCGATCGTCGGCCTACGGTCGGGGCCATGGTGACGACCCACCCCCCTGCTGCGGTGGGGCCGGCTACCGGCGCGGCGCAGCCCGCCCTGGGTCGGCCTCTGGTGCTCATTCTCGGGGCGGCCGCAGTGGTGGTGGCTGCGGCGGGGATCCGCGCCGGGGCCGAGATCATCGCGCCCACCATGCTTGGTCTGGTTCTCACGATCGCCGTCCTTCCGCTGGTCCACTGGGCCCGGGGGCACGGATGGCCGAGCTGGGCAGCGACCCTGCTGTCGCTCGTCGCGGCCTGCGCGATGCTCCTGGTTTTCGTTTTCGGCCTCTCCTTGGCAGCCGTGAAGCTCATCGAGCAGCTCCCCCAGTACGCCGACAATGCTGCCGAGCTGCGGAGCTGATCTCAAGGGGTTCCTCACCAGCAACGGCATCGCGTCCGATCCGGCGGAAACGGCAGTGGACCAGATCGACCCCGCCAAGCTGACCGCACTCCTCTCGGACTTGCTGAAGGGCGTCCTCGGTGCCCTGGGCAACCTGTTCTTCCTGGTCACCCTCCTGTTCTTCCTGTGCACAGCAGTTCCGCTGCTGGGGGCCCGTTTTGCCACCCTCCGGCGGGCCAAGCCCGAGCTCGCGAAGTCCCTCGCCAACTTCGTCCGCGCCACCCAGCGCTACCTGGTCGTCACGGCGCTGTTCGGTGCGATCGTCGCGGTGCTGGACACCGGCGCCCTCTGGTTGCTGGGTATTCCCCTGCCGCTCGTCTGGGGACTGTTCTCCTTCATCACCAACTTCATCCCCAACATCGGGTTCGTGATCGGCGTCGCCCCCCCGGCACTCCTGGCGCTGCTGAGCGATGGCTGGGCGAAGGCCCTCACCGTGATCGTCGTCTACAGCGGACTCAACGTCGTCATCCAGACCTTCATCCAGCCCCGCTACGTGGGAGCCACGGTTGGGCTCAGTGCCGAGATGACGTTCCTGTCCCTCGTCGTCTGGACGTTCCTGCTCGACCCCCTCGGCGCTCTCCTGGCCGTGCCCATGACACTGCTCGTGCGGGCCCTGCTCATCGATCCGGATCGCAGAGCGGCGTGGGTCACGCCGCTCATCGCAACATCACCGGATCCTCCTGACGACCCGCCGTGACCCGATCAGATCGCCGACGGATCATCGGCGCGCTGCTCCGCATCCTCGTCGTCATCGGGGTCCTCCTCGCCGTCTACCTCACGGCCCCGATCGATGAGCGCCCCGTGGGGACGGTGGCCGTTCGGTTGTTCATCGGCCTGGCCGTCGTGGTGGTCGTGCTGGTCTGGCAGATCAGGGCCGTGACGCGGTCGGAGTACCCCACCCAGCGGGCTGTCGAGGCGGTGGCCACGTGCATCCCGTTGCTGATCCTCGTCTTCGCGAGCGCCTACGTGGCCGTCGCCGACAACGTGTCCGACAGCTTCAGCGAGGACCTGAGCCGCCTCGACGCGGTGTACTTCACGGTGACGGTGCTCGCCACGGTGGGCTTCGGCGACATCTCGCCGCGGTCCGAGGCCGCGCGGGGACTGGTGACCGCGCAGATGCTGGTCGACCTCGTCCTCGTCGGGCTCATCGCCAAGGTCCTGGTCGATGCCGTACGGCGACGCCGTGACTTTCTGGAGGGGCGCTCGCCGGGCTGACCATCGATCGCGGTCGGTCAGTCGCCGACGGTCGAGCGGTTGAGGTCGGCGACCACCGCGACGGTGTCACCCACGTCCACGAAGTCGACCGCGAGGATGCCCGGCTGACGACCGCGTTCGCGCTGGCACGCCGCGAGCCGTTCGGTGAGGAAGTCCCGGGTGTTGACGAGCTTCGCGTCCTCGATCGGCTTGCTGCCCTCCCCGCCCATCCAGTGGTTCACCAGGAACAGCGGCTTGCCCGTTCCCCCACGATTGGGCGCGCAGGTGAAGGCCTCCGGGGACTCGAATGCGTAGGGCGTCTCCTCGGTCACGTCGTAGGCGGCCGGCATCCAGGGCACCTCGCCACCGTGGTTCTCGCTGAGCACCACGATGTTGCGGTGCGCGCGGATCATCTGACGAAGGGTCGGCCAGGGCCCGCTCGAGCTCAACGGCCACACCCGCGACATCAGCTCGGCCTCCTCGAACACCGCTTGGGTCTGCTCGGCCGAGGAGGTAGTCCTGGAGGATGAGGATGAGGACCTCGTTGGGGTTGTGCGCAAGGAAGTCGCCCACGTCGCGCAGCTTGTCCACCATCTTGGAGGCACCGAGCTCGCAGTGGGAGTGGCAGAGGTAGGCCTCGATGGTCGCCCCCTCGGGAGGGATCGCGCCGATGGTCAGTCCCAGGTCCTTCAGAGCCGCTCGACCCTCTTCGTCGAGGTCCGCTGCCGCGGCCTCGGCTGTGGCGGGGGCGCGGAGATCGGTCCGAACCCTGCCGTCCGAGACGTAGCCGGGGTAGACGTCGAGCATCATCGCCCGTACGCCGAGGGCCAGCTGTCCGCTGATGGGCAGCCGTTGGTCGGCCAGGAGCCAGCCTGGTTCGGCGCTCGACGACATCGCGTTGTGCGCGCCTGCGAGCGCCACCTCGTCGAGGCGCAGGTCGCACAGGCCGACGAACCCGTTGCACCCGGCGCCGTCCGGGTCCGCCGACGGCAGCTCCGCCTCGTCGCTGCCCGAGGTCGCTGCGCCGGCGACCAGGAGGGCCACGAGGGCGCCGGCAACCACGGCGGTCAGTGCCGTGGCACCCAGGCTGCGCACCGCCCGAGGCTGGTCGGCAACGGGCCTGCCTCGGTCGAGCACCCGAACCAACCCGCCGACGAGCGCCACCGTTGCCCCGACGACGAGAGCCAGGCCGGTCACGTGGACGAGAGCGGCGACCGTGGCCTGCGGCTCGAGGAGGAGCGCCGCGCCGGCAAGGAGGGCGAGCACGGGTGCGGCCGCCCGCACCAGCGGATGCCGCCAGGCGGACTGAGCCCGGCCCGCCACCGCCCGTGACGTCTGGCCGATCGTGGGGGGAGTCGTCAGCGCACAGATCCCGACGATCGCGCC
This sequence comes from uncultured Actinomycetota bacterium, assembly GCA_963757295.1. Lineage (GTDB taxonomy): Bacteria > Actinomycetota > Actinomycetes > JACCUZ01 > JACCUZ01 > JBDUAP01. The sequence continues at coordinate 48,875 of CAVWQZ010000010.1, read as the reverse complement.
CAGCGCAACGAGCACCTTGGCCAGCCGGAGCAACGAGTCGGTGAAGACAGCGACCAGCGTCGCGGCCGCTGCGTGCACGTCAGCGGGATCGCCGTACCCCACCACAGCGCGAACAGTCAGCACACCGGCGACCACGACCACACCGACCACGACGAGTCCCCCGGCGAGCCGGCGCAGCATCCGGCGTCGGTCGCCCGCCCCGACGAGCGCGACACCGGAGACCAGCAACCACCCGCCTGCGCACAACCAGGCCACCAGGTCCATGAACGACAGGACGTGGGCGATGCGCACGAGGACAGGGGAGTTCACCACCGCGACCACTGCCGAGCTCACCGGTTCGTCTGCGGGGTCGGTCGGCTCGACCGCCGGGTCGACCAACGGTGCAGCCCCGGCCAGCGCGACCGCCACCGAGTCGTCGCGGTCGGACACGAGCTGTTCGTGCGTCGTGCGAACAGCGGCGTGGAACACGCCGGCGAACGCGTCACTGCGCACGACCCCGCGGGTCAGCTCGACGGCGACCGGTTTCCCGGACGTGCCGAGCACGGTGTCGCTGGCGAACCGGTCGACGAGTCGCTCGGCCAGCAGCTCGTTGACGTCGTCCTCGGCCAGGGCCGCGGTCGCCGTCGTCGCGAACGTGTCGGCGTCGGCCAGGGTGCTGCTCGCCCACCAGGCGAGCGAGGCGCCGAGCGCCAGCAACGTCGCCAGGACGACCATGAACCACGAAGCAACCGGCCGGCTCTCGCGACGTCGGGGTGACATCAGTGCGTCGGTTCGACGCTGCGTCCTGGCCCCGGTACGGACGGCCCGGCCGGCCGGGGAACGGGAACGTCCGACGATGCGTCGCTGAACGCCACGTGACCGAGATGCGCCAGCCAGCGGCACAGCTGCCGGTGCACCTCCTCCGCTCCGACGATGTGCTCCGCCGGCGCCGGCAGGTCGGCCGGGTACAGGAGGAAGGGATGGATCTGGTCGCCGCCGAGGCCGCCGTGCGAGCCGACCAGCTCCTCGAAGGCCGCGACCTCGCCGGTCTGTGCGTCCCAGAGCGAGTTCACCATCAGGTCAGCGCAGTGCGGATAGGCGTCGGTCCACGAGACCTGCGTGCGCGCGTGCTCGCCGAACGGCGCCAGCGGATCCAGGCCGGTCACCACCCCCGTCGTCAGCTCGAGCTCGCCGTCGGAACCGAGGACGACCGGACCGCGTGCGTCGGTCGCGACGAGCAGGAAGCCGACGCCGGGATGCGCCAGCAGGGTGGGGATCAGGTCCGGGTAGTGGGCGTCGATCTGCTCGCGGGTCAACCGGTTCGGGTCGTGGGTGAGGTAGATGAGCCCGAGGTTGCCGGACGCCAGGACCATGACCTCCGCCGCGTCGGCGTCCTCGTCGGCCGGCGCGTCCGCCTTCGGTCCGAGGACAACCTCACCGTCCGGGCCCTCGCGCCGGTTCCGCGTGACCCGCCCCGCTGCGCGGCCACCGAGGCCGGGACCGGCCGCGATCTCGGTCAGGGCCCCGCCGGCGTAGCCCCAGGACTCCTCACCGGCTGACGTCGGGTTCTGCTCGCCGGCGTCGGTGGCCCGCCGGTGACAGGCTTCGCCGACCAGCTCGGCCAGGGTGTAGCCGTAGCGGCTCCGGAAGGTCGCGCCCTGGCTCTGGCCGTGGTCGGAGAGGATGACGAACCGGTACGGCCGCTCCATCTGGGCGGCGGCCCGCACCAGCCGGGACAGCTCGTGGTCCAGCCGCCGCAGTGCCTCCAGCGCGTCGTAGCGCTCGACGCCGGAGTGGTGCGCCACCTCGTCGTACCCGACGAAGTCGGCATAGACGACGGACCGGCCCATCCGCATGTCGCCGATCAGCGTCGCGACGATCACGTCGCGGGTGAGCACCGTCGTGAACGCCCGAAGGAAGGGGTAGACGAACCCGCCGCGGTGCACCCGCGGCCGCACGTCGCGGCGGCGCTGGACTGCCGCCTGCTGCCACTCGCGGACGACCTCGGCCAGGAGCCCGAGCAGGGTGCGCATGGCCGAGTAGGGCCGGGAGAAGTAGGCGTAGTAGCCCGCGCCGATACGACCCCGCTTGCGTCCCGCGCTGGCCATCGTGAGCACGGCGTCCTCGGCGTCCCCGGTGAAGATGTTGCCTCGGCTCGCGCCGTCGGCGTGGAGCAACCCGCGACCCGTGGACTGGCGACGCTCGAGCTCGGCGGCATGCCGGGGCCGGTTCGAGACGAACATGCGGCCGTTGTCCTTCTCGTACCAGCGGAAGGCCGGCATGTCGGCGTTGGACCCCAGCAGGATGCCCGCCTGGGACGCGCCGGTCTGCGAGGACCAGCCGGTGGTCCACGGGGTCAGCGCATGGCTGCCCTCCGCAACCCACCTGGCCATGGTGGGCGCGTTGCCGTCGCGCATGGCGCGCTGCAGGACCGGGTGCGCGAGACCGTCGATCTGCACGAAGATCACCCCGGGCGGTCGGTCGTCGTCGGCCGCTTGTCCTGCGGCCCGCCGATCAGAGCGGCGCGGCTTCGCCAGCTTCCGCAGGACGACGTCGTCGTCGTCGAGCGCGAGCAAAGCCGTCAGCGTCATGGCGACCGCCGTCACGATCGCCGTCACGGCCAGGCCCCACCAGAAGTTGTCGAGGCGTGACGCCGTCGAGCGCCCGTGCGACGAGGGCGACCATCGCCGGCGTTCAACACCAGTGGCGCCAGGCCGAGGGTGATCACGGTGAGCGGCAACAGCAGCCGGACCAGCACCGGCCACACCAAGGCGTTGAGCAGGCCGAGGAGGAGGGCGGCGGCGAGTGCGGCTGCCCGTACCGTCGATGTGGAATCCGGACAGCAGCCAGTCGGCGATCAGGAGCGTGACCGCGGACACTGCCCAGATGAGCAGGAAGCGCCACACCGGCCGAAGCCCGGTCACGGCCGGGTCTCCGCGCGGGACGGCACCCCGATGGCGGCGCCGGGCTCCGGGACGACCACCATCGTCGATGGTGCGGCTTCGGCGACAAGGGCGGCGAAGCGCTCCGCGACGCCTTGCAGGTGCTTCCGGCGAAGGCGCCACACGACCGGGATGCGCAGGGTGCCCCAGTGGATCGGTACGGCGATGCGTGGCCGGAGCAGGCGTACCGCCTGCGCCGCGGCGGCAGCGTCCATGTGGCCCGAGCCGAGCGTCAGCCCCCAGCCGGACACCGGAAGGAGCGCGACATCGATGCCGCCCGGTGTGGCGTCGGCGATGTCGGCCATGCCGGCGAACACCTCGGTGTCGCCGGCGAAGTACACGGTGCGCGAGCCGGAGACCAGGTAGCCGACCGCCTCGGCGGCGTGCCCTCGGTGCCGGGTCCCGTCGTGGCGGGCTTCCGTCGCACGGATCCGCACCCCACGCATCGGCACGTGTGAGCCGACCGCCAGTCCCACGACCGGGCCGCGGGCGTGCCGCGTCAGCAGCTCCTCGGCGCCGACGGGGACGACCGTCGTGGTCCTCGGCCCGAGGCGCCGGACCGAGGGCAGGTCGGTGTGGTCGTGGTGCAGGTGCGACAGGAGCACCGCGTCGACCGACGACAGGGAGTCGACAGCCTCACGCCGGCCGGGTCGGTGCCCCCGCGAGTGCAGTGGCCCGATGCGCCGCCGCAGCAACGGGTCGGTGAGGATGCGGGTGCCATCCATGCGGATCTCGACCGTGGCGTGGCCCCACCAGGTGACGGTGCACCCGTCGTCGCTCACGGGTGACTCCACGAACCGGCGAGATCCACGGGACGAGCGTCCTGCCGCGGCGCATCAGCAGGCATCCTCCACCACGGGGGAGGTTGCGCGTCAGGGGCTGGTCGAGGTCGCCACCGGCGTCGCCGAGGTCGGCAGCGTGTGCGTGTGGGCGGCCGCGGCTGCGGCCGAGTCGGCCAGCGTGCCCCGCGCGGCCTGGTGACGACCCATGACCACGGCCATGACGACGCCGGCGAGACTGAACACTGCCATCACCCAGGAGGCCGCTGCCAGGCCGGAGCTCAGGGCCTCGGCCGGCGACCGGCCCTCGGCGGTCCGGTCCGCGATCACGCTGCCGTAGATCGACGCAGCGAGCGCTGTCGCCACGGCGGCACCGACGTAACGGGCCATGTTGGACACGCCGGAGGCGGAGCCCACCTGGGCCGGTGAGACCGAGGCCGTCGAGGCCGACGTGGCCGGCCCGTTCGACAGTCCCATCCCCACCGCGACGGCCACCAGGGGAAGGACGAAGGCGCCGTACCGCCATGAGCTCTCGACGAGGCCCATCGCCGCGAACCCCCCGGCGGTGATCACGAACCCGGCACCGACGACCTGGCGACCGCCGAACCGGGCTGCGAACCGCGGCACGAAGGGGGCGATCACCACCAGTCCCGCGGTCGCCGGCAACGTCGCCAGGCCGGCCTGCAACGAGCTGAGCCCGAGGGTGGACGGGTCCTGGAAGTAGAGGCTGACCAGGTACATCAGCGCGTTGATGGTGCCGGCGCCGATGAGGATCGCGATCGTCGAGGTGACCAGGACCCGGTTGCGCAGCAGGGCCAGGTCCAGCATCGGGACGGCGACCCGCTTCTCCACCGCGACGAAGGCGAATCCCGCGACCACGGACAGGGCCACACACCCGAGCGTGGCCAGCGACGTCCACCCCCAGTCGGTGCCCTTGCTCAAGCGAGCACGAAGGGGTGAGGGTGAGCGCGACCAGCAGGCTCCCGCCGATGTCGATCGAGCGGGGCCGGTCCGGGTCGCGCGACTCGCTCACCGAGGCGGCCGTCATCGCCATGCACACCGCGGCGACGCCGGCGTCCACCCAGAACAACCCCTGCCAGCCCGACAGCTCCACCAGAACCCCGCCCAGCAGCGGCCCGGCGGCGGCGCCCACACCTGCCGCCGCCCCCCACAGCGAGACCGCTCGCAGCTTTCCCTCACTCGGCGTGCCCACCGTCAGCAGGCTGAGCCCGCAGGCCAGGATCGTCGCACCCGATGCGCCCTGGATGCACCGCCCGGCGATGACCATGCCCCCCGAGTCGGAGAGGGCAATGAGCACGCAGGAGGCGATGAAGAGCACCAGGCCGAGCTGGAAGATGCGCTTCCTGCCGAACACGTCACCGAGCGAGCCGGAGGTCACGATGGTCGCGGCTCCCACGAGCGAGTAGCCGGTCACGGCCCACTGCAAGGTCGTGACAGACATCCCGGTGTCGGCACTGATGGCCGGGAGCAGGATGCTCACCGCAGACGTGTTCGCGTTGACCACCAGAGTCGACAGACACGTGACGACCAGAACGGCCTGTGCCTTTGCGCTCGCGTCGGTGCCGCTCATCTCACTCTCCTGCGTGCGGGACTCCACGGTCGCCCAAGTCGAGTGGACCACCGGGGCGTCGCCGTTGATCATCCGGCTGGGGTGATGCCGCGCCGATGCAGCGTCCGGCGCACCGGCGGCAGCATCTGCAGCACGCTGAGGGCGGCGAACACCAGGGTGTTGACGCCGACGAACAGCGCCCAGCGCCTCGAACCACACCGACTGCAGCACCGAGGACGGCAGCGGGCTCCACCGCCGCCACCATTGCGCACCCCCGACCAGCGCCGGCAGGGCAACGGCGCCCAGCGCCTCCCTCGGCACGTAGTTCCAGCCCGCCTTGCGGCCGGTGGCGATCTGCACGCAGCGACGTCACGAACGTCGGATTGGAGGAACAGGGCATAGCCGAGCTCGATGACCACCGGCGCCGCCAGCGCCCTGCCGCGCCACCCGGCAGCCCACACCGTCACGAGCCGTTCCAGGAGGAAGATGCAGCCGATCGCGATCCAGAACGGCGACCAGCGGAACGCTGTCCGAGGCCAGCAGGCCGAACGGTCATCAGGAGCAGGTAGGCGTTGAGCGCGATCATGCCGTATCCGAGCCCGAGCTGCTGGCCCCAGTACGGCGCGGTCGCGCGGGTGAAGCCGTAGGCCCCGATGTTCTCCACCGCGCCGCGCTGCCACCGCAGCCGCTGGCGCCGCAGGTCGCGACCAGTCGACATGATCTCGGTGGTGACGCGGCACTGCGGTGGCGACGTCATCTTGCGCCCCGAGCGTCTTCAACGCCAGGGTGAGCTCGTTGTCCTCGGTCATCGCGAGGGTGTCGTAGACCTTCCCGGGAGTCCCGGGGATCAGGCTCGCCCCGAGCCTCGGCCACTGCTCGCAGCGCGTATCCGCAGGAACACGGACGCGGTGCCGGTCAGCACGAAGACCCGGCCCTCGCGGCGCCCGATGATCCGCTGGTAGCGGGTGAACTCGTTGCGTTGCAGCTGGCCGAGGAGACCGGCCGCCGTCCTCACCGGAGAACAGGCCGCCCACCGCGATCAGGTCGGGGTCGTCGTCCATCCGCCGCAGCCCCGACCTCGAGGAAGTCGGGCGTCGATGGTCGAGTCGGCGTCCATCACGAGCGATGACGTCGGCTGCGCTCGGCGTTCCGGCAGCAGCCGGGTCAGCACCTGGTTGAGCGCACCGGCCTTCTTCTGCGGTGTTGGCCACCGTCTCGACGACCTCGACGCCGTGCTCGCGCGGCGATCCTGCGCTGTGGCGTCCGTGCAGTTGTCGGCGATGACGATGACGCGGTCCGGTGACCTGGTCTGCTGCGACAGGGAGTCGAGGGTGCGGGCCAGGACCGCCTGCTCGTCGTGCGCCGGGATCAGCACGGTGCACCGCAGCGCCACCTGGGCGGCGTCGGCCAGCGGGGAGGGCTGACGATGGGCGAGTCGGGCGGCTATCCACCCGCAGCGCCCGCATCACCGACCGGCCCGAGGACCAGCCGGCGCGCCTTCGCGGCCTCGCGGGGCAACGGCTCGGGGATGCGCCGGTCGCGGGCGAGCACCCGCATGGCGGTCGCCGTCTGGGTCGCGGCCATCCCGACGAAGAAGGCGCCGAGGGCCAGGCCGTCGACCAGTACGGTCACCAGGCGCGTGAGCGCGGAGCTGCACGTTGACCGGCAGCAGCGCCTCTGCGTGTGCTGCGGCGGGTCCTGGACGAGCGGCGGTGCTCGCTGGCTGACCAGCGCCAGGCCGCGAGGCCGAGGAGCACGGCGGCCACGGCCAGGCTGACAGTGACCCAGCCCAGCCGGGCCACGCGGCGCTGCCAGGTCAGCCGCGGTCTGGACACGTCATCACCCGGCACCTCGCCGCCACAGTCGTCGGTCCGTGCTCCAGGATGGCGTGCTGCCACCTGACCGGACTCGTCCGGACCAGGTGACTTCTCCGCGGTGGCGGTGGGATTTGAACCCACGGACGGCTTGCACCGTCACACGCTTTCGAGGCGTGCTCCTTCGGCCGCTCGGACACGCCACCGCCGGAGAGGTTACCGGACGTCGCGGTGGGTCCGGAAAAACGAGCGGAGCTCCTCGGCCGCTTCGTCGGCGAGGACGCCGGCCACGACCTCGGGCCGGTGGTTGAGGCGGCGGTCCCGTACGACGTCCCAGAGCGACCCGACCGCGCCGGCCTTCTCGTCGACCGCCCCGTAGACGAGCCGGGACACCCGGGCCAGCACCAGCGCCCCCGCGCACATCGTGCACGGCTCCAGCGTGACCACCAGCGTGCAGCCGTCCAGCCGCCACGAGCCCAGGCGGGCAGCGGCCTCGCGCAGCGCGACGATCTCGGCGTGCGCGGTCGGGTCGGCCAGCGCCTCGCGCCCGTTGTGACCGCGACCGACGACCTCGCCCGAGCCGTCGACCACGACCGCGCCGACCGGCACGTCGTCCGTGGCGAGGGCAAGCCGCGCCTCGTCCAGCGCGAGCCGCATCCACTCGTCGTACCGCTGCTGCACGCCCGTCAGCGTAGGGAGTCGAGCAGCTCGGCGAACCCGCCTGCCTCGGCCACCGCGGCCAGGGCGTCCATCGGCACCGTCTCGTCCTCGCACATGTCGCGCAGATCGTCCGGAGACGTGCCGAGGTCGGCGAGCACGTCGAAGTCACCGCCGCAGGCGCCCTCGGTCGCGGCCTCGTCGCCGGTGGTGCTCGGGGTGTCCAGGAACCGGCCGTAGGGGCTGGCCGGGGCCCCGGTGGCATCGGAGACGAACACCCGGGGGTCCTCGTCGCCGTCGACGCGGACCACCGCCCACCAGGCGTCCTCGCGCTCGATCATCACCAGGACGGGCTCGTCCCCGGCCTCGATCAGGCGGAGCCGGTCGGCCAGCTCGCCGAGGTCGCTGAGGTCGTCCAGGTCGACGTCGCGGGACGACCACTTGTCGCCGTCGCGCAGCAGCACCGCGGTGAAGTAGGCCACCCTGACTCCCAGTCCGTCCTACGCCTTGTCCGGGTCAACTGCCTGTTCGAACTGGGGCCCAAACCCGATGTGCGTCGCGATCTGCCCGAGCATCTCGTCCGGATAGAGCTCGAGCTCCCCGCAGATCGCCGCCACCTCCATCGGGCTGACCCCGAGGTCGGCGAAGATCCCGAGGTCGCCGCCGGGCGCGACGTCGCCGTCGTCCTCCGGCTCCGGCTCGTCGATCAGCTCGAGCGCCTGCTGCGCGATCGGCCACTCGCCCACCGCCGAGACGTCGGAGAGCAGCACCCGGACGTCCTCGCCGTGCAGCCGCACCGCGAGGAAGAAGTCGTCGCCGTAGGAGCACAGCCCGAGCGCCACCCCGTCGGACTGCTGCTGGCGCAGCGCGTGCACGAAGGCGTGCATGTCCTCGGCCGCCCGGGGCGGCAGGGAGCCGACCTGCCACTGGCCGTCCTCGAGGTAGGCCACGAGGGCGAAGTCGACCATGGTCTCCTCCGCCATCTCCCACCTCCGCCGGCGCTCACGGGCCGCGGACAAGCAGGCCCGCGGGCATCGTGGCAGAGGTTCGGGACTCACGGCTAGGTTGTTGGGCCATGCGGACCCATGTCGCCGACCATCCCCTCATCGCCCACAAGCTGACCGCGCTGCGGGACGAGCAGACCGACTCCCCGACGTTCCGCCGGCTGGCCGACGAGCTGGTCACTTTGCTCGCCTATGAGGCGACCCGCGACGTTCGCACCTATCCGGTGGAGATCGTCACCCCGGTGGCGCCCACGACCGGGGTCCGCCTCGCCGCCCCCAAGCCGCTGGTGGTGCCGATCCTGCGGGCCGGCCTGGGGATGCTCGACGGGATGATGCGGCTCCTGCCCACGGCCGAGGTGGGCTTCCTCGGCATGATCCGCGACGAGCACACGCTGCAGGCCTCGACCTACGCGACCCGGCTGCCCGAGGACCTCTCCGGGCGCCAGTGCTACGTGCTCGACCCGATGCTGGCGACCGGGGGCACGCTGGTGGCCGCCCTGACCTTCCTGCTCGACCGCGGCGCCGACGACATCACCGCGATCTGCCTGCTGGCCGCGCCCGAGGGGCTGGCCGTGATGGAGAAGGCGTTCGGCTCGTCGACGGTGCCGGTCTCGGTCGTCACGGCGGGCCTGGACGAGCGGCTCAACGAGCTCGGCTACATCGTCCCCGGGCTCGGCGACGCGGGCGACCGCCTGTACGGCGTGGTCTGACCCCGCTCCTGTGACTCGTCAGAACGCTGTGCGGGGACGCCACCGGAGTCTGACAACTCGGGGGAGGGCGGGTCAGGGGCTGAGCGCGTCGGTGCCGCCGGTCACGACGGCGACCAGCAGCGCGAGCACGAGCAGGAACAGCAGGCCGATGGCCACCCCCGCGTTGCGCTGCTGCTTGTCGTGGTCCTCTTCGGCCCTGGCCGCCTCGTCCACGGCCCGGTGCAGCTTCTCGCGCCGGTCCTCGTGCATGAGCACAGTCCTCCCGGTCGGTTCTCCCCTCACAACGACTGCCCGTGGAGGTGGGTTACGGGAACGCGACCTACGTCACAGCGCCTTCAGGGCCTGCAGCACCTTCGTGAGGGAGTCCTTGGCGTCGCCGAACAGCAGCGTGGTCTTCGGGTCGTAGAGCAGCTCGTTCTCGATGCCGGCGAAGCCGGGCCGCATCGACCGCTTCAGGAACACGACCGCTCGCGCCTCGTCCACGGTGAGGATCGGCATGCCGTAGATCGGGCTGCCGGGGCTGGTCTTGGCCGCCGGGTTGACCACGTCGTTGGCCCCGACCACGAGGGCGACGTCGGTCTGGGCGAACGCGGAGTTGGCCTCGTCCATCTCCTTGAGCTTCTCGTAGGGCACGCTCGCCTCGGCCAGCAGCACGTTCATGTGTCCGGGCATCCGGCCGGCCACCGGGTGGATGCCGTAGGTGACGTCGACGCCGCGCGCCTCCAGCATCTCGACCAGCTCGTGGATCGTGTGCTGCGCCTGGGCGACCGCCAGCCCGTAGCCGGGCACGATGACGACCTTGCGCGCGTAGCCCAGCAGCACGGCGACGTCCTCGGCGCTGCGCCGAGCGCACCGGCCGGTCGCTCGCCTCCTGCGAGCCGGCCGTCGACCCGCCCTGGAACGCCCCGAACAGGATGCTCGACACCGACCGGCCCATGGCCGCGGCCATCATCCGGGTGAGGATCGTGCCGGAGGCGCCGACGAGCGTGCCCGCGACGATCAGCAGCGTGTTGCCGAGCACGTAGCCGCTCGCCGCCACCGTCAACCCGGTGAAGGCGTTGAGCAACGAGATCACGATCGGCACGTCCGCGCCGCCGACCGGCAGCACGAACAGGACGCCGACGAGGAGCGAGATGAGTACGACGAGTGCAGCCGGCAGCTCGGCGGAGTGCGTCAGCTGCTCCTCGTAGGCCCACCAGCAGGCGAGGATGTCGGCCAGGACGAGGCCGCCGAAGAGGAAGGGTCCACCGGGGAACGTGATCGGCCGCCCGGTGATCAGCTCCTGCAGCTTGGCGAACGTCACCGCCGAGCCGGCAAAGCTGATCGACCCGAGCACGACGGTGAACAGCGCCGCCACCAACGTCGGGCCCGACGTCGGCGTCGGACATCTCCAGCAGCGCCACCATCGCGGCCGCACCGCCGCCGACCCCGTTGAACGCGGCCACCAGCTGCGGCATGGCGGTCATCGCCACCCGGCGGGACACGACCGTCCCGATCACGGCACCGATGACGATCGTCACGACGATCGGCACGACGTGGTCGAGATCCTCGGCCGCGAACACGACGCCGACCGCGAGGATCGCGCCGGCCGCGCCGATCAGGTTGCCGCTGCGGGCGGTCTTCGGGCCGGACAGTCCCTTGAGGGCGAGGATGAAGCACACCGCCGCCACGAGATAGGCGAGGTCGCCCAGTCCTGGCTCACCGTCCCGGCTCCCCTGCGCCGTCGGCCGGTGTCCGGTCAGCCGGCTTGCGGCGGCCACGCCCGAACATCTCCAGCATCCGGTCGGTCACCACGAACCCGCCGACCAGGTTGAGCGTCGCGAGCAGGACCGCCACGAGGCCGAGCACCAGCGCCGGCGTGTCCTCGGTCTGCCCGGTCGCGATGATCGCGCCGACCAGGATCACGCCGTGGATCGCGTTGGCACCGGACATCAGCGGCGTGTGCAGCACCGTGGAGACCTTCGAGATGACCTCGAAGCCGACGAAGCACGCCAGCACGAAGATGGTCAGCAGCGCCATGTCCTCGCTCATGCGGGCCGCCCCGTCACGCAGGCCGTCGCCACGATCTCGTCGTCGAAGTCGGGCACGACCTCCCCCTCGTGGGTCATCAGGAGCAGCAGGTTGGAGACGTTGCGCGCGTAGAGCTGGCTGGCGTGCACCGGCATCGACGAGGCGAGGTCCTTGGCGCCCCACACGAGCACGCCGTTGTGGTCCACGTCCTCACCCGGCCGGGACAGCTCGCAGTTGCCGCCGCTCTCGGCGGCCAGGTCCACCACCACCGACCCGGGCCGCATCGCCGCGACCATGTCGGCGGTCACGAGCAGCGGCGCCTTGCGCCCCGGGACCGCCGCGGTGGTGATGACGGCGTCGGACTCGGCGAGGTAGGGCGTGAGGAGCTCCCGCTGGCGGGCGGCCCGGTCGTCGGTCATCTCGCGGGCGTAGCCGCCGGCGCCCTCGAGGGCCTCCAGGTCCAGCTCGATGAACGTGGCGCCCATCGAGCGCACCTCGTCGGCGGAGGCAGCGCGCACGTCGTACGCCTGCACCACCGCGCCGAGCCGGCGGGCCGTGGCAATCGCCTGCAGGCCCGCGACGCCGGCGCCGAGGACGAGCACCTTCGCCGGCGCGACGGTGCCGGCGGCGGTCATGAACAGGGGGAAGAACCGCGGCAGCCGCTGGGCGGCGACGAGGGCGCAGCGGTAGCCCGCGACCAGGGCCTGCGAGGTGAGGGCGTCCATCGACTGCGCCCGGGAGATCCGGGGGACCAGCTCCATCGAGAACGCCGTGACCCCGCGGGCGGCCAGCCGCTCGACCCGGGCGGCGTCGTCGGTGGGCAGGAAGCTGATGGTGATCGTGCCGGGCGCGCAGCCGGTCGACCTGCTCGGGGCTCAGCGGCGCGACACCGAGGACCACGTCGCTGTCGGCAAGAACGTCGGCCACGACCGTTGCCCCGGCGTCGCGGTAGGCGTCGTCGGAGGCGAACGCCGGGAGGCCGGCTCCCGACTCGACGGCGACCTCGAGCCCGGCCGCGACCAGGCGCGGCACGGCATCGGGCACCAGCGCAACGCGCCGCTCTCCCGACTGCGTCTCTGCGGGCACACCGACTCTCATCGGCGAACAACCTAGGGGACGGGGCCTGGGGATCGCGCGGATGCCCGGCATGCGGGCGGTACGGCGGGCGGCGCGGGGCTCGGTCAGTGGTGGTACTGGTGGACCACCGCGTGCCCACGGCCGCGCCCGATCATGGCCCGGTTGACCGGCACCGTGACGACGAAGGCCACCGCGAGCGCGACCGCCAGGCTGCCCCAGAACAGCGGGTCGGACAGGCCGGCCTCCATGGCCCCCGGCACCGCGAGGATGATCGCGTTGTCGACGATCTCCATCACCAGGATCGACACGGTGTCGGCGGCGAGCGCCACCTTCACGGCCGCGCCGAAGCTCGAGGCCGGCCCGACGGACGGGCAGGAACGTCAGCAGGTAGCCGAAGAAGAACGCGAGGACGATGGCCAGCACGATCGTGGCGACGTCGCCCCAGCCGAGGGCGGTGCCGATGACCATGCCCAGCACCTCACCGATGGCGCAGCCGGTCAGGCAGTGCAGGGTGGCCGAGATGGCGGTTCGGGTCAGGCTGGTGCCGTTGTGGGCCATGGCTCTAGTTTCTCCTGACATGACCCGGGCAGACCACCGGCTGTGACCGAACGTGACCCCGAGCGCGGCCTGGACCGTCGACCGGCCGGCGCGACGGACGCGGCGGTCGAAGCCGCCGGCGTGATGAGCGAGACCCTCGAGGTCGTCGAGGAGCTGCGCGGTCACCTCTACGCCCTGCACCGGCTGACCGGCAAGGCCGACTTCATGCTCGACGACGCGGTGCGGCTGCTGCGCGACGCGGGTGCCGACGACCTCGCCGACGAGGTGGCCACCGAAATGATCGGGCGCAACGTGCTCGCCGGTCGGTGGACCTTCCAGGTGGTGGAGGAGTACGACGACGGCTACTACGCGACGCTGCGTGACCTGGAGCGGAGAGTCCGGGACCGCCTCGTCGCCGGTCGCCGCCACGTCGCCGAGGCCGAGCTCAAAGCTGCCCGCCGGACCCCCGCCCGCCCGGGCCACGAGGCGGCGCCGAGCGACCGAGGAGCGGGGATAGGGGTCGTGCAGAGCAGCGAGTTCGGCCGGCTGGACGACGGGCGCAGCGTCGAGCGGTTCGTCCTGGGCGGCGACGCGCTGCAGGTGGCGGTGCTGACCTACGGCGCGACCATCCAGTCGGTGCTGGTCCCCGACCGCGACGGCCGGGTTGACGACGTCGTCCTGGGTTTCGACGACCTCGCCGGCTACCTGGCGCCGCATCCGTACTTCGGGGCGACGATCGGGCGCTACGCCAACCGGATCGCGGGCGGGCGGTTCACCCTGGCCGGCGCCGAGCACCAGCTGCCCGTCAACGACGGGCCCAACTGCCTGCACGGCGGGACGGTCGGTTTCGACAAGGCCCTGTGGTCGGCGCGGGCCGCCAGTGCTGACTCGGTCGAGCTCTCCCACGTGAGCCCCGACGGCGACATGGGCTTTCCGGGACAGCTGACGGCGAGCGTGACCTTCACGGTCAGCGGGTCGGACCTGCGCATCGCCTACGAGGCGACGACCGACCGGGCGACCGTCGTCAACCTGACCAACCACTCCTACTTCAACCTCGCCGGTGCCGGCGCGGGCTCCGTCGAGGACCACGAGGTGCGGGTGCGGGCGAGCCGCTTCACCCCGGTCGACGAGGTGCTGATCCCGACCGGCGAGCTGGCCGCGCGTGGCCGGGACACCGATGGACCTGCGCTCCTTCCGGCCGATCGGCGCGGCCCTGCGCGACGGGCAGGGAGACGAGCAGGTACGGCGTGCGGCCGGCGGCTTCGACCACAACTGGGTGATCGACGACTCCGAGCGCGGGGGCGAGCGGCTGGCAGCGCAGGTCCGCGAGCCGACGACCGGTCGCACGCTCGAGGTCTGGACCGACCAGCCCGGCGTGCAGTTCTACACCGGCAGCCATCTGGACGGGACGGTGGTCGGGAAGGGCGGCCGCGCCTACCAGAAGGGCGACGCGTTCTGCCTGGAGACCCAGCACTTCCCGGACTCCCCCAACCAGCCGGCGTTCCCGTCGACCGTGCTCCGCGCCGGCGAGACCTACCGGACCAGCACCGTCTTCCGGTTCGGCTGAGCGCTCAGCCGACCAGCTCCCGCACCGCCGCGGCGAACACCTCGTGGTGCGCGTCCACGTCGGCCTCCGTCGTCGCCGGGCACATCAGGGCCATGTTGTGGAACGGCGTCAGCAGGATGCCCCGGTTGGCGAGGTAGACGTGGAGGTAGTCGTCCAGGTCGGAGTCCTGGGCGCGATGTGACTCGGTGCCGTTGCGCGGCGCGGGACTGACGAAGCGGTACTCCGCGCGGGCGCCGAGCTGGTTGACCGACCAGGCCAGCCCCTGCTCGTCGATCACCCGCTGCACGCCTTCGGTGAAGCGGGTCGCGAGTGCCGTCATGCCGGTGAACGCAGCATCGGTCAGCACGTGCTCGAGGGTCGCCCGGGTCGCCGCGGTCGACAGCGCGTTGCCGGCGAGCGTCCCGCCGACTCCGCCCATGTCGATCAGGTCGAGGTCGGTGCGCTGCTGCAGCCGGTCGGCCAGCTCCGCGGACATGCCGTAGGCACCGGCCGGGATGCCACCGGCGATCGCCTTGCCGACGGTCACCAGGTCGGGCTCGAGGCCCCACGCGAGAGTGCAGCCACCCGGGCCGGCCGAGAACGTGTGCGTCTCGTCGTTGATGAGCAGCACCCCGAACCGCCGGGTCAGCTCCCGCACACCGTCCAGGTAGCCGGGCTCGGGGAGCACGATGCCGATGTTGGTCAGCGCGGGCTCCATCAGCACGGCTGCGACGTCGCCGGCGGCCAGCTCGCGCTCGAGGCCGGCCAGGTCGTTGTACTCGGCGACCCGGCTGGTCTGCGTGACCGGCGCCGGCGCCCCGACGTTGCCCTCGCGGCTCTCGCCGTGACCGTCAGGCCCGACGACGATCAGCGACTCGTCGACGCTGCCGTGGTAGCAGTAGCTGTTGACGAGGATCTTGGGTCGGCCGGTGACGGCCCGCACCAGCCGAAGCACCCAGCGGTTGGCGTCGGTGGCCGTCAGCGAGAAGCTCCACGCCGCCATCCCGAACCGGCGGCTGAGCTCGGCGCCGACCCACTCCGCGTCCTCGGTCGGCAGCATCGCGCTCGCGCCGCCGAGCTCGCCGAACCGCCGCTGCACCGCCGCGACGGTCGGCGCCGGCGAGTGACCGGCCATCGCGCCGGTGTCGCCCAGGCACAGGTCGACGTACTCGTGCCCGTCGATGTCGGTCACCCGCGCGCCGCGCGCGTGCGCCAGGTAGACCGGGAAACCGGCGGCGGCCTTGTTCATCCACGTCATCGGGACCCGGCCGAACAGGTGCTCCGAGCTCTTGTACGCCGTGTGCGAGCGCGGGTTGCGGGCGACGAACTCGGCGCGCTCCCGCTCGAGCAGCGAGCCCAGGCGGGACCGGTCGATTCAAGCATGGACGAAGACGCCGCGAGATACATCCTCGCGAGCGCCGGGCCGGACCAGCTGTCCGGACGGAGTCCCTTCCCGCCCATCGCCGACTATGCGTTCCTGTCCGACTGCGAGACCAACTGTCTCGTCGCGCCGAGCGGAGCGGTGGAGTGGATGTGCATCCCCCGGCCGGACTCCCCCAGCATCTTCGCCGCATTGCTTGACCGGGGGCGGGCGCCTTCCGGATCGGCCCCTACGACGAGATGGTGCCGGCCGCCCGGCGCTACCTGCCTGGCAGCCTGGTGGTCGAGACGACGTGGCAGACACGCACCGGATGGCTGCTCGTCCGCGATGCCCTGTGCATGGGCCCGTGGCACAACGTCAGCGAACGCTCGCGAACGCACCGTCGATCGCCCACCGACTTCGACGCCGAGCACTGCCTGCTCCGCACCGTCCGATGCATGAGTGGATCGGTGGACCTGTCGATGACCTGCGAGCCCTCGTTCGACTACGGGCAGCGCGAGCCGACATGGCAGTACGAGGGTGACGGTTACGGGGAGCTGGTGGCCACCGCTGACGACGACGGGGTCGAGCTCCGGGTGACGACGGACCTGCGGCCGGGCATCGAGGGTGCGGGGCTGCACGCACGCACCCGTCTGGTCGAGGGCGACCGTCGTTTCGTGGCCCTGTCGTGGTCCCCGCTTCCCACGGCGCGGACTCTCGATGAGGCCACCGAGCGGCTCGAGCGGACCCAGGAGTACTGGCGGCAGTGGATCACCCTCGGTGACTTCCCCGACCACCCGTGGCGCAGCTATCTCCAACGCAGCGCGTTGACGCTCAAGGGCCTCACCTACGCACCCACCGGAGCGCTGCTCGCCGCCGCGACCACGTCACTGCCGGAGACGCCACACGGCGAGCGCAACTGGGACTACCGTACGCATGGGTGCGCGACTCCACTTTTGCTCTGTGGGGCCTGTACACACTCGGTTTCGACCGCGAGGCCGATGACTTCTTCTACTTCGTCGCGGACGCCTGCCGGGACGGACACGAGTTGCAGGTGATGTACGGCGTCGGCGGCGAGCGTCAGCTCGATGAGGAGACGCTGACACACCTGTCTGGTTACGAAGGCGCGTTCCCGGTTCGGATCGGCAACGGGGCCTACCGGCAGAGGCAGCACGATGTGTGGGGGCGGTCCTCGACTCCGTCTACCTGCACGCACGGTCCCGTGACCAGCTGCCCGAGTCGCTCTGGCCAGTGCTCAAACGCCAGGTCGAGTGCGCGGCCGAGCACTGGGAGGAGCCCGACCGCGGCATCTGGGAGGTCCGCGGCGAGCCTCAGCACTTCGTCAGCAGCAAGCTCATGTGCTGGGTCGCCCTCGACCGTGGCGCACGGCTCGCGCGTATGCACGACGAGCCGGAGTACGCCGAGAAGTGGCAGGCGCTGGCAGACCAGATCCACCAGGACATCTGTCCCAACGGGCGATGACCGGCGTGTTCGTCCAGCGCTCTGCGACGTGAACGGACGCCGAGACTAGGAGTCGGTCGGACTGGCGAGCGGCGACGGCGAGCGCGGCAACGGCTGCACCGCGCGCCCCGGCCATGTCCAGGTGCGGGATCAGCTCGATGGTCGAGAGCGCGCGCTGCTCGGTCCGCAGGTTCGTGTTCGCCAGCACGGTGTCGACGAACCAGGACCGGAACGCCGGCTCGGTCTCGACCACGCCGCCGCCGACGAAGTAGGCGTGCGGGTCGGTGAACTGCGCCGCGATGGTGAACAGCCGGCCGAGCGCGATCGCCTGCTGCTCGAAGACCTTCAGCGCGAGGGCATCGCCGCCGGCCGCCAGCCCCCGCACCGACTTCGCGGCCTGCGCGATGGGCATGGCGGCGAGCGGATGGTCGGGGTAGCGGGTGAGCCAGTAGGGCAGCAGGTTCTTGACGATGCCGGTGAGCGACGCGACGCTCTCCGCGTCGCCGACGTTGCCGCAGTTGCACTGCGGCAGCGGCTGGTCGGGCTCCAGCAGTCCCTGCATCGGGATCATCACGTGGCCCAGCTCGCCGGCCATGCCGGCGGCGCCGCGCACGACCTGCCCCCGCTCGACCACGCCCCCACCGAGACCGGTCCCCACGATGGCGGCAACCGACGACCGGCGTACGGCGTCCGCGCCGAAGTGCTCGTGGTGCGCGTACAGCGCGGCCGCGTTGCCGTCGTTGTTGTAGACCACCGGCAGGCCCAGCCGGGCCTCCAGCGCACCCCGGATGTCGAACCCCCACCACTGCTGGTCGGAGAAGTTGGTCGAGCCCCGGGACGAGATGACACCGTCGGCGCTGGCGGGCCCCGGCGTGTCCAGGCCGACCGCGCGCACCGCCGAGCGGCGGGAGGCCGGTGACGGCCAGCACGGTGTCCAGCGCGGACTCCATCGCCTCGACGGCTGGCGCCGTGCCCTCGGTGACCCGGCTCGGCACCTCGACGAGCTCGTCGACGAGGAACTCGTTCGCCGGGGTCAGCACGGTCGCGTTGTTGCTGGTGCCGCCGTTGTCGATGCCGACGACGACCCAGGCTGCGTTCGTCTGAGCGGGGTCCGCTGCGGTCACCGAATCAGCCTGGCACGAAACGAGGCGCCGCACGCCACTTCCTGGCAGGCTCGCACCATGGGCCGGCTCGACGAGGTGGATCTGACCGTCCGGCTGTCGCGGCGGGACGAGGCAGCGCGGCTGGCCGAGGAGCAGGCTCGGCTGCTGCATCTGCGGCTGTCGCTGGGCGGGCAGATCGGAGGAGCGCTGGGGCCGCCGCTGTGCGTCGTCTTCGAGGGGTGGGACGCCTCCGGCAAGGGCGGCGCCATCAAGCGCCTGGTCGACCACCTCGACCCCCGCCATGTCCGCGTCTCCCAGTTCGCCGCGCCGACCCACGACGAGAAGCGCCACCACTTCCTCTGGCGCTTCTGGCCGAAGCTGCCGGGCCAGGGCGGGATGGCCGTCTTCGACCGGAGCTGGTACGGGCGGGTCCTGGTCGAGCGCGTGGAGAGCTTCGCCACCGAGGAGCAGTGGAGACGCGCCTACGGCGAGATCGTCGAGTTCGAGACCTCGCTCGCGGCGGAGGGAATGATCCTCGTCAAGTTCTGGATGCACGTCACGCCCGAGGAGCAGGCTCGCCGGTTCGAGCGGCGGCGCCACGACCCGCTGAAGGCGTGGAAGCTCACGGACGAGGACTGGCGCAACCGTGACAAGCGCCAGCAGTACGAGCAGGCCGTGGAGGACATGCTCGAGCGCACGGACCATGGCGCCGCGCCCTGGCACGTCATCGCTGCAGAGGACAAGCGGTGGGCGCGCGTCGAGGTGCTCCGCCTCGTGTGCGACGCCATCGAGGCGCGACTGCCACCGCCGCTGATCCTGGTCACCGCAGGGCCCCCTCGCCGTAGACGGGCGTGCCCGCGACCCAGCTGGCGCGGGTCAGCAGATCGGGCCCGAGCCAGGCGAGATCTGCGAGCGCTCCGGCCTCGACCCGGCCCAGGTCTGCCCGGCCGAGCAGGTCGGCGGGTCGCCTGGTCGCGGCATCGACGGCAACGACGAGCGGCACCCCGAGGTCGACCGTGTTGCGCACCGCCTCGTCCAGCCGCAGCCCCGACCCGGCGATGACACCGTCCTCGCGCATCGGGGGCCGGCCGGTCTCGACCAGCACCGGCTCGCCGCCCAGCACGTAGCGTCCCGGCGGCATGCCGGCGGACGCGACCGCGTCGGTCACCAGCACGATGCGCTCGCCAGCGGCGCGGAAGGCCAGCAGCACCACGTCCGCCGCCACGTGGTGGAAGTCGACGATCAGCCCGAGGGCGAGCCGGTCGTCCACGAGCGCGTGACCGGGCACGCCGGGCTCGCGGTGGTGCAGCGGGCGCTGGGCGTTGAACAGGTGGGTGACGGCCCGCGCCCCGGCGTCCGCGGCTGCCGCCACCTGGGCACCGGTCGCGTCGCTGTGCCCGACGCTGACCAGAACCCCGGCGTCGGTCAGGAGCTTGATCGCCTCGAGGGCATGCGCGCGCTCGGGCGCCAGCGTCACCACGGCAAGGGTCCCGGGCGGCCCCGCATCGATCAGGGTCCCGACCGCGTCCGGGGTCGGATCACAGAGGTACGCCGGGTTGTGCGCCCCGCGCCGGACCTCCGAGAGGAAGGGGCCCTCGACGTGGGCGCCCAGGACCCGCGACCCGGACGGGGGTTCGGCGTGCACCTCGGCCAGCCGGCGCAGCGACGCGGCAAGCTCGGCCACCGGGGCGGTGATGAAGGTGGGCGCGAAGGCCGTGACCCCGGTCTCGGGCATCCGGGCGGCGACCATGCTCCAGTCGCTGGGGGTCGCGGTCGCGAAGTCGACGCCGAAGCACCCGTTGATCTGCATGTCGACCAGGCCGGGCACGAGCACGCCGTCCGGGAGCACCACGTCGTACCGCTCGCCCGGCGCCTGGTCGCGGACCCCGGTCACCCGCCCGTTCGCGAGCTCGACCACGGCATCGCTGCGCTGGCGGCCGCCGCTCACCAGGCTGGCGGCCGCGATCGTCGAGGGGCTGGCCACCGCTGCCTCCTCTCGCCTCCCGGACGAACCGTGCGGGACAAGTAGACCGCGCTGGGACTGGCTCATCCGCGTTGGGGGAGCCGCCGCGTCGGCGACGCTGGCAGCGTGTGACGACCTGACCAGCCCTGCGGTCGACGAGTCCGGGAGGTGTCGGAGTGAGCGGACCAGACCTGGAAGCGGCTCGCGCCACGTCTCGAGACGGGCGCACCTTCACCTTCGGCCACGGCCGGGCGACGACGCTGCAGCCCGGTGACCTCGTCGTGCTTCGGGCCGCCGACAGCGGCGCGTTCCTCGGGCAGGTCCTGGAGCAGCCTGCCGGGACCGGGCCGGGGAGTTGGCATCGCTCATCGGCGAGCTGGATGCGGACGGCGTGCCGAAGCGGGTCGTCGCCGGCCCTTCGAGTCGGCATCGATGGACCCGGCCACGGCGGGGACAGCTCGAGGCCCTGCAGCACTCCAGCAAGGCGAGGTTGCCCATCGGCACGTGGAGCCCGTCCGGCGCCGAGGTCGCGGCCCGGCTGCGAGCGGACGGCTTCGGCCGGCACACGTTCCTGTGCGGCCAGAGCGGTTCGGGCAAGACCTTTGCGCTCGGCGTCATCCTGGAGCAGCTCCTGCTGGGCACCGGACTGCGCATCGTCGTCCTCGACCCCAACGCCGACTTCGTCCGGCTGGGCGAGGCTCGTCCGGACGCGCCCGAGGAGGCGGCCCAACGGCTCGGCAAGTCCGACATCCACGTGCTCGGTGCGGACAGCACCGCGGCCGAACCCCTGCGCATGCGCTTCGCGACGATGCCCCGAGCGGCCCAGGCCGCCGTACTCCGACTCGACCCGCTCGCCGACCGCGGCGAGTACAACCACTTCCTCCACCTGATGGACGACGCCGGCGTTCGGGACATCGGCGATGTCGTGCGCAACCTGCAGAGCGGCGGCCCCGACGGACAGTCGCTGGCGCAGCGCATCGAGAACCTCGGCATGCTCGCCTGGGAGATCTGGGCCCTCGATCGGCCGTCCGCAGCCGAGGTGGTCTCAGAGCGGCGCACGCCTGACGGTGTTGGACCTCAGCGGTTTCCGGGACCCGATCGAGCCACTCGCCGTGAGCCTCGACCTGATCGAGCAGCTGTGGGCGCAGCGGGAGAGCCGAACACCCACGCTGATCGTGCTGGACGAGGCACACAACCTCTGCCCGGCGGAACCGACGGGCTCCGTGCAGTCCGCCCTGGTCGAGCGACTCATCCAGATCGCCGCCGAGGGCCGCAAGTACGGGCTGTGGCTGCTCCTCTCGACCCAGCGCCCCTCGAAGATCCACCCGCAGGTGTTGTCGCAGTGCGACAACCTGGTCCTCATGCGCATGAACTCGCCGAGTGACGTCGAGGAGCTGGCGACGGCTTTCGGCTTCGCCCCTCCGGCGATGATGCGGTCCTCGCAGTACTTCGTCCAAGGGGAAGCCCTGGTGGCCGGCGCGTTCGTCCCGGTGCCCAGCATCATCCGGATGGGTGCTCGCCTGACGTTCGAAGGCGGCAGCGATGTCGCCGTCCCGATGCCCGAGGAAGCCATCTCGCCCGGTGAGCGCCTCCGGCGGGACCAAGGCCATCGTCGCGGCGCTGGTAGCGAACCTCGGCATCGCCGTCACCAAGTTCATCGCGTACCTGCTCACGGCCTCCTCATCGATGCTCGCTGAAGCGATCCACTCGGTCGCCGACTCGAGCAACCAGCTGTTGCTGCTCCTCGGTGGCAAACGGGCGCGCCGCGAGGCGACGCCCGAGCACCCCTTCGGCTACGGCCGCGAGCGCTACGTCTTCGCGTTCATCGTGTCCATCGTGCTGTTCAGTGTCGGCGGCCTGTTTGCCCTCTACGAGGGCTGGCACAAGCTGCAGCATCCGGAGCCGATCGACAGCTGGAAGTGGGTGCCGATCGTCGTTCTCCTGCTCGCCATCGGGCTGGAGACCTTCTCGTTCCGCACGGCGATCCACGAGTCGAACCAGGTGCGCGGCGATCTCACGTGGAAGGAGTTCGTGCAGCGTTCCAAGGCGCCGGAGCTCCCGGTGGTGCTGCTCGAGGACCTGGCCGCGCTGATCGGGCTGGTCCTCGCGCTCCTGGGTGTCAGCCTGACCCTGCTGACCGACGACGGGACGTGGGACGGCCTGGGGACGGTCGCGATCGGCCTGCTCCTGTTGCTGGTCGCGATCGTGCTGGCGGTCGAGACGAAGAGCCTGTTGCTCGGTGAAGGGGCGACGCCGGGAGCGCTCGCGCGGATCGAGGCGGCGCTGCTGGCCGACGACTCCGTCCTGAGCATCATCCACATGAAGACGTTGCATCTCGGTCCTGAAGAGCTCCTGGTGGCGGCCAAGATCGGGGTAGCGGCGACCGCCAGCGCCGTCGACGTGGCCCGCACCATCGACGCCGCGGAGGAGCGGATCCGAGCGGCCGAGCCGATAGCGCGGATGATCTATCTCGAGCCGGACATCGAGCGCGGCGACGAGAGCGGAAGGTAGCGGCATGGAACGTGTGCTGGGAATCGGTGGACACTTCATCCGCAGCCGCCGCCTGACCGCGTTGACGGAGTAGCGGCTTGCCCGGCGCCCAGCAAGCGGAGAGACGAGGTTGGCGGTCAGTGGCCGGACTCCGGGTCGAGCATCCGAGCGTCGAGGATCGGAAGGCGCGGGGCAAGGGGAGCCGAGAGCAGACACCTCGGGCCAGCCATGCGGGTTGGGAGCCGGCGCCCGATCGCGCAGATCCCGTCGCGCTGCTGGACGAGCAGAACCAGACCCGGGACGCCGACCTGGTACCGGTTCGCCACGGGCGGATGCTCGTCTCGGCATTCACCTTCTATCGCGGTGCAGCCAAGATCATGGCGGCCGACCTGAAGGCCACGCCGCGGGCGGGCCTGACCACGCAGCTGTGTGGCGATGCCCACCTGTCGAACTTCGGGGTCTTCGCCTCACCGGAGCGGGCCCTGCTGTTCGACCTGAACGACTTCGACGAGACCCTGCCGGGCCCGTTCGAGTACGACGTCAAGCGCATGTCGGCAAGCTTCACGATCGCCGCCCGCAACAACGGCTTCACCAAGGCGGAGCAGCGCGACGTCACGCTCGCCTCGGTGCGGGCCTACCGGGAGGCGATGGCCGAGTTCGCCCAGATGCGCACCATGGACATCTGGTACGCCCGCCGCTCCGAGCATGAGCTGCTGGCGGCTCTGGACACTGCGGCGGGCAGCCAGAAGAACAAGTCGCAGCGCAAGGTGGCCGAAGATGCCGTCAAGGGAGTGCGGAAGGGCGCGCTGAAGGCTCGCACCCGGGACAGCCTGCAGGCGTTGTCCAAGCTCGCGGAGTACGTCGACGGGAACTACCGGATCGTGAGCCAGCCGCCGATCGTGATCCCGGTCCGGGAGCTCGGCGAATGGTTCGGCATGTCGCCCGACGAGGTGCAACACATGGTCCGCGAGCAGTTCCGGTCCTACCGGGCCACCCTGCAGGACGACCGACGCCGCCTGCTCGAACGCTTCCAGGTCATCGACGTGGCCCGCAAGGTCGTCGGGGTCGGCAGCGTGGGAACCCGCGCGTTCATCGTGCTGCTGCAGGGACGCGACCAGAAGGACCCGCTGTTCCTGCAGGTCAAGGAGGCCACGCGCCTCGGTGCTGGAGGACCATCTGCCCAAGAGTCGCTACCGGCAACCCGGGGAGCGGGTGGTGCAGGGGCAGCGGATGATGCAGGCCTCCAGCGACATCTACCTGGGCTGGACCAAGGGTGTGCAGGACAACCGCTTCCTCTACTGGCGCCAGCTGCGCGACATGAAGGGCTCTGCCGTGGTCGAGACGATGAAGCCGCTCATCCTCACGCTCTACGCGCGCGAGTGCGGGTGGACCCTGGCCCGGGCACACGCGCGATCGGGAGACCCGATCGCGACAGCGGCCTATCTCGGCAAGAACGATGAGTTCGACCGGGCGGTGACCGACTTCTCCGAGCGTTACGCGGATCAGAACGAGAAGGACTACCAGGCCTTCGCCGACGCCATCCGCACCGGACGACTCACCGCGATCGAGGGTGTCTGAGCGCACCCGCTGGTCAGAAGCGCGCGCCCGGAGAGATTCGAACCCCCAACCTCTTGATCCGTAGTCAAGTGCTCTATCCGTTGAGCTACGGGCGCCTGGCCGACTAGGCCGGACACGATGTTACAGGCCGGGCGGGCAGCACAGAAAACGTCGTACGGTCAGCTCCCGCCCGACCTCGTGCGGGAACGGCTGCGCCGGAGCCACCGCGCGCCGCTCAGGTGGGTTCGGCGCTGGTGCTCACGTCGACGTTGGGCTCGTTGATGTCGACGTCGGCCTCGCCGCCGAAGTAGAAGAACGCGGCCACCCCGACGGCGGCGAGGACCAGGATCGCGATCAGGAACCCGGACGCGGTGCTGCCGGCGTCACGGAGGAGGCGGTGCTGCTGGGCAGATCGGCGGATCGACATCGGAACTCCCGGATGAGGGCGACAGGGGGCGTTTCGGGAGGTACCCCCTCCGTTGCCGTCACAACCCCCCTGCCACGCAGGGTGCTCCAGGGGTTACCGTGACCGCACGATCGAAAGGGATGCGGACCACAGATGACTGCCGAAGCGATCGACGCTCCGACGACCCACCAGCGGCTCCTTGCCTGGGTCCGCGACGTCGCCGAGCTGACCCAGCCGGAGCAGGTCGTGTGGTGCGACGGCTCGGACGACGAGTGGAACCGGCTGACGGCCGAGCTCGTCGACGCAGGCACCTTGGTCCGGCTCGCGCAGGACAAGAAGCCCAACTCGTTCTGGTGCGCGTCCGACCCGTCCGACGTGGCCCGGGTCGAGGACCGCACGTTCATCTGCTCGCGCAACGAGGCCGACGCCGGGGCGACGAACAACTGGATGGACCCGGACGAGATGAAGGAGGTGATGACCGACCTCTACCGCGGCTGCATGCGCGGCCGCACGATGTACGTCATCCCCTTCTGCATGGGCCCGCTCGAGGCCGACGCCCCGATGTTCGGGGTCGAGATCACCGACTCGGCGTACGTCGTGTGCTCGATGCGCATCATGGCGCGCATGGGCACCTCGGTCCTGGAGCGGATGGGCGAAGGCGACACCGGCGCTGACTTCGTGCCCTGCCTGCACTCCGTCGGCGCACCGCTCGAGCCGGGCCAGCAGGACGTGCCGTGGCCGTGCAGCGACACGAAGTACATCACCCAGTTCCCCGAGGAGCGGATGATCTGGAGCTACGGCTCCGGCTACGGCGGCAACGCCCTGCTCGGCAAGAAGTGCTTCTCGCTGCGCATCGCCTCGGTGATGGCGCGCGACGAGGGCTGGCTCGCCGAGCACATGCTGATCCTGAAGATGACCTCCCCGCAGCAGCAGGTCTACTACGTCGCGGCGGCGTTCCCGAGCGCCTGCGGCAAGACCAACCTCGCGATGGTCGAGCCCACCGTCGAGGGGTGGAAGGTCGAGACGCTCGGCGACGACATCGCCTGGATGCGCTTCGGTGAGGACGGCCGGCTCTACGCACTCAACCCCGAGTTCGGTCTCTTCGGCGTCGCACCGGGCACCGGCTGGCACACCAACCCGAACGCGATGCGCACGATCGCCAAGGGCAACTCGATGTTCACCAACGTCGCGCTGACCGACGACGGTGACATCTGGTGGGAGGGCATGACCGAGGACCCGCCCGAGCACCTCACCGACTGGAAGGGCCGCGACTGGACCCCGGAGTCGGAGGAGCCGAGCTCCCATCCCAACAGCCGCTTCTGCACCCCC
The DNA here is from genome assembly GCA_963757295.1 of uncultured Actinomycetota bacterium. GTDB lineage: Bacteria > Actinomycetota > Actinomycetes > JACCUZ01 > JACCUZ01 > JBDUAP01. Next base: position 22,581 of record CAVWQZ010000010.1, on the reverse strand, counting down.
ATCAAGCAGTGCCCGATCATCGCCCCGGAGTACGACGACCCGCGCGGCGTGCCCATCTCGGCGATCCTCTTCGGCGGGCGGCGCAAGACCACGATCCCGCTGATCACGGAGGCGCGCGACTGGCTGCACGGTGTCTTCATGGGCGCCACGCTGTCCTCCGAGACGACGGCGGCGGCGACGGGGGCGGTCGGCGTCGTACGACGTGACCCGATGGCGATGCTGCCGTTCATCGGCTACAACGCCGGCGACTACTTCGGGCACTGGATCTCGATCGGCAAGGAAGCCGACGCCTCGAAGCTGCCCAAGATCTTCTACGTCAACTGGTTCCGTCGCGACGACGACGGGTCGTTCCTGTGGCCCGGCTACGGCGAGAACAGCCGGGTGCTCAAGTGGGTCGTCGAGCGGATCGAGGGCATCGCCGGTGCGGTCGAGACGCCGATCGGCCGGGTGCCGACCCCCGACTCCCTGGACGTGGCCGGGCTCGGCCTGACGGCGGAGCAGCTGGAGAAGGCCCTCGCCGTCGACGTCGCCGAGTGGCGCGAGGAGCTGCCGCAGATCCAGGAGTGGTTCGAGAAGATCGGCTCCGACAAGGTCCCGGCCATGCTCTGGACCGAGCTCGACGCCCTCCGGGCCCGCCTCGGAGCCGACTGACCCGAGCGGGTTTCGACGCTTCTCCCCCGGTAACACAGCCTCCCAGCACGCCCCTTCGACCTGCAGGGGCGGGACACGGAGGACACCATGAGCAACCCATCGGGCGGATACCAGCCCCCCACCACCACAGGTGCCGGCACGTCGACCGGTCAGAGCTCGACGCAGACCGCCAAGGACGAGGCCGCGAACGTCGGCCAGACCGCCAAGGACGCCACCGGCCAGGTCGCCACGACGGCGACCGAGCAGGCCAAGAACGTCGCCGGTGAGACCAAGCGCCAGGCCAAGGACCTCATCGACCAGGCCGGCAGCCAGGTGAGCGAGCAGGCCGGCGCGCAGAAGGAGAAGGCAGTGGGCGGCCTGCGGTCGCTCGCCGACGAGCTGCGCTCCATGGCCGAGGGCAACGGCGCCCAGGGCGGCATGACCGGCGACCTCGCGCGGCAGGCCGCGGACAAGGCGCACGAGTTCGCCGGCTGGCTGGACCAGCGCGATCCCGGCAGCCTGATCGAGGAGATCCGTCAGCTGGCCCGGCGCAAGCCCGGCACCTTCCTGATCGGGGCGGCGCTGGCTGGTGTGGCTGCTGGCCGGCTCACCCGCGGCGCGGTCGCGGGCAACGACTCCTCCACGTCCTCGGGCGGCACCGTCGTGCCGGCGGGAGGCTCGATGCCCACCGCGACCCCGATCGGCGACCAGGCGAGCACGGCCGTCTACAGCACCACCTCGCCGGGAGCCGAAGGGTCGTTCACCGGCCACGAGGCGGCCGGCGCCCGCAATCCCGAGGCGGGCCCGTTGGTGGTCGAGCCGGAGCGGACTCCTGCGCACCAGGGCGCGACCGGCGGGGGACTCGGCATGGAGGAGGAGCGGCGATGACGATGTCGCAGGGCGGACACCCCTCCCGCAGCACCTTCGACGAGGAGATGCCGGGCGTCTCGATGCCATCGACCGGCGCGTACCAGAGCGACCGGCCCGACGTGTCGGACACGTCTGTCGGTGCGTTGATCGGGGAGGTCACCAACGACCTGTCGACCCTGATGCGCCAGGAGCTCGAGCTGGCGAAGGCCGAGCTCAAGGTGGAAGCCAGCAAGACCGGCAAGGCCGCCGGCATGCTGGGCGGCGCCGGTTTCGCGGGCTACATGGTCGCCCTGTTCCTGTCCATCGCCCTGTGGTGGGCGCTCGCCAACGGCATGGACGAAGGCTGGGCGGCGCTGATCGTGGCAGCCATCTGGGCCGTCGTCGCTGCCGTTCTGTACAGCATCGGCCGCAAGCGGATGCGTGACGTCAACCCCAAACCTGAGCGGACCGTAGAGACGCTCAAAGAGGTGCCCGACGCTCTGAAGGGCCGATGAGGAGATGAGCATGACAAGCAACCCCGACGAGATCCGTCGCGACATCGAGCGCACCAGGCGAGAGCTCAGCACCGACGTCGACCTGCTGACCGAGAAGGTCAGCCCCACCAAGGTCATGGAGCGCCGCGTCGAGCGCGCCCGTGGCGCCGTGAGCAGCGTGAAGGAGAAGGTCATGGGCAGCGCGACCGACACGAAGAGCGCGGCAGGCAGCGGTCTCGACACCGCACAGGACAAGGTCTCGTCCGCGGCGTCGAGCGTCGCTGACACCGCGTCGTCGGCGCCGCAGATGGCCCGCCAGAAGACGCAGGGGAACCCGTTGGCGGCGGGCGTGATCGCCTTCGGGGCCGGTTGGCTCCTGTCGTCGCTGCTGCCTGCGTCGGAGAAGGAGAAGCAGGCCGCCGCGGCGGTCAAGGACAAGGCCTCCGAGCACTCGGACAAGCTCACCGCCCCGCTGAGCGAAGCCGCCCAGCAGGCAACGGACAACCTCCGCGAGCCGGCCAAGCAGGCGGCCGAGTCCATCAAGTCCACCGCGACCGATGCTGCATCGACCGTGAAGGGCGAGGCCCAGTCGGCGACCGAGGATGTCGCGGGCCAGGCCAAGCAGTCCAAGGACGCGGTGGCCGGGCAGGCGGGCGGCAGCAACGGCCCCGGGGGCACCCCCAACGGGGGCTCGACGTACGGGAGCTAGCGTCCGGACGGCAGGCACCGCCAGCGACTCGGGTGGCCGGAGTGCTCTGTGGCGGCGGCCGCAGGGCACTTCGGCCACCGGCTCGATCCGTGGCGGAGGCGGAGGGATTTGAACCCTCGATGGGGTTGAAGCCCCAAACCGCATTAGCAGTGCGGCGCCATAGACCGGACTAGGCGACGCCTCCCCGCGGCCCGCGCCGAGCCGGCGGCGACCGCAGGCACAGGTTACCCGGCCCGCCGATCGGGCGGAAACGGTCATCCGAGCCCGGCTGGCGAGTAACGAATTCCCCTTCTCAGGTCACTTGGCGGCCCCGCCGATGCGATGGTGTGCGAGTGACCGCCGCGCAGGCGACATCCGAGCAACCCGACGCGGCTCCCGCGGGCGGGCCTGCAGCCACGCCCTCGGCCGAGGACCTCCGGCGCGTGATCGACGCGCAGCGGCTGCTGGCCTGCGCCCCGACCGATCCCGAGACGATCTTCATCATGCTGGCGGAGACCGCTCAGGCGCTGCTCGGCGCCGACGGCGCGCTGACGGCACAGCTCGCGGGTGACGTCCTGGTCGCCCGCGCCAGCGTGGGCGGCAATGCCCCACCGGCGGGCGCGGAGATCCCGGTCACCGGCACGCTCGGCGGGCTGGCGGTGACGACCCAGCAGCCGCAGCTGTGCCGCGACGGGTGGGACGACCCCCGGACCGACCCCGACATCAACCGGCGTACGAGCACGCGCTCCTCCGTCGTGGTCCCGCTCGTCCACGAGGACGCCGCCATCGGCCTGGTCGCGGCGGTCTCGCCGAGGCCGGACGCCTTCGACGAGAACGACCTCGAGATGCTCAGCATGCTGGCCGAGGTGGCCGCGCACCGGCTCGTGCTGGCGCTGACCCGGCAGGAGGGTGAGCGGCTCCGGTCCCGGTCGGAGGCCGCGCTCGACGCGATGACCGAGGGGTTGATCGCCCACGACCTCTCCGGTGCCGTGGTGTTCGCCAACGAGAGCGCGCAGCGCATCCTCGGCATCCAGCTCGACCGCATGCATGGCCGCGGAAGCGCGGACAACACCTGGCGGATCGTCCGCGAGGACGGCTCCGAGATGCCGCCGGAGAGCCATCCCACGATGGTGGCGCTGGCCACGGGCGAGCCGCAGCGGGACCAGGTTCTGGGTGTGCACACCTCCGACAACGGTCTGCGCTGGCTGCTCATCAACGTCGTCCCCACCCGCGACGCCGAGGGTGCGATGACCGGGGTCGTGGGCTCGTTCGCCGACATCACCGAGCAGCGTGCCGTGACCGAGGCACTGCGCGAGAGCGAGCGGCGCCTGAGTGCGGCCCAGCGGCTGGTGGGCCTGGGCACCTGGCGGATGAACCTGCACACCGTCGGAGATCACCTGGTCGCCGGAGATGTACCAGGTGTTCGGCCTGCACCCGGAGACCTTCCAGCCCACGACCGAGACGCACCGAGCGCTCGTTCACCCCGACGACTACGGCCGGCTCGTGCAGATGGGCGAGGAGGTGCAGCGGACCCGGCTCCCGCAGCAGATGGTGGTGCGCGTCCTGCACGCGGACGGCGGCTACCGGATGCACTGGAACCAGTGCGACGTGGCGCTCGACGATGCCGGCGAGGTGGAGCACCTGTGGGGGACGGCGCAGGACATCACCGGCCGGGAGCAGTTCGCCGAGGCGCTCGCGGCGAGCGAGCAGCACTTCCGGGTCGCGTTCGACAACGCGCCGATCGGCATGTCCATGATCGGCCTGGTCGGCGAGACCCGCGGTCACTACCTGCGCGCGAACGACGCCTTCTGCCGCATGCTCGGCTACGAGGCGCACGAGATCCCCTTGCTGTCCCTCGCGGCGCTGACGCATGTCGACGACGTCGAGCGCGACACCGAGCTGTTCCACCGGATCCTCGACGGCGAGACCCGTTCGGTCGCCTTCGAGAAGAGGTTCCGGCACCGCGACGGGCGGACCGTCTTCGCGTGGCTCACCAGCGCCGTGGCGCAGGACGCCCAGGGCGAGCCGCTCTACCTGATCTCCCACGCGCTGGACGTCACCGAGCGCCGCAAGGAGCAGGCCGAGCTGGAGCGGCTGGCCCTGACCGACACCCTCACCGGGCTGGCCAACCGCACCCTTCTCAACGACCGGCTCGACCAGGCGCTGGCGCGACTCCACCGCGAGTCCAGCTGCGCGGCCCTGCTGATGCTCGACGTGGACCGGTTCAAGCTGGTCAACGACTCGCTCGGCCACCAGGTCGGCGACGCCCTGCTCGTGGAGGTGGCCAGCCGGATCGAGGCCGTCACCCGCGCCGACGCGACGGTGGCGCGGCTCGGCGGCGACGAGTTCGTCGTACTGGCTGAGGGGTTGCGCAGCCCGAGCGAGGCGCACGCCGTCGCGGTCCGCCTGCTCAAGGTCCTCCGCCAGCCCTACGTCCTCGCGCCCGGCGCCGACTCCATCGTCGCGACCGTGAGCATCGGCATCTCCGTCGCCGAGTCCGCCGACCGCACGCCGAACGACCTCTTCCGGGAGGCCGACCTCGCGCTCTACCGCGCCAAGGACGCCGGCCGCGACCAGTACGCACTCTTCGACGACGCGCTGCGGGCCAAGGCGGTGGCGCGGCTGGAGTCGGAGGGTCTGCTGCGCCGCGCGGTGACCGAGGACCTGCTGGTCCCGCTCTACCAGCCGATCATCGACCTGACCGACGGCCGGATCATCGGCATGGAGGTGCTGGCCCGGATCAAGGACCCCGAACGCGGACTCGTCGTACCCGAGCACTTCATCGACGTCGCCGAGGAGACCGGGCTCATCGTCGAGGTCGACGCCCGGATGTTCGAGCTGGCGGTGGGACAGTTCGCCCGATGGTCCACGACCGAGGGCCTGTCGCTGCGCCGGATGTCGGTCAACGTGTCGGCCCGCTCGCTCGAGGACCCGTCCTTCGTCGACCGGCTGCGCCGGGCACTTGCGTGGTACGACGTGGCCGGTTCCTCGATCCGGGTCGAGCTGACCGAGCGCAGCCTGCTGACGACCAACCCTGCTGTTCGCGACTCGTTGCGCCGCATCGCCGACCTCGACATGGCCGTGGGCCTGGACGACTTCGGCACCGGCTACTCCGCGCTGGCCTACCTGCAGCGGTTCCACCTGCACTTCCTGAAGATCGACCGGTCCTTCGTGAGCCGGCTGGGCCAGAGCGCGCGCGACGACGCGGTCGTCGCGGCGGTCATCGACCTCGCCCACGCCCATGACCTGCTCGTGATCGCCGAGGGCGTCGAGACGACGGTGCAGCTCGAGCGGCTCCGCTCGATGAGCTGCGACCGGGCCCAGGGCTACCTGATGGGCAAGCCGATGGCGCCCGACCTGGTCGAGGCTCTGGTGCGCAGCGAACCTCGCTGGTAGCCTCCGCCGCAAATCCGGAAATATACAGAACTCGATCCTCCCTCCGGTCTTCCGGAGCCGGCTCCGGAGGACCGGAGGAGGGATCTCCATGAAGACAGTTCGTGGGTTCCTGGCGGCAGCGCTCGTCGCCGTGCTGCTCGTCCCACTCGGCGCGGCGAGCGCCGACAGCTCGCCCGCCAGGGCGACCAAGCCGCGGCCAAGCACAAGCGGTTCAGTGCGCTCATCTTCTCCGAGACGGCCGCGTTCAGGCACACCGATGCATCCCGCAGGGGACGGTCGCGATCGCGCAGATGGCCGCGCAGCGCGGGTTCGAGGTCGACGCGACGGAGAACTCGGCGCTGTTCACCGACGCCAACCTCGCCAACTACGACGTGGTGATCTTCCTGTGCACCACCGGCGACGTCCTGAACGACACGCAGCAGGCGGCGTTCGAGCGCTACATCCAGGCCGGCGGCGGCTACGCCGGCATCCACTCGGCGTCCGACACGGAGTACGACTGGGCGTGGTACGGCGGGTTGGTCGGCGCGTACTTCCGCGACCACCCAGGGAGCGTGAACCAGCAGTTCCAGACGGCGACGATGATCGTCGAGGACCGGCACAGCGCGGCGACGCGGCGGCTCGGCGACACCTGGACGCGCGAGGAGGAGTGGTACAACTTCCGAACCAATCCGCGCAGCACCGTGCACGTGCTGCTCTCGGTCGACGAGAGCACGTACGACCCGCGCGGCTACAGCGTTCCGGGCGGCTCGCCGCCGATGGGCGACCACCCGATCGCCTGGTGCCAGCCCTACGACGGCGGCCGGTCGTTCTACACGGCGCTCGGCCACAAGGGCGTCTACTGGGATGAGCCGCTGCTGCTCTCCCACGTGCTCGGCGGGATCGAGATGGCCGCCGGCGCGGCGAAGTTCAACTGCGGCGAGGAGTGAGCTAAGGCCGGGGCCTGACAGCCGTCAGGCCCCGGTTGCCTTGTGCGGCTCGGCGACCGGCTTGGACTCCGACGACCCGCGCTGGCGCAGGTAGACCGAGCCACCGACGATGCACGCGACGGCGAGGAACTCGCTCTGCCAGTTCTGGAACGACTCGAACCAGAACTGGCTGGTCATGACGTACTGCCAGGTGGAGACCGCGGCCTCACCGTGCGCCAGCTGCTCCTCGCTGTAGGCCCTCGCCCCGCCGACCGCGTGCAGCCAGATCGAGAGGAAGAACAACAGGAAGAAGAACAGCGCCAGCGAGTTCTCGTAGATCTTCAGCACGAGCCCGCCCTTGCGCACCGGCCACGGCACCGACGTGCGCAGGTCGGCGTCGCGCGGATCGGCGTCCTGCGGGGCGTTCCCCTCGATCGGCTTGGACTCCGAGGACCCGCGCTGGAAGAGGTACGCCGTGAGCACGACGTACATGCCCATCTGCAGGAACTCGCTCTCCCAGTTCTCGAAGACCGCCTCGACGAACGCGCCGGTCGTCAGGTAGTGCCAGAACGACACCGCGGCCTGATGGTGCTCGAGCTGGTCGGCGTTGTAGGCACCGGCACCGGCCAGGCTCATCGCGACGAGAAAGATCACGAAGAGCGCGAGGTTGGCGATCAGGAGTCCGTTGTCCCGCAGGATCTTCCGCATGTTGATCAAGGTTCCCGGCAAGGACGCGCTTCAACCGCGGCGGGCTACGGTGAGACCCATGCCGACGATCACCTCCCGCAACCCGGCAGACCTCTCCGACCTCGTGACCGAGGTCGAGGGCGCCGATGTCGCCGCCTTCACGGCCACGTGCCGCGCCGCGCGTGGTGCGCCAGCCGGCCTGGGCCGCGGTGCCGGCCCCGCTGCGCGGCCGGGTCATCGCCCAGGTGGGCCGCCTGGTGGAGGCCAACAAGGAGTCGCTCGCGGCCCTGGTGACCCGCGAGATCGGCAAGCCCTACGCCGAGGCGCTGGGCGAGGTCCAGGAGATCGTCGACACCTGCGACTTCTTCCTCGGCGAGGGCCGGCGGCTCTACGGGCAGACGGTCCCGAGCGAGATGCCCGACAAGCAGCTGTTCACGTTCCGTACGCCGGTCGGCGTCGCCGCCGTCATCACCGCCGCGAACTTCCCGGCCGCCGTGCCGTCCTGGTACATCGTGCCGGCGCTGCTGTGCGGCAACGCGGTGGTGTGGAAGCCGTCGGAGTCCGCGCCCGCCGTCGCCGGAGCCCTCGCGGAGCTGTTCTGGCACGGCGGTGTCCCCCGCGACGTGCTGCAGGTGGTGCACGCCGACGGGCCGGCGGCCTTCGACGGGATCTCCGCCGCCCTCGACGACGGCCTGGTCGACAAGATCGGGTTCACCGGCTCGACCGCGGTCGGGCGGCGCATCGGCGAGCTCGCGGGGCGGCACCTGCAGTCCGCCTGCCTCGAGCTCGGCGGCAAGAACCCGTTGGTGGTCGCCGCGGACGCCGACGTCGACCTCGCGGTCGAGGGCGCGCTGTTCAGCGGGTTCGGGTCGGCCGGGCAGCGCTGCACGTCGCTCGGCACGGCCTTCGTGCACACCAGCGTCTACGACGCGTTCGTGCAGAAGCTCGCCGCGGCGGTCGCGGCCGCTCCCGTCGGCGACCCCACCAAGGACGTGCTCTACGGCCCGCTCATCAACGAGAGCTACCTGACCAACTTCGCCAAGTGGCTCGACATGGTCCAGGCCCACCACACCGTGCACGGCTCCACCGGCACCGGCCGGATCACCGCCGCCAACCCGCGGGAGGGGTTCGTCGGTGACCCGGAGCCGGGCCTGTACGTCCATCCGACGGTGGTGGCCGGCATCCGCGCCGACGACGCGCTCTACGCCCAGGAGACGTTCGGGCCACTGGTCGGGGTCGGCGCGTGGGACACGTTCGACGAGGCCATCGACCTGGCGAACGGGCACGGCTACGGGCTGTCCGCGGCGATCTACACGAGGGACGCGACGACCGCGTTCCGGTTCCGCGAGCGCTGCTCGGCCGGGATGATCAGCATCAACAACTCGACGTCCGGCGCGGAGGCGCACCTGCCGTTCGGCGGCAACGGGCTCTCCGGCAACGGCTCACGCCAGTCGGGGATGTGGGTGCTCGAGCAGTTCACCCGGTGGCAGTCGATGAACTGGGACTACGCCGGGACCCTGCAGAAGGCGCAGATGGACAACCTCGGCATGCTCACCGACCTCGCCCCCGACCCCGACTTACCGCCTCTGACCCCCACCCCGCCCGCCACGATCATGCACTCGTGGTTCCCCCAGCGATCTCACCACGATCATGCACTCGTGGTCTCCCAGCCCCTACGCACGATCATGCATCGTGGCGCCACCGTTGCATGATCGTGGCGGGAGGGAGGCTGGACCATCACTGCATGATCGGGTTGAGGTGGTGGGGTCAGCGGAGGACGCGGGGGTCGGTGGCCCGCATGGTCGTGGACACGTTGTGCTGGTTGAAGCCCTTGAACCCGCCGCGGCGCGCGAGGTTCTCCAGGTGTGAGCCGGCAGCGCCCTTGACGGCGAACTCCTCGGCGCGATCGGCCTCGAGGCGCCCGGCGGCGACCAGCGCATCGAGGCGCGCACGGTCGACCGGCCAGCGCTCCGCGACCGTGAACGCCTGCCGCAGGTGCGGGAAGTCCGAGAACGGCGCCATGTGCGCGATCCCGCGCCCGGCGAGGTCCTCCCGCAGGCGGTCGAAGTCGAACTGCCCCTCCAGGTGGTGCATGCCGGCCGCGAGGAGCGACTCGCCGTGCAGAGCGCACCAGAGCCCGACCGTGCCCAGCTGCGAGGTCTCGGTCAGGTCGGCCTGCGCGAAGTCGACGTCGACCTCGGCCGGTTCCAGGTCGACGTCGGCGAAGACGACCAGCCCGGCACCGGGGTGTTCGAGCACCTGCGCTCCCCAGCCCGCCTCGGCGCCGGCGTGGAAGCGCTCGCGCAGCCGGAATCCCAATGCCTGCAACACATCCAGCAGCGGCCGGAACGCTCCGCGAGAGCTGCGGAACGTGTGGTGGTCGTGGTTGCCCCACCCGAGACCGAGGCGGTCCTGCCGCGCGTGCTGCACGACGGCAGCAGTGTTGCGTCGCTGCCAGAACGCCCGCTCGATCTCCATCGCGTGCGACGCAGCAAGGTCGGGCCCGACCAGCTCGACCATCTGCGCGGCTCGGGATGCGGCCTCCCCCAAACCGTTCGCCACGTCGTACCCGCGTGGTCTTTCGGCCCAGAGGGCTCGGGCACGTACGACGGCGGCGACCCGGTCGTCGGAGGTCTCCTCGGGCGTCACGCCGCAGTCCCACGACCGCCGCTCGACACCGGCCAGCCACACCGGCGCGTCCGGCCCGGTGACCACGGCCCGGCGCAGGCCGGACAGCGGCGACCCGTCGACCGCGGCGCCACCGTGCACCGCCGCGAAGGCCGCCGCGTCGTCGACGCGGAGGGCAAGGCCGCGGCCGGGCGCCGGTACGACGGCCGGCAGCTGGGCGCTCGGGTGCCGCCAGACGCCATCGACCGGCGACGTGAAGCCCGCCCCCGTCAGCACCTCGGGTGAGGTCGGCGTCGCGATGTGGTCGAGCCAGTCCACCAGCCGGGTGGACGTCTCCGCGGACAGCCGCTCGGCCAGCAGGCGCACCTGCGGGCTGGCCCCGATCGCGTCGGCCACGAGGCCGTCGACCAGGGCCTCCGCCTGCGGGTGTGTGGTCCACTCGAACGTGTCTGAGTCGATGCCCATGGCCCCATTCTGGCCCGCCGTCACCCGGGCGGCGCTGTCCCCGGGGTCCGCCCGCGCCGATCACCTGAGCATGAGACGACGCATCGTGGCCGCCGCCGTCGCGCTGGCCGCGGCCGTGCCGACCGTGCTGATCGGCACGCCGGCCGACAGCGCGGTGCGATCAGTCCCCGGCACCCGCTGCGCGATGTTCCCGGCCAACAACTACTGGCATGCCGACATCACCCGCCTCAAGGTGCACCCGCGCAGCGCGGCCTGGAAGTCGCACATGTCCCCCACCCGGCGGCTGCACCCCGACTTCGGGCCCTCGGGCGGCGTGCCCTACGGGATCCCGATCACGGTCGTGGCCGGCACCCACGCCAAGGTCCCCGTGACCTTCACCTACGCCGACGAGAGCGACCGGGTGCGCTACCCGCTCGGGTCGGACAGCAAGATCGAGGGCGGCCCCGCCTCCACCGGCGACCGGCACGTGATCATGGTCGACGCCGCGACCTGCCGCCTCTACGAGACGTTCGCGACCCGCAAGTCGGGGACGCGCTGGTACGCCGGCTCGGGCGCCACCTGGGACCTGGGCAGCAACATGCTCCGCACGCGCGGGTGGACCTCCGCGGACGCGGCCGGGCTGCCGATCCTGCCCGGGCTGCTCCGGTACGACGAGGTGCGGGCGGGCCACGTCGACCACGCGATCCGGTTCACCACCAACGTCACGGACCGGCGCTTCGTCTGGCCGGCCCGCCACCAGGCCGGCTCGGTCACCAACGCCGACTACCCGCCGATGGGAGCGCGGTTCCGGCTCAAGGCGAGCTTCCCGGTCAGCAGCTACCGCGCGGACACCCGCGTCGTCCTGCAGGCCATGAAGAGGCACGGCCTGGTGCTCGCCGACAACGGCTCGCCGTGGTTCTTCCAGGGCACCCAGGACACCCGGTGGCCGACCGGCCTGCTCGACCAGCTGAAGTCGATCCCCGCGTCGGCGTTCGAGGCCGTGGACACCGCACCGCTGATGATCAGCCCGGCGAGCGGTCGGGCCCGGGCGCTCTAGCGCGACTGGGCGGCCAGCAGCCCCGCGGCGGCGTCGTCGATGGCCCGCGCCGCCCCCTGCACGGCCTCGGCGTCCGGTGGCCGCCCGGCGTAGCAGACCTGCTCCAGCACCGCCATCGCATCCGCCACCGGCGGCTCGGCCGGCAGCCGCGACGCGAGCTCGGACAGGCTCTCGGCCGGCGCCCGAGGCGTGCCCACCCGTTCCAGGGCAGCCTCCAGCCGCAGGAAGGCGGCGACGACCGGAGACGGCGACCTGGCGGCCGTCGATGCGGCCGGCGAGCGGGTACGGCGGCGGGCGGCCCACCACGCCAGGCCGAGCAGGGCGAGCAGCGCGCCGGAGGCCGCCAGCAGCCCCGCCCGGTCCTGCAGCGAGCGCAGCAGGGCGTCGACCCGGGTGAGCAACGATCCGGTCCCCTCGGCGAGCTGCGCTCCCGCGGTGGGGTCCGACGCGACCCATCCGACACCGGGGTACCAGACCTCGACCCACGCGTGGGCGTCCGCAGCTCGCAGCAGTCGGCCGCCGTCCGTCGGCGCTGCCGCCGGCGAACCCGGTGACGAGCCGGGCCGGGATGCCGACGGCGCGGAGCAGCACCGTCTCGGCCGACGCGAACTGCTCGCAGAAGCCGGTCCGCGCATCGAACAGGAAGTGGTCGACGGCGTCACGACCGGGCGGCGGCACGGGCGAGTCCAGCCGGTACGTCGCGCGGTCGGCGAGGAACAGCTCGACCGAGCGCACCGCGTCGTACCTCGTGGCCGCGCCGCCCGTCACCTCCCGGGCGAGCTGAGCCACCCGGCTGGGCAGCTGCGAGGGAAGCCACAGCGGCCCCACACCCTGGTCATTGCCCGGTCGCCGCGCGGAGGACGTCGACGGGCGGGTCCGACACCGAGCTGGTCACGGTGTACGACTCCGGGTAAGCCCTCGCCCTCCGGAACGGCGAGCACGTAGCTCCCGGCCCCGGTCAGCAGCCGCCCGGCCACGTTGACGTCGAGCGGCCGGCCGGGCGCCAGCAGGACGCCGGAGAACCCCTCCCGGATGCGGACCCGGTCCGTTCGGACCGAGCCCGGCGCGGCACCAGGGCCGGGAGAGGCCCAGGTATCGCCCTCGGCCGCGCGCCACGTGACGCCGTCGTAGTCGGACAGCACGGCACCGCGCCAGAGGACCGGGCTGTCCGCGGGGACCTCGGCGACCGGGGTGTCCGGCAGCGTCCCGCGCGCGCGCAGGTCCAGGATGCCGCTGGAGTAGGCCTGCGCGCTCCGGCTGCCGCCAGCGCCGGCTGCCCCGTCGCGGCCGGAGACGCCGTTCCGGTTGGCGATGCCGTCCGGCGGCGGGACCACCATCGCCACCACCGCCGCGAAGACCGCCGCGGACAGGCCGACCATTGCGACCTGCCGCCGGGGGAACGGCGCCCTGGCGTCCCCGTCGGCGCGGGCGACCACCACGTCGGGGCGGGCCCGGGAACGCGCGGCATAGGCCTCGTGGCAGGCCGTGACGACGGCTGGCCAGGCGACCAGCAGCGGCAGTGCCACCGCCGGCCGCGCAGCCATCCCCAGAACCAGCAGGAAGGTCATGCAGCCGAGCACCAGCGCCACCAGCACGTCGCGCGGACGGTCGGCGACCAGGAACTGCCCGACCAGGACACCGGTCATCAGCGGTGCGATGACGTGACCCAGCTCGGACATCGCGGCGCTCATGTCCACGATCGCAGCGGGGTCCGGCCCGGAGAGCAGAGCGAACACTCCCGCCGTCACGATCACGATGGCAGCGGCAACGCGACGCGCCGACCTGCCCTCGGCCGACGCGAGGTGAACCGGCGCGGCAGCCGCCGCGCAGAGCAGGGCAACGGCCCCCGCTGCAGCCGACCATCGACAGCATGCCCGTGACGGCGAAGGCGACCACGCCGGAGCACCCGACGACGAGGGCGCTCGACGCGGAATGCCAGCGTGACCTCGCCCGCGGCCGCTCGTCATGACGTCACCGGCAACCGGTGCGCCAGAGCTCCGCCGCGCTGGGCCGCCTGGCGAACCTCGTCCCACCACTGCTCGGTGGCCAGACCCGAGACGGCCAGGTGCACATCCGCTGCGTTGACGGACGTCAGGGCGCGGGCGAGGGCGTCGGGGGCAGGCGCTTCCGAGGTGGGAAGCCCGGCCCACCAGTCCAGCAGGCCCGGCACCGAGTCCACCGGCGGCGACGCGATGAGTCCGGCCGTTCGCCCACACCCAGAGGGTCAGCCGGTCACCGGCCAGCTGGGCCGCCCGGCACGCCCCGGCCGCCGCAGCGATCACGTCCTCCCAGTCGGGGGCGTCGCTGCTGCACACGAGCGCGACCACGACGTGGCGGGAGGCCGTGGCCGCGCGCTCGCGGACGACCAGGGTCCCCCGGCGTGCGGTGCTGCGCCAGTGCACACTGCTCGCGGCGTCCCCCGACCTCCACTCCCGGACACCCGCGACATCGGTGCCGGGTCCGGGCACGGCGTCCACCTGGTCGTCGGCTCCGCGCGCGTGACGTGGCCAGGCTCATGCGCACGGCGCGCGGGTGGATCACGAGCCGATGTCCGTGGTCGACGTTGGCGTGCGCGACGACCAGGCCCAGGCCGCCCTGCGCCACCACCGAGATCCGCCCGTTGAACGTGATGCCTCGCGACAGGGCGACCCGGGAGAGCTCCGCGACGGCTCGCCCGCCGGCGGGAAGCGGCTCGACGTACACCCTCGTGATGGCGAGCCCCAGCAGGTGCTCGGCGATGCAGAGTGCCGGCGTCGGGCGGTCTGACCGGTTGTGGACATGCAGGGTGTGCACGACCTGCTCTCCGACCGCGGCCCGTCGCGGTCCCGAGTAGCACAGCTCCAGCCCGTCCAGCTTCGGGCTCCAGATCCGGGCGCCGACCACCAGACCGACAGCGCCACCGGCCAGCAGCGTGAACCACATGTTCCCGGTGAGGACCGCGAGGGCGTAGAGGGCGACGGCGAGCAGGACCGGAACCATGACCAGCCCCGACAGGTGCAGCTGCGCCTTGGGGATCACGGCCCGACGGGGACCGGCACCCGGTCCACCAGCTCGGCGACCACGGCCTCCGCGACGTCGCGTGACGTGCCGCCGTCCAGGAGCAGCCGGTGGGCCAGGACGGGAACAGCCAGGGCCTTGACGTCATCGGGGAGCACGAAGTCGCGGCCGGCGAGGATGGCGCGGGCCTGTGCGCAGCGCAACAGGGCCAACGTCGACCGTGGGCTCGCACCCAGCAGTACGTCGGCGTCCGCCCGCGTCGCGCGGGACAGCGCAACCGCGTGGTCGAGCACCTGGTCCGACACGTGCACGGCTCGGGAGAAGGCCCGGAGCTCGACCAGCTGCGCGGCGGTGATCACGGGTTGCAGGTCGTCGACGGTCGGCCGGACGAGCTGCTCGCGGACCACGAGCCGTTCGGCGGCCAGGTCGAGGGCGCCGATCCGCAGGGAGACGCTGAACCGGTCCAGCTGGCCTTCCGGCAGCGGGAACGTGCCGTACTGCTCCATCGGGTTCTGCGTGGCGATCAGGAAGAACGGCTCCGGCAGCGGGTGACGCCGGCCGTCCACGGTCACCGCCGCCTCCTCCATCGCCTCGAGGAAGGCGGACTGGGTGCGCGGGGCGGTGCGGTTCAGCTCGTCGACCAGGACGACCTGCGCGAACAGCGGACCCGGGACGAAGCGGAAGGTGTGCGACTCGGGGTCCCAGATGCCGGAGCCGGTGATGTCGGCCGGCAGGAGGTCGGCGGTGGCCTGGATGCGGGCGAACGACGCGCCGATGCTGCGCGCGAACGCTCGGGCGAGGGTGGTCTTGCCGCTGCCGGGAGAGTCCTCGACCAGGGCGTGCCCGCCGGACAGCAGCGCGCAGGTGACGAGGTCCACCGCGGCGTCATGTCCCCTGACGACGCGGCGCACGTTGGTGGCGACCTGACGGGCCAGCGAGGACGCCCACTCCGAGCGGGCCGGGTCGCCGCCGTAGGGAGGTCGCGCCGGCCAGGAAGGCGCCACCGGCGGGCTCGTCGTCACAGTCGTCCCCTCGTGGCGCGGATCCGTCCCCATGGCCATCGACCATCCGCGCGCCCGACTGAAGCGGCGCCGTGCCTAGCTGCGGGTCAGCGGACCATGCCGAACGAGTCGATGACGACCGGCTTGCCCTTCGAGACCACCTTGACCGTCACCGTGGCGATCGCGCGTCGGCCGGACCGTGGAGATCCAGGTCGTGATGCCGGTGCTGCTCGACTTCAGGCTCAGCGTCTTCAGCAGGGTCGAGCCGGAGTAGATGCCGACCGTCCCGCAGGTGGGGCACTTCAGTGCCGTCACGGCGACCCGGGTGTGCCGGCCCGTCTTGGTCAGCTTCGCGCCGTAGGCGGTGCTCCGGCTGTAGGTGCCTGCCGTAGAAGCCGGCCTTGCCGCTCGGGCGCGGTCCAGCTCGGCGTGGCCGTGAAGCTGCGGTCGTCGAACATCTTCGCGGTGCACAGCGGCTGGCTCCAGGCGCTGATGTTGTCGG
Organism: uncultured Actinomycetota bacterium; assembly: GCA_963757295.1. Taxonomy (GTDB): domain Bacteria; phylum Actinomycetota; class Actinomycetes; order JACCUZ01; family JACCUZ01; genus JBDUAP01. The sequence goes on along the minus strand of CAVWQZ010000010.1, from coordinate 6,303 downwards.
CCTTGTCGCGCACGCGCACGGAGAAGCAGTAGGTGTAGCCGGCGGCCATGCCGGTCAGGGTCTTCGCGGTGCTGGTGGTGTCCTGCCACGCCGACGGGTAGTCCCAGGCGCCGTAGGGCGTGTTGGGGCCGCCGCGCTGCCAGCGCACGTCGTAGGACTTGACGCCCGGTCCGGTTGTCGACGGCGGCGTAGGTGATGCGCTGCGACGTGAACTGGGTGAACGCGGGGATGCTCGCGAGGCCGAGTGCCGGCGCGGCGACGTCGACCAGCTTGAGGTCGACGGCCGGGACCGCCGGCGTCCCGGGCGCGGTCGGCGCTCGGTGTCGTCGTAGACCGGCTTCCAGCCCAGCCCGCCGGCGTCCCGCGCCACGAGGCGGTCGCGAAGCTGCCGGTGCGCGAGGCGAACTTCACCAGGTTGGTCATCGTCGTCCCGTACGTCGGGTTGAACCCGCTCGCGGACACGCCGGTCACCTTGCCGTCGAGCTCGATCCGCCCCGGCGCCACGGGGGTGGTCACGGCCGTGTCGCCGCGTCCCGGTGCGTGTAGACGAGCGGGGTGACGTCCAGGACGTCGTAGGTCACGGGCTTGGCCGGGACGGCGGGCGTCGCCCTGGGCCGGGACGGCGGCGCACGGCCGGTCGCATGACGAGCTGCACGTCGCTGCCCGACGAGAGCTTCAGCACGCCCTGGATGGTGAGCTTCCCGGCCCGGTCGCCGAACCCCGGGTGCACCCAGGTGTCGCCGAGGGTGAGCTGGGTGGCGGCGATGGTGCCCTCTCCGCCGAGCCCGCCCTTCTTCAGCTCGATCGGCCCGAAGTCGCCGCTCGTTGCCCGTGCTCAAGGTGACCGCCGGTGTCAAGCAGGCCGGTGATCGGCTCCGGCGCGGTGGTCGGTGCACCGGGCTGCGACGTCCTGGGTGTAGCCCGGCGGCGACGTTCAGGGAGGTCTCCAGGGTGACGGTCCCGTAGTTGACGATGGGCACGTTGATCGTCGTTGTCCCGGAGCTCGTGGAGCTGCCGCCGGGTGTGATGGCCTGGGCGATGCGGCGCATCGATCCGCCGGACTGGATCGTCAGCTTCTGGCCCTCCACGGAGTCGGGCCGCTGCGCTCGAAGCCCGGACCCGACGCTGGCGATGACCATCGCGGAGGCGACCGAGACGCGGCGTTCGGCTTGAGCGTGACCATGGTCGCGTTGACGGCCGACCGGCCCGGCGAAGCGTGATGGCCGCCGCGGCCGCAGGGTCGCTGGTCTCGAGGTAGCGCCGGGTGGTCGTGCCGAACGCACCCACGTCCGTGCCGACCTTGCTCGATCGTGAGCGGGCCGACGGACGGTGCCGCTGCGCCACTGGAAGGTGCCGTCGGTGCTCGGCCGCACCGGTCATCTTCGGGGCCGTGCCCGGGTCGCCCCGATCAGCTCGCCTTGGTGCCGTCGGTGGCGTCGTCGAGCTGCAGGATCGCGCCGCGCTGCAGGGTCGTCGCGCCCGTGAGCAGGAGCGACGGCGCCGCTGGCGACCTGGACGGTGCCCTTGGTGGGCGTGGTCGTGGTGGCGGTGAACGGGTCGCTGAGGTCGTGGTCGGCCTCGAAGGTCGACTGGGTCGGCGCGTCGGCCAGGCTCGCCGTGAGCAGCAGCTTCGCGCCGGAGACGACCGTGACCTTGCCGCCGGTGCGGTTCATGCAGCGGGACCCGGTCGACGCGCACGCTGTCCGGAGCCCGGGACGGTGTCGGACGACCCCGACGGCGAGCGTGCCGGTGGCCTTGTTGCTCAGCAGCGCCGGCGGCTCCGTCGGCGCCGGGTCACGACCGGACCGGGATTGGCCGGGTACGCGCGCAGCAGCCCGCGTGTTGACCAGCGGTCCGCCGAGCTCGCAGCGTGCCCGTCCCGCAGCTGGAGCCCTTGCCGGTGCTCGTTGTTGGTGTTCGTCAGCGTGCTGCCCGGCGGGCACCTGCCGGGTGCCGCCGCCGTCCATCACCGTCTGCAGCGCCGAGGGTCAGGTCGCCAGCCAGCGCGCCGGCCTGCCAGTTCAGCGCGCCGGTGCCGCCGAGGGTCGCCGCCGACGCCGTCGGTGCTGATCGTCGAGCCGGTCTGCAGGCGCACGATGGCCGGGCCGTGACGAGCGGCCCCGTCGTCACGACGAGCTGGGCGCCGGTCGCCGACGACAGGCCCGGCGCCGGTGCCGCCCGGTGGTGTCGACCAGGCTGCTGCCGCCTCCAGCCTGGAGGTCGACGCACCGCTCGAGCATGAGCTTCTTCGGCCCTTGAGGTCGAGCTTGCCGCCGGGGGCCCGGGCGAGCTCCAGGCGAGATCCGTCGAACGTCGCGTCAGCTGCCACCGAGGGCAGGTGCCGGCGACCCGCAGCGTGAAAGGCAGCTAGCCGGTCGGCCGGCGGCCGGCGTAGCCGGTGAGCTTGGCCTCGCCGGCGACTGCGAGACGAGCCGGTGAGGCGGTGTTGGCCGCGGCGGTCGGCGACACCGGTCAGCGACCAGGTCGCAGACCGACGACGGTGGTGTCGGACAGCGCGACGGTCGCGAGAGCGGCCCGATCTTCACCGTTGTCGGTGCGGGCCCCGGATCGCCTTGTCGGCCGCGCCAGGAGCCACAGCGGGCTCCAGTTGTCGGTCTCGACCAGTCGTGGTCGAGCGTCGCGACGGCTCCGTCCACGTCCAGGTCTCGCCAGGCAGGGGGCGGCCGCCGCCGGCTCGGCCACCAGCACCATCAGTCCGGTGGTCAGGGCGGTTACCACCAGGGCGGCGAAAGCGCGCGGCAGGCGAATGTGCGGCTGCTCATGAACTGGCTCCCCCAGCGACAGCGACGCACCCACGCGTCGTCACGCGCGCCAGTATTTCCACGACGCACGCAGGCGTGGCGGAAACGAGCAAATCGGTCGCCGAAGACGACAAATTGGCCCGGAAGGACTAGTCCGTCCGGTTGCTCCGGTCATTCTGAGTATCGTTCGGTTATCCTCCGTGTTCGGCCTCCGTGCTGTCAGGGTCAGCTTGGCCGGGCCGGTGGGTCATCGGCGAGAGCGTGGCGGCCATGAACGGGTAGGCGGCCGCGTCGTCGTGGTCGAGGCCGACGACGTGCCCGAGCTCGTGCATGATCGCGGCCCGCGAGGTCGATCAGCCCGGTCCTGGTCGTGCCGTCGGTGGACCAGCCGTAGCCCGGCGGCGTTGACGTCGAAGTAGATCGTGGAGTCGAGGGTCTGGGCCAGGGTCGCCCCGGCCAGGTCGACGATCGCGTAGTGCACCTCGGCCAGGCGCTCGGCGTCGAAGCCCATCGCGACCATGTCCTTGATCGCGTCTGCCATCAGGCCGGCGAGCACGGTCTCGGTCGAGGGCGGTCACGGTGCCCTTGGGCGGCGGTATCGACGCGTTGAGCGTCAGCGCACGCACTGTCGGGGCGAACGCCGGGATCGTTGGTTCGCAGCCGGACGCTGTCGAAGGACGTCGTCGCCGTTTCGGGTGAACAGCCCGGACCGGCCGTCGACCACGGCACCGTTGTAGCCCCAGGTCGTGACGTAGGTGCCGTTCAGTGTCACGGCGACCGAGGCGCCCTTGAGGCTGACCAGCAGTGTGTAGTTGGTGTTCAGGCGCGAGCGTCTTGCTGATGAAGGTGTCGACCACGTAGCCCTGGCGTGGTGCCCAGTGCCCGATCAGCGACCCTGCTGGTTGGCGACGTCGAGCGCCACGAACTTGAAGTCGTTCGGACCGTAGTAGTCGAAGACCACGCCGCCGATCGCGCCAGCCGTCTTGATCTTGCACGGTCGCCGTCAGCTCGATGTAGGAGCTCGCCTCCAGGCTGGCACCGAGGTCCAGCGTCGTGATCGAGGTCGAGCCGACGGGCGCAGTGGCGCTGTAGCTGCCGCCGAGATCGGTCCACGGCGAGCCCGGTCGGCGGGCCGTCGAAGAGGTCGGCGACGCCGTCGTCGAAGTTCTCGGTGTAGTCGAGGGTGAACTGCGGCGGCAGGATCTGGACGGCGACGTTGTCGAAGACGCCGCGGGAGTTGTCGGAGCCGAAGCCGACCAGGCCCTTGTTCAGGCCGTACGGCACGCCGTCGATCATCCGCGGCGGGAAGGTGTAGGTCAGCGAGCCTTGCTGCCCATGGTCACCGTGACGGCCGTGCCGTTGACCGCGATCAGCAGGTCGTACCAGGTGTCGGGCTTGACCTGCAGCGGCGTCGACTGTGTCGACGATCCAGCCGGCGGCGTCGCGGTGGCCGATGACGAGCTTGTTGGTCGCGTCGTCGATGCCGGCGAACTTGAAGTCGGTCGGGCCGAAGTAGTCGAAGATGACGTAGGCGTTGGCCTTCCAGCCGGCGGTCGGCTTGGCGACCTGGATCTTGGCCGAGATCTCGTAGTAGACCGGCAGGTACTCGTCGAGGTACAAGACCGCGGCCGCGTCCTGGCCGACGTCGAGGCGGCCGCGACCGAGCATCGCGCCACCGCTGACCGCCCACACGCCGCTGTCGACGGCGAACGTCTGCAGCGTGCCGTCGTTGAAGTCGGCCGAGCGCAGCACGTCGCGCGCGCCGCCGGGGATGTTGCCGGGCTGCGGATCGGACGGCCCGCCGGTCTGGTCCTGCCAGAGCCCGTGGTCCTTCTGGGTGACGAGGCCGAGCTCGCCGTACGGCTCGCCGTTGCGGGCGGCGCTCGGTGCCGGTGTCGGTCGTCGCGCGTCGGGTCGGCGCCCTGGCTGGCGACAGGGCGTACAGGAACTCGTACAGCCACGGCGGCACCTGACGGCTGACGGTGGCGATGCCGAACGGCGCGAACGGGACGATGTAGCTGTTGAACTCGCCGACCCAGTCGATCAGGCGGTCGCCGCCGGTGTTGCCGATCAGCACGTCGAGGCCGGCACCGCCGTAGGCGCGGTCCTGGTACAGCGGGTGCGTGTCGGGCGTGTCGTTCGGGCTCGGCTGGATCTTGCGCCCTTCTGGTCGCCGAAGTGCCGCGCCGACGTCGTCATCACGTCGTCGGCGTTGAGCAGGTCGTTGCCCCAGCCGCCGTACAGCGTGTCCTGGCCGGTGCCGCCGACCAGCCAGTCGTTGCCGAGGTCGCCGAAGATGGCGTCGCTGCCGTCGCTGTTGCGGAAGCCGAACGCAGGCAGGTCGCCGTTCGGGGCGTAGGCGACGCAGCCGTTGACCAGCGGGCCCTCGTTCGGAGTACAGGTTGAGGAACCAGAAGGCGAGCGCCGGTGCCGGCCTTGTTCACCGGTGCCGTCGGCGTTGAGCAGGATCGTGCGGCGCGGGTCGTACTCGTCGTAGAGGGCGAACTCGCCAGCCGCGGCTCGGGCTTGTTCGCGTGCCAGGCGTCGGTGTCCTCGCCGAAGTGGAGCAGGTCGCCGGGGTTGAACGGCCGGGTCCAGTCGGTGCGGATCGGCGCCGACGCAGGGCGCCGGTCGTGCGGTCGTAGAGCTGCGTGTAGGACTCGCCAGATCGCCTCGCCGCCGGCGATCGCGTCGTCGCCGGCGCCGCCGTGCAGGAAGTCGCCGCCGAGGCCGCCGAAGATCATGTCGTCGGCGTAGTTGGTGCGAACAGCGGGTCGTCGCCGCCGCTCGCGCGTTCGGCGTCAGGTTGAACGGGCGTCAGGTCGACGGCCTTCTTCAGGGCGCCGGCGATGTTGATCGTCGCCGTCTGCACCTCGCCCGGCGTGGAGATGTACTCGTTGAGGACGTCGCCGTTGCTGAAGCGCGTGTCCGGGTCGGTCGGCCAGCAGGGCGGTGATGCCGTAGAGCGCTCGCTGAAGCAGGTGCCGCTGCGCACCGGTGCAGTCGGCCCGGTGCGTACGCCGGTCGCGGGTTGCGGCTGGTGAAGATGCGGCCGTCGTCGCCGAGGACGCCGTCCTGGCCGGTGCCGCCGGAGATCCAGTCGTTGCCCCAGCCGCCGATGATGTCGTCGTCGTCGGCGTCGCCGAAGACGATGTCGTTGCCGCGCGCCGGTGTAGATCGGTGTCGTCGCCGCCTCGCCGTGGATCTCGTCGTGCGCCGCCGATGTCGGCACCGGGGCCCGCCGACGAGTCCGGAGCCGGTGTGCCGAAGACGGTCGGGCCGGAAGTCGGGGCCGCCCGGCGTGTAGTCGAGCAGCGTGACGCCGCGCACGACGATCTGCTCGCCGTAGCCGTTGTCGTAGACGAAGGAGACGTACTTCGCGGCCGCGCCCGACGTCGACGCGGTTGTGCCGACGATCCGGATGATCCGGCCGTTGTCGCCGACGATCGTGTCGGCGTCGCGGCCGTGGGTGTCGGTCACGGACTCGTCGTCGTAGCCGGCGCGCAGCCCGAGCCGCCGAACAGGATGTCGTCGCCGTCGG
>CAVWQZ010000009.1:0-282371 GCA_963757295.1 uncultured Actinomycetota bacterium | reverse complement strand
GTGGGCGGCGATCGGCGCCGTTCCGGACGTGCCGTTCGGCGTGGAGGCGAGCATGCGGGGCACGGACTCCAGTCATCGCGGTTCTGGCGCTTTCGATGGTTCTCTTGGGTGTACTGGCTGCGCCCGCTGACGGGCGTGACAGGCCTTTCTCTACCTCGCGGCTGGCAGTCCGGCCAGAGATCGGGCCCTTGACGTCGGGGAACGAAACAGGTGGCTCGGGGAACTTCAGCAAGGTGCAGATCGAGCGCTACCGGTGCGCGGCGGCAGCAGGCGCGGTGTACGGCACGCCTGCGGGGGCGATGGACATCTCGTGCAACGACGTCGAGCCCTACCGGCAGGACTTCAATCCGGACAACGAGCTCGCGATCGTCGTCAACCCGAAGGTGCCCTCCCATCTGCTGGCTGGGTCCAACGACTACTTCTACCGGTTCAACAACTCGACCGGGATCCGGCAGGCGCTGGTACCGACCGGGCTTCTTCACGTCATTCGACGCCGGCGCCGGCTGGATCGACGGGCAGGTTCCCATGCGCAGCGGCAACGGCGCCGGAGACCCGTCGCCTGCCTTCAACGGCAAGCTGTCGGGGAGCACGGCACAGACCGGTTGGGCGATGATGGCCCAGTTGGAGAACGTCGGCGGGCTGAGCGGCCCATACGCCGTCCAAGGTGATGTCTCGGTGAGCTACTCGCCCGACGGCGGGCAACCTGGAATGAGCCGGTCACCGTGATGAAGGGCCAGGGCGCGGGCATCGGTCCGTCGAACCAGGCGCTGTTCTTCGACAAGGAGTGGCTCACGGTAGACAACTACCCGAACTCCCCGCACTACGGCCGCGCGTACCTCGTCGCGGCCCGCTACCTGAACGCATTGCACGGCTCGTACGACGAGTCGCCGGTGTACTTCGCCTACTCTGACGACGGCGGCAGGAACTGGAGTCAACCCAAGGAGATCTCGGGATCCAACCCCTTGTGTGTCAACCAGAGCGCCGGTCCCGCCGGGGAGTGCGACGAGGACAGCTTCCCCATCTCCGAGGTCGCTCCTAATGGGGACGTGGTGGTGCACTTCGCGTCGGGAAACGTGAGCGCCGCGTGGGAGACCCCCGGTGAGTACGAGCAGACGCTGATGGCGGTCAAGTCCACCGACGGCGGCGCTACGTTCAGCGCTCCTGTCGTCATCGCCAACCTCGAGGACGGTGCCGCCGACACCCCGTGGAGCGTCATCGGGCGCCAGACCGTCACCGGCCACCAGATCCGGTGGCAGTCGCCAGGGACGATCACCTCCGATCCCACGAATACGGCGCACTGGGTCGCGGTCTACAACGACAACTTCGCGGGCGTGCACGACGCGGCACCGGCCAGTTGCTTGAACGACATTCCCGGTACCGCCCCGGACTACAACCCCTGCGGCGCCGTGACCAACACCAACATCTACATGGCGGAGAGCTGGAACGGCGGCGCGACGTGGACGCCAAGGATCGCGCTTGACGCGCGCGGCAGGTGACCAGTGGTTCCCGTGGGCCGACTTCCGGTCCGATGGCTCGCTGGCCGTCGCCTACGACTCGAACGAGGGCATCGCCGATCCCGGCGGTGGCCTCAATGACACGTTCAACCACGTGCTGCTGACCGTTGCACCGCGTACCGCCGCCAGCGGGGCGGCGGTGATCACCGGACGCCAAGCCCTAGTGCCCAACGGTGCCGGTCGGTCGGCCGGACGGAGCAGATCGACATCTCCGTCACCCACTGGGCGGGTCAGTACGTTCCCGAGACTGCCTGGCCGCGCATCTGCGGACCCGACGGTTACACCGACCCGCCGATCACGGACTCCCGCGGCAAGGACTGCAACGTCTTCCACGGCGACTACACCGGCCTCGCCGTCGGCTCAGACAACGCGCATCAATATCGTCTGGACCGGCCTCAACCGCTGGGCCGTCTCACCCCAGGTCGACCCCTACAGCGGCGCACGGCACGACGGCTACGCCCAGGACGCCATGTTCGCCCGCCGATAGAACCGAAGACGAGGCCGAAGCCGGAACTCGCAGAAGTTCCGGCCTGGTCTTCAGTGTCGCGGTCCGCAAGCGGTTCGGGTTTCTCCAACGCGCACAAGTGCCGCCAGGCCGTTTGGAGGCCGCCGGCAGATCTCTGTCGGCTGCGAAGCCGCTCGGTAGTGCCAGTTACGCCGCGCAGCGGCGACTACGGCATCCAGTTTCACAGCTTCTCCATTCCCTGGTTCCGACCAGAGCTTGCATATGGATCGCACTCGCGGATCCTGGGGCCCGACCGGCCGGACCTGCCTCAGGGATCGGGGGCTCCCCGGCGATCCAAGGCGCCCTATGCTGCCGTGCACCGAGCCGACGCTCCGCTCGAGCGAGGAGCACCGCATGACCGAACCATCGACCAGCTGGCAGTTCGACACGATCACGTACGCCGGGGGATCGCAGGACGGGCCGCGGGCCACCGTGCAGCTGACCCGCCAAGGGAAGCAAGTGCACGCCGAGGGGTCCGGTAATGGGCTTGTCGACGCCGTCTGCGACTCGATCTCACAGGCCACCGGTGTGGCGGCGCGGGTAGTCGCGTTCCGCGCATACTCGGTCGGCCCTGGAAGCGAGGCCGTCGGCGAAGTCGAGCTCGAGGTAGAGATGCGGGGCCGCCGGGTCGCGGTCACGGCGTCGTCCACGGACGTGGTGGAGGCTGCCGGCCGGGCTTTCCTCGCAGCCATTAACCAGCACGGCTCGAAGGCGCAAGAGGTGCGCTGAACCAGGACCCCGACCGGGAAGCCTCAGGATGAGCGGCATGCCCCGAGCCAAAACCCTGCTGTCCAGTGCTGTTTATGCCGCCCTCGCGATCGCCGACAGTGTGGCTGCCGGCAAGAGCAGCGCCCGCGGCCCGACGGCTGAGGTACGTCCTCAAGCCGGCGTTGATGCCTGCGCTGGCGACCGCCTTCCTCGACGGCACCCGGAGCAGTAGAGCTCGCGCCGACATCAACCTGCTCCGCAACGGGACGGCAGCGGCCCAGGCGTTTTCCTGGGGTGGTGACGTGGCGCTGCTCGGCACGAGCGAGCGGTCGTTCCTTACCGGCGTCGGGTCGTTCTTCGGGGCGCATGTCGCGTACATCGCCGCGTTCCTGTCGGTGCGCGGCGAGCGCAAGGACTACGACACCACCGGTCTCAAGGTTGCGTTCGGCCTGTGGCTGACCACCGCTCCCCTGATGAGCTTCGCGGCTGGGCGTAAGGACCCGGCGCTCGGGGTTCCCGTCGCCGCCTACGCGACGATCCTGTCCGGGATGTTCGCGAGCTCACGCATGCTCGATCCCGCGTTGCCGCAGCGGGCGCGAAGGACCCTTCAGGCCGGTACCGCTGTTCCTCATGGCCGCATCCCGACATTGCCGCTGTCGGAGCCGTCCACGGCCGCGATCCGTGCGCTCCCGGCAACTGTGTCTTTCCGCCGCGATTGACGCTGGGCGCAGCGTAACGATCTCCCCTGGGACCGACGTGGTACGGGTGGTGGACTTCGAGTTCGACCCGAACCGCCGATCCGCGGCCGGCGGGCAGGTGCCCCGCTGGAGCGTTGTTCGACGCGTTGATGGCATCGACCGGTAATGCCAGTTCCGAGTGACGGCTAGGGTCGTTGATCTTCGGACCCGCGACCGAACATTGCCGGTGTTGCGGACGGCTGATCAGGTCAGCCGCGCTGGATTGAACAGATGCCCCTAGAACCGCCGGGCTACTTGTGCACCAGCACTACGTCGAACGTCGTGCCCGGCGGAGCACCGGGACCGAACGGCGGTGGGAAGCCGAGGTCGAACCGCCCGTTGATCGCCGCGATGGTGCTGCCGTGCAGTGCGATCGTGGTCGGGACCTGGAAAAGGTCGGAGGTGATCACGTCGACGAGCCTGCCTGACGACAGGTCGCCGGACAGGGCGACCTCGGCGATCGAGTTCGCGAAGTTCTGGACGACGTACACACGATGCCCCTCGAGCTGGAGCCCGTCCAGAGTGCCGCGGACGAGCGAGCCGCCCGAGATCGGGATCTGCGTGCTCACGCCCGTCGCAGGGTCGACGACGGCGAGGATGCCGAGATCGGTGTGGTTGACGATCAGGTGCGAGCCGTCGGGGGTGGCGTCGATACCGTTGAGCCCGAACGTTCCTGGTACGGACGTTCCTGCCGGCCCGGTGACGGCGATCGCGGTCGCCGGACCGAAACCGCCCTTGCCGTACGGCAGTTTGTAGATAAATGGGGAGAACGTGTCGGTGAAGTACGCCGCGTCCCGGGTGAGAGCAACGTCGTTGGTGAAGGCCGACGGCGGTCCGACCGCGACATCGGCGACCTCGGAGCCGTCGCGGCTGTCATAGACGTAGACGTGGCCACCCGGACCCCCGGCGACGAACAGGAGTTTGCGGGCCTCGTCGACGCGCATGCCGGCCGCGGCTCTGCCTGAGGTGTCCACGAGCAGGTCGCCCTGACCCGTGCTCAAGTCGCCGCGATAGATGTCGCCGTCCCGGAGCGACCCGACGTAGAAGGTGTCTCCGGTGCCGATCGCGATCCCTTCCGGCTGGAAGTCGATAGGGACGGGGACCGTGGACGCCGCGGGGGTCGCTGCCGCCGGTACGGCGAGCAGGACAACGAGAGAGACTCCGGTCACGATGGGCAGCAGGCGCATGACTGGCTCCATCCCGAGAGGGATCGTTCCCTTGATGGTCTCCCCGAGTGCAGCCCGCGTCAACGGTGTCAGTGGATCACCCACCCATCGAGGCGCAGACTTCGAGATTCGGATGAGTGGTGCCCCACCGGGAAAGCGGTGCAGGACCATTCCAAGCCGGCCCGGCAGGCGGCGCACGAGAAGGGAGGCGGCCGACGCCTTCGTCGTACCGGTGGAACCCTGTGGGACCGCCCAGCTGAACCGGACACCGTCGATCTCGAACGCATGGTCAGGCAGGGCGAGGATGCCCATGGCAGCCAGGCTCGACACGGATGCAATCGATCAGAGTGGCGGCCTGCTTCGGTCAAGTGATCATTCGCGAGAGACAGAAGCGCCGACGACACACGGTGGCGAAGTGGGCGTCGCAGAGTGCCAGTTCCAGGTGGGTCGAGGTCTTCGAACCTGGCGGAGGCAGGGTCCGTTCGGCGATGGGCGACTGGGGGTCTTGCCCGATGGCGGCACTCTGCGCTAGGAAGACACTAGGTCCCGATTAGCGGTATATGTCCGCCTCCGCAGGGACTGTGCGAGCGGGCGCTGCAGTCGGTTCCGTCAGCCAACTGCAGGAGGACCGATGCGTAGAACTCTCGTCGCTGTCACCGCCGCCAGCCTTCTCCTCGCCGGTCTCGGCACCGCACATGTCGCCGTCGCCGACCCGCCGCACAACCCGGGCGGCCCGTGTCTCCAAGACGATCAGAACGTCAGCTTGTCGAGCGTCGCGGGATACGCCGACGTCGTACAAGCTCTCGACCGCATCGAGCGGACCAGCAACGGACTGGTCGACGTCGCGTCCGCCGGCACGTCGGGTGAAGGCCGTGAGCTGCTCTACGCGACCGTGGGCACCGGCCCGACGGTCTTCTGGCTGCATGCGCGCATCCACGGCAACGAGCTGCACAGCACCGAAGCGGCGCTGCAGGTCCTCGAGCCTGCTCGCCTCCGGCAACCCGGCTGCGAAGCTGATCCGCGACAAGCTCACCGTCGTCGTGATCCCCATGTACAACCCGGACGGCGCCGAGGCGAACATCCGCCAGAGCACGACCCCGAACCGGATCGACCTCAACCGCGACTGGGAGAACTTCGCCCAGCCCGAGTCAGTCGCGTTCTGGAAGCTGTGGCGCGCGGTCGCCCCGGACCTGGCGCTGGACCTGCACCACATGGGCCAGGCGCCGGTCGTCAACGGCACCGACGACCTGAACCAGTTCCAGATCGGCGCGCGGTCCATCGACCCGTCCCGGATGACCGCGCAGCAGTGGCTGACCAACCGGCAGATGGCGATGGTCAGCGTCGACGCCCTCGAGCAGTACGGCCTTGCCAACATTGCGCACTACCCGATCATCGACATCACCAACGCCGCACTGAGCCGGATGCTCATGAGCGGGACGGCGCCCGCGGGCGAGACGCCGGTGGCCCAGACCCCGACCCAGGGTGCCATCTTCTACGAGGTGCGCTCGGTGGGCCAGAAGAGCAACGGCCAGCTCGAGAACATGTTCCGCATCCCGACGATGGCGGTGCTCACCGCAGCCGCGGACGGCTCGCTCAGCTCGTACGACGTGTCCGGCTACCCGAGCCTGCCCTTCGCTACCCAGGGCCCGTGTGGAGAGTGAGCTGGAAGCGACGCCGTCACCATCGCCCTCGATGAGCGAGGCGCGACGATACCCTCCGTAGCGTGAGCCGGATCTTCACCACCAGCTTCGCCTCCGTGTACCCCCACTACGTGGCGAAGGTAGAGAAGAAGGGCCGCACGAAAGCGGAATTGGACCAAGTGATCCGCTGGCTCACCGGCTTCGACGAATCGGCGTTGGGTCAGCACCTCGCCGACGGCACGACATTCGAGGACTTCTTTGCCGACGCGCGCCTCAATCCCAATGCCACGTTGATCACCGGAGTTGTCTGTGGGGTGCGCGTCGAAGACATCGCCGACGCACTGATGCAGAAGATCCGCTACCTCGACAAGCTGGTCGACGAGCTTGCCAAGGGAAAGCCGATGGACAAGATCTTGCGGGCCTGATCGCCTGCCCAAGGATTCACGGCATGTGCCATGACGACGACAACCGGGCCGCCAGATCTAGTCGAGTAGCTCGGGCACGGTGCGGGGCACTCGACTACCTAGGCAGAATCTCCAGGCTCAGCGAGTCCGTGGTCGCGCTCCCACCCCTCGTGCTCCAGCTTCAGCGTCTCGATTACCACGGTGTTCGCAGTGACGTCGAGGTCGGAAAGGGCTTGATACTCCGACACCCACGCGCTGTACACCTTGTATGCGAGGACGACGTGGCCAGCCTCGTCGTAGAGCTCGACGATGAGATCCTTGCGGAAGCCTTGGGGCGACACCTCCGTCCCCGGTACGGCGCCGAGGTTCCACACCTTGTTCGCCCACTTCTCGAACTCGGTGTCGTGCGTGACGCCTCTCTCGAGCGTGATCGCCTCGTACTTGGTGCGCCCCGGCAACTTGCGCACCGCGGAGGAGCCCCCTCCCTCGCGGTGCTCGACCACCTCGGTGCTGCGCTTGAGCCCACTCACCTTGCTGACGCCCGCGACATACCGGCCGTCCCACTTCACCCGAAACTTGAAATTCTTATACGGGTCGAACCGTTGCGCCTTGACTTTGAATCGTGCCATCTCGAGCCCTTTCGGACGGCCGTCCGGCCGGCAATCTGCTGAAGTGGATCACCGCGAACTCGGCCGGCTTGAGCGAAGCGAACTCGACACCGATGTTGGCGATACCGAGGTGGCTGTCCGCCCGGATCGTCGTAACCGGTTGCACGTGACATAGCAGGCGTCGCGGCGTCCGGCCGTGGAACGCTTCCTGCCCGAACAGGGTACTCAGAAACGAGCCCACGCCAGCAGGATTCAGACATCGGCTGGCGACTATCCGGCGGCGCAGTGTGCCTTCTCGTCTTTCGTGACGGTTCTGTTCGCCCGCTCCCCGTTGACAGGAGGCCGCCCCTCGGCGAGCAGACTCCGCCTAATGCACGCCTCCGCCTGCCACCAGCCCTCACTAGCCTGTGCGCATGCGACGCTTCGACGACGAGGATCTCACCGGCGCGGAGTTCCGCGAGTGCGACCTGAGTAGGGCCCGGCTGGTCGGCGTGGTCATGCAGGACGCCGAGATAGACGGCTTGGTTACCAACCTCGTGGTCAACGGGGTCCAGGTCATGCCGTACGTCGAGGCCGAGCTCGACCGCCGGCACCCGGTGCGGCTGCTGATCCGGTCCGACGAGCCGTCCGACCTGCGGGAGGCCTGGCGGCAGTTGCGGGCCGACTGGGCCACGACCACCGAGCGGGTCCGGTCCATGCCCGAGGGCAGTGAGCATCGCGGCGTCGACGGCGAGTGGTCGATGGTGGAGACCCTGCGTCACCTCGTCTTCGTGCACGACTCGTGGTTCCGACGTTGCGTGCTTGGGCTGACCGAGCCCTTCACCCCCATGGGTCTGGCATCGCCGTTCGTGCCCGACCAGGAGGAGCAGGGGCTCGACCGGTCCAGCCGGCCGAGCCTGGACGAGGTGCTGGGCGTACGCGACCGGCAGGCGTCGGAGCTCGCGGCGTGGCTGGGCGAGGTCACGCCCGAGCAGCTCGCGCACACCGCGCCGGTGCCCTCCGGCGACGGATGGCCCCCGTACGCCAGGGGGCGGCGGGTGCGGCAATGCCTTGGCACCGTCCTCAACGAGGAGTGGGCCCACCACGGTTTCTGCGTGCGCGACCTCGACAAGCTGTCGGGCGTCTGACGCGGGACAGCGAACCCATCCGTGCGCCACGCCAGCCTGATCGCCCAATCCGCCCGAGCGAGCCGATAGTGCCAGCTCTGCGACCTTCGCGTCGTGGTCCACGTCGGCAAGTCCAACGCTCGCCTGGGCCGGCTCGCGGAGGGGCCACTCCGTATTGGCCTAAGAGCGGCGTGCGCTGATCAGCCACATGGCGGACCCGAACTGGACCCCTTCGCTGCTCTCGTGGTCCTGCATCGTCTGCATCAGTGCCAGTAGAGCCGTGCGGCGGCGGGTCTCGTCCAGGTCGGCGATCAGCCAGCCCAGTTGGCCGAGGACGAAGTCGTGGGCCGCGCGGGCTGTGGCGCCGAACGTCATCGGGCTGCGCGCCTCGCTGAGCACGATGTCGTCGAAGCCGGCGCCGGTGAGCAACCGGGATACCCGGTCGGGGTCGCTCATCGAGAACGGATGCGGCGCCTCGGGCGGCGGGGCCGGCAGGTCACGCCCAGCGCTGAGGGCGCCGGTGAAGGCGGTGAACCATTCGTTCTCCGACCTGCCCTGCCAGACGGCGAAGGCGACACGGCCTCCCGGTCGCAGCGCGGCGGCGATGTTGGCGTAGGCGGCCGCGGGGTCGCCGAAGAACATGGTGCCGGTGCGGCTGATGGCTACGTCGAACGTCCCCGGCTCGAAGCGGTGCACCTGGGCATCCGCCTGCAGGAAGCGCACGTTCGGCAGCCCTGCCTGCTCGGCTCGTGCGCGTGCCACATC
Organism: uncultured Actinomycetota bacterium; assembly: GCA_963757295.1. Lineage (GTDB taxonomy): Bacteria > Actinomycetota > Actinomycetes > JACCUZ01 > JACCUZ01 > JBDUAP01. The sequence continues at coordinate 273,218 of CAVWQZ010000009.1, read as the reverse complement.
GAGCATGGCCGAGGACAGGTCGACTCCGACCGCTGATCCTGCGGAGGCGAGCCGCGCGGCGTCGCGGGTCGTCTGACCGGTGCCGCACCCGATGTCGAGGACCGCTGTCGTTTCGGCGGATGGCCGCAAGCTCGAGCAGCGACTGGTGGTAGCCGGCGATTCCGGCGTCGTAGTCGTCCGCGTGCGCCGCCCAGTACTGCCCTTCGGTTCCGTCCCACGCGGTCAGCTGTGCGGTGTTGGAAGTGGCGACCGAGACGGCGGCGATGTCGCTCATGGAGTCTCCTCGGCGGTATAGTCCCAAAGGGACTATCTCTTGTTAGTCCGGGAAGGTGGCCATGTCAAGCAGTCGCGGGCTGACGACCACGTCCTACGCGCTCCTCGGCCTGCTCGCGATCAGGCCGTGGAGCACCTACGAGCTCACCCGGCAGATGGAGTGGAGCCTCAGCCGGTTCTGGCCGCGGGCGAAGAGCAAGCTGTACGAGGAGCCGAAGAAGCTCGTACGGCTCGGGTTGGCCACCTCGCGAACGGAGCGCACCGGGCAGCGCCGGCGGACCGATCTACACCATCACCGCCAAGGGTCGTCGTGCACTGGCGGGGTGGCAGAGCGAGCAATCGACGGGCTTCGCTCTGGAGGCGGAACCCTTGCTCCGGGTCTTCCTGGCCGACCAGGGCACCCGGGCTGACACGCTGGCAACACTGGCCGCAGCGCGTGCCTGGGCCGAAGAGCGCAATGCAGGCAACCTGGCCGCCGGTCGGGCGTTCCTCGCAGGTGCTGCCGAGTTCCAGGCTCGCGCGGCTCCAGACGATGCTGGTGGGAGCATTCCTCACCGACTTCTACAAGCTCGTCGCCGACTGGGCCGACTGGGCAAGCGGACAGGTCACCGACTGGCCGGACGACCCCGCCGCCGCCACACCGAACCCAGACGAGCAGCGGGCCATCGTGACTCGCGCGCAATGGAGCGAACCCAGCTAGTCGCGGCCCGCGCGCCTCGCGAGTCTCGCGGCACTCGTCGTGCAGGTTTGGATGGACGCTGGTCGGCATCGAGCATCCAGCAGGCCTACCGATCAAGCGGTCGAGGCGCCGCGCAAAGCGAAATAGACCGCCACGTCGGCGGCGCCCAGCTGTCGCGAACCGATCGGTAGTGCCAGTTCTGCGACGTCCGCTGATCGGCATGACAGCGAAGCCGTCAGAAGGCTTCCTCCGGGCAGGCGTCGCACGGCGGACCGGTCGCCGCTCGGTGAACGTTTCCAACCCACAGGTTCCGCCACTTCTGGCCAGTACCCTGTGTTCAGGTCGATCGGGGAGGTCATCGACATGCGAGACAGCGAATCCAGAACACTGAAACAGGGCGCTAGGGGAACACGGCAAGATCGCGGGCGAGCCGAACTGGGAGCGCACAGCAGGGGCCTCAGAGCTTCGATCGGTCCCAGCAGTCGGCAAAAGGCCTCTCGATGGCCAACATGCAAGACAAGAAGTGGGCGTTCTACTCCCTCGGCATCTTGGTGCCCGCGGTAGGTATCGCCTTGATCGTGCTGTGGGGGGCGCTCCAGGACGGATCGAAAGGCGATTCCCGAATCGCTGCCGTCTTAGCATTCGCCGGAGTCCTTGTGACCACGAGTGTGGCTCTCATCGGGCAGGCCTGGACGCGGCACGCCGAGCGACGGCTCGACCAAGAGCGCCTTCAGGCGGAGCAGCGCCTCAAGCAGGAACACGAGGACGAGCAGAACCGGCTGAAGCTCGATGCGGCTATGCGCGCTGGATCGCTACTGTCACCAGCAGCTTCGGCGCCCAGCGACCCAGCGGCCATTGCGGCCGGGTTGTTGGCGCTCACCGCGCTTGATCGTTGCAGATCTTGCGGTCGCGTTGCTCGTAGACCTGTGGACAGACACTGCGAGCAAGGTTTCCACCGAGACCGCCGTGCTCGTAATCGACGCCGCGCTCCGATCTACGTCACAGCCCAATGCTCAACTGGTTGGGGCGGAACTGTTGTGCCGCAACGCAAAGCGGCTTGATCCGGTTCAGTCGCTTCACTGGCCAAGCGTGATTGATGGTTGCTGGGACACCAACTTCGGTCCCAAGACGAAGCTCTTGATCATCGACGCCCTCTTGGGCATGACTTTGGCGCAGCAAGAGAACGAGAACGCTCTGCGGTCTGTGGCGGTGCGCCTCTACGGGGCTTGGGAGGGCGACGACGACCAGCGCGTGAAGGGCTGCCTGGGGACGCTCATAGCGTCCCTTCTTCCTAAGCTCGAAGACCTCGGCTACACGGACTTCATGGGAGGAAACCAGAAGTACATGATTAGTCAGTTTCAGACCGCCGCGAAGAGCGCGACACGTAATCCTGATGGTTTCCTCGATCGCTTGGTCTCTAAGCGTGGGGAGGAATTGTCTCGATGGGTTGCGAGCTGCAACAGCATCTCGCTGAGACCTGGTGCCCTCGCGGACGCTTAGGGCGGCACGGGAGACCGTCAGGGCTGGATCAGCTCGGCGCGGACGCCTAGGAGGCGGACGGGGCGGCGGTCGGTGAACTTCTCCAGCGCAGCGAGCGCCGCCTCGGTGACGGCATCGGGGTCGGCGCTGGGCTGATCGAGCTTCTGGCCGTGGGTGCTGGTGAAGAACGGCGCGAAGCGCACCTTGACCGTGACCCGGACCGCCTCGCGCCCCTCGGCCGCGACGTCGGCGGCCACCCGCCGCGCGACCACGGCCAGCTCTCGCCGTACCTCGTCCCAGTCCTCGATGTTCTTCTGGAAGGTGACCTCCCGGCTCTTGCCGCGCGCGACGTACGGCGTGCCGGTGATGGTCCGGCTGCCGTGGCCCTGGCCCAGGCTCACCAGCCACGGCCCGGTCGACGGGCCGAACGGGCCCTTGAGGGTCTCCGGGTCGGCGGCGGCGAGCTCCTTGACCGTGGTGATCCCGACGTCGGCGAGGCGCTGCGAGAGCCGGCGGCCGATGCCCCACAGGGCGTCCGTCGGCTTGTCGCCGAGCACCTCGAACCACGTGTCGTAGGTCAGCCGGAAGACACCCGCCGGCTTGCCGAACTCGGTCGCCAGCTTGGCCTGCTGGGTGTTCTGGCCGATCCCGACGCTGCACTCCAGCGAGGTCGCCGCACGCACCCGGTCCTGGATCTCGCGGGCGAGCGCCTCCGGGTCGTCGGTCTCGACGCCGAGGAACGCCTCGTCCCAGCCGAGCACGTCGACCGGGAAGCCGAACGACCGCAGCGCCGCCATCACCTCCGTCGACGCGGCGTCGTACGCCTCCTTGTCGACCGGCAGGAAGACCGCGTCCGGCAACCGCTTCGCGGCCGTCCGCAGCGGGACACCGGAGTGCACGCCGAAAGCGCGAGCCTCGTACGACGCGGTGCTGACCACGCCGCGCTTCGTGGGGTCGCCGTCGCCTCCGACGACGACCGGGAGACCGCGCAGCTCCGGCCGGCGCAGGATCTCGACGGCGGCGAGGAACTGGTCGAGGTCGACGTGCAGGACCCAGGCGCTTGGCGTCACACCTCGGCGCGCTCGGTCGCCGGCACGGCTGGCATCTGGCTCCGTCTCGCGTTGCGAGCCGCTCGTCGCCCATGAGGCGCTCGCAGTCCTCGATGACCTTGGTCAGCAGGAGGCGGAGCAACGCGTCCGGGTTCCGAGACGCAGGCGTCCGCGATGGCGCGGACCGCCAGCCGCACCGTGCTCGGAGCGGAGTGCCGGTGGAAGCCCTTGGTGCTGATCCCGGCCCGTCGTACGAGCTCATCGGCCCACTTCGCCGAGCCCGGTGCGGACTCGAGGGCCGCGCGACTGCCCGGGCTGAGCTCGTCGACCGGCCGGCCGTCGATCTCGGCCAGCACGCGGTCTGCCGCGAGGACCGCGACGGCGAGCGCGTTCTGCCGTTCCTGCCGACGCCACCGGGAGGGCGGTGATGGCGCACCGCAGCGCGATCCACGCGTCCATCCGGGGGTCGTCGCTGCGCAGGCCGACGACGGACGGGATCAGCACAGCCAGCTCGTGCCGGTTGTCGTCGGACGTGCAGTCGTTGACATAGCGGGCGAGCTCGGCGAGCAGCGGCTGGGTGCACTTGGGATGGTCGCTCCAGCGCTCACCGGCGAGCACCGAGGCCATCTCCATGAAGCAGGCACCCTTGCGCATGTTGCGGTGCTTGCCGCGGGACAGGATCGGCAGCATCTCGGGCGAGGAAACGGAACCGGGCATGGGCACCCCCACGTGGCGATCGGGCTCAGCCCCAGTCTGCGCCAGAACCGGCCGTGGCAACAGGGGTAGGCGCGGACGGGGCAGAATCCTCGCGTGGCTCGCCGGTTCTGCGTCGTCGGGAACAGCGGCTCCGGCAAGACGCACCTGGCCCGGCGACTGTCGGCGCGGCTCGGCCTGCCGCTGCTCGAGCTCGACTCCCTGAACCACCGGCCCGGATGGCAGGAGGCGCCGGTCGAGGAGTTCCGGGCCGAGGTACGCCGGGTGCTGGACGGCTTCGACCGGTCGCACGGCGGGTGGGTCGTCGACGGCAACTACCGCAACCGGATCGCCGACATCCTCGGCGCCGACACCTTCGTCTGGCTCGACTACCCGCGGCGGGTCGTGGCGCCACGCATCGTGGGGCGGACGCTGGGCGGCTGCTGCTGCGGCGCGAGCTCTGGAACGGCAACCGCGAGCGGTGGCGTGCTCTCGTGAACCGGACCCAGCCGAGAACATCGTGCTCTGGTCGTTCACGAAGCACGGGGAGTACCGCCGGGCGTACGAGGCCGAGAGCGCGGCCGCCGGCCACGCGCTGGATCAGGCTGCACTCGCCGCGTGAAGCCGACCGCTGGATCGCCAGCGTGGGCACCGACGAGACGCCGTGATCGGGATCAGTAGCGCCGTCAGGACTTCCAGACCGGGGCCACGTCCTTGCGGTAGCCGCGGCCGAAGATCCCGCCGATGATCTTGAGCACCGGACCGGGCACCTCCTTCTCGACGGCCGCCCGCTCGGCGGGCGAGGCGCCGTCGAGGATCCAGGCGAAGAAGCGTCCGCCGCGGGCCGGCCCCGCCTTCGCGAACTTCTTCCCCATCGCCTGGATCTCCGGCGTGTCTCGCTTGGCCAGGTAGACCGGTTCGAGCTCGGCCTCCTCGTGGTCCAGGTGCCTGACGGTGACCTCGCGCAGCGTCTGCATGGCGGCGAGCGCGGTCCGGGCGTCGTCGGCGCGGCGGTCTGCGTCAGCGTCTCCATCGCGGTCCGGGCTGCCCCGAGCGCCGTGGCCATGGCCTCGTGCTCGGCGTCCATCGTCGCCAGGAGCTCCCTGCTCACCCCGACCGCCTCGAGCGCGGGAGCGCTCGTGCTCGCCCTCGTGGTGGTAGGTGAGCTGGTCGTCGAAGTTCGCCCAGCCGCGCTGAGCTGCCGTGCCCGCGCCGAGTCACCCGGCGGGAACGCGCTCAGCGCGGCGATGAACCTGTCCAGGTCCCGGCGCACCGCGGCGTGGATCACCTTGTTCATGCTCATCTCGGCCATGGCACGACCCTAGAGGCGCGGGACCACCCGCCGCGGTGCTTCCGGACCATCAACGGCGAACTAAGAGCCGCCGTGGGTCACGTCGCTCTTGTACTCCGTGTACGTGTACGGGTTGTCGAGCACCTGCGTCTCCGGCACGTCCGGGTTCATGCCCTTGTCCCACTCCTCGGGCCCGAGCTGGGCCTGCAGGTAGTCGACGGTGGAGTCGACAAGGGATCGTGCGCGGTCCAGGTCGATGTCGACGAGACGGTGATCGCGCTTCACGACGCGACCATTGACGATCACGGTGTGTACGTCGGCCCGCTGCGCTTGAAGCACGACCTGCCCATAGGGATTGAGCAACGGGAACATCGCCGGCGAGTTGTCGTTCTTGATCAGGACGACGTCGGCCTTCTTCCCCACCTCGATGCTCCCGACGACGCCGTCGAGCCCGAGCGCTCTCGCGCCGCCACGTGTTGCCCACTCCACGACCTGCTCAGCACGCAGGTGGTGGTTGGTGATCGTGTCGCCCTTCGCGTGTGCCTCGAGGTGCTCGCGAGAGCGGTCGGCGCCGAGCGTCGAGCGCATCACCGAGAACAGGTCGCCACTCATCCAGACGCTCGTGTCCATCGACAGGGAGACCGGGATGTCGTGCGTGCGCAGCACCCAGCTGGGTGGGTAGCCCTGGCCGCAGCTCTGCTCACTCTCGGTCGCGACGGACACCGTGCCGCCCGTGGCGGCGATGCGCTGGTAGGAGTCGCTGCCCAGCGACGTCGCGTGCACGTAGATGGTGCCGGGTGTCGCGAACCCGTTCTCGTGCATGAGCCGTACGCCGTCGTCGCTGGTCGCCCCCCACACGCCGGCGTGAGTCGTGACCGGCGCGCCGAGCTCGCGCGCCACCTCGAACGCCGCGCGCTCCGGAAACTCCGGGTCCCCGGTCACGTCGAAGGCCATCTGGAAACCGAGCATGTCGTTGCCGCTGGTGATGCGGCGGGAGACGAAGTCCCTGAACTCCGGCTTCGTGGACCACTCCCACGGTCCCGCCTGGATGTTTCCGTAGGCGAGCACGAAGCGGCCGGGCACAGCCTCGAGCGCATCGACAGCCGCCTCGGCATGGTCGACCGTCTGCAGCCCGTGTGACCAGTCGACGGTCGTCGTGACGCCGGCGTCGAGCGACTCGATCGCCGAGAGGAGGTTTCCGGCGTAGATGTCCTCGGGCCGGAACACCTTGCCCCATGACAGGTAGTACCAGACGAAGTACTGGGTGAGCGTCCAGTCGGCGCCGTAGCCGCGCATCGCCGTCTGCCACATGTGGCGGTGGGTGTCGATCATCCCCGGCATGATGATCCCGCGCGATGCGTCGATCTCGATGGCATCAGGCGGTACGTCGAGCGAGGTGCCCACCGCGGCGATCTGCTGGTCGACCACGAGGACATCGGCGTCGCGCAGAACGCTCTTCTGGTCATCCATCGTGAGGACCGTGCCGCCGCGAAGAACGACGGGACGATCCTGCTGGTCCTGGCCGGCGCTGGGGGTGGTGGTGGTCATGATCGCCATGATTTGGTGGCCGCATGGGTGTGTCAAGGGGCGAGTCGCTGATGCAAGCGGCCGTCATCGAGACGCCTGGACAGCCGCCGCGGCTGGTCGACCGGGAGCCTCCCGAGGCGGGGCCGGGCGAGCTCACGGTCGATGTCACGGCGGCACCCATCACCCCCCTCGACGTCCTGTGCGGCTCCGGCACGTCGTACTTCGGTGTTCCCCAGACCCCCTACGTGCCAGGCGTGCAGGGCGTGGGTGTGGTGCGGTCGGGGGACTCGATCCCCGCGGGCACACCCGTGTGGTTCGCCTCAACCGCGGGGATGCAGCCCGGCGACGGGAGCATGCGCGCGGTCGCAACCGTCGCCGAGCAAGACATCGTGCCGCTGCCGCCCGGGACGGACCCCGTGCTCGCCGGAGCGCTGGGGCTGTCCGCGGTTGCTGCCTGGTTGGGCCTGACGTGGCGCGGCGAGCTTGCTCCCGGGGAGCAGGTGCTCGTGCTCGGTGCCGGTGGTGTCGTCGGCCAGGCGGCGGTGCAGCTCGCTCGAACCGCGGGAGCCCGCCGGGTCATCGCCGCCGCGCGCTCGGAGGCTGCTCGCAAGCGTGCGCTCGCTGCACGCCCTGACGCACTCGTGGTCCTTGACGATGCCGACGACGTCGACGGCCTGGCCGACGCCATCCGGTCAGCGTGCGACGGGCCGCTCGACCTGGTGCTCGACCCGCTGTTCGGGGTGGCTGCGGTCGCGGCGATGCGCGTGCTTCGGCCACACGGGCGGCTGGTCAACCTCGGCAGCTCCGCCGCCGCGACCGCGCCGATGGAGTCGGCGACGCTGCGCAGCTCCTCGCTCCGGGTGCTCGGCTACACGAACAACGAGCTTTCGCCGCAGCTGCGCAGCGAGGCGCTGACCCACGTCGTACAGGAGGCCGCGGCCGGCCGGTTGACCGTCGACCACGAGCGAGTGCCCCTCGCCGACGTGACGGCAGCGTGGGCCCGGCACGTCGCCGGCCAGGCCGGCGGCCGCATCGTCCTCATTCCGGAACCTGTGCCTCTCGACAGTCAGGAGACATGATGACCGAGCTACCCGTGCTGCCCACCTCGCTGGTCGGCAGCTATGCGCAGCCCGACTGGCTCATCGACCGGGCCAAGCTGGCCGGCCGGTTCCCGCCGCGAGTGCGCGCGAAGGAGCTCTGGCGGGTCGATCCCGACCTGCTGGCGCAGGCGCAGGACGACGCGACGGAGCTGGCGATTCGCGCGCAGGAACGGGCCGGCCTGGACCTGCTGACCGACGGTGAGATCCGCCGGGAGAGCTACTCCAACCACTTCGCGACGGCGCTCGACGGCATCGACATCGACAACCCGGGCACGGCCCTGGACCGCAGCGGGCATCCCAACCCCGTGCCGCGCATCGTGGGCCCGATCCACCGCCCCGCACCCGATCCAGGTGCGCGACCTCGAGTTCCTGCGCGCGCACACCGACCGGCCGGTGAAGATCACGGTGCCCGGACCGTTCACCATGAGCCAGCAGGCGCAGAACGACCACTACGAGGACGCCGAAGCGGCAGCGATGGGCTATGCCGCGGCGGTGAATGCCGAGGTCCGCGACCTGTTCGCGGCCGGGGCCGACGTCGTGCAGCTCGATGAGCCCTACATGCAGGCACGTCCTGAGCCGGCTCGGGCGTATGGGCTCGCCGCGCTCAACGCAGCGCTCGACGGGGTGACCGGAACCACCGCGGTGCACATCTGCTTCGGCTACGCCGCGATCATCCACGAGCGGCCCGAGGGTTACTCGTTCCTGCCCGAGCTTGCCGCCTGCTCGACCAAGCAGATCTCCATCGAGACCGCCCAGTCGGGGCTGGACCTCGGCGTGCTGGCCGACCTCTCGGACAAGACCATCATCCTGGGCGTGATCGACCTCTCGACGCCCGAGGTCGAGACGGTCGACGTCGTCGCGGATCGGGTCCGTCGGGCCTTCACGTACCTGCCGCCGGAGCAGATCGTGATCGCGACGGACTGCGGCATGAAGTACCTGCCGCGCGAGAGCGCAGAGGGCAAGATGCGCGCGATGGCCGGCGCCGCGGCACGTCTGCGCACCGAGCTCGGCTGACCGCTCTTACCCGAAGGAGGCTGGACCCGACATGCAGCTCGTGACCGAGGAGAACATCACCGACCTCGCCGTGGATCGATGGGGTAGCGCACACGACCCCCGGTTGGCCGAGATCATGACGGCCCTGGTGCGTCATCTCCACGACTTTGCGCGCGAGGTCCAGCTCACCGAGGCCGAGTGGATGGCCGCGATGCTGTGGCTGACGAAGACCGGTCAGATCAGCGACGAGAAGCGGCTCGAGTTCATCCTTGCCTCGGACGTGCTCGGGCTGTCCATGCTCGTCGTACAGATGAATCACCGCTTCGACGAGCGAGCGACTCCGGCGACGGTCCTCGGGCCCTTCCACATCGAGGGGTCACCGGAGCTGGCCTTCGGCGGTGACATGTCCGAGGGCGTGCCGGGGCGACCGCTCTACATCCACGGAGCGGTGCGAGACCTGGACGGCAAGCCCCTGGCCGGTGCGCTGCTCGACGTGTGGCAGGCAGACAACGACGGGGCGTATGAGTCCCAGCTCGACGTCGATGAGGCGCGGCTGCGCGCGAAGTACACGACGCGCGACGACGGCAGCTACTGCGTCCGGACGGTTGCGCCGATGGGCTACACCATCCCGATGGACGGACCGGTGGGCGACCTCATCAGCCGGACGGACATCAGCCACTTCCGGCCGGCGCACGTGCACTTCCTCGTGACGGCGCCAGGTCACCAGCCGTTGATCACGCACCTGTTCGAGGAGGGCGCCGAGTACCTCGACACCGACGTGGTCTTCGGGACGAAAGCCGAGCTCGTGGTCCCGCTGGCCCCTCGTGACCCCGGGCCGACACCGGACGGCAACACGTCGAGCGAGGCCTGGCTGGAGGCGCGTTACGACTTCATCCTCCAGCCGACGTCCACCCACTGAGACGGGAGCATCCCCGCCGCCCTCATCCCTGGTGAGCGATGCCCGGCGCCGCCGGCGAACCTAGCCTCGACCGCATGCTGATCCTCTTCATCCTCGTCATCGGTCTGGCCGCGGGTTGGGTCGCCGACATGGTGGTCAACCAGCGAAGCCGCCCGGACGACTGGACCTGTGCCCTGCTCACGGGTCTCGCCGGGTCCTTCGTCGGCGGACTGCTGGCAAGCCTGCTGGCCGGCGACGGGCTCGCCATCCGGCCCAGCGGCCTGTTCGGCTCGACCGTCGGTGCCCTGTTGATCGCCGGAGTGGCGGCACGCAACCGCGCGTCGCGGTGACGTGGGCAGCACCACGATGACTGAACCCGTAGCCGCAGATCGGCAAGCCGGCGCGTTGCGCAGTGTGCTGGTGCCGCTGGCCCTTGCTCAGTTCATCTGCAGCTTCGCGGGCTCGAACATGAACGTGATGATCAACGACATCAGCGAGGACCTGGACACGAGCGTCGAGGGCGTTCAGACCGCGATCACGATCTTCTTGCTGGTCATGGCTGCCTTCATGATTCCCGGTGGCAAGCTGACCGACCGCTATGGCCGCAAGCGCTGCTTCATGGTCGGACTCGCCTTGTACGGCGTGGGCGCGCTGATGAGCGCAGCGGCGCCCGGCCTCGGGGTGCTCATCCTCGGCAACTCCATCCTCGAAGGCATCGGCACCGCCCTGTTGATCCCGCCGGTCTACATCCTGACGACGATGCTGTTCCACGACACCACGTCACGGGCCAAGGCGTTCGGGGTGATCAGCGGCATGGGCGGTGTCGGTGCAGCCGCCGGGCCCCTGCTCGGCGGGTTCATCACCACGGCGATCAGCTGGCGGGCAGCGTTCGTCTTCCAGGCGCTGATCATCGCGATCATCATCTTCATGAGCCGCAAGCTCGAGGACCCGGTCGCACCCGATCCGACCCGGCAGTTCGACACCTTGGGAGCGATCCTCTCGGCGGCCGGGCTGGTCGGCCTGGTCACCGGAATCCTCCAGGCGGACAACAACCTCGGCGCTGATGGCGATCTTCATGGTCGTCGGGGCCCTGTTGCTGGTCTGGTTCTTCGTCCACGTCCGCGCCATGGAGCGCAAGGGCGAGGAGCCACTGCTGTCGACCAGCCTCTTCAAGAACCGGACATCGAACCTCGGGATGATCACCCAGAACATCCAGTGGCTGATCCTGATCGGAACCTCGTTCGTCGTGGCGACCTTCCTCCAGGTCGTTCGCGGCTACAACGCGATCCAGACGGGCGTGATCTTCACCGCCGCCACCCTTGGCATCCTCGTCTCGTCGCTTGCTGCGGAGCGACTCGCCAAGAAGCGCCCGCAGCGCACCCTGATCGTTGCCGGCTTCATCGCCACGCTGTGCGGGATCTTCGTGTTGATGGCGATGGTGAAGGGGTCGCCCAGCCCATGGGCGTTCGCCCCCGGGCTCCTGCTCATCGGCCTGGGAGTCGGTGTGATGCTGACCCCGTCGGTGAACGTGGTGCAGTCGAGCTTCCCGGACGCGCAGCAGGGCGAGATCTCCGGGCTGTCGCGCAGCGTGTCCAACCTGGGCTCGTCACTCGGCACGGCAGTCGCCGGCACGATCCTCGTCGCCGGGCTCGTCGACTCGTCGTACGCCCTGGCGATGACTGCGCTGGCCGTTGCCGGGGGCATCGGACTGGTAGCCGCGCTGATCCTCCCCAGGGACCCCGCCCCGGCCGCTGCTGCTCCTGGCAGCCCACCGACGTGACGTCCCGCGAACCCGACCTGGCGGCGACGGTGGAGTGGCCGGCACATCCGGTCGTGTACGAGGTCAACACGGCGGTGTGGCTGGGTGAGGTGGCGGCCGTGCTCGGAACCGACGTGACCTTGGATGCCGTTCCGGCCCCGGAGTGGGATCGCGTGGTCCCCGACGGGATATCCGTCGTCTGGCTCATGGGTGTCTGGGCCCGCAGCCCCTCGGGGCGTCAGATCGCCCTGCTGAACCCCGATCTGCGGGCCAGCTGGTCGTCGGCGCTGCCGGACTGGACCAGCACCGACGTCGTCGGATCGCCGTACTGCATCACCGACTACGTGCCGGCGGCCGAGTTCGGTGGGTGGGCGGGCCTGGACGTCGCCCGCGCGGAGCTCCGGGCTCGGGGTGCGCTGCTCATGGTGGACTGGGTGCCCAACCATGTCGGCCCGGACTCGCCGTGGTTGCGGAGCGCCCCTGAGGCGTTCGTGCGCGGCACGGTCGAGGAGCTCGCCCGTCAGTCCGGAGGCGTTCGTCGGAGTCGACGGCAACGTGTTCGCCAAGGGGAAGGATCCCTACTTCCCACCGTGGCCTGACGTGGTGCAGGTGGACGCGTTCGCACCCAGCCTGCGGAGCCTGGCGGTCCAGGCGCTGAGCCGGGTTGCCCAGCACGCGGACGCGGTGCGCTGCGACATGGCCATGCTGATGCTCGATGACGTGGTGACGGCGACGTGGGGCGAGCGGGTCGGCCCTCCACCGGCTGTGACGTACTGGACCGAGGTGATCGCCGCCGTACGCCGGGTGAACCCGGCGTTCCGGTTCGTCGCCGAGGCGTACTGGGATCGGGAGTGGGACCTGCAGGAGCTGGGCTTCGACTACTGCTACGACAAGCGGCTCTACGACCGGCTGGAGCAGGGCGACGTCGCGAACGTGCGCGGGCACCTCGACGCCGACCCGGCGTACCAGGATCGCCTCGTCCGCTTCCTGGAGAACCACGACGAACCGCGTGCCGCCCGGACGTTCGCGCCCGCCGGAGCGCGTCAAGGCCGCGGCGGTCACCATCGCGACGCTTCCGGGCATGACGCTCTGGCACGACGGCCAGGCCGAGGGCCGGGAGGTCTTCGTCCCGGTGTTCCTCGGGCGCCGGCCCGAGGAACCGCCCGACGACGCCCTGGCCACGTGGCACCGCGACCTGTGGGCGGCGGTCGGGCCCGTTCGCGACGGCGTGTGGACCCGTCGCGAGGTGACGGGCTGGCCGGACAACGCCACTGCTGAGGGGATGCTGGCGTGGACCTGGACCGCGGATGACGCGTTGACCCTTGTCGTCGTGAACCTGACCGGGCAGGAAGCTGACGGCGTCGTGCACGTCGGGCATGCCTCGACGGCCGGTAGCCGATGGCTGCTCAAGGACCTGCTCGGCGACGCCTCATTCGTGCGCAGCAGTGACGACCTGGCCGACGGCGGGCTGTACGTGGCCCTGCCCGCCTGGGGCACACATGTCTTCGTCGCCACCCCGGTGACTGAGGACGCGGATCTTCACGACGCAGCAACAGGAGGCGGGACATGACCCCAACGGCCGAAGGGGAGCGGCTCAGCAACGCGCGGTCGGGAGGCTGGCGTCAGTGGGGTCCCTATCTCAGCGAACGCCAGTGGGGCACGGTCCGGGAGGACTACAGCGACAACGGCGACGCGTGGAACTACTTCACGCACGACCAGGCCCGCTCTCGCGCCTACCGCTGGGGCGAGGACGGCCTGGCCGGCATCTGCGACGACAAGGGCCTGATGTGCCTGGCGCTCGCGTTGTGGAACGGCCAGGACCCGATCCTCAAGGAGCGCCTGTTCGGTCTGACCAACTCCGAGGGCAACCACGGGGAGGACGTGAAGGAGTACTACTTCTACGTCGACAACGTGCCGACCCACTCGTGGATGCGTTGGCGGTACAAGTACCCGCACGCGTCCTTCCCGTACAACGACCTGGCGGCGACCAACCGGGACCGGGGGTTCGGTGACCCGGAGTACGAGCTGCTGGACACCGGGATCTTCGACGACGGCCGCTACTTCGACGTCCAGGTCGACTACGCCAAGGCCGGCCCCACCGACCTGCTGGCCCGCATCACGGTGCGCAACCGCGGCGCCGATGCGGCGCCGATCCACCTGCTGCCGACGCTGTGGTTCCGCAACACCTGGTCGTGGGGTGCCGAGTCAGGGAAGCCGTCTCTGCGCGCGGTGGACGGGGCGAGGCCGTGCGCGCAGGCGCATCATGACCAGGTCGGCGACTACTGGCTGCATGTTCGCGACGACGCCGACCTGCTCTTCTGCGAGAACGAGACGAACACCGAACGGCTGTGGGGACAGCCCAACGCGTCGGCGTACGTCAAGGACGGGGTCGACCGGGCGGTCGTGCACGGTGACGCCGACGCGGTGAGCTCGGTGAGTGGCACCAAGGTCGCCGCCCACTGGCAGGCGCTCGTGCCCGGCGGGGGAGAGGTCGTGCTCGACGTGCGCCTCACCGCGACGGAGCCGAGCAGCCTCGACCCGTTCGCGGACTTCGACGACGTGCTGGCGCTGCGCCAGGCGGAGGCCGACGAGTTCTACGCATCGGTCACGCCGGCGTCGCTGGACGCGGACCGGGCGATGGTCATGCGGCAGGCTCTGGCGGGGATGCTGTGGACCAAGCAGCACTACTCCTTCGACCTCGACGTGTGGCTTCGCGAGCACTCCGCGCACCCGCTGCGCTCGCCTTCGAGGTACGACGTCCGCAACGCGCAGTGGGCGCACATGGTCAACGACGACGTCATCTCGATGCCGGACAAGTGGGAGTACCCCTGGTACGCCGCGTGGGACCTCGCGTTCCATGCCGTGCCGCTGGCGATGGTCGACCCGGAGTTCGCCAGGGAGCAGATCGCCCTGATGCTCTCCAGCACGTACCTGCACCCCTCCGGTCAGATCCCGGCGTACGAGTGGAACTTCGGTGACGTGAACCCCCCGGTCCACGCTGCCGCGCCTCGCGCTCGTCTACGGGCTCGGGATCGGGCGGGCCGATGGGTCGGAGACGCCGTCGGACCCCGAGCAGCGGGCGAGCGAGCACGCGTTCCTGGCCGAGGCCTTCAACATGCTGCTGGTGAACTTCACCTGGTGGGTCAACCGGAAGGACCCCAGCGGGAAGAACCTGTTCCAGGGTGGCTTCCTCGGCCTCGACAACATCGGGGTCTTCGACCGCAGCGCCCAGCTCCCGGGCGGGGGCACCCTCGAGCAGTCCGACGGCACCGCCTGGATGGCGCTCTTCAGCCAGAGCATGCTCGAGCTTGCCCTGGCGCTGGCCGAGCACGACCCGGCGTACGAAGGATTGGTCGTCAAGTTCGTGCAGCACTGGTTCCAGATCGCCTCGGCCATGGACCCGCTCGGCGACAACAGCGACGAGATGTGGGACGAGGAGGACGGCTTCTTCTACGACGTGCTGCGCATGCCCGACGGGACCGGCCGCCGGATCAAGGTGCGATCGCTGGTCGGGCTGCTTCCGCTGTGCGCCACCGCCGTCCTGCCGGAGCATGTGCTGGAGCGGTTCCCCCGCGTGACCGAGCAGCTCCGCGACTACTACGCCCGCAACGGCGACCTGCTCGGAGGCACCGCCGACCCCACGGTCCCCGGGGTCGAGGGACGCCGCTTGCTCGCCCTCGTCGACGAACAGAAGCTGCGGCGGATCCTGGAGCGGATGCTCGACGAGGACCGGTTCCTGGGGCCGCACGGCATCCGGTCCGTGTCCAAGTGGCACGAGGACCAGCCGTACACCATCGAGGTCGAAGGTCAGCCCTACACGGTCGCGTACGAACCGGCCGAGTCGCGCAACGGCATGTTCGGCGGGAACTCCAACTGGCGCGGTCCGGTCTGGTTCCCGATCAACCTGCTGCTGATCCGGGCGCTGCTGCAGTTCTACCGGTACTACGGCGATGATCTGCGAGTCGAGTGCCCGACCGGCTCGGGCCAGGAGATGAACCTGTACGAGGTGGCCGAGGAGCTGGGCCGGCGGCTGGCAGCGACGTTCACCCGCGGCGAGGACGGACGGCGTCCCGTCTTCGGCGGCGCCGACCTGTTCCAGGACGACCCGAGCTGGGGGGACAACCTGCTGTTCTACGAGTACTTCCACGGCGACAACGGCGCCGGGATCGGCGCCTCACACCAGACCGGCTGGACCGGCGCGGTGGCGCAGATCATCCAGTTCTTCGCCAGCAACGACGCCAAGAGCGTGCTGTACGGGTCGGCGGTGCCAGCCGCCGTAGAGGAGCGTGTCCGCCCGGCCGGCTAGCCGGCGCTGGCCACCGTCTCGACTTGCGACGACGTGGTCGCCTACGTGCCGGGGTTGGCCACCGCTGGCTGGCGACGGAAGCCAGGGAACCCAACCGTGCCCGCGCTCGTGCCTCGCCGACCACGTGGCCCTTGCGTGCGTACCGCCGTACTGCCGTCGTGACGGCGTTGGTCGCCTCGTCGAGACGACCGGCCAGCTCGAGCACCTCGCCCAGGTCCATGAACAAGTCGGCCTGCCAGCTGAGGAAGTCGGACGCCTCGGCCACCGCGATTCCCCCGCGCACGACTGTCTCTGCCTCGGCGAAGCGGCCCTCTCGCGCGAGCAGGAGAGCGGGAACACCGCACCGCTTGATGTTCGACTCGGCATCCGCCACGGGGGTCGGTCGATGCGTGTCAGCGCCTCGCGCGCCTGGTCGTAGCGGCCCTGCTCGTAGAGCGCGCGCTGCAGGTCGAGCTCGGCAGTTGCTACATCCCACGCGTCCCCGTTCTCCTCGAACGTCGCCAGGGCAGACCGCAACAGGGTCTCCGCCTCGACCGGGTCCCCGGAGAGCAGGCAGACCTGGCTGCTAAGCAGCGCGTGGATCCCTGTCTGCCAGCGGAGCCCCAGCTCGCGAGTGGCCGTCCGCCCAGCCGCTGCGTGGTCGAGCGCGTCGGTGAACTCGCCGGCCATCGCCTCATGGAGCGCGACGAACAGCAGCAAGTTGGCCTCGGCGACCGGATCGCCACGTGTCTCGACGAGCATGTCCCGGCATCGCCGCAGTCCCACGCCCACCGGGACGGGTCCATTCATCAGCGCGAAGCCGATCTGGCCGCGGCACCACGCCTCCTCCCGGCGGCTTCGGGACCGGCTCGCGAAGACCAGTCCCCGCTCTGCGGCCTCCTGGGTCGCCACCGGGCGGCCGAGAAACCACGTGCATCTCCGAGGCGAACATGAGCGCCCGAGCGACGCCGACGTCGTCGTTGAGTCGCTCGAGCTCACGGACGGCTTCGGCCGGCCGAGCGCAGCAAGGTCATCCGGGTGCAGAGCCTCCGGTCTCAGGTACATGTCGAGATGCATCAGGGTCACGGCCGCCTGCCATCGAACCTTCGGCCTGCGGAGGGCATCGGCCCGCGCCACGGCCTCGGCCAGGATCGTCTCGGCCCGCTGCAGCTGCCCGACCTCGAACAGGGCGTAGCCCAGACCGGGCAGCATCTCCAGGGCGGTGCCGTCGTCCCCGGTGGGCAGCCGTCGGGCCCGCTCGAGCAGCGTGGCGGATGCCGGCATGTCGCCACGCCGGTGCGCCTGCTCGCCGGCGAGGCGGAGCCGGTGCGCGGCCGTCCGGCCAGGTCACGGGTGTGGTGCGTCCCGGCCACCCAGCGCCAGCCGACACTGGACGGCCCGCTCCAGGTGGTGGCCGACGACCTCGTCAGTGGAACCGTCGGTGGCCTCGAGCCACCGTAGCGAGCGACTCGTGCAGCTCGGCATGCGCACCCGTCGGACCGCTGCGATATGCGGCCGTGTGGATCAAGCCATGGCGGAACAGGTGGGTTGCCGCAGCGTCGTGGCGCTCGTGCGCGGTGAGCAGGTCGCGGGCGGCAAGGGCGGCCAAGTGCCGGTCGACCGTCGACTTCGCCGCGACGGCAGAAGAGCCGCCACGGCGTCCCGGTGGAAGGCCCGCCCCACCACCGCCGCTCGCTCGAGCACGGCGCGTTCACCGGGGCCCAGCCGGTCCAGCCGGGCGGCAAGCAGGGCCGCGATCGTCGGTGGGAGGTCCGCGTCGACGTCGAGGTCCGGGTGCTCGGTGAGCATGGCCAGCAGCTGCTCGAGGAACAGCGGGTTGCCCTCCGCCGCGCGGGCGAGCCGCTGGCGCACGTCGGTCGCGAGGTGCTGGGAACCCGCCAGGTGCCCGAGCAGGATGTCGGTCTCGCCCGGGTCCAGTGGTGACAGCTCGATGCGCGTCGACCGCGGCAGCTGCAGCCCAGCCGGGATGCTCCTCGAGCAGCTCGGGACGAGCGAGGCAGACCAGCACTACCGCCGCGGGCCGTTGCCAGCCGGACAGGAACTCGACCAGTGCCAGCATCGTGGGTGACGCCCAGTGCACGTCCTCGAGCACCACGACGAGGGGCCGAGCGCGGCTCCCGGCCTCGAGGAAGCGGCCGACCGCCCAGAACACGTCGCCGGCACCGGTGGCGTCGCCCATCCCGACCGCGGCTGCGACCAGCTGCGCCACCATGTCGGCGTGCTCGGTGCCGCGCATCACCTCGACGAGTGGCCGGCCGGCGGCCACCTGCTCGACGACCTCGCGGAGGGGCGCGAACGTCGCGACCTCGCCGTAGGGCGCACACGCCCCCGTCACCACAGTTGCCCGACCACCGGCGGACTCGGCGAACTCCTGCACCAGCCGGGACTTCCCCACACCGGCTGCGCCGACGACGGTGCAGGTGTGCACCGCGCGCTCCGCGGCGGCACGCTCGACAGTGCTTTCTCCAGTTTCGTCAGCTCGCTCTCGCCGTCCGACCATTGGGGCGTCCCGGCGTACGGCGTGGCTCCCGTGGACGGTGGTCAGCTGATCCCAGACGCCAGGCGGCGGAGGCGGGCGAAGTGGCACGACGGGTCAGCACCGCTGCGTGACGGATCAGCGGCTCGGTCGAGTCCGCGATCAGCACCTCGCCCGGGTCCGCGCGGCTCGACAGCTCGAGGGCGGTTTCCGCCGGTACGCCGGCCTCCCACATCTCGTCCGGAGCGCTGTCACCCGTCAGCACATCGCCGGTCGCGATGCCGGACCGGGCCTGAACCCGCAGTGCGTTGTCGTGCCCTAGCTCGGCGGCGAGGGCCATCACCCGTTCGTGCACGCCGACCGCGGCCCGGACGGCCCGCAATGCGTCGTCCTCACCGACAACGGGCAGGCCGAACGCGGCCAGCACCGCGCCCGGAATCCGCCGCACGAGAGCGCCGTGCTGTTCGAAGGCCTCGACCTCCATCGCCAGGCAGCGGGCCAGCACCCGACTCCGCCGCTCCGGGTCGACGTCGGCGAGCCGGGCGCCCGATCGCTCTGCCGAGACGCGCACGGACGTGCAGACGACGGTGATCGGCTTCCGGCTGGGTTCCACCGACGCGGTGACCGGTCGCGCGACCCTCGCGCCGCCGGTCTGCAGCTCGAGATCGGCCGCGTGCCGCAGGACCTGCTGCTCCAGCCGTTGCAGCGTCGTACCGGGCTCCACACCCAGCTCCTCGTGACAGGTACGCACGCGCCTCCCGGTAGGCCGCCAGGGCGTCGGCCTGTCGGGCGGACCGGTACAGGGCGATCATCAGAAATGCACGCAGCCGCTCCCGCAGCGGATGGGCACCCACGAGTGCCTCCAGCTCCGGGACAAGTACCGCATGACGACCCAGGGCCAGTTCGGCCTCGAGCCACTCCTCCGTGGCGAGCAGTCGTAGCTCCTCCAGCCGGGCGATCTCCGCCTGCGCGAACGGCTCGAAGGCGAAGTCGGACAATGCGGCGCCGCGCCACAGCGCGCGGGCGGTGTTGCAGGCACATCGACGCGGCAGCAAGGTCGCCGTCCGCGGCCAGTGCCCGGCCCTCCGCCAGCAGGCGCTCGAAGCGGAGGGCGTCGACGTCGTCCGCACCGACGCGCAGAACGTAACCACCCGGCACCGTCACGAGCGGCTCCTCGGCGCCCGCGGCCGAGCCCTGCGCACGGGATCAAGGCCTTGCGCAGCTGCGACACCCGCATCTGCAACGCCGCGGCTCCAGACGCCGGCGGGCAGTCGCCCCAGACAGTCGTCGATGAGGCGATCAGCCGACACGACGCGGTTGGCGTTGACAAGCAGAACGCCCAGGACCGCGCGTTGCCGCGCCCCTCGTATCTGGACCGCCCGGCCGCCGTCGACGACTTCAAGCGGACCCAGGATGCGGAAGTCCATCGCATCTCCCACCCGCCTCGAACGTAGCACCGGGCGCTGAGCGGTACGAGTGAACGGCTGACCGGCGATGGGTCGCCTCAGCGCTGCGTTGGCCGGACGTTGGGGCTCGGGAGGAGCCTCGCGGCAGACCCACGGAGGGAGCATCGTGATGAACCATCGATCTTCCCGCATGCTGTTGCTGGCTGGCCGGCCTGACCCTGAGCGCCACCGCCGTTCTCACGCCCCGTCGACCGCTCTCCAATCCCCGGCGCGTGCAGACACCTCGGCAGCATCGATGACCACGCATCCGGTGGACCGCGGTGCGGTCCCGAGCACAGGTTCTGGCGCTCGCCCAGCCGCTGCATCGACCCCCGGCACGTGGCACTCGTGAGCAATGCCCTGCGGCGCGGTCGGGTGTTCACGCTTGCCGAGGCGCGCGGATGGTGCGACCCCCGAGCGGTCCTGAAAAGGCTTTGCTGCGCAAACAATCCTTGCCACCGAGTGACCGCACGTCTAGGTTGCCGTCAATCTCGCGGCGAGAAATTCCTTGCTGCCCATTGGGAGGTCTCCGTGATTCGGCAATCCAACGGCAGGCGGTGGGCCGTACAGGCTGCTCGCGCTGACCAGCGGCATGGCACTGGCAACCACGGCGCTCACATCGCCGGCGTCGGCCAACAACGGCACCAACAACACGTCGAAGAAGCTCCGGGCAGCCGTGAGCGCGGCCGGCATGAGCGAGCACCTGGCAGCGCTCCAGGCCATCGCCAACGCGAACGGCGGCAACCGGTTCGCCGGGCTGCCCGGCCATGACAAGTCGGTGGAGTACGCCGTCGGCGTGTTCGAGGACGCGGGCTACCAGACGACGGTGCAGCCGTTCGACTACCTGGCGTCCGCCGTCCTCGGGCCAGGAACACTGGCGAAGACCGCGCCGGGGCGCCGGTGACGTACGTGCAGGACGTCGACTGGGGCTACCTGCAGCAGAGCGACCCCGGCGAGGTCACCGCGGCGGTCACGCGTGGTGGACATCCAGCTCGGGCTCGGCAACACGAACACCAGCGGCTGCGACGCCGCCGACTGGGCCGGCTTCCCCGCCGGCAACATCGCCCTGGTTCAGCGCGGCTTCTGCACGTTCGAGCATGAAGATCGAGAACGCGGCTGCCGCCGGCGCATCAGCGGTGGTCTTCTTCAACGCGGGCGACGCGGCGACACCCGACCGCAACGGCATCCCCGCGGTCACGCTGGGCGCGGGCAACACCTCCGGCATCCCCGGTGTCGGGGCGACCTACGCCCGCGGGGTCGAGTGGGCCAATACGCCCGGCTTGCGCATGCACGTCGACGTCAATGTCGTGCGTGAGCTCAAGACCACCTACAACGTGCTTGCGGAGTCACCAGGCGGCGACGCGGAGAACGTCGTCATGGCAGGCGCTCACCTCGACTCCGTGGGTGCAGGTCCGGGCATCAACGACAACGGCTCCGGCTCCGCCGCGATCCTCGAGATCGCGGAGCAGATGACGAAGGTGAATCCCACGAACAAGGTGCGCTTCGCCCTGTGGGCCGCTGAGGAGTCCGGCCTGGTCGGGTCGACCTACTACGTGGACCATCTCGCCGAGGCGGATCGGGCCAAGATCGCGCTCTACCTGAACTTCGACATGATCGGCTCGCCGAACTACGTCCGGTTCGTCTACGACGGCGACAACTCGAAGTTCCCGGTGGGGCCGAACGCGGCCGCGGGCCCGCCCGGATCGGGCGACATCGAAGCGCTGTTCCACGACTACTTCGCCAGTGTGAACCTCGCGTCGTCGGAGACCGCGTTCAGCGGCCGCAGCGACTACGGCCGGTTCATCTTCTACGGCATCCCCTCCGGCGGGTTGTTCACCGGCGCTGAGGGCACGAAGACGGCCGCGGAGGCAGCGATCTACGGTGGCCAGGCAGGGGTCGCGTACGACCACTGCTACCACCAGGCCTGTGACACGTTCGCCAACGTCAACCAGCAAGGCCTGGAGGAGATGGGCGACGCGGTGGCGCACGCCGTCATCACGTACGCCTTCGACACCCGCTCCGTGAACGGGGAAGGCAAGGGTCACCCGGTCAGCCCGCCAGGGCAGCACGTGCCCGGCATCCCGGTCGCCTAGTGAGATAGGCCAGCACGACGAGAACCCCCCGGTCCGCCGGGGGGTTCTCGGTTTCCCGGGCGCCGGCCGAAAGGCTCAGACCGGGCTCACCCGTCAGGGTCGAACGGGTCCATCTCCAGCTCGAGCTCGTCTCGCAAGGGGATGTCGTGTTCCCCCAGCCTCGGAATCTCCGGCTTCAACACATCCCGGCTCGCATCGACTGCCCCGGGGCGCAGCTGGGCAAGCCGAAACCCGCGCCGTTGGTAGAACCGGAGCGCATCGACGTTGTCGTTGGTCGTGACCAGCCACAAGCGCCTGCAGCCAGCGTCTCGGGCGACCTCCTTGACCGTGGCAAGCAGCGCGGATCCCGTGCCGGTGAACCGAGTTCCGGCGTGCAGGGTCAGGAGTTCGCAGTCGTCACCATCGATGACGTAGGTCGCGGCGCCAACGAGCTGGCCGCCAGACCACGCCAGCACGGCGGGATGATCCAATGAGTCGACGAGCTCCGCGCGTCTGGCGACTCGCAGCGCGTGCCTGTCTCGGAGAAAGACTTCGAGCGCCGGTCGATCCTCCGGCCGGCTGCCTGCAAGCTCCACGGCCGCGTCTGCATCGCACGGACCTGTCGCGGGACTTCCGCGACTTTCGCCGGAGAAGTCGGCCGACCAGCTAGAAGCTGGTCTGGATCACCTTGAACGCCTCGGCCATCCGTCCGTCGGGAAGACCGCCCAGCACCGCGTTGGCCGTGAACCAGCCCCGCATCCGCTCCTCGAGGTCCTCCATGTGCCCGGTCTGGCTGGCATGTGCGCGCAGCGCCGCGAGCTTGCGGTCGAACACGTCGGTGATGTCGACGAAGTGGTCGTTCTCCGCGTGCGCCATCAGCCACGTCTCGGTGACCGTCCACTCCTCGAGCCCCTCGTCGCGCAGCAGCTCGGGGTGCGCGAACGGGTTGCGCGCGTCCGGGTAGATCGCGGCGATCGCCGCCGCACCGGCCGCCAGGTGGTCGGGATGGCTCGCCGGCAACCGCTGCCAGTTGCGGTCGGGGCTCGGGATCATCATCCGCTGCGGCCGCACCTCGCGGATCACCCGGCTGATGTCGCGACGCAGGTCCTGCGTGACCTCGAGCCGGCCGTCCTGGTAGCCCAGGAAGCGGATGTCGGAGACACCGACCTCCTTGCCCGCGGCCTCCTGCTCCGCGCGCCGGATCGCCGGGATCTCGGCCCGGTCGACCGCCGGGTCGAAGCCACCGGCGTCACCGTCGGTGCAGATGCAGTAGGACACCTCGACGCCGGCCGCGGTCCACGTCGCCACCGTCCCGGCCGCGCCGAAGTCGATGTCGTCGGGATGCGCTGCCACCAGCAGCGCCCGCTGGACCTCGCTGTCGTCGAGCACCCGTTCTCCCATCGCCGCGGCAATCCTAAGGACCGAGCACAAACCGGTACGCCGAGCGGGGTGGGCCGATAGGTGGATCACACCCGCCCACGCTCAAGAGGCCCTTTCCCGGCGACGAAGCCATAAAGAAGCCGCAAAGAGCCACCCGGCTCGGTCCCTAGCCGAGAAGATGCCCCTTATGCCTCGTTCGTCCGTACTGCGCTCCGTGGGAGTCGGCCTGCTCGCCGCCGTCCTGACCTCCACCGGCCTGCTGACTGCGGGGCCCGCCAACGCCGTCGCGGTGCCCTACGCCCCGGCGTTCCACCCGGGCGTCGACCCCTACTCGTCGTACGAGCCGGAGAGCTCCTGCAGCCCCACGCCGAAGCCGGGCGTGACCGCTTACCGCGATCTCCTGCTGCGCACCTACGGCTCGCGATGGAACAACATCTCGCGCGCCTGCAGCTCCAGCATCAGCGGGCACGAGGAAGGCCGCGCGCTCGACTACGGCAACCTGGCGACCAACGCGACGCAGAAGGCCCAGGCGAACGCCCTGTTCGGCTGGCTGTTCGCGACCGACGCGAACGG
Source organism: uncultured Actinomycetota bacterium (assembly GCA_963757295.1). Classification (GTDB taxonomy): domain Bacteria; phylum Actinomycetota; class Actinomycetes; order JACCUZ01; family JACCUZ01; genus JBDUAP01. Next base: position 249,225 of record CAVWQZ010000009.1, on the reverse strand, counting down.
CAACAAGCACGCCATGGCCCGCCGGCTCGGCATCCAGTACATCCAGTACAACAACATGATGTGGCGCGCGTACGACGCGAACGCCGGCTGGAAGCCGCAGATGATGGGCGGCAAGGCCTGCTCGACGCTCGGCTCGACCTACAAGACGGCCTGCCACCGCGACCACATCCACACCAGCTTCAGCTGGAACGGCGCCAACAAGAAGACGTCCTTCTTCACCGGCAACGTCCCGTGCCCGACGCCCGCCGGCCCAGCCCGCCTTCACCGCCGCGATGCCGATCAACCTGACCGCCGTCCCGGTGACGCCGGCGCGGGTGTTCTCGACACGCTGTCCGGCGCCGGCGCCTGCCGGCTTCAGCCCGAAGGGCCGAGCTCGACGTCAAGGTGACCGGAGTCGGCGGCGTTCCGTCGACAGGCGTCGGCGCGGTCGCCCTCAACGTCACCGCCGTGCAAGCCGACCGCTGCGACGTACCTCAGCGCCTTCCCGACCGGCACGGCATGGCCGGGGACTCCGTCGGTGAACGTCGCCAGGCCGGCGGCACGGCTGCAGCGACTGGTCATCGTTCCGGTCGGCAGCAACGGCCGGGTCGAGCATCCGCAACAGCGCCGCGCCGGTCGACGTGAACGTCGACGTCGTCGGCTACTTCACGACGGCGGCAACGGGGTCGACCTACTCGACTGTCGCCGAGCAGAAGGTGCTGGACACGCGCGACACGTCGATCATGGCCGCCAAGGAGCGCCGCAAGATCCAGGTCGCCGGCCAGTTCGGCGTGCCCGCCAATGCGACCGGCGTCCTCGTCAACGTGACCGCCGCGAGCACCGGCGCCGGCGGCAACGTCGCCGTCTGCGCCGCGCTACGGCACGGCCGTCGGGACCTCGACCGCTCTACTTCGCGAAGGGTGACGACCGTCGCCAACCGCGCCCTCGTCGACGCTCGCCGCCGACGGCACCATCGAGGTCTACGCCTCGACCGCAGATCGCACGTCCGCATCGACCTGCGTCGGCTGGTTCGGCACCGGCGGCGAGGACCTGCGCTACAACCCGGTCCTGCCGGGCAGGCTCCTCGACACCCGCAACGGGACCGGTGGCGTGGCGCCCTGCGCCGGCGGCGTGCCGGCTGCGACGTGACCGTCGCGGGGCATCGCGGCATCCCTGCCGACGCGCACGCGGTCGTCGGGACGCTGACCGTCATCCGCCCCACCGTCGCGACCAACGACGACAATCTGGCCGACGGGCAGCGGCCAGCCGGCGACGCGCGGACTTCGCTCTGCCCGGTGGCGCCATCCGGAGGGGCTCGTGTCGCCCGAGCTGTCGCAGCGACGGCAAGGTGGCGCTCGACGGTGGCAGTCGGGCGCCGCGGACGCCACGCTGGACGTGCTCGGCTACTTCCGCTGACCGAGGCCGCTGAAGCGGGCAGGGCTGTCGCCTCGCCCGCCTAGACTTGGCGGGAGATGAGCACCCTCTTCGACGACCTGGTCCCGCGCGCCTCCGACGCCGCTGGGAGCACTGACCGCCCCTCAGCAGCCCGCTCCCATGACCCGAGCGCGCTGCTCGAAGGGCTCAACCCCCAACAGCGGGCCGCCGTCGTACACGAAGGATCTCCGCTGCTCATCGTCGCCGGCGCCGGCTCGGGCAAGACCCGGGTCCTGACCCACCGCATCGCCTACCTGCTCGGCCGCCCGCAACGTGCAGCCCGGCCAGATCCTCGCGATCACGTTCACCAACAAGGCGGCCGGGGAGATGAAGGAGCGGGTCGCCGCCCTCGTCGGCCCGCGGGCCAAGGCGATGTGGGTGACCACGTTCCACTCCGCGTGCGTGCGCATCCTGCGCCGGGAGGCCAAGCAGCTCGGGCTCAGCTCGACCTTCTCGATCTACGACCAGGCCGACTCGCAGCGGCTGATGACCCTCGTCTGCCGCGACCTCGACCTCGACCCCAAGCGCTACAACCCGCGGTCCTTCTCGGCGCAGGTCAGCAACCTGAAGAACGAGCTGGTCGACGAGGAGACCTTCGCCGCGCAGGCCGCAGACCCACATCGAGAAGACGCTGGCCGAGGCCTACACGCTCTACCAGCGGCGGCTGCGCGAGGCCAACGCCTCCGACTTCGACGACCTGATCATGACGACGGTCCACCTGCTGCAGGCCTTCCCCGACGTCGCCGAGCACTACCGGCGCCGGTTCCGCCACGTGCTCGTCGACGAGTACCAGGACACCAACCACGCGCAGTACGTGCTGGTCAGGGAGCTGACCGGCGCGGCTGCCGAGGACGACCCGCTGCCGCCGGCCGAGCTGTGCGTCGTCGGTGACGCCGACCAGTCGATCTACGCGTTCCGCGGCGCGACGATCCGCAACATCCTGCAGTTCGAGGAGGACTACCCCGACGCGCGCACGATCCTGCTCGAGCAGAACTACCGCTCGACGCAGCGCATCCTGTCCGCGGCCAACGCCGTCATCGCCCGCAACACGGGCCGCAAGCCCAAGAACCTGTGGTCCGAGGCCGGTGACGGCGCCGATGTCGTCGGCTACGTCGCCGACAACGAGCACGACGAGGCGTCGTTCGTCGCCGCCGAGGTCGACCGGCTGACCGACGAAGACGCTGTGCTGCCCATGCACGTGGCGGTGTTCTACCGCACCAACGCGCAGTCGCGGGTGTTCGAAGAGGTGTTCATCAGGGTCGGCCTGCCCTACAAGGTCGTCGGTGGCGTGCGGTTCTACGAGCGCCGCGAGGTGCGCGACGCGCTCGCCTACCTCCGGGTGCTGGCCAACCCCGAGGACACCGTCTCGCTGCGGCGCATCATCAACGTCCCCAAGCGCGGCATCGGCGACCGCGCGGAGGCCTGCCTCGAGGCGCTGGCGCAGCGCGAGCGGATCACGTTCGCGCGACGCGCTGCGCCGCGTGCGAGGACGCCTACGGCCTGGCCACCCGGTCGCTCGCCGCGATGCAGGGCTTCCGCCAGCTGATGGACGACCTGCGGACGCTGGTCGAGGCCGGCACCGGCCCGGCCACCGTGCTGGAGGCGGTGCTCGAGCGCAGCGGCTACCTCGCCGAGCTGCAGCCGGTCGGCCGACCCGCAGGACGAGACCCGGCTGGAGAACCTCCAGGAGCTGGTGGCGGTGGCCCGCGAGTTCGAGGAGGCCAGCGAGGGCGGCACCCTCACCGACTTCCTCGAGCAGGTCGCCCTGGTCGCTGACGCCGACCAGATCCCCGACCCCGACAGCGAGTCGGGCGGGGTCGTCACCCTGATGACGCTGCACACCGCCAAGGGCCTGGAGTTCCCGGTCGTGTTCCTGACCGGGCTCGAGGACGGCATCTTCCCGCACATGCGATCGCTCGGCGACGCCGGCCGAGCTGGAGGAGGAGCGCCGGCTCGCCTACGTCGGCATCACCCGGGCCCAGGAGCGGCTCTACCTCAGCCGGGCCGCCGTCCGCAGCGCGTGGGGCGCACCGCAGTTCAACCCGCCGTCGCGGTTCCTCGAGGAGGTGCCGGCCGAGCTGGTCGACTGGCGCCGGGCGGAGTCCAGCGTCACCAGCATCCCGGCCATGGCGGGCCTGGCCGCTCGGTCCGACGTGCGCTCACCCGGCAACCGGGTCGTGGTGCATCTCGAGCCCGGCGACCGGGTCACCCACGACACGTTCGGCATGGGCACGGTCGTGTCGGTCGAGGGTGTCGGCGAGAAGGCCGTGGCGTCGGTCGACTTCCGCAGCGAGGGTGTGAAGAGGCTGCTGCTGCGCTACGCGCCGGTGGAGAAGCTGTAGAAGCTGGTCAGGCGGTCAGTCGCCCGAGCCAGCTCACATGCGTACGCCGTGCGCGCGCAGCCAGGCCATCGGCTCCACGGGGCCGCCGCCGCCGGGCCGGGCCTCGAAGTGCAGGTGGGGACCGGTCGCGTTGCCGGTGCTGCCCACCCGGCCGATCACGTCGCCGGCCTTGACGAAGCCGCCGGTGCGCACGAACGAGGACATGTGGGCGTACCAGGTCTCGGTGCCGTCGGCGTGCAGCGACCACGATCTTCTGCCCGTAGGAGCCGTCCCAGCCGGCCGAGATGATCTTGCCGTCACCGACCGCGCGGATCGGGGTGCCGGAGGGCGCGGTGAAGTCCTGACCGGTGTGGACGCTGCTCCACAGGTAGCTGGACTGGCCGTAGCCGGCCGACATGCCGTAGTTGAGCAACGGCTTGACCCACTTGGGCCGGGCCTTCTCGGCGGCTTCCCGGGCCCGCTTCTCGGCAGCTGCCTTGGCCGCAGCGGCCAGGCGGTCGGCCTCGGCCTTGGCGGCGCGCAGCCGGGTGGCGCGGGCGGCCTGCTGGAGCGCGACGCGCGTGCGCAGCTCGGACGCCGACAGCCCGTGCTTGCCGTCGGTCGTGGAGGCGACCGGCTCGACGTTGGGGCTGCGCGAGGCGCCGATGGCGCCGGGGACGTTGAGCCCGCCGACAGCGAAGGCGGCGAGCGTGGCGGCCGTCAGGTAGGCAGGCGCGCCTGAGCTCTTGGGTCGGCGGTGACGTCCGGCGGATTCGGCGGATGGGCGGCGAGGGGGCACGGAGGTAAAGGCCTCGTCGTCGGGGGCAGGGGGACTGCGTGACCATAACGAACCGATCACGCTCGGGACCAATTGCGTAATTGTTCAAACCTTGTTCAACCACGCAGTGCGGCCCACCGTAACGCCCCGGTGCCCCGTTTCGTCGGGGTTTCAGGTACCCGCCGCGGGCCGTCGTACACCTGCAGAGCGGGGCGATTCCGGCGTTTCCACGCTGCGGTCGCTCTCGATCGAGGTGACCCCGGCGGTGAGCGTCTCGCCGGTCGGGTCCAGATGGGCCAGCGTGGCGCTGATCTCGTGGACGGCGCGCCGGTTGATGGGCAGCGACATGTGCCCGACGCCACGGATCAGGACGTTGCGGGCCAGCAGGTCGGGGTGCTCGAGGCGGGCCGCGCGCCGCGGCACGATCATCTGGTCCAGGTCGCTCCACACGGCGAGGAACCGGGTCCGGCAGCCGACCGCCGGGCCCTTCAGCTCGGCCACGACATCGCTGTCCGGGCGCAGCTGGCGGGCCAGCCGGTGCGGCACCAGGTGTGCGGCGAGCGTGCCGGTGTGCGGGCTGCCGAGGGTGACCAGCGTGTGCACGCGCTCGTCGCCGCCGAGGCGCTGCACGTAGTAGCGCGCGATCATCCCGCCCATGCTGTGACCGATGACGTGGATGCGCTCGAAGCCGGTCTCGGCGCACAGCAGCTCGACCCGGGCGGCAAGTCCCTCGGCCGCGGTGCGGACGTCGTTGGTCAGCGGGCTGTAGTTCAGCGTCAGCACGCGACCGAAGCCGCGCCGGCGCAGACCGCGGCGCAGCAACGTGAAGATCGAGCGGTTGTCGACCATGCCGTGCACCAGCAGGATCGGCGTGCCCGCCGCCTCGACGTCGCCGATCAGCAGACCGCGCTGGATCGGTGAGAGCTCGGCCAGGCCGCGGGGTGGGTCGATCGCGGGCCCGCTCCGCCAGCACTCCCAACGGGTAGAGCGCGGCGTGCGCCGCCACCCAGGCCACTTCCACGGCGGCACCGCGCAGACCGGTCGGTGACAGCAGCGCGCCTGCGCTGCGGCGCACGCTCGCTCCTGCCCTGCTGACGCGGTTGCTCACCAGTGTCCCTTCGCCGTGAAGTTCGCAGCCTGGAAACGCGGTTCCGGGCGCACCGTAACCCGGGGCTTACCCCGCCCGGGTCAACGGCACGCGACCCGATCGGGTTCCGTTACGCTTCGGCCGTTTCCCCAGCGAACACGAGGAGCCGGACGGAGGAGGCTGAGCACGACATGGCATCCGCACCGATCCGCGTCGTCGTGGCCAAGCCCGGCCTCGACGGCCATGACCGCGGCGCCAAGGTCGTTGCCCGCGCCCTGCGTGACGCCGGCGTCGAGGTCATCTACACCGGGCTGCACCAGACACCGGAGCAGATCGTCGAGACGGCCATCCAGGAGGACGCCGACGCGGTCGGGCTCTCGGTCCTGTCCGGCGCGCACATGACGTTGTTCGCGAAGGTGATCGAGCTGCTGAAGGAGCGCGGCTCGGAGGACATCAAGGTCTTCGGCGGCGGCATCATCCCCGAGGCCGACATGCCCGAGCTCGAGCGGCTGGGCGTCGCGAAGATCTTCACCCCGGGTGCGACGACCACCGACATCATCGACTGGGTGCGCACCAACCTCGGCGAGCCCGCACCCGCCTGACCGAGCCGGTCAGGCCGTCTGCTGGCGGCGCGACCACCACACCAGTCCTGCGCCGGCGACGGCGAGCCCCAGGCCCAGCGCGGCGATCCGCGCGTACGACGCGAGGTCGGTGCCCGTGCTGGCCATCGAGGCCGCCGAGCTGAGCCGGCTGCCCTGGACCACCGTGCCGCTGCCCGCCGTCTCGTCCGCACGCCGGCACCGAACCCGATCCGGCCGACCCGAGCCGGACCCGCTGCCGGACCCACCGCCCGCAGCCGGCGTCGTCGTCTTCGGCGGCTTGGTGCTGGCCGGCCCCGGACCGGAGAGCACCGGCAGGGTCAGCACGCCGGGGTCGGCCGGGTTGGCGGCGATGGTGACCGGCAGCACCGCCGTGTTGCCGTTGTAGGCGGTGTCGCTGGCGGCGAGGACGAGCTGGATGCGGTGACCCTTGTCCCAGCGCTGGACCACGCCGGGCAGCTCGATCTCGACCTTCTTCGTGACGTCGGCGATGCGCACCGGTGAGATCAGCCTGTTGTGCAGCGTCTTGGTGCCGTCCGGCGCCACGTCGTACAGCTTGGCGAAGACGACCAGCTGCCCGTCGGGGCCGGCCGCCTGCGACGCCGCGGCAACGGGTGAGTCGAGCTTGACCGTGAGCTTCGGCATGCCGACCGTCACCGTCGCGGCGCTCAACGGCTCCGACGTCCACTTCGCGAACGTGCCGGGCGAGTCGCTCGGCGGCAGCGGGTCGGTGGAGCTGCCTCCCTGCGAGGACGTCTCGGAGTAGCTCGTGCCGACGCCGCCGGGGGCGTTCGCGTAGGACTGCGAGCCGGGCCTGACCGCCGACTTCTTGGTGACGAGCGTGTCGCCGGACAGGTAGAGCGCGAGGGGACTGCCGACGGGGTAGGCGGTGGACGTGCCGTAGGCGGGCGTTGCGATGCCGGAGTAGCCGACCCAGTCGCGGAAGTAGGTGAACTCCGGGCCGGTCGTGACAGCCGCATCGTCCTTGACGTAGCGGTTGAACCAGTCGAGGAAGCGGCCGCCGAGGTAGGTGCTCCGCAGGTCGGACGTGCCGTCGAGGTCGAGCTCGCCCGGGGCCGGCTCGCCGCCGAGGCTGTGGCCCCACGACTGCCAGATCATCTTGACCTCGGTGCCCTGCGCCTGCATCGCGCGGTAGGTCGCCGCTGCCTCCTGCAGGTTGAACAGCGTGTCCTTCTGCCCCTGCACCAGCAGCGTCGGCGCGATGACGTCCTGCATGTACGACGAGACGCTGGCGTGCCGCGAGAAGTCCAGCGTCGCCTGGTCGGGCCAGCCGCGTGCGTCGAGCTGGGCCTTGGACAGGCAGGCCTGGTCGGTGAAGTTCGGGCAGCCGACGTTGCGGCTCGGGTCGACCGCGGAGCCCTGGATGCCGTCGGTGATGCCGACGCCGAAGAACAGCGACGACCACTGCCTCTTGTGCACGCCCGGCGTCGCGTAGGTGACGCCGTGCGTGAAGCTCGTGTTGTTCGGCGCCAGTGAGTAGGACAGGTCGTTCCAGGTGATGATCGGGATGAGTGCGTCGATGCGGTGGTCGAGTCCGGCCGCCGCGAACTGCACCTGACCGCCGTACGAGCCGCCGATCATGCCGACCTTCGGGTCGCCCGGTGCGTCCTGCGCGACGGCGGCGTAGAAGTCGACGGTGTGGCCGGCCGTGTCCGCCTTGGTCCCGCCGAGGAAGTCGACCAGCTGCTTGGCGGCCTTGCCGTCGTAGTCGGGGTCGTCGAGCGTGATCTTGCAGCCGCTGTCCGGGAAGCCGAGACCGGTGTAGGAGAGCGTGACGTAGCCCTCGCGGCCGAGCGCCTGCCCGGCGCCGTCCTGGTCGTCCTTGGAGCCGCCGAAGCCGTTCGTCGTCAGGACCGCGGGCGCCGGAGCCGCGGCCGTCGCGGTGGACGGCACGTGGATGTCGGCGTCGACGAGACAGGTCTTGTCGTTGTCCGGGCCGACGGTGACCTCGAACTGCAGCTCGGTCGAGGTGACGGTCGGGTCGGCGGCGGACGCGCTGGGGGCGGCCAGCAGCCCGGTGACGACCCAGGACGGTGGCCGTGAGGACGGCGGGCAGGGCACGGTGCACGGAGGCCTCCTAGGGCGACCAGGGGGTACCCCGGGTAAACGCGCACAAACCGGGAAGGTCACGCTTGCAGCGCGTTGGCTACAGTCGCGCCAGCCCCCAGTCACACCCAGTCGCTGCGTGAACGGAGTGTCCGTGGACCTGTTCGAGTACCAGGCGAGGGACGTGTTCGCCGCTCACGGCGTTCCGGTCCTGGACGGCGCGGTTGCCGAGACGCCGGAGGAGGCCAGGGCCGCCGCCGAGCGGTTCGGCGGTGGCCGGGTGGTCGTCAAGGCACAGGTCAAGACCGGCGGCCGCGGCAAGGCCGGCGGCGTGAAGCTCGCCGACGACCCCGCCGACGCGGAAGCCAAGGCAGCGCAGATCCTCGGCATGGACATCAAGGGCCACACCGTTCACCGGGTGATGCTGGCGCCGGCCGCCGACATCGCGGAGGAGTACTACTTCTCGATCCTGCTCGACCGGGCCAACCGCACGTTCCTGGCGATGGCCTCGCGGGAGGGCGGCGTCGAGATCGAGACGCTCGCCGTGGAGAAGCCGGAGGCGCTGGCGCGGGTGCCCATCGACGCCCTGACCGGCATCGACGACGCCAAGGCCCGCGAGATCGCCGAGAAGGGCGGCTTCCCCGACGAGATCGCCGACCAGGTGGCCGCGGTCGCGCTCAAGCTCTGGGACGTCTTCGTCAAGGAGGACGCGACGCTCGTCGAGGTCAACCCGCTGGTGAAGACCGGCGACGGACGCGTCATCGCCCTCGACGGCAAGGTGACGCTCGACGAGAACGCCGACTTCCGCCACCAGGAGCACGCCGCGCTGCACGACGAGCGTGCCGACGACCCGCTCGAGGCCAAGGCCAAGGCGAAGGGCCTCAACTACGTCAAGCTCGACGGCCAGGTCGGCATCATCGGCAACGGCGCGGGACTCGTCATGAGCACGCTGGACGTCGTGGCCTACGCCGGCGAGGAGTTCGGTGGCGTCAAGCCGGCCAACTTCCTCGACATCGGCGGCGGCGCCTCGGCGGAGGTGATGGCCGACGGGCTCGACATCATCCTCAACGACCCGGACGTGCGAGCGGTGTTCGTCAACGTCTTCGGTGGCATCACGGCCTGCGACGCGGTGGCCAACGGCATCGTGCAGGCCATCGAGCTGATCAAGTCCAAGGGCGGTGTCGTGAGCAAGCCACTCGTCGTACGCCTTGATGGGAACAACGCCGAGGAGGGCCGGCGGATCCTCAGCGAGGGCGAGCGCGACATCGTCGAGCTCGTCGACACGATGGACGGTGCGGCCCGCCGGGCCGCCGAGCTCGCGGCTGCGGGGGTCTGACATGGCGATCTGGCTGACCGAGAACTCGAAGATCCTGGTGCAGGGCATCACCGGCGGCGAGGGCACCAAGCACACCCGGCGCATGGTCGCGTCCGGCGCGCAGGTCGTCGCCGGCGTCAACCCGCGCAAGGCCGGCAGCGACGTCGACGGCATCCCGGTCTACGCGACGGTGTCCGAGGCGATGAAGGAGACCGGCGCCGACGTGTCGGTCGTGTTCGTGCCGCCGGCGTTCGCGAAGGACGCGGTGGTCGAGGCGATCGACGCGCAGATCCCGCTCGCCGTCGTCATCACCGAGGGCATCCCGGTGCACGACACGGCGTCGTTCTTCCAGTACGCCGTGAACGCCGGCGCGACGCGCATCATCGGGCCGAACTGTCCGGGGCTGATCAGCCCCGGGAAGTCCAACGCGGGCATCATCCCGGCCGACATCACGCAGTCCGGCCGGATCGGTCTGGTCAGCAAGTCGGGGACGCTGACCTACCAGATGATGTACGAGCTGCGCGACATCGGCTTCTCCACCGCGGTGGGCATCGGCGGCGACCCGGTCGTCGGCACGACGCACATCGACTGCCTCGAGGCGTTCCAGGCCGACGACGAGACCGACGCGATCGTGATGATCGGCGAGATCGGCGGTGACGCCGAGGAGCGGGCAGCGGCCTACATCAAGGACAACGTCACCAAGCCGGTCGTCGGCTACGTCGCCGGCTTCACCGCGCCCGAGGGCAAGACGATGGGCCACGCCGGCGCGATCGTGTCGGGCTCGTCCGGCACCGCGGCCGCGAAGAAGGAGGCCCTCGAGGCGGTCGGCGTCAAGGTCGGCAAGACCCCGTCCGAGACCGCCCGCCTGATGCGCGAGCTGATGACCTCGACCTGACAGGGGCGTCAGCTCGAGCTGACGCGCTCGGCGGCGGTGTCGAGCGCGGCGTCGAACGTCGGCCAGGTCGACGTCGCCCTCCTGCAGCATGCCTTCGGACGGTGAGGACGACCACGACGTCGCCACGGAGCGCCACGACCCTGGAGCTCGCCGATGTACTCCGATCCGGGATCGGCCGAGAACGTCGTGGCTCGGAATGTCATCTGCGCCTGGGCCGACCCCAGGATCTCGGTCTCGGTGCCTGACCTGCTCTCGCAGCCGAGCCCAGAGGTCATCGAAGGCCTTCCGGCGCAATCGTTGGGGTTCTCGTACTGCGCGACCCAGTGCCAAGCGAACGCATCCGAGGTCGGACGAGGAAGAGCCGCACCACGTTGGACTCCGCGTTCTGGCCGCCGATCGGCGGCTTCTGGCACACGGTGAGGTTCTGCTCCTCGACCTCCGCGCCGGTCATGTTCTCCAGCGTCTCGCCCTGGCTGAATGTCTGGTTCGGCACCTCGGGAAGCTCTCGCCACGGTCAGCAGCGACTCCGTGCCGATCAGCAGCCTGGTCTCCGCGGTGGGGTCGGCGGAGGGCTCCTGGGTCGTGGTGACCGTCGGTCTGGTCGGCGGGGAGGTCGCTGGCCTTGTTGCGTGCCGGTCAGGGCTCCGCTGATGCCGACGGCTCCGGCGACCAGGGCCACCACGGCGAGCGACGTACCGACCGCCTGACGGCGGGTCCGCTGTGCGCCTCGTGCCCGCACGGCCGAGGAGTCGGCCAGCGGCATGGAGTCCACATCGGTGCGCAGGGTGCTGAGCGTGTCGTGGAGTCGGTCAGACATGGGAGCCCTCCGGAGAGGCGAGGGTGGAGTCGGAAAGAAGCTGGGCGAGTGCGGCCCGGCCGCGGGCCAGGCGGGCCTTGACGGTGCCTTCGGGCGAGTGGGTCTCGTGCGCGACCTCGGCAACGGACAGCCCGGACAGGTGGTGCAGCACGATCGCCCGCCGCTGCGCCTCCGGGATCTGCTTCAGCGCGGCGACGAGCGCCACGTTGTCGATGCTCGGCTCCGGGGTGTCCTCCGGCGCGCCGTGGCGGACCATGGCGGCCATCGCGGTCTTGGCCCGTCGCCACTTGCTGGCGGCCAGCCGCCAGGCCACGGTGCGGACCCAGGCCTGCGGGTCGTCGTACGTGGAGACCGTCGACCAGCGCTGCCAGGCGCGGGCGTAGGCCTCCTGGACCAGCTCCTGGGCATCGGCCAGGTTGCCGGTCATGGCATACATCTGGTGCAGCAGCCGGCGGTTGGTCCCGGCATAGAAGGCGTCGAAGCTCTCGGCGTCCTTCACCTGGTGCCCTCCGTCCCTTGCCGCCTTGGTGTCACAGCTGCGGTGTCACAGCTGCGGTGTCACAGAGGATGACCCGTGAGCCGGCCGGCCGGTTGCACCGTCAGGCATATCTTTTTTCGGTCACCTGGACGACGTAGCCGAGCTTGTCGTAGCGCAGCTCGAGCGGGATGGTGCTGCCCTTGCTGTCCAGCGCGTCGAGGAGGGTCTTCAGCGGCACCTGCTCCGGGTCGCTGCTCGCCGCCAGCTGCACCCCGCCGAGGATCTTCACGTCCGGCGCGAGGACCAGGTCGCGGGTGCGCGGGTTCTCGTTGACGATCAGCCCGCTGCGGGCCGCCTCGGAGTCCCCGCCGTGCTCCTCGGCGTACTTCTCGGCGGCGTCCCCGCGCAGCAGCTGCACCCGGTCGAAGGACACGTGGGTCAGCCCGTCGGGGTCCCGGCTGGCGCCCAGGAAGTAGCCGAGGTCCTTCGTCAGCCCCTTCTCGATCTCGGACCCCGACGGCCTGGTCGGCCGCGGCGGGGTCACCGTGGCCGAGGAGCGACGGACGCGGACGGGTCGGACGACGTCGTACGAGGGGCTGCGGTGCCGTCGATGCCGCTGTCGGCAGAGGCTCACCAGGAACCCGATCAGCAGCCCGACGAGGGCCGCCGCCACCAGCAACAGCGCGGCGAGAAGGAGGTTGCGCCGCTGCGACACCCCGGAGCCGGGCGGGTCCCCATAGTCACGAGCCACGACCGCCACGATAGGAGACGATGTCCATCCTCCTGCCGAGCAAGGTTGCGAACCGCACCCGTAGCGGCGACCCTCGCCCCGCCGACGAGCCGCCCCGGCCGCTGCTCGTCGCGGGCCTGAACGCGGCCGCCCACGCAGCCGCCCTGGGGCTGCTCACCGTCACCGTGATCGTGCTGGTCGGGTGGGCGACGGCCGCCGACAGCGGCGCGAGCGCGGGCGAGGCGGTGCGCTCGGCGGTGCAGGTGTGGCTGGTCGGCCACGGCGGCGCACTCGCGATCCCCGGGGGCCGGTTCTCGCTGACCCCGCTGGGGCTGACCGCACTCCCTGCCCTGCTGCTCTACCTGGCCGCGGCCCGGGCGGCCCGGTCGGCCGCCGTGACCACGCTGCGCGCGGCGGTGTCGCTCACCGCGGTGCTGGCCGGGTCGTACGCCGTGCTGAGCGCCCTGCTCGCGCTGGTCGCGCGCACCGACGACGTGCGACCCCTGCCGGTGAGCGCGTTCCTCGCAGCGGCGGCCCTCGCGCTCGCCGCAGGTGGGGCCGGTGCCGTCCGGGCGAGCGGCAGCTGGCCGGCGCTGCGGCGGCGCGCCCCGGCGCCGCTCGAGCTGGCCGTGTCCGGCGGGCTGACCGGGCTGGCGGTGCTGCTGACGGGGGGCGCGCTGCTCGCGGCGACCTCGCTCGCGGCCCACCATGACGCAGCGGTGGCGATCACCCGCGGGCTCGACGCCGGAGCGCTCGGCGGGCTGCTGCTGTTCTGCGCCGGCCTGCTCTACGTGCCGACAGCGGTCGTGTGGGCGGCGTCCTTCGCCGCCGGGCCCGGGCTTCGCGCTCGGCGCGGGCACCTCGGCCACCCCGTGGGACACCCAGCTCGCGGCGGCGCCGGGCTTCCCCCTGCTGGCGGCGCTGCCGGGTGGCGACGGCTCCGGAGCCACCTATCTCGTGCTGGTCGTGCCGGTGGTGGCCGGTGTCCTGGCCGGGCTGGTTGCCGGTCGGGCCGCCCGCGGGCTGCGTGCCTCCGAGCTGCGGACCTGGCGCCGGGCCGGTGCCGTCGGTCTGGGCACGGGGGCGGTCGCGGGGCTGGGCTTCGCGATCCTCACCTGGGCGGCGGCCGGCGCCGCCGGGCCGGGCCGGCTCGGGCACGCCGGCCCACCGTGGTGGTCCGGGTTCGCCGTTGCCGTCGAGATCGGCGCAGTCGCCGCGGCGACGCTGATCGTGCGGCGCGGCTCTCGCTACGGAGTGATGCCCGAGCCGCTCGCGCACCGAGCGGTCGAACTGCTCCCGGCAGTCGTGGTTCGCGCTCGAGGTGATGGCCCGGTCGAGGCAGGTCCGGTAGGTGTGCCACTCGTCGTAGAAGAACCCGACGAACGCCAGGGCCACCACGAAGAAGGCCAACGCGATCCCGGCAGCCACCACCGCTGCGTGGGCTCCCGGGGCGGTCCGGCCCGCGGCCTTCGCCCGCCGCAGCGTCCGGACGGCGATCACGATCGCGGCGACCTCCAGGGCCAGCCCGAGCACCCCCCACGGCAGCAGCGCCGAGGAGAGCACGATGCCCGCGACGGCCAGCACCAGGGCGCGCCCGCCGCCGGGCTCCGTCTGCCGCCGTGCCTCCGAACCGCTCACTGACGTCCTCTCGCTCCACGGTGAGGTCCTGTAGGGCTGCCATGAGGGCTGGGTGCTCGTCGTCGCGGGATATCGTCTCGGAACGTGGCCGCCGCACCGACACCGCCCTGCCGTGTCGTGGTGCTCGTGTCCGGCGACGGCTCCACCCTGCAGGCCCTGCTCGACGCGAGCAGCGACCCGTCGTACGGCGTGACGATCTCCGCCGTCGGCTCCGACCGCGACGGCGTGCGCGGGCTCGCGCGGGCGGCGGAGGCCGGGGTGCCGACGTTCGTGGTCGCTCCCGGCGACTACGCCCACCGCGGCGACTGGGACGAGGCGCTGGCCAAGGCGGTCGCCGAGCACGACCCGCGGTTCGTCGTGTCGGCCGGCTTCATGCGACTGCTCGGCCCGGCGGTGCTCGACGCGTTTCGCGGTGCTGAACACCCACCCCGCGCTGCTGCCGGCCTTCCCCGGCGCGCACGCGGTCCGCGACGCACTCGCGTACGGCGTGCAGGTGACCGGGTGCACCGTCCATCTGGTCGACGCCGGCATCGACACCGGGCCGGTCATCGCCCAGCGCGCCGTCGACGTCCGCGACGGCGACGACGAGGCGACCCTGCACGAGCGCATCAAGGCGGTGGAGCGCCCGCTGCTGGTCGACGTCGTCGGGCGGCTGGCCCGCGACGGCTGGTCGGTGTCCGGGCGGACGGTGACGGTCCCGTGAGCCAGCGACCCGTCCGCCGCGCCCTGGTCAGCGTCTACGACAAGACCGGGCTCGAGGAGCTCGCCCGCGGGCTGCACGCCGCCGGCGTCTCGATCGTCTCGACCGGCTCCACCGCCGCGCGGATCGCCGAGGCGGGCGTGCCGGTGACCCCTGTCGAGGAGCTGACCGGCTTCCCGGAGTGCCTCGACGGGCGGGTCAAGACGCTGCACCCGGCCGTGCACGCCGGCATCCTCGCCGACCT
Organism: uncultured Actinomycetota bacterium; assembly: GCA_963757295.1. Lineage (GTDB taxonomy): Bacteria > Actinomycetota > Actinomycetes > JACCUZ01 > JACCUZ01 > JBDUAP01. The sequence continues at coordinate 234,143 of CAVWQZ010000009.1, read as the reverse complement.
GCGGCTGGACTCGCACCGGACCGAGCTCTACCAGCTCGGCATCGCGCCGTTCGACCTGGTGGTGGTCAACCTCTATCCGTTCACCGAGACGGTGATGAGCGGTGCGTCGCCGGACGAGTGCGTCGAGCAGATCGACATCGGCGGACCGACCATGGTGCGGGCCGCGGCGAAGAACCACCCGTCCGTCGCGGTGGTCGTCGACCCGGCGCGCTATCCCGACGTGCTCACCGCGGTGGCCGTCGGCGGCTTCACCCTCGAGCAGCGGCAGCGGCTGGCGGCCGAGGCGTTCGCGCACACCGCGACGTACGACGTGCATGTCGCGTCCTGGATGGGCAACGTGCTCGCGCCGACCGACGAGGGCACCGGGTGGCCGGCCTGGGTCGGGGCGACGTGGGAGCGCGCCGACGTGCTGCGCTACGGCGAGAACCCGCACCAGCGCGCGGCGCTCTACCGCAACGGCTTCGTCATCGCGCCCGGCATCGCCCAGGCCGAGCAGCTGCACGGCAAGGCGATGTCCTACAACAACTACGTCGACGGCGACGCAGCCCGTCGCGCCGCCTACGACCACGACGCCCCGTGCGTCGCGATCATCAAGCACGCCAACCCGTGCGGCATCGCCGTCGGGGCCGACGTGGCCGAGGCCCACCGCAAGGCGCACGCGTGCGACCCGGTGTCGGCGTTCGGCGGCGTCATCGCGACCAACCGGCCGGTGACGCTCGCGATGGCCGAGCAGGTGGCCGAGGTGTTCACCGAGGTGGTCATCGCCCCGGCGTACGACGACGACGCGCTGGACGTGCTGGTGCGCAAGAAGAACGTGCGGCTGCTGCAGTGTCCGGACCTGCGGCACCGCGGCGCCGAGACGCGACCCGTCAGCGGTGGCCTGCTGATGCAGGACGTCGACGCGGTGAACGCGGACGGCGACGACCCGACGGCGTGGCAGCTGGTGTGCGGTGACCCCGCCGACGAGGCGACGCTCGCCGACCTGGTGTTCGCCTGGCGGGCCGGCCGCGCCGTGAAGTCCAACGCGGTCCTGCTCGCGGCCGACGGCGCCACCGTCGGCGTCGGCATGGGTCAGGTCAACCGGGTCGACTCGGCCCGGCTGGCCGTCGCGCGGGCGGGGGAGCGGGCTGCCGGCTCGGTCGCGGCCTCGGACGCGTTCTTCCCGTTCGCCGACGGGCTGCAGGTGCTCCTGGACGCGGGCGTTCGCGCGGTCGTGCAGCCGGGCGGATCGGTGCGCGACGACGAGGTGGTGGCCGCGGCCCGTGCCGCCGGCGCCACCATGTACCTCACCGGCACGCGGCACTTCTTCCACTAAAGACCTCGCCGCGCCGCGGCGCCGCGAAGCCGCTGCTCCGCTGGCGTGCCAGACTGCCCGACCGTGAGCGCGACGATCCTCGACGGCAAGGCCACGGCTGCGGCGATCCGCTCGGAGCTGAAGGTCCGGGTGGCCGCCCTGCGCGACCAGGGCGTGGTCCCCGGACTCGGCACGGTGCTGGTGGGCGACGACCCGGGCAGCCGGTCCTACGTCGCCGGCAAGCACCGCGACTGCGCCGAGGTGGGCCTGAACTCCCTGCAGCGCGAGCTGCCGGGCACCGCCACCCAGGCCGACGTCGAGGCCGTCGTCGACGAGCTCAACGCCGACCCGTCCTGCACCGGCTACATCGTGCAGCTGCCGTTGCCCGCCGGGCTCGATCCCGGCTCGATCCTCGAGCGGATGGACCCGGCCAAGGACGCCGACGGCCTGCACCCCACCAACCTCGGGCGACTGGTGCTCGGCCGGGAGGGCCCGCTGCCGTGCACCCCGCGCGGCATCGTCGAGCTGCTCCGGCGGTACGACGTGGCGCTGGCCGGCGCGGAGGTCGTCGTCGTGGGCCGCGGTGTCACCGTCGGCCGGCCGCTCGGCCTGCTGCTGACCCGCCGCGCCGAGAACGCGACCGTCACCCTGTGCCACACCGGCACCCGTGACGTGCAGGGCCACCTCCGTCGCGCCGACATCATCGTCGCCGCGGCCGGGGTTCCCGGCCTGGTCACCGCGGACAGCGTGCGGCCGGGGCAGCCGTCCTCGACGTCGGCATCACCCGCACCGACGCGGGCATGGTCGGTGACGTCGACCCAGCCGTCCGCGAGGTGGCCGGCTGGCTGGCGCCGATGCCCGGCGGGGTCGGGCCGATGACCCGCGCGATGCTCCTGCAGAACGTCGTGGAGGCTGCCGAGCGGGGGCTCGCGCCGGCATGACGACCGAGCGGGAACCCGTCGCCGCGAGACCGCCGCGGCGGGGCGCGCTCGGGGTCGTCCTGCGGCAGTGGCCGCTGCTGATCGTCCTCGGCGGCGGGCTCACGGCGCTGCTCGTCGTCGCCTCCGACAACTTCCGGCTCGGCTGCACGCTGCTCGGGGCATCGGTCGGCTTCGCCGCCGTCGCCCGCGCGGTGCTGCCCGCCCGGCGGGTCGGCCTCCTGGTCGTGCGCAGCCGGCTGTTCGACGTCGTCGTGCTCGCCGCCATGGGTGCGGCGCTCGTCGTACTCGCTGTTGTCGTCCCGGGACCGCCGGACTGAGCCGTCCCGCTTCGGGTAGGCCGTCGGCGCTGGGATAGCCTCGGACGCCGCATCTGTCTTGACGGCGAGAGACCGGCCGAACGGGAGGAATGTCGATGGCGCGCAACGGCAAGGTGACCGTCGTGGGAGCCGGCTTCTACGGCTCGACGACAGCGCAGCGACTCGCGGAGTACGACATCCTCGACGAGGTCGTGCTCACCGACATCGTCGAGGGCAAGCCCGAGGGCCTCGCCCTCGACATCAACCAGTCGCGCCCGATCGAGGGCTTCGAGACCAAGCTGGTCGGGCAGACGACGGGTCAGGACGGCTCGGGCTACGAGGCGATCTCCGGCTCCGACGTCGTCGTGATCACGGCCGGCCTGCCGCGCAAGCCGGGCATGAGCCGGATGGACCTCATCGAGACCAACGCCAAGATCGTGCGGTCGGTGGCGGAGAACGTCGCCCGGCACGCCCCGGACGCGGTCGTCATCGTGGTGTCCAACCCGCTCGACGAGATGACCGCGCTGACGCAGCTCGCCACCGGCTTCCCCAAGAACCGCGTCCTCGGCCAGGCCGGCATGCTCGACACGGCCCGCTTCACCCACTTCGTCGCCGAGACGCTGGCCGTGCCGGTCTCCTCGGTGAAGACGCTGACGCTCGGCTCGCACGGCGACACGATGGTGCCGGTGCCGTCGCACTGCACGGTCGACGGCAAGCCGCTGACCGACCTGCTGCCCGCCGACAAGGTCGAGGAGCTCGTCGTACGCACGCGCAACGGTGGCGCCGAGGTCGTGGCGCTGCTCAAGACCGGTTCGGCCTACTACGCGCCGTCGGCCGCCGCGGCGCGGATGGCCCGGGCAGTCGTCGAGGACTCCGGCGCCGTGATGCCGGTCTGCGCGTGGGTGGACGGCGAGTACGGCATCTCGGGCGTCTACCTCGGCGTCGAGGCCAAGATCGGCAAGGAAGGCGTGAAGAAGGTCGTCGAGACCGACCTCACCGACGACGAGCTCGCTGCGCTCAAGGAAGCCGCCGAGGCGGTCCGGGCCAAGCAGGCCGACGTCCAGACCCTCTAGCGCTGAAAGGCGACCCCATGGCGAAGATCAAGGTGGTCAACCCGGTCGTCGAGCTCGACGGCGACGAGATGACGCGGATCATCTGGACGTTCATCAAGGAGCGCCTGATCCACCCCTACCTCGACATCGACCTGCAGCTACTTCGACCTGGGCATCGAGCACCGTGACGCCACGGACGACCAGGTCACGATCGACGCCGCCAACGCCATCAAGGAGCACGGCGTCGGCGTGAAGTGCGCGACGATCACGCCGGACGAGGCCCGGGTCGAGGAGTTCGGCCTGAAGAAGATGTGGAAGTCGCCGAACGGGACGATCCGCAACATCCTCGGCGGCGTCATCTTCCGCGAGCCGATCATCATGTCCAACATCCCGCGGCTCGTGCCGGGCTGGACCAAGCCGATCGTCGTCGGCAGGCACGCGTTCGGCGACCAGTACCGCGCCACCGACACGTTGATCCCCGGCGAGGGCAGGCTCACCCTCACGTTCACGCCCAAGGACGGCTCGGAGCCGATGGAGCTCGACGTCTACGACTTCCCGAGCGCCGGTGTCGCGCTGGCGATGTACAACCTCGACGACTCGATCCGCGACTTCGCCCGCGCGTCCTTCCGCTACGGGCTGGCCCGCGACTACCCCGTCTACCTGTCGACGAAGAACACCATCCTCAAGGCGTACGACGGGCGGTTCAAGGACCTGTTCGAGGAGGTCTTCGAGGCGGAGTTCAAGGCCGACTTCGAGGCCAAGTCGCTCACCTACGAGCACCGCCTGATCGACGACATGGTCGCCGCCGCGCTGAAGTGGGAGGGCGGCTACGTCTGGGCGTGCAAGAACTACGACGGCGACGTGCAGTCCGACATCGTGGCGCAGGGCTTCGGCTCGCTCGGGCTGATGACGTCGGTGCTGATGACGCCGGACGGCAAGACCGTGGAGGCCGAGGCGGCGCACGGCACCGTGACCCGGCACTTCCGCCAGCATCAGCAGGGCAAGCCCACCTCCACCAACCCGATCGCCTCGATCTTCGCGTGGACCCGCGGGCTGGCCCACCGCGGCAAGCTCGACGGCACCCCCGACGTCATCGACTTCGCCGAGAAGCTCGAGCAGGTCTGCATCGAGACCGTCGAGAGCGGCCAGATGACCAAGGACCTCGCGCTGCTCATCTCGAAGGACCAGCCCTACCTCAACACCGAGGACTTCCTCGCCGCGATCGACGAGAACCTCAAGAAGAAGATGGCCGGCTGACTCGTCGTGAAGGTGCGCGTGTGGCGCTTCGTCGTGGCGGATGAGCATCGCGCGGAGTTCGAGGCGCGAATACGGCAGTGACGGATCGTGGGCCCAGCTGTTCGCGACCAGCCCCGGCTTCGTCGACACCGCGCTGTACGCCGACACCGCGACGCCTGGGTGCTACCTCACGGTCGACCGCTTCGAGAACGCCGCGGCGTGGGAACGCTTCCAGGACGAGAACACCAGCGCGTACGCCGAGCTGGGGGAGCGGTTGGGACACCTCACCGTGGATCAGCAGGAGCTGGTGTAACGCAGGAACTGCATGATCACTGGGAAAGCTTGGTGGCGCCGGGGCCGGGCTCGGCGGCGAAGATGGCGGGCGCCCCGAAGCCGCGGCGACGCGAACGCGTCGGTCACCGCAGCTTCGAGGTCGTCGGCGGACTCGGCGGGCACCAGGGCGATCGCCGACCCCCCGAAGCCGGCGCCGGTCATCCGGGCGCCGAGCGCACCCGCGCCGAGCGCCGTGTCGACCGCGACGTCGAGCTCGACCGCAGCTCACCTCGTAGTCGTCGCGCAACGAGACGTGCGAGGCGGTCATCAGCTCGCCGAGCCGCTGCCACTGGCCGGCGCGCAGGGCGTCGGCTGCGGCCGCGACCCGGGCGATCTCGGTCACCACGTGCCGCACCCGCGGCACGGCGTCCGCCGGGAGCTTGCTCAGCACGTCGTCCAGCTCGGCCGGTGAGATGTCCCGCAACGACGGCACGCCGAGGTTCTTCGCGGCTTCCTCGCAGGTGCTCCGGCGGTCGGCATAGGCGCCGTCGCCGACCGAGTGCTTCACCTTCGTGTCGATGACGAGCAGGGCCAGTCCCGACTCCTGCGGCGCGAACGGCACCTGCTCGGCCTGCTCGGACCGCACGTCGTACAGCAGCGCGTGACCCGCCTCGCAGGCCATCGAGGCCATCTGGTCCATCAGCCCGCACGGCACGCCGACGAAGTCGTTCTCCGCCCGCTGCGCCACCTTCGCCAGCGCGGCCCCGTCGAGGCGCAGCCCGGACAGCTCGGCTGCTGCGACGGCCACGGCGCACTCCAGCGCCGCCGACGACGACAACCCGGCGCCGACGGGCACCTGACCGTCGAGCAGGACATCCATCCCGCGCACGTCATGGCCGTCCTCGCGAAGCGCCCACAGCACGCCGGCGACGTAGGCGGGCCACTCCGTGAGGCGGCCCGGCTCCAGCCGCGCGACCGGCTCGGACAGCGACCCGTCGGCCTGCAGCATGCGCGCCGCGATCACGCCGTCGTCGCGCGGTGCGGCGGCGGCGTAGGTGCGCTGGGTCAACGCGAACGGCAGGACGAGACCGTCGTTGTAGTCGACGTGCTCGCCGATCAGGTTGACCCGGCCCGGAGCGGCCCAGACGCCGGCCGGGGCCCGGCCGAAGGTTGCCGCGAAACGGTCGGCGAGCCCGTCGTACGACGTGGTCATCGCCCGCCGGCCTCGCGCAGGCTTGCTGCGATCTGCTCCGGGGTGACGTCGTTGATGAACGCGCCCATCGCCGACTCGGAGCCGGCGAGGTACTTCAGCTTGTTCGGCGCGCGGCGGATCGAGAACAGCTGCAGGTGGAGGTAGGACAGGTCGCGGCCGGTGCGGACCGGAGCCTGGTGCCAGCCCGAGATGTAGGGCATCCGCATGTCGTAGAGCGCGTCCAGCCGGCCGAGCAGGTCGAGGTAGACGACCGCGAGCTCGTCCCGCGCGGCGTCGTCGAGCGACGGCCAGGTCGGGGACCTGGGTGTTGGGATAGAGGTGCACCTCGACCGGCCATCGGGCGGCTGACGGCACGAACGCGGTCCAGTGCTCGCCGCGGGTCACGATGCGCTCCTCGGCCTGCTGCTCGGCCGCGAGCATGGCAGCGAACAGGTTGTCGCCGGTCGCGTCGCGGTAGCGCTGCGCGGACTCGAGCATCCGCCGGGTGCGCGGTGTGACGAAGGGATAGCCGTAGATCTGGCCGTGCGGGTGGGCCAGCGTGACCCCGATCTCCTCGCCGCGGTTCTCGAAGCAGAAGACCTGCTCCACGCCGGGCAGCTCGCCGAGAGCGACGCTGCGGTCGATCCAGGCCTCGATCACCGTGCGCACCCGGGCAGGTGGCAGCGACGCGAACGCCGCGTCGTGGTCGGACGTGAAGCACACGACCTCGCACCGCCCGTGGCCCGGGCTCGTGGCGAACAGCGTGTCCGGAGTCGGCTGGCCGGCCGGGTCGCCGGTGCCGGCCAGCGACGGGAAGCGGTTCTCGAACACGACCACGTCGTAGTCGTCGCTCGGGATCTCGGTCTGGCGGCCGTCGCGGGACGGGCACAGCGGGCACTCGTCGGTCGGCGGGAGGTGTGTCCGGCCCTGCCGGTGCGACGCGACGGTCACCCACTCGTCGAGCACCGCGTCGTAGCGCACCTCGGACAGGGTCGTGGCCGGCGGGAGGTCACGGGGGTCGTCGAGACGTCGTTGTGCACCGGGCGTGTCGTCGAAATAGATCAGCTCGCGGCCGTCAGCCAGTCGCATCGTTGTCCGTTGCACAGCGTCTACCCTGCCCGATCGAGGGGTTCGTCTACCCTTTGCGCATGGACGGCTGCTCTAGACCGGCGTACCGCCCGAGCCCGGGGGGTGCGCCGTGAGCGGGACGCTGAGCGTCCTGGCACTCGTCTTCCTCTTCATCGCCATCGGGGCCTTCTTCGCGGCCGCCGAGATCGCCCTGGTGTCGCTGCGCGAGGGCCAGGTGCGCAGCCTCGGCCAGCGTGGCCACCGCGGCCGCCGGGTCGCCAAGCTGCACGAGGACCCCAACCGGTTCCTGGCGGCGGTCCAGGTCGGCGTCACGCTGGCCGGTTTCCTTGCTGCCGCGTTCGGCGCGTCCAGCCTCGCCGGCGACATGGCGCCGAAGCTCGTGGACGCCGGGGTGCCCGAGGGTCTTGCCGAGCCGCTTGCCCTGGTGGTCATCACGTTGGTCATCACCTACCTGTCGATCGTGTTCAGCGAGCTCGTGCCCAAGCGGCTGGCGCTGCAGAACGCCGAGCGGACGTCGCTGCTCGTCGCGCCGGTCCTCGACCGGGTCGCGTCCGTGTTCCGGCCGCTCATCTGGCTCCTGTCGATCGTCGACCAACGCCGTGGTGCGGCTGTTCGGCGGCGATCCCAACGCGCAGCGGGAGTCGATCTCGGAGGAGGAGCTGCGCGACATCGTCGCCGGCCACGAGCAGCTCGGTCGCGAGGAGCGCCAGCTGATCGAGGACGTCTTCGAGGCCGGCGAGCGCCAGCTGCACGAGGTGATGGTGCCCCGGACCGAGGTCGACTTCCTCGACGCGTCGACGCCGGTGTTCAAGGCCCTGCGCAACGTGTCGACGCGCCCGCACTCGCGCTACCCGGTCATCCGCGGCACGCCCGACGACGTCATCGGCTTCATCCACGTGCGCGACCTGTTCGCACCCGAGATCTCCGGGCAGTCCGTCCGGGTGGGCGAGATCGCCCGTCCGGTCAAGCAGATGCCCGGCACCAAGCGGGTGCTCTCGGCCCTGTCGGAGCTGCGCCGCGAGGGTCACCACCTCGCGATCGTCGTCGACGAGTACGGCGGCACCGACGGCATCGTGACGATGGAGGACCTGATGGAGGAGGTGATCGGCGAGATCTACGACGAGTACGACGTGGAGGAGCAGCAGACCCGGTCACTTCGGGGTGGGGACATCGAGGTCGACGGGCTGCTCAGTGTCGAGGACTTCGACGACAAGACCGGGCTGGAGCTGCCGGACGGTCCTTACGAGACCGTGGCCGGGTTCGTCATCCACCAGCTCGGCCGGCTTCCCGCGGTGGACGAGAGCATCGAGGCGCTCGGGCACCGGTTCACGGTCACCGAGCTCGACGGCCGGCGGGTCGCCAAGGTCCGGCTCAGCGCGCTGCCGGCGACGGAACCCGCTGCGGAGACCGCACCCCCGAGGGCTGACCAGAACGCAGCAGGGAGGGCGGGTCCGGTCCGGACCCGCCCTCCCTGTGTCGTGCGCGATGGGTCAGAACTCGCAGGAGACCTCGACCTCAGCCGCGCAACCGTCGAGCCCCAAGGAGCCGTTGGCAAGGTCGTTGCCGACTCCACCGCTCAGGAGGTCGTTGCCGGAGGATCCCAGCACCGAGTCGTTGCCCCCGAGCCCCCAGATGCGGTCGTTCCCGAGGTTGCCGTTGAGCACGTTCGGCCACGCGTTGCCGACGATCTGGTCGTTGAACCTCGAGCCGACCACCCTCTCGACGGTGCCCAGGGCGAGAACGTCCGCGCCCTCACCGAACGACGTCCCGGCCGTGAGGTTGACGTTGACCGGCGCAGGTGACCCCGCGAACGACGCGGTGTCTGCCGCCCCGGCGCCGCCGTTGTACAGGTCGTTGCCGGCGGAGCCCACCAGGAAGTCGTTGGCCGCCAACCCGAACATGCGGTCGATCCCGGTCAGGCCACTGATCGTGTTGCTGGCCGCGTTCCCGACGAGAAGGTCGTTGAACCGGGTGCCGACGAGGTTCTCGACGGTCCCCGGCACCAGGACGTCGGCGCCTTCACCGAACGCCGTTCCGGCGGTGAGGTTCGCGCTGACCGCTGCCGGCGATGCCGCGAAGGAGGCCGTGTCGATGCCCGTGCCACCGTCGTAGCGGTCGTCCTGCGATCCGCCGAGCAGCAGGTCGTGCCCGCCGAGGCCCCACATCCGGTCGCTGCCGGACGCGGCCCTGGATCACGTTGTTCGCGGCGTTGCCGACCAGCGTGTCCGGCCGGTTGGACCCGATCACGTTCTCCGTGGTCGCGATGGCGTCCAGGCCATGCCCGACTGCGGTTCCGGTGGTCAGGTTGACGCTCACCGGCAGCGCGATCGGCGAGTAGTCGATCGTGTCGGTGCCCGCGTCACCGGAGTAGCGGTCGTTGCCGAAGCTGCTTCGCATCAGGTCGTTCCCGTTGCCGCCGCAGATCTTGTCGTTGCCGCCGAGACCGTTGATGACGTCGTTGCCGCCACGGGCGACGATGACGTCGTTGCCGGGTGTCCCGTTGATGACCTGGCTGGCGTCCGTGCCGACGATCGTCGCCAGGCTGCCCTGGCAGACGAACAGGATCGGAATCGGCAGAGTGGGAACCGGAATGATGGGCGCGGCGGAAGCCGCGCTGCCTGCTGACACGAGAAGGGCTGCCGTCGCGACGGCAGCTCCTGCGATCTGAAACCTACGCATGACCCCTCCAAGGGCGCTTGGTGTCGAGGAGGGCTGTCCCCCTCGCCGGGCAGAGGGGTGGGTCCCGGTCCTGATACCGGACACGCGTCGATGCACTTCTGACGTATCACCGACGGCCGTCGTGGGCTCGGACTTACTGCAGCTCAGTCAACACGAATGAGGAGCACGTCATGTGCACGCACCAGCCGCACTGCCCGCCGGCGTCAGCGAACGACCGGGACGCAGCCCGCGTCGTACGCGCTCACCCCGAGCAGGGCTGGAGCCTCCTGTGCAACGGCGTCATCGCCTTCGACGACGGTGGCGACCTGCTTCCCGACGGCTTCGTCGTCGCACCGGCTCATGCTGCCTAGGGCCCGGCTTCCCGGAAGCCCGCGGACTGCTGTCCTCGTCGGCCCAACGGGAGCACACTGGGGCGGATCTCCGGGCGAGCGAGGTGAAGCCATGCCCGACGGGTCCGTGACCGATCTGGTCGACCGCGCGCGCAACGGGGACCAATCCGCCTGGAACGAGCTGGTCGAGCGCTACAGCCGCCTGCTCTGGTCCGTGGCCAGGGCGCATCGGCTGCCCCGGGCCGAGGCGGCCGACGTGGTGCAGATGACCTGGCTGCTGCTGGTCGAGAACCTCGACCACATCCGTGACCCCGAGCGGCTGCCCGGCTGGCTCGCCACGACGGCCCGCCGTGAGTGTCTGCGAACGCTCCGGCTGAGCAACCGGGAGCGGCCCTCCGAACCGGACGACAGCTACTGGGACGCGCCGGACGAGGACGCCGAGCCGCTGGACGCCCGGTTGCTCGTGGAGGAACGTGACGCCGTCCTGTGGGGGTGCTTCAAGCGGCTGCCTGGCCGCTGCCAGGCACTCCTGCGCGTCCTGATGGCCACCTCGCCGCCGAGCTACGCCGAGGTGTCCGCCGCCATGGACCTGCCGATCGGCAGCATCGGCCCGACCAGGGGTCGCTGCCTCGGCCGTCTGCGCGAGCTCGTCGCCGAGGCCGGCCTGGTCGTCGTGGGAACCGATGCCGAGTTCCAGGAGAGGGGCCTGACATGAACAGCACGCCAGCCCAGGATCCCGCGGACGCCGCACTGCTCGCCCTGCTGCAGCGGGTCGCCGAGCAGGTCGACCCGGTCCCCGAGCTCTCCTACGACCTGGCCCGGGCGACGTTCGGTCTGCGCGACCTGGACTCCCAGCTGGCCGCGCTCATGCACGACTCGGCGCTGGAGGCGGGCGACCTGGTTCGGCGCGGGGGCGACGCTGATGTCCGGCTGCTGTCCTACGAGGCGGGAGACCTGATGGTCGAGCTCCAGGTGAGCGCCAGCGGAGCGAACCGCACCATCCTCGGTGAGGTCGTCGGTGGCCGGGTCGAGCGGATCGCCGTGCAGACCGATGGCCCCGGCGTGGAGGTGCAGCCCGACGAGCAGGGCCGCTTCCGGCTGGCGGACCTGCCGGCCGGCCCCTTCCGGCTCCGGCTCCTGATGGCGGACGGGCGCTCCATCACGACGAGCTGGGTCCGCGCGTAGCCGAGAGCCAGGAGCAACCGTGGGTGTCACCGTGCTCGGGTCCCCGCAAGCGGCGGAGGCCGCCGCTGCGGCCCTCGCGATGGTCGGCGCGAGCCCGCGAGACGCGCAGGACGCCGCGCTCGAGGCGCGCCGGGTCAGCAGGAGGCAGCACGACCGGGCCGCCGAGTCGGTCGCCGGCCGGGCCCTCGGGCTGGCTCGCAAGGAGCTCGGCGACCTCGCCGGCGCCCGCGCGGCCCTGCGCGACGCCGTGCGGGTCGCCGACCGGGCCGGCCTCGACCGCGTGGCGGCGGAGGCGCGGATGAGCCTCGCCTTCGTCCTGCTGGACAGCGGCCGCGTCACGGGCGCCCTCGCTCAGGCCGACCGTGCGGTGTCAGCGCTCCGGGGGGCTGCCGCTGCCCGGCTGCGGGCCCAGCGTGGTCTGATCCTGCAGCGCTGTGGCCGGCTGACCGAGGCGCAGGCCGCCTATCAGCTCGCACTGCCGGTGCTGGCCCGCGCCGGGGACCGGGTGTGGGAAGCCCGGCTGCGCAACAACCGGGGGCTGCTGCGCGCCTTCCAGGGATCGCTCACCGCGGCCGAGGCCGACCTGCGCCGCGCAGCCGAGCTGCACACCGGTCTGGGCAACCAGCTGCTCGCCGCCGACTGCACGTGGAACCTGGGTTTCGTCGCGGCCCGCCGGGGCGACGCCCCGGCGGCGCTCGCCCGCTACGACGCGACCGAGGCGACCTACCGCGAGGCAGGCGTTCCCGCGCCCGAGCTGCTGCTGGACCGCGCCGAGGTGCTGCTGTCCGTCGGGCTGAACGGGGAGGCGGCGGCTGCCGCGGCTGAGGCGGCGGGCGTGATGGCGCGACTGGGTCTGCTGACCCACCTGGCCGAGGCCTGGCTCGTCCAGGCACAGGCCGCGCTGGCCGGCGGCGACCCGGAAACGGCCGGCTCGTACGCCGACCAGGCCGCGGCCGCGTTCCGGCGCCAGCAACGACCGGGTTGGGCACTGGTCGCCCGGCACGTCGGCGTCTGCGCGGCCTCCGCCAGCGGATCGACGGACCGGGCCACGCTGGAGAGGTCCCGGCGTACGGCCGATGCCCTCAGCGATGCCGGCTGGGCCGCGCTCGCACTGGACGCGCGGATCATCACTGCCGAGACGGCGCTCGCGCTGGGTCGCCTCGAGGAGGCCGAGGACCAGCTGCGCCGAGCAGCGGCGCGCCCGGCGGCACGGCAGCGTCGCCGTGCGCGTCGCGGCCTGGCACGCCGAGGTCCTGTTGCGCGTGGCAACCGGTCGGCGCGGCTCCGTCGGCCCTGCCCTGCGTGCCGGCCTGCGCGTTCTCGACGAGCACCGCGCCGCTCTCGGCGCGACGGAGCTGCGCGTGCACGCAGCGACGCACGGGGCCCGGCTCGCTGCTCTCGGTCTGCGGCTCGCCCTCGAGGATGCCGACGCGGTCCGGGTGCTGACCTGGGCGGAGCAGTGGCGCGCGGCCACCCTGAGGCTGCGGCCTGCGCGACCCCCGGATGACGCAACGCTGACCAAGGCACTGATCGACCTACGGCGGGTCAGCGCCGATCTCGAGGCGGCGCTGCTCGAGGGTCGCCCGGTCACCCGGCTCAGGCAGCAGCAGGCAGCGATCGAGGCGGGGATCAGGGCGGCCAGCCGGCGCAGCCACGGACAACGGTCGGAGCCGAGCGTGTCGGCATCGGGTTTCGACGAGCTCGGTGAGCGCCTCGGCGACCGCGCCCTGGTCGCGCTGGTCGACGTCGACGCCACCCTCTGGGCGGTGGTCGTGGCCGACGGCCGGGCCCGGTTGCACGAGGTCGGCTCCAGCGGGCGGGCCGCGGACGAGCTGGCGTCGGTGCACTTCGCGCTGCGCCGGTTGGCGTCCCGACACGGCTCTGCCGCGTCGTTGCGCAGCGCCGACCGGTCGGCGCGGGACGCAGCCGCGCGGCTGGATGCGCAGCTGCTGGCGCCGCTGCTGCCCCAGGTGCAGGACCGTGAGGTCGTCCTGGTGCCTCCGGCTGTGCTGCAGGGAATGCCCATCTCGCTGTTGCCGACGCTGCGCGGCCGACCCACCTCGGTGGCCCCGTCGGCGACCGTCTGGGCGCGCGCGTCGGCGACCTCACCCGCGGACATGGCCGGGCGGGCGGTCCTCGCTGCCGGGCCGCGCCTGGCCGCCGCCGACGAGGAGGTGGCAGATCTCGCCGCCCGCCATCCGCACGCCATCCGACTCACCGGTCCTGACGCGACCGTCGCTGCCGTGGCTGCGGCCGCCGACGGTGCGCAGTGGGTGCACCTGGCTGCGCATGGTCGGCTGCGCACGGACAACCCGCTGTTCTCCTCGCTGGAGTTCTCCGACGGGCCGCTGACCGTCTACGACCTGGAGCGCCTGCAGCGAGCGCCGCGGCTGGTGGTGCTGCCCGCGTGCCACTCCGGCGTCGGCTCCGTGCACGCCGGCGAGGAGACGCTCGGGCTGACATCTGCCTTGCTCGCCCTGGGCTCGCGCACCGTGGTCGCCAGCATCATGCCCGTGCCCGACGACGCCAGCAGGTGGCTGATGCTCGCGTTGCACGACGCGATGGCGCAGGGCTCCCCACCGGCCGCTGCCCTGGCCGCGGTGCAGGCAGCGACCGACGACGACCCGACCGCGGTGGCCGCTGCCGCCGGCTTCGTCTGCCTCGGCGCCGGCTAGGGCGGTGCGCCGCCCGGCCGGTAGACCAGGTCGGTGGGCGGCTCGAAGAGCAGGCCGTGGTCGGGGTGCCCGGGAACGGGACCCAGCGAGGCGAGGAGCTCGGCAGCCACCTGCCTGGCCGGCTGTCCTGACTCGGCGACCCTGGCGGCGACGGTCGCGGCGACGAGGGGTGCCGCGAACGACGTACCGCTCCAGGCGGCCCATCCGGCGAAGGTCATCGCCTCCTGCTGACGGGTCCAGCTGCCACACGCCGTTGACGTAGGCGCTGTGCAGGTCGACCCCCGGCGCGCACACGTCCACCCACCAGCCGTAGTTGCTGAAGCGTGGCGGGGCGATGCGGTGTGACGGTCGTGTCGAGCGCGGCCACCGCGATCACCCGCTTGAAGGCGGCCGGCCAGAACGGCCGGTCGGAGTCGTTGTTGCCGGCGGCCGCGACCACGACGACGTCCCGGCCGAGGCTGCGCAGTGCCTCCTGCAGGGCGATCGGCGCCCGGTCGTCCTCGGTGTAGCCACCGAACGAGCAGTTGACGACGGGTGAGCGCTGCTGGGCCATTCCCAGCGCGACGCTGACGTCGTCGCCCCAGCCGCGTGGGTCCAGCACCCGCTCCGGGTCGATCCGCAGCTGGGGCGCCAGCCGGTGGGCGAGGCCGCTGATGAAGGTCCCGTGAGCGGCCTCGAAGTCCAGGATGTGGTCGCCCTCGGTGTCCAGCACGTCGACGTCGTCGGGGTCGGGGCGCAGGCGGGCGGCCAGCGAGGCGTGCAGGGTCCGCACGGACGCGGCGTACCCGGTGTCGAGCACCGAGAGCTCCGTGGTCGTCCCCCCGAGACCGCTGCCGGCGGGCGTGGTCGGGGGGACGGGTCGGGCCGGTCGCGGGCTGCCGCCGGGTCCGCCCTGGTAGCGCGGCTCGCCGGCCAGCACGGTGTTCGCGGCGACCGACGGCGCCCAGTCGTCGTCCCCGAGGGCCCGCAGCTGGGCGAGCAACCGCGGGATGTCCACCGTGGACGGCATGATCCACCGGCTCACGCCGAGCTTCAGCTGTTGCAGGCGGCTGTTCGTCGCCGCGTCCGGCACCCCGCCGGCCCGGCGCAGGTGCGGTCGCAGCCGGCTGAGGTCCCGGTCGGCGATCAGGCACTGGCGGGGCCGGTACAGGAAATCGGGGCCCTCGCGGATCCCCGCCTTCGCCAGGTCGCGTTGGCGGCGCTGTTGCCACGGCGATGGCTTAGGCATGGCCCACACCTCCGAGTCCGTCCCGTTCTTTGTACGCCGGGACGTGCACTCTGTGAAGCGCGGTCAGCACGCTCCGCAGCGTCGCGCAGGCCACGGCCGCGTTGGGTGGCAGAATGTCCGCCGTGCCGAACCCAGCGGAGCGCGGGCCGAGCTCGCGACCGCGGGTCCTGTCCGGCATGCAGCCGACCGCCGACTCGCTGCACCTCGGCAACTACCTCGGCGCGCTGCGCCAGTGGGTCGCCCTGCAGGAGGACCACGACGCGTTCTACTGCGTGGTCGACCTGCACGCGATCACCATGGGACACGATCCCGAGAAGCTGAGGCAGCGCACGCGGGTGACCGCGGCGCAGTACCTCGCCGGCGGCGTCGACCCCGAGGTCAGCACGCTGTTCCTGCAGTCGCACGTGCCGGCGCACACGCAGCTGGCCTGGGTCCTCGGCTGCATCACCGGCTTCGGCGAGGCCAGCCGGATGACCCAGTTCAAGGAGAAGTCCGGCCGCCAGGGCGGCGACCCGGCCAGCGTCGGGCTGTTCACCTACCCGATCCTGCAGGCGGCCGACATCCTGCTCTACCAGGCCGACCGGGTGCCGGTCGGCGAGGACCAGCGCCAGCACATCGAGCTCACGCGCGACCTCGCCGCGCGGTTCAACTCGCGCTTCGGTACGACGTTCACGGTGCCCGAGCCCTACATCCTCAAGGAGACCGCCAAGATCTACGACCTGCAGCAGGTCGAGAAGCAGATGAGCAAGAGCATCGGGGGCTCGGGCGTGCATCTGGCTGCTCGACGAACCGAACGTCATCGAGAAGAAGATCCGCAGTGCGGTCACCGACACCGGGCGCGAGATCGTCGCCGACCCGGTCGGCAAGCCGGGTGTCACCAACCTGCTGGGCATCCAGAGCGCCCTCACCGGCGAAGACGTCCGGTCCATCGAGGAGCGGATGGCCGGGCAGGGTTACGGCGACCTGAAGAAGGAGGTCGCCGCTGCGGTGCTCGACGTCACCGTCCCGTTCGCTGCCCGGGTGCGCGGCTATCTCGACGACCCGGCCGAGCTGGACGCCCTGCTCGCGCGCGGCGCCGCCAAGGCCAACGAGGTCGCCGTACGCACGCTCGAGGCGGCCTACGACCGTGTCGGGTTCCTGCCGTGACCGCACGGTGACGTGGTGACGACGGTGCGCACCATCGGTGTCGCCATCGCGATCCCGGAGCCCCACGGCGGTGACCTCCAGGGCTACCGCGAGTCCTACGGTGACCCGCTGGCCGCGGCGATCCCCACCCACGTCACGCTGCTGCCGCCCACGCCGTTGCACGCGAGCGACTTCTCCGAGGTCGAGGAGCACCTGCGCAAGGTGGCGCTCGCCGAGCAGCCCTTCGAGCTGCACCTGCGCGGCACGGGGACGTTCCGGCCGGTGTCGCCGGTCGTCTTCGTGCAGCTCGCGCAGGGCATCGGCGACTGCGAGCGGATCGAGGCGCAGGTGCGGTCCGGGCCGCTGTCGCGCAGCCTGAACTTCCACTACCACCCGCACGTCACGGTCGCCCACGACCTGCCCGAGGACGTGCTCACGAAGGCCTACACCGACCTGGCGACCTACGAGGCGCGGTTCCCGGTCTGGGGGTTCAGCCTGTTCGAGCACGGCACCGACGGGGTATGGCGGCCCCAGCGCGACTTCCCCTTCGGCCGGTCCCTGCCCGGCCCCAGCCCAGACGGGGGACCGCCCGTCGGAAGGTGAGCCATGTTCGACCGCATCAAGGCGCGGATCCGCTCGTGGCGCGCAACCCGACCCTGGCTGGACCACGCCATCCGGGCCTACGACCGCAACACCGAGGTGCTGGGGACGCAGCTCGCCGGGGCGATCACCTACTTCGGCTTCCTGTCGTTCTTCCCGTTGCTGGCGCTGGGTTTCTCGGTGCTCGGCTACATCAGCTACATCTATCCCGAGCGCGCAGGCTGATGTGACCCGGGCGCTGGAGGACGCCTTCCCGAGCCTGATCGGCGAGGGCGAGGGGCAGAT
Organism: uncultured Actinomycetota bacterium; assembly: GCA_963757295.1. Lineage (GTDB taxonomy): Bacteria > Actinomycetota > Actinomycetes > JACCUZ01 > JACCUZ01 > JBDUAP01. Next base: position 216,664 of record CAVWQZ010000009.1, on the reverse strand, counting down.
CAACATCCAGGACATCATCGACTCCCGGGCGAACGCCGGGATCATCGCGCTGCTCGGCCTGGCGTATGCGGGCATGGGCTTCCTCGATGCCCTGCGCGACGGCCTGCGGCGGGTGTTCGCCACCTCCGACGTGAAGCTCTCCTTCGTCAAGAAGAAGCTCACCGACGTCGTGGTGCTCGTGCTGCTCGGCCTCGCCCTGCTCGGTTCCGTCGTCGTGACCAGCATGGCCACTGCGGCCACCACCTTCGCGCTGGACCAGGTCGGGCTCGACCAGAGCCCCGTCGCAGTCGCGCTGCTCAAGGCGATCGCGGTCGCCGTCGCCCTCGCTGGCCGACACGGTGCTGTTCGCGATCGTGTTCTCCCGGCTCCCCGGGGCCAAGCTGACCTGGCGGCAGGTCCGTTCCGGCGCGCTGCTCGCTGCGGTCGGCTTCGAGCTGCTGAAGCTGGTCGGCACGTTCCTGATCGGTCGCGTCACCCAGAACCCGCTCTACGCGACGTTCGGCGTCGTGGTGGGGCTGCTGGTGTGGATGAACTTCGTGGCCAGGCTCACGATCTTCGCCGCCGCGTGGACCGCCACCCAGCCCTACTCGCTGGAGCCGGCCGACCTCGGTGAGGCGGGCGCCGGGCGCAGCACCGGGCTGGCCCTTGCCACCGAGCCGCTCACCCCGGTCGCACCGGGCGACTTCGAGCCGGTGCCGGTGGGCGCGCCGGGGACCCGGGTGTCGGCCGAGCCAGCGGAGGCGGGCCGGTTGGCGCCGGGCGGCGCTCGGCGCGACGGCAGGGGCCGGTGTGGCGGCCTGGCTGATGCGCTCGCGCCGCAGTGCCGACTGATGGGCTGCGCCCAGTGACTGACTGCGGACGCTCAGCGGGCGGGCTGGCGCCAGAGCGCCCGCACCGGCGCCCGGCGCCGGCGCAGCAACAGCACCCGTGCCCGCAGCAAGCCCAGCGCGCCGGCGAGCGCCAGGACGACCCACGAGTACCACGGCAGCGCCGCGGTGCTTCCGACGACCGCGGCGGTGTCCTGACTCGCCGCGACGACGCGCTGCGGCAGGGACTCGGGCTCCGCGGCTGGTTGCGCCGGCGGGTTCAGCGAGCCGACAGCGGTGACCGCGTCGGCGTGCGCGAAGCCCCAGTCCAGCAGCTTGGCCGACTCTTCCCACCCGGGGCCCTTGGTGTGCATGACCACCGCGATCAGCCTCCGGTCGCCGCGCTCCGCGGCGCCGACGAACGTCCCCTTCGCCTTGGTCGTCCAGCCGGTCTTGACGCCGATCGCGCCGCGGTAGTTGAGGACCAGCTTGTTCTGCGTGTAGATCTCGAAGGCCCGGCGCTTCTTGTCCTTCTTCGGCATCTTGCCGGGGAACTTCGACTTGACCGTCGTGGCGTAGGACTGGAAGTCGGGTCGCTGCAGCGCGGCGCGCGCGATCAAGGCGAGGTCGTACGACGTGGTGAGCTGGTGCGGAGCGTCCAGCCCGCTCGGGTTGACGGCGGTCGTGTCGCGCGCACCGAGCTCGCGGGCGGTGGCGTTCATCGCGGCGACGGTCTCGGGCACTCCGCCGCCGGCGTTGGCCAGGGCGTTCGCCGCGTCGTTGCCGGACATGAGGAACAGGCCCTCGAACAGGTTGTGCACCGTGTAGGTCGCGTCGGGGACCACGCCCACCTTGCTGCCTTCGACGTTCGCGTCCTCCCAGACAGCGGTGTAGACGGCGTCCGGGTCGAGCTCCGGAAGCAGCGTCAGCGCGGTCAGCACCTTCAGCGTGCTGGCCGGACGCAGGCGGCGGTGCGGGTTGCGGGCCGCGAGCACCTCGCCGGTGTCCAGGTCGGCGAGGACGTAGGAGCCCGGCCGAGAGCCGGGGGAGCGGCTTGACCACGGGAGTGGCAGCCGGGGCCGCTGCTGCGGGCAGGGCCGGAGCCCCGACCAGGACGGTCAGAATGGCCGCTGTCAGTGCGGCGCGAAAGCGGAAAGTCATGGCAGCTGGAGGCTATCCGTCGAGGGGGCGAGACTGGGACAGGTGACTCGTCCAAGTGATCGGAGTGTTCGCCCCCGGACCTGAGCGAAGCTCGCCGGTCAATGGCCCGCCAGCTCAGCACTGGCTAGCATCGCGGGCATGAAGGGAGTCCGAGTCGGGCCGCCCGATCGAGCCCGTCTACGGGCCCGAGGCGCTGCGGGGCTTCGACCCGGCCGAGCGGCTGGGCGCTCCCGGGGAGTTCCCGTTCACCCGGGGCGTCTACCCCTCGATGTACACCGGCCGCCCCTGGACGATGCGCCAGTACGCCGGGTTCGGCACCGCCAAGGAGTCCAACGAGCGCTACCACCGGCTGGTCGAGGCCGGCACCGGCGGGCTCTCGGTGGCCTTCGACCTGCCGACGCAGATGGGCTACGACTCCGACGACCCGGTCGCGGCCGGCGAGGTCGGCAAGGTCGGCGTGGCGATCGACTCGATCGAGGACATGCGCACGCTCTTCGACGGCATCCCGCTCGACGAGGTCTCCACCTCGATGACCATCAACGCGCCGGCCGCCCTGCTCCTGCTGCTCTACCAGCTGGTCGCGGAGGACCAGGGCGTCGACCCGGCCAAGCTCACGGGCACCGTGCAGAACGACGTGCTCAAGGAGTACATCGCGCGCGGCACCTACATCTACCCGCCCAAGGAGTCGCTGCGGCTGATCAGCGACATCTTCGGCTACTGCTTCCGCGAGATGCCCCGCTGGAACACCATCTCCATCTCCGGCTACCACATGGCCGAGGCCGGGCGCGACGCCCGTGCAAGAGGTGGCGTTCACCCTCGCCAACGCCAAGGAGTACGTCCGCGCCGCGCTCGCGGCCGGGCTCGGCATCGACGACGTGGGTCCGCGCCTGTCGTTCTTCTTCGTCGCCCGCACGACGCTGCTCGAGGAGGTCGCGAAGTTCCGCGCGGCCCGGCGGGTGTGGTCACGGGTCATGCGCGACGAGTTCGGCGCCAAGGACCCGCGCTCGCTGATGCTGCGCTTCCACACGCAGACCGCGGGCGTGCAGCTCACCGCGCAGCAGCCCGAGGTCAACATGGTGCGGGTCGCGATCCAGGCCCTCGCCGCGGTGCTCGGCGGCACCCAGTCGCTGCACACCAACTCCTACGACGAGGCGATCGCGCTGCCCACGGAGAGCGCCGCCCGCCTGGCCCTGCGGACCCAGCAGGTGATCGCGCACGAGACCGACCTGACCGCGACGGTCGACCCGTTCGCCGGCTCCTACGCGGTCGAGTCGATGACCGACGACGTGGAGGCGGGTGTGCTCGAGCTGATGGACATCGTGGAGGAGATGGGCGGCGCGGTCGCCGCCATCGAGCAGGGCTTCCAGAAGCGCGAGATCGAGAAGACCGCGTACGACGTGGCGCGCAGCATCGAGTCCGGCGAGCGGGTCGTGGTGGGCGTCAACCGCTACGTGCGGCCCGAGGACTCGGCGTACGAGCCGTTGCGGGTCGATCCCACGATCGAGGCGCAGCAGGAGGAGCGGCTGCGGGTGCTGCGGGCCGACGCGTGACGACGCGGCGGTGCAGACCCATCTCGCCGCGCTGCGCAAGGCGGCCGAGGGCACCGACAACGTGCTCTACCCGATGCACGACGCGCTGCGGGCCAAGGCCACCATCGGCGAGGTGTGCAACACCCTGCGCGAGGTCTGGGGCGTCTACGTCCCGCCCGACGCTTCGTGAGCCCTGGCGGGATAGGGTCGGCCGGTGAGCCTGCGCCCGCTGCCCGCAGATCTGGCCGCGCTGGTCAAGGGCTGCACCGACGAGCTCGTGGCCGTGCGGCGCGACCTGCACGCCCACCCCGAGCTGTCCTGGGCCGAGGTCCGCACCACCCGGGTCCTGCACCAGCGCCTGGTCGCGGCCGGGCTGGAGCCGACGGTCCTGCCCGACGGCACCGGCCTGGTGTGCGACGTCGGGGAGGGGCCGCGGACCGTGGCCCTGCGCGCCGACATCGACGCGCTGCCGGTCGTCGACGGCAAGGACGTGCCCTACGCGTCCACCGTGCCGGGGGTCTGCCACGCCTGCGGGCACGACGTGCACACCGTGGTCGTCCTCGGCGCCGGCGATCGTGCTGGCCGACCTGGCCCAGCAGGGTCAGCTGCCCGGCCGCGTCCGGCTGATCTTCCAGCCGGCCGAGGAGTCCGCCCGCAGCGGCGCCCGGGCCGTCATCGACGCCGGCGCGACTGCGCGACGTCGAGCGCATCTTCGCCCTGCACTGCGACCCGCGCACCGACCGTCGGCCAGGTCGGCCTGCGCTCCGGGCCGATCACCGGCCTCGGCCGACCAGCTCCTCGTGCGGCTGACGGGCCGCGGCGGTCACACCGCCCGGCCGCACCTCACCGAGGACGTCGTCCACGCGCTCGGCGCGGTGATCACCGGGCTGCCGGCGCGCCCTGTCCCGCCGGGTCGACCCGCGCGCCTCCCTGTCCGTCGTCTGGGGCCGGGTCGCCGCCGGGCCGGGCGGCCAACGCGATCCCGGAGATCGGCGAGCTGGAGGGCACCCTGCGCTGCCTGGACCCCGCCGCCTGGCAGGCTGCGCCCGAGCTGGTGGAGGAGCTGGTGCGGGCGCTGGCCGCGCCGTACGGCGTGCAGGTCGAGGTGACCCACACCCGCAACGTGCCGCCGGTCGACAACGAGGCCAGCAGCGTCGCCCTCCTGGCGGCGGCCGACCGAGGCGACCGAGGGCCCGGAGGCCCTCGTCAGCACCGAGCAGAGCCTGGGGGGCGAGGACTTCGCGTGGTACCTCGCGGACGGGATCCCCGGGGCGCTGGCCCGCCTGGGCGTGCGCAAACCGGGGCAGACCGAGGCCAGTGACCTGCACCAAGGACGATTCGACGCCGACGAGCGGGCCATCCCGATCGGGGTCCGCGTGCTGGTCGCCGCGGCTCTGCTCTCGTTCTCATAACGGCTGCTGCACATTTGGCTCATCGGGAGCGGAACCCCGTCCGGACCGGGCTAGAGTGCCCACGGCCGGCACCGCTCGGCACCGGTCGACGTTGTGCCCGACCGGCCGCATTGAAGGGAGACACCCCTTGTTCCGGGTGACCAGAGCTTGCAACGGCGATCCTCGCCGGAGCCCTCGTCCTGACCGCTTGTGGTGGCGATGACGACACCACCGAGCCCAAGGCGTCAGGCTCAGAATCCGCACCGAAGAGCGACCTGAAGGTCGGTCTCGCCTACGACATCGGCGGGCGCGGCGACCAGTCGTTCAACGACGCCGCCGCCGCCGGCCTGGAGAAGGCCAAGAGCGAGCTCGGCGTCACCGCCAACGAGGCCGAGGCGGCCGCAGGCGAGCCCGAGTCGGCCAAGGAGGAGCGGCTGCGCCTGCTGGCGCAGAACGGCTTCAACCCGGTCATCGCGGTCGGTTTCGCCTACTCCGGTGCGACGGGCAAGGTGGCCAAGGAGTTCCCGGACACCCAGTTCGCGATCATCGACGACGCGGGTGCGGTCGGGCCGAACATCGCCAACCTGACGTTCGCCGAGCACGAGGGCTCCTTCCTCGTCGGTGCGGCTGCCGCGCTGAAGTCCAAGACGGGCAGCATCGGCTTCGTCGGTGGTGTCGACGTCCCGCTGATCCACAAGTTCGAGGCGGGCTACACGGCCGGCGCGAAGGCCGTCAAGCCGGACATCAAGGTTGCGACCAAGTACCTCACCCAGCCCCCGGACTTCACTGGCTTCAATGACCCGGCCAAGGGCAAGACCGCGGCCGAGGGCATGTACCAGGGTGGCGCCGACGTGGTCTACCAGGCCGCCGGCGGCTCCGGTGGCGGCGTGTTCGAGGCCGCCAAGGCCGCGAACGCGATGGCCATCGGGGTCGACTCCGACCAGGCCAAGACCGCCGCTGAAGATGTCAAGGACGTCATCATCACCTCGATGCTGAAGAAGGTCGACGTGGCCGTCTTCGACTTCATCAAGAGCGTGACCGAGGACGCCTTCAAGGCCGGCGAGATCGTCTACGACCTGAAGAAGGACGGCGTCGGCTACTCCACCACCGGTGGGAAGATCGACGACATCAAGGCGCAGCTCGAGGACTACAAGGCAAAGATCGTCAGCGGCGAGATCACGGTGCCCGAGCAAGTAGGGCGACTCGAACACCCGATCGGTTCACCGGGCCCGGACAGACGCGATAGCGTCTGCCCGGGCCCGGCTGCTTTTGTGAGGAGCGTGCGCGATCTCAGCGACAACGACACCCGAATCGGTGCAGCGGGCTGACGCCTCGGCTGACATCGCGGTCGAGCTCAGGGGCATCACCAAGCGGTTCCCCGGGGTGGTGGCCAACAGCGACGTCAACATCACCGTCACCCGCGGCCACGTGCACGCCATCGTCGGCGAGAACGGCGCCGGCAAGTCGACGCTGATGAAGATCCTCTACGGCATGCAGCGTCCCGACGAGGGCACCATCGCCGTGAACGGCCAGACGGTCAGCTTCTCCACACCGAGTGACGCGATCGACGCCGGCGTCGGCATGGTGCACCAGCACTTCATGCTCGCCGACAACCTCACCGTGCTCGAGAACATCGTCCTCGGCAGCGAGCCCCGCAAGGGCGTCTGGCTCGACCACTCCGAGGCGCGGCGGCGGATCGAGGAGATCGCCGCCAGCTACGGCCTCGATGTCGAGCCGGACACCTTGGTCGAGGAGCTCGGCGTCGGCGACCGCCAGCGGATCGAGATCCTCAAGGTCCTCTACCGCGGCGCGAAGATCCTGATCCTCGACGAGCCGACCGCGGTGCTGGTGCCTCAGGAGGTCGACGAGCTCTTCGACAACCTGCGCGAGCTCAAGGCCGAGGGCCTGACGGTCATCTTCATCTCGCACAAGCTCGACGAGGTGCTCAAGGTGGCCGACGAGATCACCGTGATCCGCCGGGGCACCACGGTGGCCACCGTCAACCCCGCCGAGACCAACGCCCGGGCGCTGGCCGAGCTGATGGTCGGCAGCGAGCTGCCGTCACCGGAGACCCGCGAGTCCACGGTCACCGATCAGCCGATGCTCACCGTCACGGGGCTGACGCTGCGGACGCCGGACGGGCGCCCGCTCCTCGAGGACATCGACTTCACCATTCACAAGGGCGAGGTCCTGGGCATCGCCGGGGTCGAGGGCAACGGCCAGAGCGAGCTGGTCGAGACCATCATGGGCATGCGTCACGGCGAGTCCGGCGCGGTCAACCTCGGCACCGAGAACGTGTCGCGCTGGCACACCCGACGCCTCCGCGAGGCGGGCATCGGCTACATCCCGGAGGACCGGCACCGGCACGGTCTGCTGCTCGAAGCGCCGCTGTGGGAGAACCGCATCCTCGGGCACCAGACCCAGTCGCCCAACGTCAAGGGTCCGTGGATCGACCGGAAGGGAGCACGCAAGGACACCGAGCGCATCGTCGAGCAGTACGACGTGCGCACGCCCGGCATCGACGTCTTCGCGTCCGCGCTCTCCGGAGGGAACCAGCAGAAGCTCATCGTGGGCCGGGAGATGAGCGGCGAGCCGGTCGTCCTGATCGCGGCGCACCCGACCCGGGGCGTGGACGTCGGCGCCCAGGCCGCGATCTGGGACCACATCCGCACGGCCCGCCGGGAAGGCCTGGCGGTGCTGCTGATCTCAGCCGACCTCGACGAGCTGATCGGGCTCTCCGACCGGGTCAAGGTGATCCTGCGCGGCCGCTTCGTCGCCGATGTCGACCCGGCGCACGTCACGCCCGAGGAGCTCGGCTCGGCCATGACCGGTGCGGGGGCCGCAGGCATGAGCACGCGCTTCGACCCACGCCGGATCCTCCTCACGTTGGCGGCTCCGGTGATCGCCGTGGCGTTCTCCATCTTCATCACCAGCCTGGTGCTGCTCGCGGCCGGTGACCCGGTCGTCGAGACCTGGAAGACGATCCTGGATGTCGGCAAGCAGCCCCGGTCCATCTCGCTGATCATCAACTCCGCGACGGTGTTCTACCTGTCCGCCCTGGCCGTCGCCATCGGCTTCCGGATGAACCTGTTCAACATCGGCGTCGACGGCCAGTACCGCCTGGGCGTGTTCACCGCGGCCTGGGTCGGCAGCCTGGTCTCGTTGCCCAAGCCGCTGCACATCCTGACCATCGTCCTCGTCGCGATGGTGGTGTCGGCGCTCTGGGCCGGCATCGCGGGAATCCTCAAGGTCACCCGCGGGGTCAGCGAGGTCATCTCGACGATCATGCTCAACTTCATCGCGACCGGGATGATCGCCTACTTCCTGCGGGAGGTTGCTGTTCCCGTGGCGGGCAGCAACAACATCGGCACGAAGCTGCTGCCCAACTCCGGTCGGCTCGGGGGCCTGAGCCTGATCCCTGACAGCCCGCAGAAGGTCTACGGCTTCATCGTCGTGGCGGCGCTCGCCGGTGTGGCCTACTCGGTGCTGCTCAACCGCACCCGGTTCGGCTTCGACCTGCGCGCCACCGGCCGCTCGGAGAGCGCCGCCGTCGCCAGTGGGGTGAACGTCAAGCGCATGGTCGTGATCTCGATGCTCCTCTCCGGCGCGGTGGCCGGGCTGGTGGGGATGCCGGTGCTGCTCGGCGAGGCCTACTCCTACAGCCTGGCGTTCCCGGCCGGGCTCGGGTTCACCGGAATCGCGATCGCCCTGCTGGGACGCAACCATCCCGTGGGGATCGCGATCGGTGCCCTGCTCTGGGCCTATCTCGACGTCTCCGCCAACCCGTTGCAGATCCTCGTCGGGGTCTCCAGCGAGATCGTGACGATCATGCAGGGCGTGATCGTGCTGTCCGTCGTGGTGGCCTACGAGCTGGTCCGGCGCTTCAGCATCGCCCAGGAGCAGCGCCGGGTGGCCCGCGAGCTGGCCGCGGCGGAGCCGCCACCCCGCGAGCCGCAGGAGGTGGTGTCGGCATGAGCCGCCGCGCGTCATTCCACGGCCGAGACGCCGGCACGGTCCGCGAACCGAGCACCGCCCCTCGGCGCAAGACGACCCTCCCGCTGGTGCTGCTCTACATCTCCGGCGCCCTGTTCGTGCTGGCGCTGGTCAGTGCGATCACCGGCGCGGACGACATCGCGTCGAGCGGGACCCTGAGCGCAGCCGTCGTTCTGGCCGTGCCGATCGGGCTGGCCGGGCTCGGCGGTCTGTGGTCAGAACGGGCGGGGATCGTGAACATCGGCCTCGAGGGAATGATGATCCTCGGCACGTGGGGGGCCGGCTTCGGCGGCTACCAGTGGGGGCCGTGGGCCGGCGTAGCCCTCGGCATCTTCTGCGGTGCCCTCGGCGGCCTTCTGCACGCGGTGGCGACGGTGACCTTCGGGGTCGACCACATCATCTCCGGTGTGGCCATCAACATCCTGGGCGCTGGGCACGGCGCAGTACCTCGCCGCGGTCGCCTTCGTGGGCAAGCCGGGCGGGGGCACGACGCAGTCGCCGCAGATCGCCGACCTCCCGGAGCTGTCCGTCCCAGGCGCCGACAAGTTTCTTGGCGACATCGAGAACAACGACTGGTTCTTCGTGTCCGAGGTGGCCGCGCTCCTGCGCGCGGTCACGGTCGGCGTCTCCGCCCTGACGGTGATCGCGGTCGCGCTGCTCGTGGCGACCTTCTACATCCTGTGGCGCACCGCGTTCGGCCTGCGGCTGCGGTCCTGCGGCGAGAACCCGGTGGCGGCCGAGTCGCTCGGCGTGAACGTCTACAAGTACAAGTACTACGCGGTCATCGCGTCCGGGGCGTTCGCCGGTCTCGGTGGCGCCTTCCTCGCCATCGTCGCTGCCAGCGCCTACCGGGACGGGCAGACCGGCGGCCGCGGGTTCATCGGCCTGGCCGCGATGATCTTCGGCAACTGGCGACCCGGCGGGCTCGCCGCCGGAGCGGCCCTGTTCGGCTACACCGACGCGTTGCAGCTGCGCCGGGGCGCCGAGTCGGTGCACGCGCTGCTCCTCGTGGTCGCGATCGGGCTGGTCGCGGTGACCCTGCTGCAGCTGGTGCGGCGGCGGTTCGGATCCGCGGCCATCACCGGCGTCTTCGCGGCGCTGGTGCTGGCCTGGTACCTCACCACCGACGAGGTGCCCAGCAGCTTCACCGGGTTCACCCCCCACGTCACCACGCTGGTCGTGCTTGCCTTTGCGTCCCAACGATTGCGCATGCCCGCTGCCGACGGGATGGTCTACCGGCGAGGTCAAGGGGCGTGACCGCGACGGGTCGCGAGGTCGACTGGGACGCCCTGCGCGCCGTGGCGACCGAGGCGATGCGGCGCGCCTACGCGCCGTACAGCAACTTCCCGGTCGGCGCGGCCGGCCTCGTCGACGACGGGCGCACGGTCTCGGGGTGCAACGTCGAGAACGCGGCGTACGGCGTGGGCCTGTGCGCGGAGTGCGGCATGGTCTCGGCGCTGGTCGCGAGCGGTGGCGGGCGGCTGGTGGCGGTCACCTGCGTGGACGGCCATGGCAACGTGCTGATGGCCTGCGGGCGCTGTCGCCAGCTCCTGTGGGAGCACGGTGGGGCCGACCTGCAGGTCGAGACGGTGAGCGGCATCAAGTCGATGAGCGAGGTCCTGCCCGACGCGTTCGGCCCCGACGACCTGGAGACGCGGGCGTGACCGCCTCATCGGGCCGCGAGTTCGACGCGGTCGACGTCATCCTGACCAAGCGCGACAAGAAGGCGCTCAGCGACGAGCAGATCGACTGGGTGATCGCCGCCTACACCCGCGGCGACGTCGCCCACGAGCAGATGTCGGCGCTGGCGATGGCGATCCTGCTCAACGGCATGGACCGCCGGGAGATCGCCCGGTGGACCGCGGCGATGATCGCGTCCGGCGAGCGGATGAGCTTCGAGGGGCTGGACCGGCCGACGACCGACAAGCACTCCACCGGTGGGGTGGGCGACAAGATCACGCTGCCGCTCGCGCCGCTGGTGGCCGCCTGCGGCGCTGCGGTCCCGCAGCTCTCCGGCCGGGGGCTCGGCCACACCGGCGGGACGCTGGACAAGCTCGAGTCGATCCCGGGATGGCGGGCCACGCTGTCCGGTCAGGAGTTCCTCGACCAGCTGCGCGACGTGGGCGCCGTCATCTGCGCCGCGAGCGAGAACCTCGCGCCGGCCGACAAGCTGCTCTACGGCCTGCGCGACGTGACGGGCACGGTCGAGTCGATCCCGCTCATCGCGTCCTCGATCATGAGCAAGAAGATCGCCGAGGGCACCGGCGCGCTGGTGCTCGACGTCAAGGTCGGGTCGGGGGCGTTCATGAAGGACGTCGACTCGGCGCGCGAGCTCGCCGAGACCATGGTGGCCCTGGGCACCGACTCCGGGGTGCGCACGGTCGCCCTGCTGACCAACATGCAGACCCCGCTGGGGCTGACCGCCGGCAACGCGCTCGAGGTGCAGGAGTCGGTCGACGTGCTGGCCGGCGGCGGACCCGACGACGTGGTCGAGCTGACCCTCGTGCTGGCCCGGGAGATGCTGGCGGGAGCGGGCATCGACGACGTCGACCCGGCCGACCGGCTCAAGGACGGCTCCGCGATGGACGTGTGGCGGCAGATGATCCGGGCCCAGGGCGGCGACCCCGAGGCGGCCTTGCCGACGGCGCGGGAGACACACGTCGTACCTGCTCCTGCCGACGGGGTGCTCACCCGGCTCGACGCGCTCGCCGTCGGGGTGGCCGCGTGGCGGCTCGGCGCCGGGCGGGCCCGCAAGGAGGACGCGGTGCAGGCCGGGGCGGGCGTGCAGATGCATGCCAAGCCGGGCGCCCGGGTGCGCGGCGGGGAGCCGCTGTTCACCCTGCACTCCGACACCCCCGAGCGCTTCGAGCGCGCCATCGAGGCGCTCGCGGACGCCACCACCATCGCGCCGGACGACGCCCGGCCGGACCTGCTGCCCCTGGTCATCGACCGGGTCAGCGCCTGACCGAGGAGCACCCCATGCCGCAGCTGATCGACGCGCCCAGCCGGATCCCCGTGCCCGGGGGCAAGGTCATCGACGAGTACGTCGGCCGGGCCAGCTCAGCCACCCCGGAGGTGTCGGTGGCGCACATGAAGGCGCCGGCCGGGTGGGAGGAGCCGGCCCAGACCCCGGAGTTCGACGAGGTGACCCTGGTGCTGGCCGGGTCGGTGCGGGTCGACCACGACGGCGGGACGCTGGAGGTCGGGGCGGGGCAGGCGGTGCTCACCCGGGCCGGCGAGCGGGTGCGCTACAGCGTGGGGGAGTCGGGGGCGGAGTACGTCGCCGTGTGCCTGCCGGCGTTCGCGCCGGAGATGGCGCACCGGGACGACTAGCGACGACTAGAGGCTGCTGGGACGCTCTCTGTCCTTGTAGTCCTTGAAGGGGTCGGCGGCGGGCGGGCTGGCCAGCTCGGCCCGCGGGCAGGTGGCGATGGTCAGGCCGGCCCAGATCAGGGCGTCGTCGCACAGGCTCTCGACGGTCCAGCCCTGGGCCAGCCCGTGGGGGCTCACGCTGACCTTGTAGACGGTGATCTCGTGGCGGTGGGGGCTGTCGTACATGACCGCGATCGAGCCCAGGAGGGCGGCGTCACCGCGGGTGCCGCCCACGCCGTCCCAGGGGGCGTCGTAGCGCTGCCAGAGCGACGAGGTGGCGTTCCAGACCCCGCCGGCGGACACGTCGAGGCGCCGCAGCTGCTGGAGCACCTGCGAGGCGGCCCGCTCATCAAGGATCGCCGCGGGTCGGATGATCCGGACTTCCTCGCGTGCTCCCACGGTCATGCCTCTTTCATCGTGATCGACAAGGCTCGGGTTGAGCGTCTCACAGACGGTAACGTGCAGGCGTGACCAACTCTTTGACTACTGACACCCTGATCCGCGCCCCCAAGGTGCTCCTGCACGACCACCTGGACGGCGGGGTGCGCCCGGCGACGGTGGTGGAGCTGGCCGCGGAGACCGGTTACGAGGGCCTCCCGACCACCGATGTGGGCGAGTTGTCCCAGTGGTTCTACGAGGCGGCCAACTCCGGCTCGCTGGAGCGCTACCTGGAGACCTTCGCCCACACCGTGGGTGTCATGCAGACCCCGGAGGCCCTGCGCCGGATCGCCGCCGAGTGCGCCGAGGACCTGGCCCGGGACGGCGTCGTCTACGCCGAGGTGCGCTACGCCCCCGAGCTGCACGTGGAGAAGGGGATGGAGCTGGCCGAGGTCGTCGAGGCCGTCAACGAGGGCTTCCGGGAGGGCGAGCGCCGGGCGGCTGCGGCCGGCTACGCGATCCGGGTCGGGGCCCTGCTGACCGCGATGCGCCACGCGGCCCGGTCCATGGAGATCGCCGAGCTCGTCGTGCGCTACCGCGACGAGGGGGTCGCGGGGTTCGACATCGCGGGCGCCGAGGCCGGCCACCCGCCGACCCGCCACCTGGACGCGTTCGAGTACCTCCAGCGGGAGAACGCCCACTTCACCATCCATGCCGGGGAGGGCTTCGGCCTGCCGTCGATCTGGCAGGCGATCCAGTGGTGCGGGGCAGACCGGCTGGGCCACGGCGTACGCATCATCGACGACATCCAGGTGGACGGCGAGGAGGTGCGGCTCGGGCGGCTGGCGGCGTACGTCCGGGACAAGCGCATCCCGCTGGAGATGGCGCCGACGTCCAACGTGATGACCGGAGCGGCGAAGTCGATCGCCGACCACCCGATCGGCCTGCTGCGCAAGCTCTACTTCCGGGTCACGATCAACACCGACAACCGGCTGATGAGCGGTACGACGATGACCGCCGAGTTCGAGAAGCTGGCCGAGGCGTTCGGCTATGACCTGCGCGACTTCCAGTGGTTCACGGTCAACGCGATGAAGTCGGCGTTCATCCCGTTCGACCAGCGCCTGGCGCTGATCGACGGCGTGATCAAGCCGGGGTACGCCGCGCTCGGCTGAACCAGGCGCGACGTCAGGCGGCGACTGGGGAGGCGCTGACCGTGGGCCGCGGGTGCAGGGCGTTGAGGGCCTCGCAGCGGGTGCAGCGGTAGACGAGGTCGACCCCGTCGGCCGTGTTGACAAGGAGCTCGATGGAGCGGGCGCCGCGCAGCTCGCGCAGGCCGCACGCCTGGCAGTCGGTGACGAACATGGATTCATCATCGGCTCGGCGCTACCATCAGTACAATCGAGTTTCCGGGGAGACACCATTAGCAGAACTGATGTTCTCACCGACCTGCCGGTGCCGCCCGGCTGGGACACAAGGCAGCTGGTGGCGCTGCTCGCCGTGGTGGACACCGGGACCTTCAGCGCCGCGGCCCTGCACCTCGGCTACACGCAGTCGGCGGTCAGCCAGCAGGTGGCCAGCCTCGAGCGCTCGGTCGGCGCACCGCTGCTGGAGCGTCCGGGCGGCCCGCGGCGGGTCCGGCTGACTCCGATCGGGGAGTCGCTGGTGGTGCACGCCCGGGCCGTCGTGGCCCGGCTGCTGGCCGCCCAGGCCGACATCGCCGCCATCCGGGCCGGCGACAGCGGCACCCTGCGGGTGGGAACCATGCAGAGTGTCGGCACCAAGGTGCTGCCGCGGCTGCTCAGCCGGTTCCGCGACGAGCGGCCCGGCATCACGCTGGTGCCCCTCGAGACCTTCGACCACGCCGAGCTCGCCCAAGCGGTGGAGGCCGGCCGGTTCGACCTGTCGTTCGCGCCGCTGCCCCTGCCGGACGGCCCCTTCGCGGTACGGCGGATCCTGGACGACCCGTTCGTGCTTCTCGCACCCTCCGACTCCCCGCTCGCCGGAAGTGACTCCGTCACGCTGCGCCAGGTGGCCCGGCTGCCGCTGATCGGGTTCGCCGACCCCGACCTGCACGGTGAGCTCGCGGGGCACCTGCAGCGCACCGGGCACGAGCCGGACTTCGTCTTCCGCTCCAACGACAACCCGACGGTTCAAGGCTTCGTGGCCGCCGGGCTCGGCTACGCCCTCATGCCGCGCCTCACCGTGGACGAGGACGACCCCGAGGTATCGGTGGTCCCGGTCGTGACCGGTCTGCCGGCCAGGAACCTGGCCCTGATCTGGCACGTCGACCGGCAGCTTGCGCCGTCGGTGCAGCGCTTCGTCGAGCTTGCCGTCGAGGTCTGCGCCGACCTCAGCGCTGAGTGGGAGCAAGCTGACCTGCATGACCGCGTGTCAGCGAGTCTCGAGCCTCGTCAACGGGCCTTCGGTGCTCCGGCGAGGCGGTAGGACTCGTCCAACAGCTCGGATCAACTCGTCTACCTTCACGTTCTCGAGGCGAACGAGCACCAGCTTCGGTGAACGCTCGTGGTGCGGGGTCCAGAAGAACGTGTCGCGGATCAGTCCCCGCCAGGGCAACACGTTCGTCGCGTCTTCACCGTCAGCACGCCGTCCTCCCAGATCCGCGCCATCAGCGTGCGGGCGAACCAGGCCGGCTGCCCCCAGCTGACTCGCTCGGTGACGCCGGGCAGGGCCAGGCAGATGCGTCGTACGTCGTCCTCGGTCGCCATGACCGGCATCCTCCCAGTGCACGCGGTGGGGCGGCCTCCAAGTCAAGCAAGGAGCCTCGCCCTTGACCCGGTTTGCTGCATCAGCTCGGACGGACTCCGACGAGCACCCCAATCTTGTCGATCCGGTGCTCCGGGTTGCCCAGTGCATCGGACCAGTAGTTGCCCGCGGCGTAATCCTCGGGCGTCGAGCAGGTGGACAGCGTGATCATCGGCTCGGTCGCCACGACCCCAGGACGGCCAGGCACCGGCAGCGACTGCAAGGCGCGGCCCCGCTTCGACCGGAACGAGATGGTCAGAGTGCGGGTGATCCGATAGTCGAAGACGTATCCGCCGGACTCGACGAAGACGTGCTCGCCGACACGCAGGTTGGGAAGTTTGCCGAACGGTTTCCCAGCCGTGGTCCGGTGAGCAGTGACGATCATGTTGCCGACCTCACCGGGTCCGACACCCCCTCGCGGCCCGTGCGGAGTTGCGGCATGACCCCGGTTCTGGATGCGGGTGCCGGGTCGGTCGTCGGCGGTGCCCCGGTAGGGAACGACGCGAAGTCGCTTCAGCGCTAGACCCGGGATGCTCAGCCAGGCTGTCGCCGGTCTCGCCGGCGTGGTGGCGTTGTGTCCCTGGACGTCGGCGGCATCCAAGCGCGGTTTCGCAGCTGGTGGCTTCGCCTCTCGTGGCGGCACGAGGGTCGATGCGGCAGCGGGTGCGTTCGCGGGCGACGACGGGCTCGACGGCGAGGCTCGCGGCGAAGGCGCCTCAGCACACCCTGCGAGCGCGGCTACCAGTGCGATCGCGCAAGCGACAGCCCGGTAGGTGCGTGCCCTGGTCATCAGTCCACGATAACCACGAAACTGGCCAGGTCCCAAGCCGGGACCGTCGGCGGCGGCTTCCGTCGTTGATCAGGTCCCGTCTCCCTCGCGGAGCCGCCCTGCCCTGAGGTTCCGAGCCACCGCAGCGCGTCCAGCGTCTCGCGACGGTTGCAGGGCCGGCAGCCCAGCGCGATCTGGCGCGCGACCACCGAGGGCTCAGCGCGGAACAGGGCGATCCCACGGCGTACCAGCGTCAGCGGCGGCTTGCGGTGCTCGGCCAGGTCGCGCCGCAGCCGGCGGAGGAAGTTCTTCCACCGCGCCCGCCGTACGACGACCGCGTCGGCCAGCACGCCACGTTCTGCGCAGGCAGCCACGATCTCCGCAGCGAAGATCCCGGTTCCGACGAACCTCGACTGCGCGCCGACATCGAACTGACGGGAGCCGACCCGGCCGTCCTGCGCGATGTCGTAGACGGGCACCTCGGCAGAGCCGGTCCGGCAGATCGCCTCGATCGCCTCGACCGCACCGTCGGCATCCCAGGCGCGCGGGTCGTCCCAGTCGACGATGCCCAGGTCCGGGTCGCGCGGCAGGCCGGGATCGTCGCCGCTCCGGTAGAAGTCGTCCAGCTCCAGGACCGGCAGCCCGGACTGCGCCGCCAGATGCGTCTTGCCGGAGCCGGACGGACCGGCGAGCAGCACGATCTGCGCACGCACGTCAGTCGACCCAGTGCACGCGGCTCGCGAGGTCGGACACACACGCCTGCCAGCTCGCCACGATCGGCTCGAAGTCGAGCTCGCGCAGCCGGCCAGCCGCCCGTGACGAACCCGTCACGAGGTCGAGCAGGTCGCGCACGAAGAAGCGGCCGAGTGGCTGGTCCTCGTCGAAGGCGGCGGTGACATCGTCGAGTCCGAGCCAGATCGCCAGCTCCTGCACCAGCTGTCGCGCGCCGAGAAGCGCCTCCGCGCCCTCGCGGTCGAGCCCGGGACCCAGCGACCGACCGAGCTCGTCGAGGTCGACGACGTTGTCCTCGTAGGGCTCGAAGTCGACGTCGTCGCGACCGCGAAGCGGCTGCCACGGCTCGGTGTCCAGCAGCGGGTCCTGCCCGTGGCTGACGAAGGCCATCAGCCCAGCGGCCGACCCGGCAGCGACGACGCTCCCCGGCTCACCGAGGAACACCCATCCCGCCTCGTCGTCGCGCACCACCAGCGTGTGCGCACCCGCGTCGTCGAGCCCGACCCACAGCGACTCGACACCGCTCGCGACCTCCTCGACCGGCGTCGCCAGCACGAGTGCGGAGACCTCTGTGGACGGCGGGGGGCCAACTCGAGCGTTGACCTCGCTGACCGCCCAGTCCCACAAGGTGGTTCCACCGTCCGGCAGCCGGTAGTCGGCGCCGGTGTAGACGGGAATCAGCGATGGCTGCGGCATCGCCCTTGCGAGCGGGTGCAGGCTCCAGTCGCCCTCGGGGACCTCCATCCGCAGGTAGACGAGCAGCTCGGCGAGCATGCCCTGACCGCGCTCGGTCGGTCTCGTCAGGTCGTAGGAGTTCTCCGCCGAGGGTGTGAAGTCGTCGCGGAAGCGCCGCTTGACCGACGGCCACAGCGGGCTCGCGCCGAGGTGATGGTCGTCGTTCCCACCGGCGTACGACGAGAGCTCTGCCGCGCTCGGGAACGCATAGACGGCGTCATCCCCACCGAGAAAGGCGAGCGAGTCGTCGTCGGCGTCGTCCCAGTCACGTTGGTAGAGCGTGACCCAGGTGCCGGACGGCAGCGTGAGCTCGACCGGCACGATTTCCGGCACGCGCGCTCAGACGCCGACCGGGTGCCAGACCGTCTTGGTCTCGAGGAAGGCCAGCATCCGGCTCAGGTCGGGCTCGCGGGCCCAGTTGACCGGCGTCGGGCGGAGCACCCGCTTGAGGTTGTCGGCGGCGGCGACCTCGAGGTCGACCAGGGTGTCCGCGTCGGCCCCGACCAGGTCGATCGCGTTGACGTCCATGTGCGAGGCGAGCCAGGGCGCGACCTCGGCCACCCGGCCGGTCAGCATGTTGACCACACCGCCCGGCACGTCGGAGGTCGCCAGCACCTCGGAGAGCGTCACCGCGGGCAGCGGCGCCTTCTCGCTGGCCATCACGACGCAGGTGTTGCCCGACACGATGGCCGGAGCCACGACGGACACCAGCCCGAGCAGGCTGGAGTCCTGCGGTGCCAGGACGGCGACCACGCCGGTCGGCTCGGGGATGGTGAAGTCGAAGTAGGGCCCGGCGACCGGGTTGGCCGACCCCTGCACCTGCATGATCTTGTCCGACCACCCGGCGTACCAGACCCACCGGTCGATCGCCTCGTCGACCGCGGCCTCGGCCTTGCGCGCGGACAGACCCTCACCCGCCGAGACCTCCTCGACGAACTGGTCACGACGGCCCTCGAGCAGCTCGGCCACCCGGTAGAGGACCTGCCCGCGGTTGTAGGCGGTCGCGGTCGACCAGTCGACGAACGCCTTGCGGGCCGCCTGCACGGCGTCGCGGGCGTCCTTGCGCGACGCGAGCGCGGCGTTGGCGAGGAACCGGCCCTTGGAGTCGGTCACCTCGTAGGAGCGGCCGCTCTCCGAGCGCGGGAACTTGCCGCCGATGTAGAGCTTGTAGGTCTTGCGGACCGACAGCCGCGGGTCAGACATCACGCCCCCTGTTGTGCGTCGCGAGGTAGGCCTCCAGGCCGTGCCGTCCGCCCTCGCGGCCGTAGCCGGACTCCTTGTAGCCGCCGAACGGCGACGTCGGGTCGAAGCGGTTGAACGTGTTGGCCCACACGACTCCGGCGCGCAGCTGGTTGGCCATCCAGAGGATGAGCGAGCCCTTGTCGGTCCAGACACCGGCGGACAGACCGTACGGCGTGTTGTTCGCCTTCTCGACGGCCTCGGCCGGGGTGCGGAACGTCAGCACCGACAGCACCGGGCCGAAGATCTCCTCGCGCGCGATCCGGTGCGCCTGCGTGACGCCCGTGAAGATGGTCGGCGCGAACCAGAAGCCGCGGTCGGGCAGCTCGCACGGCGGCGACCACCGCTCCGCGCCCTCCTCCTCGCCGACGTCGGACAGCTCCTTGATGCGGGCCAGCTGCTCGGCGGAGTTGATGGCCCCCACGTCGGTGTTCTTGTCCAGCGGGTCACCGACGCGCAGCGTCCCCAGCCGGCGCTTGAGACTCGAGATGACCACGTCGTACGCGCTCTCCTGCACGAGCAGCCGTGAGCCGGCGCAGCAGACGTGGCCCTGGTTGAAGAAGATGCCGTTGACGATGCCCTCGACGGCCTGGTCGATCGGTGCGTCGTCGAACACGATGTTGGCGGCCTTGCCACCCAGCTCGAGGGTGACCTTCTTCTTCGACCCCGCCGTCGAGCGGGCGATCATCTTGCCGACCTCGGTCGAGCCGGTGAACGCGATCTTGTCGACACCGGCGTGCTCGACGATTGCCCGCCCGGTCTCGCCGGCACCGGTGACGATGTTGACGACGCCCGGCGGCAGGTCGGCCTGCTGGCAGATCTCGGCGAACAGCAACGCCGTCAGCGGCGTGGTCTCGGCCGGCTTGAGCACGACCGTGTTGCCGCACGCCAGTGCCGGCGCGATCTTCCACGCCAGCATGAGCAGCGGGAAGTTCCACGGGATGATCTGCCCGGCCACGCCCAGCGGCTGCGGGTTGGGCCCGAAGCCGGCGTGCTGCAGCTTGTCGGCCCAGCCCGCGTAGTAGAAGAAGTGCGCGGCGACCAACGGGATGTCGACGTCACGCGACTCACGGATCGGCTTGCCGTTGTCCAGCGACTCGAGGACGGCGAGCTCGCGGGCCCGCTCCTGCACGATGCGCGCGATCCGGTAGAGGTACTTGCCTCGCTCGCGCGCGGGCATCGTCGACCAGGTCTTGTCGTAGGCACGGCGCGCGGCCTGCACAGCGCGGTCGACGTCAGCCTGGCCGGCCTCGGCCACCTCGGCGAGCACCTCCTCCGTCGCCGGGCTGACGGTCTTGAACATCCGCCCGTCGATCGGGTCGACGAACTCGCCGCCGATGAAGAGCCCGTAGGACGTCTTGAGGTCGAGGATCGCGCGGGACTCGGGGGCGGGCGCGTAGGTGAACTTCTTACCGGCCATCTCGAACCACCTAGTCCAGCGTGAAGTAGTCGGGGCCGTAGTAGCGGCCGGTCTTTATCTTGGTCCGCTGCATCAGCAGGTCGTTGAGAAGGCTCGACGCGCCGATCCGGAACCAGTCGGGGTCCAGCCAGTCGTCGCCCGCGGTCTCGTTGACCACGACGAGGTTCTTGATGGCGTCCTTGCTGGTGCGGATGCCGCCGGCCGGCTTGACCCCGATCTGCTTGCCGGTCAGGTCGCGGTAGTCGCGCACCGCCTCCAGCATGATCATCGTGACGGGCAGCGTCGCGGCCGGGTCGACCTTGCCGGTCGAGGTCTTGATGAAGTCACCGCCGGCCAGCATCGCGCAGCCAGGACGCCCGGCGGACGTTGTCGTAGGTCGACCAGCTCGCCGGTCTCCAGGATGACCTTGAGGTGCGCGTCGCCGCAGGCCGCCTTGATCGCGACGATCTCCTCGAACACGTCGAGGTAGCGGCCCGACAGGAACGCGCCCCGGTCGATGACCATGTCGATCTCGTCGGCACCGGCCGCGACGGCGTCCTTGATGTCCAGCGAGCTTCACCGGCATGCTCGCCCGCCCGCTCGGGAACGCGGTCGCCACGCTCGCGACCTTGACGCCGCTGCCGCGCAGCTCCTCCACCGCGACCGGGACGAGGTCGGGGTAGACGCAGACCGCCGCGACTCGGGGCACCTCGGGATCGGCGGGATCGGGTCTCTTGGCCTTGGCGCACAGCGCCCGGACCTTGCCGGGGGTGTCCTGCGCCTTCCAGGGTGGTGAGGTCGATCATCGAGATCGCCAGGTCGATGGCCCACTGCTTCGCGGTGGTCTTGATCGAGCGGGTCGACAGCGTCGCGACCCGGGCTTCGGCGCCGACCTGGTCCACGCCCGGGAGGCCGTGGAGGAAGCGGCGCAAACTGGAGTCCGACGAGGTGATCTCGTCGGGGTCGATCGTGCGCTCGACGCGCGGGGAGACGGTCGTGGTCACCACCGGAGTCTAGCCCCGCGGCGTCGGCCGCTCCGAGGCCGCAGATCGGGCCTGCGGCACAATGCGGGCATGGATCGGGCCAGCGAGGTAGCGCAGGTGGAGACGTTCCGTTCCCGCCTCGCCCCGATGCTGGCCGTCACCTGGTACGTCATCGCAGCGTTCGGCGCGTGGGACCTGATCAGGCGAGGTGACGGACGCGAGGTGCCCATCGGCCTGGTCAGCCTGGCGCTGATCACGATCGTCGTCTACGCGATCGCCCAGCGGCCCGCCGTCATCGCCGGCCCGAGCGGGGTGCTGCTGCGCAACGTCGTCCGCGACGTCTGGCTGCCCTGGCACGCCGTCAAGCGCATCGAGGCCAAGTGGTCCCTGTCGGTGACCACCGAGGACCGCACGTTCGGCAGCTGGGCCGTGAGCGGCAGCAACGCCCACCGGCCGCGACGCCAGCGGATGCTCGGGACCGGCCCCGTCGCCTCACCCCCGCCGGTGCACGTGGTCAGCTGGACCGTCCCGGACCGCCTCGAGCAGCTGCGCCGGCGCGGCCTGCACGGAGAGCGCACCGGCACCGTCGAGGTCCGGCCGGCCTGGGCCGTCATCGCGGCCTTCCTCGGTGCCGTTGTCGCGCTGGTGCTCCTGCTGGCCGTCCCGGCCGGCTGATGGACGTCCTGCTGCGCCAGGTCACCGCAGACGACCTCCCGTTGCTCGATGCCTGGCGAGGAGACCCGGACGCCGAGGGGGAGTTCAACGACTTCGGTCTGGCCCGGACGCGGTCGACCGTCGAGGGCAACCATCTCGTCGTCGAGGCCGACGGTCAGCCGATCGGCACGGTGAGCTGGCAGGAGGTCCGCTACGGGCCGAACGACGAGTCGCGCGCCGTCAACATCGGCATCGCGCTCATCCCGGAGGCACGCGGAAAGGGTCACGGTGCCGTCGCCCAGCGCATGCTCGCCCGCTACCTGTTCGCCACCACGCCGGTCAACCGGGTCGAGGCCTCGACCGACGTCGACAACATCGCCGAGCAGAAGTCGCTGGAGCGCGCCGGCTTCACCCGCGAGGGCGTGATCCGCGGCGCGCAGTTCCGCGCCGGCGGGTGGCACGACATGGTCGGCTACGCCTGCCTCCGCGACGAGGCTCTCGTCGCTAGGCAGGAAGCCCGAGCGGCTGCCGCGATGTCGCGCTTGATGGCGGCGAGCTTGTCGGCGGCGGTACGCCGGGCGGCGCCGACGTCGCCGTCCACCACCGGCACGACCACCTCGAGATAGCACTTGACCTTCGGCTCGGTCCCGGACGGCCGCACGATGACCCGCCCGCCGTCGGCCAGCCGGTAGCGCAGCCCGTCCGTGGGCGGCAGGTCGCCGGCACCCTGCGCCAGGTCCTCCGCCGAGGTCACCGCGGCGCCGCCGAGCTGGGTCGGCGGCTCCTTGCGCAGCTGGTCCATCGCGGCCTCGATCTGACCGAGGTCCTC
Source organism: uncultured Actinomycetota bacterium (assembly GCA_963757295.1). Taxonomy (GTDB): domain Bacteria; phylum Actinomycetota; class Actinomycetes; order JACCUZ01; family JACCUZ01; genus JBDUAP01. The sequence continues at coordinate 193,931 of CAVWQZ010000009.1, read as the reverse complement.
GAACCGCGCCGCGAGCTGGTCGGTGGCGTGCAGCCCGTACTCCCGGGCGAGGTCGTCGAGCAGGTCGGTCAGCCCGCGCCCCTCCGCCTTGAGCATGGCGGCCATCTCGGCGACCAGTGATCGCCGCCGAGACGCCGTCCTTGTCGCGCACCGCGTCCGGGTCGACGCAGTAGCCCAGCGCCTCCTCGTAGCCGAACCGCAGCCCCTCCACCCGGGAGATCCACTTGAAGCCGGTGAGCGTCTCCTCGTAGCCGAGTCCGTGTGCCGCCGCGATCTTGCCCAGCAGGGACGACGAGACGATCGACGCCGCGTAGGTGCCGCGCAGGTTCGGGTCGCGCCGGATCAGATGCTGCCCGAGCAGGGCACCCGACCTCGTCGCCGCGCAGCATCCGCCAGCCCGCGGCCGCCTCGGCGTCGGGCACCGCGACCGCGCACCGGTCGGCGTCCGGGTCGTTGGCCAGCACGATGTCGACGTCCTCGGCCTGCGCAGCCGCGAGCGCCAGGTCGATCGCGCCGGGCTCCTCCGGGTTGGGGAACGCCACCGTGTGGAACTCCGGGTCCGGGTCGCCCTGCTCCGACACGACGTACGGCGGGGCGAACCCGGCTCGCTCGAACGCTGCGAGCACCACGTCGCGCCCGACCCCGTGCAGCGGCGTGTAGACGGTGCTGAGATCTCGCGGGGAGCCGGCGCCGACCAGGCCGGCCACCCGGTCGAGGTAGGCGTCGAGCACGTCGTCGCCGAGGGTCTCCCACTCCTCGCCCATCGGCACCGAGTCCAGCGGCCCGATGGCGTCGATCGCCGCGGAGATCTCGGCGTCGGCCGGCGGCACGATCTGCGAGCCGTCACCGAGGTAGACCTTGTAGCCGTTGTCCTGCGGCGGGTTGTGCGACGCGGTCACCATCACGCCGGCGGCTGCGCCGAGGTGGCGGATCGCGAACGCCAGCACCGGCGTCGGGAGCGGTCGTGGCAGCACCATCGCGTGCAGTCCGGCACCGACCATCACGGCAGCCGTGTCGCGGGCGAACACGTCGGACTTGTGCCGCGCGTCGTAGCCGATGACGACGGCCTTGCCGCCCCGCGCGCTGAGATAGGAGGCCAGTCCCGCGGCAGCGCGGATGACGACGACGCGGTTCATCCGGTTGGGCCCGGCGCCGATCGCGCCGCGCAGGCCGGCGGTGCCGAACTCCAGCCGCCCGCGGAACCGGTCGGCGATGCCCGCGCTGTCGCCGGCGTCGAGCAGCGCCTGCAGCTCGGCGCGGGTGTCCGGGTCGGGGTCCTCGGCCAGCCAGGCGCGGGCCACCTCGACACCGTCGACGGTGTCGTCGCTGTGCCGGTGCTCGTGGTGGGTGCTCACATCTTGCTCGAGGACCTGTCCGAGCAGCGATCCCATCCGGGTCGCCGCAGCCTTGCCGGCCTCGAGGACCTCCTCGTGGTTCAGCGGCTCGCCGGTCATGCCGGCGGCGAAGTTGGTGACCAGCGAGATGCCGAGCACCTCCGCGCCGGCCTCGCGCACCGCGATCGCCTCCAGCACCGTCGACATGCCGACCAGGTCGCCGCCGATGGTGCGGACCATGCCGATCTCGGCCGGCGTCTCGTAGTGCGGCCCGGGGAACTGCACGTAGACGCCTTCCTGCAGCGACGGGTCCACCTCGCGACAGAGCGCGCGCAGCCGCGGGGAGTAGAGGTCGGTGAGGTCGACGAAGCGCGCACCCACGATCGGCGAGGTCGCGGTCAGGTTGATGTGGTCGCTGATGAGCACCGGCTGACCGGGGGAGCAGTCGTGGCGCAGGCCCCCGCACCCGTTGGTCAGCACCACGACCTTGGCGCCCGCGGCGACAGCAGTGCGTACGCCGTGGACCACCGTCGCGACGCCGCGGCCCTCGTAGAGGTGGGTGCGGCCGAGGAAGACCAGCGCCCTGCTGGAGCCGACGGTGACCGAGCGGATGGTGCCGGCATGGCCCTCGACGGCCGGCGGCGGGAAACCGGGCAGCTCGGTGCTGGCCAGCTCGGTGTGCGTCTCGCCGAGCTGCTCGGCCGCCGGCACCCAGCCCGAGCCCATGACGAGGGCGACGTCGTGGCTGTCGACCCCGGTCAGCTCCCGCAGCCGCTGCGCGGCCCGGTCGGCGTCGGCGTACGGGTCTGAGGTCGTCGGCGTCTCCACGGCGCGACGATAGCGCCACCGCCGGGCGTGTCTAGACGGTGTCGGTGGTCCGCCCGCCGTCCTCGATATCGTCGATGAGGTCCGCCACCGAGTCCACGATGTGCGTCGGCAGGTACGCGAACCGCCCCGCGGAGTCCCGGTCCGCGATCCCGGTCAGGACGAGCACGGTCTCGAGGCCGGCTTCCAGCCCGGCCACAATGTCGGTGTCCATCCGGTCGCCGATCATGACGGTGGACTCCGAGTGCGCCGCGATGCTGCGCAACGCAGACCGCATCATCAGCGGGTTCGGCTTGCCGACGAAGTAGGGACTCGACACCGGTGGCCGCGGAGATCAGGGCCGCGACCGCCCCGGTCGCGGGCAGGGAGCCCTCGGGTGAGGGGCCGGTCGGGTCGGGATTCGTCGCGATGAATCGCGCGCCGGACTCGATCAGCGCGATGGCGCCGCGCGATTCGCTCGAAACTGTAGGTGCGGGTCTCGCCGAGAACCACGTAGTCAGGGTCGACGCTCGCCTGCGTGTAGCCGACCTCGTGCAGTGCTGTGGTGAGGCCCGACTCACCGATGACGAAGGCCGTGCCGCCGGGGCGCTGCTCGGCGAGGAACTGGGCGGTGGCAAGAGCCGAGGTCCACAGCGCTCTCGACCGGCACGGGCAGTCCGATGCGGGCCAGCCGGGCGGCGAGGTCGCGCGGGGTGTAGATGGAGTTGTTGGTGAGGACAAGGAACCGGCTGACCGGTCTCCCGCAGTCGCTTCAGGAACAGGTCGGCGCCGGGGATCAGGTGCTCCTCGTGAACGAGGACACCGTCCATGTCCATCAGGTAGCTGTGCCGTGCACGGGGACGAGGTGATGCGGTCACCCAGACATTGTCCCCGCCCCGGATTTCACCGATGTCGCCCTGGCATCGGTCGGCTGCGGTGCGCCGCGCACGCCCATCTCGCTCAGCGCCTGCTGGTAGGCCATAGCCGCGTCCTGAAGCAGGTCCAGGCGGGAGAAGGCATCCGCGAGCTCACGCCACGCGCCGGCGGCCATCCGCGCCTGGTCGAGCGAGCCCAGGATGCTCGACGCCCGCCGGTACTCGGCGACGGCCTCGTCGTGCCGCTCCAGCGCAAGCAGGGCGGCGCCGCGCACCAGGTGGACGAATGCGCTCTCGAGCCGGGCTTCGTCGCTGAGCTGGGCTTGCGCCAGGCCCGCGTGGTCCAGCGCTGTCTGCGGGTCGCCGAGCAGCAGCGCGGCGCGGGCCAGCTCGGTCTCGCAGTAGGCGATGTCGGTCGCGGTCCCGACATCGGCCAGTGATGCGCGTGCGGTGCGAAGCATGTCGCGCGCCTTCTCGGGCTGCGGCGGTGAGGTGCGCAGGAGCAACCAGCCGTAGGCCACCCGCAGCCGCGCCATTGAGCGCTCGTCGTCGCCGTCGGCGTAGAGGGCGAGGGAGCGTTCGGCGAGCAGGACGGCAGTGGAGATGTCGTCGGCCGCCTCCGCGACCAGGCTCGCGTTCCAGTAGACGGCCGCGCGGGCGCGGGGGGTGCCGCGGTCATCGACGTCGCGCAGGGCGGACTCCGCCAGCCGGCCGGCGGTGACGAGGTCTCCGCGCACGTAGTAGACGCCGATCACGGTGGAGACCAGCTCGGCGTGCACGTCGGTGCCCGTCAGCCCCAGGGCGCCGACCGTGTCCAGGGCATCGGCTCCGAGGTCGAGCGCGCGCGCGATGTCGCCCGCCTCCAGGTAGCAGCGGACCAGGTCGATGGTGAGGCCGAGGTGTTCCTCGCCCCGCTCGTCGGCTCGGGCCTCGTCGTCGAGCTTCTCCAGGACGTCGATGGTGTCGGCGAACCGGCCGGCCGACTCCAACGCGCGGGCACGGGCCCGCCTGGCCGCGCGGACCAGCTCGTCGGGAACGTTTGCGACGTCGTCGAGAAGGGTGTCGAGTGTGGTCAGCGCATCGGCCGCCTCGCCGTTGCGGATGGCGAGCTCGGCGTAGCGGACGCCGAGCCGGAACTTCTCCCGAAGCTTCGGGTCGTGGCCGTGCATCAGGTACTCGGGGGTGCAGTCGAGCGCAGCGGCGAGGGCCGTGACGACATCGGGGGTCGGCCGGCGCTTGCCCGACTCGAGCAACGACAGGTAGCTGGCGGAGAGCCGCGTGCCGGCGAGCTCGGTCTGCGACCTGCCCAGCTCGCGGCGGCGCTCGCGCACCCGCTGCCCGAAGTCGCTGTCTGCAGCTGGGTGCTCCGAGGGCATCAGAGCCACCTCCTCATAACGGTCTGTCGGGCCCGGGCGTCAAGTCTGTCACGACCTGGCGTCACGGCTCGCTTGACTGCAGGTATTGCGCGAGCCTTGACTCCAAACGTCACATCACCTGACTGCAGGAGTCACTAATGACCCGTTCGCGCCTTTTCTCCCTCGCTGTCACCACGATGGTCGCGCTGGCGGGGCTCGGCGTCGGCACCGCTGCCGCGTCGATCGCCGGCCCAGCGGGGTCTCGTCGTGGTGCACAGCCACCCGCCGGTCTGCTGCTGAGCTCGCCTCCCGAGCGGGCCGGCCCGACCGCATCCCCCGATGACGGCCGGGCCGGCCCCCGGAGTCCTTGCTACGGGCGTTTCCCACCTCTTGTCAAGTCCGCCATGACATGATCTGACGATGGTCGTGACGTCTCCGCCTACCGCCGCGGACGTCCGGGCGGTGCTGGCCACCGGCACCGGCCTGCGGACCGTGCTGCAGCCGATCGTCGACCTGCGGGTGGCCGAGATCGCGGGCTACGAGGCGCTCACCCGGTTCGACGGCTCATCGGCATCGCCGGACCAGTGGTTCGCCGTCGCGCACGCCTCCGGTCAGGGGGCCGAGCTGGAGGCGCTGGCGCTGCGGTCCGCGTTCTCCCGCCGCGCCGTCGTTCCGGACGGAGTCTTTCTCGCGGTGAACGTGAGCCCGCACCTGCTGGACTCCCCGCCGCTCCAGGAGGCGTTCGACGAGGCCGCACCACTCGACGATGTGGTCGTCGAGCTCACCGAGCACGTCGACCCCGGCGAGCGCGAGCCGCTGCTCCGGGCCCTGCTCGGTCTGCGGGCGCGCGGAGCGCGGATCGCTCTGGACGACATGGGGACCGGCTACTCCGGACTGCGCGAGCTCGCGACGCTGCAGCCCGACGTCGTGAAGCTCGACCGGTCCTTCACCGACCACTGCGACTCCGACACGGTGAAGGCCGCGGTCGTGGAGTCGTTGTGCAGCATCTCCGACCGCCTGCAGGCGACGCTCGTCGCGGAAGGCGTGGAACGCCCCGAGGAGCTGGACTGGCTGCAGCGGTCCGGCGTCCCGCTCGCCCAGGGGTGGCTGCTGGGCCGGCCGGACGACGGTCCCCAGCCGCTGGCTGCGGGAACGGCCGCCCGGTTGCGGTCCCGCGCGGAGCTCGCGACGCCGGCCAACCGCGCCACCGCGGGCGCCATCATGCGCTGGGCACCGGGTGTCGCCGGAGAGGAGATGTCCGCGCACATCACGCGATGGTCCCGCGCGCCGGACAGTGCCGCGGCGGCCCAGGTGCACGTCGTACTGGACGACTTGCACCGCCCGCGGGGCCTGGTGCTCTGGGGGGAGCGCGGTCCGGCCGGTGACGAGTTCCCGATCACGCTGCGCACGTCCCTCGACACCCCGCTCACGCACCTGGCGCGGCAGATCTCGGCGCGTCCGCCGACGCAGCGCTTCGACCCGGTGGTGTGCACCGGCACGGACGGGACCTACCTGGGCGTGGTCGACGTGGACCAGCTGCTGCGGGTGCTCGCCGACCAGGTGGACAACCTGGGCCGGGTGCGCGTGCCCACGACCTAGCTGCCGACCGATCGGCAGGGCCGCACGCGCAGCTCGGCGACGTAGTCGTCCGGGGCGCCGGCCGTCTCGGCGGCCTCGGCCAGGATGCCGAGGTAGCGGCACGACGGCAGCCCGCCCTCGTAGGCGTCCAAGGACGTAGAGCCACGCGAGCACCGGTCGCCGTCGAGGGTCTGCGACCCGCAGCCGGACCTTGCGGTAGAGCCCGATGTCGGCGCCCTCCCACTCGTCGAGGTGGCGCTCGTCGGGTCCGGTGAGGTCGTAGAGCATCACGAACACCTGCGCGACCGGGTCGTCGTCCTCCACGAGGGTCGCCAGGGCGCCCTCCCAGCCCTTGTCCTCGCCGCCGAACGTCAGCCGCCAGCCCATCAGCCAGCCGGTGCCGCGCTGGGGGGAGTGGGGGCGCGCGGGCCAACATCTGGCGCGGGTCCATGTTGCTGCCGTACGCGGCGTAGAGCGCCATGGCCGGAAGCGTATGGGTCGGTCGGGCAAGAATGGCGCCGCGTGACGCGCATAGCAATCGTCGGGGGCGGGCCGGGCGGCTACGAGGCGGCGCTGGTCGCGGCCCAGCTCGGCGCCGAGGTCGCGGTGGTCGACCGGGACGGGCTGGGCGGGTCGGCGGTGCTCACCGACTGCGTGCCGTCCAAGACGCTGATCGCGACGGCCGAGGTGATGACGATCGCGGCCGAGTCCGCGCGAGCTCGGCGTGGTCCTCGGCGACGGGCAGCCCGTGACGGTCGTCGTGGGCGTCGACCTGGCCAGGGTCAACGCCCGGGTGAAGACGCTCGCGCAGGCCCAGTCGGCCGACATCGGGCAGCGCCTCGAACGCGAGGGCGTGGCCGTCGTCACGGGCGCCGGCCGGCTGGACGGTCCGCAGCGGGTGGTGGCCGACCTGCCCGACGGCGGCACCGAGACGTTCGAGGCCGACGCCGTGCTGGTCTCCACCGGCGCGCACCCGCGCGTGCTGCCCGGGGCGCGAGCCCGACGGCGAGCGGATCCTCACGTGGACCCAGCTCTACGAGCTGGACGAGCCTGCCCGAGCGGCTGGTCGTGGTCGGGTCCGGCGTCACCGGCGCGGAGTTCGCCTCGGCGTACGACGCGCTCGGCTGCCGACGTCGTGCTGGTCTCCTCGCCGCGACCGCGTGCTGCCGGGTGAGGACGCCGACGCCGCCGCGGTGCTGGAGGGCGTGTTCACCCGGCGGGGGATGACGGTGCTCGGGCAGTCGCGGGCCACCTCGGTGAAGCGGGTCGGCGACGGCGTCGTGGTGGCGCTCGAGGACGGCCGCACGGTCGAGGGGAGCCACTGCCTGGTTGCGGTCGGCTCGGTGCCCAACACCGACGGGCTCGGTCTCGAGGAGGCCGGCGTCACCCTGGGCAAGGGCGGGTTCATCACCGTCGACAAGGTGTCCAGGACGACGGCCCGCGGCGTCTATGCGGCCGGTGACTGCACCGGCGTGCTGATGCTCGCGTCGGTCGCCGCGATGCAGGGGCGGATCGCGATGTGGCACGCGCTCGGCGACGCGGTGGCGCCGCTGGACCTGCTGACCGTGTCGTCGAACGTCTTCACCGAGCCCGAGATCGCGACCGTCGGCTGGTCCCAGGCGGCGGTCGAGTCCGGCCGGATCGACGCGCGCACCATCAAGCTCCCGTTGGCGACGAACGCCCGCGCCAAGATGCAGGGGATGAAGGACGGCTTCGTCAAGCTGTTCTGCCGCCCGGGCACCGGGATCGTGGTCGGTGGCGTCGTGGTCGCGCCGCGGGCCAGCGAGCTGATCTTCCCGGTGACGATCGCCGTCGCAGCAGTCGCTGACGGTCGACCAGCTGGCGCACACGTTCACCATCTATCCGTCGCTCACCGGCAGCATCGCCGAGGCCGCGCGCCAGCTGCACCTGCGGGACTAGGCCGATCGGAGTAACCAGCCCATCGCTTTACCTGCTCGTTAAAGTCGGCTCCCGCGGAACTCCGATGACAACGGGGTGGAACACAACGGGTGGAATGGCCGCGCCGCGCTGAAGACGTTGCTCATCGGGGCCATCGCGGTGTGCGTGTCCGCCATCGCACCCGCAGCGGCACAGGCCGACGTCACCCCGCTGTGGTCGAACGAGACCGCCATGGTGAACGACGCCGTCGCGGCGAACCGGGCGACCATGATCCTGGACCCGGGCCGCGGAAGCCGGCTCACCCGCGCGCACGTGCTGGCACGCTCCTTCCGCTACGAGGGTGCGGGCTTCGACAAGAACTTCCTCTGGTACGCCCCGCAGCGGGTGATGCCCGTCGGCAGCGGCACCGCGTGGTCGACCTGTCTCGGCGGGCGTGCCAGCGACGGCTGGTGCACCACGGTCGGGACGACCCAGACGATCGGCGGCAGCTTCGCGGGCGACCCGGCCCTCACCGTGCTGGAGTACGGCGGGGCGTTCATCGGACTGGCCGGGGGCAACTGGAGCACCGGCGTCCCGCTCACGGTCCCCATCCCCGTGATCACCGGCTCCAAGTTCCACGACAAGGACTCCGACGGGCAGCGCGACGCCGACGAGCCCGGCCTGTCCGGGTGGACCATGCAGCTGGCCCGGCAGTCGTCCACCGTCGGGCAGGCCGTCGGCTCCGTTCGCTCCACGGTCACCGACGGTGCGGGCAACTACCAGTTCGACCTCTACGGACTCGGACCGGGCGTCTACTACGTCCAGGACGTCGACCGGCCCGGCTGGGAGCGCACGACGGCGTCCCGTCAGAACGTCACGGTCGGCCAGGGCATCGGTGCGGCCGTGCTGCCCACGCCTGGCTTCGGCGCCGTGGAGTCCAACGCCGACGTGGTCGTCGCCGACGTCACGCTCGTCGACCCGCCGACCCGGCTCGAGTCGAACGAGGCGGCAACGTTCACCGTCAGCTCGGTGCTGGAGAACCACGGCCCCGCCAGCGCCGTCGATGTGTCGAACGTCGTCGACGTGACCGTGCCGGACGACTGCTTCGCCAACCCGGTCGAGGCCAGCCGCGCGACCTTGAGCCAGCTCTTCCCCGTCACCGTGACCGTCGACGTCGAGGTGACCTGCTCCGACCCGGGCCGGCACCCGATGACGTTCATCAACCGGCTGTCACTGGCGACGCCGACCATCGCCGACCCCGACCAGACGAACAACACCGCATCCGTCGACTACGTCGGCGAGGTGCACGCCCGTACGGACGTCTCCGTCACCGCGGCCGGCGTCGACTGCGCGGCCCGTCAGGACGTCGGCTCGCCGTTCGCCTGCGTCGTCACCGGCGACGTGAGCAGCAGCGGCCCGCGCGCACCGACGACCGCGACGACGACAACGGTGCTTACGGTGCCGGCCGACTGCGTGGCCGTTCCGGCGGCCCCGCAGGTCCGCAAGCGCGTCGCCCTTCCCTACTCGGGCGCTGCACCCGTGGCGACGACCTACTCGGTCACCTGCAGCGAGCGCGGCTCCCACGCCGTCTCCGCGTCGGTCAGTGCCGCTGTCGACGAGGAGTACGTCGAGGAGGTCGCGCCAGGTGACGAGCAGCGCTCGGCCACCGACGCCGTCGACGTGTTCCAGGCTGCCGACCTCGCCGTCGGCGACCTGTCCCTCGTCTGCTCGCAACGGGAAGGCTCGCGCACCGACTTCCGGTGCACCGCGCAGATGACGGTGACCAACCTCGGCCCGGCCGGGAACGTCCAGGCCGCCGTACGCCTTGCTGCAGCCACGCCGAGCGGATGCACCCTCGACCCGTCCGGCGCCGCTCCCGCGCTGGTCACCCTGGGGACCGGTCAGTCGACCGCGGTGAACAGGACCTGGCGCTTCGTCTGCGCGGCCGGCAAGGTCGGGCACTCGGTGCTGGTGACCGGCGACGCCGCCGTTGCAGCCGGATGACCTGTACGCCGAGGACCGGGCGGCCGGGAACAACGCGACCCGGCTGCTGTGGCAGCCCAGCGATGCGAAGCCGCACCCCGGAGCGGCTCCGGTCAAGATCACCAAGGTCAGCGAGCTGCCGTTCGCGGTGCTCTCGACGGCCACGGTGTCGGCCGTGGCCGACGTGGACGCCGCGACTCTTCGCTTCGGCGTCACCGGAACCGAGCGCAGCGTCCTCTCCTGCACCGGACGGACGAAGGACGTCGACGGGGACGGCCGGGTCGACCTCAGCTGTGCCGCGGACCCCGACCTGACCGGCATCACCTGTGCGACCACGACGGCAACCGTGTCCGGCTTCCTGCGCGACGGGACACCGTTCGTCAGCCAGGACGACATCACCGTGGCCGGCTGCAAGGCAGGGCCGACCAAGGGGACCGCGGCCACGACCAAGGTCGCCGCGAGCACCACGACGGTCGTGTCGACGACCAAGGCTGCCACCGCCAAGGCGTCGACCCCGAAGGGCGTCAAGAAGGTTGCGACGAAGCCCAAGGCGAAGGCGAAGGCGAAGGGCAAGAGCTAGGCGTCACCAGCCGCCGAAGTCACCGCCGCCGCCGAAGTCGCCGCCACCGCCGAAGTCACCGCCGCCGCCCCAGTCGCCGCCCCGCCGAAGTCGCCGCCGGCCATGTCCCCGCCGCCATCGCCGTAGTCGCCGCCTGCGTCACCGCCACCGTCGCCGGAGTCGCCGCCACCGTCGCCGCCGTCGCCACCGTCGCCGCCGTCCCCGCCGCCGCCGTCTCCGTCGGAGAACACTCGCCGCCGCCGAACCCGCCGGACAGCATCGACCCGAGGAACAGCCCGGGCAGCAGGCCGGACATCGCGAACGGCGAGAAGTAGCCCTGCGCGTAGGGGGCGTAGCCGCGCCCGCCCTTCCAGTAGGGCTCGCGGCCGGCGCCGACCGGCACCTTGCGCACGTCCGGCTCGGCACCGGCCCGCACCCGCTCGGCGTCGGCCGGGCAGGCCGGGACGGATCGCGGCGACCCCGCCGGGCGGCGCCCAGTCGACGTTCTCGCTGGACGGGCCGTGCTGCGGGTTGAAGAAGCACGGGGGCAGCCGCGCGGGCACCGGCTTGCCGGCCAGGCGGGCCTGGACGCAGGCCATCGCGTAGCGGCCGTCCTCGAGGATCCCGGTGATCCCGCGGACGTCATCGGGCTGCCGGACCTGGTCCAGCGCGCTCTTCGACGAGTCGTAGGCGTCGAGGGCGCGGCGGTAGTCCTGCCGGGTGGCCTCGTCGAGCTGGCGACCGCTGGTCTCGGTGTCGAGGTAGGCGATGTCCTCGCCGAACCGGGTCACGTCCTCCTCGGCGACCCGGCGGACCGCCGCCAGCGACTCGGCGTCGGCCAGCTCCTGCTGGCGCTTCTTCTGCCGGGACTGCATGAGCAGCGCCGCGCCGATGCCCAGCGCCACGAGTAGCAGCACGATCTCCACAGCGACCTCCGCCGATGTCGGAATGTTGGCCCAACGGTGAGCCAACGTACGGCGGGGCCTACCCGTGCCGAGCGGCCCTATCCCGCTTGGCACGGTCGAACGGCTAGCCCCGGCGGTAGAGGCGGGTCGTCAGCGGGGCGAACACCGCGGTCAGGGCCGCCGCCACCCCCAGGACGATGGCGATGTCGGTGCCGTCGGCGTTGCCCTCCATCAGGCCGCGGGAGGCGGTGGCGAGGATCGAGATCGGGTTGACGTTGACGAAGGCCTCGAGCAGCCGGGGCAGGGTGGCCGGGTCGACGAACACGTTGGACAGGAACGTCAGCGGGAAGATGCCCATGAAGCCGGCGTTCATCACCGCGCTCGGCGACCGGAGCAGCAACCCCAGGGTCGTGAAGACCCAGGACAGGCCGAACGAGAACAGCACCACCAGGCCGAGTGCGGCCACGGCGCCGGCGACACCGGCATCGGGTCGGTAGCCGAGGATCACACCCAGCACGATGATGACCGTCCCGGCGATCACGTAGCGCACGGTGTCACCCAGCAGTGACCCCAGCAACGGGGACGGGGCGCCAGATCGGCAGCGAGCGGAAGCGGTCGACGACGCCCTTGGTGAGGTCGGTGTTGAGCGCCACCCCGGAGTAGACGGTGGTGAACAGCACCGACATCACGAGGATCCCCGGCAGGATGTAGTCGAGGTACTCGGCCGTGGAGCCGGCGATGGCGCCGCCGAACAGGTAGGTGAACATCAGCGTGAACATCACCGGCGTGATCGTCACGTCGAGGAGCTGCTCGGGCACGTGCTTGACCTTGAGCATGCCGCGCCAGCCGAACGTGAGCGACGCCGACAGCGGGGTCGCCCGCGGCGGCCGCGCCGTCGAGGAGATCGCCTTGCGGACGGCGGCCAGGTCGGTGGCGGCGGTGGGGTCCAGCTGCGTCGTCGGGTTGACGCTCATGACGCCTGCTCCTTCTCGATGCTGATCTCTCGTTGGGCCGGCAGGTCCTGGCCAGGGCCGTCGCCGGCCGGCCCCTCTTCGGCAGGGTGACCCGTCAGGGCCAGGAAGACCTCGTCGAGGCTGGGCTGGCCGAGCGAGAAGTCGGCGATCCGCACACCCGAGCGGGACAGCTCGGCGACGGCCACGGCGGCGCGGTCGGGGTCGGAGCACGAGACCGACAGCGCGGCCGGATCAGGCTCGAGGGTGACGCTGCCCACCTCCCGCTCCAGCAGCTGCTCGGCGGTGCTCGCTGCTCCGGGATCGAGCAGGCGCACGTGGAGCGCCCCGCTGCCGACCGAGGCCTTGAGCTGAGCAGGCGTGCCCTCCGCGATCACCTTGCCGTGGTCGATCACGGCGATGCCGTCGGCGAGCTGGTCGGCCTCCTCGAGGTACTGCGTGCAGAGCAGGATCGTGGTGCCGCCGGCGACCAGGGCCCGGATGATCTCCCAGACCTGGTTGCGCGAGCGCGGGTCGAGCCCGGTGGTCGGCTCGTCGAGGAACATCAGCTCGGGGGTGACCACGATGCTGGCCGAGATGTCGAGCCGGCGGCGCATGCCGCCGGAGTAGTGCTTGACGAGCTTGCCGGCGGCCTCGGACAGCCCGAAGGCTTCGAGCAGCTCGGGGCGCGCTCCTTCGCGGCGGCCCGCCGCAGCCCGAGCAGGCGGCCCATCAGGATGAGGTTCTCCCGGCCGGTGAGGTCCTCGTCGACGGAGGCGAGCTGGCCGGTGAGGCTGACCTTGCCGCGGACCGCGTCGCCCTCGGTGACGATGTCGTGCCCGAGCACCCGCGCGCTGCCGGCGTCGGGCCGGATCAGCGTCGCGAGCATCCGGATGGTCGTCGTCTTGCCGGCGCCGTTGGGGCCGAGCACGCCGTAGACCGAACCGCGGCGCACGGCCAGGTCGACGCCGTCGACGGCGCGGGTGTCACCGAAGGTCTTGACCAGGCCGGTGGCCTCGATCGCGAGGGAAGGGGATGACATCACAGCTCCTGAGGGGCGCGTGCGTGCTCGGTGGGTCGTTCACCAGTAAAGACCGGGCGCACCGACAAAATCTCATCGATTTTCGCGCGGCCCGTTCGGGCCCGAGCTACTCCGCCGGGGAGTCCTTGATCTCGCAAATGACCTCACCGCTGGTCACCGTTGCGCCCACCTCGGCGGAGAGCCCGCTGATCACGCCGGCCTTGTGCGCGCCGAGCGGCTGCTCCATCTTCATCGCCTCGAGCACGACGACCGGGTCGCCGGCCTCGACCTGCTGCCCGTCCTCGGCGACCACCTTGACGATGGTCCCCTGCATCGGGCTGGTGAGCGCATCGCCACTGGCCGCGGCACCGGCCTTGCCCTTGGTCGTGCGGCGGCCCGGGCGCTTGGCGGCCTGGGTGCCGCCGCCCGCACCGAAGCCCGCGGGCAGCACCACCTCGAGGCGGCGGCCACCGACCTCGACGACGACCCGCTCCCGCTCGGCGGCGTCACCGTCGGCGTCCGCCTGCTCCCCGGCGTACGGGGGGATGGTGTTGTCGAACTCGGTCTCGATCCATCGGGTGTGCACCGAGAACGGATCGGAGGTGAACGCCGGGTCCTCGACCACCGCGCGGTGGAACGGGATCACGGTCGGCATGCCGGTCACGTCGAACTCCGCGAGGGCGCGGCGCGACGCGATCAAGCGCCTGCGTGCGGGTGCGTGCCCGTGACGATGAGCTTGGCGAGGAGGGAGTCGAACGCGCCGCCGATGACGCTGCCCGGCTCGACGCCGGAGTCGAGGCGTACGCCGGGTCCGCTGGGCGGGCGCCACCCCGTCACCGCGCCGGGTGCGGGCAGGAAGTTGCGGCCGGCGTCCTCACCGTTGATCCGGAACTCGATGGAGTGCCCACGCACCGGCGGGTCGTCGTAGCCGAGCTCCTCGCCGTCGGCGATCCGGAACATCTCGCGGACCAGGTCGATGCCGGTGACCTCCTCGGTGACCGGGTGCTCGACCTGCAGGCGGGTGTTGACCTCGAGGAAGGAGATGGTGCCGTCCTGTCCCACGAGGAACTCGCAGGTGCCGGCTCCCACGTAGCCGGCCTCGGCGAGGATCGCCTTGGACGCGCGGTAGAGCTCGGCGTTCTGCGCATCGGTGAGGAACGGCGCGGGCGCCTCCTCGACCAGCTTCTGGTGGCGCCGCTGCAGCGAGCAGTCGCGCGTGGACACGACGACGACGTTGCCGTGGGTGTCGGCGAGGCACTGCGTCTCGACGTGACGGGGCTTGTCGAGGTACTTCTCGACGAAGCACTCGCCGCGACCGAAGGCGCCCACTGCCTCCCGGACCGCGGAGTCGAACAGCTCGGGGATCTCCTCGATGGTGCGCGCGACCTTCAGGCCGCGGCCGCCCCCGCCGTACGCCGCCTTGATCGCGACGGGGACGCCGTGCTCCTTGGCGAAGGCCACCACCTCGTCGGCGTCCTTGACGGGCTCCTTGGTGCCCGCGACGAGTGGTGCGCCGGAGCGCTCGGCGATGTGGCGGGCCTGCACCTTGTCGCCGAGCGCGTCGATGGCGCTGGGTGGTGGGCCGATCCAGGTCAGCCCGGCGTCGATGACCGCCTGGGCGAACCCGGCGTTCTCGGCCAGGAAGCCGTAGCCCGGATGCACGGCGTCGGCGCCGGACTGCTTGGCGACGGCGAGCAGCTTGTCGATGACCAGGTAGGAGTCGGCCGGCGTGCTGCCGCCGAGGGCGAACGCCTCGTCGGCCGCCTGCACGTGCAGGGCGTCGCGGTCGGGGTCGGCGTAGACGGCGACGCTGCCGATGCGGGCGTCCCGGCAGGCCCGGGCGATCCGCACGGCGATCTCGCCCCGGTTGGCGATCAGGACCTTGCGCACCCGGGGAGTCTAGGACCCGGTCCAGAAGGTGTCGTGGCGGAGGAAGAAGTCAGCCTTCTCGGCCTCGCTCATGTCCTTGAGGCGCCCGGCGGCCAGCGTCTCGAAGTAGTCCTCCCGCGGCGCGCCGGGCGTGAACAGGATGAGCATCGACGCCGGCTCGCCGGACTCGTTGCGGAACGCGTGGATGCCGCCCGGCGGGACGTACAGGAAGTCACCGGGGGACCCGTCGATCCAGCTGCCCCCGTCGTACAGGCGCACCGTGCCGGACAGGACGAAGAACGACTCCGAGATCGATGCGTGGAAGTGCGCCTCCGGGCCGCTGGGAGTCGCGCCCATGTCCCACCGGTAGAGGCCGAACTCGCCGTCGGTCGACGCGCCGGTCGCGAGGTAGTGGGCACCGCCGCCGGACGCGTGGCTGAGCTCGGGCTCGTGGTCCGCGCGCCGCAGGGTCGCGCTGACCTCGCCGGTGTCGCCCCGGTAGCGCGGTTCGGGGTACACCGTCGGATGGGTCATCGGTCAGCCTCCGCTTCCGTAGGGGCGGGTGATGATCTCGAGGAAGTGACCGCTCGGGTCCTCCCAGTAGACGCCGCGGCCACCGTCGTTGGTGTTGATCTCGCCGGCCCGGCGGCGGCCCGGATCGGCCCAGTGCGTCAGGCCGCGCTCGCGGATGCGGCCGAAGACGGCGTCGAACTCCGGCTCGGTGACCAGGAACGCGTAGTGCTGGGGATGGATCTCCCCGTCCTCGGTGACGGCGTAGTCGAGCGACACGTCGTTGTCGACCTGGACGACGAGGAAGGGGCCGTACTCAGTCGGCTCGGGCAGGCCGAGCAGCTCGACGAGGAACCGGGCCGACTCCTCGCGGTCGCGGACCCAGACGATGGTGTGGTTCAGGCGCGCAGGCACGGCTCACTCGCCGGACGACTCGAGGACGGACAGGACATTGCCGGCCGGGTCGGTGAACCAGGCGATCAGCGGGCCGCCGCCGCGGAAGATGCCCTTCGCGTCGGTCTGCAGGTCGGTGCCCTCGTAGTGCTCGAACTGCGACGCCACGCTCGGCCAGCGCGTCGACCGCCGCCTCGATGTCGTCGACCGGGAAGTTGAGCACCGTGAACGAGGCCGGTTCGTGGTTGGGCTTCGGGATAGACCAGCACCGTCCCACCGCTGCCGAGGTGCAGGGTCAGCATCCCGTTGGCCTCGCTGACCTCCAGGCCGAGGGTGTCGCCGTAGAACGTCTTGGCCTTCGCCACGTCGTCCACCGAGAAGCCACTGAACGCCTTGCTGTCCTTCAACACTGCCGACCAGCTCCTTGGCTCTTCGTCACGGTGCTTCTTGCCAGGGCAGACCTGGCCGGCCGCCGAAAGTCATCGGCAGGTCAGCGCGGTCGCGATGAATTCCGGCCGCGGTCCCGGTCTGTACTGGGTGGATGCCACAGCGGGGGCTGACGTGGGCGAGGGCGACGTGGGCTCGTACGCCGAGGTGCTGACGTGTGACGTCAGCGGCCTCGGCGCGGACCTGACGACCGTCGACCTGCTGTCGCGGCTGGCACTGACGGCTCGCCGGGCCGGCGGCCGCCTGCAGCTGCGCCGGGTGAGCCCTGAGCTGGCGTCCCTGCTGCACCTGGTCGGCCTCGACGAGATCCTGATGGGAAGTCCCCCTGCGCCCCTAGACCGAGGCGGGCAGCCCGAACAGCGAGAAGAGCTTGGTGTCGAGGAACGTGGTGATCTCGGCGACCCGCCGGTCTGAGAACCGCAGGACGTGGATGCCCCACGGCTCGTGCCGGCCGTCGGGACCGCTGGGCCGGTACTGCGCGAAGCCCAGCATGCCGCTGACCTCGAGCGGGATCAGGCTCGAACCGCGGCACCCGTTGCCCACGCCGAGCATCCAGGTGCCGATGTCGTCGGCACCCTGCAGCCACATCGCGTAGGGCGGCATCGACTGGATCGCGTCCTCGTGCAGCAGCGCCACGAGCGACTCGATGTCATAGGCCTCGAACGCCTTCACGTAGCGCTCGAGCAGCGCCCGCTGCTCGTCGTCGATCGGGTCGGCCGGCCGGCTCTCGGTGACGTCAGTGCTGGCCAGGGTGGCGCGCGCCCGCTGAAGGGCGCTGTTGACCGATGCGACGCTGGCGTCGAGCAGCTGCGCGACCTCGTCGGCCTTCCAGCGCAGGACGTCGCGCAGGATCAGGACGGCGCGCTGCTTGGCGGGCAGGTGCTGCAGCGCGGCGACGAACGCGAGCCGGATCGACTCGCGCGACTCGGCGATCTCAGCCGGGTCACTCGTCTCCGGGGCCACCCGGCCGTCGTCGATCGGCTCGACCCAGGAGCCCGCCGCGAGCTGGGGGCCCAGCGAGGCGTGCACCGGCGGCGACGCGGTGGGTGACATGTCGACCGGAAAGGCCCGGCGCTTGCTGCTGCCGAGCATGTCGAAGCAGACGTTGGTGGCGATCCGGTAGAGCCAGGACCGCAGGGAGGACCGGCCGTCGAAGCGGTCGATGGCCTTCCAGGCGCGCACCATCGTGTCCTGGACGGCGTCCTCGGCGTCGAACGAGGAGCCGAGCATGCGGTAGCAGTAGCCGGTCAGCTCGCGGCGGTGCTGTTCGAGCTGGACCTCGGTGGCCTCGGCGGAAGGCTGGGTCTGGGTCATCGTCTCGATCCTGTCAGCGGGGAGGTTCTCGGACAACCGCAAAAAGCGCCATCTTCGATGAGTTCGGCGTCCACTGACGGTCTACACGACCATGACGACAATCCTCGACCTCGGCCCCGCTGCTGACCAGGTCAAGACGCTGGTCGCCGGGGTGACCGACGACCAGCTCTCGGCGCCGACCCCGTGCGAGGGCACCCGCGTCGCCGCGATGCTCGATCACTTCGTGGGCCTGACCGCCGCGTTCCGGGACGCCGCGACTGAAGTCCACCCCCCCGGGAGGCTCGCCTCGCCCGGGCCCGGCACGGCGTCGGCAGACCATCTCGACCCGGACTGGCGCCGGCTGCTGCCCCAGCAGCTCGACGACCTGGTCGCCGCGTGGAAGGACCCCGCGGCCTGGGAGGGGATGGCGGAAGCCGGCGGCGTGACGATGCCCGCGGCGGTCATGGGCAAGGTGGCAGTCGACGAGCTGGTGCTGCACGGGTGGGACCTGGCTCGCGGGACCGGCCAGCCGTTCGCGTGCGATCCGGCGAGCACGCAGGCGGTCTTCGAGTTCACGTCGATGATGTCCGAGCCCAGCGAGGCAGCCGGGCGCGAGGGCCTGTTCGGCCCCGTCGTGGACGTCCCCGCGGACGCGCCGCTGCTCGACCGTGCGCTCGGCTTCAGTGGCCGCGATCCCGCGTGGAGCCCTCCCACAGATCGATGAAGCGGTGCCCCAGCTCGGCCATCAGCGTGCGCAGCAAGGGCAGGGACAGGCCCACCACGGTGTGGTAGTCGCCCTCGATGCGCTCGACGAACGCCCCGCCCAGCCCGTCCACGGTGAACGCGCCCGCGACACGGAGCGGTTCACCGGTCCCGACGTACGCCGTGATCTCCTCGTCCGTCAGGTCGCCGAAGTGCACGACCGTCGAGGCCAGGGCCGCGCTCTGCCGCCCCGCCGCGGTGTCGATCAGGCAGTGCCCGGTGTGCAGCACGCCGCTCTGGCCGCGCATCCGCTGCCACCGGGCGATCGCCTCGGCGGCGTCGCGGGGCTTGCCGTGCGCCTGCCCGTCCAGCTCGAGGACCGAGTCGCAGCCGAGCACGAGGGAGTCCGGCCAGCTGCCCGCGACCGCTTCGGCCTTGCGCACCGCGAGGGTCAGCGCGACCTCGGCGGGCGAGCCGCCGACCTGCGACTCGTCCACGCCGCTGACCGCGACCTCGGCCCGGACACCGGCCGCACGCAGGGTCTGGAGCCGGGCCGGCGAAGCCGAGGCCAGGACGAACCGGGGCACGGGGGTCACGGGCGGACAGGCTAACGAGGCAGGGCTGGACGGGCCGCCCCGGCGGGCGCACGATCGCGGCATGACCCACCACACCGATGTGCTGCGCCTGCACGCCCGCTCGGTCGAGCTGTTCCTGGAGCGCGTCCGCGCCGTCCCCGACGACGCGTGGGAGCGGCCCACCCCCTCCGCGCCGTGGACCGTCCGCGACCTGGTCAACCACGTCGTCGGCGAGGACCGATGGACGGCACCGCTGATGGCCGGCAAGACCATCGCCGAGGTCGGCGACAGCCTCGACGGCGACCTCCTCGGCGGGATGCCGGTCCAGGCAGCCGAACAGGCCGGCAAGGAGGCGGTCGCCGCCTTCGGCGAACCGGGAGCCGCCGACCGCACGGTGCACCTGTCCTTCGGTGACACGCCCGCGACCGAGTACGCGTGGCAGCTCGTCGCCGACCACGTCATCCACGGCTGGGACCTCGCCGTCGCCAGCGGCGGCGACACCCGGCTGGACGACGACCTGGTGGCCGGTGTCGCGGACTGGTACCGCGACCGTGAGGACCTCTACCGCCAGGCCGGCGCCGTCGCCGACCGCCCCGCCGTCACGGGCACGACACCGCAGGACAACCTGCTGCTGGCCTTCGGCCGTGACCCGTCCTGGACGCCGGCGCACGACGTCGTACGCCGGTTCGGCGCGGCGTGGGAGGCCTGGGACCTGGACGCGATCATGGCGCTGATGGCTGACGACGCCGTCTTCGAGTCCACCGGGCCGGGGCCGGACGGGCGCCGGGTCGAGGGCCGCGACGCCATCCGCGCCGAGTGGGCGGACATGTTCGCCGGCACCCGCGACGCCTCGTTCACGTTCGAGGAGTCCTTCGTCCATGGCGACCGCGCTGCCGCGCGCTGGGTCTACGCCTGGACGAACGACGACGGGTCGCCTGGTCACGTCCGCGGCGTCGACGTCATCAGGGTGCGCGACGGGCGGATCGCGGAGAAGCTGTCCTACGTGAAGGGCTAGGCGCGCCAGCCGCTCGCGCGCCAGGCGCCCGGGCCCGGGGCCGGGACAGCGGCGCACCAGGCGGGTGCGGTCGGTCCAGGCGCTGCCGGGAGTGGTCTCCGGCCGGGCGGCCGTCGCGCGGGCGGTGACGACGGCAACCAGCGCCGCGAGCTCCTCAGCCGTCGGCTCGCCGCGGACGACCCGCAGCAACGGCTGCTCGTCGCTCACTCGTCCTCGTCGATGTCGTCGAACTCCAGCTCGCCGCGCGACGCGGTGAAGCTGCGGACCAGGAACCCTTCGGACATCAGCTGGTCGGAGACCTTGAGGTTGGCGTTGTTCACCGTCACGAACGCCTCACCGAGGCGGTCGGGGGAGTCGCCCTCGTTGACCGCCACGACGTAGTGGACGAAGAAGTCGTCCTCGAGCACCTCGCCCGAGTCGTCGTCGGTGGCGTCGTCGAGCACGATCATCCCGAGAACCGGCAGCGTCGCCGCCTCGAAGCTGCTGAGTGCCACGTAGAACGCGTCCTGGGCGGCCTCGAGCCGCGGGTCGGCCAGCGCCTCCGTCGGGTCGTCGTCCGACTCGGCCGCGACGCCCTCGACGACCGCCTGCCACGAGTCGAGCCGCGCGTGCAGCTCGGCGACAACGGCCGCGCGTCACGAGTCCTCGGCTCCTCGCTGGCGCTCGTCGCGTCGTCACAGCGGAATGTTCCCGTGCTTCTTGGGCGGCAGGGTCTGCCGCTTGGTCCGGAGCGTGCGCAGGGCGCGCGCGACGTAGGAGCGCGTGTAGGACGGCGGGATGACCGAGTCCACGTAGCCGCGCTCGGCCGCGATGTAGGGGTTGGCCAGCGTGTCCTCGTAGTCGGCGATGAACGACCTGCGGAGGATCTCCGGCTCGTCGGCGTCCTTGAGCTCCTTGCGGTAGAGGATGTTCACCGCGCCCTGTGCACCCATGACGGCGATCTGGGCCGTCGGCCAGGCCAGGTTCATGTCGGCGCCGAGGTGCTTGGAGCCCATCACGTCGTACGCACCGCCGTAGGCCTTGCGGGTGATCACGGTGACCTTGGGCACGGTGGCCTCGGCGTAGGCGTAGATGAGCTTGGCGCCGCGGCGGATGATGCCGTCCCACTCCTGGCTGGTGCCGGGCAGGAAGCCGGGTACGTCGACGAAGGTGAGCACCGGCACGTTGAAGGCGTCACAGGTGCGCACGAACCGCGCGGCCTTCTCGGACGCGTCGATGTCGAGGGTGCCGGCGAACTGCATCGGCTGGTTGGCGACCACCCCGACCGAGCGCCCTTCGACCCGGCCGAAGCCGCAGATGATGTTCGGCGCGAACAGCGCCTGCACCTCGAGGAACTCCCCGTCGTCGATGACGTGCTCGATCACGGTGTGCATGTCGTAGGGCTGGTTGGCCGAGTCGGGGATGAACGTGTCGAGCTCGCGGTCCTCGTCGGTGATCTCGATCGGGCCCGGCGGCGGCCTCGCCGCCGTAGTCGGGCGGGTCCTCGAGGTTGTTGCTCGGCAGGTAGGACAGCAGCGCCTTGACGTAGTCGATGGCGTCGGTCTCGTCGTGGCCGAGGTAGTGGGCGACGCCGGACTTCGTGTTGTGGGTGCGGCCGCCGCCGAGGTCCTCCATCGCGACGTCCTCGCCGGTCACCGTCTTGATGACGTCGGGGCCGGTGATGAACATGTGGGAGGTGCCGTCGACCATCACCGTGAAGTCGGTGATCGCCGGGGAGTAGACGGCGCCGCCGGCGCACGGGCCCATGATCAGGGAGATCTGCGGCACGACGCCGGACGCCATCACGTTGCGGTAGAAGATCTCGCCGTAGAGGCCGAGCGAGACCACGCCCTCCTGGATGCGCGCGCCGCCGGAGTCGTTGATGCCGATGAGCGGCCGGCCGGTCTTGAGCGCCAGGTCCATGACCTTGACGATCTTCTCGCCGAACACCTCGCCGAGCGACCCGCCGAAGACGGTGAAGTCCTGGGCGAACACGCAGACCGGGCGGTCGTCGATCGTCCCGTAGCCGGTGACGACGCCGTCGCCGTACGGACGCTCCTCCTCCAGCCCGAAGGCGGTCGACCGGTGCCGCGCGAGCTCGTCCATCTCGACGAACGAGCCCGTCGTCGAGCAGCGCGTCGATGCGCTCGCGGGCGGTCATCTTGCCCTTGGCGTGCTGCTTGTCGACGGCCCGCGCGGAGCCGGCGTGCACGGCCTCGTCGTTGCGGCGGTGCAGGTCGGCGAGGCGACCCGCTGTGGTGTGCATGTCGACGCCCTCGGGGACGTCGGTTCCCGGCACGCGCGCGGAGCTGGTCATGTCCACGTAGCGTAGTGCTGGTGACCGGCGGCTTCTCCGATCTGGACCGACCGCCCCTGCGTGAACGCGATCTGCAGCGCGCCCTGCTGCGTGCCCCTGGCCCCTGGACGTCGGTCCGCGTCCTCGACTCGGTCGGGTCGACCAACGCCGAGGTCGCTGCGTTGGCGCGGTCGGGCGCGGAGTCCGGGACCGTGCTGGTCGCGGAGTCGCAGACTGCCGGCCGGGGTCGACTGGACCGGATCTGGACCGCGCCGGCGCGCTCCGGGCTGACCTTCTCGGTGCTGCTGCGCCCGAGCGAGGTGGCCGCCGGCTCGTGGGGCTGGTTCCCGTTGCTGGCCGGGGTGGCCGTGGCGGGCGCGCTCGGCCCGTTGGCCGAGCTCGACGTACGCCTCAAGTGGCCCAACGACGTGCTGGTCGGTGACCGCAAGCTGGCGGGCATCCTGGCCGAGCGGGTCGAGGACGCCCTGGTGCTCGGGGTCGGGATCAACGTCTCGCTGCGCGCCGACGAGCTGCCCGTGCCGACCGCGACGTCGCTGCACCTCGAGGGCTCCGCGGTCGTCGACCGGATGCCGGTGCTGCTCGCCGTGCTGCGTTCGATGGGTCGCCTGTACGGCGAGTTCGCGGACGCGTCGGGTGACGCCGACGCGAGCGGTCTGCGGTCGTCCTACCGCGGGCTCTGCTCGACCCTGGGAGTCGCGGTCCGGGCCGAGCTGCCGGGTGGGCGCGTCGTCACCGGCACCGGATCGGACGTCGACGAGTCCGGGCGGCTGATCCTGCAGACGGCAGACGGCACCGAGCCGATCGGCGCCGGCGACGTCGTCCACGTGCACTGACCACTGTCAGAGCTCTCGTGCGCCCGATCGGGGCGCCACGTTCTGACAAAGGGACGGTGGGCGGGCAGAATGCGCGGGTGACCGGGATCCCGCGCAGGCTGCTCGGCGACGACGAGAACGTCGAGATGGCGATGCGCCCGCACGTCAAGGAGCTGATCTTCCCCGCGCTGCTGCTGCTGGTCGTGTCACCCGCGGCCACCTACCTCGCCGCGCTGATCCCCGACGGCTCCGCGCAGGGGTGGCTGCGGCTGACGGTGGCGGTGCTGGCGGTGCTGGTCCTGCTGCGGTGGACCGTGTGGCCGTTCCTGAAGTGGATCACCACGTCGTACATCGTGACCGACCGCCGGCTCATCACCCGGGTCGGCGTGATCGCCCGCAGCGGCCGGGACATGCCGCTCTCGCGCGTCAACGACGTGACGTTCGCCCACGAGAGCCTGCTCGAGCGCATGCTCGGCTGCGGCACCCTGGTCGTGGAGTCGGCCGGCGAGCGGGGGCAGCTCGTCCTGCGCGACGTGCCCGCACGTCGAGGAAGTGCAGCGCGACGTCTACCGGCTGGCCGAGCAGGACGAGGATCGGCGCCGGTCGAGCCACGTCGATGACCGCTGACGGGGACGAGCTGGACGAGCTGCTGCTCGGCGGTCCGCGGACGCACACCCGCGACGAGGCGGCCGCGTCCGCCGGTGTGAGCGTGGAGTACGCCCGCCGGCTGTGGCGGGCGATGGGCTTCGCCAACGTGGGGGACGAGGCCAAGGCGTTCACCGACGTCGACCTGGCGGCGCTGTCGCGGTTGATGTCGCTCGTGCGCGACGGCGTCATCGACGAGGAGCTCGCGGTCAGCCTCACCCGCGCGATGGGGCACTACTCCGCCCGTCTCGTCGAGTGGCAGGTCGACGCGCTCGTCGAGCACCTCGAGCGCACGCGGGGAATGACGGCCGACGAGGCCAACCGCGCGGCGGTCGAGACGTCGACGGAGCACCTGGACGACCTGCAGGCCCTGCTGGTGTTCGTCTGGCGTCGCCAGCTCGCGGCCGTCGCGGGTCGCGCCCTCGGCTCGGCCGAGGGCTCGGACAGCGGCGTGCTGTCCGTCGGCTTCGCTGATCTCGTGTCCTACACGCGGCTGTCGCAGCGGATGGAGGAGCGCGAGCTGGCGGCGCTCGTGGACCGGTTCGACGCACTGTCGGCCGACGTCATCGCGGCGTGCGGGCGGACGGCTGGTCAAGACCGTCGGCGACGAGGTCCTCTTCGTCGCCGACCGGCCGCAGAGCGCGGCGCTGATCGGGCTGGAGCTCGCCGAGGCGATGGCTGCCGACCCGGACCTGCCCGACGTGCGGGTCGGCATCGCGACGGGGGCCGTGCTGACGCGGATGGGCGACGTCTTCGGCCGGACCGTCAACCTGGCCAGCCGGCTGACGGCGCTGGCGCAGCCCGGCACGGTGCTCGTCGACCGCCGTACGGCCGACGCGGTCGAGCGCAGCGGCGAGTTCGACCTCGACGTCGAGCGCACCCGGGCCGTGCGCGGGATGGGCCTGGTGCGGCCCGGGGTGGTGCGGCGGCGGTCGCGTTAGCCTCTGCGGGGTGAACGACTACCGGCACATCACCGTGCGCCCCGACGGCTGGGTCACCGAGCTCGTGCTCGACCGGCCCGAGGCGCACAACGCGCTGTCGACGGCGATGGCGCAGGAGATCGCCGACGCGACGGCGGACCTGGCCCAGGACCACGACGTGCGGGTGGTCGTCGTGACGTCGTCGTCGGAGAAGGCGTTCTGCGTCGGCGCGGACCTCAAGGAGCGCAACTCCTTCACCGACCACGACCTGGCAGCGCAGCGGCCGGTCTTCCGGGCGGCGTTCGGTGGCGTGCTGGACCTGCCCATGCCGGCGATCGCGGCTGTGCACGGGTTCGCGCTCGGCGGCGGGTTCGAGTTCGCGCTGTCCTGCGACCTGATCGTGTGCGACGAGACGGCCGTGGTCGGCCTTCCCGAGGTGACGGTGGGGGTCATTCCCGGTGGTGGCGGGACCCAGCTGCTCACCCGGCGGGTGGGCTCGGCACGTGCCGCCGACCTCGTGTTCACCGGCCGGCGGGTCGCGGCCGACGAGGCCCTGGCGATGGGCCTGGTCGACCGGCGGGTTGCGCCGGGCAAGGACCGGACGGCGGCGCTCCAGCTGGCGAACACCATCGCGGCCAACTCGCCGGTGGGGGTGCGCAACGCCAAGCGGGCGCTGCGGGCGGGCTGGGGCCTGGACCTGGCGGCCGGCCTCGAGATCGAGGACGCGTGCTGGCGGGCCACCGCCGTCTCCGGCGACCGCCACGAGGGCGTCTCGGCGTTCAACGAGAAGCGCACGCCCGTCTGGCCGGGGAAGTGATGGCGGCATGAGCGACCTTCCCGAGCGGCTGTCCCTGCGCGAGGTCGGTCCCCGCGACGGCCTGCAGAACGAGGACCCGGTGCCGACCGAGGCCAAGGTCGCGCTGATCGACGCGCTGTCCCGGACCGGGGTGTCGCGCATCGAGGCGGTCTCGTTCGTGCACCCGAAGGCGATCCCGCAGATGGCCGACGCCGCCGAGGTGTGGTCGGGCATCGTGCGCAACCCGGACGTGCGCTACTCCGCGCTGGTGCCCAACCTGGTCGGCGCACAGCGCGCGCTGGACGCGGGCTTCACCGAGATCGAGGTCGTCGTCTCGGCCTCGGACACGCACAACCGCAAGAACGTCAACCGCTCGACCGACGAGTCACTCGACGACATCGCTCGGATCATCGACCTGGTGCACGCGCGCGGTGCGACGGTGCAGGCCATCGTGTCCACCGCCTGGGGCTGCCCCTACGAGGGCGAGGTGCCGGTCGAGCGGGTGCTCTCGGTGGCCGCCCGCACGGTCCGCGACGGCGCCGACGCGTTGTCGTACGGCGACACGACCGGGATGGCGACGCCGACCCGGGTCACCCGGCTGGTCGGCGAGACGCGCACAGCCCTGCCCGACGTACCGCTGAACCTGCACTTCCACAACACCCGCGGCGCCGGCCTGGCCAACGTCCTCGCCGCGCTCGAGCTCGGCGTCAGCGACTTCGACGCGTCGGTCGGTGGCCTCGGCGGCTGCCCCTACGCGCCGGGCGCGACCGGCAACATCGCGACCGAGGAGCTCGTGCACATGGTCGAGGACATGGGCGTCGCCACCGGCGTGGACCTCGAGGCGATGATCGCCGCGGCGGGCGAGGCTGAGCGCATCGTCGGGCGGACCCTGCCCTCGCAGGTGCTCCGCGCCGGACCGCGCATCCCCAACTGACGGCAAAACCGCCCCATCGAGGGGGGATTTGCGTCAGGCTGAACGTCGAGGGAGGTCGGGTGGCAGAGGACGCTGGGCATTCCGGCGCGGGGGAACCCGCGACCGGTGATGCCGCGCGGCTGCGCTCGCTCCTCGAGATCGCCAAGGTCGTCGGCGCGACGCGCCGGTTCGAGGACCTCGTCGAGCTCACCGCCGAGGAGGCCCGCCGCGCGCTGGACGCGGCGTCGCTGTCGATCTCGCGCTGGGACCGTGAGTCGGGCACGCTGCGGACGCTGGTCAACGTCGGCCTGCTCGGCCCGCACGAGAGCCGGTTCCCCACCGACGAGGTCTATCCCGTCTCGGCGTGGCCGACCGCCCAGCGCCTGGTCGAGCACCGGGAGGGCCACGTCGGCACAGCGGACGACGAGGGCGAGGAGGCCGAGCGGATCGCGGGGCTCGGCAAGGACTCCTTCGTCGCCACGCCGATCGTTGTCGAGGCGCGGGTGTGGGGCGAGCTGTTCGCGACCCGTACGACGGGGCAACGGCGGTTCGGCAGGTCCGACCTCGACTTCGCGAACGCGGTGGCCACCCAGGTCGCGGCCGGCGTCGTGCAGGCCGACCACTTCGCGCGCATCGAACGGCTGGCGTTCCAGGACCCGCTGACCGGCCTGGCCAACCGGCGCGCCGTCGACGAGCGGCTGGAGGAGGCGATGGCCGCGCACGTCGGCGACGGCGTACCGGTGTCCCTCGTGCTGGCCGACATCAACCGGCTCAAGCAGGTCAACGACTCGTTCGGCCACGACGCCGGCGACCGGCTGATCGTCGCCGTCGCCGACGCGGTCAGCCGCGCCAGTGGGCTCGCACCCGACAGCCTCGCGGCGCGCATCGGTGGCGACGAGTTCTGCATCGTCGTGAGCGGGGCGCCCGGTGAGGTCGCGGTCGCCGTCGCCAACGAGCTGTGCAAGGTGGTCGACAGCCAGCCGATGAGCACCGGGGTCTCCTGCGGGGTCGCCTCCACCGACCTGCTGCCGGGTCGGATCGACGTGCCGGCGCGGCTGTTCCGTCTCGCCGACGCCGCGCAGTACCGCGCCAAGCGCGCCGGCTCGCGCACGCCGGTCGTCGCCGGCCAGGCGTCGCCCGAGCCGCTGGACGGCGCCCTGCCCGACCGCCGGGCCCGGCGCGGCCGGCTCGCGGTCGACGGGTCGGCGGTGCTCGAGTCGGGCCTGGAGATGCTCGACGTGCTGGGCTCGAGCGGACCGCAGGCGCGGGTCGAGGCGGTTGCCGACCACCTGCTGCTCCTCGTCGACGGCGCCGCCTGGTGGGTCTCCTACGTCGCGCCCGGCAGCGACCTGCTCGTCGGCGTGAGCAGCTCGGTGCAGCGGTTCGGCGAGGACATCGACGAGCACGGGATCGCGCAGGGTCTGCCCGGTGCGACCTTCCATCTCGACGACTTCCCGGCCAGCGCCGCGGCGATCCGCCAGGCCGGTTCCTTCCGGGTCGAGCTCGGCGCCCAGGGCAACGACCCGGCCGAGGAGTCGGTGCTGGTCAGCGCCGGCTACAGCGGCCTGCTCGCCGCCGGCGTGACGGGTGCGTCCGGTGGCTGGCTCGTCGAGGTCTACACCGACTCGATCAGCCTTCCCTC
This sequence comes from uncultured Actinomycetota bacterium, assembly GCA_963757295.1. Classification (GTDB taxonomy): domain Bacteria; phylum Actinomycetota; class Actinomycetes; order JACCUZ01; family JACCUZ01; genus JBDUAP01. The sequence goes on along the minus strand of CAVWQZ010000009.1, from coordinate 165,861 downwards.
GCCCGGCTTCGAGCCGGTGCTGCGCGCGCTGCTCGCGCTGGCGGTGACCGGCGCCGTCGAGCAACCGCCGCCGGTCGCGGCGCAGCCGATGCCCACGCAACCCACCAAGTCAGTCACGCGAAAGAGCTAGCCGCGCCGTTAGAGTCCTGAGCGTGTCGTCGCCGCCGCCTGGACATCCGCCCGTGCCCGAACTGCGTTCCGAGGTGCAGGAGGGTGGCCCGGTCAAGTACCACGAGGCCAATGCCGCGAAGGGCAAGCTGTTCGCCCGGGAGCGGGTGCGGCGCCTCGTCGACGAGGGCTCGTTCGTCGAGGACGGCGTCTTCGCGAACGTCTCGGCCGGTGACCTGCCGGCCGACGGGGTCGTGACCGGATCGGCGACCGTGGCCGGCCGGCCGGTGTGCGTGATGGCCAACGACTCGACGGTGAAGGCCGGCTCGTGGGGTGCCCGGACGGTCGAGAAGATCATCCGCATCATCGAGACGGCCTACCGCGACAGCGTGCCGATGGTCTACCTCGTCGACTCCGCGGGTGCGCGGATCACCGACCAGGTCGACCTGTTCCCCGGCCGGCGCGGGGCCGGGAAGATCTTCTGGAACCAGGTCCGGGCCAGCGGCTCGATCCCGCAGGTGTGCGCGCTGTTCGGGCCGTCCGCCGCCGGCGGCGCCTACATCCCGGCGTTCTGCGACGTCGTGGTCATGGTCGAGGGCAACGCGTCGATGTACCTCGCGTCCGACCGGATGGTCGAGATGGTGACGGGCGAGCAGACGACGCTGGAGGAGATGGGCGGCGCGCGGGTGCACTGCTCGCAGTCCGGTGTCGGTCACTTCCTGGTGAAGACCGAGGACGAGGCGCTGGACACCGTCAAGGACTACCTCTCCTACCTGCCGTCGAACTGGACGGGCAGCCCGCCCAGCGCGGAGTCCCGGCCGGCGCCCGCCTCCATCGACCTTGCGACGCTGGTCCCGGAGAGCGACCGGCAGGCCTTCGACATGCGCCGCTACGCCAAGGGCCTGCTCGACGAGGACTCGTTCTTCGAGATCCACGCGCTGTGGGCGCGCGAGATCGTGGTGGGCTTCGGTCGACTCGACGGCGAGGTCGTCGGCATCGTCGGCAACAACTCGATGTTCAAGGGCGGCGTGCTCTTCGTCGACTCGGCCGACAAGGCGACGCGGTTCGTGCAGCTGTGCGACGCGTTCAACGTTCCGCTGGTGTTCCTGTCCGACGTGCCCGGCTTCATGGTCGGCACCGCCGTCGAGAAGATGGGCATCATCCGCCACGGCGCCAAGATGATCAGCGCGGTCTCCGAGGCGACCGTGCCGAAGTTCTGCGTCATCGTGCGCAAGGCCTACGGCGCCGGCCTCTACGCGATGGCCGGGCCGGGCTTCGAGCCGGACGCGACGCTCGCACTGCCGACCGCGAAGATCGCGGTGATGGGCGCGGAAGCCGCGGTCAACGCCGTCTACGCCAACAAGATCGCCATGATCGAGGACGAGCAGGAACGCGCCGACTTCGTCGCCACCAAGCGGGCCGAGTACGACACCGACATCGACGTCGTACGGCTGGCCAGCGAGCTGGTGGTCGACGACATCGTGGCGCCGGAGGCGCTGCGCGACGAGCTGGTACGACGGCTGCGGCTGGCGCGCACCAAGGACCGTCACTTCTCCCGCCGCAGGCACGGCGTGACCCCGGTGTGATCACCTCCGCCTAGGACCGGACTGGGTCACTCGACGCGCTCTCGTCAGGGGGTCGATGACACTTCCATGATCGACGAGCGTGCGCTGACCGACCCGTCCAGGTGCCCGGCCTGTGGCGCGCCGGTGACGTCGACCGAGCGGTGTCCCGCCTGCGGGGTCTCGCTGCGCAGCGAGACGGCTCAGCAGGTGTGGCAGGCGTCCGTCGAGACCGAAGCCGCGCTCGAGCGCCGCCGGGCGCTGATCGAGCGACTGAAGGCCGAGGCACAGGTCCCGGTGCCGACCGGCGGCGGCTGCTTATCCGCCGTCCGGCTACTTCGGCGGGTCGGCGTACGACTCCCCGCCGGCAGCCCCGGGCCTGCCGCCGCCGCGCCAGCCACCTGCTCCGGCACCGGTCCCGGCGCCCGAGTGGAGCCGTCGCCGGGTGCAGAACCTGCTGCTCGCCCTCGGGGTGCTGCTGCTCGCGGTGGCCGCGGTGATCTTCCTGGTCGTCTCCTGGGGCGTGCTCGGTGTCGGTGGCCGCGCTGCTGTCATGACGGCGTTCACGGCGATCGCCGCCGCGGGGGCCACCGTCGCCGCCCGCCGCGGGCTGAGCGCGACCGGCGAGGCGGTGGCCACGCTCACCGTCGGGCTGGGGCTGCTCGATGCCTACGGCGCGCGCAGCGCCGGGCTGGCCGACCTGGACGCGACGGCCGCCCTGCCCTACTGGGCCGGCGCGCTGGCCCTCATCGCGCTGGCCGCGGGCGCCTGGGCCGTGCTGCTGCCGCTGCGGTCCCTGCGGCTCTCCGCTGCCGTGCTGGGGCAGCTGCCCGGGTGGCTGCTCGCCGGGCACTGGTCCGACGACGCCGTCCACCCGGCCGCGGTCGTGGCGACCGTGCTGACGATCCAGGCGGTCATCGGGATCGCGCTGGTGCTCGCCTGGCCCTCGCCGTCACGGGCAGCGGACGCGCGATGGGCCGTTGTTGTCGGCGCGGGTGTCGCGTGGACCGTGGCGGCGGTCGCGGCTGTGGGCGCGGCGTACGGCGAGGACGGCTCGCTCGTGCTGGGCACCGCCCTGCTGCTGGTGCTTGCCGGAGCCGCCGTCGGGACGGCCATCGCGACCGACTCCGACCGAGGGACGTCGACCGCGCTCGGTCTGCCGGATGCCCTGCTGGGTGTGGCCGCGTTGGCCGTCGTGGCCGCAGTGTGGGCACCGGTCACCGAGCTCGCGGATCCCGACTGGGTGCCCGTGACGTTGTCCGCGATTGCTGCGGTGCTGCTCGCCGCAATGCTGCTCGTGCCGGTGTCCCGGCGGGCCGTTGCTGGCCGGCGTCTTCCTGCTCGCCGCGGTGGCTCCCGGCTTCGCCGCTGCCGAGGCGGTCGCGGTCTCCATCGCCGGGCGGCTGAGCTGGCTCGGCGACGCGTGGGACGAGGACTGGTCGTCGTCCGCGCGCGATGTCGTCGGCGTCGGCGTGGACTGGCCGGGCCACGTGTCGACGCCGCTGTTGCTGCTGTCGGTCGCGGTTGCGCTGCTGGTGGCCGGTCGCGCTGTGCCGTTCCTGCGTACGGCGGATGCACTCGTCGTACCGGTGCTCGCTCTCGCGGTGCTGACGGTGCCGGCTGCGTTCGACCTGCCGTTCTGGGCGGGGCTGTCGATCGACGTCGCGGTTGCGTTGCTGCTGCTGGTCGGGGGACCGGAGCACGTGCGTCGTCGGGCAGTCCGCGTTCGGCTGGGGGGTGCTCGGGTCGGGCGTCGTCGTGCTGGGCCTGGCCGTTGCCTGGTCGTTCGCCGCGGCCGAGCACGACGTTGGTCGTGCTGCCGGTGGCCGCCGCGGTGCTCGCTGTCGGCACCTGCATGTCGGGCGCGGGCGGATGGGTACCGGCGGCGGCGGCGGTGTCCGATCGCGTTCGCGACTGGCTCGGTGCTGCTGCTGATCGGTGAGGCGGCGGCGGTCGCGAGGTACGGCGGGGCGGGCTGGCCGGCGGTGTGGACTCTCGCCCTCTCGCTCGCGTTCGGTGTGGCACTGGCCGGGGCGCTGGTGTTCCGCGGCGACCGGCAGCTGGTCCTCGCCGGTGTTGCCACGGCCGCTCTTGCCGCCGATGCTGCGGCAGTCACGGTCTGGGCGGGTGGCGCGACGGCCGACGCCGGCTTGGCCGTCGCCGTCACCGGAGCGCTCGTCGTCATGGCGACCTGTCAGACCGTGGTGGCCTGGCCAGGCCCTCAGCGGGTGAGTGTCGTGGTGGGCCAGGTGGGCGGGATCGCCACGGCGGTGGGTGTGCTGCTCAGCGTCGTCGACGCCGACCGCCTGTGGCTGGCGCTGCTCGCTGCGGGTGTGGCGGCCGGAGTGGCTGCCCTTCGCGGCATCGAGCGCAACAAGCTCGGCTGGGTCTCCGGCGGGCTGCTCGCGGCCAGCACCTGGGTGCGGCTGGCGCTCTCCGATGTCGACGCGCCCGAGCCGTACACGGCTCCGGCGGGCATCGCGCTGCTCGTGGTGGGCTACCTGCGGCGGCGGCGCGACCCGTCGTACCGGTCCTGGCCCGCCTATGCGCCCGGCCTGGCGCTGGTGCTGGTGCCGAGCCTGCTGCGCGCGGTCGACGACCCCGGTCTGTGGCGTCCGCTGCTGCTCGGGCTCACCGCGCTGGCGGTGCTGGTCGTCGGCGTGATGCGCCGCCTGCAGGCTCCGCTGGTGATCGGCGGGACCGTGCTGGCGGTCGACGCGCTGGTGCAGCTCTCGCCGTACCTGGCCGATCTGTACGACGCCGTGCCGCGCTGGACGTGGATCGGAGCGAGCGGGTTGCTCCTGCTCGTGCTCGGCGCGACATATGAGCGCCGGGTGCGCGAGTTGCGCGCTGCTCCAGCAGCGAATCTCGGCGTTCGGGTGACGGGCCGCCGGGCGCGGATCACGCAGAGTGGCCGGACAACCACATACGATGCCGGTATGACTCGCGTTCTGCTTGCTGAGGACGACCAGGCGATCTCCGAGCCGCTGGCCCGCGCGTTGCGTCGCGAGGGCTACGACGTGGAGGTCTGCGAGGACGGCCCGGGAGCGCTGGAGTCGGCGACCGGGACGCCCTGCGACCTGGTGGTGCTCGACCTCGGCCTGCCCGGCATGGACGGGTTGGAGGTGTGCCGCCGCCTGCGCAACGAGGGCAGCGGGGTGCCGGTGCTGGTGCTGACGGCCCGCACCGACGAGGTGGACACGGTCGTCGGGCTCGATGCCGGTGCCGACGACTACGTGACCAAGCCGTTCCGGCTGGCCGAGCTGCTGGCGCGGGTGCGTGCCCTGCTGCGCCGCGGCACGGTCGAGCCGGTCGACGACGTGCACGGGGTGCGCATCGACGTCGACTCGCACCGGGTCTGGATGGATGACCGCGAGCTGACCCTGACCGCCAAGGAGTTCGACCTGCTGCGGGTGCTGCTGCGCGACGCCGGCAAGGTCGTGACCCGTGAGCAGCTGATGCGCGAGGTCTGGGACACGGCGTGGTGGGGGTCGACGAAGACGTTGGACATGCATGTGTCATGGCTTCGCAAGAAGCTCGGTGACGATGCCGCCAACCCGCGCTACATCACCACGGTCCGGGGTGTGGGATTCCGCTTCGAGCGTGAGTGATCCGTGCGGCGTCGCCTGATCGAGTCGAGTGTGGCCGTTGCCGCGGTGGCGGTTCTGCTGGTCGCTGTGCCGCTCGGCATTCTGGCCGCGTCGGTCGACGAGGTCGACATGGGTCGTCTCGTCATCGCCCTGCTGCTCGTTGCCGTTGTCGCGGTGCTGGCCGGAGTGGCGGTTGGCCTGATTCAGGGCCGCCGTCTGATGATCCCGTTGGCGCAGCTGGCGGCGCGGGCCGAACATCTCGGGTCGCGGGGCTCGCGGGAACGGATGGAGTCCTCAGGGATCGAGGAGATCGACCGGGTCGCGGAGATGCTCGAGCAGAGCGCAGTCCGGGTCGACCGGCTGATCGCGGCCGAGCGCCAGTTCGCCAGTGACGCGTCGCATCAGCTGCGTACGCCGCTGACCGCTCTGTCGATGCGGTTGGAGGAGATCATCGCGGCCGACGACCCGCGGACGGTCCGGGAGGAGGCGCGCAGCGCATTGGCTCAGGTGGAGCGGCTGGCCACGGTCGTCGAGCACCTGCTGGACAACGTCCGGGACACCAACATGCGGGCCGGGCCGGTGGAGCTCGACACCGTCGTGCTGCAGCAGGTTGTCGAGTGGGAGCCGGCGTTCGGCGCGGCGGAGCGAAAGATCATCGCCACCGGCACGCGGGGTCTGATCGCCCTGGCGACGCCGAGCGGACTGTCCAACGTGATCGCGACGCTGCTCGAGAACAGCCTCCTGCACGGCGGCGGGACGGTGACGGTGTCGACCCGGTCCACCGGCATCTCCCTGGTCATCGAGGTGACCGACGAAGGCCCGGGTGTGCCGCCGGATCTGGGTGCGCGCATCTTCGAGCGCTCGGTCAGTGGCCGGCGGGGGACGGGGCTCGGGCTTGCGGTGGCACGGGAGCTGGCCGAGACCGACGGCGGCCGGCTGGAGCTGGTGCAGCAGCGGCCGCCGGTGTTCGCGCTGTTCCTCAGCTCGGCCGAGACCGGTCCTCGCTGACTTTCGGTCGGCTTACTCGCCGGTTGTGCCGTCCAACATCTCCCGCGTCGCGTCGGCATGACCGGCATGGCGTGCCGTCTCGTTGATCAGGTGCAGGAGCACCCAGCGCAGGTCCTTGCTCTCGTCCCACACCGACGCCTGCGTCAGCGACATGGACCTGACCGCGGCGTCGGTGTCCGCGGCTCGCTGGCGATATGCAGCCACAGCTGCGTCCACCGTGAGCTCGGCGCCGGCGCGAACTCTTCCTCGCTCCTGCTGACCTCCTCGCCGCGCATGGACCCGTCGATCCAGCGCCATTCGACGTGGGTGAGGTGGTTGATGATGCCGAGCAGGCAGATCAGGCGGCCATCCGGCGTCCACCGGGCGTCGCTGTCGCTGACACCCTCGACCTTGCGCAGGACGGCGCCACGCAGGTAGCCGAGCCAACGCAGCAGCAGCTCGACCTCATCCGGCGTACCAGCGGGGACGTCGGGCTTCTCACGTGATGCCATCGGCCCAGGCTAGGACGCCGCCATCCAGCCAGGTGCGGTAGCGCGCCAGAACCGGCATCACCTCGCGGCGTGCACTCGCTCGGAACGCACGCCCTCGGACCGCGCTTCAGACGCGGAGCTGCGAGTTCTCGGAGGGGACTGCCGGCGATCCCGCCATCGAACTCGCCGACGGAGCGTCACCGGACCGCGTGGCCGCTAGGGGACGACCGACTTCGAGCGTCGCCGCCATGCGGCATACGGGCGCTGATCGCTGAACGGGTCGTCCCAGCACCTTCGTGACTCGGCGCCGATGGCCGAGGCGGGTCGAGGGTTCTCCGCAGTTCCGAGGAGGATGGCCCGGATGGCGTAGCGGCCCTCGCAACACGGCGTCATCGCGGATGACCGGCCGAGGAGGCCTCATCGACCGCTGACGCTGCTCGCGGTCGTGCTCCATGATCGAGCCGTCCCGTACGTGCAGCCGTGGCGAGGCATTCTGGACCGACGAGCGGAGGCTGGTCCGAAGCACGTCGACGGATGCTCAGATGCCAGCGACGGCCGCCAGGCCGATACCGCGCGTGTGCTGTCGAGGCACCCCGCCATCTGCGGCCAAGCCGGTTGCTCAGCCGCGTCAGGCTGAGTGCAGGGTGGCGTAGGCCTCGCCGGGGCCGAAGCCGGGCACGGGTTCGGGTCGGGTGGTGATGGTGGTGCCGAGCAGGGTTGTGGTGGTGAGGGATCCGTCGGGGTGCAGGCGTGTTCGCACGAGGCCTCGGGTCTTGAGCTCGTGGTGGCGCCGGCAGCGTGGACACAGGTTGGTGACGCTGGTGGGTCCGCGGGGCCAGGACTCGTCGTGGTCGAGGTCGCAGCGGGACTGGCGAGGCGGGCGCAGTCATAGGAGGTGCAGCGGGGGTGGACGGCGCGGACGTGGTCGGTGATCGCGACGGTGGGTTCGTAGGACTCGGTCTGCAGGTCGGGCAGGTCCGGCAGGGCGTTGCGGACTTGGCCGACGAGGAGGTCGCGGGTCCAGCCGCCGGGCGGTGCCTTGGGCAGCCGGATGGTGCGCTGCAGGACGCCGTCGCCGGTCGACGAGCAGGACGCGGGTGGCGGCGCCGGCCTCGATCTCGGCGCGGGCCAGCTCCGCGGCGGAGTGCGGGTCGATGGGGGCGGGGGCGCCCAGACCGCGCAGCTCGCCGGGGTCGTCCTTGGCGGGGCCGTCGCCGAAGAGGGTGTCGGCGTGCACCACGATGCCGACCTCGCGGTCGCGCGCCGGCCCGGACCTGCGGGAGCTGGTCGCCGAACGCGACCCGGCGCAGCAGGTCCATGAAGCCGTCGACCCGGCGCTGGTCCATGCTCAACTTCTCCCCGTCCGGGCCGATCGCGGGCCCGGCCAGGGCCAGGTTGGTGATCACCGCGTCGGCGAACGCGATGTCGCTGTCCTGGCCGATGATCTGCAGCACCCCGGTCCCGTCGCCCTGCGGCCACGCGCGCACCGCGCGGTCGCGGATCGCTGCCTCGCGGCGGCGCCGGGCCGCGTCGGCATCGACCTGGACCACCGCCCGCTGGATCTGGGCCCGCCAGCCGCGCGGGGACAGGCCCTGCCACGGCCCGTCCGCGTCGGCCACCTTGGCCAGCACCAGCGCCTCCACCGCCCGGGCGCCCGCGTCGTCGAGCAGCGCGGTCTCCTCGGACAGGACCTCGGCGCGGGGCAGGTCGATCCGGCCCGCCTCCACCGCCGCCAGCGTGTCCGGCAGCACGGACGACCAGCCGGGTGGCCAGCTCCAGCAGCCGCTCCGCGGCCGGCTTGGCGATCCCGAGCGTCACCATCAGCTCGTGGATCACCGTGGAGTGGGTCAGCTCCTCCTCCGACGGGACGCCCCACACCCGCTCCACCCCGGCCAGCTCAGCCCGGGCTGCCGCGGCGCAGTCCGCGGCCAGCGCGGCCACCAGCCGCAGCTGCTGCACCTGGACCGCGGCGATCCGCCCGACCGTCGCGCGCAGCCGCACGACCCGGCGCATGCGCGGCACCGCGGATCCGGGTGCCGACCCCTCGGTCATCACGCTTGGACATGCCAGAAACCTAGAGGCCACCACCGACAGTTCCGCCGACAGAACCGGCCCGGAACCCCTTTATCCACAAGGGATTCGGAACTTCTGTCCAGTCGCGACCTGTGGACGACGAGGCGATCCGCTGCCGACTCAGCTGCTCGACGGCGGCGAGACGAAGATGCAGAACGGGTGCCCGGCGAGGTCGGCATAGACCCGGAGCGGCTCCTCGGGATCGTCCGAGCGGTCGAGAAGCAACCGCGCACCGAGGGCAGTCGCATGCTCGTGCTCGGCCTCGAAGTCCGTCACGTTGTCGACGGTGATGTCCAGGTGCAGCATCTGCGGGTGCGGCCCGTCCGGCCAGGTCGCCTCGGGCAGCTCCGCAACCTGCTGGAACGCGAGCTGGACGCCGCCCGGGTTCCGCAGCACCAACCAGTCCTGCCCCCGCTCGTCCACACCCGACGCCGGCGGCTCGTCGCCCGGCCGGTAGGTCAGGCCCAGCAGCTCGCGGTAGAACTCGGCGAGTGCGCGGGCGTCGGTGCAGTCCAGCACGACCTGTCCCACTGCTATCGACGTGGCCACAGCGGCAACCTCCCGTCGAAGTCAGCTCTCGCGTCAGCGGTGCGGCGGCCTCGGGGAGCAGCTCGGGGAACACCCACCGGCGGTAGGACCAGAACCGGAACATCGTGCCCAGGGCCAGACCGATGACATTCGCCGCGATGTTGTCAGCGAGCCGGCCGGTGAACCCCAGCGCGTAGTGCGAGATGAACAGGCAGGTCAAGGCGATCGCCAGGCCCACCGCGTTGAGGAAGAAGAACAGCAGGTACTCACGTCGTACGCCGGACCTGCCCCGCTTGCGGAACGTCCAGTAGCGATTGCCGAGATAGGCCACCGTCGTGGCCACCACCGTCGACACCGTCTTGGACGTCAGCGGCTTGTCGGTCGCGTGCAGGACGAGGTTGAACAGGCCCACGTCGACGATGAACGCGAGCCCACCCACGACACCGAACTTCAGCAGCTCACGGACGAGGTTGCTCAGCCGGTAGTAGACCGCGAGCAGCGCCTTCACGGGCCGCTCACGCCGAGGGTAGGGACCGGCCTGCGCACCGGCGAAGCGTACCTGCCGGTCATGCGACGATGGGGCCCTACCGACCAGGGGGAGAAGGGGCGGAGGAGACAGCCATGCCCGACTTCCGGCTCGACGACGAGCTCGAGGCGCTGCGCAAGACCGTTGAGGAGTTCGCCCACGAGGTGGTGGCTCCGGTCATCGGCGACCTCTACGAGCGCGAGGAGTTCCCCTACGACATCGTTCGCCAGATGGGGGAGATGGGCCTGTTCGGGCTGCCCTTCCCCGAGGAGTACGGCGGGATGGGCGGCGACTACTTCGCCCTCTGCGTCGCCCTCGAGGAGCTCGCCCGGGTCGACTCCTCGGTCGCGATCACCCTGGAAGCAGCGCGTCTCCCTCGGCGCGATGCCGATCTACCGCTTCGGCACCGAGGAGCAGAAGCAGCAATGGCTCCCGCAGCTGTGCTCCGGCGCGGCTCTCGGGGCGTTCGGGCTCACCGAGCCCGGCGGTGGCTCCGACGCCGGCGCCACCCGCACGACCGCGCGCCGTGACGGCGACGACTGGGTCATCAACGGCACGAAGTCGTTCATCACCAACTCCGGCACGGACATCACCTCCTTGGTGACGGTCACCGCGTTGACCGGCGAGGAGCAAGGCGGTCGCAAGGAGATCTCCACGATCATCGTTCCGGCCGGTACGCCGGGGCTCACCGTGTCGAAGAAGTACTCCAAGGTGGGCTGGAACGCCTCCGACACCCGTGAGCTCTCCTTCACCGACTGCCGGGTCCCCGCCGAGAACCTGCTCGGCGAGCTGGGCCGGGGCTACGCGCAGTTCCTCTCGATCCTGGACGAGGGCCGCATCGCCATCGCCGCCCTCGGCGTCGGGCTCGCGCAGGGCTGCCTGGACGAGTCGCTGCGCTACGCGCACGAGCGGGAGGCGTTCGGCAAGCCGATCGGCGCCAACCAGGTGGTGCAGTTCAAGCTCGCCGACATGGAGGTCCGCGCCCACACGGCGCGGCTCGCCTACTACGACGCGGCCGCCCGGATGATTCGCGGTGAGCCGTTCAAGCGGCAGGCCGCCATCGCCAAGCTCTACAGCTCCGAGGTTGCGGTGACCAACGCCCGGGAGGCCACCCAGATCCACGGTGGCTACGGCTTCATGAACGAGTTCCCGGTGGCCCGCATGTGGCGGGACTCGAAGGTGCTCGAGATCGGCGAGGGCACCTCCGAGGTGCAGCGCATGCTGATCGCCCGCGACCTCGGAGCGCCCGAGGCCTAGCGCCGTCCCGGTCAGGTCGCCGACGTACGCCGCGAGGTGCTCGCCGGTGAGGGTCTTCTTCTTGGCGGCGACCAGGTCGCGCGGGCGTGCCCTCGAAGACGATCCGGCCGCCGTCGTGGCCGGCGCCCGGCCCGAGGTCGATGATCCAGTCGGCGTGCGCCATCACCGCCTGGTGGTGCTCGATGACGACGACCGACTTGCCCGAGTCCACCAGCCGGTCCAGCATCGCGAGCAGGTTCTCGACATCGGCCAGGTGCAGGCCGGTGGTCGGCTCGTCGAGCACGTAGACGTCGCCCTTCTCCGCCATCTGGGCGGCCAGCTTGAGCCGCTGGCGCTCACCGCCGGACAGCGTGGTGAGCGGCTGGCCAAGGGTGAGGTAGCCGAGCCCGACGTCGGCCAGCCGGTCGAGGACCTTGTGCGCGGCCGGTGTCGCCGCCTCGCCGTCGCCGAAGAACTCCCGCGCCTCGGTCACCGACATCGCCAGCACCTCGGCGATGTTCCGGCCGCCCAGCGTGTACTCCAGCACCGACGCCTGGAACCGCTTCCCCTCGCACTCCTCGCAGGTGGTCGCCACGGTGGCCATCACGCCGAGGTCGGTGTAGACGACGCCGGCCCCGTTGCAGGCCGGGCAGGCGCCCTCGGAGTTGGAGCTGAACAGCGCCGGCTTCACGTCGTTGGCCTTCGCGAACGCCTTGCGCACCGGCTCGAGCAGTCCGCTGTACGTCGCCGGGTTGCTCCGTCGTGAGCCGCGGATCGCGCCCTGGTCGACGACCACCACGCCGTCGCGACCGGCGACCGAGCCCTGGATCAACGAGCTCTTGCCGGAGCCGGCGACGCCGGTGAGGACGCAGAGCAGCCCGAGCGGGATGTCGACGTCCACCTTCTGGAGGTTGTGGGTCGACGCGCCACGGACCTCCAGCGCGCCGGACGCCTCGCGCGTCGACTTCTTGATCGACGCGCGGTCGTCGAGGTGCCGGCCGGTGATGGTGTCGCTCTTGCGCAGCCCCTCGACGGTGCCCTCGAAGCAGACGGCGCCGCCCTCCGTGCCGGCGCCGGGACCGAGGTCGACGACGTGGTCGGCGATCGCGATGGTCTCCGGCTTGTGCTCCACCACGAGCACGGTGTTGCCCTTGTCCCGCAGCTGCAGCAGCAGCTGGTTCATCCGCTCGATGTCGTGCGGGTGCAGGCCGATCGTCGGCTCGTCGAAGACGTAGGTGACGTCGGTGAGCGACGACCCGAGGTGGCGGATCATCTTGGTGCGCTGCGCCTCACCGCCGGACAGCGTCCCCGCCGGCCGGTCGAGCGAGAGGTAGCCGAGCCCGATCTCCGCGAACGAGTCGAGCAGGTGCTGCAGGCCGGCGAGCAGCGGGGCCACCGACGGCTCCTTGAGCGTCCTGAGCCAGTCGGCCAGGTCGCTGATCTGCATCGTGCAGACGTCGGCGATGTTCTTGCCCTTGATCTTCGACGACCGGGCCGCCTCGCTGAGCCGGGTGCCGTCGCACTCGGGGCAGGTCGTGAACGTGATCGCCCGCTCGACGAAGGCACGGACGTGCGGCTGCAGCGTGTCGACGTCCTTCGACAGCATCGACTTCTGGATCTTCGGGATGAGGCCCTCGTAGGTGAGGTTGATCCCCTCGACCTTGATCTTGGTCGGCTCCTCGTACAGCAGCTTGTCGAGCTCCTTCTTGGTGAACTTCCCGATCGGCTTGTCCATGGGCAGGCCGGCTCCGCTGAAGATGCGGCCGTACCAGCCGTCCATGCTGAAGCCGGGCACCTTCAGCGCGCCCTCGCTCAGCGACAAGCTGTCGTCGTACAGCGCGGTGAGGTCGAAGTCGGAGACCGAGCCCATCCCCTCGCAGCGCGGGCACATGCCGCCCTGGTAGACGACGTTGCGCACGACGTTCTTCTCGACCCGGCCGCCGGCCTTCTCGGTGCTCATCACCCCGCTCGCCGTCCGCGTCGGGACGTTGAACGAGAACGCCGTCGGCGAGCCGATGTGCGGCTTCCCGAGCCGGCTGAACAGGATGCGCAGCATCGCGTTGGCGTCGGTGGCGGTGCCCACGGTGGACCGCGTGTTCGCGCCCATCCGCTCCTGGTCGACGATGATCGCCGTCGTCAGGCCCTCCAGGAGATCGACCTCCGGGCGCGACAGCGACGGCATGAAGCCCTGCACGAAGGAGCTGTAGGTCTCGTTGATCAGCCGCTGCGACTCGGCGGCGATGGTGCTGAACACCAGCGAGCTCTTGCCGGAACCGGAGATGCCGGTGAACACCGTCAGCCGGCGCTTCGGGAGCTCGACGCTGACGTCCTTGAGGTTGTTCACGCGCGCGCCCTGCACGCGGATCAGGTCGTGGCTGTCGGCGGTGGGCAGCCCGGACGGGGCCGGTGCGGTCTTCTTCATGCCGTCACGCTAGCCGCGGCCCGGCGACCGGCGCTTCTCGATTCGTGATCGCTTAGGTGAAGACCCATCGGCGGTAGGACCAGAAGCGGAACGCCGTGGCCAGCCCGAGCCCGACCACGTTGGCGGCGATGTTGTCGGCCAGCGGGCTGGTGAAGCCGAGGGCGTAGTGCGAGATGGCGAGGCAGGCCACCGCGATCGCGAGGCCGATCGCGCTGAACAACACGAACAGCGCGAACTCGCGGTGCACAGCGGTCCCCGACGTCCGCTGGTGCCGGAAGGTCCACAGCCGGTTGCCCAGGTAGGCGACCGTGGTCGACGCGGTGACCGAGAGCACCTTGGCGGTCAGCGGCCGGTCATAGAGCGGCCCCTCGCCTCCGGCGAACCGCAGCAGGTTGAACCCGATCACGTCCACCGCGAGGGCCACCACACCGACCGCGCCGAACCGGGCCAGCTCGCCGAACAGCGACCCCCGCAGCGCCGCCGCGACGCGGCTCACCGCGGCAGGCGGCGCCACAGCGGCCGAGGCAGCAGGCGGAACACGAACGCGATCGCCGCCAGCTTGGCCGGCACCCACACCGTCTCGCTCCCTCGGCGCAGACCGTTCGCGACCGCCTCGGCGACGTCGCCCGCGTTGACCGACATCGGCGCCTCGTCCATGCCGGCCGTCATCTTGGTGCGCACGAAGCCGGGCCGCACCACCATGACGCGGGCCCCGCTGCCGACGAGCGAGTCGCCCAGCCCCTGGGCGAAGCCGTCCAGACCCGCCTTGGCCGCGCCGTACACGAAGTTGGCCTTGCGCACCCGTGCGCCCGCGATCGACGACAGCACGACCAGCGTGCCGTGGCCCTGCGAGCGCAGCCGCGCGGCGACGTCGAGGCCGACCGAGACGTGCCCCGTCAGGTTGGTCGTGATGCTCGCCGCAGCCAGCGCCGGGTCGGCCGAGTAGGCGTCCTGCGAGCCGAGCACCCCGATCGCGTCGACGACCACGTCGACGTCACCGAGCCGCGTGAACGCGTCCTCGATCGCAGCCGGGTGCCCGTCGATGTCGCCGATGTCGAGGACGACGCTCTCGACCGAGGACGCGCCCGCGGCCCGGAGGAACTCGACCTCGCTCTCGTCGGTCGCGGCTCCCTCGCGCGCCGTCAGCACCACTCGGCGCGCGCCGTCGGCGACCAGCCGGCGCGCGATGGCGAGGCCGATCTCGCTGCGGCCGCCGAGCAGCAGCACCGAGTCCACCCGTCCCAACGCGTCCTTCACCACAGGGTCATCACCTCTCGTCTCGACAGCGCTCGCGGCTGGTTCTCACAGGCCGAGCCGCCGGCCCAGGTCCGAGCACATCGTGGCGTCGGGGTCGACCCGCGCCCGCACCGACTGCCACTCCGCCAGCCGCGGGTACATCTTCGGCAGCAGGTCGCGGCTGAGCACAGCATCCTTGGCCAGGTAGACCCGGCCACCGGCGTCGGCCACGGCGACGTCGAGCTCGGCGAGCAGCCCCGCGAGCCCGGGCACACCGGCCGGGATGTCGAGGGCCAGCGTCCACCCGGGCTGCGGGAAGGACAGCAGCCCCGGGTTGGCCGGGCCGAACCGCTTCAGCACCGCGAGGAACGACGCGATGCCGCTGCTCGAGAGGCGCTCCACGATCCGCCGCAGGGTGTCCTCGGCCCCGAACGGCACGACGAACTGGTACTGCACCATGCCGGCCGGTCCGTAGAGGCGGTTCCAGCCGCCGACGAAGTCCAGCGGGTGGAAGAACGCGGTGATCGGCTGGATCTCGTCGCGGCGCTCCACCGGCGCCTTGTGGAACCACACCTCGTTGAACGCGCGCACGGTGAGCCGGTTCAGCAGCCGCGACGGGGCCCACGGCGGAGCCTGCAGGCGTACGGCGGGGTCGAACCGTCGGGCGCGGGACCGCTTGCGCTCGGGCAGATCGGCAAGCGTCGCGTGATGCCCGCGCGTCAGCACGCTGCGGCCCATCGAGTCGCCCGTCGCGAGCAGGTCGATCCACGCGACCGTGTAGCGGTAGCTGTCGTCGGTCGCCGCCATCGTCTCCAGAGCGGCGTCGAGGTTGGTGGCCCGCTCGGTGTCCACCCGCATCAGCGCGGTCTCGACGGGCGTGGCCTGGAACGTCGCCTCGACGATCACCCCGGTCAGTCCCATGCCGCCGACCGTCGCCCAGAACAGCGCGGTGTCGTCGGGGCCGCCGCCATCGGGCGCCAGCGTCCGCACCGAGCCGTCCGGGGTCACCAGCGTGATCGACCGCAGGTGCGCGCCGAACGAGCCGTCGACGTGATGGTTCTTGCCGTGGATGTCAGCCGCGATCGCGCCGCCGACGGTCACGTGCCGCGTCCCCGGCGTCACGGGCACGAACCAGCCCAGCGGGAGCAGGTCGCGCATCAGCGTCTCGAGGCTCAGCCCGGCCGACGCCGTGACGAGCCCCGTGCTCGGGGTCGATGACCCGGTTGCCCGCCAGAGCGGTGATGTCGAGGACGTCGCCTCCCGCGACCTGGGCGGCGTCGCCGTACGAGCGTCCGAGCCCGCGCGCGATCACGCCGCGGCCACTCGCGCCGGCGAGCAGGGCCCGCACGTCGTCGACCGTCTGCGGTCGGTGCACGGTGGCCGCGGTCGGAGCGGTGCGGCCCCAGCCGGTCAGCAGTCGCGTCGTCGGGCGCTCAGGTGGCATAGATGCCGAGCCCGATCAGCACGCGCCAGCAGGGCGCCGAAGACCTGCAGGCTGCGGTCGTGCAGCACCAGCTCCTCGGGCGACTCGCCGGAGCCGGCATCCACGAGCAAGGCGTAGCGCAGGATCCCCATCGCGAACGGCACGATGCTCAGCGTGAACAGCACCCGGGTCGCGCCCTCGGCCTCCAGCGCCCACAGGCAGTAGGCCACCACCACCGCGCCCGAGGACATCGCCCGCACGTAGGACAGGTAGCTGTGCGAGTAGACCTCGAGGGTCGAGCGGGTGCCGACGGCGGCGGCGTTGCGCAGCTCGGACTCACGCTTGCCCGCGACCATGAACAGCGAGCCCAGCGACGCGACGATGAAGAACCAGCTCGACACCGGTACGTCGACGGCAGCCGCGCCGGCGAGTGCCCTCAGCACGAACCCGGAAGCAACCACGACCAGGTCGACGACCGGCACGTGCTTGAGCCAGAGGGAGTAGGCCGTGGTCATCGCGACATATCCCGCGATGACCACCGGCAGCCAGGTGTCGGTGAGGAACGAGATCGCGATCGCCGCGGCGATCAGCAGGAGGCCGAGCCCGACCGCGAGCCCCACCGGGACGACACCGGCGGCGATCGGCCGGAACCGCTTGCGCGGGTGCAGCCGGTCCTCCTCGACGTCGCGGGCGTCGTTGAGCAGGTAGGTGCCGCTGGCGGCGAGGCAGAACGCGACGAACGCGATCGCCGTGTCCCTGATCGCGCCGGCCGAGGTGAGCACCCCGGCCGCCCCGGGGGCGGCGATCACCAGGACGTTCTTGACCCACTGGCGGGGACGGCAGGCCCGCAGGATGCCGAGGGCGAGGTTCGGGCGCTCGACCGCGGAGGACTCGCCGTGCTCCAGCGCTTCCTGGGCTCATCGATGCCCCATTGTGTCCGAACTGACCCGCGGAAGTACCCGCACGCTTGTTCGGACACAGCGGCGAGTCGGGGGCTGGATAGGCTCGATCACGTGAGCTTCCCCGTTGTCGGCGTCGTCGGAGGCGGCCAGCTGGCTCGGATGATGGCTCCGGCAGCGATCGGGCTCGGCGTGCGACTGCGCGTGCTGGCCCGCGAGGCCACCGACAGTGCCGCGCAGGTCGTGCCGGACGTCGAGGTGGGCGACGAGCGCGACCTGGAGGCGCTGCGCCGCTTCGCGAAGGGCTGCGACGTCCTCACCTTCGACCACGAGCACGTGCCGACCGAGCACCTGCGGCTGCTCGAGGCGGGAGGGCGTCGTCGTACGCCCCGGTCCCGACGCACTCGTGCACGCGCAGGACAAGGCCGTGATGCGGGCCCGGCTGACCGAGCTCGGCGTGCCGTGCCCGCGCTGGGCGGTGGTGAGCAGCATCGACGAGATCCGCGCGTTCGGCGACGAGGCCGGCTGGCCGGTCGTGCTGAAGACGCCGCGCGGCGGCTACGACGGCAAGGGCGTCCGGCTCGTGGGCGCCGCGGACGACGCGGCCGACTGGCTGGAGTCCCTGGGCGCGGGCGCGACGCTGCTCGCCGAGGAGCGGGTGGCGTTCGACCGCGAGCTGGCCGTCCTGGTCGCCCGCAGCCCGCACGGGCAGGCGGCGGTCTACCCCGTGGTCGAGACCGTGCAGGTCGACGGGATCTGCCGCGAGGTGCTCGCGCCGGCCGCGATCAGCGAGGAGCACGCGCTGTCGGCGCAGTCGGTCGCCCTGCGCATCGCCGAGGGCCTGGGCGTCACCGGTGTGTTCGCGGTGGAGATGTTCGACACCGACGGCGGCGTGGTCGTCAACGAGCTCGCGATGCGCCCCCACAACAGCGGGCACTGGACGATCGAGGGCGCGCGGACCAGCCAGTTCGAGCAGCACCTGCGCGCCGTGCTCGACCTGCCGCTCGGCGAGACCTCGATGACCGCGCCGCACGTGGCGATGTCCAACGTGCTCGGCGGCGAGATCGCCGACATGTACGACGGCTACCTGCACTGCATGGCGCACGACCCCGGCGCGCACCTGCACATGTACGGCAAAGTCGTCCGCCCTGGGCGAAAGGTGGGTCACGTCACGACGTTGGGCGAGGATGCTGAGGACGTCCGGGCGCGGGCCCGGCACGCCGCGGCATTCCTGCGAGGAGACATCGATGGCTGAGCTGGCCTGAGCCTGCAGTCGGGATCGTCATGGGCAGTGACTCCGACTGGCCGGTGATGGAGGCTGCCGCCACCGCGCTCGAGGAGTTCGACGTCGCGTTCGAGGTCGACGTCGTGTCCGCGCACCGCATGCCGCACGACATGCTCGCGTACGGCGAGCAGGCTGCCGGTCGAGGGCTGCGCGTGCTGGTGGCCGGCGCCGGGGGAGCGGCCCACCTGCCGGGGATGCTCGCCTCGGTGACGCCGCTGCCGGTCATCGGGGTGCCGGTGCCGCTGGCCTACCTCGACGGCATGGACTCGCTGCTGTCGATGGTGCAGATGCCGGCCGGGGTGCCGGTCGCGACGGTTGCGGTCGGCGGCGCGCGCAACGCCGGCCTGCTCGCCGTACGGATCCTTGCCGCGTCCGACGCGGGCCTGCAGAGCCGGATGAAGGCGTTCCAGGCCGAGCTCGCCGACAAGGCCCGGGCCAAGGGCGAGACGCTGCGCCGCAAGCGCGGCGGCGGCATGGGCTTCGGCGCCTGACGGCCGGTCAGCCGGCCGGGCCGAGCCGGGGCCACTCGATGACGGGGCAGCGGTCCACGACCATGTCCAGGCCCGCGGCGGTGACCCGCTCGGACGCGGCGTCGTCGATCACGCCGAGCTGGAACCAGACCGCCTTGGCGCCGATCGCGACCGCCTGGTCGGCGATGTCACCGGCGAGCGACGAGTTGACGAAGACGTCGACCACGTCGACCGGGAACGGGATGTCCGCGAGCGTGGCGTAGGCGGTCTCGCCGAACACGTCCTGCGGCTGGTGGTGCACCGGCACGATCCGCTTGCCGCGCTGCTGGAGGAACCGGGCGACGCCATGTGCCGCGCGCATCGGGTTGTCCCGCAGGCCGACGACGGCCCAGGTGGTCGTCGCCCCGAGCAACCGGCGGACGACGTCGTCCTCGGCGTCGGCGGTCACGGGCGGCCGAGGGAGCGGTAGGACCACCCGGCCTCGCGCCACCGGCCGGGGTCCAGCGCGTTGCGGGCGTCGATGATGCGCCGCTCGTCGACGACGGCGCTGAGGACCGACGGGTCCATCTCGCGGAACTCCTGCCACTCGGTGACGTGCAGGACCAGGTGGGCACCGCGGCACGCCTCCACGGCGGAGTCGGCGTAGCCCAGCGTCGGGAAGAGGCGCCGCGCGTTGTCGACGGCACGCGGGTCGTAGACCGTGACCTGGGCGCCGTGCAGCTGGATCTGCCCGGCGACGTTGAGCGCGGGGGAGTCGCGGACGTCGTCGGAGTTGGGCTTGAACGCCGCCCCGAGCACGCCGACCCGCTTGCCGAGGAAGCTGCCGCCGAGGTCCTCGCGGGCCAGGTCGACGACATGCACGCGGCGTCGCATGTTGATGTTGTCGACCTCGCGGAGGAAGCTCAGCGCCTGGTCGACGCCGAGCTCGCCGGCCCGCGCCATGAACGCGCGGATGTCCTTGGGCAGGCAGCCGCCGCCGAAACCGAGGCCGGCGTTGAGGAACTTGCGCCCGATGCGGTCGTCGTGGCCGATCGCGTCGGCGAGCATCTTGACGTCGGCGCCGGTCGCCTCGCACAGCTCCGCCATCGCGTTGATGAACGAGATCTTGGTCGCCAGGAAGGCGTTGGCCGCTGACTTGACCAGCTCGGCGGTGGCGAAGTCGGTCACGATCACCGGAGTGCCGGCGTCCAGTGCCGTGGCGTAGACCTCGCGCAGCCGCTGCTCGGCAGCCGCGGACCGCACCCCGAAGACCAGCCGGTCGGGTCGCAGGGTGTCCTCGACGGCGAAGCCCTCGCGGAGGAACTCGGGGTTCCAGGCGAGCTCGACGTCCGTCGCCGGCCGGCGCGGCAGCATGCAGCCGGTCCGCGAGCCGGGCGGCCGTGCCGACCGGCACGGTCGACTTGCCGACGACGAGCGTGGGCCGGTCCAGATGGGGGGCGAGCCCGTCGACGACCGCGTCGACGTAGGCCAGGTCGGCGGCGTACTCGCCCTTCTTCTGCGGCGTGCCCACGCACAGGAAGTGCACGTCGCCGAACGCCGCGACCTCGGCGTACGACGTGGTGAACCGCAGCCGGCCGGACTCCACGTGCTTGCGGAGCAGCGGCTCCAGGTCGGGCTCGAAGAACGGGACCCGGCCCTCCGACAGGGCGGCGACCTTGTCCTCGTCGACGTCCATGCCGAGGACCTCGAAGCCGAGCTCGGCCATGCACGCGGCGTGCGTGGCGCCGAGGTAGCCGGTGCCGAGCACGCTGATGCGGAGGGTCATGGGTGGTCATCGTAATAGGCCCCCGACGGGTCGCCTGCCACCCGCGACGTACCCTGCCGACCGTGAGTGACTTCGACCTCTTCCAGCTCTCCGACGAGCACGACATGCTCGCGTGCGGCGGTGCGCGCGGTGTGCGAGGACAAGATCGCGCCGCTCGCCGCGGAGGTCGACGAGTCGGGGAGTTCCCCCAGGCGTCGTACGACGCGCTGCGCCAGGCCGACTTCCACGCCGTGCACGTCCCGGAGGAGTACGGCGGCGCGGGAGCCGACGCGCTGGCGACCTGCCTGGTCATCGAGGAGGTCGCGCGGGTCTGCGCGTCCACCTCGCTGATCCCCGCGGTCAACAAGCTCGGCACGACGCCGCTGCTGCTGTCCGCGTCGGAGGACCTGCGCAAGCGCTACCTGCCCGCGGTGGCCAGCGGCGAGGCGATGTTCTCCTACGCGCTGTCCGAGCCCGAGGCCGGCAGCGACGCCGTCGTCGATGCGGACCCGGGCGGTCCGCGACGGGGACACCTACGTGCTCAACGGCGCGAAGCGGTGGATCACCAACGCCGGCGTGTCGGAGTACTACACCGTGATGGCCGTCACCGACCCCGACGCCGGCGCCAACGGCATCTCGGCGTTCGTCGTGGAGAAGGGGGACGAGGGGTTCTCCTTCGGCGCCCCGGAGAAGAAGCTCGGCATCAAGGGCTCGCCGACCCGCGAGCTCTACTTCGACGCCTGCCGCATCCCGGCCGACCGGCTGATCGGCGCCGAGGGCAGCGGCTTCAAGACCGCGCTGCGCACGCTGGACCACACGCGGGTCACCATCGCGGCGCAGGCGATCGGCATCGCGCAGGGCGCGCTCGACCACGCCACCGGCTACGCCAAGGAGCGCAAGCAGTTCGGCAAGGCGATCGCCGACTTCCAGGGCATCCAGTTCCTGCTCGCCGACATGGCGATGAAGCTGGAGGCGGCCCGCCAGCTCACCTACGCGGCGGCGGCGAAGTCCGAGCGGGGCGACGCCGACCTGACGTTCTTCGGCGCGGCCGCCAAGTGCTTCGCCTCGGACGCGGCGATGGAGATCACGACCGACGCGGTCCAGGTGCTCGGCGGCTACGGCTACGTGAAGGACTACCCCGTCGAGCGGATGATGCGCGACGCGAAGATCACCCAGATCTACGAGGGCACCAACCAGATCCAGCGACTCGTGATGGCCCGCCAGCTGCTGCGCAGGTCGACGGCCTCAGCGCAGCGGAGTCTGACAGCAGCGCGCCGCGCCTTGTCGCGGTCCCACAGCACGGACGGACCCGGCCGGCGTGGAGAAGTTCGGGTTGGCCACCGGCACGGTCGTCTTCTTGCGCGTCACTCGCCGGACACCGAGCGCATCACCAGGGCGAACCGGACCAGGTCGATGGGCCGTCCCCCTCGTCGACCGTGAGGGCCTTCGTGGCCGAGTTGCCGAGCGGGATGAACCGGAACGGGTTGAGCAGCACACCGGGGCTGCTGGACTCCTTGACGATCGCGCTGAGGAACTCCTGCTGCCGCTCGACCCGGCCGAGGTCTCCCTTGGGGTCGAAGTAGCGGGCGCGCACGTAGCCCAGTGCTGTCGCCCCCTCCATCTCCTGGCAGCCCGCCTTGACGTTGAGTCCGCTCTTCTTGTCCTTGATGGCCTTGGGCGGGCACAGCTCGACCCCGCCGATCGAGTCGACCACGGCCGCGAAGCCGCCGAAGCCGATCTCGGTGTAGTGGTCGAGCCGGATGCCCGTGACGCGCTCGACCGTCTGCGCGAGCAAGGGCGCGCCGCCGAACGCGTACGCCGCGTTGAGCTTGTTGCGCCCGTGCCCCGGGATCGGCACGTAGGAGTCGCGGGGAAGGCTCACCATGGTCGTCGGGCCACCGTCGGACGGCTTGTGCAGCAGGATGATCGTGTCGGTGCGCTGCCCGCCCGCATTGCCGGCGTGCAGCCGCTTGCGCTCCTCGGCGCTGAGGCCCTCGCGACTGTCCGATCCGACGAGCAGCCAGGTCTGGCCCGCCGTCTCGGCCGGCCGCCCGTCGTAGTCCTGCAGGGCGTCGACCTTCTCGATGCGCGAGTAGAAGAACAGCAGCAGCACCGACGAGGATCGCGACGACGAGCAGCAGGGCGAGAAGGATCCGCCGCCCGATCCGTCCGCCGCCGCGCCGCCCGCTCCGCCTCCGACGGGTGGGCCCGAACGGCGGCGGTTGGTGGGCGCCGCGCACCGGCCGCGGGTCCAGCTCGGGGGCCGGCACGCGGGTCGAGTCGGACGCGGGCGTCGGTCGAGCGGTGGCGGGGTCGGTCGCGCGGTGGGCGGCCCCGGCTGGCGAGGTGGGCGGCGTCGGTCGCGAGGCGGGTGGCGGCCCGGAGCCTCTGGACCAGCCCTCGGGCCACTCACTCATCGGCGATCACCGGCCAAAAGTACCCTTGCCCGTCATGACCCCCGACTCCGTGCCTGCCCCGCCTCTGGGCAAGCCGACCAGCGCCGCGCGCAGCACGCTGAGCCGGATCATGACCGTGCTCGACACCAACCTGCTCGGCACCGTCCACGGCGGCGTGGTGATGAAGCTGGTCGACGACGTCGCCGGCGTGGTCGCCCAGCGGCACTCCGGCGGTGCGGCCGTGACCGCGTCGATGGACGAGATGGCGTTCCTCGAGCCGGTCCGGGTCGGCGACCTCGTGCACGCCGAGGGGCAGGTGAACTGGTCCGGGCACGACGTCGATGGAGGTCGGCGTCCGGGTGCTGGCCGAGCCGTGGAACGAGGCGGGAGTGCCACCGGTCCGGGTCGCGACCGCCTACCTCGTGTTCGTCGCCGTGGACGCCGACGGCAACCCGCGGGTGGTCCCGCCGGTGCTGCCGGAGACGGAGGAGGACCATCGCCGGTTCGGCGAGGCGGAGATCCGGCGAACCCACCGGCTGGCCCGGCGCGAGGCGATCCTGCTGTCGCGGCAGCACCCCGACTAGCTCAGGCGCACGGGTCGTCGGCGGCCGTCCGCCCGCCGGTCGAGCCGCGTCGCCCGCTCGGCCTTCACCCGGACCGCCCGCACCCCGTCGTACGACGAGCCGACGACGATCTCCTGCGTGCGGCCGAGCCCGGTGACCTTCTCCAGCCGGGCGCCCGGCAACGAGGCCGCGAGGGTCTTGACGCTCTCGGTGTAGCGCG
The DNA here is from genome assembly GCA_963757295.1 of uncultured Actinomycetota bacterium. GTDB lineage: Bacteria > Actinomycetota > Actinomycetes > JACCUZ01 > JACCUZ01 > JBDUAP01. The sequence continues at coordinate 142,102 of CAVWQZ010000009.1, read as the reverse complement.
CGTCGTAGCGCACGACCGTGCGCGCCAGCCCGCTGCGGCGCCAGTTCTGCGCCGGCCCGGCCACCTCGAAGCCACGCGCCGCGAGGTCGCCGGCGGCCCGGGCCCCGAGCCCGGCGCGTCCCGGCGCCGTTGAAGACGCGGACGCGGATGTCGGCCGGCGCCACGGTGACCGCGGCCTTGCCCGCCTTCGTCGCCGCGGGCTCGGGCGCGGAGTCCAGGCGCATCGCCGCGAACATCTCGCCGGCGGCCTGCTCGTCCCAGAGCGCGACCGCGCCGACCTGACCGGGCCGGTACGACGGGTCGCTGACGGGGACGGTGCGGAACCGCACGTCCTTGCTGGAGACGTGCCGGATCTGCGTCGCCAGCGCGACCATCTCGCTCCGGGTCAGGTCGTTGTCGACGCGCACCGAGCCGAGTGCCGCGTCGAGGAAGCGCACCAGTGCGCGCGGGTCCAGCAGGACGTCCTTGCTGGTCACCCGGGAGACCATGGCGCCCAGGAAGCGCTGCTGGCGCTCGATCCGGCCCAGGTCGGCGCGGGCGTCGAGGTTGCGGGCGCGGACGTAGGCGAGCCCGGTCTCGCCGTCGACCCGCGTCGTTCCCGCCGGCAGCCGCAGGCCGGCCTTGAAGTCGCGCAGCGGCTTGGACGTGCAGACGTCGACGCCGCCGACCGCGTTGACGAGCTCCTCGAAGCCCAGGAAGTCGACCTCGACGTAGTGGTCGATGCGGACACCGGTGCTGCGCTCGACGGTGGCGACGGCCAGCGGCGGCCCGCCCACGGCGTACGCCGCGTTGAGCTTGTTGCGCCGCTCCGGCACGTTGCTGCCGTCGGTGCCGACGTGCGCCGGGATCGTGACGTAGGAGTCGCGCGGCAGGCTCACGGCGGTGACGGTGTCGTGCCGCGACGACACGTGCACGAGCAGCATCGTGTCGGCGCGACGTCCCACCGTGCCGGGGTTGTTGCCGACGTGCAGGCGCCGCCGGTCGGCCTTCGACATGCCGGTGCGGGCGTCGGAGCCGACCATGAGGAACGTCGTCGACCCGTCGGGGCTGGCGGCCGGCCGGTCGGCCGTGGCCGCGAACGCGTCCACCCGGTCGATCCCGGCGTCGGACCAGACGAGCAGGCCGTAGCCGGTGCCGCTGACGACGAGAACCATCGCCGCGGCGGCAGCGGCGACCAGGATCGACCCGACCCGCGCGACCCGGCGGGCCGCGTCGGGGAGCACCGCGCGGGTTCAGGTGCGCGGGCAGCCGCGGTGGCTCGCCGGCAGGCGGCGCAGGCATGGCGACCTCCGGGCCGGACGGGCAATCGTGCTCTCTGCGCGGATGCTAGGTGCCGTCGCGACCGTGGCCGCGCAGGCACGCCGAGCGAGGCGTGCGCCCTGCTTCGCTACCGTGGTCATCGCCATGGCTGCCCCCTCCGAGTCCCCGCGTCCGCAGCTGGCTCCGGCAGGCGAGTGGCCCGGCGTCTCGATCGTGATGCCCGTCCTCAACGAGGAGCGTCATCTGCGCAGCGCGGTGGCGCACGTCCTCGCGCAGGACTACCCCGGACCGCTCGAGCTGCTGATGGCGATGGGACCGTCCACCGACCGCACCGACGAGGTGGCCGCCGAGATCGTGCGCAGTGACGGTCGGGTCCGCTGCATCGACAACCCCACCGGCGCGACCGGCGCCGGGCTCAACCTGGGAGTGACGGCTGCGTCGTACGACGTCATCGTCCGCGTCGACGGGCACGCGATGCTGCCGACCGACTACGTGCAGGTCGCGGTGGAGACCCTGTCGCGGACCGGCGCCGACAACGTCGGGGGCGTGATGGCCGCCGAGGGCGTGACCGACTTCCAGCAGGCCGTCGCGCGGGCGATGACCAGCCGGCTGGGTGTCGGGCAGGCCCGGTTCCACGTCGGCGGGCACGAGGGTCCGGTGGACACCGTCTACCTCGGGGTCTTCCGGCGCGCGGCGCTGGAGCGGGTCGGTGGCTACGACGAGACGTTCCTGCGCGCGCAGGACTGGGAGCTCAACCACCGGATCCGCAACACCGGGGGGACCGTGTGGTTCACCCCCGACCTGCACGTGTCCTACCGCCCCCGGTCCACGGTGCGGGCGCTTGCCCGGCAGTACCGCAACTACGGCCGGTGGCGCCGGGTCGTCATGAAGCGGCACCGCGGGACCGCGAACCTGCGCTACCTCGCCCCGCCGGTGGCCGTGATCGCGGTCGCCGCCGGCACGGTCGCCGGGGTCGCCGGGCTGAGCGGTCGGGTTCCTGGCGCCCGGTGGGCTACGCCGCCGGGGTGCTGGCCGGCAGCGTGGTCGAGGGGCGCGGGCTCCCGGTGAGGTCCCGGCTCTGGCTGCCGGTGGTCTTCGCGACCATGCACGGGTCGTGGGGGGTGGGCTTCCTGCTCAGCCCGCGCGCGCTGCGAGCGCCGCGGGAACGTCGTTGACGCAGACGGCGTCGACGCCCGCTGCCACCACGCGGGGAAGCTCCTCGGGAGTCGGACACCACGCGAGCACCTCCCGGTCCGCCTCGTGGAGCAGGGACACGACGTAGTCCAGCGGCCGCTGCTGCGGCTCGGGCTCGATCCGGTTGGGCCGCAGCGAGCCCATGTGCACCGCGAGGAACTCGACGTCGAGGTGCGCGGCCGCCGCGACCGCGAGCCCGACCGGGAACTCGAGCCAGGTCAGCAGTCCGAGCGCCACGTCCGGCGCGAGCGAGCGCACGGCGAGCAGCGCGGCCGGGTCGAACGACGTCAGGGCGAGGGGGCGCCGGTGCGCCTCGCGCGCGGCGACCGGCGCGAGCAGGGCGGCGGTGGTCGAGCCGGCGCCGCGGGCCGCGTCCTCCATCGACGTCTTGAGGTCGAAGTCGACGCCGACGTGCGCGGGCAGCGCCTCGAGCAGGTCGTCGAGCAGCAGGGTGCCGCGCGCGGATGCCGTGGCGGCGTCCGCGTCGACGAGGAACAGTCCGTCGTCGTACGCCGGGTCGTGGGCGATCACGAGCCGGTCGTCGCGGGTCCGGCGTACGTCGACCTCGACCCAGTCGACGCCCGCCTCGACCGCGGCGAGAAAGGAGCCGAGGGTGTTCTCGCGATGGCCGGCGACCTCTCCGGAACCGAGGCCGCGGTGCCCGATGACGACCGGGTGACCTTCGGCGCGCGGCGGCGAAGACCATCTCAGATGACCGTGTTCGCTCGCTCCAGGTCGTCCTCGAAGTCGACCTCGACGGCATAGAACTCGGAGATGTCGACGGGTCGCACCTGCAGCCCGGCCGTCGCGATGGCCGTCTCGATGCCGCGCTCGAAGTAGTCCTGGTCGGCGCACTGGTCGAGGTGCTCCATCAGCAGCGCCTTGTCAGCGCTTGCGACGAAGTTGATGCCGACCGCCTCGCCGAGCGCGTTCTCGACGGTCTTGGACAGCTCGCGGATGAAGCCGCCGTCGTCGACGGTGTACTTGACCTCCTCCTCGCCGACCGCGTCCGTGTTGACGCAGACGAAGCTCTGCTCCGCCTCGATCAGCGGGCGCAGCGTGTCGAGGATGCGGGCGTCGAACACGACGTCGCCGTTCAGCCACAGCACGCCTCCCTCGTGGGAGACACCGAGCGCGCGGAGCAGGCTCTTCGACGTGTTGGTCTGGTCGTAGGCCTCGTTGTAGGCGAAGAGCGACGTCCGGGAACTGCTCCATGATCAGGTCGTGCTTGAAGCCGACGACCACCGTGATGCGCAGGTCGCCGCCGAAGACACCGCGCAGGTTGTCGATCTGCTGCGCCATGATGCTCTTCCCGCTGGCGAGCACGGTGAGCGGCTTGGGGAACGGCCGGCCGAGGCGGGTGCCCATGCCGGCGGCCAGGATCGACACCTGCAGCTCGATCACGAGTCGGCGTCCAGCCGGTCGCGCTTCGCGGCCACCAGCTTGTCCCGCAGCCCGATGGCCTCCTCGCAGGCGTCCAGGAACCGCCGCATCGAGGCGCCGGGGGTGACGTCGCCGAAGTAGTGCTCGACCCAGCGGGCCCGGTCAGCCCGCGCGACGTCGTCGGTGACCCAGCCGTCGACCAGGTCGGCGACCCGGTCGAGCTGGGAGACCGGCAGGTTGTAGACCGCGCCGAGGACGCCGGACCGGTCGACGGTCGCCTCCGGGCGCGCCGGCTCGGTGACGACCAACGGCTTCCCCGTCGGCAGGAAGTCCATCGCGACCGCCGAGACGTCGCAGATCATCATGTCGGCCTCGTCCATCTGCGGCCCGAAGTGCGGGTCAAGGTCCACCCGGTGCCCGGCCTCGGGATGGCGGCGCGCTGCTTCGCGGATGAGCTCCCGCAGCTTCTTGTCCGCCGTGCCGGCGGCCGGTCGGGTCGTAGCCGGTCCGCGGGTGGGGGCGGTAGATCAGCTGGTGCGTGGGGCTGGCGAGGAACGCCTCGACGATGCGCGACCCGTGTGACTCGACCGAGCCGTAGGACATGCTCGGCCGGTCGCCCTCCCACGTCGGCGCGTAGAGCACCGTCGTGCGGTCGGCCTTCGCCTTGCGCCCCGTGTCGTGCGGGATGTCCAGCTGGGGACGGCCGACCGTGCGCAGGTGGGCATCCACGTCGTAGTTGACGAGGTTCGTCGCGGTAGCGCTGCACCGCGGCCTCGCCGGCGACGAACACGAAGTCGTAGGCCTTCGCCTGGTTGGACGCCATGTAGGTCTTCTTCTCGCTCTCCCCGTGGGAGAGGAAGACGTGCAGCATGTCGGGGTAACGCATCGCGTGGAAGTTGTGGTAGGTCTGGTTGACGTACATCGCCAGCTTGAAGTCGCTCGCCTGGCACACGCTGTCGACGGTGCCGATCCGGCGAGCGTTGACGATCGGGAGCTCGGTCTCGGACGTCGAGCGCCTGGAACGTCTTGGTGTCGCGGGTCAGGATGAAGACCGGGTGCGACTTGTTCAGCTGCTCCAGGGGGTAGAGCCACTGGCGGACCTGGTAGAGGTTGACCGGCGGGTCGGTGAAATAGACCATCACCTCGAAGTCGAGGGGGACCCGCGCCAGGACGCTGTCGTTCTCGTCGATGCTCAACCGGTCGCGAAGTTTGATGCCGACGGCACGCCTCGCCTCGAGGTAGCGGCGGCGGGCCCGGGCACCCAGCGATGCTCCGGTCCGCAAGGGGTCGGCCATGATCTCCCTACTGGTGCGCGCGGTCGTCGGCCAAAGGGGGAATGGTAGCGTTCCGCGGGCGTGGCCGGCCGCCACCGGACTCCGTCCACGCAGGCCGCCGAGGTCGTTCGCGGGCGGTGGAGGGAGTACCGAGAGATGGTGCGGCGGATCCGCGCGATTGTCGCGCGCCGCGACATCTTGCGGCTGCTCGTGGCTCGAGATCTCAAGATCAAGTACGCCGACTCCAAGCTCGGCTACCTGTGGTCGGTGCTCGACCCGCTCCTCATGTCCGGCGTCTACTGGTTCGTCTTCACCCAGATCTTCACGCGCGGTGTGGGTCGCGAGCCCTACCTGCTCTTCCTGCTGTGCGGGATGCTGCCCTGGAACTGGGCCAACGGCGTGATCCGTGACTCCGCGCGCGCCCTGACGGCCGACGCCAAGCTGGTGCGCTCGTCCAACCTCAGCCGGGAGGTCTGGATCCTGCGGGTCGTGGGCTCCAAGCTATGGAGTTCCTGTTCAGCCTCCCGGTGCTCGTGCTCTTCGCCTTGATCTACATGCAGGCCCCGTCGTGGTACATCCTGGCCTGGCCGCTGGCCATGCTGATCCAGACCGTGTTCCTCGTGGGCATCGGGCTGACTCTGGCGCCGCTGGCCGTCCTCTACACCGACGTCCGGCGACTGCTCCGCGTCGTCCTGCGCGTGCTCTTCTACCTGTCACCGATCATCTACGGGGTGCGCGACGTGCAGGATCGCGCCCCCGACTGGGTGGCCACGATCTACATCCTCAACCCGTTGGCGGGCGTGTTCGACCTCTACCGCGCCGCGTTCTTTCCCGAGTTCTTCGCGGGCTGGACCGAGGTCGTGGTCGCGGCTGTCGTGTCCGCCCTGTTCCTGGCGATGGGCACCGTGGTCTTCTCCCGGCTCGAGGGCCGGGCATTGAAGGAATCTGATGCGGTCCGTCATCGAAGCCAACAACCTCGGCATCTGGTTCGACGCCAACCGGCGGCGCCGGAAGTCGATCCGCGACATCCTTCTCCGGAAGAACATTCCCACGCCCAAGGGCCAGTTCTGGGCCCTGCGCGACGTGTCTTTCACGGTCGGTGAGGGTGAGGCCGTCGGGCTGGTCGGCGCCAACGGTGGCGGCAAGAGCACACTGCTCAAGCTGATCGCCGGTGTTCTCATCCCGGACGAGGGCGACGTGCGGGTCGACGGCGGGGTCGCGCCGCTGATCGAGGTCACCGGCGGGTTCGTCGGAGACCTGACGGCGCGGGACAACATCTACGCTCACCGCTGGACTGCACGGGCTGTCCCGCCGCGAGATCGACGAGAAGTTCGACGAGATCGTGGACTTCGCCGAGGTCGGCGGAGTTCCTCGACCTGCCGTTCCGGCACTTCTCCAGCGGCATGAAGGTGCGCCTCGGCTTCGCCGTCGTCACGAGCCTCGAGAGCCGATCGTCCTCGTCGACGAGGTGCTCGCCGTCGGCGACCGCGCGTTCCGCGAGAAGTGCTACCGACGGATGGAGGACATGCTCTCCGGCGGCCGGACCCTGTTCCTCGTCTCCCACAGCGAGAACGACCTGCGCCGGTTCTGCACCAGGGGCCTCTACCTCAACCGCGGCCAGCTGGTCGCCGACGGGCCCATCGACGACACGCTCCGGCAGTACAACGAGGAGCTCGACCGAGGCAAGCCGTGATCTCGCTGCTGGCGGTGCGCTCCGACCCGTCGGCCACTCCAGCAGCGCTGCTCCCGCTCGGTCCGGCCACCGTCCTCGACGCCGCCCTGCAGCGGCTGGCCCGGCTCGGCGCTCCGGTGACGTCGGTCATCGCCCTCGACGGCGGTCGACGAGGTGCGCGCGGCCGTCGCCGGCCGGGCCGCGGCGGTCGCGGCACCCGACCTGGCCACGGCACTTCGGTCCGTCGCCGACACGCTCGCCGACGCCGACACCGACGTGGCGATCGTGGCGGCTGACCTGCTGCTGCCCGACGAGGCGGTCGCCGAGCTGCTGCTCGACCCGCGCCGGCGCACCAGTGCGATGGTCTCGGCCGGCAGCCGGCTCCGGAGCCGACATCCGTCGGCGCAGCGGCCAGGTGGTCAGCGCGGGGACCGCGAACCACCAGGTCGGCGACCCCGACGCGGTCTTCGCCGGCGCGGTGCTGATCGCGCGCACGGACCTTCCCGGTGCGGCGGACGCCGTGCGCGCGATGGCCGACGTGGCGGGTGACACCGGCTGGTCGGGCGACGTGCCCGAGCACGTGCTGGTCGCGCTGGTACGCCGGCAGGTGCCCGTCGCAGCGGTCGACCTCGACCCGTGGCCGTGGTGGCGGGTGACGGCCGCTGCCGAGGTCGACCAGGCGAGCCGAGGTCATGGGCGGCACCGACCCGGAGGCTGTCCGGCTGGCCCGGGCCCTGCGGCCCGACGACGGCTTCTACTCCACCTTCGTGGTGCGGCGGATCTCCCGGCGGCTCACGCCGCTCGCCCTCCGCTGGGGGCTGCGACCCAACCCGATCACCATCGCCTCGCTGGTCATCGGGCTGGCCGCCGCGGGCGCGTTCGCAACCGGGGAGCGGATCGGCCTGGTGGCCGGCGCGCTCCTGCTGCAGCTCTCGCTCGTCGTGGACTGCGTCGACGGCGAGGTGGCCCGCTACACCCGGGCCTTCTCCTCGCTGGGTGCCTGGCTGGACGCCTCGACCGACCGGGTGAAGGAGTACGCCTGCTACGCGGGGCTGGCCTTCGGCGCCGACGGCGACACCGTCTGGCTGCTGGCGGCGGCGATGCTCACCCTGCAGACCACCCGGCACACCAGCGACTACACGTTCACCCTGGTCAAGAACCTGCGCGAGAGCTCGCTCCAGTCGGTGCGACCTCGACCGCGCCGATGACGGCACCGGGGACGCGACCGTCCCGGTGTCGGCCGCGGAACGCGCCGTGCGCGCCTCGCAGCGCAGCAACGCGCGGCCCTGGGTCAACTGGACCAAGAAGGCGATCCACCTGCCGATCGGCGAGCGCTGGCTGGTCATCTCACGTCGTCGCCGCGTTCGGGACGCCGCGCCTGGTCTTCCAGGTCCTGCTCGTGCTGGGCCTGGTCGCGCTGGCCTACACGACGTCGGGCCGGGTGCTGCGCGCGCGCACCTGGGCCGACCTCGCGGGCAGCGAGCTCGAGCGCGACGTGATCCGTGCGCAGCTCGACCGCGGGCCGCTGGCCGCGCTCATCTCGCGCGTCGTCCCGTGGCGGCTGCCCGTCGGCCGCTATGCATGGACGGTGCCCCCGCTGCTGCGGCTGTTCGAGTACGCCGTGGTGCTGCTCGTCGTACGCGCGGTCGCGCCCGACGCCATCCCGGCCGCGTTCGCCTTGCTCTTCGCGGTTGCCTACCACCACTACGACGCGCTCTACCGCGTGCTGAACGGCTTGCCGCCCGCCGGCGCCGTGCACGCCGCCGGCCTGGGTGTCGAGGGCCGGCTGATCGTCATCCTGGCGCTGGCTGCTGCCGGCGAGGACGCTCTCTCCCGCGGTCTGGTCGTGATGGCGGTCGCCCTGGCCGTGGTCTTCGTCGTGATCGGCACGATGGGTGGGCTGCGCGCACTGCGGCCCGGACCCGACGGTGCGCGCGCAGAAGGAGGCGGTCCGTGCCTGACCGGCCGACGATCGCCGAGCTGCGCGCGCGCACCCAGCCACCCGAGGTTCGCGGCAGGCGCAACTCCGAGCACTGGACCGCCGACCTCTACCAGCGCCGGCTCTCGCCCTACCTGACCCGCGTGCTGGTCGGCACGGCGCTGACCGCGAACGCGGTGACCTGCCTGATGATCCTGACCGGCGCCGCGGCGGGGGCGGCGCTGCTCGTGCCCGGTCTCGTCGGGGCCGTGCTGGCCGCCTTCCTCGGGCAGCTGCAGATGCTCCTCGACTGCTCCGACGGCGAGGTGGCCCGCTGGCGGGGGACCTCGTCAGCGGTCGGCATCTTCCTCGACAAGGTCGGCCACTACACCGCCGAGGGCCTGATCCCGATCGCGCTCGGCGTGCGCGCCGACGGCGGACTCGACTCGATCGGCGGGTGGACCACGCTCGGCGCGCTGCTGTCCGTGCTCGTGCTGGTCAACAAGGCGCTCAACGACGCCGTCCACGTGGCCCGCGCGGCCGCCGGGCTGCCCCGGCTCGAGGACAAGGCCGAGGCGGCCGCGCCGTCCGTGGCCGGGATCCGCCGGCTCCGGTCGATGGTGCGGTTCCTGCCGTTCAACCGGGTCTTCCACTCGGTCGAGCTGACGTTGCTCGCCCTGCTGGCCGCGGTCGTCGACGCCGTCGGTGGTGACCTGGTCGGGACCCGGGCGCTGGTCGCGGTCCTGCTGCCGGTCGCCGGAGTCACGGTCGCCGGCCATCTCCTCGCGATCCTGACGTCGAGCAGGTTGAGGTGAGCGAGCGGCGGCCCTCGATCGGTGCGGTCGTGCTCTCGATGGGCAACCGTCCGGAGGACTTCCCGCGGGCGCTGGCGTCGCTGCTGCGGCAACGCGACGTCGACCTCGAGGTCCTGGTGGTGGGCAACGGCTGGGAGCCGACCGGGCATCCCCGACGGGGTGCGCACGCTCGCGCTGCCGGAGAACGTCGGCATCCCCGAGGGCCGCAACGTCGGTGCCCGCGAGGTCCGCGGTGACCTGCTGTTCTTCTTCGACGACGACGCCGTTCCTGCCCACCGACGACGTCCTGGCCCGGCTGGCGGACGCCCTCGACCGGGACCCGCGCATCGCGATCGCCCAGCCCCGGGCGGTCGACCCGACCGGGCTGCCCTCGCCGCGCCGCTGGGTGCCGCGGCTGCGCACCGGCGACCCGACCCGCAGCAGCATCGTCACGATCGTCTGGGAGGGCGTGTTCCTGGTCCGCCGGTCGGCGTTCGAGGCGGCCGGCGGCTGGCCGGGGCACTTCTTCTACGGTCACGAGGGCATCGACCTGGTCTGGCGCATCTGGGACCGCGGCTACACCGCGCTTCTACGCCGCCGACGTCGTGGTCAACCACCCGGCGACCAACCCCACGAGGCACGACGTGTTCTACCGGATGAACGCCCGCAACCGGGTCTGGGTGGCGATGCGCAACCTGCCCTGGCCGCTGGTGCCGGTCTACCTGGTGGCCTGGGTGGCCCTGACCCTGCTGCGGGTCAGGTCACCGGCCGGCCCTGCGGGCCTGGTTCGCCGGATTCCGCGAGGGCCTCGCGGGTGGCTACGGCGAGCGCCGCCCGATGCGCTGGCGCACCGTCGTACGGATGACTCTGGCGGGCCGTCCTCCCGTCGTGTGACGCCCGACAGCGCTCAGTAGACTTGCCTCTGCCACCGCCGGCGCCGCAACCGACCGATCGCAGCCGAGAGGACCCGTCCGTTGACCGTGCACCCGGCGCCGGGAACTCCGGACGTGTCGGTCGTGATCATCGCCTTCAACGACGCGAAGCGGCTCCCGCAGGCGGTCCGCTCGGTGCTCGACCAGACGCTGGCGAACCTCGAGCTGATCATCGTCGACGACGCCTCGACCGACGGCACCGGCGAGGTCGCCGACGGCTTCGCGCGCCTCGACCCGAGGGTCCGCGCGGTGCACCTGCCGGAGAACAGCGGTGGCTGCAGCCGTCCGCGAAACGTCGGCATGGAGCACGCGCGCGCGCCGTACGTCATGTTCCTCGACAGCGATGACACCTACACCCGGCATGCCTGCAAGAACCTGCTGGTGGCGGCCGAGCGGACCGGCGCCGACGTCGCCGGCGGGCCCTGTGTCCGGATCGACGTGGGGACCGGGAAGGAACGGCTGTGGGCGTCGCAGGTCTACGCGTCCGGGCAGCGGGTCGTGCTCGCCGGGATCCGCGACATGCCGGAGCTGTTTCTCGACGCGATCTCGACCAACAAGATCTACCGCCGCGCCTTCCTCGACGAGCACGGCATCCGCTTCCCGGAGGGCCTGCACTACGAGGACCAGCTCTTCACCGCGCAGGTCTACTGCCAGGCTCGCACGATCGCCTTGATCCCGACGCTGGTCTACCGGTGGATGGTCGTCCGCGACGGCGAGCAGCACTCCATCTCCCAGCGCCGCTTCGAGTTCGAGAACTTCCGCGACCGCATCAAGGTGCACCGGCTCATCGACGAGTTCCTGATCGGGCACGGTGCGCCCGACCTCAAGGTCGACAAGGACGTGAAGTTCGTCAAGCACGACCTGCGCCTCTATCTCAACGACCTTCCGCACCGCGACGCCGACTACCAGCGGCAGTTCATGGAGCTCGCCCGCGACTACCTCAGCACCGTGTCCGACCAGACGTTGGAGCGGGTCGACCAGGTGCACCGGATCTGCGTCGCCATGATCCGCAAGGGCGATGTCGAGGAGACGCTCAAGACCGTCGACTGGCTCAAGCACGGCTTCAAGCTGTCGACCGAGCTCGTCGAGCGCGACGGCCGCATCTACTGGACCGACCGCTACCTCGACGACCCCGGCATGCGCGAGGTGCTCGACGTCACCGCCGCTCCGGCTGCACGAGCTGCCGCTTCAGCCGGCAGAGCGTCTACAACGAGGTCACCGCCTTCGACGTCGCCGCGGCAAGCTCTCGGCTCACGGGGAGTTCCTCAACCAGTTCCGGCAGATCGCACGCCGGACGACCCGGTCCGGCTCGTCATCGAGGTGAAGAGCCGGGCCGGCAAGGACCGCAAGCGGTTCCCGGTGCGGGATGTCCGCCACGAGGGGCCCGGGTCGCGTGGTCCGCCGAGATCGACCTGGGCCGCGCGCTCGGGCGGCTGGACCGGCAGAACCCGGTGTGGGACATCGTGCTGGAGATCACGTGGGACGGTCACGTCAACCGCAGCGCGTTCTCGATCGCGCCGGATCTCGTCGCCGGACGCTCGTTCCGGGTCCGCGGCCGGTTCCACCGCCTGCTGCCCGGCCGGGTCGAGCCCTACGTGACGAACAACGGCAACCTCGCGTTCGAGCAGGTGCCCGACCGGTCGCCGGCGATGCGGGCCGTCGGCAGGGCGCACGGATTCTCCGCCCGCGCGGTCGGCTCGCTCGCGGCGCCGGTCGTTCGGGGCTGCCTACAACACGGCGATGAAGAGCCGTGCCTTCCGGCTGTTCAGCCGGTTGCCTCGGGTCCCCGGACTCGCGGTGTTCCAGAGCCAGCTCGGCCAGCACTACACCGGCAACCCGAAGTACGTCTACGAGGCGGCCCGCGACGCCGGAGTCCTCGATGACGTGGTCTGGGTCCATGCCGGCACGACCGCGGGTTTCCCGAAGGGCGCGAAGCTGGTCCAGCGCGGGAGCTGGGCCTTCCACTGGCATCTCGCCCGCGCGCAGTTCTGGGTGGACGACCAGGGCTTCCCTCGGCAGTTCCGCAAGCCGGCCGGGACGACGTACGTGCAGACCTGGCACGGAACGGCGCTGAAGCGGATGGGTTTCGACTCGCCTGCGCCTGGAGGCGGCGGGCGCCCGGGAGCGGGCCGCCCACCAGGCGATGATCGACCGGTGGGACTGCCTGCTCGCGCCGAGCGAGTACTTCGTGGACACGTTCGCCCGGTCCTACCGCTACCGCGGCCCGGTGCTGCGGTCCGGCTCGCCGCGCAACGACCCGCTGGTGCGGGCGTCGATCGACGTGCAGGCGGTGCGCGACAAGCTCGAGATCCCACCCGGCCGCAAGGTCGTCCTGTACGCGCCGACGTTCCGCGACCGGGACCTGCGGCTGGGCAAGCAGTTCGAGCTCCAGCTGGATCTCGACGCGCTGCTCGCGCGAGCTCGGCGACGACCACTACTTCCTGGTGCGCCCGCACTACCTGGACAAGCTGTCGCTCCGCGCGCCGGCACCAGCGGTTCGTCGGTGACGTGTCGAAGCACCCCGACGTCACCGAGCTGCTGCTTGTCGCGGACGTGCTGGTGACCGACTACTCGTCGGTGATGTTCGACTACGCCAACCTCGGCCGCCCGATGGTCTTCTACACCTACGACTACGAGGACTACATCCGCGACGAGCGCGGGACCTACCTCGACCTCGAGGAGGTCGCGCCCGGGCCGCTCGTGAGCGACACCGAGGGCCTCATCGCAGCGCTGCGCAACGTCGAGCGGGACGAGCCCGTCTACCGGGAGCGGTACGCCGCGTTCCGGGAGCGGTTCTGCGCCTACGAGACGGGCCGGGCTGCCGAGACCGTCGTGGCCGAGCTGCTGTCCGGTCGTCCCGCATGAGTGAGCGGCGAGGCACGGGACATCTTCCTGGTGGCCAACAACGTCGAGGAGCTCGGCGGGGTGCAGCGGGTCGCGCACAGCCTGGCGACGATGTTCGTCGACCGCGGCCACCGGGTGACCGTCGTCGGTGTCCAGCACGCCGCGACGCCGCACGACTACGGCGACCGGCCCTACCGCTACGTCGTCCTCAACGACGAGCTCCCGCCACCGGCACCGCGGGTGCGCGGAGTCCGCGGCCGGGTCGACCCGCGGGTCAGGCGCGACCTGTGGCGTCACAAGCGAGCCCGGAAGGCGGCCGTCGACCGGCTCAGCGCGGAGTTCGCGACCGCCGACGACGGCGTCGTGATCGTGCTGCAGGTCTTCTCGATGCAGTGGGTCGCGCCGGCGGAGCACGCCCACCTGAGGGTGATCGGGATGAGCCACGAGTCCTTCGACGCGGCGGTCGCCTCGCACCGCTACGCGCGGATCCGCACGTACTACCCCGACGTCGACCTGTTCCTGCTGCTGACCCGCCACGACGCCGACTGCTTCGAGCGGGAGGGGTTCAACAACGTGGGGGTCATGCACAACCCGCTCAGCTTCTATCCCGAACAGACGCAGTGACCTCGACGGCAAGGTGATCGTCGCTGCCGGTCGCTACGCGCCGGAGAAGGGCTACGACCGGCTCATCGACGCGTTCGCCGCAGTGGCGCCCGACCACCCCGACTGGTCGCTGCGGATCTTCGGTCACGGGCCGATGCACGCCGAGCTGCAGGACCAGGTACGCCGGCTCGGGCTCGAGGCGCAGGTGCAGCTGCCGGGGCTGGCGGAGGACATCGAGGCCGAGCTCACGGGCGGGCTCCGATCTTCGCCCTGTCCTCGATCCATGAGGGGCTGCCGATGGCGCTGGCCGAGGCGATGGCGTGCGGGGTGCCCTGCGTCGCGTTCGACTGCGCAGCCGGGGTGCGCGAGATCGTCACCGACGGCCAGGACGGCATCGTGGTGCAGCCCCGCAACGTGCCCGCCTTCGCGGCCGCGTTGCGGACCCTGATGGACGACGACGACCTGCGGCACCGGCTCGGTGCCGCTGCCCGGCACAGCGTGCGCCGGTTCACCCCGGACGCGATCGCCGCCGAGTGGGAGGACGTCTTCGCCCTCGTCGAGCGCTGACCGAGCGCTCGCCTACTGCGCGCTGCTCGGCGCGTAGAGGCGCAGGCCCGGCTGGCTGGAGACCAGGGTCCAGCCCGAGTCCGCGCCGGGTGGGCGCCGCGAGAGCTGCGGCGTCCAGAGCAGGAACGTGCCGGCCCCGTCCGGTGCGGGTGGCTGCGCCTCGCTGTGCGGCACCACCTCGATGTCCGCCTGCCAGGCGAAGTCGCCGCCGATCGGCTCGCGCTGGTAGATGCCCAGGATGAGCGCCGTCCGGTCGTCGGCGATCACGGTGTCCACCTGGTCGTCGACGGACGCCAGCTCGGCGCGCATCGAGTTCCAGATGGCGTCGCGCGGGTTGTCGGCGATGTCGTCGCCGAGCGGCACGATCCACACCGCAAGGGCGGCGACGGCGACCAGGGCGCAGCCGAGAGCAACCCGCCGCTGCGCGCTGACGGGTGCGCCGACGTCGTACGGCGTCCAGAGCCGCGGCCACCGCCGCCGCCGCGCCGATGCACAGGGCCGGCAGGACCGGGATCCAGTAGCGCATCAGCGAGGCGTTGATCTTGATGTAGTCGGGGTGGAGCGAGCCCGACACCAGAGTCAACGGGAGCCACACCGAGACGAACCAACCCAGCATCAGCACGTTCCCCCGCCGTCGCACGAGCAGGGCGCCGAGGACGGTGAGCACGATGCTGGCCAGCACGACGGTGGTCTGCGGGTAGGCGACGATCGCCCGCGGCAGCCGCAGCAGGGCGTCCGTCCGGGACAGCTCGGTCCGCGGCACCCCGCCGTGCTCGACGCCGACGTGCAGGCGGGCCAGCGCGTCGCCGTGGACGGCGAAGGCCAGGACCAGCTCCATGGCCAGGCAGGCGAGCATCGGCAGCGCGACCTGCACCCACCGGCGAAGGGGCAGCCGCCACGCGAGGAGGACCCCGACGATGACCGGGAAGACGAACACCGAGAGCTCGCGCACCAGGTAGGCCCAGCCGAAGCACAGGCCCGCCACGACGTACCACCACGTCGGCCCGCCGTCGCGGCTCGCCGTCGGGCGGAGCGTCGTTGCGCGGCCCCGATCATGAGCGCGAACCCGAGTGTCAGGAACGCCGCCGAGGGGATGTCCGGCAGCAGCTGCCAGCTGGTCATGCGCTCGACCCCGGGACGGATCTCGGTGTCGACGAGCACCGGGTGGAACACCATCAGCAGGGCCGCGGCGGCGCCGACCCAGCGCCCGAACAGCACGTTGCCCAGCGCGAACGTCGCGAGGATGAGCAGGATGCCGGTCACGAACGGCCAGGCGTAGTAGGCGACCTGGCCGTAGCCGAACAGGTCGAGGAACAGCCGCGTCGGCAGCAGGTTGCCGATGCGAAGCGCGTGGTGGTCGAGCGGCACATCGGGGAACGACCGCGCGTCGTTGAGGACGAAGATGCCGTCGTTCCAGCGCGGGTAGGGGCGAACGAGCAGCGTCACCACGAGGTGGACGGCCACCAGCCCGAGGCCCAGTGTCCACAGCGGAGGCCGGCTGGTCCGCGGGGAACGGCGGGGTCGGCGCTCTCGGCCGGCGATCGGGTCGCCGTCGTCATGGTGCCAGCACGGCGGGGGGAGCGGGGACCGCGAGGTCGGCACCCGTCTGCTCCCGCAGCTGGTCGACCGAGACACCCGGCGCCAGCTCGCGCAGCACGAGTCCCTCCGGTGTCACGTCGATGACGGCGAGGTCGGTGATGATGCGGTCGACGACACCGCGCCCGGTGTAGGGCAGCGTGCACTCGTCGACGATCTTGTGGGTGCCGTCCTTGGCGACGTGCTCCATCACGACGATGACCCGCTTCGCGCCGTGCACGAGGTCCATCGCGCCGCCCATGCCCTTGACCATCTTGCCGGGGATCATCCAGTTGGCCAGGTCGCCGGTGCGCGACACCTGCATCGCGCCGAGGATCGCCGCGTCGATGTGGCCGCCGCGGATCATGCCGAACGAGGACGCCGAGTCGAAGAAGGACGCGCCGGGCAGCAGGGTGACCGTCTCCTTGCCGGCGTTGATGAGGTCGGGGTCCTCGTCGCCGTCGAACGGGTAGGGCCCGACGCCGAGGATGCCGTTCTCGCTCTGCAGCACGACGGTCACGTCGTCGGGGATGTAGTTGGGCACCAGCGTCGGCAGGCCGATGCCGAGGTTGACGTACTCGCCGTCCGCCAGCTCGCGGGCGGCGCGGGCCGCCATCTCCTCACGGGTCAGTGCCATGTCAGGCCCCCTGCCCGTCGCTCTGGCCGACGGACTGGCGCGGACGGACCGTGCGCCGCTCGATGCGCTTCTCGACATCGGGCACCTCGACCACGCGCTGGACGAAGATGCCCGGCGTGTGGACGTCCTCGGGCTTGATCTCGCCGACGTCCACCAGGTGCTCGACCTGGGCGATGGTGACGCGGCCGGCGCCGGCGCACAGCGGGTTGAAGTTGCGCGCGCTCTCGCGGAACACCAGGTTGCCGTGCCGGTCGCCCTTCCATGCGTGCACCAGCGCGTAGTCGGTGACGATGGCCTCCTCGAGCACGTAGGTGCGGGTGTCCGGCTCGCCGGCCGGCTGGAACTCCCGGGTCTCCTTCGGCGGGGACGCGAGGACGACCGAGCCGTCCGCGTCGTAGCGCCACGGCAGCCCTCCCTCGGCGACCTGCGTGCCCACTCCGGTTGCGGTGTAGAACGCGGGGATGCCGGAGCCGCCCGCCCGCAGCCGCTCGGCGAGGGTGCCCTGCGGCGTCAGCTCGACCTCGAGCTCGCCGGACAGGAACTGCCGCGCGAACTCCTTGTTCTCACCGACGTACGACGAGGTCATCCGCGCGATGCGCTTGTCCCTGAGCAGGATGCCGAGACCCCACTCGTCGATGCCGCAGTTGTTCGACACCACGCGCAGCCCGGTGGTGCCCGCGTCGTGCAGCGCGCGGATCAGCTCGGTCGGGACGCCGCAGAGCCCGAACCCGCCGACGGCCATCGAGGCGCCGTCGGGGATGTCCGCGACGGCGTCAGCGGCGGAGGGGACGACCTTGTCCATGCGGGGGAGTCTCTCGTCGGTCGGCGGATTCGGGCGGACTCTAGCGGCGCGCGCTCACGTGCAGATGTCCTGGCTGGCGCTTCGGGTGGTGATGCTGGGCTCCGGCTGCGGCGAGGCCGTCGAGCCGGCGACCGTCACGGGCACGACCTCCGGGTGGTCAGACCCGACCACGACCACCAGCGTGCGCCCGAGCGAGGCATCGACGGCGATGGTGGAGCCGGAGAGGGCAGCGCTCAACGTGCGACCGGACTCGTCGTACGCCGGGTCGTGGCGCACCGTCGTCGTCGTGTAGTCGTCACGGTCGGCGGTGCCCACTCCGGTCACGACGAACCCGCCGGCCTGCAGGCGCTCGGCCAGCCGGGTGGCGGCGCCCGGAACGCCCGATCCGTTGAGCACCTCGACGCGGATGTTCTCCGGAGGAGTGCGCAGCGGGGGACCCGTCTGCGGAGCGGCCGTCCCGGGCTTCTTCTTCTCCTGGCCCGGCAGCGGTCGGTCGAAGCGCAGCGACGTCCACAGCGCGTCCGCCTCGGCCTGCCGGAAGATCACGGTGTTGCCCCGGTCGGCCGGGTTGGCCTCGTTGGGCACGGTCACGAACGTGACGGCGTCGGTGTCCATGTTCTTGACGCTCTGGGCCAGCTTGCGCAGGTCGTTGAGACTCGCCAGGCCGGGGTCGGTGGTGATGGACTTCGTCGCCGCGTCGAGGAAGGACAGCAGCCGGTCGGGGCGCAGCAGCAGGCCCCTGTTGGAGACCTTGTCGACCATGGACGAGAGGAACGCCTGCTGGCGGTCGATCCGGCCGAGGTCGCTGCCGTTGCCGAGCTGCTTGCGGGTCCGGACGTAGGCCAGGGCGTCGGCGCCGTTGACCGTCTGCCGCCCGGCGTCGAGGTGCAGCTTCGACGAGTCGTCGTCCACGCGCTGCGGCAGGCAGATCTCCACGCCGTCGAGGGCGTCGACCATCTGCTTGAAGCCGCGGAAGTCGATCACGACGTGATGGTCGATCCGGATGTCGGTGATCTTCTCCACGGTCCGGATCGTGCAGGCCGCGCCGGCCAGGGAGTAGGCCGCGTTGAACCGCGTGGTCTGCGCAACGGTGCGGCTGCCGTCGGGGCGCTTGCACGAGGGGATGTCGACGATCGAGTCGCGCGGGATGCTGACCAGCACCGCTGACTTCCGGTCGGCCGCGAGGTGGAGCAGGATCGTCGTGTCCGAGCGGGCACCACCGATGTTGCGCGCAGCCGCGCCGGACCGCTTGTCCGAGCCGATCAGCAGGATGTTGAGCGGGGTCTGCTCCTCGCCCTCCGCGATCACCTTGGGACGGTCGCCGAGCAGCCCGGTGAGGTCCTGGCTCGTGATGTTGTTGTTGATCTTGTAGTAGGCGACGAACGCGCCGGCCGACCCGGTCACCAGCAGCACCGCGAACGTCACCATCAGCGCGGTCAGCAGCCGTCGCAGCGGCCGACGCCGCGCGACGTGGCGCGCGTGCGTCCGTCGGTGGGTCGGCAGGGCTGACAAGAAAAGTGTCCTTCGGCCGGGCATGCGGCGTCGTGAGCACGCGGGGGCAGACCTGCCAGTCTAGGTCAACCTGGGCAGGCCGGGGGCCACGCCCTCGGGCAGCCCGGCGACCGCGCTCACCTGCTCGGCCTCGATCCGGGCCGCCAGCCGGCCGGAGTCGGCCCGACGGCACAGCACCGTCCCGCCGCCGTTCGCGAGCGGCCCGAGCAGCCCGGCAACGATCGCCGGCAGGCTGTCGAAGGGCAGCACCGACAGGATGCGCGCGCCGCGGGGGAGCGCCCAGCGCTCGAGGCTCGCCGTCGTGGCGGCGCCGAGCTCGGCCGCGCTGTGCAGGGTGCCGTCGGCCAGCAGCGCCGGCCGCTCCGGGCCGAGTCCCGACGGCGGCCGGAAGAGGTCGCCGTAGCCATGGATCTCGCGGTCGTAGTCGAGCGTGACGTACGCCGGGAGGTCGATGCCGCGCCGCGGCAGGCCCATCGGCCCCAGACCGAGGCCGACGACCTCCTCGGCCGCCGGGACGCGGCGCTCGCCGCCGCTGCGCCGCGCGCCGCGACGGCCACCACCGCGATGTCGACGCCGAGTCGCGCCGGCCTGCGCGGCGGCCCCGGGCACGGTCACCAGCCCGGCCGCCCAGCAGGCCGCGTGCCAGACCGCCCCCTGCCAGTGCGCGGGCAGGTCCAGGGACACCCGCTGCCCCGGCTGGGCGCCCAGGCCGTCCACCAGCAGGTTCGCGGTCTTGGCGACCCAGTTGGCGAACGTGACGACGGAGAGCTCCACCCGCTCGCCGGTGCTGTCGTCGTAGAACGTGATCAGCGGCCGGGCCGGGTCGTCGGCCACCGCCTGGGTGAGCAGCCGGTCCGGGGTCATCGGGGTCAGCCTAGGACCGGCGCGTCAGCCCACCCAGCCCACAGAGACGCGCAGGACCGCGGTCCGGTTGTCACCGTTGCCCAAAATTTGCCGTCCATCTGTGCCGGTTTGGTCAAGGCCCCTTGACCTTCGGCCGATCCAGGACAGACTGCCGGTTGGTGATCCCACCAGCATCACGGGTCTCACTGGCACCAGCGGTCACAGAACACCGCTCGACACGCGGTGCGCGGCCCTCTCGGGGACGCCTGCCGACGCCCCCTGCCGAAGGTCTCTTTCATGCGCAAGGCTCCCTCGTTCCTGTTGCTCAGCGTGGCGGTCCCCGCCCTCACCGCCCTGCCCGTGCTCAGCCCCCCGGTCGCCAAGCCGCAGCCGGTGACCCCCGAGGTCCGTGCCGTGGCCCTCGCCGGGGTCGACGACCCGTCGCTGCGCTCCAGCGCCGGCGCCGCCAGCGAGGAGGTCTCCGCCGAGGCCCGGGCCGACGTGCTCGCGCCGCACCAGCGCGGCAAGGCGCCCAGCCGGCCGGCCGTGTTCACCAAGGCCCGCGGGACCGCCGACTTCGAGCTGCTGGGTGTCACCTGGCGGGCCGGGACGACCGCCGACCTGACCGTGCTCGTGCGCACCCACGGCGAGACCGGCTGGACCGAGTGGACCGCGCTGGAGCCGGCGCCCACCCCCGACAAGTCCGAGGGGGACGACGTGCGCGCCGGGACCGAGCCGCTGTACGCCGGCCCCTCCGACGGCTACCAGGTGCGCATCGACGTCCGCAGCGGCACGCTGCCGGCGGACGTGCGGGTGGACCTCGTCGACCCGGGAGAGTCCCGCGCGGACGCCACGGTCGGCGCCGGTGCCCCGATGGCCTCGGCCGCGGCGGCCACCGCACAGCCGCAGATCTTCACCCGCGCCCAGTGGGGTGCGGACGAGTCGCTGCGCGACGGGTCGCCGAGCTACTCCGCCACGATCAAGGCGGGCTTCGTCCACCACACCGCGAGCGCCAACGGCTACTCCGCCGCCGAGGTGCCCAAGATCCTTCGCGGCATCTACGCGTACCACACGAAGGGCAACGGCTGGTCGGACATCGGCTACAACTTCCTCGTCGACCGCTTCGGCCGGCTCTGGGAGGGCCGTTACGGCGGCATCAGCAAGCCCGTGATGGGTGCCCACACCGGCGGCTTCAACACCGACACCTTCGCCGTCTCCGCGATCGGCAACTACGACAAGGTGGCCGCCCCGGCGGCGATGACGGCCGCGATCGCCAAGGTGATGGGCTGGAAGCTGTCCCTGCACCACCGCGATCCCAACGGCACCACCACCCTGACGTCCAGCGGAGGCGGGACATCGCGCTATGCCGCGGGCACGAAGGTCACGATCGGCGTCATCTCGGCGCATCGCAACATGGGCTACACCAGCTGCCCCGGAAAGAACCTCTACGCGAAGGTGTCGACCATCAGGAGCACGGTGGCGGCAGGGATCGGAGTCTCTCTGATCAACCCGTCGGTGGTGCCAGCAGCGGTCGGGTACGGCAAGGGAACCCCGGTCAGCATCACTGCCGGGCAGTACAAGTACCCGACCGCAACGCGATGGTCGGTCCAGATCACCGACCGGCTCACCGGACTTCCGGTCCGTCGCATCGTCGGGTCCGGTTCGGTCAACGCGGTCTGGGACGGGCACAACGTGACCGGGCAGCTCGCCCGGCCCGGCGTGTACGACGTCGTGATCGACGCCTGGTACGGGTCGCAGCGGTCCTTTCCCTACCAGGGCGTGGTTACCGTCACCGCGCCGACGGGGGTGAAGGTCCAGAAGAGTGCGACATCTGCGCTGCAGTGGTCACAGGCCGCGGACAACGGCACCACCGGCACCACGACGACGTTCGCCTACGGAACAGCGAGAGCGGTCGGAGTCGTGGGGGACTGGGACGGCGACGGTGACTCGACGCCGGGGGTCGTGGACATCGTCGACGGTGCATGGCGCTGGCGTCTCAAGGACGACAACAGCACCGGCGCCCCTGACTACACGTTCACCTACGGGCTGGCGGCCACCTGCGCACCGACGACGGGGGACTGGAACGGTGACGGCATCACGACGCCCGGATTGATCTGCAACCAGAACGGGCGGCTGCGCTGGCGGTTGTCCAATGCCAACGCTGTGAGCAGTCCCCAGTACGACTTCTCCTACGGGGTGCAGACGGACCTGGGACTGGTGGGGGACTGGGACGGTAACGGCACGGACACGGTGGCCGCGGTCAGCACCATCACCGACGGCAGCTTCTCCTGGGCACTGCGGAACGCTCTCTCCGCGGGCAGTCCCAGTACCCGGCCCCACTACGGCTGCGGATGCGGCGCCGCGGTGGCCGGCGACTGGGACGGCGACGGCAAGGAGTCGATCGGCGTGGCCCGCGGGGTCCTCGTCCCAGCTCCTCTGGCAGCTCAAGAACGCCAACACCGACGGTTCGCCCGACCTGATGTTCTACTGGGGGGGTGGCGCTGATCGGGTCATGGACGGCGACTGGAACGGTTCCGGCGCGAGTCGTGTCGGCGTGCGCTCTCCTGTTGTCCCGCTGAGGTCGGTGACCATCGTGTTCTCTAACCGGAAAGCCGCCGCGGCCGTCATCGCCGCGGTGCTGATGCTGCCGCTGTGGGCGGCACCGGCAGAGGCGGTCGAGGACTACTCCGTGCAGGCGGACCAGACGTACACGTTCGTCGGACGGGGTTACGGCCACGGCCGCGGGATGTCGCAGTACGGCGCGTTCCATGCGGCGTCCATCGGTCACTCGGCCAGACAGATCACCGACCGCTACTACTCCGGGAGCACGGTCGGCACCGTTGTCGAACGCGCAGCTCCGCGTGCGCCTCGAGCGCACCGTCAATGACCGGCTTGTCTACTTCCCTTCCGTCGCCGGGCTCACCGCCCGGGACGAGTCCGCAGGAGGAGGACCGGACACCCGGATCGACCCGGCGGCCTTCCCCGGCGTGAGCCGTTGGCGGGTCGTCACCGACTCGGCCGGCCTGCGGGTGCAGGGAGAGTCCAGCACGGGCGGCTGGGTGTCGCTGCAGATCGGCTCCCGGACGGCCTTTCCCGGCACGGTGCGCATCTTCTCGAACTCCGTCAGCTCCCTGCGGATCCAGGACGAGGACGAGTCCGCGTCGCGCTCCTATCGCGGCAACTTCCGGATCCATCGCCTGAGCAGCAGCGACATCGCCGCGGTCAACGTCGTCAATCTCGAGTCCTACCTCAGGTCCGTCGTTCCCAGTGAGAGCCCGGCATCCTGGCCCGCGGCCGCCCTGCAGGCGCAGGCGATCGCCGCCCGGTCCTACTCGTCGTGGTACGCGCAGCACCCCAAGGACGCCGCCGTCTACGAGATCTGCGACAACCAGAACTGCCAGGTCTACTCCGGGACATCGAGCGAGAACTCCCGCACGGACGCGGCGGTGACGGCCACGGCCGGACAGGCGCGCACCGTCTCCGGCAATGCGATCCGGGCGGAGTTCGCCTCGACGAACGGTGGCTGGATCGAGACCGGTGGCACCGGCCACTCGCCCGCCGGGCGCGACGCCTGGACCGACGGCAGCTGGGACCCCTACCACCAGTGGCAGGCGTCCTTCACCGCCTCCCAGCTGGCGCAGAAGTTCCTCCCCACCGGATCCACCCTGAGCAGCGTCGAGATCGTCTCCCGGGACGGCGTCGGCGACTGGGGTGGGCGCGTGACCACGCATCGACTTCCGCGGCACGAACGCAGGGAGCCCCGTGCAGCGTCTGTCACCGGGCCGGCCTTCCGGACGGCGATGGGGGCCAGCACGATCCGGTCGACGCTGTTCACCGTCGGCGACTCCGCGGCTCTCCGCTGGGTCAAGTCGTCCACGCACTCCACGAACGCGACCCAGGCGACGCACACCTATGGCCCACAGGGCGCGACGCCGCTGCTCGGCGACTGGGACGGGGACGGCGACCAGACGCCGGCGGTCCTGGACGTCGTCGGCGGCGCCTGGCGCTGGCGGCTCCGCAACTCGAACACCGTGGGGTCTCCGAGCACGGTGTTCACCTACGGCGCGTCGCGTCCTGTCGGCCCCTCGCCGGTGACTGGGACGGGGACGGCGACGAGACTCCCGGCTTGGCCTGCCCGTCCGACGGCCAGATCCTCTGGCGCCTCTCGAACGTCAACGGGCCCGGCGCCCCGGCACACGCAGTTCCGCTACGGCCCGGCCACTGCCACCCCCGTGGTCGGGGACTGGAACGACGACGGCCAGGCGTCGGCCGGTGTGGTGCGCGCCACCTCGACCGGCGGGTTGTTGTGGCAGCTGCGCAACAGCCTCTCGGCGGGCGCTCCTTCGTTGCAGTTCCACTACGGGGCGAACGCGGACCGTCGGGGTCGTCGGTGACTGGGACGGCAACGGGTCGACGACGGTCGGAGTCACTCGCAGAGCGGGCGAGCGCTGGAACTGGATCCTCCGCAACAGCAACACAGCGGGCAGTCCGTCGCTATCGCTACCTTGCCGGGCTGTTCACGGGGCAGACGCCGCTCGCCGGTGACTGGGACGGCAATGGGACGGCGACCCCTGTCATGGTCGACTGACAGCAGCTCTGAGACGTCGGTTATCCTCACCAGGTCCCTGAGCTCTTGCGAGCCATTCGGTCGCCCATCCCCGGAGCCTGCTCCCCATATGACGATCAGCGTGCCCCCCGAGGAGACCCCCGTATCCCATCTCCCGTACGTCGAGCACGCTTCCTACCCGCCGCGGGACGCCGCCGCTGAACGACCGCTCGTCACGATCGTGCTGCCGTGCTTCAACGAGCAGGACCACGTCCTCCTCGAGGTGCAGCGGATCAGCGACACGATGGATGCGGCCGGCTACGCCTACGAGCTGCTCGTGATCGATGACGCCTCCACCGACAACACGCTCGAGGTGCTTCGCGAGGCCGCCCCCCGCTTTCCGCACGTGCGGCTGATGCCCTTCCGTCGCAACGGTGGTCCGGCACTGCGCGGCGCATCGGCACGCTACGAGGCGCGCGGCGAGATCGTCGTCTGGACCGACGCCGACATGACCTATCCGAACGAGCGGATCCCCGAGTTCGTCGAGATGCTCCGGAGCGACCCCACCATCGACCAGGTGGTTGGCGCCCGGACGAGCGAGGAGGGCACGCCACAAGCTGCTCCGGGTGCCGGCCAAGTGGCTCATCCGCAAGATCGCCGAGACGCTGTCGAACTCGAAGATCCCGGACCTGAACTCCGGCCTGCGCGCGTTCCGGCGGTCGGTCGCCCTCCCTTACCTGCGGCTTCTTCCGCCCGGCTTCTCCTGCGTCACCACCATCACGCTGGCGT
Organism: uncultured Actinomycetota bacterium; assembly: GCA_963757295.1. Lineage (GTDB taxonomy): Bacteria > Actinomycetota > Actinomycetes > JACCUZ01 > JACCUZ01 > JBDUAP01. The sequence continues at coordinate 116,957 of CAVWQZ010000009.1, read as the reverse complement.
TCCTGTCGAACCAGCACGACATCCGCTATGAGCCGATCACCTATGCCAAGCGGGCCGGAACGTCCAAGTTCAAGTTCATGCGGGACGCCTACCGCTACATCCTGCAGGTGCTGCGGATGGTGATGTACTTCAACCCGCTCAAGGTGCTGATGCCGCTTGCGCTGTGGCTGCTGGTCCTCGCGCTGGCCAAGGGCATCTACGACCTGGTGGCACATCCGGTTCGCTTCGCAACCAACACCGTCCTGCTCTTCGTCACCGCCATGCTGATCGGATGTGTCGCGCTGCTCGCGGACCTGATCGTCCGCTCGCGCGACGACCACTAGGGGTCGGACAGCAGCCCGAAGAGCGCTTCTCCCATCGACTCCTCGCCGAACCGGTCGCCGGCCGACACCCGAAAGCGCTGCCCGAGGTGTTCGAGCGCCCCTCGATCGATCACCAGCTCGTTGAGGCGCGCGCCCAGGCTCCGGCGTCCTCCGGGGGCAGCAGGATGCCGGTCTCGCCGTCGACGACGGCGTCCTTGATGCCCTCGAGATCGGCTGCAGCGACGGGTGTGCCCCGGAGCGCGGCCTCGATCGTGACGAGGCCAAACCCCTCCATGTCACCGGGGACCCGGATGTTCGGCTGCACGAAGAGGTCGGCACCCTGCATGACGAGCTCACGGGTCTCGTCGTCGACCGAGCCGAGCAGGTGAACCCGCGGCGTCAGCTGACCGGCTTCCACAGCGGCGCGCAGCGGCACCGCTTCGGGACCCTCCCCGGCAACGATGTAGTGCACGTTGGCCGGCAGCTGCGGCAGGACCTGATCGACGAACCACCGCGCGCCCTTGCGCCGGACGAGGCGTCCCAGAGTCAGCAGGAACACCGTCTCGTCGGAGACGCCGAACCTCCGCGCGAGTTCCTGCCGGCACGCCTTTCGTTGCGCGAGTGACACGTCTGGCGCCGAGACTCCGAGTCGCACCACGTGCACGCGTTCGGCCGGGACACCGAATCCGCGAGCGGCCTCGGCGGTGGCCGCGCTGATCGCAATCACGCGGGGAGACCCCCGGAGCAATCGATGGACGACGGCGCGGTAGAGCCGGTTCTCGAAAGTCAGGTCGAGACCCATGACCATCGTGGCGTGGCGGGCCCGGAACAGGCGCAGGAACGGGGCCAGGACGGCGTACATGAGTGCATCGCCGGTCAGCACGAACCCGACGCGGCGGGTCGCGACCAGCCAGCTGGTCCGGATCACTGCTCCTGGCAGCCAGACCGGCAACAGGCGGTTGCTGCCGCCGTGGGCGATGAGCACGGCATCCGGCCGAGCAGCCACCATCGTCCGCCACACACCTGCGGCGAGGGTCTCCATGCCACCCCGGGACGGCGGGAACTTGCGCGTGACGAAGACGGGCCGATCCGGCATGGGCAGGACACTAAGCGATGTCGCACGGTGCTCATCCCGACCCTCAGCCGTCGGGGCTCAGACGATAGACTCGCGCCAGTTGGCCGTGAGACGCCGTCGCCGAAGCGCGAGAGCGTTCGACTACGGGCGAAGAAAGCGACTTGATGGTTTCCGACCGCGACTTCTACGAGACGGCCTATCACTTCGACGACGACGTGATCCGGGTCGATGAGCGGCGAATGGCTCGCGCGCTCGACCTGCTCGAACCGTTGGAAGCCAAGACGTTCGTCGATCTCGGGTCAGGCGTGGGATGGGCGGCGCGGTTCGCCCTCCGCCGGGGTGCGGGCGCCACGCTCGGTCTCGACTTCGCCATCCGCGCGCTGCTCCTCGGCCAGCAGGGCATCCCGGAGGTCTCCCGCGTGCAGGCCGACGGTTGCCAGTTGCCGATCCGATCCGGTTCCATCGACAGGCTGCTCAGTTTCGGCTCGATAGAGCACTTCCCCGACGTGAGTCAGGGTCTTCGCGAGATCGCCCGTGTGCTGGCCCACGATGGCCGAGCGGTCATTGTCGTCCCCAACTTCTATGTGCGGACGGAGCAGCCCCGCGAGCTGCGGCTGAGCCAAGGTCGGTGGACCCGGTTGATCAATGACGCAGGTCTGCGCGTGGATGCTGTTCGCGCCGACTTCGGACCCCCCGTCTTCCGCGATCGCCGACCAGCTCGCATCCTCTTCCGAGGTGCGGCGAAAGTGCTCGGGTTCGTCCCTCGGATGCAGTATCAGTTCGTCTTCGCCCTCGCGCCGGCACGTGTCCCCTCGTCGACACGTGGCTGATCGGCCGGCCGCTCGGCCGCCGAGTTCCCTACTCCGTCGAGTACTTCGCTGGGCGCTGGGTCTGCTGGCCGTCGCCCTTCTTCTTGGCGTCCTGTGGCAGCAACGTCACGAGCTCGCAGACGCCCTCGCCCGGCTCGACATCGGGCCTGTGCTGTTGTCCGGAGTCTTCGTCCTCCTCGGGTTGATCGCCAGCATGATGGGGTGGCGGGCTCTGCTCATCGCCGTCGGGCACCGGCTGCCGGTCCTGACGTCAGCGCGGCTGTACTTCCTGACGCAGATCGGCAAGTACCTGCCGGGCTCCGTCTGGCCGGTCGTGGCGCAGATGGAGCTCGGCAGGGAGGAAGGCGTTCCGGCGGCGCAGAAGCGGAGTTGCGGCGGCACTCAACCTGCTGGTCGGGATCGCCACGGGGATCGTCATCGGCGTCCTGTCCCTGGTCGTCGTCAACGGTTCCCCGGGCGACTACTGGTGGCTGCTGATCCCTCTGCCGTTCCTCGTGGTCCTGCTGCGACCAGCCGTCGGGCAACGCATCGTCACGCTCTTCCTACGACTCGTGCGCAGGCCGGCACCCGACCTGCAGATCGGTCCCCGGGGTGTGCTCGTCTCGGCCGGCTGGTCGGCGGTCATGTGGCTCTGCTTCGGCATCCACGTCTATGTGCTCGTGGCGGCCCTCGGAGGGTCCGACGCATTCGTCCGTTCGGTCGGGGCGTACGCGCTCGCCTGGGTCGCCGGCTTCCTCGTGTTCTTCGCTCCTGCCGGAGCGGGCGCGCGTGAGCTGACCCTTGTCGTCCTGCTCACGCCCGTACTGGAGCGTCCCGAGGCCCTGGCTGTCGCGGTGGTGTCGCGCGTGCTCAGCGTGGTCGGTGACCTGGTCGTCGCCGTGAGCGGGATCGCCGCCGAGAAGTGGCATCGACACGCGAGACCCGAGCAGGAACAGCTGCCCGGCTAGAGGCGGGTCGGACCGCCCCGCACCGGCGGGCCCTTCGGCGCTGCGTCGGACTTCGTCGCGACCCAGACGTAGGTCGGAGCGGCGGGGAGGGCAGCCCGCAGGCCCGCTTCCGGGATGCGGAGCAGTGCCCGCGGGACGACGTCATGACTGTGGAACGTGCCGGGGTCCAGGATGACCGGCAGGGTGTACTCCCAGACGGTGAAGTCGGCGGCCATCCGGCGTAGGCCGGGCCGGGACTTCAGCCGCTCGTAGTAGTGGTCGCCCTTCCTCGTCACCTGCATGTAGCGGTCGGCCAGCGGGCGCGGGAGGTAGGACAGGAACGGCAGCCGGTAGTGCGGCTCCATGACCCCGAAGCGGTTGCCCAGCCCGAGGTAGACCGCCCCGTCGTCGGCCAGCACCCGGTGGAGCTCGGCCATGACGGCGTCCGGGTCCACCACGTGCTCGTAGATGTGGTTGAAGACGCAGACGTCGACCGAGCCGTCGGCCAGCGGGAGCCGGCTTCCATCCGCGCAGAGGAACGTGGCGCTGTCGCCGAACCGGGCGCGTGCCTTGGAGACACCGGGTACGTCGATGTCGGCACCGATCGTGCGCGCACCCGAGTTGGCCAGCTCGTCGGCGATGAACCCGGCGGAGCAGCCGACGTCCAGGGCCGTCAGCCCGGACAGGTCGTCTCGTCCGAGGAAGTGCGTCAGCACGGAGATGAGCTTGCGCGCCTTCACCCGTCGGGCGTCCTCGTCGAGCATCTTGTCCATCAGCTCGGAGTAGGCCAGCTGAGGTTTGCGCTCGGTCGCCATGGCCGAGAGCCTAAATGTTGGGCGAGGCTTCGGCTGCCCCGGCCGGGTCGGCGGCGTAGGCTGGCGGCGCAACGACTCGCAGGACACCGGTGGGAGGGATCGCTTCGTGGCGCCTCGCGTGCTCATCGACGCGACCGCCGTGCCGGCGGACCGTGGTGGCGTCGGGCGCTACGTCGACGGGCTGATCCGCAGCCTCGGGCAGTCCGGCGAGGACCTCGTGGTCGTGTGCCAGCGCGCCGACGCCGAGCGGTTCAGCCGGCTCTCTCCCGGCACCGAGGTGATCGCCGGACCGTCGGCCATCTCGCACCGGCCGGCCCGGCTGGCCTGGGAGCAGACCGGCCTGCCCCTGATCGCGCAGCAGACCAACGCCTCCCTGATCCACTCGCCCTACTACACGATGCCGCTGCACGCGTCGGTGCCGGTGGTGGTGACCGTGCACGACGTCACGTTCATCTCCGAGCCCGAGCTGCACAGCGCCGTCCGGGCCGGCTTCTACCGCTCCGCGACCCGCACGGCGGTGCGTCGCGCGGCGCGGGTGATCGTGCCGTCGCAGGCGACCAAGGACGAGCTCGTCCGGCTCGTCGACGGCAACCCCGAGACGATCGACGTGGCCCGCCACGGCGTCGACCTCGCGACGTTCCACCCGCCGACCGACACCGAGACGCAGCGCGTGTCCGACCGGCTGGGGCTGCACGGACGGCCCTACGTCGCGTTCCTCGGCGTGCTCGAGCGCCGCAAGAACGTCCCCGACCTGGTGCGCGGCTGGGTGCAGGCGGTGTCCGACCTGCCCGAGCCGCCGGCACTGGTCCTCGCCGGCAGCAGCGGCTGGGACGACGAGGTCGACCAGGCGATCGCCGACGTGCCGACGTCGCTGAAGGTGGTGCGGCCCGGTTTCATGCGCCCGTCCGACCTGCCCGGTCTGCTCGGCGGGGCCCTGGTCGTCGCGTTCCCCAGCAAGGCCGAGGGCTTCGGCCTGCCGGTGCTCGAGGCGATGGCGTGCGGTGCCGCGGTCCTCACGGCTCCTCGGCTCTCGCTCCCCGAGGTGGGTGGCGACGCGGTGGAGTACACCGAGCCCGACAGCGAGAGCATCGCCACAGCACTGCGCCGGCTGATCGAGGACGAGGACCGCCGGCGGCAGCTGTCCGAGTCCGGCCCGCGCCGCGCCCGCGAGTTCACGTGGGAGGCGTCCGCGGCCGCTCATCGCGCGACCTACGAGCGAGCCGTGTCCGGGGTGGTCGGGGCCGCGCGGTGAGCGAAGCGGTCCTCCTGGTGGGGGGCATGGGCACCCGGCTCCGGCCGCTGACCGCCACCACACCCAAGCCGATGCTGCCGACGGCCGGCGTCCCGTTCCTCACCCACGTCCTGGCCCGCGCCCGCGAGGCCGGCGTCGACCACGTCGTGCTGGCCACGTCGTACCGGCCCGAGGTCTTCTCCGACCACTTCGGCGACGGGTCGCGACTCGGGCTGGCCATCGACTACGTCACCGAGACCGAGCCGCTGGGCACCGGCGGCGGGCTGCGCAACGTCGCCGGGCTGCTGAGCAGCGGGCCGGACGACCCGGTGGTCATCCTCAACGGCGACGTCCTGTCCGGCCACGACATCGCCAAGCAGGTCGCGGCGCACCAGGACGCCGGTGCCGACGTCACCCTGCACCTGACCGAGGTGAGCGACCCGCGGGCCTTCGGCTCGCTGCCCGACGGACGCCGGCGGACGCATCACCGACTTCCTGGAGAAGTCGCCGAACCCGGTGACCAACCAGGTGAACGCCGGTTGCTACGTCTTCCGGCGCCGCGTCATCGACGCCATCCCGGCCGGGCGCCCGGTGTCGGTGGAGCGCGAGACGTTCCCGGGCCTGCTGCGCGAGGGCGCCTTCCTGCTCGGCCACCTCGACGCGGCCTACTGGCTCGATCTCGGCACCCCCGAGGCCTACGTGCGCGGGTCGTGCGACCTGGTGCTCGGGCGGCTGCGATCGCCCGCGCTGCCGGGGGAGGCGGGGACGTCGCTGCTGCTGCCCGGGGCCGAGGTCCACGCCACGGCGGTGGTCGACGGCGGTACGACGGTGGGTGCGCGCTCGGTCGTCGCCGCCGGGGCCGAGGTGCACGGCAGCGTGCTGATGGACGGCGCCGTCGTGGGGGAGGGCGCGGTGGTGCGTGACTCCGTCGTGGGCCTTGGCGCCGAGGTCGGCGCGGGCTGCACCCTCACCGCCACCGTCGTCGGTGATCATGCAGTTGTTGCGGCCGGCAACGAGCTCGTGGCCGGAGCGCGGGTCTGGAACGACGTCCGCATCCCGCCGGACGCGATCCGGTTCTCCTCCGACCGCATCGCCCGCCTGAGTGGCGGGTTCCGAGCAGTCGCCGTGGCCGCGCCGGCTGACCGTGGCGGTGTTCGTCCTGACGGTCGCCCAGCTGGCGGTGGCCACCTTCGTCGACGGGCTGCCGCAGTTCGAGGGCAAGGGCTTCGGCGCCCGGCTGGTCGCCTACCCGGTCATGATGCTGCTCGTCCCGGCCGGCTGGGTCGGCTACCAGCGCTACCAGCGCCACCGGGGCCGACCCGGCGCCGGCGCGCCGTTGCCATGGGCCGCCTTCGGGCTGATCATGGCGCCGTTCCTCATCGACGTGACCGGCAACACGTTGGACCTCTACGACTCGCTGAGCTGGTGGGACGACGCCAACCACTTCGTCAACTGGTTCCTGCTCTGCGCGGGCATCGGCCTGCTGCTCATGCGGGCGCCGATCCGCCCGCCGTGGGCGCTCGGCCTGCTCGTCGCGGGGATCGGCGCGTTGCTCGCCGTGATCTGGGAGCTCGGCGAGTGGTACACGTTCATCCGGCACGGGACCGAGCTGGACACGGCGTACGAGGACACGCTGTTCGACGAGGTGCTCGGCTCGCTGGGCGGCGCCATCGCCGGAGTCGTCATCGCCCGCCGCGCGACGCACCTCGCGCCGACTGACCCGACCAGCCGGCGCGCTACCTCACTGGGCGTTCGGCTCCGGCGCGTCGGTTGCGGGGAACTTCTTCATGAAGGCCTCCACGGCACCGCCGCTGACCTTGCCGCACAGCTGGATGGAGCTGTCCTGCGCCCCCCAGTGCGACATGCCCAGGTGCTTGCCGCTGGGGAACGTGCCGTAGGAGTCGTCCCAGGCGGAGACGATGAACTTGTTGCCCGGCCCGGCCATGTCGCTGTTCGACGCGCTCGTCGCCAGGTCCTCCAGCGTCTTCAGCTCCTCGCCTTTGATCGTGTCGTCGTACCAGAGGATCGTGTAGCCGTGCTCGAGGTTGTGCACGAGCTGCTCGATCTCCGGCCGGTCCCGCTCGGTGTAGAAGGTCCGGGCCGGGAAGACGGGACTGCCCCAGTGCGGGCCGTAGGACGGCGGGACCGTCGCGTACTTCTCGACCGTGCCGTCCTCGACGTGGGCCCGCAGCGCCTCGGTGTTGGTGCCCTCCTTGGTCTCGATGTCGCTGCAGTCGGCCTGCGTCGGCGGCCACGCCGAACGACGAGAGCGCCTTCTTCGCGGGGTCGTTGCGGCTCTTCAGGTACGACGGGACCGCTGCCGCGGCCACGATGCCGAGTCCGACCACGACCGCGAGCACGATGAACAGCAGGCTCTTGCGCCGCTCGCGGGCCTGCTGCTCCCTGCGCATGGCCTCGACCTTGGCCCGGCGGTCACGGTCTTGAGCTTTTTGCGCTTTGGGCTTGTTGGCCACGGCTCTCTCTCGCAGGTCGGTCGGCAGGCTGGACTGCTCGGCGGGACTGGACGCGAAGTCTACGCAACGCTGCGGCGTGCCGTTCGTAGGCTGAGCCGGGACGAAGGGAACGAGCGGTCGATGAGCCACCTGCACACGTACACGTCGCGCCTGTCGTGGCAGGGCTCCACCGGCGTCGGCTACGACGCCTACGACCGGACCCACCGCGTCGCCACGCCGCCCGCGGACGGCGACCTGGTGCTGAGCAGCGACCCGGCGTTCCGCGGGTCACCGCGACTCTGCACAACCCCGAGCAGCTGCTGCTCGCAGCGGCCAGCTCGTGCCAGCTGCTGTCGTTCCTGGCCATGGCCGCCCGGTCGCGGATCGACGTGCTGTCCTACGACGACGAGGCCGACGCGGTGATGCCCGAGGACGTGCGGCCGGTGCGGATCACCCGCATCACCCTGCGGCCGCGCATCGTCGTCGCGGCCGGCGCCGACCTGGCGAAGGCCCGCAAGCTGGTCGGCCGCGCGCACGACGCCTGCTACATCGCCAACACGGTCAACGCCGAGATCGTGATCGAGCCCGTCATCGAGCACGCTCGCGCATGACCATGTGCCGCGAGCGCCGACCCTGCACACTGTGCGCCCATGCCCGAACTGACCCGGCGGTGGCGGCCCGGTCGGGCGGTGAGCCTCTCGGCCGCGCTCGGACCGATGCGCCGCGGCGCGGGTGACCCGTGCTTCCGGTTCGACGGCGGCGTCGTCTGGCGCGCCATCAGGACGCCGGTCGGGGCGGCGACGATGCGGCTCGGGCTGGCGCCGGCCGACGGCGTGGTCGACGCGGCCGCCTGGGGGCCGGGCGCGGCGTGGGCCCTCGACTCCGTGCCTGCGCTGCTCGGCGACGGCGACGACCCGGCCGGCTTCGTGCCGCACCATCCGGTGGTCCGTGAGGCGTGGCGCCGGCACGCCGGCTGGCGGGTGCCACGCACCGGTCTCGTGCTGGAGGCGCTCGCCCCGGCCGTCCTCGAGCAGAAGGTCACCGGCCATGAGGCCTGGCGCGGGTGGCGGCTGCTCGTGCGCAAGTACGGCGAGCCGGCACCCGGGCCGGACGAGGTCCGCGGGCTGGGCCTGCGTGTCCCGCCGGCCCCGGACGTGTGGGCGCGGGTGCCGTCGTGGGAGTGGCACCGCGCCGGGGTCGACCAGTCGCGGTCGCGGACCGTGATCCGGGCGGCCTCCGCGGCCGGCCGCCTCGAGCAGATCACCGGCCTGGCGCACGACGAGGCCGCGGCCCTGCTCCGGACCGTGCCGGGCATCGGGGTCTGGACCGCGGCGGAGGTCGCCCAACGCGCGCTCGGCGACCCCGACGCGGTGTCGGTCGGGGACTTCCACCTCGCGGGCCTGGTCGGCTGGGCCCTGGTCGGGGAGAAGGTCGACGACGACGGGATGCTCGAGCTGCTCGAGCCCTACCGCGGTCACCGCTACCGCGCGGTGCGGATGATCGAGCTCTCGGGTGTCGCGCTGCCGCCGCGTCGCGGGCCACGCTTCGCCGGCCGCGACTACCGCGCGATGTAGCATGTCAGCGCACCGAGCGGTGAAGTCTGCCTTGCGGGTCGCGCGGCGAGCGCGGGTCGCGCGGCGGCCGCCGCCGGCGGGATGCCCCACCGCGACGGCACCCATCGGCTCCCAGTCGTCCGGCAGGTCGAGCTCGCGCCGCACGACGTCGCGACAGAACATCGTGCTGGACACCCACGCCGAGCCCAGCCCCTCGACGGCCAGCGCGACCAACAGGTTCTCGACGCCGGCGCCCATCGCGACGAGGAACATCTCCCGCTCCGCCGCGGACCGGCGCGCGTCGGGGTAGTCGTGGGCCCGGTCGCTGACCAGGCACGGGCACGACGAGGTACGGCGCGCGTCGCAGCACCTCGCCGCGACTGGTCCGCTTCGCCACCTGCTCCTCGGTGAACCCGTCGACGCGCAGGTCGTGCACCCAGGCGGCGAGCATCGCGTCGAGCAGCTGCTCCTTGACGCCGGCGCTCTCGACGAGCACGAACCGCCACGGCGTCGTGTGGTGGGGAGCCGGCGCCGTCAGCGCAGCGGCCACGGCACGTCGTACGGCGTCGCGGTCGACGGCCGCGTCGGTGAAGGCGCGGACCGTACGCCGAGCCGGCACCACGTCGTGCGACCCCAGCCGGAACATGTCCTCCGCGATCGGCCGGACCAGCGCCGCCGCACCGGGCCCGGCACCCGAGGTGACCCGGTCGGCCAGACCGCGCACCACGGCGACCGGCTGGCCGGCCAGCTTGCCCTTCGCGAGGTCGGCCGCCGAGGCGATCTCGTCGGCGACCGCCGTCACGGTCTGGTCCAGGACGTTGCCGTGCGGGTCGGTCCGGCCGCGCAGGTCGTGCAGCGGCTCGAGCCCGGCAACGCCGACCGCCTGGTCGACCAGACCCATCCGCCACGGCCGGCCGAAGGTGTCGCTCACCACGACCGCGACGTCGACGCCGAGGGTGTCGAGCAGCTGCGAGCGCAGCGCGCGGGCCGATGCGTCCGGGTCGACGGGCAGCAGGACGACGGTCCCGACGGCGGTGTTGCTGGTGTCGACCCCGGCGGACGCGAGCACGAAGCCGTGCCGGGTCTGCGCGATCGTGGTGCGCCCGCGGCTCGCGACCACCCGTTCCGTCTCGGACGCGATCGCCTCCTCGCGGTCCATCGCCAGCACCCGGCCCTCGGCCTTGGCGACCACCTTCGACGTGACCACCAGCACGTCGCCGTCCTGCAGCGCCGGCCCGGACCGTTGCAGCGACTGCGCGATGAGCGCGGCCAGGTCGTCGCCGGCGGACACCTCGGGAATGTCGTCGAGCGCCCAGACCTGCAGGCCGCCCGCGTCCGCCGTCACCGCGCCGCCCGGTCGGCCGCCAGGTCGAGGGCGGCGCGCGCCATCGCTGCGGTCGCCGGCACGTCGGACATCATCAACGGGACGGCGCGGCAGGGGATCCCGGCGGCCTCGACGCCGGTCACCGCAGCCGCGTCGCGCTCGTCGACCAGCCAGCCGTCGAGCAGGTCGGGCCCGTAGTGCCGGGCCACCGCCTCCGCGCTCGCCTCCACGCCGATCGCGGCGAGCACCTTGTCGGCCATGCCGCGGACCGGCGCGCCCCCGACGATCGGCGACACCCCGACGACGGGTGCAGCCGTCTCGCGCACGGCCGCCTCGATGCCGGGAACCGCGAGGATCGTGCCGATGCTCACGACCGGGTTGGACGGGGGGAGCAGCACCACGTCGGCGGTCGCGATCGCCTCGAGCACCCCCGGACCGGGCTTGGCGTCCTCGACGCCGACCGCGACGACGGCGTGGGCGAGCGGCTTCGCGCGCAGCCGGACCCAGTACTCCTGGAAGTGCACCGCCCGGCGTCGGGCCACGTCGCCCGGGTTCTCCTCGTCGTCGATCACGACGTGGGTCTCCACCCGGTCGTCGCTCATCGGCAGCAGGGCGACCCCGTTGGCCCCGAGCCCCCAGCGCTCGCACAGGGCGGCGGTGACGGCGCTGAGCGGGTAGCCGGCACCGAGCATCTGGGTCCGGACGACGTGCGTGGCCAGGTCGCGGTCGCCCAGCCCGAACCACGCCGGCCCCACGCCGTACCGGTCCAGCTCCTCCCGCACGGTGAACGTCTCCTCGGCCCGGCCCCAGCCCTGCGCCTCGTCGATGCCGCCGCCGAGGGTGTACATGACGGTGTCCAGGTCGGGGCAGACCCGCAGCCCGAACAGGGTGATGTCGTCGCCGGTGTTGCCGATGACGGTGATCTCCGCGTCCGGGAGCGGCCGCGCGCAGGCCCCGCAGGAACCGCGCGGCGCCGATTCCGCCGGCGAGAGCGGTTATCCGCGTGATCTGCATGCCGGAAGTGTGTCATCGGCCGCGGAACCGGCGGTTCGGCGGAAGTTTCTCGTCCGTTTGGCTAAATATCACCGGATCACTTGACGAAGGGGTAACAACACGCGTGTAATTCCAAGCGTGTCTTTCGCTGCCTTATCAGGGGCAGCGATCCGGGTCGAGGAGGCGCGCCATGGGTGAAGTGGTTCCGCTGATGATCGAAGAGTTCTTCGATGATGAGCCGCTCGAGGAGTTCGGCTGGCAGGAGCGCGCGCTGTGCGCGCAGACCGATCCGGAGGCGTTCTTCCCCGAGAAGGGCGGCTCGACGCGGGAGGCCAAGAAGGTCTGCCTGTCCTGCGACGTCCGGGGGGAGTGCCTCGACTACGCGTTGGCCAACGACGAGCGCTTCGGCATCTGGGGCGGCCTGTCCGAGCGCGAGCGCCGGCGCCTGAAGAAGAGCGCCGTCTGACCTGACCGCACTCCCGTAGGGTGGCGACGCAGATGTCGACCGCCCCCATTACGCCCGCTTTCGGGCGCCATGTCGTGACTGCCGTGCTGGTCGCGCACAACGGTGCCCGCTGGCTGCCGCAGTCCGCCGCCGGGCTGCGGGCCCAGACCCGGCCGCCGCAGCGGTTCGTCGCGGTCGACACCGGGAGCACCGACGGGTCCGCCGACATCCTCGGCCAGCTGCTCGGGGCCGACCGGGTCGTCGCCGCGCCGCTCGGCACCGGGTTCGGCGCCGCGGTCGACCTCGGCCTGGCGGCCACCGACGAGAGGTCCGCCGAGGCCTACCCGCCGCCGGACGACGACGAGCCCGACGGCGATCAGCCCGTGCAGTGGCTGTGGCTGCTCCACGACGACGCCGAGCCGGAGCCGCACGCACTCGAGCACCTGCTCCGCCACGTCGACTCGAGCCCGACCGTGGCCGTCGCCGGGCCCAAGCTGCGCGGCTGGAGCAACCGCCGGACGCTGCTCGAGGTCGGGGTGACGATCGCCCGCAGCGGTCGCCGCGAGACGGGGCTGGAGCGACGCGAGCAGGACCAGGGCCAGCACGACGGCGTCCACGACGTGCTCGCGGTGTCGACGGCCGGCATGCTCGTACGACGTGATGTGTGGCACGCGCTGGGTGGCCTCGACCCGGTGCTGTCGCTCTACCGCGACGACGTCGACTTCGGCTGGCGGGTCAACAACGCCGGGCACCGGGTCGTGTGCGTCACCGACGCGGTGGTGCACCACGCCGAGGCTGCCTCGCACGGCCGGCGGACGCTGGGGGCGTTTGCCGAGCGCTACCTGCGCACCGACCGGCAGCACGCCAACTACGTGCTGCTCGCGAACCTGCCGCTGCTGCTCGTGCCCCTCGCGGGGCTGCGGCTGATCGTCGGCACCGCGCTGCGGGCCCTCGGCCTGCTCGTCGGCAAGCTGCCTGCCAACGCGATGGGCGAGGTGCTTGCGCTCGGCTCGGTCCTCGCCCGACCCGACCGGTTGGCCCGCGCCCGCTGGCGACGGCGGCGGACGCGAGTGGTGCCCTACCGCGCCGTACGCCCGCTTCTTGCCTCACCGTCGTCGAGTCTGCGGCGCGGCATGGAGACCGTCACCGCCCTCGTCGGGGTCGGCGCTGCTGCCAGCTTTGCGGCCGGCCGGCACCGCGCGGTCGAGACGGGCCCTGCCTCCGAGGACGCCGAGGACCTGCCGTCCTGGGGGACCGGGCTCGTCCGCCGCATCCTCCGCAAGCCCGCGGTGGTGCTCGCGCTCGCGCTGCTCGTGCTGACGGTGGTCGCCAGCCGTGACCTGCTCGGCGCCGGCCGGCTGATGGGCGGCGCGCTGCTCCCGGCACCGGACACCGCGAGTGACCTGTGGCGGACCTACACCGAGGGGTGGCACCCGGTCGGGGTGGGCAGCGACACGGCCGCGCCGCCCTACCTCGCGGTGATCGCGGCGCTCGGCACCGTGTTGTTCGGCAACGCCAGCGCGGCGGTGTCCGTGCTGCTGCTGGCTGCGGTCCCGCTGGCCGGTCTGACCGCCTACCTCGCCCTGCGCCGGGTGACCTCCTCGCCGGTGCTGCGCATCTGGGGTGCCACGACCTACGCCTTGCTCCCAGCGGTGCCCGGAGCGGTCGCGTCGGGACGGATCGGCACCGCCACCCTTGCGGTCCTGCTGCCGATCGCTGCGGTGGCCGCCTTGCGCGCGCTCCGCGGCGGAGGCGCCGGCCGTCTGCGCGCGGCCTGGATCGGTGGCTCGCTGCTCGCGGTGATGTCGGCCTTCGCGCCGGTGGTCTATCTCGTCGCCCTCGTGCTCGGGCTGGGCGCGGTCGCCTCACGGCGGCTGCACCGGCCCGCCCTGATCCGGCTGCTCGTGCTGCTCGTCATGCCACCGCGTGCTGCTGCTGCCGTGGCTGCCCGAGCTGGTCCGCCACCCGCAGCTGCTCCTGCTCGAAGGCGGCTTGGTCCGGCCCGGACCTGGTCGACCCGGCACTGCATCCGCTCGCCGTCTTCCTCCTGCATCCCGGCGGGCCGGGCATGTACCCGCTCGCGTTCTCCGTCGGCCTGGTGCTGGCCGCGCTGGCGGCGCTGCTGCGTCCCGACCGCCGGCGGCTGGTCGCGGCCGGCTGGGCCACCGCCCTGGCCGGCATCGCCGGTGGCATCGCGCTGAGCCACACCCGGCTCGATGCACCGGGTCTGGACGGCTCGGTGGCCGCGTGGCCCGGGCCGGCGACGCTGATGGCCGGCGCCGGACTCGTGCTCGCCGCCGTGGTCGGCGCCGACGGCGCCCGCGAGCGGATCGCCCGGAGCAGCTTCGGCTGGCGGCAGGTCGCGGCGGTGGTGGTCACCGTCACCGCGCTCGCCGTACCGGTCCTGGCCGGGTCGTGGTGGGCGTTCCAGGGCGCGGGCGGCCCGCTCGAGCGGCGCGATCCCGTGCTCCTGCCGGCGTTCGTCGCCGCCGAGGGAGAGCAGGGCGACCGTCCCCGCACCCTGGTTCTGCGTCAGCTCGAGGAGGGCCGGCTGTCCTATGCCCTGCTCCGCGCCGACGGGCCGCGGCTCGGCGACGCCGACACCGTCGCGGGCGCCGACATCGACACCGGGCTGGACGAGACGGTGGCCGATCTCGCCTCCGGCCGGGGCGGTGACGCCGCCACCGACCTGCTGCCCTACGGCGTGCGGTTCGTGCTGCTCGGCCGCCCCGTCGACCCGGCACTGGCCGATGCCATCGACGCGGTGCCGGGGCTGGTCCGGGTCAGCGCGCCGGACCGCTCGGCGCTGTGGAAGGTGCGCTACCCGTCCGGTCGGGTCCGGGTCGTCAGCGGACCGGCCGACACCACCGGCACGGTGCTGCCCTCCGGCGCGGTCGGGGTCCGGACCGACATCCCAGCGGCGAGCGCGCCCCGCCTGCTCACCATTGCCGACCAGCACCACGACCGTTGGCAGGCCACCCTGGACGGGCAGCGGCTGGAGCCGCAGGTGTACGACGGGTGGGCGCAGGCGTTCGCCCTGCCGACCGACGGCGGACTGCTCGTGGTGGGCTACGACGACGGCAACCGCCAGCTCCTGCTGTGGCTTCAGCTCGCGGCCGTGATCGTGGCGCTCGTGCTGGCCCTGCCGTCGGTCCGGGCCGTCGACGAGGCCGACGAGCACGCGGTCGCGGAGCCGCCACCGCCGGCCCAGCCCGTCCCGGTCGACCCGGGCGACCCGGTGGCGGCGACGCGATGAGGCCAACCGCGCCCACCCGGTCCTTCCTCGCCGTCACCGCACTGCTGGTCCTGGGGGCCGGCATCTCCACCCTGGTCGGACCGCCGTCGGCCGTCGTGGCGCAGGCCCCCGACCGCGCGCCGGTGCCGGTCGTCCGGGGGGTGGCCGTGTGCCCGGAGCCGTTCCAGGCCGCGGGCGCGCAGACCCAGGTGGGCATGGCCGCCCCGGGGCTGGACGGCGTACCGGCGCGGTCCGGCCAGGCGCAGCTGCTGCGCCTCTCGCGCAAGGGAGCACCGGTCGTCTCGCTGGCCCCGCCCGACCAGCAGGCCGCGGCAGCGGCGCCCGCACGCAGCCCCGCGCTGGTCGGCGAAGCGACCGACGAGCTGGCACCGGGGTTCGCGGCGATGGAGACCACCCGTACGCCGAGTGGCGACCTGCGCGGTCTGTCCGGGACGCTCCTGCGTTGCTGCCGGCACCGACTTCTGGTTCGTCGGCAGCGGCGCCGAGGTCGGGCAGCGCGGCCGGCTCTACCTCACCAACCCCGAGTCCGCTCCCGCGCAGGTGGACGTGACGCTCTACGGCCCGGCGGGTGAGATCGACGCACCGTCGGGGCGGGGCGTGTCGGTTGCGGCGCGCGGTCAGGAGGTGCTCCTGCTCGACGCGCTGGCCCCGGCCATCCCGCGGTTCGGTGTGCACGTCCAGGTGCGCCAGGGCCGCGTCGCCGCCGCGCTGCGCGACCAGCAGATCCGCGGCCTCGACCCGCTGGGCGTCGACTGGGTTCCCCCCGCCGCGGCACCGTCGCGACGCGTCGTCGTCGCCGGCGTACCGGCCGGGTCCGGCGAACGGCACCTGCAGGTGCTCGCGCCGGGGACCGCCGACGCGATCGTGCGGGTCCGGCTGCTCGCAGCCGACGGCGCGTTCGTCCCGGCCGGGCTCGACGTCGTCGAGATCCCCGCCGGCACGGTTCGCGACGTCGACCTCGCGACGCATGCCCGGGGCGAGGCGGTCGCGGTGGAGCTCACGGCCGACGCGCCGATCACTGCCGGCCTGTTGGCGCGGGTCGGAACGGGACGCGAGCAGCCGGAGCTCGCCTACGCGGCGGCGAACAGCCCGCTGACGCAAGCCCAGCCAGGAGTGCTCGCGCTCGCGGCGGCCGGCGGGAAGGCCGGCGCGCAGCTCCTGCTCGCCTCGCCGCGCGGCACGGCGACCGTGCAGGTGGCGCCGATGCCGCCCGCGACGGGCACGCCCTCGACGGTGAGCGTGCCCGAGGGCACCCAGATCGCGGTCGACCTGCGCGACATCAGTGCGGCGCCGATGTTCGCCGTCACGGTCATCCCGCTGTCCGGCTCGGCGCCGGTGTTCGCCACTCGATCGTTGTCCGAGACCGACAGCCGGGGCCCGATGCTGACGCTGTCGACGCTGCTCCCGGGCCGCTACGTCGTCGCGGTGCCCCAGGTCTCGGCCGACCTGTCCACCGGCCTGCGCAGCGGGCCCTGACGGCTCGTCGCGGGCGCAGCCCCGTGCATCCGCGCTCAGCTCCAGCCGTCGTGGTGCGGGTAGTCGGGGTCGACCGTCTCCGGCTCCAGCCCGAGCAGCTCGGCGACCAGCTCGACCACGACGTCGTGCACGAACGCGTCGCGGAGCCGCGAAGCCGGGGTGCGGCCCTCGACCGGGCGCCGATAGACGACCACGCGCGCGGGCCGGCCCTCGCGCGCGGGGAAGGTGCGCCCGAGGGGAACCGGCGCCTCGGCTGCCGCTCCCGCGCCGTCGACCGGCTCCGGTGGCACCTCCTCGACGACGAACTCGACCGCCCGCAGCGACTCGGCCCAGGACTCCTCGAGCGCCTCGACCGCGTCCAGGACGAGCTCGTCGAAGCGCTCGGCAGGGGTGACCCACAGGGGGCTGCCCGGTGGGGCGAGGGGTCCCCGCAGGCCCCGGCCGCGGCGGTCGCGGTGCCCGTGTCTCACCGGGCCGAGGCTAGTCGAGCGTCCCGGGCGCCAGACCCGCGGCGACGCGCCGCGGCAGATCCCCGGCGTGGTCGGTGGCGGTCGATAACGTCTGGCTCGTGAGTCCGCTCCGCCGCTGCTCGCGCTCCGCCTGCGGCCGGCCCGCCGTTGCCACGCTCACCTATGTCTACGCCGACTCGACGGCCGTGCTCGGCCCGCTCGCCACCTACGCCGAGCCGCACTGCTACGACCTCTGCGTCCCCCACTCGGAGCGGCTCACCGCGCCGCGCGGCTGGGAGGTGCTGCGGCTGGCTCCCGACCCCGACCTGCTCGGTCCGAGCATCGACGACCTCGAGGCGCTCGCCGACGCGGTCCGCGAGGCGGCCAACGTCTCGCGTGCCCCGGACGGCGCACCCGAGCAGATGCCGGTCGGAGCCGGCCGGCGCGGACACCTGCGGGTCCTGCGCGACACCGACTCCTGACCGAGTCCTGACCGTTCGCCCTCCCGGTCAGGCTCAGCCGCGCGATTTGTCGCGAACCTCCCGTAATTCAAGCCCGCGCCGGGGGGCTGCCGATGCAACCCCGTTATCTGCTCGGCATCTTCATCGCATCTTTCTGTCCTCTTATCGCGCTTCTCATCCGCTGTTGGAGACCCACATGGCTCGCTCAAGCACTGCTGCCCGCACCCACGTCCCCCTCGGATCCCTCACCCAGCGCGGCGCCCGCACCGGCGCCGGCTGCCGCGCCTGTGGCAGCGAGCGGGTCACCCGCATCGCGATGAGCCTCACCGACGGGTCGCCGGTGCAGTTCACGTCCTGCCACCGCTGCGAGCACCGCACCTGGGAGGAGCAGGGCTCCGAGGGTGGCGTGCTGCCGGTCGACCGCGTCCTGGACAAGACCCGCAAGATCTAGGCGCCCGGCCGGTCGCTGACCGGCCGATAGGCTCGCCGCCGTGCCCGACCTGTCCACGATCGTCAAGGCTTACGACATCCGTGGCGTGGTCCCCGACGAGCTCGACGAGGACGTCGCGCGAGACATCGGCGCCGCCTTCGCCCGGGTGACCGGCGCGGCCGGCTCGGGGCTCGTGGTGGGCCAGGACATGCGGCCGTCGTCGAAGGCACTGGTGGCTGCGTTCGCCGAAGGCGCCTGCTCCCAGGGGGCCGACGTCATCGACATCGGCCTGGCCTCCACCGACCAGCTCTACTTCGCCAGCGGTCACCTCGACCTGCCGGGCGCGATGTTCACCGCCAGTCACAACCCGGCGCGCTACAACGGCATCAAGCTGTGCCGCGCGGGCGCGACTCCGGTCGGGCGCGACTCCGGCCTCGCCGAGGTGCGCCGGCTGGCCGAGGAGGGCGTCCCCAGCTTCTCCGGCGCCAAGGGGACCGTCACGACGCGGGACGTCCTCCCGTCGTACGGCGAGTATCTGCGCTCGCTCGTGGACCTGCGCGCCGCGCGGCCGCTGACGGTCGTGGTGGACGCCGCCAACGGGATGGCCGGGCACACGGTGCCCGCGGTGCTGGCCGGGCTGCCGGTCACGCTGGTGCCGATGTACTTCGAGCTGGACGGGACGTTCCCCAACCACGACGCCAACCCGCTCGACCCGGCCAACCTCGTCGACCTGCAGGCACGGGTGCAGGAGGAGGGCGCCGACATCGGCCTGGCCTTCGACGGCGACGCGGACCGCTGCTTCGTGGTCGACGAGCGCGGCGATCCCGTCTCGCCGTCGGCGGTCACCGCGCTGGTGGCGGTGCGCGAGCTGGCGAAGCATCCCGGCGGGACGGTGATCCACAACCTGATCACGTCCCGCGCCGTGCCGGAGATCATCCGCGAGCACGGCGGGGTCCCGGTGCGGACCCGGGTGGGCCACTCGTTCATCAAGGAGGAGATGGCGAGGACGGACGCCGTCTTCGGCGGTGAGCACTCGGCGCACTACTACTTCCGCGACTTCTGGCGGGCCGACACCGGCATGCTTGCCGCGCTGCACGTGCTGTCCGCGCTCGCCGAGCAGCAGCTGCCGCTCTCGCAGTTCGCCGCGCAGTTCGAGCGCTACGTCGCGTCCGGCGAGATCAACAGCGAGGTGCACGACCAGGCCGGCCGCACCGAGGCGGTCCGGGAGTCCTTCGCCGACCGCCCGGGAGTCGAGGTCGACGAGCTCGACGGGCTGACCGTCGCGAGTGGGGAGTGGTGGTTCAACCTGCGCGCCTCCAACACCGAGCCGCTGCTCCGGCTCAACGTCGAGGCAACGACGCATGCCACCATGGCAGCCCTACGCGACGAGGTTCTCGCGCTGGTCCGGAAGGAGCGTTGAACGACGATGCAGCTCGACCCGCAGTTGCTGGAGATCCTCGCGTGCCCGCAGTGCCATGCGGCCCTGCGCGTGGACGAGTCGGCGCAGGAGCTGGTGTGCACGTCGGACACGTGCGGTCTCGCCTACCCCGTCCGCGACGACATCCCCGTGTTGCTCATCGACGAGGCGCGCAAGCCGACGCGATGAGCGAGCACTGATGGCGGCGGCAATAGACGAGACGGTCCTCGACGACCCGGACAAGCTCTCCGCCGGCGACCCCGGTGGCATGCTGCGCGCCGTCGCGACCGCCGGCGCCCAGGTGCGCGAGGCGGCGCTGCGCATCGGCGAGGTCGACCTGAGCGGTGTGGTCGCCGACGGCCGGCCGCGCGCGGTGCTGGTGGCCGGCATGGGCGGGTCGGGCATCAGTGGCGACGTGCTCGTCGCGGTCGCCGGGCTGGCGTGTCCCGTTCCGCTGATCGCGCATCGCGGCTACCGGCTGCCCGGCTGGGTGGGGCCGATGGACCTGGTGGTCTCGGTCTCCTGCTCCGGCCGCACCGAGGAGACGCTCGCCGTCACCGACGAGGCGCTGCGCCGGGGCTGCCGCGTCATCACCGTCGGAGCGCCGGGCTCGCCGCTGGCGGAGCGGTCGGCCGGCGGGCGGGCGCTGCACCTGCCGGTCGACCCGGCCGGGCGGATGCCGCGGAGCAACATCTGGGCGCTCTCGGTGCCCGTCCTCCTGGTCGGCGACGCGCTCGGCCTGCTGACCGTGCCCCCGGCCGTGCTCGACGAGGTCGCCGACGCCCTCGACGCGACCAGCGCCGCGTGCGGCCCGGCGGTCGAGGCCTACGCCAACCCGGCCAAGCGGCTGGCCCTCGACCTGGCCGGCACGTTGCCCTACGTCTGGGGGAGCAGCGAGGTCGCCGGTGTCGCGGCCCTCCGCCTGTCCTGCCAGCTCGCGGAGAACGCGAAGTACCCCTCGGTCTCCGGCGTGCTGCCCGAGGTGCACCACAACCAGGTCGTCGCGCTCGCCGGCGCGTTCGGCTCGGCGGCGGCGGACTCCGACGACCTGTTCCGCGACCGCGTCGACGACGAGCCGTGGCTGGCCGGCGCTGCGCCTCCTGCTGCTCCGGGACAGCGAGGAGCAGCCTGAGCTCGCCCGCCGGCGGGAGGCGACCCTGGCCCTCGCCGAGGAGTACGGCATCGGCGTACAGGAGCTCGCGGCCACCGGCGAGCACCCCCTCGCCCGGCTGGCGAGCCTGGTGGCTCCCACCGACTTCGCGAGCGTCTACCTCGCGCTGGCTCAGGGCATCGATCCCACGCCGATCGACCCCATCGTCTTCGTGAAGGAGCGCACCGGCTCGTGAGCACCAGCGGCAGCAACCGGGCGATCTTCGCCGCCCTGTTCGCGAACCTCGGGATCGCGCTGACGAAGTTCATCGCCTACCTGCTGACCGGGTCGTCCTCGATGCTCGCCGAGTCGATCCACTCCGTTGGCCGACTCGGGCAACCAGGCGCTCCTGCTGCTCGGCGGCAAGAGGGCCCGCCGCGCGGCGACGCCGGAGCACCCGTTCGGCTACGGGCGCGAGCGCTACGTCTACGCGTTCATCGTGGCCATCGTGCTGTTCAGCGTCGGTGGCCTGTTCGCGCTGTACGAGGGCTGGCACAAGCTGCAGGACCCGCACCCGATCGACTCGCTGGCGCTGGGTACCCGTGCTGGTCCTCGTGGTCGCGATCGGGCTGGAGAGCTTCTCCTTCCGGACCGCGATCGTGGAGTCCAACCATGCCCGCGGCGAAGGCCGGCTGGGTGACGTTCGTCCGCCACTCCAAGGCCCCGGAGCTGCCGGTCGTGCTGCTCGAGGACTTCGCCGCGCTGCTCGGCCTGGTCTTCGCCCTCATCGGTGTCAGTCTCACGCTGGTCACCGACGACGGGATCTGGGACGGCCTGGGCACGCATCGCCATCGGTCTCCTGCTCGTCACGGTTGCCGTGCTGCTCGGGATCGAGACCAAGAGCCTGCTGCTCGGTGAGGGAGCCAACCCGGAGGCCGTCGCGCGGATCCGGGCCGCACTCGAGGACGACGACCTGGTCGAGCGGGTCATCCACATGCGGACCATGCACCTGGGTCCGGAGGAGCTGCTGGTGGCCGCGAAGATCGCCGTGCCGCCGGGTACGTCGGCCGAAGACGTGGCCGCGGCGATCAACGCCGCCGAGCGCCGGGTCCGCGAGGCCGAGCCCGTTGCCCGCGTGATCTACCTCGAGCCCGACATCGACGCGAGCCACCCCGAGGCGTCCACCGAGTCGCCTGCAGCGACCAGTTCGGGGTAAACTGCCCGACGAGGCATCGGCGTCACTGATGGGTTGGCCCGGAGGGGCCGCGCCGGGCAGTTCCCAACCGCACGCGTGCGACCACGGTCGCCGATTCGCGCGCGCTGCCCGCCCACCCGTCCACCGCACCGCCCGCACTCGTCCCCAGGAGAGACATGAGCGCCCAGACCGACATCCCGAGCACGACCCGCGACACCATCGACTTCAAGGTCGCCGACATCTCGCTGGCCGCCTTCGGCCGCAAGGAGATCCAGCTCGCCGAGCACGAGATGCCCGGCCTGATGGCCCTGCGCGAGGAGTTCGGCCCGACCCAGCCCCTGCGCGGCGCCCGGATCGCCGGCTCGCTGCACATGACGACCCAGACCGCTGTGCTCATCGAGACGCTGGTCGCCCTCGGCGCCGACGTCCGCTGGGTCAGCTGCAACATCTTCTCCACCCAGGACCACGCCGCGGCCGCCGTCGTGGTCGGCCCGAACGGGACCCCCGAGCAGCCCGCGGGTGTGCCGGTCTTCGCCTGGAAGGGCGAGACGCTCGAGGAGTACTGGTGGTGCACCGAGCAGATGCTGACCTGGCCGGACGGCGCGGGCGCCGAACATGCTGCTCGACGACGGTGGCGACGCGACGCTGCTGATCCACAAGGGCACGCAGTTCGAGGCCGCCGGTGTCGTTCCGGCCGCTGAGGACGGCGACGCCGACGAGTACAAGGTCATCCTCGACCTGCTGCGTCGCTCCCTCGAGCAGCACCCGGGCAAGTTCACCGCCATGGGCCAGGGCATCAAGGGCGTCACCGAGGAGACCACGACCGGTGTGCACCGGCTCTACGAGTTCGCGCAGGCCGGCACGCTGCTCTTCCCGGCCATCAACGTCAACGACTCGGTGACCAAGAGCAAGTTCGACAACAAGTACGGCACCCGCCACTCCCTGATCGACGGCATCAACCGCGCGACCGACGTCCTCATCGGCGGCAAGGTCGCTGTCGTGTTCGGCTACGGCGACGTCGGCAAGGGCTGCGCCGAGTCGCTGCGCGGCCAGGGCGCTCGCGTCATCGTCACCGAGGTCGACCCCATCTGCGCGCTGCAGGCGGCGATGGACGGCTACCAGGTCACCACGCTCGACGAGGTCGTCGGCACGGCGGACATCTTCATCACCGCCACCGGCAACAAGGACATCATCGCGGCCGCGGACATGGCCAAGATGAAGCACCAGGCGATCGTCGGCAACATCGGCCACTTCGACAACGAGATCGACATCGCCGGGCTGGCCAAGGTGCCCGGTGTGGTGCGCAACCGCATCAAGCCGCAGGTCGACGAGTGGGTGTTCCCCGACGGCCACTCGATCATCCTGCTGTCGGAAGGCCGCCTGCTGAACCTCGGCAACGCGACCGGCCACCCGAGCTTCGTCATGTCGAACTCGTTCTCCAACCAGGTCATCGCGCAGATCGAGCTCTTCACCAAGACCGACCAGTACGAGACCCAGGTCTACGTGCTGCCCAAGCACCTGGACGAGAAGGTCGCGCGGGCGCACCTCGCCGCGCTGGGCGTGAAGCTCACGACGCTGTCCAAGGACCAGGCCGAGTACATCGGCGTGGACGTGGCCGGTCCCTACAAGCCCGACCACTACCGCTACTGAGCTGTCTCCGCGAGTGGGCTTCAGCGGCTCAGTCCGCTAGCCCGGTGGCGTGAAGGGGTTGCCGTCCTCCGGCGCCTCTTCCGCCGGCCGGGGCCGCGGTGCGGCTGCGGCGCGAACTGCTGCGGCGCGAACTGCTGCGGCGCGACTGCTGCGGCGCGAACTGCTGCGGCGGACCGTTGCTGCCAGCCGTACGGCGGGGCAGGTGGCGGTTGCGGCGCGACCGGGTGGTGCCCGCCGTACGGCGACATCGGCTGATAGCCGGCGGGCGGCAGCATCCGCGCCATCTCGCGGCGACGTCGCTCCGCGAGCACGGCCGAGAGGAACGCCCAGGCCGGCACGCCGGGTGGCGGTGGGGGACTCGTGACGCCGGCCATCGCCGTGGCCAGCCGGCCGCCCATCGACTCCCGCACCTCGGGCGCCAGGTCCTGGAAGCGGCCCAGGAACTGCCGGGCGGCCAGGGCGAGGTCGTCGGGCACCCGGGCCAGGTCGAGCGTGCTCGCCCAGCCCGCCAGCTGCGGCGGCATCATCGCGATCGGTGCGGCCTGGGTCGGCATCCGCTCCCGCACCACCACGGTGCCGGCGAGGAAGTCACCGACCCGCTTGCCCTTGGACGACGCAAGTGAGGTGATCAGCGCGACCGCGCCTCCGGTGAGCCAGAACTCCACGATGCCGGCCAGCCCGCGGACCAGGGCGTGCCGGAACCGGATCGGGCCGCCGTCCTCGCGCACCACCCGGAGGCCGAGTGCCATCTTGCCGAGTGACCGCCCTCGGGTGAGCGTCTCGAACGACACCGGATAGCCGAGGATCACGGCGACGAAGAACATCGAGCACCAGGGCGGCGCCGAGTGCGTCGTCGACCTGCAGGGCCACGCCGAGGACGATGAACGTCCCGACGATCAGCAGGAACAACTGCACGGCGAGGTCCAGCGCGAGAGCCAGCGAGCGGCTCGCCAGCTTGGCCAGCCGCATCTCGAGCACGACGGCCTCGCCGACCACGAGCTCGCTCACGCCACACCTCCTCCGCCCGGCCGTTCAGCGGCCGGTGCGTCCGTGCAGGGAGGTTAGTCTGCGCGGCGTGGATGTCGACGCGTACGTCGCGGCGCACGGCCGTGAGTGGCAGCGGCTCGAGGCGCTGGTCGGACGGCGCGGCCGGCTCTCCGGCGACGAGGTCGACGAGCTGGTCAGTCTCTACCAGCGCGCGGCGACGCACCTGTCGGTCGTCCGGTCGGCCTCGCCCGACCCCGCGCTGGTCGGCCGGCTCTCGACGCTCGTTGCCCGGGCGCGCTCGGCGGTCACCGGGTCGCACGCGCCGGCGTGGAAGGACGTCGCCCGCTTCTTCACGATCTCGTTCCCGGCCGCGCTCTACCGGTCAGCCGCGCTGGTGGGCGTCGGTGGGCGTCGCCTTCTGCCTGGTCGGCCTGGGCGTCGGCGTCTGGGTGGCCGGCAACCCCACCGTGCAGGCGCTCGATCGCGACCCCGGAGGAGATCCGCCAGCTCGTCGAGCACGACTTCGAGGAGCTACTACTCGTCGGCGCCGGCGCAGTCCTTTGCTCTGCAGGTCGCGACGAACAACGCATGGGTGTGCGCGTTGTGCCTCGTCCTCGGGGTCTTTCTCGTGCCGGTGGTGTGGATCCTGTGGCAGAACGCGCTCAACGTCGGCATCGCCGGCGGGCTGATGGCCGCGAACGGTCGCCTCGACCAGTTCTTCGGGCTGATCCTCCCGCACGGGATGCTGGAGCTCACCTGCGTGTTCGTCGCCGCCGGTGCCGGACTCCGGCTGGGCTGGTCGTGGATCGACCCCGGCCCCCGGTCCCGGTCGCAGGCGTTGATGGAGGAGGGCCAGGCCGCGGGCGCGCTCGCGATGGGGCTCGCGTGCACGCTGCTGCTGTCGGGCGTCATCGAGGCCTTCGTGACGCCGTCGGGCCTGCCGACCTGGGCCCGGATCGGGATCGGGCTGGTCGCGTGGGCCGCGTTTCTGGCCTACATCTTCGTGCTCGGCCGGCGGGCTGCCGAGGCCGGCGACCTGGGGGCGATCGCCGGCGCCGGCGCCACCGACGTGGCGCCGACCGCCGGCTAGCGCGGCGGCTCAGGCCTCCGGCGTGGTGTAGGAGCCCGGCGGCGGCAGCTCCTGCAGCGTCCAGGTGTTGCCGTCGGGATCGGCGAACGAGGTGAACGACCCCCAGGCCAGCTTCTGGACCGGGCTCGCATCGACGCCGTTGTCGACCAGCTGCTGACGGGCCGCCTCCGCGTCGGGGACGACCGCCTGGATGCCGTTCTGCGTGCCCACGGGCATCTCGCTGATGCCCTCCCCGAAGGCGATCGAGCAGGCGGACGTCGGCGGCGTCACCTGCACGAAGCGGGTGTTCTCGTCGACCCGTGCCTGCATGTCCAGGTTGAAGCCGACCTTCTCGACGTAGAACTCGATGGCCCGGTCGACATCGCTGACCGGCACGAAGATGAGCTCGATCTTGCAGTCCATGATTGCCTCCGTCGCTGCCGCCAGGTGGGTGCCGACGGCGCGCCCATCCTTGCCGAGACCCCCGACAACACCACTCGACGTCAGTCAGACAGCTGAGCCAGCGCTTCCGCTGCGGTCATGCCGCCGGCGGTCGCCAGCTCCAGGTTGGCGAGCGACGCGCGGTGCGTCGCCTCGTCGGCCGCGGCGACGCAGTCGGTGACGACGTGCACCGTGAAGCCGAGGTCGGTCCCGTGCCGAGCCGTCTGCTCGACCGTGAGGTTCGTGGCCACTCCCGTGACGAGCAACGTGTCGACGCCCCGCTCGGTGAGCTTGTCCGGCAGCGGGCTCGCCGCGAGGCCCGACAGTCGCTGGTTGTCGACGACGAGGTCGCGCTCACCGACGGTCATCGCGTCGATCAGCGCGGCACCAGGGAGCATCCGGCCGGAACGACTCCTGCGCACCACCGACGGCGGTCATGAAGCCGGTGTTGCGAACCAGCTGACCTTCGCCCTCCGGGATCGTGAAGCGGGTGAAGAACACGCCCACCCCGAGCCGGCGTACGGCGTCGTGGAACTCGCTCGCGCGCGCGACCACACCGGACGCCGCGACGGGCTCGGCGAGCATTCCACCGAAGAAGCCGTGCGGCTCGATCACGTTGACCTGCCAGTGCAGGGCCAGCACGGCGGTGCGGGTGGGGTCCAGGGTCATGGCCGGCAGCATGCCATCCACGGGGTCAGAGCCGACCCGCGGCCTTCAACGCGAGGTAGCGGTCGGCGAGCATCGGCGGCAGCTGGTCGGGCGAGCCGTCGACGACCTCGACGCCACGCCGCGACAGCAGCTCGCCGACCTGGTCGCGGTCGGCCTTGGCGCGCTCGGCGGCGGCCGCGTCGTACACCGCCTCGGCGTCACCACGACCGGCAGCCATCGCGTCGACGCGCGGGTCGCCGACCGACGCGACGATCACCCGGTGCCGCCGCACGAGCATCGACAGGGACGGCAGCAGGCCTTCGCGCACCGGCGTCGCGTCCAGCCCGGTGAGGAGCACGACCAGCGACTGCCGCGACATCCGCGCGAGCACGGTCGACACCAGCCCCGCGTAGTCGGGCTCGACCAGTGTCGGCTCGAGCGGCGCCATCGCCTCCACCAGCGCCGGCAGCAGCTCGCTGCCGGTGACGCCCTCGACGCGGGCCCGCACGCGACGGTCGTAGGCGAGCAGGTCCACCCGGTCACCGGCGCGCGACGCCAGCGCGGCAAGCAGCAGCGCGGCGTCCATGGCCGCGTCGAGCCGCGGCGCGTCGCCCACCCGCCCGGCCGACGTGCGCCCGGTGTCCAGGACCAGCAGGATCCGGCGGTCGCGCTCCGGTCGCCAGGTCCGCACCATCACGTCATCGGCGCGGGCCGACGCCCGCCAGTCGATGGACCGGACGTCGTCGCCCACGACGTACTCGCGCAGCGAGTCGAACTCGGTGCCCTGGCCGCGGATCATCACCGACGCGCGCCCGTCGAGCTGCCGCAGCCGGGCCAGCTTGGACGGCAGGTGCTTGCGCGACGTGAACGGCGGCAGCACGCGCACCCGCCAGGGCACCTCGTGCGACCCCTGCCGCGCGGCGATGCCCAGCGGCCCGAGCGCGCGGATGGTCACGCGGTGCGCGAACCGGTCGCCGCGCCGGGTCGGGCGCATCGACGTCACGACCTGCCGGCTCTCTCCGGGCGGTACGTCGAGGTCATGCCGTTGCCGGGTGGCCCCGGCGCTGGGCGGCCAGGCATCGCGGACCCGGCCGCGCAGCCGACGTGCCGAGACGTTGCCGACGCGCAGCGACACCGCAGCCGGCTCGCCGAGTCGGACGGCGACGTCTCCCGACCGGTCCAGGTGCAGGCCGCGCACCGAGCCGGCCAGGGCCACGTCCACGGCGACGAGCACGACGAGCAGTCCGGTCACCAGCAGCAGCCCCCACCAGGCCGGTGCGAGCAGCCCGACGACCAGCGCACCGAGCAGGGCGAGCAGCCCGGCCCGACCGGTGAGCGCCATCAGCGCGGGACGGGGACCGAGCCCAGCACGCCGTCGAGCACGGCGTCGGTCGTCACACCCTCGAGCTCGGCCTCCGGTCGCAGCCCGACGCGGTGGCGCAGCGCCGGCCGGGCCAGCGCCTTCACGTCGTCCGGCGTGACGTAGTCGCGTCCGGACATCCAGGCCCACGCCCGGGCTGCGGCCATCAAGGCGGTCGCGCCGCGCGGCGAGACGCCCAGCTGCAAGGACGGTGACTGGCGGGTCGCCCGCGCGAGGTCCACCACGTAGCCGACCACCTCGGGCGCGATCGTCACCCGTCGTACGGCGTCGCGTCCTGCCTGCAGGTCCTGCTTCCCGGCAACCGGCCGCACGCCTGCGCCGGCAAGGTCGCGCGGGTCGAACCCGTCGGCGTGCCGGGTGAGGATGCCGATCTCGTCGTCGCGCGCCGGCAGCGGCATGGTCAGCTTGAGCAGGAACCGGTCCAGCTGTGCCTCGGGCAGCGGATAGGTGCCTTCGTACTCCACCGGGTTCTGGGTGGCGATGACGATGAACGGGTCGGGCAGCGGGCGCGGCTCACCCTCCACCGACACCTGTCGCTCCTCCATCGACTCCAGCAGCGCGGCCTGCGTCTTCGGCGGCGTCCGGTTGATCTCGTCGGCGAGCAGCAGGTTGGTGAAGACCGGCCCGGACCGGAACGAGAACTGCCCCGACCGGGCGTCGTAGACGAGCGAGCCCGTGACGTCACCCGGCATCAGGTCGGGCGTGAACTGCACCCGCTTGGTGTCCAGCGACAGGGCCGCCGACAGCGTGCGCACCAGCAGCGTCTTGGCCACCCCGGGCACGCCCTCGAGCAGCACGTGCCCGCGGCACAGCAGCGCGATGACCAGGCCGGTGACCGCCGCGTCCTGCCCGACGACGGCCTTGGCCACCTCGGCTCGCAGCAGGCGCAGCGACTCGCGCGCCGCGTCACTGTTGTCGGAAGGCTGCGCGGCTGGGGGCTGTAGGTCGAGTCGGTCACGGTCGGCGTATCTCTCTCTCGAGTGCATCGAGGTCCCCCGCGAGCCGCACCAGGGCGGCGTCGTCGGCCGGTGCGGCACCGTACAACAGGGCAGCGAGGTCAGGCGCGGTACGACGAGTGCGCGCCGCGACGGCGTCGACCACTGCCGGCGGCTCGGCGCTGCGGGGGAGGCCCATCAGCGGGATCAGCCGGCGGAGCGCGCCGGCGCGCAGGGCGGCGGCTGCCTTGTCGCGAGCGCCGGCGCGTCGGTAGAGCCGGGCGCGCCCCTCGACCGTCTCGGCGGCACGGACCACGACGGGCAGCGGCTCAGGCACGACCGGGCCCAGCCGGCGAGCCCGCCAGAACATCAGCACGAGAACCGCGACGACGGCCTGCGTGAGCCCCCACCAGAAGCCGTCGGGGACGAGCTCGTAGAACGAGCGCTGCTCCCCGGCGGACACGTCAGCCCAACGACGGCAGGTACCAGAGCAGGCGGCCGTTCTGCCCCAGCAGGCTGAGGGTGAGGGCAGCGTTGCCGAGCTCGTCGAACCGGTCGTTGGTCAGCGCCTGCGGGCTGCCGAGCAGCGTCACCGTGCGCCCGGCGGTGCGCACCTGCACCAGCGACGGCAGTCCCTCACGGGCATAGCAGCCGACGGCGTCGTTGCCGACGTCGGCAGCCATGTCGTAGGAGAGGCCACCGGTGTCCGCGATGCCCGCCCGCTCGGCCGCGGGGAGGGCGCAGACCGGCTGCCGGGCCTCCATCGCGGACTCCTGGCGCAGCTCGACGCCGGCCACGAACTGCTCCGGCGCATGCGAACCGATCACGACGAGGTCGGCGCCGATGTCCCGGACGGTCTCCGCCTGCTCGGGACGGAGCAGGTCGGGGAACGCGACCAGGACGGTGTCGCTCGGCAGCGCGATGTCGCGCAGCCCGCGGTTCGTCTGCACGAGCTGCACCTGCACGCCCTGGTCGCGCAGCACCTCGGCGACCGCGCGGCTGCCCGACGGGTCGACGGCGCGCGGGTCGAGCAGGCCGGCTTGCGACCCGCCGCCCAGGGCCGCGACGGCAACCGCCGCGAGCAGCACGCCGAGCACGACGAGCACCGGCCCCCGGACCGCGTGCCAGATGTCCCGGCTGGTGGGGTCGAGGCTGCGGGGTGCCGCCGTGCGGGCTGCCACGGCGGCGCTCACCGTGGGCCGGCCGAGAGCACCGAGCGGCTGGTGCGGACCTGCTCGTCGAGGTCGCGCACGCACCTGGTCGGACGCCGCTGACGCCGTGCGACCGCCGTACCAGATCTCGTCGAAGACGCGCGCCGCAGCGCGCAACGCCGCCGCGCACTCGGGCAGCGCCGCGCCGGCCTCGACCGCGGCCTCGTCGGCCGTCCGGCCGGGCCGTGGGTCGAGCAGCGCGCGTTCCTCCAGCGAGCGGATGACCGCGCGGAGCCGTTCGCGCACGGCCTCGGCCCACTCGCCCGCCGCCGCATGGGCGTCGGCCGCCCGCCGGTGCTCGGCAGCCGAGCGGGGACCGCCGACGAACAGCGCGTCCTCGGTGCGCCGGGCCTTGCCGAAGGGACCGACCTTGAGCCGCACCGCGACGATCGCGGCCACGATGAGCAAGACGATCGCGATCACGCCGGCGAAACCGCCCGGCGAGGCGTTGCCGACGTTGTCCAGCAGGGCACACGATGTGCTCCGTAGAGCCACTGCAGCGCGCGCTGGGCCAGACCCGGCTTCGCCTGCTGGTAGACCTGCCGGGAGAGCTCCTCGCGGGCCGCGTCGCGGGCCGCTTCCCGGCCCAGCTCCACGGGCACCGACAGAGGAAGGCTCACGTGCCCGGGGTCGCCGACTGCCCGGACGCCCGTGTCCCGCGGCCCGGGAGAGCTCCAGGTCGAGTGCCTCGCGGCGCATCCGCTGGTCGACGTAGACGAGAACCGCGACAGCAGCCGCGAACGGCAGGGTCACGGTGCTCGCCAGGATCGTTCCCACCGCCTGCAACGACAGCGACTGCCAGCCGAACGGGTTGTCGAAGGCCTCGCTCGCCACCACGGCGAGCGGACCGCTGAGGATGCCACCGAGCACCCCCGCGATCAGCTGCAGCAGCAGCCACAGGCCGAGGACGCGCCAGAAGTTGGCGCGGACCAGCCGCGCCGACCGGCGCAGCGCGGCCACCACCGGCTGCCGCTCGAGCATCACGATGGGAGCCGCGAACCACGTGAGCACGGCCGTCGCGAGCGCGAGCACGATCGCCGCCGGCACGCCCACGATCAGCAGGAGCGCGCCCGCGACGTCGGAGCCCGCGACCAGGGCGAGGATCCCGGGTACGACGGGCAGGGCCACCGCGGCGCCGACGATCAGGAGCACGAGCAGGGTCAGGCCGAGCAGCGCCGGCAGCCGCCGACGGGTCGCCTCCCACGCCTCGGCCGCGCGCGGGCGCTCACCCAGCACCGCCTTGCTCACCGAGAACGTCAGGATGCCGGTGAGCAGCACCTGCGCGAGCACGCTGATGGTGCTCGAGATCAGGAAGGTGACGATGGTGCCGCCGATCAGGTCGAAGATCTGGTCGTCGGTCACCGTGCCGGTCGGCTGGGTCAGGGTCGCGCCCGAGTCCTTCAGCAGCAGCCAGGTGATCACCGACTGGAGCAGCGTCGACGCGATGACCACGAGCGCCGAGACGCCGAGCATCAGCTTCGGGTCGCGGCGGATCGAGGAGATCGCGCCGTCGAGGATCTCGCCGACGCCGAGCGGCCGCAGCGGGATGACTCCCGGCTTGGGCGGCTGCGCCCATCCGGGCGGCGCCTGGCCCCACCCCGGTGCCTGGCCCCAACCCGGTGCCTGGCCCCGACGCCGGTGGCCTGGCCCAGCCGGCGCCGGCTGCCGGGGCCCAGCCCGGTGCGGCGGGCGGCTGCACCGGCGCCCAGCCGGGCGGCACCGGCGGGACGGGCGGCCCGGGCGGCGCGGGTGGTACCTGCGGCGGCTGGCCCGGCAGGCCCGGCTGGTCGGACATGGCGTCATCGTGTCATGCCTGACATGTCCACCCCGGGGGCCGCACGCGGGGTGACGATCGGGTGTCATGGCGGCACGGCCGCCCCCGGAGTGTCACGATGGAAGACATGAGGGGACGCGTGCTCATCGTCGACGACGACACCGCACTGGCCGAGATGCTCGGCATCGTGCTGCGCAGCGAGGGCTTCGAGCCGTTCCTCTGCTCCGACGGTGACGGCGCGCTGGCCGCCTTCCGCGAGCACAAGCCCGACCTCGTGCTGCTCGACCTGATGCTCCCGGGCATCGACGGCATCGACGTCTGCCGGCAGATCCGGGCCGAGTCCGGCGTACCGATCGTGATGCTCACCGCCAAGACGGACACCATCGACGTGGTGGTCGGGCTGGAGTCCGGGGCCGACGACTACGTCGTCAAGCCGTTCAAGCCCAAGGAGCTCGTCGCGCGCATCCGGGCCCGGCTGCGCCGCACCGAGGAGCCGACCCAGGAGATGCTCGAGATCGGCGACCTGGTCATCGACGTCGCCGGTCACTCCGTCAAGCGCGACGGCCACCCGATCCAGCTGACCCCGCTGGAGTTCGACCTGCTCGTCGCGCTGGCCCGCAAGCCGTGGCAGGTGTTCACCCGCGAGGTGCTGCTCGAGCAGGTCTGGGGCTACCGCCACGCGGCCGACACCCGGCTGGTGAACGTGCACGTGCAGCGGCTGCGGTCCAAGGTCGAGCGCGACCCCGAGAACCCCGAGGTCGTCGTGACGGTCCGCGGGGTCGGCTACAAGGCGGGCCCGGCATGAGCAGGGACCGTCACTGACCACCTCGCTCGCGTCCCGCGTCCGACGCATCCCGCGGAGGTTCTGGCGTCGCGGCATCGCCCAGTGGCGTCGCTCCCTCCAGCTCCGGGTGGTCACGACCACCGTCGTGCTGTCGTTGCTCGTGATCCTCGTCCTCGGCACCCTGCTGCTCAACCGGGTGGAGTCGCGGCCTGCTCGACGCCAAGGTCCAGGCGGCGCTGGCCGAGGCCGCGACCGGCAGCCGCACCGCCCAGGACGCGTTCGACTCGGCCGACCGGACCGACCCGACGGTCTACGAGACCGTCCTGCGCGACCTGGTCGACCGGCTGGCCTCCGCCGGCGGCCCGGCCGGCGCCAACGACGTCGCCCTGCTGCGAGGTCCGCAGACGGCGACCGCCGACGCCCCGCTGGGTGCCTCGTCCTTCGAGCTGCGCGCCGGCCACCGTCCCGGACCGGCTCCGGCGCGCCGTGCAGACCACCGGCGACCAGGTGTGGACCTACGGCGCGATCAGCCGGGCCGGCGGTGGCGAGGTGCCGGTCGTCGCGATCGGCTCCCCGGTCGTGATCCCGACCGTGTCCGGTCCCTACGAGCTGTACTTCGTGTTCCCGCTGGACAAGGAGCAGGAGACGCTCGACCTGGTCCGCCGCACCCTCGCCCTGGCCGCGCTCGGCATGGTGCTGCTCGTCGGCGGCATCGCCTGGCTGGTCACCCGCCAGGTCGTGACCCCGGTGCGGATGGCCGCGCGGATCGCGGAACGGCTCGCCGCCGGCCGGCTCGAGGAGCGGATGCGGGTGCGCGGCGAGGACGACCTGGCCCGGCTCGCCGCGTCGTTCAACCGGATGGCGACCAGCCTGCAGCGGCAGATCCGCCAGCTGGAGGATCTCTCCCGGGTGCAGCGCCGCTTCGTCTCCGACGTCTCCCACGAGCTGCGCACGCCGCTGACGACGGTGCGGATGGCCGCCGACGTGCTGCACGAGGCACGCACGCACTTCGACCCGTCGGTCCAGCGCAGCGCCGAGATCCTGCAGACCCAGCTCGACCGGTTCGAGGCGCTGCTCGCCGACCTGCTCGAGATCAGCCGCTACGACGCCGGCGCCGCCCTGCTCGAGGTCGAGCCCACCGACCTGCGCCGCATCGCCGCGCGGGTGATCGAGGCCGCCGAGCCGCTGGCCGAGCGCCGCGGCAGCCGGGTCGAGCTGATCGCCCCGGACGGCCCGTACGTCGCCGCTGTCGACAGCCGCCGCATCGAGCGGGTCCTGCGCAACCTGGTCGTCAACGCCATCGAGCACGGCGAGGGCCGGCCCATCGACGTACGCCTCGCTGCCGACGACCAGGCCGTCGCGGTCGCGGTGCGCGACCGCGGCGTGGGCCTGCGTCCCGGCGAGGGAGCCCTGGTCTTCAACCGGTTCTGGCGCGCCGACCCGGCCCGGGCGCGCACCACCGGCGGCACCGGCCTCGGCCTGTCGATCGCCCTGGAGGACGTCCACCTGCACGGCGGCTGGCTGCAGGCGTGGGGCGAGCCGGGCACCGGGTCGCAGTTCCGGGTCACGCTGCCCCGGCTCCAGGGGGTCGAGCTGGAGCGGTCGCCGATCCCGCTCGAGCCGGTGGACTTCACCCGGCCGCAGCCGGTGGCGGCGGGTCAGCCCTACCGCCGCACGGTCCCCACGGAGGTCGACGATGTCTGACCGGCGTCGCGCCGCGGCGGCCGTTGCGCTCGCCGCCGCCCTGCTGACCGGCTGCAGCTCGTTGCCCACCAGCGGCCCGGTCCGCGCCGGTCGCGACCTGCAGGCCGACCGTGACGACGTGGGCGTGCGGGTCATCGGCCAGCCACCGGTCCCGGGATCGCGACCGCAGGACATCGTGCGCGGCTTCCTCCAGGCCGGTGCCGACTTCGTCAACGACCACGCCGTCGCGCGGCTCTACCTGGCACCGGCGGCACGGGAGCGGTGGAAGCCCAGCACCGGCACCGCCGTCTACGACCGCTCGGAGGCGCCGTTCTCGGTGGAGCCGACCGGTGACGGCAAGGTCGAGCTGACCGCCACGGAGGTCGCGAGCATCGACGGGCAGGGCCACTACCGGCGTACGCCGGGGGCACCCGGCTGAGGCGGTCCTTCCCGATGACGCGGGTCGACGGGGAGTGGCGGATCGCGTCGCTGGACAACGGGCTGGTGCTGACGCAGAGCGACGTGCAGGAGACCTTCCGCCAGCTCAACCTCTACTTCCTGGCGCCGTCGCGACGGGTGCTGGTGCCGGACACGGTGTTCCTGCCGTCGGCTCCCGGCCTGTCCACGGCGCTGGTCACCCGGCTGCTCGGGGGGCCGACCGAGGAGCTCGCGGCGGCAACCACGACCGCCTTCCCCCGAGGCACCTCGCTCGCGGTCTCGTCGGTGCCGGTGCGCGACGGGATCGCGCAGGTCAACCTCGATGCCTCTGCCCTCAAGGCTGACGGCGCGGCGCGGGCGCTCATGTCGGCACAGCTGGTGTGGACCCTCAAGCAGCTGCCCGAGTTCCAGGGGCTGCAGCTGTCCGTGGAGGGCGACGACCTGTCCGTGCCCGGCCAGGGTCAGGTGCAGTCCCGCCGATGCGTGGAGCGGCCTTGACCCGGCGGGGCTGGAGGAGGGCGTCGACGCGGTCGCCGTGCGCGGCGGCCGGCTCGGACGCATCGTGGCGGGGCGCTTCACCCCCGTGCCCGGGCCGGCCGGCAGCGGGCGCCCGGCCCTGCGGCAGCCCGCCGTCTCGCTCGACGGTGCCCAGGCCGCGGGTGTCGTCGACGGCGGCCGCGGCCTGGTGACCGGCCGGCTGGCCGAGAACGAGACCGTTCGGCGAGCGGCTTCGGGGGTCAGCGCTGTCCACCCCGTCCTGGGACGCCGGCGGCAACCTGTGGGTCGTCGACGCGCCGGTCGGTCGGGTGTGGATGATCCCCGACGGCACGAGAGACCCGGTCGCGGTGAAGGTCCCCAGGGTGCCGGCCGGCCGGGTCACCGGGATCCGGGTCGGGCGCGACGGTGCGCGGGTCGCGGTGGTCGCCGGGACCGGGGCGCAGGCCCGGCTGTACGTCGGCAGCATCGTGCGCGGCCGGGCCGGCGCTCCCACGGCGGCGATCGAGCACCTCACCGAGATCCTCCCGGAGCTGCGCTCCGTCCGCAGCGTCGCGTGGGCAGACGCCACCACGCTGGCCGTGCTCGGCGCCCAGAGCGGTGGGCAGGTGACGCCGTTCCTCACCGACACCGACGGCTACGACGTGGCGCCGGTCGAGCCCGAGACCGGGCTCGTCTCGATGGCCGCCGCTCCGCAGCAGCGTCCCCTGCTCGCGGGGACGGCGGGCGGGCGGATCGCGCAGTACACCTCGGGCCGGGGCTGGGTCGACCTCGGACCTGGCGCGGATCCGGCCTACCCCGGCTGACCCGGCCGTCCACATCCCGCGGCCGTGCACAGCCAGGTCCGTCGATCCGTCGGGAGCGCTGCCGGACTGCCACGCTCGCCACGATGGCTGGACGACTGCGGCTGGCGGGCGCGGCCCTCGTCGACCTGGTGCTGCCGGGCGAGTGCGCCGGCTGCGCGAGCGACTCCGGCGAGGGCGCGACGTTGCTGTGCCCGGGCTGCCGTCTCGAGCTGGCCGGTCCGGCCCGCCCGGCCTGGCCGACACCTGTGCCGGCCGGGCTGCCGCCACCGTGGGCCGTCGCCGACTACGACGGCGCCGCGCGCGGCGCGATCCTCGCGCACAAGGAGGACGGCAGGTACGCCTTGGTCGCTCCGCTCGGAGACGCCCTTGCCCGGTCGGTGCTGGCCGGGCTGGCGGCCGGACGGAGCTGACCGGACCGCTGACGTTGCCCTGGTGCCGGTCCCGTCCCGTCGTACCGCGGTGCGCGGGCGCGGTCAGGACGCGACGCTGCGACTCACCCGCCGGGCCGCCGCCGCCGTTCGCCGGGCCGGCCCGGACGTCGAGGTGCTTCCCGTCGTGCGCATCGTCCGCGGCATGGCCGACCAGGCCGGGCTGGATGCGCGCGAGCGCGCGGCCAATCTGCACGGAGCGCTGGCCGTTCCGGACCGGCTCACCCGTCATGTGCGCGGTCGCGCGGTGGTCGTGGTCGACGACGTGATCACGACCGGGGCGAGCATCGACGAGACGGCACGGGCTCTGCGGGCCGCGGGCGCGGACGTCCGGTGCGCCGCCGTTGTCGCGGCAACCAGGCGAAGGCGACCTCCCGGCCTATGCCTTTGACCCGCATGCGGCTAGCGTCACGTTATGGCACCCGTCCGGGTCCGTGGTTGCGTCCGACCCAAGCTCCCTCGCGGAGTGCGGATCGGGCAAGCCGATGCCAGCCGCAGGCAAAACGGCCCACGTAAGGCGACTTCTCGTCGACCGATCACGGTGCGGCTTAGAGGTGAGTCCTGCCCCGCCGGAGGTCCAGACGGCTTCCGATCCGGGAGAAGGGGAGTAGTGGCGGCTACCGCTGCGAGACCCTCAGCAGGCGGATGTGGGGTCGAAGACCAGGTCGGCCGGACGGGTGCCTCCGGTCGTCGACGGGTAACCAGCAACACGTGTGTGCATTCCGTCAGCCAACAGGAAGGGTCCCTACGTGGACATCGTCGTCAAGGGTCGGCATGCCGAGATCCCCGAGCGGTTCCGCCAGCAGGTCGCGGAGAAGCTCGCGAAGATCGAGAAGCTCGACCCGAAGGTGATCAGCGTCGATGTCGAGTTGTCCAGGGAGCGCAACCCACGGCAGTCCGACCTGTGTGAGCGCGTCGAGCTGACGGTCTACTCGCGGGGCCCCGTCGTACGCGCGGAGGCGTCGGCCCAGGACGGCTACGCCGCGCTGGACGCGGCCTACCAGAAGCTCGAGGCGCGACTGCGCCGCTCGCACGACCGGCGCCGGGTCCACCACGGCAACAAGACCCCGGTGTCCGTGGCGATGGCCACGGCCGGCCTGGACGCCGCCGCGCGCGACAAGCTCGCCGGCCGAGACAGCCAGGAGCCGCTGCTGGCTGACGGTGTCGACGGCGACGGCACGGACCATGCTCGTCCCTTGGTGATCCGCGAGAAGACCCACGACGCGAAGCCGATCAGCATCGACCAGGCCCTCTACGAGATGGAGCTCGTGGGCCACGACTTCTACCTGTTCATCGATGCCGACAGCTCGCTGCCCTGCGTCGTCTATCGCCGCCATGCCTATGACTACGGCCTCATCCGCCTCGAGGGGTAGCGCGGGGTCTAGCCCGGTCGGCCGGTTTCGGGTCCGGCGGCTGGCCCTTCCGTGCCATCATGGCGCCGTCCGAACGATGATCCAGGACGTCTGCCCGTGAAGGAGCCCAAGGTGACGGAGCAGGTCCCCGGCGCAGCCGTCGCTGCTCCCGGGCCGACCGGGCCCGGCGAGGCCATCCGCGTGCTCGTGGTCGACGACCACGCCCTGTTCCGCCGCGGGCTGGAGATGGTGCTCGGTCAGGAGACCGACATCGAGGTCGTCGGCGAGGCCAGCGACGGAGCGGAGGCGGTCGACCTCGCGTCGGCCCTGCTGCCCGACATCGTGCTGATGGACGTGCGGATGCCGCGACGCAGCGGCATCGAGGCGTGCACCGCCATCAAGGACGTCGTCCCGAGCGCCAAGATCGTGATGCTGACGATCTCCGACGACGAGGCCGACCTGTACGACGCGATCAAGGCGGGCGCGAGCGGCTACCTGCTCAAGGAGATCTCGATCGACGAGGTCGCCGCCGCCATCCGCTCGGTCGCCGGCGGGCAGTCCCTGATCAGCCCGTCGATGGCGTCCAAGCTGCTGACCGAGTTCGCCACGATGATCAAGAAGGGCGACGAGAAGCAGCTGCCCGCGCCGCGGCTCACCGACCGCGAGCTCGAGGTCCTCAAGCTGGTCGCGCGCGGCCTGAACAACCGCGACATCGCCAAGGAGCTGTTCATCTCCGAGAACACCGTGAAGAACCACATCCGCAACATCCTGAGAAGCTCCAGCTGCACTCGCGGATGGAAGCCGTGGTCTACGCGGTTCGCGAGAAGCTGCTCGAGATCACCTAGCTCCGCCCACCGCGGGCTCGGCTAGTAGGCCGAGCCGACGGTGAGCACCGCGCGGGTCACCTTGTCCAGGCGCCAGGTCGTCGGCGACGTGCTGAGCTCCACCGTGACGGCGCGGCCGGCGACGTCGGCGTTGTGCCAGCCGGTGAACGTCCCGTGGCACGTGCCCGAGCAGTCGAACGACTTGACCGGCATGGCGGTCTCGCGAGCCAGCGCGCGCACCAGGGTCATCGACTTGGCCTGGTAGGAGTCCACGCCGTACAGCGGCTGGTGGAAGACGATCGTGGTGCGCGGCGGGTACTTCTTCACGAACGCGATCAGGGCCCGGGTCTCCGGCTCGCTGGCCGGCGCGCGGGCCGGAGTACTTCGACGTGCCCCGGCCGGCTGTAGACCCAGTAGCGCGGGAAGTTGCGGTTGAGGTCGACCTTGTGCGCGTTGGTCCGCGTGCTGACGCGGGTCCCGTCGGGGTTGATCGACGGGATCAGCCAGAGGCTGACGTTGGCCGGCACCGTGCGCGTCTTGAGCCGCTCGATGACCTTGATGCCGGCCTGCTCGTCGCCGTGCATGTTGCCGATGACCAGGACCCGCTTGGTCGCACCCGGCGGTCCACCGGTGGATCGCCACGAGCGGGCGGCCCTGCACCGACGTACCGATGCGAATCGTCTCGGCTGCGGATCGCGCTCGCCGCGGGCACCGCGACGGCCGTGCCCGGCGACGAGGACGGCCACGGCGAGGTCGACGGTCGCTGCGGCACTGCGCACTCCGGGCACGACGCAGCATCCCCTCCGTGCGGGCAACGTACTGCAGCCCACTGCAAGGATCGGTCCTGCCGAACGCCGCGTCTGAAGTGTGTCGGTGCCGGCATGGCAGCATCACGGCCGTGAGCGCCGTGAGCACCGCGTCGATCCCGCGGCTCTCGGCCGCCCAGGCCCGCCGGATCGCGGTGGCCGCCCAGGGCCTGGCCGCGCCGCGCCCGGCCGTCCCCGGCATGCGCCAGCTCACGGCGGTGGTCGACCGCATCGGGCTGCTGCAGATGGACAGCGTCAACGTGCTCGTCCGCAGCCACTACCTGCCGCTGTTCAGCCGGCTGGGCCCGTACGACGTGGGCGCTGCTCGACCGCGCCGCGGGCCGGGCGCCGCGCCGCCTGGTGGAGTACTGGGCCCACGAGGCGAGCCTGGTGCCGCCGACGACCTACCGCCTGCTGCGGTGGCGGATGAGCCGGTGGCAGGAGGAGGCGTGGGGGAGCATGCGGCGGATCGCCGTCGAGCACCCCAAGCTCGTCGCCGCCGTGCTCGCCGAGGTGCGCGACCGCGGGCCGATCACCGCCGCCAACGTCGAGATCGCCCTGGCCCATGACGTGCCGCGCAGCAAGGTCGAACTGGGGCTGGAACTGGTCGCTGGTCAAGCAGGCGATCGAGCACCTGTTCTGGTCCGGCGAGGTCATGTCGGCCGGGCGCACCACGCAGTTCGAGCGCCGCTACGCGGTCCCCGAGCGGGTGCTGCCGCCGGCC
This sequence comes from uncultured Actinomycetota bacterium, assembly GCA_963757295.1. Taxonomy (GTDB): domain Bacteria; phylum Actinomycetota; class Actinomycetes; order JACCUZ01; family JACCUZ01; genus JBDUAP01. The sequence goes on along the minus strand of CAVWQZ010000009.1, from coordinate 76,800 downwards.
GTTCTCGACGCCCCTGACCTGTCCAACGAGGAGGCGTTCACCGAGCTGACGCGCATCGCGGCCCGAGCGCACGGCGTCGGGTCCGAGCAGTGCCTGCGCGACTACTTCCGGCTGAGTCCCGAGGACGGGCGGGTCGCGATCGGGCGGCTGCTCGACGAGGGCACCCTGCTGCCCGTCCAGGTCGAGGGCTGGAAGCGGCCGGCCTACCTGCACCGCGACGCCCGCGTGCCCCGGGCCGTGCGGGCCCGGGCCCTGCTGTCGCCGTTCGACCCCCTCGTCTGGGAGCGCGACGCGGGTGGAGGCGCTGTTCGGCTTCCGCTACCGCATCGAGATCTACGTGCCGGCGGCCAAGCGGGTGCACGGCTACTACGTGCTGCCGTTCCTGCTCGACGACCGGTTGGTCGCCCGCGTCGACCTCAAGGCAGACCGCGGCGCGGGTGCCCTCCTGGTGCGGTCGGCGTGGGCCGAGGCGTCGGCGCCCGAGGAGACCGCGGCAGAGCTGGCCGCCGAGCTGCGCGACCTCGCGGCCTGGCTCGGTCTCGGCGACGTCGTCGTGGAGGACCGCGGCGACCTGGCACCCGCCCTGCGCGCCGAGCTGCGCTAGCGGGTCGGCTGGGTCAGGGCTTCGGGTCGCTCGCGAGGCGCCCGTGGATGTGCTCGTCGTAGCGGTTCCCGTCGTCGTGCGCCCACGACGCGCGCAGGGTGCCCTCCATCGCGTAGCCCGCCTTGACGGCCACCCGGCAGGACGCCGGGTTGGCCACGGCGTGACACAGCTCGACCCGTTCGATCCCGAGGGACGTGAACGACCAGTCGGTGACCTCGGCGACCGTGGCCGTGGCGGCGCCGCGCCCGCGTGCCCAGGCTGCGACCCGGTAGCCGATCGACGCGTTGGCCTGCTCGCGGTCGATGCGGTGCAGCGAGACGTTGCCCGCGAACCGGCCGGTCGCGGCGTCGACGACGGAGAACGTCGCGTGGTCGCCGTCGCTCCAGTCAGCCCCGCGGGCCAGCCACTCCTCGGCGGTGGCGGCATCGGCGACGGAGGGCACCGGGTTCCACTGCCGCACCTCCGGGTCGGTCAGCATCGCCAGGGCATCCGCCGTGTCCTCCGGTCGCGGCGGCCGGAGCAGCCAGCCGTCCACCCTCAGCTCGACGTGCTCGATCCCCACCGCACCTGTCATCGCAGCTCACCGCGCAGCAGGCCGCCGACCCAGGCGTCCTGTCGCTCGCCGCGGTGCAACAGCCGGCTCCGGCAGGTGCCCTCGATGGTGAAGCCCAGCTTCTCGGCAACCTTGCGGGAGCCGACGTTGCCGACGGCTGCCCACCACTCGACCCGCTCCAGGTGCAGCTCGTCGAAGGCCCACCGACAGACCAGCCGGGTGGCGGCCGTGGTCACCCCGCGGCCGCGCGCCCACGGAGCGGTCCAGAACCCGATCTCGCGCATCGTGTCGTCGCGCGCGTGCAGGCCCACGGTCCCCAGCAGCCGGTCGTCGGGATCGACCACGATCCAGTTCAGCTCCTGGTCCTCGGCCCAGGCGCCCGCCCGCGCGGCGATCCACTCCTGCGCGTGCTTGGCCTCGTAGGGGACCGGCACCGGGATCCAGCGTTGCGTCTCCGGGTCCTGGCAGGCGGCGGTGATGGCCTCGACGTCCTCCGGTCGCGCCTGCCGCAGCCGGACCTGCTCATCGCTGAGATCGACGGGTTTCACGCCGGCCATCCAACCGGGCACCCGCCCGACCGGTCGAGCCGTTATGCGGGGTAGGCGCAGCGCTGCGCCTACGATGAACGGACGTCGTACCCCCAGACATGGCCAGGAGTGACCGCGTGCCCGCCTTTTTCGACAAGATGCTCCGCGCCGGCGAGGGCAGGATCCTCCGCAAGCTGAGCGCCATCTCGCACCCAGGTCAACGCCATCGAGGACGAGTTCGCGGCGATGACCGACGCCGAGCTGCAGGCGATGACCGACGAGTTCCGCAAGCGCCTCGCCGGCGAGGACGGCAAGGCCGAGACCCTCGACGACCTGCTCCCCGAGGCGTTCGCCACGGTCCGCGAGGCAGCCAAGCGCACGCTGGGCCAGCGTCACTTCGACGTCCAGATCATGGGCGGTGCGGCCCTGCACCTCGGCAACATCGCCGAGATGAAGACCGGTGAAGGAAAGACGCTGGTCGCCACGCTGCCGGCCTATCTCAACGCCCTGTCGGGTGAGGGCGTCCACGTCGTGACCGTCAACGACTACCTCGCCGAGTACCAGTCCGAGCTGATGGGCCGCGTGCACCGCTTCCTCGGGCTCGAGGTGGGCGTCATCCTCTCGGCGATGCGCCCCGCGGAACGCCGCGAGCAGTACGCCGCCGACATCACCTACGGCACCAACAACGAGTTCGGGTTCGACTACCTGCGCGACAACATGGCCTGGGACGAGCGCGAGCTGGTGCAGCGTGGCCACAACTTCGCGATCGTCGACGAGGTCGACTCCATCCTCATCGACGAGGCACGCACGCCGCTGATCATCAGCGGGCCGGCCGACCAGGCGACCAAGTGGTACGCCGACTTCGCCGGGCATCGTGCAGAGGCTCGCGCTCGACGCCGACTACGAGGTGGACGAGAAGAAGCGCACCGTCGGCGTGCTCGAGCGCGGGCGTCGAGCGGGTCGAGGACTTCCTCGGCATCGAGAACCTCTACGAGTCGGTGAACACCCCGCTCGTCGGCTACCTCAACAACGCCATCCGCGCCAAGGAGCTGTTCAAGCGCGACAAGGACTACGTCGTGATGAACGGCGAGGTCCTCATCGTCGACGAGCACACCGGCCGCATGCTGTCCGGCCGCCGCTACAACGAGGGCATGCACCAGGCCATCGAGGCCAAGGAGGGGGTGGAGATCAAGCAGGAGAACCAGACCCTGGCGACCATCACCCTGCAGAACTTCTTCCGCCTCTACAGCAAGCTCTCCGGGATGACCGGTACGGCGATGACCGAGGCCGCGGAGTTCTCCCAGATCTACAAGCTGGGCGTCGTGCCGATCCCGACCAACAAGGACATGATCCGCAAGGACCAGGCCGACCTCGTCTACAAGACGGAGGCGGCGAAGTACAACGCGGTGGTCGACGACATCGAGGAGCGCAACAAGAAGGGCCAGCCGATCCTCGTCGGCACCGTCAGCGTGGAGAAGTCCGAGCACCTCTCGACCCTGCTGAAGAAGCGCGGCATCAAGCACGAGGTCCTCAACGCCAAGCAGCACGACCGGGAGGCCGCGATCGTGGCCCAGGCCGGCCGCAAGGGCGCCGTGACCGTCGCGACCAACATGGCCGGCCGCGGCACCGACATCATGCTCGGCGGCAACATCGAGTTCCTCGCCGACCAGGAGCTGCGCTCGCGCGGCCTCGACCCGGTCGAGACGCGCGAGGACTACGAGAAGGCCTGGCCGGAGGCGGTCGAGCAGGTCCAGCAGCGCGTGGCGGCCGAGCACGACGAGGTCACCGAGACCGGCGGCCTCTACGTCCTCGGCACGGAGCGACACGAGTCGCGCCGCATCGACAACCAGCTTCGTGGCCGATCCGGCCGGCAGGGCGACCCGGGCGAGTCGCGGTTCTACCTCTCCCTGGGCGACGACCTGATGCGGCTGTTCAACGCCGCGATGGTCGAGAACTTCCTCACCCGCTTCAACATCCCCGAGGACGTGCCGATCGAGTCCAAGATGGTGTCCAACGCCATCCGCTCGGCGCAGACCCAGGTCGAGGCGCAGAACTTCGAGATCCGCAAGAACGTCCTCAAGTACGACGAGGTCCTCAACCGTCAGCGCGTCGTCATCTACAACGAGCGGCGCCGCGTGCTCGAGGGCGAGGACCTCCACGAGCAGCTGCGTCACATGGCCAACGACGTCGTCGAGGGCTACGTCGTCGCCGCGACCAGCGAGGGCTACCCCGAGCAGTGGGACCTCGACCAGCTCTGGACCGCGCTGAAGACGCTGTTCCCGGTGTCCCTCACCATCGAGGAGCTCGAAGAGGCCTCGGGCGGTGACCGCTCGTCGCTGACGACGGAGTTCCTGGCCGAGGAGCTCAAGGCCGACGCGCAGCATGCCTACGACAAGCGCGAGGAGCAGCTCGGCGCCGAGGTGATGCGCGAGCTCGAGCGGCGCGTCGTCCTGTCCGTGCTCGACCGCAAGTGGCGCGAGCACCTCTACGAGATGGACTACCTGCAGGAGGGCATCGGCCTGCGGGCCATGGCCAACCGCGACCCGCTGGTCGAGTACCAGCGCGAGGGCTTCGACATGTTCGCGAACATGATGGACGCGATCAAGGAGGAGTCGGTCGGTTTCGTGTTCAACCTCGAGGTCGAGGTCGACGCCGACGCAGAGGGGTCAGCGACGGCTGACGCCGACGAGGCCACCGGCGACCGGCACCCCGACCTGGTCGCCAAGGGTCTGGAGGCCCCGAAGCGTCCGACCCGGCTGCAGTACTCCGCGCCGACCATCGACGGCGACACCGGTGACTCCGGGGGAGTGGCCACCGCGGTGGACGTGGACGACAGCGGCTACGGCGACGTGCCGCGCAACGCCCCGTGCCCCTGCGGTTCGGGCAAGAAGTTCAAGCGCTGCCACGGTGACCCGAGGAACCGGGCCAGCTGACCTGACGGTAGGCGCAGCTGGAGCTCAGCAACTCAGCCGAGCTCGAGGGCGGTGCACTGCCAGCGACCGTCCAAGCCCTCCAGCCGCAGGGCGACGGCCGTGCACCGGACGCCGCGCCGCACCAGGGCCGAGACCTCCGCCACCCCGTCGGCCGGCTCCGCCACGTGCACCGAGCGCACGACGGCGCGCGCCGGAGTGGGGGACCCCGGTCGGGCCCCGGACGTGATGCGGCAGGCCACGTCGTCGTAGACCTCGGTCGTCGTCCAGCGCACCAGCTGGCTCGCCGGCCGATCTCCCGCCAGCACCTCGATGACGGCCTGCACGAAACGTCCGGCCCAGGTCCGCGGCTCCGGCAAGGCGGCTCGCGACGTCGGCTGCGGCCCGAACTCGACCTCGTCGAGCACCGCGTCGGCGTCGGCCACCAGATGCAGGTCGGGCGGGGCAACGAGCTCGAGCGGCGCCTCCGGAACGGCCGGGACACCGTTCGGTAGCAGGAAGGCCAGCGCGAGGGTGCCCTGCACGACGGCGCTCGGCTCGATGCTGGATCCGGTCCGCGCGCGCACCGTGGCGGGGTGGCCGACCTCGTCGTCGTACGGCGGCTCCCAGGCGGGCAGCGGGAGCCGGCGCACGGCGGTGGCGGTTGCGGGGGTCATGGCAGCTCCTCAGGTGCTCAGGTGGCGGGCGGCCGGAGGCGCTGGCCGGGCAGGATCAGGTCGGGGTCGGGGCCGATCGTCGATCGGTTGGCGGCGTACCAGCCGGGCCAGCTCGCCGCGATGTCGGCGACCGAGGCGTCCGGGCCGAGGGCGCGGGCGGCGATGTCCCAGAGGGTGTCGCCCCGGCGTACGACGACGTGGTCGCTGACCACGCGGCCCCGGTGTGGCCGGGTGACCAGCAGCGCGAGCGGCTCGGCGGGCTGCTTCGACGTCGCCGCCGGGGCAACCGGGCCGGTCCGGGGTCCACCGGTCCAGCGCCGGCACGTCGACGGGGGGCTCGGTCGGGTCGGCCTGCTGCGCGGCCGCGGCGACGGTGCGGTCGGCCTGCGCCGGCATGGCCAGGGCAAGGGGCGCCCCCACCAGGCCGAGGCCGAGCAGCAGCGCGGCGAGCCGGCGGACGGCGAGCGGTGCGACGGCCCGCGCGACCCGGTCCAGGCGACCGTCCGTACGCCGGGCCCCGGCCGCCAGGCAGAGCAGGAGCCCTGCGGTCAGCCAGGCCAGCACGGCCCACGCGACGCCGGCGGCGACGAGGGCGAGGAGGTCGTCGAACGCGGCCGGCCCCGGTGCGGTGACCGCGGCGACGGCGCCGGACGTGCCCCACCCGAGGGCGGCGGCGCTGGTGATCAGGGCGGTCGGCACGCCGATCGCGGCGGCGGCCCGGGGGAGCGATTGCATTCGGATACCTCCATTTACTTATGTTTGCCTTTGTATACCTCTCTTTACCTCCGGTCAACCCCGGTGAGAACATCCGGGACGCCCGTGCGGTAGGAAGGGCACGGCGCGAGCGGCGGTGCGCGGGAAGGGGGCGGCGGGCATGCGGTGGGACGAGCTGTTCGCCGACCTCGAGGGGCAGCTGGAGGCGGCCGAGGGGGCCGAGCTCGCGGCCGAGGTCGCCGACCGCACCCGGCACGAGGCCGCCCAGCTCTGGCTGATCGACCGGCTCGTGCCCGCCGCCGGGCATGACGTGCGGCTGCACCTGCGCGGCGCCGGACAGGTCAGCGGGCGCCTGGACCGCGTCGGTGCGGAGTGGCTGCTCGTCTCCGAGGCGGCCGGCCGCCAGGCCCTGGTGCCGGTCGCGGCCGTCCTGTCCGCGGGCGGGCTGGGAGCGCTGTCGCGGGCGCCGGGTCAGGAGAGCCGGGTGTTCGCCCGCCTCGGGCTGGGGTCGGCGCTGCGCGCGATCGCCCGCGACCGGGTGCAGGTCGTCGTCGGGCTGGTCGACGGCGGCGCGGTCACCGGGACGGTGGACCGGGTGGGCGCCGACTTCGTCGAGGTGGCCGAGCACGGCCCGGGCGAACCGCGGCGGCAGCGTGAGGTCAGCGGGATGCGCGCGGTGCCGTTCGCCGCCATCGCGGTCGTGCGCAGCGGCTAGTCGGCCTCGCGGTCGGCGAGACCGGCTCCTCCTCGCCCTCGTCCTCGCTCTCCGTCCGCGCCCTCGGCCGCTTCGTCGTCCTCGGTCCTTGCCGAGCGGATGGGTGTTCACGAAGTCGCGCGTCTCCTCGTACATGCGCGCGATGTAGGCCTCGAGCTCGTTGGTCTCGACCCGCCACTGACCGCGGCCACCGACCTTGATGGCCGGCAGGTCGCCGTTGCGCACGAGGGCGTAGGCCTGCGCGGCCGAGATGTTGAGCACCTCGGCGACGTCAGCGAGCTGCAAGAAGCGGGGAGGAGGCACGCGAGCCAGTGTGCCAGCGCGGCGGTCGGGCGCCGCGGCTCCATCCACAGCGCGTCGCTCCCGACCGGTGCCTGTGGACAGCCCTCCTCCCCCGGGTGACGGCGTGGGGCAGGATGAGCGAGCCTGCACGTCGTACGACTCTGTCTGCGCTCTTCGTCTGAAGGATCAGGGGGATCCGTGTCCGACCTGCCGACCCCGGGCGTCGCGCGACTGCCACGGGCCCGCTGGCTCGATGCGCGCCTGCTGATCGGCCTGCTGCTCGTCCTGGTGTCCGTGGTGGTCGGGGCCAAGGTCTTCGCCGAGGCCGACGAGCGGGTGGCCGTCTGGGCGGTGACCCGCGACCTCGGCGCCGACACGACGCTGGCCTCCGGCGACCTGGTGGCTCGGTCGGTGCGCCTGGACCGAGCAGCACGTCGCTACGTCTCGGCCGACCAGTCGCTCGACGGGCTGGTCCTGCGCCGGGCGGTCGGCAAGGACGAGCTGCTCCCGGTGGCCGCGCTCGGCGAGCCCGGCTCGGTCGACCAGCGGCGGATCGTCATCGAGGTCGACCGGTTCACCGCTGCCGGGCTCGACAAGGGTCGCGTCGTCGACGTCTACTCCGTGCGCGAGAGCGCCAGCAACGCCGAGCCGCCCAAGCCCGAGCTCGTGCTGGCCGGGGTCACGGTCGCCGAGGACGTCAACTCCGGCGGCAGCGCGTTCGGCGGCAGCGGGTCCAAGGCCGGCGTGACGTTGGTGGTCGACGGGTCCGACGTCGCCAAGGTGATCGACGCCGTCGCCCACGGCACGGTCTTCGTCGTCCAGGTCCCCGAGGGCGACGACGGCGACCGGACGACGGCGGGCTCGTGAGCGTCCCCGTCCTCACTGCGGTGACCGGCGCGAGCTGGGAGGCCGCGTTCGTCGCCAACCTCGAACGCTCCCCGGCCGGCATCACCGTCGTACGCCGGTGCGTCGACCTCCCCGACCTGCTGTCGGCCGCGGCCGCCGGCACCGCCCGTGCCGTCCTGCTCTCCGCCGAGCTGCGGCGTCTCGACCGCGACGCGCTGTCCCGGCTGGCGGCTGCCCGGGTCGCCGTCGTCGGTCTGGTCGCGCCGGGTGACGATGCGGCCGAAGCACCGGCTGCGCCAGCTCGGGCTCGAGCACGTGCTGCCGGCCGACGCGCCTGCGGCCGACATCGCGGCGGCGGTCACCGAGGCCCTGCAGGAGCACGCTGATCCGGGCGCCTACTCGTCTCCGCTGTCCGCGTTGCCCGACCTCGACCTCGAGCCGTCGGCCGAGCGGTCGTCACGTTGCCGCCGCGTTCGAGGCGCCGATCGAGGCCGGCACCGGCCAGCTGGTCGCGGTGTGGGGGCCGACCGGGGCGCCCGGACGCACGACCGTCGCCGTCGGGCTCGCGACCGAGCTGGCCCGCTCCGGAGTCCACACCCTGCTCGCCGATGCCGACGTCTACGGCGGTGTCGTCGCCCAGGTGCTCGGCTTCCTCGACGAGGCGCCCGGCCTCGCGGCGGCCGTCCGGCTGGCCAACAACGGCCAGCTCGACCTCGCGGCGCTGGCCAAGGTCGCGCCTGTCGCGGGCCCGGAGCTTCGGGTCCTGACCGGCATCTCCCGGGCCGCGCGCTGGCCCGAGCTGCGGCCGGCCGCGCTCGAGCAGGTCTGGTCGCTCGCGCGCAGCCTGGCCGCGGTCACCGTCGTCGACTGCGGCTTCGCGCTCGAGCAGGACGAGGAGCTCTCCTTCGACACCGCGGCCCCGCGCCGCAACGGCGCCACGCTCGTCACGCTCGAGCAGGCCGATGTCGTGCTGGCTGTCGGCGCCGCCGACCCGGTCGGCATGCAGCGGCTCGTCCGCGGCCTGGCCGAGCTGAGGGAGGCGGTGCCCAGCGCCGTGCCGCGGGTGGTGCTCAACCAGGTGCGTCGCAGCACGGTGGGCGGCGAGCCGCACGCCCAGCTCACCGAGGCACTGTCGCGCTACGCCGGCATCACCGTCGTGGACTTCGTCCCCTACGACCGCGACGCCCTCGACCTGGCGGTGCTGGAGGGTCGCGCGCTCGCCGAGGTGGCTGCGGACTCGCCGGCGCGCCACGCGCTCGCCCGGATCGCCGCCGGGCTGGTCGGCCGGCCGGCTCCGCGCGAGCGCCGCCGGCTGCTGGGGCGGCGCTGATGGCGCCACCGCGCGCGCTCGTCGTCGACTGGGGCGGCGTGCTGACCGAGCCGCTCGAGCCGTCGCTGCGTGCGTGGGCGGAGCTCGACGGCATCGACCTCGACACCTACCGCGACGTGATGGCGAGCTGGCTCGGCGACCACCAGGGCGACCTCGCGACAACCAACCCGATCGCCGCGCTGGAGCGCGGCGAGATCGAGGTGCCGCACTTCGAGGAACAGCTCGCCGAGCGGCTCTCCACCCGGTCGGGTCATCGCGTGCCCGCCGCCGGGCTGCTCCAACGGATGTTCGACCAGTTCGCGGGGGAGCCGGCAATGGCCGCGTTGGTGCTGCGGGCCCGTCGCGCCGGACTGCTCACCGGGCTGCTCTCGAACTCGTGGGGCAACACCTATCCGCGTGAGGGCTGGGACGAGATGTTCCACACCATCGTCATCTCCGGCGAGGTGGGCATGCGCAAGCCCGACCGCGAGATCTTCGCAGCACACGCTGGACCTGCTCGGGGTCGAGGCGGGCGAGGCGGTGTTCGTCGACGACCTGCCCGCCAACGTGCGCGCGGCAGTGGAGTTCGGCCTGGTCGGCGTGCACCACACGTCGTACGACGAGACGGCCGCCGAGCTGGAGGCCATCTTCGGCATCCCGCTGCGCAGCTAGCGACGCTTCGTTCTTCGACGTCAGGATCCGAACAGCAGCGACAGCCCGCCGACGGTGTAGGCGACCATCAGCGCGAGCAGCGGGATCTGCCCGACGACCGCGCGCCCGCGCGGGAGCAGTCGCACGGCGCGGTCGTGCGCGAGGATCACGCCGAGCACGTGACCGAGCACCACTGCAGTGACCTGGATGACAGCCACCAGGGTGGTGTCCGCGAGTGTCGGGTTGATGCCGCGGTCGGCAGTGCCCAGCCAGTCGGCGCCGGTGCCGAGCGGGTCGGAGAGCCGGATCAGCGTGACCTGCCCGACGAGCACGAGCAGCGACCAGTAGTGCGCGACGACGTAACCCATCACGATCGGGATGATCGTGTGGGCGTACTCGCGGGCGAGCACGACCGGCGGGATGCCGGAACCTCGTCCGCTCAACGCAGACGCCACGAAGAACGCCCCGGTGACCAGGGCCACGACGGCGAACAGCCCGAGGGTCTCGGCCCAACGCGTGGGCAGTGCGCCGCCTTGCACCTTGCTGATCCACCAGGGCGCGTTGGACAGCGAGTCGTAGGCCGTGGAGCCGAGCAGGACGCCGACGACCGCGAACAGCCCTGGCGCGGTCGGCGTACCGGCCACACCCGCCAGCGGGTTGCGGAACACGAGCCGGCCGTCCCCGCGGCGTCCGAGCGGCGAGAGCCGGCCCGCCAGTGACGAGAACACCTCGAAGCCGTCGCCCTTGTCGAACCAGCGCGACCCGAAGAACGTCGCAGCCAGCAGGTTGACGGCGAAGTAGGCCGCGAAGAACGTCCGCAGCACGGCCAGCGAGGTGTTCGACGGCGCGATCAGCTCCATCCAGACGAACGCCAGCAGGGTCGCGGCCGCGGGCCAGTAGCCGAGGGACGCCGGCAGCCGGGCCAGGCCGTCCTGCGGCCGCGTTCCCAGGGCGCGGGAGAGCAGCTCGTGCACGGTGCGGATGGGGTTCAGCAGCCTCCACACCGGCCCGAGCAGCAGCGACAGCAGCGGGACGCCGATCCAGAACAGCACGTAGACCGAGCCGGCGGTGGGGTTCAGCGCATCGTCCTTGCCGAACACCGCGGCCATCACGACGTACGCCGTGGCGACCAGCCCGAACGCGCGAAGCAGCCAGCGGGTGACGGGCGAGTCCATCGCCCGCGCCACCGCGCCCGGCAACGGCCGGCCGGCCCGCTCGGGGTCGAGCCGCGGCTCGCGCCAGAGGAACGCCAGCGCGAGGAACGACACCAGCAGGGCGATGGCCGCGCCGGTCAGGGCGTAGGTGAACGGGATCGGCAGGTCTTCCCGGCTGCCTACGCCGTGGGCGAGAAGCGTCTCGCCGGTCAACGCACCTCGAGCTGCGCCAGCTGGAGCTCGGTCTCGTGGGTCTCGATCTCGAACAGCCCGGTCTGGTCGGCGGTGAAGTCGACCGTCACCTGCTCGCCGGCCGGCAGCTCCTTCTCGATCTCGTAGCCGTGGACGTGCAGCTCGTCGGCCTTGTCGCTCGTGACCAGCAGCCGGACCTCGGTGCCCTTGGCCACCTTGACCCGGTGCGTGGGCGGGTCGACCTTGCCGCCCTTGACGGCCACCACGATCTCGGTGCCCGCGAACGCGGTCTCGCTCGGTGTGGTCGCGGCGGCGCTGGTCGACGAGGGGGGCGGCGTCGACGAGGGAGTCGTCGTCTCCGGGTCGTCGCCGCCGCAGCCCGCGACCAGCAGGGTCGCAGCCAGGGCGAGCGCGGGGACGGTGTGGCGAATCACAGCGGCAAAGGTCCTCTCCGGGCGTTTCCTCCGGAACTCTAACGAGGCGGCCAGTCGGGTCGTGCCACGATGGGCCGTTGGACCGATGGAGGGAGTGCAGCGCCGTGGCCGACCGGCTCAGCCCGCTGGACGCCAGCTTCCTGTACGTCGAGGAGCCGACCACGCCGATGCACGTCGGGAGCGTGGCGGTCTTCGAGGAGCCCAAGGACGGCTTCGACTACGACCGCCTCGTCGACCTGATCAGCGAGCGCATCGCGTTCGTGCCGCGCTACCGCCAGCGGGTCCGCGACGTGCCGGGTCACCTCGCCAACCCGGTGTGGGTGGACGACGAGAACTTCGACATCGGCTACCACGTCCGGCGCTCGGCACTGCCGCGACCGGGCAACGACGAGCAGCTGTTCGAGCTGGTGGCCCGGGTGCAGAGCCGCCCGCTGGACCGCGCCCGGCCGCTGTGGGAGATGTACCTCGTCGAGGGCCTCTCGGACGCACCGGTTCGCGGTCATCACCAAGACCCACCACGCGATGGTCGACGGCGTCGGCGCGGTCGACATCGGCCAGGTCATCCTCGACACGAGCCCGACGCCGGCGCGCCCCACGGCGCGCAAGGGCGCCGTCCTCGATGCCTGGCAGCCCGAGGCGGAGCCGTCGTGGGCCGAGCTGGTCGCCGGTGCGGTGACCGACACGGTGCGCCGGCCGACAGCGGCGGTCGACACGCTGCGCGGCGGCTTGTCCGAGATCCGCTCGAGCGCCGGTCGGCTGCTCGGGCGGTGCGATGGGCTTGTTCGCCGCCGGGCTCACGGCCGCGAGGCCCGCACCGGCCAGCCCGCTCAACGCCGTGATCAGCGGGCAGCGCCGGTTCGCCACCGTCGCGACCGACCTCGACGACTACCGCCGGATCCGCAAGGCCCACGGCGGCACGGTCAACGACGTGGTGCTGGCGACCGTCGCCGGCGCCCTGCGCGCCTGGCTGCTGACCCGCGGCGAGTCGGTCAGCACCGCGACGATCGTGCGGGCGATGGTGCCGGTCAGCGTGCAGGACGACGACGAGGGCGGCCGCGCCGGCAACCGGGTCTCGTCCTACCTCGTCGACCTGCCGGTCGGTGAGCCCAGCCCGGTGATGCGGCTGCACCAGGTGTCCTACCGGATGAAGGCCCACAAGGAGACCGGCCAGGCCGTCGGAGCCGAGGCGCTGGTCGGCCTGGCCGGCTTCGCGCCGCCGACGCTGCACGCGCTGGGCGCGCGGGCCGCGTCGCAGCATGTCCAAGCGCTGGTTCAACCTGGTCGTCACCAACGTGCCCGGCCCGCAGCAGCCGCTCTACGTCGGCGGCGCCCGGATGCTGGCGTCCTATCCCGTCGTACCGCTGGCCAAGGGGCAGGCCGTCAGCATCGGCCTCACGTCCTACGACGGCGAGGTCTTCTACGGGATCAACGCCGACCGCGACGCGATGCCCGACGTCGACGTGCTCGCGCAGTGCATCGTCGACGCCGTGGCCGAGCTGGTGGAGTCGGTGCGATGACGGGACCCCGGCGCGGGCTCGTGCTGGGGGCGGGTGGCGTTCTCGGCGCCGCCTGGTCGATCGGCGCCCTGAGCGCGCTCGAGGAGGTCGAGGGGATCCAGCCGCACGAGGCGGACATCATCGTCGGCACGTCGGCCGGCGCGGTCCTGGCCGCGCTGCTCGGCGCGGGGGTGACCGCGTCGGAGCTGCGCGACCACCAGCGCGGGCTGCCCCTGCCGCACGAGATGGGGCGGGACTGGAACTACGACCGCTCGACCGGTGGCTCGACGCCCACCCGCCCGCGGCTGGGCATCGGCTCGCCGGCCCTGCTGCGCCGCACCGCGAGGCGGCCCCGACGGGTGCCGCCGCTCGCCGTTCTCGCTGCGCTCACCCCGCCCGGCCAGGGCAGCCTGGCCGAGATCGGGCGCATCGTGGCGCTCGGTCGCGGCGGAGAGCGGGTGGGTGCCGCGCGACGGCGTGTGGGTCGTGGCGATGGACTACGACAGCGGGCGCCGGGTGGCGTTCGGCCGCGAGGGCTCGCCGCCGGCAGCGCTGGACGAGGCGGTGATGGCGTCGTGCGCGATCCCGGGGTGGTACGCCCCGGTGACCATCGGCGGCCGGCGCTACGTCGACGGCGGGGCCTGGTCGACGACCAACGTCGACCTGCTCGGGCGCGAGGGCCTGGACGAGGTCTACGTCGTCGCGCCGATGGCGTCCTTCGTCGTCGACCACCCGCGGCGGATCGCCTCGCGCCTCGAGCGGCGGATCCGGCGACGGGTCACCCGGCGGCTGCTGCGCGAGGCCGCCAAGGTCGGCGGCGCCGGGGCCACGCTCACGGTGCTGACGCCGGGACCCGAGGACCTCGCCGTCATGGGCGCCAACATGATGGACCCGGCGAAGCGGCTGGCGGTGCTCGAGACCTCGCTGCGGACCAGTGCCGAGGCGCTGCGCCATCCCCGGCCCGACGACGTCGGCTCCGCGCTCTAGCCGATGCGGGTCTACCTGGCCACGACCATGACCGGTCTCGCGAAGCTGCTCGCCGACGGGTCCGTCGAGGTGCCGGTCGCCCACGCCGTGACGCCGGCGCTGCGCGAGTGGTACGTCGAGGGCGACGCCGAGGAGCTGGAGTACGCCGCGCTCACCAACGCTGCGCGGGCCTCGCTCCACCAGCTCGCTGCTGACCCGGCCGCGCCGCCGCGGCGCGTCGTGCTGGCGGCCGATGTTGCCGACGCAGCGGCTCGGCCTGCGCCGGACGTCGACCGGGCCGCCGTGCGGCTGGCCGGGCCGGTTGCCCTTCGCGACGTGGTGTCGGCCCATGTCGACGACGCGGACGCCGCGGACGACGTACGACGTGCCGCTGGCCGCGCTGCCTGCGGCCGACGCCGGTGACGAGGACGCGCAGTTCCTCGTGGACGGCGTCGAGGACCACGAGCTCGGGTGGTTCGCCGCCCAGGAGATCGGGCCCCTGGTGGAGCTCGAGGGCTAGGTCTTGCGCCGACGCGCTTGGCGGCGCGTGTCACGATGGCGCCATGGATGCCGTCACCAAGGTCCCCGTCCCGGTCAACGAGCCGGTCAAGCGGCTACGCCCCGGGCAGCCCCGAGCGGGCCGAGCTGGAGAGCACGCTCAAGCGGCTGGCGAGCGAGCCGCGCGACCTGACGATGACCATCGGCGGCGAGAAGCGCTTCGGCGGCGGCGAGCCGATCGACGTCGTCCAGCCGCACAACCGCCATCACGTCCTCGGCACCCTGCGCAGCGCGACGCACGAGGACGCCCGGGCGGCCGTCGACGCGGCGATGGCGGCCGCGCCCGCCTGGCGCGCCATGTCGTTCGACGACCGCGCGGCGATCTTCCTCAAGGCCGCCGACCTGCTGGCCGGGCCGTGGCGGGCCACGCTGAACGCCGCGACGATGCTCGGCCAGTCCAAGACCGCGATCCAGGCCGAGATCGACTCCGCCTGCGAGCTGATCGACTTCTGGCGGTTCAACGTGTCGCTTCGCCCGGCAGATCTTCGCCGAGCAGCCGATCTCCAGCGCCCGGCGTGTGGAACCGCACCGACCACCGGCCGCTCGAGGGCTTCGTCTACGCGATCACGCCGTTCAACTTCACCGCGATCGCGGGCAACCTGCCGACCGCTCCGGCGCTGATGGGCAACGTCGTGGTCTGGAAGCCGGCGGCCACCCAGCAGTTCGCCGCCGCACCTGCTCATGCGGCTGCTCGAGGAGGCCGGGCTGCCGCCCGGCGTCATCAACATGGTCACCGGGCACGGCAAGGACGTCTCCGAGGTCGCGCTGGCCGACCCCGACCTGGCCGGCATCCACTTCACCGGCTCGACGCCGGTGTTCCAGCACCTCTGGCGCCAGGTCGGGCAGAACATCGCGTCGTACAAGTCCTATCCGCGCATCGTCGGGGAGACCGGCGGCAAGGACTTCATCGTCGCCCACCCGTCCGCCGACCTCGACGTCCTGCGCACGGCGCTGATCCGCGGCGCGTTCGAGTACCAGGGCCAGAAGTGCTCGGCCGCCTCGCGGGCCTACGTGCCGCGCAGCATCTGGACCAAGCTCCGCGACCAGTTCGCGGCCGAGACCGACGCGATCCCGATGGGCGACGTCACCGACCTGTCCAACTTCATGGGCGCGGTCATCGACGAGCGCGCGTTCGCCAAGCACAAGACGGCGCTCGACCGGGCTCGTGACGACAGCAGCATCACCGTGATCGCCGGCGGCGACGCTACGACGACGCGCAGGGCTGGTTCGTGCGGCCGACGGTGCTGGAGTCGACCGACCCGACGAACGAGATCTTCACGACCGAGTACTTCGGGCCGATCCTCGGCGTGCACGTCTACGACGACGCCGACTACGACGCGATGCTGACCCAGATGGAGTCGGTCGCGCCGTACGCGCTGACCGGTGCGATCATCGCCCAGGACCGCGCGGCGATCGCCGCCGCCAGCGAGTCGCTGCGCTTCGCCGCCGGCAACTTCTACGTCAACGACAAGCCGACCGGCGCCGTCGTCGGGCAGCAGCCGTTCGGCGGGGCCCGCGCGAGCGGCACCAACGACAAGGCCGGCGCGGCGCAGAACCTGCTGCGCTGGACGAGCACGCGGTCGATCAAGGAGACCTTCGTGCCGCCGACCGACTACCGCTACCCGCACATGGGCTGACGGCCGCGCGACCAGCGTCAGTCGGATGCCGTGACGCGTGGTCGACCGGCCAGCCAGCCTCGGCTGCGCGGCGACCGAGCGCCGAGCCAGCCGCAGCTTCGGCGAGGAGGGCGCGCGGCTCACCTACGGGTCCTACCTGCGCATCGACGAGCTGCTCGACCAGCAGCGCCTGCGAGTCCGACCCGCCGGCGCACGACGAGCTGCTGTTCATCACCATCCACCAGGTCTACGAGCTGTGGTTCAAGCAGCTGCTGCACGAGCTCGAGGCCGCCCGCGACGCGATGTTCGCGGGCAACCTGTGGTGGGCGCGGCACCTGCTGGCCCGGGTCGGTGCGATCGAAGGCGTGCTGATCGAGCAGATCGCGGTGCTGGAGACGATGACGCCGCAGGACTTCCTGGTCTTCCGCGAGCAGCTCGCGCCGGCCAGCGGCTTCCAGACCGTGCAGTTCCGCGAGCTGGAGTTCCTGTCCGGCGCCAAGGACCCCGCGTTCCTCGACCGCTTCCGCGGCCTGACCGACGCGGAGCGGGCGCGGCTCGACGGCGGCTCGCCGAGCCGACGCTGTGGGACGCGTTCGTCGACGTCGCTCGACGTCAGGGGCTGCCCGCCGGCGACGACGACGAGCTGACCCAGTCGCTGCTGACCGTCGCCGGCGACCGGGCCACGCACGGCGAGGTGTGGGAGCTGGCCGAGGGGCTGCTCGACCACGACGAGAACGCGGCCCTGTGGCGGTCCCGGCACGTGACGATGGTCGAGCGGCAGATCGGCATCAAGTCGGGCACCGGCGGGTCGACGCGGCGCGCCGTACCTGCGCGAGCCGACTCGGGCTGCACTACTACCCGCTGCTCTGGGAGCTGCGCTCGCACCTGTGAGACGCCGCCCGGCTCGTCGCAGTAGGGTCGGGACGGGCAACCGGAGGAGGCCGTCGGCACGTCATGCGGGACGACACGCAGGAGACGCGAGAAGGCCGACCTTCTCGACCGC
Organism: uncultured Actinomycetota bacterium; assembly: GCA_963757295.1. GTDB lineage: Bacteria > Actinomycetota > Actinomycetes > JACCUZ01 > JACCUZ01 > JBDUAP01. The sequence goes on along the minus strand of CAVWQZ010000009.1, from coordinate 59,594 downwards.
GCGGCCGAGGTGGCGGCGGCTTCGGCCGGCGATGACGGGGAGCAGGACCAGCCCGAGCATCTGCAGGCCTTCCTGCGCCGCTACTACCGCCATGTGGCGCCCGACGACCTGGTCGGCCGCGACCCGGTCGACGTCTCCGGCGCCGCGCTGTCCCACCGGCGGCTGGCCCGCCGGATGCCCGCAGGGCACGGCGAAGGTGCGGGTCTTCACCCCCCGACCGCAGGAGCGACGGCTGGTCCGCGAGCGGCCACACCGTCGTCGAGGTCGTCGCCAACGACATGCCGTTCCTGGTCGACTCGGTGACGGCGGAGCTCACCCGGCACGGACACGACATCCACCTGGTGGTGCACCCGCAGGTCGTCGTACGCCGGGACGTCGTCGGTGACCTGCACGAGGTCTGTGACGCGACGCTGCCGCAGGAGATGGCCGGCGAGGCCGACGCTCGAGTCGTGGATGCACATCGAGATCGACCGGCAGACCGGGCAAGCTGGCGCACGAGGAGCTCGACCGCAGACCTGCAGCGCGTGCTGCGCGACGTGCGCGAGGCGGTCGAGGACTGGCCGAAGATGCGCGACACGGCCGTGCGCATCGCCGACGAGCTGGCCGAGCGTCCACCGGTCGGAGTCCCCGAGCAGGAGGTCACCGAGGCGACCGAGCTGCTGCGGTGGCTGGCCAGCGACCACTTCACGTTCCTGGGCTACCGCGAGTACGTCCTCGGACCCCGACACCGGCGAGGGTGACGGCCACCTCCGCGGCAAGCCGGGCACCGGGCTCGGCATCCTGCGCGGCGACCAGACCCGGTCGGCGAGCTTCGGCCGGCTGCCGCGCCAGCAGCGTGAGCAGGCGCGCGCGCCCCAGCTGCTCGTGCTGACCAAGGCCAACAGCCGGTCGACCGTGCACCGGCCGGCCTACCTCGACTACGTCGGCGTCAAGGTCTTCGACGACCAGGGTGCGGTCGTCGGCGAGCGGCGGTTCCTCGGCCTGTTCACCTCGGCGGCCTACAACGAGAGCATCCAGCGCATCCCGGTGCTCCGCCGCAAGGCGGCCGAGGTGCTCTCGCGCAGCGGCTTCACCAAGACCAGCCACTCCGGCAAGGACCTGCTGCAGATCCTGGAGACCTACCCGCGCGACGAGCTGTTCCAGATCTCCATCGAGGACCTGCAGCAGACCGTGCTGAGCGTGCTGCACATGCAGGAGCGCCGGCAGCTGCGGCTGTTCCTGCGCAGGGACGACTACGGCCGCTTCATGTCCTGCCTGGTCTACCTCCCGCGCGACCGCTACACCACGCAGGTGCGCCAGGAGATGGAGCGGATCCTCCTCAAGGCGTTCGACGGCCAGAGCATCGACTACACCGCCCTGGTCTCCGACTCCGTGCTGGCGCGGCTGCACTTCGTCGTACGGGTCGACCGTGACCAAGCGGATCCCCGACGTCGACCCGGCCGACATCGAGCAGCAGCTCGTGGCGGCGACCCGGTCGTGGGACGACGACTTCGCCGACGCGCTGCGCGAGCAGTGCGACGAGGAGACGGCCGCCCGGTTGGCCGCGATCTACGGCGAGGCGTTCCCCGAGGGCTACAAGGAGGACCTGCCCGCCTCGGCCGCGGTGCACGACCTGCTCCGGCTGGAGGGGCTGCACAGCGACGGTGACATCTCGCTCGAGCCTCTACGCGGCGCCGGACGCCGGGCCGGGCGAAGCGCGCTTCAAGCTGTTCCACGTCGGCCAGCCGGTGTCGCTGTCGCTGGTGCTCCCGCGGCTGCAGGAGATGGGCGTCGAGGTCGTCGACGAGCGGCCCTACGAGGTGCACCGCCCCGGCCTGCCCGCCGGCGTGGGTCTACGACTTCGGGCTGCGCTACGACGCCGTCGGGTGAGATGCCCACGGGCGACTCCCGCGGCGCTGTTCCAGGACGCGTTCGCCGCGGTGTGGTCGGGCGCGACCGAGGGCGACGGCTTCAACGCGCTGGTGCTGCGCGCCGGCCTCACCTGGCGGCAGGCGATGGTGCTGCGGGCCTACGCGAAGTACCTGCGCCAGGGTGGGTCGACGTTCAGCCAGGCCTACATCGAGGAGTGCCTGAGCACCAACCGCGAGATCGCCCGGCTGCTGGTGCGGCTGTTCGAGGCGCGCTTCGACCCCGAGCACGTCCAGGACTCGGCCGACGTCGCCGACGGCCTGCGCGAGGAGATCACCGCTGCCCTCGACGCGGTCGAGAGTCTCGACCAGGACCGCATCCTGCGATCGCTGCTCGGCGTGATCGAGGCGACGCTGCGCACCAACTACTTCCAGACCGATGCCGACGGCAAGCCCAAGCCGTTCCTCTCGCTCAAGATGGACTCGCAGCGGGTTCCCGACCTGCCACGCCCGCGGCCGAAGTACGAGATCTGGGTCTACAGCCCGCGCTTCGAGGGCGTGCACCTGCGCTTCGGCGCTGTCGCCCGCGGTGGGCTGCGGTGGTCCGACCGCCGCGAGGACTTCCGCACCGAGGTGCTCGGCCTGGTGAAGGCGCAGATGGTCAAGAACGCCGTCATCGTCCCGGTCGGCGCGAAGGGCGGCTTCGTCCTCAAGCGGCCGCCCACACCGACCGGTGACGCGGCTGCCGACCGTGAGGCGCTGATGGCCGAGGGCATCGCGTGCTACCGCGGTTTCATCAGCGGCCTGCTCGACATCACCGACAACCTGGTGGGCGGCAAGGTGCAGCCGCCGCCCGACGTGGTCCGCCACGACGGCGACGACACCTACCTCGTCGTGGCAGCCGACAAGGGCACGGCGACGTTCTCCGACATCGCCAACGGCGTCGCTGCTGACTACGGCTTCTGGCTCGGTGACGCGTTCGCGTCGGGCGGGTCGGTGGGCTACGACCACAAGGCGATGGGCATCACGGCCCGCGGCGCCTGGGAGTCGGTCAAGCGGCACTTCCGCGAGATGGGCGTCGACACCCAGAGCGAGGACTTCACGGTCGTCGGCGTCGGCGACATGTCCGGCGACGTGTTCGGCAACGGGATGCTGCTCTCCGAGCACATCAAGCTGGTCGCGGCGTTCGACCACCGCCACATCTTCCTCGACCCGGCGCCCGAGCGCGGCAGCGTCGTACGCCGAACGTCGTCGCCTGTTCGACCTGCCGCGCTCGTCGTGGGCCGACTACGACGCGGGGCTCATCTCCAAGGGCGGGGGCGTGCACGCCCGTACGGCGAAGTCCATCCCGATCACGCCGGAGGTCCGCGAGGTGCTCGGCCTCGCCGACGACGTGACGAAGCTGTCGCCGCCGGAGCTGCTGCACGCGATCCTGGCCGCGCCGGTCGACCTGCTGTGGAACGGCGGCATCGGCACCTACGTCAAGGCCAGCATCGAGTCGCATGCCGATGTGGGCGACAAGGCCAACGACGCGTTGCGGGTCGACGGCCGCGATGTGCGGGCCCGCGTCATCGGCGAGGGCGGCAACCTGGGCTGCACCCAGCTGGGCCGCATCGAGTACGCCCTGGCCGGCGCGCGGGGCGAGGGTGGGCGCATCAACACCGATGCGATCGACAACTCGGCCGGCGTGGACACCTCCGACCACGAGGTCAACATCAAGATCCTGCTCGACCGGCTCGTCCTCGACGGCGAGCTGCCCGCTGCCGACCGCAACTCGCTTCTCGTCGACATGACCGATGAGGTCGCGGCGCTGGTGCTGACCGACAACTACCAGCAGAACATCCTGCTCGGCAACGCGCGGCAGCAGGCGCACGAGATGATCTCCGTGCACCAGCGGTTCATCCGGGCGCTGGAGAAGCGCGGCGAGATCGACCGTGAGCTGGAGTACCTCCCGAGCGACTCGGAGATCAACCAGCGGATGGCCGATCGCCGCGGGCTGACGTCGAGCGAGCTCGCGGTGCTCGTCGCCTACTCCAAGATCACGCTGACCGAGCAGATCGTGCACTCCGAGCTGCCCGACGAGGAGTGGTTCCAGCGCGCCCTGCGCGGCTACTTCCCGCACCAGATCGTCGAGCGGTTCGACGCCCGGCTCGCCGACCACCCGCTGCGACGCCAGATCATCACGACGTGCGTCAGCAACGACCTGGTCAACCGGGGCGGCGTGACGCTGGTCTTCCGGGCGGCGGAGGAGACCGGAGCCGGGCCGGTCGAGATCACCCGCGCCTACACGGTGGCGCGTGAGGTCTTCGCGTTCGAGGACTTCTGGGCCCAGATCGAGGCGCTGGACAACGTCGTCTCCACCGACGCGCAGACCGCCCTCTACCTCGAAGGGCGACGGCTGATCGACCGGAGCATCCGCTGGCTCCTGCAGAGCCGCCGTTCGATGCTCGACGTCGCGGGCGAGATCGAGCACTTCCGGTCCGAGATCTCCGAGCTCGTGCCGCGCATCCCGAGACTCCTGGTGGGCGCCGAGCAGGAGCGGCTGGCCTGGCGCGCTGCCGAGCTCGAGGCGACCGGGATCCCGGCCCAGCTCGCGCTGCAGGCGGCCGGCCTGCTCGATGCGTTCTCGCTGCTCGATGTCGTGGAGATCGCCGCGGCGGAGAAGTGCCCGTCCCTCGAGGTCGCCAGCGTCTACTTCGCGCTGTCCGAGCACTTCGAGGTGGACAAGCTGCTGAGCCGGATCACTGCCCTGCCGCGTGGTGACCGCTGGTCGGCGCTGGCCCGGTCGTCGCTGCGTTACGACCTGTACGCCGCGCTGTCCGGCCTGACCTCCAACGTCCTCGCCGCCAGCGGGCCGGCCGACGACCCGGCCGAGCGCATCGCGGAGTGGGAGTCGCAGAACGCCGAGGGCCTCTCGCGAGCCCGCGGCACCCTCGACGAGATCGTCGCCAGCGACAAGTTCGACCTGGCCACCATGTCAGTCGCCCTGCGGACGATCCGCACCCTGCTGCGCTCCTAGCCGACCTCCTGGCCGTCCCCCAAGATCATTCGCTGACGTTCTGCTGCGACACGCCGGGCGTGTCACCCGCTCAACGCAGCGAATGATCTTCGGGCGAGGTCGAGGACGCGGCGAAGCGCGGTGAACGCGGCCGGGCGCGGTCGAGGTCGGCGTCGGTCAGGTCGGCCCGGGCGGTCAGCCGCAGCCGGGACCGGCCGTCCGGCACCGACGGCGGCCGGAAGCAGCCCACCCTGATCCCGCGCTCGAGGCAGGCGTTCGCGGCCGCGACGGCCACGGCGGCATCGCCGATGAGCACCGAGACGACCGCCGCGTCGGGGCGGGACACCGCGCGTCCGGTCGCGGCGGCAGCGTCGGCCAGCTCGACCGCCCGGCGCCGCACGGCCGCGGCGAGCCCGGGCTCCGCGCGCAGCACCCGAAGCGCCCCGAGCGCCGCGCCGGCGCTCGACGGGGCCAGCGCGGTGTCGAAGATGAAGCTCCGGGCCGTGTTGACCAGGTGTTCGACCACGTCGGGGTGACCGAGGACGGCGCCGCCCTGGGCGCCGAGCGCCTTGGACAGCGTCACGGTCAGCACCACGTCGGGCTGTCCGGCCAGACCGGCCGCGTGCGCGCCGCCCCGGCCCTCGGCGCCGACGACGCCGAGCGAGTGGGCCTCGTCGACGAGCAGCAGGGCGTCGTGGCGGCGGGCGACCGCGTGCAGCTCGGCCAACGGCGCGGCCTCACCGTCGACGGAGAACACCGCGTCGGTGACGACGAGGGCGCGGTCCGTCGTACGACGTGACAAGCGCCTCGTCGACGGCGGCGACGTCGCGGTGCGGCGCGACCACGACGGTGGCCCGGCTCAGCCGGCAGGCGTCCACGATCGAGGCATGGTTGCCGGCATCGGAGACAACCGTGCAGTCGGCGTCGGCGAGTGCGGTGACGGCGCCGAGGTTCGCGAGGTAGCCGGACGAGAAGACCAGCGCCGCCGCGGCGCCGGTGAAGTCGGCCAGGTCCCGCTCCAGGGCGGCATGCAGCTCGGTGGTGCCGGTGACCAGCCGGGACCCGGTCGAGCCGGCTCCCCACAGCTGGGTGGCCTCGACGGCCGCATCGACGACCCTCTTGTCACGGGCGAGACCGAGGTAGTCGTTCGAGGCGAGGTCCAGCACGTCGCTCGGCAGCCGACCGAGGCGCGAGAGCCCGGCGCAGCCCCGCGGCCTGTCGCGCGCTGCCCAGGTCGCCCAGGTGAGCGAGCCACGGTGGTTGCGGCGTGCCCTGACTCATCGCACGACTGTCCGGATGCTGTCGTCGACAACCGAGCAGAGCAGGGCGAGGTCGTCGTCACCGATCGCGAGCGGCGGCATCAGCACCACGACGTCGCCGAGCGGGCGCACCCAGACGCCGCGACGGCGGGCCTCCTGGCAGACCGCGAAACCCGTGCGCTCGCCGACCGGTGACACCTCGATGCCGGTCATCGTGCCGATGCGACGGATCTCGCGCACCCCGTCGTACAGGCTGAGGCTCTTGGTCAGCTCGCCGATGCGCTCGCCGACGCGCGCCGCGTGCGAGACCGTCTCGCGTTCGGCCATCAGCCGCAGGTTCGCGATGGCCGCGGCGCAGCAGAGCGGGTTCGCGGTGTAGGAGTGGCCGTGGAAGAACGTGCGCGCCTCGGCCGGTGCGCCGAGGAACGCCGCGTAGACCTCCTCGCGCGCGAGCACCGCCGACAGCGGCAGGTAGCCGCCGGTCAGGCCCTTGCCGCACGTCATCAGGTCGGGCGAGACGCCGGCGTGCTCGACCGCCCACATGCGCCCGGTGCGTCCGATGCCGGTCGCCACCTCGTCGACCACCATCAGCGCGCCGAACTCGTCGCACAGCGCACGCACGCCGGCGACGAACGACACGTCGTGGGTGAGCATCCCGCCGGCTGCCTGCACGAGCGGCTCGATGACGACGGCACACACCTGGTCGCCGTCGCGCTCGAGGAGAGCGCGCAGCTCGGCGAGCACCTCGCCCGCCCGGTCGGCGCGGGTCTGGCCGGGCGCGAGGACGCCGGGGGAGGAGACCATGCGGGTCTCGAGCAGGATCGGCCGGTAGGTCGAGTGGAAGAGGTCGATGCCGCCGACGCTCACGGCGCCGAGCGTGTCCCCGTGGTAGCCCTCGGCGACGTGCACGAACAGCGGGCGCTGCTGGCCGCGCTGGGCCTGCGCCTGGAACGCCATCTTGATCGCCGCCTCGACCGCCGACGACCCGTCGCCGGCGTAGAAGACCCGCGTCAGCTCCGGCGGAGCGGTGGCGAGCAGCAGCTCGGCGAGCTCGATGCCGGGCTCGTGGGTCATGCCGAGGAACGTCGCGTGGTCGAGGCGGGCCAGCTGCTCGCGGATCGCGTCGTTGATCTCGGGTACGCCGTGCCCGTGCACGGTCAGCCACAGCGACGAGACACCGTCGAGGTAGGACCTGCCGTCGGTGTCGTAGAGGTACATGCCCTCGGCGCGCTCGATCACGATCGGGTCGTCGGCCGGCCAGACCGAGTGCTGGGTGAACGGGTGCCACAGGCTGCGCAGGTCGCGCGCCACCAGGTCCGCCGTACGGTCCGTCGCCACGGCCCGAGGCTAGAGCAGCCGCGTCTAGGCTCGGCTCGTGCCGTCGCTCAACGAGATCGCGCGGGAGCGCACCGGCCTGTCCGACGCCGATCTGGACTGGCTGCACCTGCTGCTGGCCGACTGGCAGCTGCTCGCCGACCTCTCCTTCGCCGACCTCGTGCTCTGGCTGCCGCTGCGTGACCGAGGCGGCTTCGTCGCGGGTGGGCAGATGCGCCCGACCACGGGGCCGACCGTCTACCACGACGACGTGGTCGGCATCGAGGTCGCCCGCGGCCGGCGCGTGCAGATCGACACGGCGTACGACGAGGGGCGCATCTGCCGCGAGAGCGACCCCGACTGGCCGTTCGACGTGCCGGTCCGTGAGGAGACCATCCCGGTCCGCCGCGCGGGCACGGTCATCGCCGTCGTCAGCCGGCACACCAACCTGGCCGCGGCCCGCACCCCGAGCCGGCTCGAGCTGACCTACCTGCGAAGCGCCGACGACCTGGCCCGGATGCTCGCCGACGGCGCGTTCCCGGTCGCCCACTCCGGCGACCGGGTCCTCGGGTCCCCCCGCGTGGGGGACGGCCTGATCCGCCTCGACGAGCAGGGCACCGTCACCTTCGCCAGCCCGAACGCGCTGTCGGCCTTCCGCCGGCTCGGCGTGGGCGCCGACCTGGTCGGCCTTCGCCTCGGCGACGCGACGACGGCGCTGCAGACGTCCGTCCGCCGGTCGACGAGGCGCTCGAGTCGATGCTGAGCGGCCGCGCCGCCCGCCAGACCGAGGTGGAGGCGGCGGGGGCCATCGTGCGGCTGCGCGTGATCCCGCTGACCCCCGACGGCACCCACGCGGCCGCGCTGGTGCTCTGTCGTGACGTCACCGAGGTGCGCCACCGGGAGCGGGAGCTGGTCGGCAAGGACGTCACGATCCGCGAGATCCACCACCGGGTGAAGAACAACCTGCAGACCGTGGCCGCGCTGCTCCGCCTCCAGTCACGGCGCCTCGAGGACGGGCCGGCCCGAGCGGCGCTCGAGGAGGCCCAGCGCCGGGTCGGCTCGATCGCGCTGGTGCACGAGACGCTGTCGCAGACCATGCACGACTCGGTCGACTTCGACGAGGTCGCCGACCGGATCGCCGAGATGGTCGGCGCCGACGACGCCGAGCGGCCGGTCACCGTGACCCGCACCGGCAGCTTCGGGCCCGTCCCACCGGAGGTGGCCACCCCGATGTCGCTGGTGCTCGTCGAGCTGCTCCAGAACGCCGTCGAGCACGGGCTGGCGGACGAGGGCGGCGCCGTCGACCTGCGCGTCTCCCGCAACGGAGCGGGCCTCACGGTCACGGTTGCCGACGAGGGCCGTGGCCTGCCGCCGGACTTCGACCCCGACTCCGCGGGCGGCCTGGGGCTGCAGATCGTGCGGACCCTGGTCGAGTCCGAGCTCGGCGGGCGGCTGGCCCTGCAGCCAGGCTCGTCCGGCCGGGGCTGCGACGCCACCGTGGTCGTCCCGCTCCCAGTGACCATGCAGTTCCCGGCAGAACTGCATGATCACTGGGACGAGAGAGGTCCCGACAGCACGAAGCCCCGGCCGATGGCCGGGGCTTCGCGGACGTTCGGGTCTAGGCCGTGCGGGCCCGGTTTCGGGCGGTCCGGCGCTTGAGCGCGCGACGCTCGTCCTCGCTCATGGCACCCCAGACGCCGGCGTCCTGGCCGGACTCCAGCGCCCACTGCAGGCAGGTCTCGGTGACCGGGCAACGCCGGCAGACGACCTTGGCCTCCTCGATCTGCAGGAGGGCCGGGCCGGTGTTGCCGATCGGGAAGAACAGCTCGGGGTCTTCGTCGCGGCAGGCAGCGCGGTGGCGCCAATCCATGCGCGTTCACTCCTTGGTCTCGGTCGCCGCTGGGGAGAGCAGCTTGTGAATGTGTTCACGAGCGGGTGCAGCCAGGCGACAGAACGTACATGTCGATCGACGACTAGCTGGTAAGTCGAGCGCTGCCTACCCTGCTGCACCCACTCTTGAACGCCTGTCTTCAACACTTGCAAACGAAGTCGGGTCTCACAAGGCTTAAGACGTCCTTTTTCCATCGCCTGGTGTCGCCTTGGTCACAAAGTCTGGTACCGCAAGTGTCACAAATCACTGCATTTGACCTGGGCCGGAGAGTCGGCGCCCTCGTGGGTAGGGTCCGGCACCATGCAGGACCCTCCGCCGGCCGCCGTCCGGCCGTCCGCCCTGGTCGCGCTCGTGGCCCTGGTGGCGGGCCAGGGCGTCGGCCTGGTCGGCCTCGCCGTGTTCTTCCTCGTCGAGCTGATGGTCGCGAGCCCGACGAGCGCCGCCCGGGCGGTCATGGCCGCTCTGCTCACGCTCCTGGCCGGGCTCGGCCTGCTCGCGGTCGCCCGCGGGCTCCGGCGCGCCCGGCGCTGGGCTCGGGCCCCTGCCCTGGTCACCCAGCTCCTGGCGCTGCCGGTGGCGGTGGGGCTGGTCCAGGGCGGGAGGTGGTACGTCGGGGTGCCGCTGATCCTGTGGGCGCTCGGCGTACTCGTCCTGCTCTTCACCCCCGCCGTCGGCGAGGTCCTCGAGGAGTGAGCGCCCAGGACGAGCAATCGGGTCACTCCTCGACGAGCAGGCCCTCGCGCAGCTGGGCCAGGGTGCGGGCGAGCAGCCGCGACACGTGCATCTGGGAGATGCCGATCTCCTCGGCGATCTCCGACTGCGTCATGTTCTTGAAGAACCGCAGCATCAGGATCTTCTTCTCCCGCGGCGGCAGCTGTTCGAGCATCGGCTTGAGCGACTCGCGGTACTCCACGCCCTCGAGGCCCTCGTCCTCGGAGCCCAGGGTGTCGGCCACCGGCATCGGCTCGTCGCCGGAGCCCGAGTCGCCGGCGTCCAACGAGAGCGTGCTGTAGGCGTTGGCCGACTCGAGGCCCTCGAGGACCTCCTCGTCGGTGATCTTCATGTGCGCGGCGAGCTCGGAGACGGTGGGGGAGCGGCCCTGCTTCTGGGACAGCTCGCTGGTCGCCGACGCCAGCGACAGCCGCAGCTCCTGCAGCCGGCGCGGCACGCGCACGGCCCAGCCCTTGTCGCGGAAGTGCCGCTTGATCTCCCCGACGATCGTGGGAGTGGCGTAGGTCGAGAACTCCACGCCGCGACCGAGGTCGAAGCGGTCGACCGACTTGATCAGCCCGATCGTCGCGACCTGGACGAGGTCGTCGTAGGGCTCGCCGCGGTTGCGGAACCGGCGGGCCAGGTGCTCGACCAGCGGGAGGTGCTGCTCGACGAGCGAGTCGCGGGCCCGCTGCCGGCGCGGGTCGCCCTCGGGGGCACCCTGCAGCTCGATGAAGAGCTCGCGGGTGCGCTCGCGGTCGACCGAGAGCCGCGAGCTCGGCGCGGCGACCGCCGTCTCGTCGGTGTCGGCGAGCCGGAGTCTCGGCTGCTGCTGCCGCCTCGGGAGGCGTCGGCGTGCGGTCACCGTGCTCGCCCTGCTCGGGCACGGTCGCCTGCTCCCCGGTCTTCGGGTCGGCCGGCCTCATGAGCTGCTGCCCACCGCGCCACGCCGCTTGCGCAACCGGATCCAGACCTGGCGCTCGTCGTCGCTGCCCGCGTCGACGTCGCCGGCCAGCGCCGCGAGCACCGTCCAGGAGAACGTGTTCGTCGCCGGCAGCTCACCGTCGGCGGTGGGAATCGTCACCGTCACCTCGATGGTCTCGCTGGTCAGCGTGAAGCGGCAGATGAGCTGCGAGGACTCCAGTGCCTGCGGCAGGAGCATCGCGCACGCCTCGTCGACGGCGATCCGCAGGTCCTCGATCTCGTCCAGCGTGAAGTCGAGCCGGGCGGCGAGCCCGGCGGTCGCCGTACGGAGGACGGAGAGGTAGGCCGAGTCGGCGGGAAGCCGGATCTCGACGGCATCCTCGATGGCCGCGCCGGCGCTGCCGCCCGCTGGGTCACTCATCACGACGCCTTCGCTCACCTTTCGTCCCACCCCGTCATCGCCCGAGACCGCCGTCGCAGCCAGTAAGGAACCGTACATGCCGCCGTCCCGGACCGCCGATTCGCGCCCGGGGAGTCGCCCGATCAGCCCGTTCAGCCGCTTGAGCCAGGCCCGGCTTGTGCCGAAGTTCTGAGAACTTGCCCTGGGGGGACCCGTTATGGCGATCAGCCGCCGCACCGCGATCGCTGCCGCCTGCGCCGGCGGCGTGCTGCTGGCGTTCGTGCTGTTCCTGACGCTCGTGCCGGCGGACGACCGGATCAGGCTGGTCGTCAACAACCTGGTCCAGATGCTGAGCGCGATCGGCGCCGGCCTCGTCTGCGCGTTCGTGGCCTGGCGGGGCTCCCCGCGCCGCCGGGCGGGCTGGCTCGCCATGGCCGTCGCCCTGGTCGGCTGGGGGCTCGGGCAGACCTACTGGAGCTGGAGCGAGATCGTCGCGCGGCGAGAGACCCCCTTCCCGTCGTTCGCGGACCTGGGCTTCCTGATCTTCCCGGTGGCTGCCGCTGCCGCCGTCCTGCTGTTCCAGGCCGGCTCGTCCGCCAACTGGTCGCGGGCCCGGGCGGCCACGGACGGGCTGATCGTCTCCACGTCGCTGTTCATCATCAGCTGGGTCGTCGTCCTGCAGGACGTCTACCAGGCCGGCGGCGACAACCGCTTCGCGTTCGCCATCTCGCTGGCCTACCCCGTCAGCGACATCGTCGTCGGCGCGCTCGCGCTGCTGCTGATCTCCACGGCTGGTGACCGACCGGCTGCCGATGGCCTTGCTCTCGGGCGGGCTGATCGCGATGGGCATCGCTGATGGGGGCTTCACCTATCTGTCCACCGCCGGCACCTACCAGACCGGCAGCATCATCGACGTCGGGTGGGTCTCCGCGTTCCTCCTCTGTGCGGTCGCGGCGGTCTCGGACTTCTCCGGCGAGGAGGCCTCCGGCTCGCAGTCGAAGGTCACCAGGATGGGCCTGTACCTCCCGCTGGTGCCGCTGTCACTCGGCATGGGCGTGGTCGTCGTCCAGGCATGGCACAGCAACCTCGACCACACCCTGGTCCTGACGGGTGGGCTGCTGATGAGCCTCGTCGTGGCACGTCAGATGCTCGTGCTGACCGAGAACACCCGGCTGGTCGCAACGGTCCAGCAGCGCGAGGAGCAGCTGCGCCACCAGGCCTTCCACGACCCGCTCACCGGGCTCGCCAACCGCCTCCTCTTCCGCGACCGGCTCGAGCACGCCGCCGCGCTCCGGCAGCGCGATGGGTCCGTGCTCACCGTGCTCTTCCTCGACCTGGACGACTTCAAGCTCGTGAACGACAAGCTCGGGCACGCGGCCGGCGATGCGTTGCTGGTGGGCGTTGCCGAGCGCCTCCGTGCCTGCCTTCGGCAGGGCGACACGGTCGCCCGGCTCGGCGGCGACGAGTTCGCCGTCCTGCTCGAGGACGACGGTCCGGGCTTCAGGACCATCTGGCCGCGCGGATCGTCGACGCGATGGAGGTCGAGTTCCAGCTCGGGACCAACCGCGTCCAGGTCAGCGCCAGCCTGGGCGTCGCGACCGTCGCCGCGGACGGGCCTCCCGGTGTGGTCTCGGACCGCCTGCTGCACTGTGCGGACGTGGCCATGTATGCCGCGAAGAGCGACGCCAAGGGCTCGTACGTCGTGTACGACGACGGCATGCAGATGACCGATCGCACGAGCGACCCGACGACCGAATCCGACTCGGTGGTCGTGACGTCCGTCTAGCGGGACGCCATCTGTTGCAGCGCCTCGCCGGTCAGCCGGTAGGGGATCCACTCGGTCAGGGCGCTCGCCCCGATCGACTCGTAGAAGCCGCGCGCCGGGTTCCAGTCGAGCACCCACCACTCCAGCCGCGGGTAGCCGCGGTCCACGCAGATGCGGGCGAGCTCGGCCAGCAACGCGATCCCGACGCCCTTCCCGCGGACCTGCTCACGGACGTAGAGATCCTCGAGGTAGAGACCGTGCCCGCCGAGCCAGGTCGAGTAGTTGAGGAACCACAGCGCGAAACCGGCAGCCTGCCCGTCGTACTCCGCGATGTGGCAGAACGCGGCGGGGCGTTCGGCGAACAACGTCGAGCGCAGCGACTCCTCGGTGGCGTGCACCTCGTGCAGCGCGCGCTCGAACTCCGCGAGCTCGCGGATCAGGCTGAGGATGAGTCGCGACGTCATCGGGGGTGGCCGGGCGTACGACGACCTGGGAGCTGGCCGCCTGGTCGGTCGTCATGGGGCGATGCTAGGTCGTCGCCTGCCATCAGATGCTCGTCCGCATAGGTGACCCGAATGTCCGATGGGTACCTGTGAGCCCCAAAGTCTGTGGTACCGGCGTGAGCGTGCCTGGCTGTCGGCGGCTGCGGCCTCGGTGGCCATCAGCCTGGTGTTCCTGCGCTGCTGTGGAGCAGCTGCTGGGCGCCACCGGGACCGTGATCATGGATGACTACGTCAGCCCATCGGCCCGGCGACCGCGGGCCTCCTGTGCTTCCGCGCTTCCCGGCGGGCCAGCGGTCGCTCCCGACCAGCGTGGTTCCTCCTAGGTCTCTCCGTGCTCTCATGGGCCTCGGCGCGCGACCTGGACCATCGACGAGGTTCACCTCGGCGTGAGATCCCGTTCCCGTCGCTGTCCGACGTCGGCTACCTGCTCTCCGTCCCCCTGTGGATTGCCGCTCTGCTGACCTTTCCCGGGCCCGCGCCACGGGGGTCGCCCGCCTGCGCCCGCTGCTGACGGCATCGTCGCGGCTGGCTGCCCTTCTGTTCATCAGTTGGGCCACCGTGCTCGGCCCGACACTTCCAGCGGCTCGGGTTCCGCTGCTCGTCCCAGGGCTCTCGCTCGCCTATCCCGTCTGGCGACGTCCTTAGCGCCACTCATCGCCCGCTCCTGCTGTCCCGGCGCGCGGGAGCAGCGGTTCACGCTCGGCGCTGATCCGCGCTCTGGTTGCTGGTCCTGGCCGTCGCTGACACTCGTTCGCGTGGTTCGATCGCCGCAGGGCTTCGACGCGCAGCGGCAACCTGTCGACATCATCTTTCTGGTCGCCTTCCTCCTCATTGGTCTCGCCGCGCTGCGGCCACCCGCCGCTGCACGAGACCGAGGACCGCACCGGTTCGCTCCGAGCAGGTTCGCTCTGCTCCCCTACGTCCCGCTGCTTGCTCAGCCTGCCGTTCGCGGTTGTCCTTCACCATCGCGGTCATCCCATCGTAGCGTTCCTCTTCTATACGAGCCTTGTCGCGGTCATCGCCGTCCTGGCCCGCAGCTGCTGAGCCTGCAGATCAATGTCGCGCTCGGTCGCCAGCTGCACGACACGTGGCGACGTTGCGCCATCGGGAGATCGAGCTCGCCCATCAGGCGTTCCACGACCCGTTGACCGGCCTCGCCAACCGCGCGCTGTTCGCTCGACCGCATCGAGCACGGCTCGCGTCGATCGCTTCGGCTCTACGCTAGCCGGTCGCGCTGCTGTTCCACGATCTCGACGACTTCAAGGCCATCAACGACACGCTCGGGCACCCCGCGGGTGACGCGCTCCTGTCGACGTCGGCCGAGCGCCTCGCGTCGAGTGGTGCGGCCTGAGGACACGGTGGCGCGGTTCGGCGGCGACGAGTTCGCCGTGCTCGCTCGAGAAACACGGAGGCTCAACGGCGCCACACGAGTCGCCAAGCGGATCGCCGAGGCCTGAGCGGCCGTTCGACTTCGCGGCGTGCGCATGGTCATCGGTGCGAGCATCGGCATCGCCGCCTCCGGCCAGGCTTCCTCGGCTACACCCATGCTGCCGACCGACATCGCGATGTATGCCGCGAAGGCCGAAGGCAAGCCGTACGCCGTGTACGCGCGATCTCGCCGCCGCCAACATCGCCGCTGCAGCTCAAGGGAGACTCAGCGAGCACTGCCCGCACCAGCTTCGCTGATGTACCAACCCATCGTCGATGTGCCAGCGGGCGTGAGGCGTCGAAGCGTTGCTGCGCTGGACGCATCCGGCCGGGGTGCATCTCGACCGCGAGTTCATCTCCGCTCGCCGAGGCCAGTCGCGCAATCCTCCGATCGGTCGCTGGGTGCTGCGCCAGGCCTGCAGCCCAGGCTGCGAGCTGCAGCGATCCGTCCGCTTCCATGCCGCCGCTGGAGCTCGCCGTCAACGTCTCCGGACGCCAGCTCACCGACAAGCAGCTGCTCGAGACGGTGCGTCCGCACTCGCCGACTCGGTGTGCGCCGCAGCCTGTTGACCTTGGAGCTCACCGAGAGCGTGCTGTTCGCCGAGGAGGAGGACGTGATGGCCGCTCTCGTGGCCCTGCGCGCGCTCGGCGTACAGCTGGCCATCGACGACTTCGGGACGGGTCACTCGTCGCTGAGCCGGCTGAGCCAGTACCCCATCGACACTCTCAAGGTCGACCGGTCCTTCATCAACGCGCTCACTCCGGACGCGCCGGTGCCGGACGTGCTCGTCACCGCGATCCTCGCGCTGGGTGGCGGGCTGGGCATGCAGGTCGTCGCTGAGGGCGTCGAGACCGAGGAGCAGCTAGCGGCCTTGCGCGCCCTGGGGTGCCCTCGGGCGCAGGGCTATCTGTTCGCCCGGCCGGGCGAGCCCAACATCATCGGCGAGCTGATCCGTGGGGGCATCGCGCTTGCGGATCCTCCCAAGGCCCACCTCTAGTCGAGAGCGACCTGCACCGGCTGTGCGCGGCCGCGGACGACCAGCAAGCCACGGCCCGGTCGGGTCTCACCACCTCGCGCGACCCGGACGCCGAGCAGGTCACCGTCGACCGGACCGGCAGGTCCGAGCAGGAGGCCGCACCGGTTGCGTCTCGCCTCGACCGTGACGCCGCGGAAGAAGCCGGCCATCTCCGATGCCGACGCGGCCAGGACGAGAGCAGTGCCCGGGTTGGCGTGCGGGCGCAGGAGCTCACACAACGGCCGCTCCATCGGGCTGTCGTGCAACATCTCGGCGTCGTCGGCGATCACCACCAACGGGGACCGGTGCGCCGCCAGCAGCGCCGTCAGCTCGTCACCCTGGTCTGCGCGCAGGACATCAAGGACTCCCGGCTCGCCGGACAACGCTGACAACGGCGACCGGGCGGGAGCGACGACCACGGTCGCGATGCCCTCGTGTCCCAGCCACCGGGTGATGGTCATCAGTGCGCTCGACTTCCCGCTGCCCGCAGGCCCGCCGATGACGAACGCCGGTCCGTCGCTCTCGAGGTCGACACCGAGCGGGTCGAGCTCGTCACCACCGACACCGACCAGCGTCCACAGCGGACCCGTGGACGCCGCCTTGGCAGCGACCCGCACCGTGTCGACGCAGACCCGGGCCGGCAGCGGCTCCACTCGCATCGGTCGCTGGTGCGCTGGTGTCAGCTCGGTCTGCCGCTGCTCGGCGGCCGTGGCGACCGCCGCCAGCGCAGCCTGCTGGGCCGGTCCGGCCGGGTCGTCGTCGAGCAGGGCGACCTGCGCCTCCACCGCACCGTCGGCGAGCAGCCCGCGGCCCGCCGGCATCGCGACCGGGACCTGTCGTGCCGCCACGCCCGCGAGTCCGTAGTCACCCGGGTCGGCCAACCGCAGCAGCAGCCGGTCGCTGATCGACGCGCCCACCCGGCTGGTCAGCACGCCACGGTCGCCGGTGAGGACGACGCGCAGACCGGCGGAGCCACCTTCGCGGACCAGTCGTTGCAGGACGTCGAGCGGACGGCCGTGGTCGATCTCGTCGTACGCCGCCTGCACGCCCTCCCACCCGTCGACCATCAGCACCAGCCACGGCAACCGGTCACCGGGCTCGGCCGCGGCCCGCTGCTCTGCCACCGAGGTGAAGCCGCTGGCTGCGAGCACCGACTGCCGGCGCTCCACTTCCTGCTCGAGCCGGGCGAGCAGCCGGTCGCCGCGGGCGACCTGGTCGCGACCGACGACGGCGCCGCAGTGGGGGAGAGCCGCCAGAGCAGCGAGGCCGCCGCTGCCCCCGTCGATGACGTAGAGGTGTGCCTCGTCCGCAGCGGTCCGCAGCGCGAGTGAACCGGCGATCGTCCGCAGCACGGTGGTGCGGCCGCTGCGGGGCCCGCCGGCGACGAGCAGATGACCGCCGTGCTCGAGGTCGAGCACCAGCGGCGCCCGGCGTTGCTCGGCAGGCAGGTCGAGCAGGCCGAAGGGCACCGTCGATGCCCGGCTCGTGGTCGGGGACCGCGGCCAACGGCAGCACGTCGCCGAGCGGTGGGAGCCAGGGGCTCGGGACCGGCGTGATGTCCAGAGCCGCGGCGGCCGCGCACGCGGCGTCCACGAGTCGCGAGAGGTCGGTCGGTCCGGACGTCGGGCCCGCTGCCGGTCGCGGTCGCGCGCCGCCGGCATCGGCCCACACCGCACGGCGGATGCGCGGACCCGGCGTCGCCACCGTCGCGCTGCGACCGACGCGTGCCGACTGGAACGGCGTCACCGCGCCGGCGCCGATCCGGGCGACGGCGCGGCCCGGCGTCGCCCGGCTGATGGTGGCCGCGTCCTTGACGTCGACCACGTCGGCCGACTCGCCCGCGTCGGTGACCCGCAACGCGATCCGCAGGGTTGTGTTCGCGCGGATGTCGGCGCTCACGACACCGCTCGGCCGCTGGGTCGCGAGCACGAGGTGTACGCCGAGCGAGCGACCGCGCTGCGCGATCCCGACGAGACCGCCGACGAAGTCGGGCAGCTCCTCGGCCAACGTGGCGAACTCGTCGACGACGAGCACCAGCCGGGGCAGCGACGGGTCACCGGCCGACCGGTGCGCGAGGTAGTCGTCGATGTCCTTGCACCCGCCGTCGCGCAGCACGGTCTCCCGGCGGCGCAGCTCCGCGCCGAGTGACGACAGGGCTCGCTCGGTCAGGTGCCCGTCGAGGTCGGTGACCGTGCCGACGGTGTGCGGCAACCGGGCGCAGTCCTTGAAGGCAGCGCCGCCCTTGTAGTCGATCAGCACGAAGGCGAGCTCGTCGGGCCGGTTGCCGACCGCCAGGCCGGCGACCAGCGCCTGCAACAGCTCGGACTTGCCCGCACCCGTCGTGCCGGCCACCAGCGCATGCGGTCCGTCCAGGCGCAGGTCGACGGTGAACGGCTGTCCCTCGACCCCGACACCGAGCGGAACGGCGGTCGAACGTGGCGAGACCAGCCAGGCCGTCTCGAGGGCGCCCGCGTCGGTCGCGTCGAAGGGGAGAAGGTCGAGCAACGCGACCTCGCTCGGCAGCTCGGCCACCGCGTCGTCGGGGGTCGCATCCTCGAGCGGTGCGAGCGCCCGCGCGAACCGCTGTGCCCAGGGCTGCGAGACACCGTCCATCACGACGCCGTCGAGAGCAGCGCTGTCGCGGACCGTCACGCGCAACGCGGTGTCGGTCTCGCCGACGACCTCGACCGTGGCGCCGCACTCGACCGGCAGCGCCACCGCCTGCTCGTCGAGGCAGATCACGCGGACGCCGAGGTCGGGCCCCTCGGCCAGCAGCCGCGCGACGCCCGGCAACCGGCGCAGCTGCCGGGCCCCGTCCAGGACCACGACGACGGACCGGCCCTCCCACCTGACCCTGCCGCGACCAGCCCGCTCTGCTCGGCCCGGACGTCGAGCAGCCGGGTCAGCTCGGACAGCCGCGCGCGGATCTGCTCGGCGTCGAGGCCCACCAACAGGTCGGCGTCCTCGCCGTCGACCGGGCGCAGATGCGGCAGCCAGCGCACCCAGTGCCAGTCGTCGCCTTGTTCATCAGCAGGGTCGTCGGCGACCAGCAGCACGAGACCGAGGTGACGGGGGCTGTGCCACGCGGCGAGCTGGGCGAGCGAGAAGCGCGCCGCGGTCAAGGCGCCGCGTCGCGGCCCGGCGAAGCCGACGACGCCGACCTCGGCGAGCGGCACCGTCACCGGCACCGACCGGGCCACGGGGCGCTCGGCGGCCTGGTCGCCGGGCGCCTGCACGTCGACGGCTGCCGGCAGGTCGGCGAGGCCGACGCGCAGCGACAGGAAGTCGTGGTCGTGCCGTCGGCGCTCCCAGAGCCGCGGCGTCGGGCCGGTCGCCGCCTGCAGCAGGGTCGAGGCACCGGGATGGGCGAGGTGCCGCGCCGCCTCCTCTGCCGTCACGGCGGTGGCGATGGCCTCGCGCGCATCGGCCAGCGCCTCGTCGTACGCCGCCTGCTCCGCCCTCGCGCTGCGGCGCCCGCCGAACCGGTCGTTGAGGAACGTGCCGAGCACCATCAGCGGCGAGAGCAGAACGAACGCGAGGTAGCTCGGGTTGCCGGTGAACGCGACCAGAGCGACACCGGCGATGAGGGGCACGACGAGCGCGATCACCGGAAGGCGCGCCTTGTCGCGACGGGTGGGCTCCGTCGGCAGGGTCACCGTCGGCGACACCTCGGGCGGCGGCAGTCTCGGCGGGCGGTTGAGCTGGAGGCGCCCGTCGCCGTCGGCGTGGCACGCGGCTCGCGCCGGGTCCGCGGCCACCAGCTCCAGCCGCGACCCGCCCACCTGCAGCACGTCGCCGACTCGCATCGGCACACCGCTGCGGCCGATCGGCTGCCCGCCGACAGCGGTGCCGTTGGTGGAGTCGAGGTCGGCGACGGTGACGCCGCCTGGGCCCGACCGATACGACGGCGTGCAGTCGCGACACGTCGGGATCGTCGATGCGCAGGTCGGCCTCCAGGGCGCGGCCGATGCCGTGCTCGCCGGACCCGAGGGGATGGACCGTGCCGGCGTCGGGCCCGCCCGTGACGTGCAGCTCGAGCAGCGCCTTCGGCGGCTGGCCCAGCGGCCGCTCGACCGACACGACGGCGCCGTCGAGCAGCGGCGGCAGCCCGAGGGGCGCGTCGTCACCGAGCGGCTGGCCGGCGCAGAAGAGCCGGCCGTCGCCGCGGCCGACAGCGAGCAGCAGGTCGGACCGGACCTCGCCGAGCCGAGTGTCGGCACCGACGTCGACGAGGCAGTCGACGGCCGGGCCCGAGGCGGTCGGGTCGATCACGGTGAGCCGCAGCTGCATCCGGCCTCCTCCGTGGACGTCGTGCGTCCATCGTGGGCCGAACGCCCCCGCGGCCGGATCGAGTTGTCCACAGGCCGCCGCGCGGACTCAGGCCAGCGGCACGATCTCGGGGGCGCCGAGCCGCGCGCTGTCCGCCGTCTGGTCGTCGGGCTGCTCCTGCGACAGGCGCTCGGCCTGCACCCGCGCGACGTAGTGCGCGACCTCCTTGCGGACCTGCGCGCGGCTCCAGCCCAGCACCTCGGCCATCAGCGTCGCGACGGCCGGTGCAGCGGCGAGCCCCCGGTCGAACGTCTCGATCGACATGCGGGTACGCCGGGTGAGCACGTCGTCGAGGTGGCGGGCCCCTTCATGGCTGGCCGCGTGGACCACCTCGGCGCGGAGGTAGTCGGCGGTGCCCTCGAGATGTTCGCCCAGCGACGGATCGGCGTCGATCAGGGCGAGCACGTCGTGCACCAGTGAGCCGTGCCGCCCGAGCAGGTGCTCGATCGCCGCGACGTCCAGGCCGTGCTGCTGGGCCAGCTGGTGCCGCGCGTTCCACAGCGCGACGAACCCCTCGGCACCGACGAGCGGCACCCGGTCGGTGCAGCTGGGCGGGACGCTGCGGCCGAGACCCTCGCTCACGGCGTCGACGGCGTCCTTGGCCATCACGCGGTACGTCGTGTACTTGCCGCCCGCCACCACCACGAGACCCGGCACCGGATGGGCAACCATGTGCTCGCGGGACAGCTTCGACGTCGGCTCCGACTCGCCGGACAGCAGCGGGCGCAACCCGGCGTACACGCCCTCCACGTCCTCGCGCGTCAACGGCGTCGACGAGCACCGTGTTGACGTGCGCGAGGAGATAGTCGATGTCCGAGCGCGACGCTGCGGGGTGGGCCTTGCCCAGGTGCCAGTCGGTGTCGGTGGTGCCGATGATCCAGTGCCGGCCCCACGGGATCACGAAGAGCACCGAGCTCTCGGTGCGCAGGATCAGCCCGGTCGTCGACTGCGATCCGGTCCCGCGGCACGACGAGGTGGATCCCCTTGGACGCGCGCACGTGGAACTGGCCGTGCTCGCCGACCATCTGCTGCGTCTCGTCGGTCCACACGCCGGTCGCGTTGACGACCTGTCTTGGCCCGCACCTCGATCTCGTGTCGGACTCGAAGTCGCGCACCTGCACGCCGGTGACCCGCTCGCCGTCGCGCAGGAAGCCGATCACGCGCGCGCGGTTTGCGCACAGCGCGCCGTAGGTGGCCGCGGTCCGAACGACGGCGAGGGTGTGGCGGGCGTCATCGACCTGCGCGTCGTAGTACTGGATCGCGCCGACGAGCGTGTCCGGGCGCAGCGACGGGCACGGCCTGCAGCGCGGCCTGCTTGGACAGGTGCCGGTGCCGGGGCAGACCGCGCGCGTTGCCCGACGACCAGCCCATCGTGTCGTAGAGAAGCAGGCCGAGGCCGGCGTACACCCGCTCCCAGCCGCGGTGCCTGAGCGGGTAGAGGAACGGCACCGGGCGCACGAGGTGCGGGGCCAGCCGCTGGGTCAGCAGGCCGCGCTCGCGCAGCGCCTCGCGGACCAGTCGGAAGTCGAGCATCTCGAGGTAGCGCAGGCCGCCGTGGATCAGCTTGCTGGACCGGCTCGACGTCCCGGCGGCCCAGTCGCGGCCCTCGAAGAGCGCGACGCGTCAGCCCGCGGGTCGCCGCGTCCAAGCGCGGCCCCTGCACCGACCACGCCACCACCGATGACGATCACGTCGAACTCCTGGCGCGGCATCGCGTCGAGGGCGGCCTGGCGCTGTTCGGGGCCGAGCCGGGACGGCTCCGTCATCGTTCCCACCGCCTTCCCCGCTCGGCTGCGCAGCGTAGCGAGGCCTAGCCCGCCCGGCCGGATCGGGCGTAGGTTGCGGCCATGCGCCTTTCCCGAATTGTCCCGTTTGCCGCCTTGACTGCTGCGCTCGTCGTGACCGCCGGTACGGCGACTGCAGCCGAGCCGCCGGTCGCCAACCACAACGCGTCCAAGAGCGCCACCCTGCTCTACTTCAACGACGCGCACGACATCCGCCCGGTGCTCACCGGCGGGCAGGATCGCGGCGGGGTCGCCCGCCTCGCGACCGTGATCAACACGGTGCGGGACGCGCGGCCCGACACGCGGGTCGTCTTCGGGGGAGACCTGGCGGGGGGCACCCTGTTCGGTGGGCTCTACAAGGGCTTCCCGATGGTGGACGCGTTCAACGACATCGGGATCGACCTGGCCAACTTCGGCCAGCACGACTTCGACTTCGGGGTCGAGAACGCCCGGCAGCTGGTCGCCGCGTCCGAGTTCCCGTGGATCTCGTCCAACCTCATGGACGCGAACGGCAAGCCGTTCGCACCCGGCGGCACCTACCGCGAGATGAGGGTGGGCAAGATCGACATCGGGTTCCTCGGTCTGACGGACGCGCTGGAGACCAGCTCGGCCGGCTCCGGCATCCGGCAGCTGGACACGGTCGCGTCAGCCAAGGCCGCGGTGACGGCCATGCAGGGCAAGAGCCGACCGGACGTGATCATCGCCGTCACGCAGATGCCCCTGGACGCCAACCGCGAGCTGCTGGCGCAGGTGCCGCAGATCGACGCGGTGTTCACCGAGGAGATGGCCGAGTACGACTCGGTCATCACCGACGTCGGAGGCAAGTTCGTCATGGCTCCCGAGGGAAACATGGGCTCGATGATCCGCCTCGACATCACCAGGGCTTCCGGTGGCTACACGGTGACCCCCTCGGTTCTCGAGGTCGACCACACGGTCACCCCGGACCCGGAGCTGAAACTGGTCGAGGAGCGCTACGAGGCCGAGATCCAGGCGAACCTGTCCACCCCGCTAGCGGTGCTGCAGACGCCGCTGCTCATCGACGGCGTACGGGCGCGGGAGACGAATGCCGGCGACTTCGTCGCCGACGCCTACCGTCACTTCCACGGCACCGACATCGGGTGGATGAACGGTGGCGGGATCCGGGACGACGCAACCGGCACGCAGTTCACCAAGCTGGACGCCTACTCCATGGTGCCGTTCGCCAACAAGGTCATGAAGGTCTCGGTGACCGGCGCCGGCATCCGGCAGGCACTCGAGGACGGCGTCGCCCGGGTGGCCACGCAAGGTGGGGGGTTCCCCCAGGTCTCCGGGATGACCTACGCCTATTCGCCGGCGAACCCGGTCGGGTCGCGGGTCGGTGCCATCACGGTTGGCGGTGCCCCGCTCGACCCGGCCCGGGTCTACACGGCCGCGGTGACCAACTACGTGGTGAACGGCGGGGACGGCATCACCGGCTTCCGCAACGCGACCGTGCTCGTGCCGGAGATCGAGGCGCCCACGGACGCTGAGGCAGTCGTGCAGTACGCCGCCTCGCTGGGCACGATCAACGTGGGTCTGGACGGCCGCATCACGGTCCAGTAGCGCTGGGATCCCGGCATCCGGGACCTTTTTCGGCTTCAGGGACAAGCCGGGCGCGACGATGGCTGAGTGTGACCCGTTCACGCGTTGGCCGAGCTCATGTGGCCACGCCTCCGGGTCGGATCGAAGTTCTTCTTCGCGGTGGGCATCCTGCTGCTGGCCGTCCTGGGTGTCGCGGTCGCCGCTGAGATCTCCCTGACCCGGACCAAGCAGCAGGCGGACTGGCTGTTCGACGACCAGTTGCGGACGACCCAGGCGACCGAGGACCTGGCGGTTGCGCTGGATGACGTGGCGATGACAGCCGTCCTGCGGACGCAGGCCAAGCGAGCCCGGCCGGCAGGCGGCGCTGGACGCCGAGCTGGACGTCGTCCTGATCCCCGTGGTGTATCGGACCCTGAGTGACGTGCGGGCGTGGACGCCGACGACCCCACCGAGCTGCAGAAGCTGGACCAGATCCGGGTCGACTTCGATCAGTACCGGCGGCTGCCGCGGGCCGAGACTCCACCGACCGGCGGAGCTGCGCAAGCCGGCACCCTGGCGGATCGCATCGACTGCCAGCTTCCACCGGATCACCGACCTGGTCGATCAGCTGCGGGTCGGACGAGCGGCAGCTCGCCGCGGAGAGCAAGCAGGAGGCCGACCGCGACTACCGCACGTCCCAGCTCGTGCTCGGGGCTGGCGTCGCCGTCTCGATGCTGCTGGGCCTGCTCGTCGCCCTGCTGCTGAGCCGCGACATGGTGCCGCGCATTCGGCGCTACGCCCAGTTCGCGACCCGCGTCGCGGCCGGCCAGAGCAACGACGTGCTCCGCACCAGCGGGCGCGATGAGCTCGCCGACTCGGCCGGGCCCTCAACGCCATGGTGGTCCAGCGCGAGCTGCGCACACGGCCAGGACCTCAGCCAGACCGAGTTCGTGGACACGCTGCAGGTGAGCTGCCACCGAGGAGGAAGCCCACGAGCTGATCAAGCGCCACCTGCGAGCGATCGCTGCCGGACAGCGCCGCCCCGGTCCTGCAGCGCAACAACAGCGCCAACCAGCTGCGTGCGGCGACCGCCCTCGCCGCGGACAGCGACGCTGGCCGACCGGCTGGTCGGCGCCGAACCGCGGTCCTGTCTGTCCGCTCCGCTTCGCCCGGACCCACCGGGAAGGGCCCGGGCTCCAGCCGCTGCTGAGCTGCGCGCTGTGCGCGGACCGCGACGTCAGCTCGCACCTGCGAGCCGCTGCTCGTCGGTGGGGAGGTGATCGGGTCGGTGCTGGTCACCCACGACCAGCCGCCCGACGGAGGCGGAGATGCGCCGGATCAAGACCACGGTCGCCCAGGCGGCGCCGGTGCTGGCCAACCTGCGCAACCTCGCGCTGGCCGAGTTCCGCGCCAACAACGACTCGCTCACCGGGCTCCCGAACAAGCGGGCCACCGACGACACCCTCAAGCGGATGGTCGCCCAGGCCAACCGCTCCATCGCGCCCGCTGGCGCGCTCATGCTCGACCTCGACCACTTCAAGCAGATCAACGACCGGTTCGGGCACGGCAAGGGCGACGAGGTGCTCGCCGCGGTCGGCGCCGCGCTGCCATCCTGCCTGCGGGCCAGCGACTTCGCCGGCCGATTCGGCGGCGAGGAGTTCCTCATCCTGCTGCCCGACACCGCAGTCGACGGTGCGCTGCAGGTCGCGGAGAAGATCCGCGCACGGATCGCCGCGCATCAGCGTCCCGGGCGTCGAGCGCGAGATCACCGCCAGCCTCGGGGTCGCCGGACTGCCCGAACACGCCGGCAACGCCACCGGCCTGATGAGAGAAGCCGACCGGGCGCTGTACGCGGCCAAGGCAGCGGGTCGCAACCGCGTCATCGTGCCAGCGTCCTCGACCCGGACCCGGCGCGGTCCGCCGAACCCACGGCGGCCAGCCGGCCTAGAGCGACAGCTGCTGCCAGTCGTGCTTGTCGACAAAGTCGTCATCGACGTTGCCCATCCGACCTCCCCGGTCTGCGCTTGCCGGCCTAGGGCAATTCTGCCGCTCCGAAGATAGGGAGTTCGCCCGATGTGTCGGCCGGCTCGAGCCGGAGACGCTAGCGCCCAAGCAACCAGCAATCTCTGTGGAGGAACAAGCAATGACACTCGATGTCGCGGACAGCCGAGCTCAAGACGAAGCACCGGGCGATGTGGGGGAAGGGCGACTACCCCTTGATGGTGGACACCTTCCTGTTGCCCATCGGGCAGCGGCTCGCGGACGCGGCGGGGATCAGCCCCGGCGTACGCGTGCTCGACGTGGCGGCGGGCACGGGCAATGCGTCCATTCCGGCCGCCCAGCGCGGCGCCCGCGTGACGGCCAGCGACCTGACACCAGAGCTGCTGGCAGCGGGCGCAAAGCGCCCCGAGGCTGACGGCCTCGACATCGAGTGGGTCGAGGCCGACGCCGAGAACCTGCCGTTCGAGGACGAGTCCTACGACGTGGTCATGTCGGCGATCGGCGTGATGTTCGCACCGCACCACCAGACCGCGGCGGACGAGCTGGTGCGGGTGTGCCGGCCCGGCGGGACGATCGCGCTGCTGAGCTGGACGCCGGAGGGCATGCTCGGCGACCTGTTCCGGACGATGAAGCCGTTCGCGCCACCGCCCCCGCCCGGCGCGCAGCCGCCGCCGCTGTGGGGCAGCGAAGAGCACCTGGCGGGGCTCTTCGGCAACCGCGTGGACTTCCACACCCTGCAGCGCGACACCCTGGAGATCACCGCGTTCACCCAGCCGCGCGACTACGGCGAGCACTTCAAGGCCTACTACGGGCCCACGATCGCGGCCCGGGCCAACGCCGCCAAGGACGGCAGGGAGGCCGAGTTCGACGCGGCGCTCGACCAGTTCTGCGACAAGTGGAACCTCGGCACGCCCGACCAGGGCAGGTTCGAGAAGGAGTACCTGCTGGCCATCGGGACGAGGCGCTGACGGAGGTCGACCCCACCCGGCGACCCTTGTGACCCGGGGCGCCCGCGGTGATACTCGCAACCGTGACGGTCTTGCGCGGCGGCGACAGCGTCCGCGACGGGCGTCCGGGCGTTGGAACAGGCGGACTGGGACGCGGCACGGACCGCGTTCGAGTCCGCGCTGGACGCGCGGACGGCGACGCAGCGCCCGAGGCCCACGAGGGCCTCGGGCTGGCGCTGTGGATGCTCGGGCGCATCCCCGAAGGCATCTCCGAGCGCGAGCGCGCGTACGACGGCTACGTCCGCGCCGGGCGCTGCGACGACGCAGCACGCATCGCGGTCTGGGTGTCCCACCAGCACCTGGCCGGTGGCCGCACGTCCGCGGCGCGCGGCTGGCTGGCCCGGGCGGAGCGAGCTGTCGAGACCAGCGAACCGTCGGCCCCCGGCCGGGGGTGGGTCGCGGTGGAGCGGGCGCGGCACGCGCAGAGCGTGCAGGAGCAGATCACGCAGGCGCAGCTGGCGGTCGAGATCGCGCGCACCTGGGGCGACGGTGACCTCGAGGTGTTCGCACTGAGCCTGCTCGGACGGGCGGTCGTGAGCGCCGGTCGTCGGGAGGACGGACTGCGCCTGCTCGAGGAGGCGATGGCGGCCGCGTCGTCGGGGCGGGCGCGCAACGTGCACACGCTCGCCGAGGCCTACTGCAACCTCATCGAGGGCTGCGCGAGTGCCGGCGAGTGGGAGCGCGGGGGCGAGTGGTGCGAGCTCGTCAGCGAGTTCGCCCGCACGCACAAGTGCGAGCCGCTGTTCGGTTCCTGCCGAACGGTCCATGCCAACGTGCTGCTGGCGACCGGTCAGTGGCCCCAGGCCGAGGACGCGCTGGAGACCGCGCTCGTCCATCCACTCCCGCAACGTCCCGCAGATGGGCGCGCCGGCCGTCGCCGCGTTGGCCGAGCTCCGGGTCCTGCGGGGGCGGCTCCTGGACGCCGAACGCCTCCTTCGAGGGCGCGAAGAGGAGCCCGCCTCGCTGCGGGCCCTCGCCCTGCTTCGCCTCGCGGAAGGACGCGCGGAGGAGGCGGCCGCGCTGCTGCAGCGGGGCCTGCTCGGCACGACCGACAACCCCGTCCGCGTCCGCTCAGCTCCTCGCGCCGCTGGTCGACGCTCGCCTCGAGTGCGGCGACTCCGACGGGGCGGGAGCCGCGGCGGGCGAGCTGTCCGCGTTGGCAGCCAGCACGGGCATCCGCCTCATCGAGGCGTACGCCGATCTGGCCACGGCGCGAGTGGCCCTGGCCGGCAGCCGGCCGGCCGACGCCGCCGAGCCGGCCCGCCGCGCGCTCGCCTCCTTCAGCCGGCTCGCGATGCCGTTCGGCGCGGGCCAGGCGCGTCTCGACCTCGCGCGTGCGCTGGTCGACGAGACCCCCGGGCTCGCGCAGGACGAGGCCCGCACGGCACACACGGCGTTCCGCGAGCTTGGCGCCACCCGGGCGATGGACGCCGCGGCGAGACTTCTGCGCGACCTCGGCGGCGGGGCCGGCCCACGTCAGAGCGCGGCCGGCGAGCTCACCGAACGTGAGCTCGAGGTGCTCGAGCTCATTGCTCTGGGGATGTCCAACGCGCGCATCGGCATGACCCTCTCCATCAGCGAGAAGACCGCGGGCCACCACGTGAGCCGCATTCTCGCCAAGCTCGGTGTGCGCAACCGGGCCGAAGCGGCTGCCCACGCCGTACGTCTGCCGTCGCCCCGTTCGCAATAGGACGTCCGCTTTCACGTTCGCGTCGATCCACCAGCTTGGCTCCGTGCCAGCGCCGGCAGCGCTCTTCCCCGATGGCGAGGTCATCGTCGTCGAGGATGGCGTGCGTACGTCAACTACGGAGGACAGGTCTTGGAGCGGCGTCACCGCAACGTCGACGGCGCACTCATTGACGCAGCGATCTGCGCGGCCCTGGCGTCCTGACTCGCTCGGCGGTTCGTCCCTTCCCCCGGCATCAGTTGCCGGCGAGAGCGACCGCTACCTCCGTGCGGCCACCTCGAGGTCCTCGCTCAGCCAGTCAGTATCGCGAGCGTGGCCCGCCCGTTGCTGCGGATGTCCTCGGGCACCAGCGCCCACGCCGGGTGCGCGGGGTCGTGGAGGGCGGCTACCTGCCGCAGCCGACGCAGGTCCTTCCGGGTGAGCTGCTCGCGCATCTCGAACGGGTCCTCGACCAGCGCGCACAGCAGGGCAAGATCGCGCAGGTGCCGGGCCGGGTCGTGGTCGACGCCCGAGGCGGCTGCCTTGAGGACGATCGCCGCGAGCAGCGTCGGGCGCGGCAGATGTCCGACGCGACCCTCGTGGACCACGGTGACGGTCTCCGTGCGGGCCAGGGCCTGGGTACCGCCGGGGACCTCGATCGTGCGGTTCGGCGGTGCCGTTACCAGCAGTTGCGTATCGGCCGGCAGGCCCTCGGGGCCGAGGACGTCGACGACGACAGGCCTCGGCTCGGCCGGCCGCGAGTAGCGGTGGGCGATGCCGTCCGCGCTGGGAATGTTCGGTTCGAAGCCGGCAGCCTCGAGGGCGGCGACGACATCATGGACCGCGGACGGCCTGGTGCGGACATCGGCGACGACGTCCCCGTCCTGGCTGATCTGCGGAGGCACCCGCCCGTGCTCGAGGGCGTGCAGAAGGACCATCTGCCCGCCGACGAGAGTCCACCCGACCGTCAACTGTTCGCCCAGGTCGAGCAGCACGTGCCACAGCTCGTCGACCGGCATGGCCAGCGGCGGCAGCTCGATGGTTGGCGCGGTCACCGGCTCACCGGTCGCTGGTTCGCGCTAGCGCCGAGAAGGGCAGCGGCCCGCTCGTTCAGCACCCGCTGCGGCAGCGTTGACGGCGCGCGGCTCCGCGTTCTCGAGCAGGTCTGCAGCCAGCACCGGGACGCTCAGCTCGCCGTCAGCGGGCCACCAGTCACCGCGGGGCACCCTCACCAGCAGCGACGGCCGGCTCGAGTGCTCGTCCAGGGCGTAGCGCACGACGAGGTTCGGCCAGGCGTCGCGGCGCACGTAGAGCTCGGGCTGGGCGCCCAGCGCGACAAGGTCAAGCCCCCGTGCAGCCGCTTCGCCGGACCCGGCGACGAGGACTCCCGGCTCTGCCTGGAGCCGGCGGATGGCGGCGGGATGCGCGGCGACGCGCCGCAGGTCAGACCGGGCGTGCAGAGCGGCGCGCCAGCGTGAGGCATCAGCGCCCGCGAGCGCGCGCGCCTGCGCGCGGACCTGGCTACGCGCAACCGGCGACAGCCACGGCGCGCGTCCTCCGTCGAGCAGCTCGAGCAGACCCCAGGCGCGCTGGGCGGACATGGGGCGCCCGACCGGCCGCGGCTCACCGCCCCTCGGGGACAGCGACTCCAGGCGGGCGACGTCGTCGCCGTCCACCACCCAGGAGCCACCGAACCGGTGTCCGGCGAGCCGCCCCTCGCGCAGCAGCCGCCGGACGCGGGACTCGTCGACGCGAAGGCGCTGGGCTGCCTGCTCCACGCTCAGGTCCATGATCCACCACCTTTCGCCAACTATCCCGGGAACGGGTTGATTTACGTAACACTGTCGCACGGCCACACAGATGTTCAGCAACTATCCCGTCTGCAGGATGATTTCCGAAATATACGCCGGCCACCACTCCCGGATTGGGCGGGCAGCCACGGTCGCCACGGTCGCGGTGCTCCGCCACCGACGGACAGCCGGTCACTGGACCAGCCCGGGGGAGTCGGCGTTCCGCGTTATCCACAGGGCTCGTTGTCCACCGGCCGGGGCGATGAGAGGTTAGGCCTCGTGAACGCCATCGCCGTCGTCGAGGACGAGGTGCGCGAACTGGTCCGCCGCCGGGGCCTGGATCCGGTGGCCGACCTGGCCGCCGTCCGCCGGCTGGTCGACGAGGTGATCGCGGAGTACGACGACCGCAGCCTGACCGGCAGTCTCCCGCAGCTGGCCGACCCGCGGCTCGCCGCCCGCCAGGGGGCGGCTGGAGGTCAAGCTGATCGACGGGACCAGCCACTTCGCGTCGTTCCAGTTCGGCTAGCGCTGCGTCTATCGGCGTGGTGAGCGCGGCGGCCGCCGCCCGGGTGCGTGACACCCGGGCGGCGGCCGTTGCCGCCTGGAGTCCCGCCAAGAGGGACAAATGCGATAAATCGGGCGACGAGTGGGAAAGTGAACGGCATTCCCGCACGCAAGGAGTCCGACATGAACCGGCTGCCACGCGTCCTCTCGGCGCCTCTCGCCGCCCTTCTCCTCGTCCTCGCGACCGTCTTCGTCGCCCAACCCGCCGCCGCGGCGGCGCGGCCTGACGTGGACATCGTGGCCCACCGGGGCGCCTCAGGCATGGCGCCCGAGAACACCCTGGCTTCGGTCCGGCTGGCACTGAAACAGGGCGCCGACGTCATCGAGAACGACATCATGCGCACCAGCGACGACCAGCTCGTGATCATGCATGACGTCAGCCTCGCCCGGACCACCGATGTCGAGCAGGTGTTCCCCGACCGCAGCCCGTGGAACGTCAGCACGTTCACCCTCGCCGAGATCAAGCGGCTCGACGCCGGGTCGTGGTTCAGCCCGAAGTTCGCCGGCGAGCGCGTCCCGACATTGCGTGAGTGGGTGCTCGCTGTCGGAACGGCGGGGATGCTGCTCGAGGCCAAGGACCCCCAGCTCTACCCGGGCATCGAGAGCGACATCGACAAGGAGCTGCGGTCGATGCCGGAGTTCACCCGGGCGCTGCGCGCCGGCCGGGTGACCATGCAGGCGGGCGACGAGCCGTGGCTGCGGGCCTACCACGACCTCGCCCCCGACGTCCCGATCGCGCTGCTCTACTACACGCGCCCGACCGACGCCGAGCTCGTCGCCGCGAGCACCTGGCTCGACCAGGTCAACCCGGCGCTCGGCAACATCGACAAGGCCATCGTCGACCGCATCCACGAGCTGGGCATGACCACCGACGTGTGGACGGTCAACGAGGGCAGGGACATGTACCGCGGCATCGAGTGGGGCGTCGACGGCATCATCACCAACTACCCGAAGGTGCTCGCCGACATCATCAAGGGCTGATCGGGTGTCCTGCGCTGTCCGCAGGAGGCGCCGGGGTTGAATGAGCCCGTGGACGAGCCCTCGCAGAAGCTGACGCTGCCGCGAGGGCCGTCCGCGGGGCCGGCGATCGCCATCCTGAAGCGGGTCGCCATCGCCGTCGCCATCGTGGTGGTCAACTGGGGACTGGTGGTCTTCGAGCGCGACGGCTACACCGACGACTACGACGGGGAGCTGTCCCTCGTGGACGCGCTCTACTACACGACCGTCACGCTCTCGACGACCGGCTACGGCGACATCACACCGGTCACCGACCAGTGCCCGGCTCACCAACGCCCTGCTGGTCACCCCGATGCGGTTCCTCTTCGTCCTGGTCCTGGTCGGCACCACCATCCAGGTCCTCACCGAACGCTCCCGCGACCAGTTCAGGGTCGCCCGCTGGAGGTCCCGAGTGAACGACCACGTCATCGTCTGCGGCTACGGCACGAAGGGCCGCAGCGCCGTGCGGTCGCTCGTCCAGCGCGGGCTCGAACGCGACAAGATCGTCGTGATCGAGACCGACCACGAGGCCATCGAGGAGGCCCAGGCCGCCGGGATCGCCACCGTGCACGGCTCCTCCACGAGCGATGCCGTGCTCAGGGAGGCCGACGTCCAGCAGGCCAGCGCCGTGATCATCGCCGTCAACCGCGACGACACGGCCGTGCTCACCACGCTGACCGTCCGCCAGCTCGCGCCCAGCGTCACCCTCGTCGCCGCGGTGCGGGAGGCGGAGAACGCCGACCTGCTGCACCAGAGCGGCGCCTCATCGGTCATCACGTCGTCCGACGCCGCGGGCCGGCTGCTCGGGCATGGCGACGCACAGCCCGGCCACCGTCGAGGTGGTGGAGGACCTGATCGCCTACGGGCGCGGGCTCGACCTGCTGGAGCGCGAGGTGCGTCCGGACGAGGTCGGGTCGGCACCGCAGGCGACCGGCGCACCGGTGCTCGCCGTCGTACGAGGAAGACGGAAGCTGCCGTACGACGACCCGGAGGCGGCCACGCTGCAGGCCGGTGACCGGCTCATCTACGTCGCGGGGCCGAGCGCTCGCTGACGGTCTACGGCCTGTCCAGCGTCTTGGAAGACCGCCATACACTCGACTCCCGTGGCTGCCGACGACTACACCGAAGAGCTCAAGGAGCTCGATGCGACCCTGCACAGCATCGAGACCGTGCTCGACCTGGACGCGCTGCGCCGCGAGCTGGCCGACCTCAACGAGCAGGCCGCGGCCCCCGACCTGTGGGACGACCAGGAGCGCGCCCAGCAGGTGACCAGCCGGCTCTCCCACGTGCAGGGCCAGATCACCCGGGTCGAGACCCTGCGCCGGCGCCTCGACGACATCTCGGTGCTGCTCGAGCTGGCCGAGTCCGAGGACGACGCGGCGACCCTGGCCGAGGCGGAGAGCGAGCTGCGGGCGATGCGCAAGGCCATCGGCGAGCTCGAGGTGCTCACCCTGCTGGCGGGGGAGTACGACTCGCGCGAGGCCCTGGTGACCATCCGGTCCGAGGCCGGCGGCGTCGACGCGGCCGACTGGGCCGAGATGCTGCTGCGGATGTACCTGCGCTGGGCCGAGCGCCACGGCTACCCGACCGAGGTCTACGACACGTCGTACGCCGAGGAGGCCGGCATCAAGTCGGCCACCTTCGCGGTGAAGGTGCCCTACGCCTACGGGACCCTCTCGGTCGAGCAGGGCACGCACCGGCTGGTGCGCATCTCGCCGTTCGACAACCAGGGGCGGCGCCAGACGTCGTTCGCCGGCGTCGAGGTGCTGCCGGTGACCGAGCAGACCGACCACATCGAGATCCCCGAGAACGACATCCGCATCGACGTCTTCCGGTCCAGCGGGCCGGGTGGGCAGAGCGTGAACACGACCGACTCGGCGGTGCGGATCACCCACCTCCCGACCGGCATCGTCGTGTCGTGCCAGAACGAGAAGTCGCAGATCCAGAACCGGGCCGCCGCCCTGCGGGTGCTGCAGTCCCGGCTGCTGCTGGTGCAGAAGGAGAAGGACAAGGCCGAGATGGACGCCCTCAAGGGCGACACCGCCGGGTCGTGGGGCAACCAGATGCGGTCCTACGTGCTGCACCCGTACCAGATGGTGAAGGACCTGCGGACCGAGCACGAGACGGGCAACACCAGCGCCGTCCTCGACGGCGAGATCGACGACTTCATCGAGGCCGGGATCCGCTGGCGGCGGCAGGCCCAGTAGGCGCCGGTTCGTCCGTAATCTGATCGTTATCTACCCTCTGTGACACCTTGATCACCATCACGCACTGTTGTGACACGAATGGCCGCTTACCAGCGTGAAGTCACGCGCAGTGACGCCACAGAACGCATGTTTACGGGCAAATCGCCCGGGCACAGGGCGCTCGGCATCGCGCCAAGAAAGTGTCAAGAGCACGGGCAGCATTGATCCACGGCCGGCTTCGGTCCACCTCCGTCGGGGCGGAGAGACCGGTCGAAGCAGTGGTGAGACCTACCCGCAGAACACTCCGAGGAGGGGTTGGTCTTGTCCACAAAAGTAAAGGTGATGCGCCTGCTGGGGGCGGCCATGGTCACGCTTGCTGTGGTGCCCTGGCTGGGCGTCTCGCCGGCCGCCGCCACCGGCAACGGCGAAGTCCGACCGGCACCCTGAGAACAAGCACGACGAGAACGGCGGGCCGCCAGGCAACAACGGCACGATGAAGGTCCACGAGGACCAAGAGCCCAGCCCGATCATGAAGAACCAGCCGCAAGTGTGCACCTTCCACCTGCACGGCTTCAACTTCGACAGCTGCCTCGAGCGGCTACTGGCGCATCGAGGGCCACCAGTGGGGCGGCGCCCCGGTCAAGTCCGGCACCTGGACGGCCGACGAGGACGGCGAGTGGCGCACCGAGCAGTCATGACGCTGCCGGAGCGGCCACTACAAGGCCTACGTCCAACAGACCGTGCCGGAGACCCCCGGCGGCGAGAAGCACAAGGTCTTCAAGGTCCGCTGCGGCGAGGAGAGCGAGTCGGTCACGCCCGACCGGCACTACCACGACCGCGACGCAGACCCAGGCGCAGACCCAGACGCCGACCGGCGGCGGTACGACGACGGCGACCAGTCCGGCGGTACGTCGACGGTGACCAACCGGCCACGCAGACGGTGACCGAGACGCACACCGTCACGGTGTCCCCGTCGACGATCACCACCACGGCGCCGGGCTCCACGACCACGGTGACCCAGTCGGGCCCGACCCAGACGGTGACCGTGACCCAGTCAGGCTCGACCCAGACGGTCACGCAGACCGGACCGGGCGCCACCACCACGGTGACCCAGCCGGGCTCGACCGAGACCGTGACCGTGACGCACACCGTGTCGCCGACCGGTGGCGGCACGGAGACCGTGACCGTGACGCCCAGCGGTGGCAACACCCAGACCGTGACGGTGTCGCCGACGGTGACGCAGACCGTGACGGTGACCCCGAGCGGCGGCGGCACGGTGACGGTCACCGTGACGGCCAGCGGACGTCGACGGCGACCGTGACCCCGAGCGGTGGCGGCACGCAGACCGTGACCGTGACGCAGAGCGGTGGCGCCACGCAGACCGAGACGGTGACCGTGACCCCGACCGGTGGCAGCACGGCGATCGACGGTGACGCAGACCGTGACCGTCACGACCGGCACCGCGGTGGCGTCGGAGTCCTGCCGACCAAGATCGGCAACAACGGCTCGGACACCGGTGTCCTGGGCACCAAGACCGGCGTGCTGGCGGCGACCGGGCTGGACCTGCCGATGGGTGCTGCCCTCGGCCTGTCCTTCGCCCTGTTGCTGGCCGGTGGGGCCCTGATGGTCCTGCCGAGCAGGCTGGCCGTCGAGCGCACCCGCCGGCACTAGTTCGACCGGCTAGACAGCGCCAGCTCACGACGCTGACGAGAAGGACCCCCGGCTCCGGCCGGGGGTCCTTCTTGCTGTCTGAGCGCGGATGCGGTCACATAGGGTGACGGACTACGCCGAAAGAGGCGCAAGATTGGTCACAATGTGTGATTGACAGCCCTTCGCATCCCTCCGCACACTGACTGCGACGGCGCCGCATGCGTGGTGCCGTGGGGGCCAAGGGGACGCTGAGATCCACGACCGGTTGCGGTCACCCTCCGTGGGGGCGGAGCGGTCGTGGGGAGCGAGTGGTGAGACCTACCCACGAGGTGTGAGGAGGGTCTGCCATGTCCGTTCAGATCAAGGTTGCGCGCCTGCTCGGCGCCGTCCTGGTCATGCTCGCGCTGGTGCCGTGGCTGGGCATCTCGCCCGCCGCCGCGACCGGAGGGGGGAGCGACAAGGGGTCCTCCGCCGCCCAGGGGCACGGCAACAACAAGCCAAGGACGAGAAGGCCGGCGAAGGACGGACGAAGGCCGCCAACTCCGCCAAGTCCGACGAGGGCAAGGCTGCCAAGGCGAGCAAGGCCGACAGCAAGGCCGACAAGAAGTCGGACGCGAAGGCTGCCGACAAGGGCGCGGCGAAGAACTCGAGCAGCAGCAACCAGAAGGTGACCCTCTGCCACCGCACCAACTCCGACCACAACCCCTACGTGCGGATCACGGTCAGCATCAACAGCGTGATCAAGAGCTCGGGGCACGACGGCCACAACGGCCCGGTCTACGCCGCCGGCATGAAGGCGGCGCACCAGAAGTGGGGCGACATCATCCCGGCGTTCAGCTACGACGGCGGCAGCTACGCCGGCCAGAACTGGGCCGCGGGTGCGGCGATCTTCGGCGCCGGCTGCGCGGTGCCGACCGGTGGCGGTCACACGACGCCGCCGACGACCATCACCGTGACCGCGACGCCGAGCGGCGGGCGGCGGCACCTCCCAGAAGGTGACGCTGTGCCACCGCACCAACTCCGACCACAACCCCTACGTGCGGATCACGGTCAGCATCAACAGCGTGATCAAGAGCTCGGGGCCACGACGGCCACAACGGCCCGGTCTACGCGGCCGGGATGAAGGCGGCGCACCAGAAGTGGGGCGACATCATCCCGAGCTTCACCTACACCACCAAGACCGGCGACACCGCGTCGTACGGCGGGAAGAACTGGCCGGCGGGGCAGGCGATCTTCGACGCCGGGTGCGTGCTCAGCCAGCCCACGACGACGCAGTTCGAAACCACCTCGGTCAGCCCGACCGTCAGCCCGACCGGGACGCAGACGGTGACGACCACGGTGACCGGACCGAACGGGACCGTCACGGTCACCCAGACCGTCACGCCGGACACCAGCGTCCTGCCCACCAAGATCGGCACTGACGACACCGGCGTTCTCGGCGGCAGCACCGGAGTGCTTCCGCACACCGGCCTGGACCTGCCGCTCGGCATGGCGCTGGGGCTGTCGTTCCTGCTGCTCCTGGCGGGTGGAGCGCTGATGGTGGTGCCGTCCAGGGTGAACACGGAGCGCAACCGTCGGCACTGATCCTGTAGCGAGGGTAACCCTCAGTGGTGAGATCCCTGGGGATAAGTCCGGATATGTAACGGTCCGTGATTGACAAGGAGTTGATCTCGGGTCACGATGAGCGCGGTTTTGCGGGATCGACAACTGTCGGTGACCGAGTGGTGGGGAAGCTGAGATCCACGACCGGTGACGGTCACCCTCCGCGGGGGCGGAGCGGTCGTGGGGAGCGAGTGGTGAGACCGACCCAGGGGAGCAGAGGGGTCTGTCCATGTCCGCACGAATCAAGCTGCTGCGACTTCTTGGCGCCGCGATGGTGACGCTCGCGATCGTGCCGTGGCTGGGCGGCTCTACCGCCAACTGCGACCGCCGCCGCCGCCGTCGGCGCAGGACACCCGCGCTACCAGCACGTACGAACGGACAATGCCGTGACCGTGCAGTGGCGCAGGCGTGCAGCGGGAGCAACATCACGCTCGCACGTGACGGACAGCGACGACGGTACGTATGTCGACATCACTGCAGTCGATGCCGGCTACACCGTCAGCGCCATCGTGGTCAAGGGCGGCGACGGCTACAACGTCTACATGCCGGGCCAGCTCGGTCTGTCGGCTACCCGCCGTGGCTCGACCTGCGCGCGCCCGCTCAATGACAGCGGCAACGGCCCGGCGGAATCAGCCACTGGTTCGTGTGCGGCACGTCAGGCGGCGGCAACGAGACGCCGTGCCCGACAGTGACAGTCACGAAGACGGTCACCGAGCACGCGACGGCCACGGTCACCCAGACGGTGAACAACACGTCGACGGCCACCCAGACGGTGAACAACACGTCGACGGTCACGCAGACGGTGCCCGGCCCGACCCAGACCGTCACCACCATCGCTCCCGGGCCGACCCAGACGGTCACCCAGACCAACCAGGGTCCGACCGTGATCGTCACCGTGACCGCACCTGGGCCGACAACGACGACGACGCTGCCGGCCACGACCCACACGGTGACCGCGACCGCGGCGGGGCCGACTCAGACGGTCACGCAGAAGGAGACCGTCACCGCGCCCGGCCCGACGGTCACCGTCACGGGGCCGTCGACGACCCTCACGGTGACCCAGACGTCTGCCGCCCAGACGGTCACCGCGCCCGCCTCCACCGAGACGGTGACCACCACCGCACCGGGACAGGGCGGCACCTCGACCACCACGGTGACCCAGACCGTCAGCAGCGACACCAGCGTGCTGCCGACCAAGATCGGCAACAGCACGACGCCCGATGACACCGCTGTGCAGGGCACCAAGACCGGCGTCCTGGCCGACACCGGCATCGACCTGCCGATGGGCGCAGTCCTCGGCCTGTCCTTCGCGCTGCTCATCGTCGGGTGGCGTCACTGATGGTGGTGCCGGCCCGGATGGCGACCGAGCGCAAGCGCCGGCACTGACGAAGACGCTGTGCAGCGCTGAGCTGACACAGCACTGAACCACCAGAGGCCGACGGCTCCGGGCAACCGGGGCCGTCGGCCTTTCGGTTCGCCGAGCGGCCGCCTTGATCGGCTGTTCGGGTACTTCTTGCCGGGCGAAGACGACATGTCGGTCAAACGCGTTGGCGGTTTTCCGGAAGCGGTTGCGAGCACCACCGTGATCACTCCAGGCTGGCGCAGCGGTCCACCGGAAACGGCGGACCTCAGCTGGGGGGCTTTGAGCCACGACCGGTTTACTCGGTCACCTCGCGCGTCGGCATCGCCGGCGCGGGACGGTCGTGGGGAGCCACTGGTGAGACCGGCCTCGGCACCGTCATTCGTGCTTTACGAGAGGTGCCTTCGATGCTCCGATCCCTCGCCATGCGTTCGCTGCCCAAGCCGGTGGCCTTGGCTGGTCAGCCTGCTCCTGGCGCTCTACTTCGTGCCGCTGGGCGCGCTCCCTGCGAGCGCGGCTGGCGATGCGGACATCGCCGTCTACGACCAGTGCTTCACGGGCGACCCGCCCGTCGGTGGCCAGGCGTGCGAGGGTTGGACGAACGGCATCCTCAACGACTCGAACAGCGACTACAACGAGGACGAGGTCACGCCCCAGCGCCTGGTGCTGGACTTCGACCAGACCGGCACGCACACGATCGACATCTCCTACCTGACCTTCGACCACGGCGTGCACGCCTACGACTCGCTGGCCACGTGGAACCACACGATGACCGGCGCCGACCGCTGTCAGGACATCGGTGCGCCGCCAACTGTGTCGCGGACCCGGCACCCAGCACGTTCCCGATCCCGCTCGACGGCACCGTGCACCACGATGTCGGGCGTCGGCAAGAGCCCGATCGTCTCGAACCACCAGCTGACCGGCCAGGTCCTGACGATGTACGGCGGTGAGCTCACCGGCGCCGCCTACCGCGGCATGGGCACCTACGCCCCGGACTACCAGACCCTGCGGGTGACGCTGACCGCTGTGCGCGGACAGCCAAGGTCATGCTGCTCTTCGGTGGTCACATCGCGGCGACCTTCGGCCCGCGCGGCTGGGGCGAGAAGGCGGACGGCACCAACCTCGGCGCCGCCGGCGTGCCCGGCGGTTCGTACCACATCCGCATCACCGACATCAATGACGCAGGCGATCGGCAACCGCGACAACCAGCTGATGTCCGGCGCGATCGAGCCGCCGTCGGAGACCGGCGATCGCGACCAACGCGACCGCGGCGGTGACGATCGGCACGAGCATCACCGACACCGCGACCGTCTCGCCGTCCAACGCCGTCGGCACCGTCAACTTCT
Source organism: uncultured Actinomycetota bacterium (assembly GCA_963757295.1). Lineage (GTDB taxonomy): Bacteria > Actinomycetota > Actinomycetes > JACCUZ01 > JACCUZ01 > JBDUAP01. The sequence continues at coordinate 19,718 of CAVWQZ010000009.1, read as the reverse complement.
CCGTCTTCGGGCCCAACAACAGCACCTGCTCGGGCACCCCGGTGTTCACCTCGAACAACCGGCCCGTGACCAGTGGAACCGCGACCTCGGCTGCGTTCACGCCGACCGCGGTGGGCACCTACCGCTGGATCGCCAGCTTCATCGCCGACGGACCCGACGAAGTTCGACGCGGTCGCCGGAGCCTGCAACGACGCCAACGAGTCGTCGGTGGTCATCAAGAGGCAGCCGGCGATCAGCACCGACTCGCAGGACTCGGCAACCCTGCCGAACGCCTCGATCAGCGACACCGCGACCGTGACGAACCTGACGAGTGACGCGACCGGCACCGTCACGTTCAACCTGTACGCGCCCGGCGACACGACCTGCGCGACCTCGATCTGGTCCAACCAGAAGCCCCTGGGCACCGTGACCTCGAACTCCGCCACGGTCACCTCGGACAGCCACGTCGTGACCACGGCCGGCACCTACCGGTGGATTGCCGCCTACTCCGGTGACGCCAAGAACGAGGCCGTCTCCGGGCAGTGCAACGACCCGAACGAGTCGACCGTGGTGAACAAGGCCCCGGCCACGATCACCACCGACGCGCAGGACACGGCCAAGCTCCCGGACGCGATCGATCACCGACACGGCGACGCTCGGCGGAGTGACCGCCAACGCCGGCGGCGAGATCATCTTCAAGCTGTACGGCCCGGACACCACGCCGGGGACGCCGACCTGCACCGAGGGTGACGGCGGCAACCTGGTGTTCACCTCGGCCGCGGGTGCCTTCCCGGTGAACGGGCCGGGCACCTATGGCCCGGTCAGCGTCGAGGTCGACAAGGCGGGGGTCTACTTCTGGGTCGCCACCTACACGGGTGACGCCAACAACCTCGGTGTCAGCGGCGTCTGCGGCGACCCGACCGAGACCTCGGACGTGGACAAGGCGTCGCCGACGATCTCGACGAGCGCGACGGACGGCACGTTGCCGGGCGCGAGCATTCATGACGTCGCGACGGTGAAGGGCCTCACGTCTGACGCGACCGGCACGGTGGCGTTCAGCCTGTGGAACAACGCGACCTGCACGGGTACGCCGGTCTTCACCGACACCAAGCCGCTGGGCGCGGTGACGTCGCACCAGGCGTCCGCGACGTCGGCCAGCTTCACGGTCACCAACGCGGGGGACTACAACTGGGTCGCGTCCTACTCCGGTGACGCCAACAACGACGGCGCGACCGGCGCTTGTGGTGACACAGGGCGAGACCTCGACGGTCAACCCGGCCACCCCGAGCATCTCGACGGCCGCGACCAACGCCCAGCTTCCCGCGGGCACGATCCACGACGTCGCGACCGTGAGCGGGCTGACCTCGAACGCGACCGGCACCGTGACCTTCCGGCTGTGGAACAACGCGAACTGTGAGGTGGCACGGTCTTCAGCGACACCAAGCCGCTGGGCACCGTGACGGCCGGGGTCGCCATCGTGACGTCGGCGAACTACACGCCGACAGCGGCGGGCAACTACTACTGGATCGCGTCCTACTCCGGCGACAACAACAACGTGACCGTGGCCGGGCACTGCGGCGACGCCGGCGAGACCTCCACCGTCACCAAGACCGCGCCGGGCATCACCACGCTGGCTGACGCCAGCGCGACGCTGCCGGCCGGGACGCTGTCGGACACCGCCAGCCTCTCCGGGCTGACCTCGAACGCGACCGGAACCGTGATCTTCCGGCTCTACGGGCCGGACGCCACGCCTGGCGCCCCGACCTGCGACCAGGGCAGCCTGGCGTTCTCCTCGCCGCTCATCCCGATCGTGAACAACGGCAACGGCACGGCGACGGCGGAGTCCCCTGACTTCACGCCGACCGTGGCCGGCACCTACTTCTGGATCGCGTCCTACAGCGGCGATGCCAACAACGCGGATGTCAGCGGTAACTGTGGCGACGCCAACGAGACCTCCGTGGTCAACAGGGCGGTCACGACGATCGTCACCACGGCCACCAACGCCCAGCTCCCTGCGGGCACGATCCACGACGTCGCGACCGTCGGCGGGCTGACCGCCACCGCGGGCGGCACCGTGCGGTTCGACCTGTGGAGCCAACCCGACCTGTGTCGGCACGCCCGATCTTCACCAACACGCAGCCGCTGGGCGCCGTGACGGGTGGCACGGCCTCAGCGACGTCGGCCAACTTCACGCCGACGGCGGCGGGCAGCTACTACTGGATCGCCTTCTACTCGGGCGACGCCGGCAACCTGGCGAAGCAGGGCACCTGCGGCGACGCGGGAGAGACCTCCACCGTCACGAAGGCTTCGCCTCAGATCGCCACGGTGGCTGATGTCGGCGCGACGCTCCCCGGTGGGACGCTCTTCGACACCGCGTCGCTCTCGGGGCTGACCACGAACGCGACCGGCACGGTGACCTTCCGGCTCTACGGCCCGGACACCACGCCGATCGTCCCGACCTGCGACGTGGGCACCCTGGCCTTCACCTCGACCGTCCCGATCGTGAACAACGGCAACGGCACGGCGTCGGCAGAGTCCGATGAGTTCATGCCCACCAAGGCCGGCACCTACTTCTGGATCGCCACCTACAACGGCGACGCCAACAACGCTGCCGTCAGCGGTGTCTGCGGCGACCAGGGCGAGACCTCCGTGGTCGACAAGGCGTCGCCGACGATCTCGACGAGCGCGACGGACGGCACGCTGCCGGGTGCGAGCATTCATGACGTCGCGACGGTGAAGGGCCTGACGTCTGACGCGACCGGCACGGTGGCGTTCAGCCTGTGGAGCAACGCGACCTGCACGGGTACGCCGGTCTTCACCGACACCAAGCCGCTGGGCACGGTGACTGCCGGCCAGGCGTCCGCGACGTCGGCCAGCTTCACGGTCATCAACGCGGGGAACTACAACTGGATCGCGTCCTACTCCGGTGACGCGAACAACGACGGCGCGACCGGTGCCTGTGGTGACGCAGGGCGAGACCTCGACGGTCAACCCGGCCACCCCGAGCATCTCGACGGCCGCGACCAACGCCCAGCTTCCCGCGGGCACGATCCACGACGTCGCGACCGTGAGCGGGCTGACCGTCGAACGCGACCGGCACCGTGACGTTCCGGCTGTGGAACAACGCGAACTGTGACGGTGGCACGGTCTTCAGCGACACGAAGCCGCTGGGCACCGTGACGGCCGGGGTCGCCACCGTGACGTCGGCGAACTACACGCCGACAGCTGCGGGCAACTACTACTGGATCGCGTCCTACTCCGGCGACAACAACAACGTGACCGTGGCCGGGCACTGCGGCGACGCCGGCGAGACCTCCACCGTCACCAAGGCGACAACGACCATCTCCACGGCCGCGACCAACGCCCAGCTGCCTGCCGGCACGATCCACGACGTCGCGACCGTCAGCGGGCTGACCGCGGACGCGACCGGCACCGTGAGGTTCGACCTGTACGACAACGACGAGTGCGCCGGCGACACGGTCTTCAGCGACACCAAGCCGCTGGGCGCCGTGACAGGCGGGGTCGCCTCGGCGACGTCGGCCAACTTCACGCCGACGGCGGTGGGCGACTACTACTGGATCGCCTCCTACTCGGGCGACGCCAACAACCTGGCCTCCGAGGGTGACTGCGGCGACGAGGGCGAGACCTCCACGGTCATCAAGGCCGACACGACAATCACCACCGACGCCGCCGACGAGGCTCCGGCCACGCAGGACGGCACCGGTGTGGTGCTGACCGACACGGCGACGCTCAGCGGCGCCACCGAGAACGCGGGCGGGGACATCACCTTCACGCTCTACGGCCCGTTCGACACGTTCGAGGACGTGTCGTGTGAGGGCGAGGGCACCACTGTCGGTGAGCCGGTCAGCGTAGACGGCAACGGGGCCTACGAGTCCGACCCGGTGACCGTCACGGAGTTCGGGTTCTACACCTGGGTTGCGGAGTACTCCGGTGACGCCAACAACGAGGCGGCCGACCACGCGTGCGGCCTGCCCGCGGAGACGGTGCAGTTCCAGCCGACCCTCGACAAGACCGCGGACCCGGCCTCGGGCGGGGTCGTCCAGCCGGACGGCTCGATCGAGTACACCGTGACCGTCGGCAACACCGGCGACATCGCGATCACCGACGCAAAGGTGACCGACACCCTGCCGCCGTTCGTGACGGTGGACGAGTCCAGCATCTCCGACGGCGGCGTCTTCGCTGCCGGCTCCGACCCGAGCGTCTCCGCCGGCACGATCACCTGGTCGGTCGACCTGGCGGCGGCGGGTGACGAGGGGGACACCGTCGAGCTGACCTACGAGGTGACGGTCGACGAGGACGCGCCCGAGGGTGCGGTGCTGGTCAACCGGGCCGGTCCTGTTCAACCTCGAGGACACCACGACCCATGTGGTGCCCACCGGCGATCTGACGATCGTCAAGGAGGTCAGCCCGGTCGCCGGAAACGGCGTGGTCGTGCACTTCGGTGACACGCTCACCTACACCCTGAACGCCGTGGCGAGCGGCGACCTCGACCAGCCCGACGTCGTGGTGACCGACTACGTCCCTGGCTACGACCCGCTGCGGCCGAGCTCAGGCAAGACCACCTACGTCGCCGGCTCGGCTGCCTGCGTCGGTGCGGGTGACTGCACGGTGACCGAGCCCGGCGCCGATGGGCTCATCACCTGGGAGCTGGGTGACATGGCGGCCGGTACGTCGAGGCAGGTGACCTTCAAGGTCACCATCGACCGCCCGGCGGCCCTGCCCGACGGTGCGATCCCGGCCGTCGACGTCCTCAACGCGGGGGCCGTCGAGTCGGCTCGCACCCCGTACACCCCGTCCAACGAGGTGGTCACCCCGGTGACCGAGGTGCTCGGCGTGAAGATCCCCAACCCACCCGCCGTAGCGCCGCTGCCGAACACCGGCGCGCTGGTGCCGCCGGCCCAGCTCGCCGGCGTCGCGGTCCTCCTGGTCGGGCTCGGGCTGCTGCTGCTCGCGGCCACGCGTAGGCGTGGGCGGCACCGCAGAGGCTGAGGTCGGACGTGACGGCTCCCCCGGGGAAGTTCTCCCGGGGGAGCCGCCGCGTGACATGCCAGGGACGGGGAAGCCGGGCCATTCGGCAGGACGGACGTAGACTCGCCTCGGCGGCTCAAGCCTCGTTGGGGTCCGTCGAAGAACTACCCGTCCCCACCCTCCGACCGGCCGGCAGGAACCCTCCGTGATCCGCCTCCAGAACGTCACCAAGCTCTACCCGACGCCAGACCCGGCCCGCCCTCAGCGACGTCACGGTCGAGATCGGGAAGGGCGAGTTCGTCTTCCTGGTCGGGCCAGTCGGGTTCGGGCAAGTCGACGTTCCTGCGGCTCGTGCTCAAGGAGGAGCGCGCCACCAGCGGCCAGGTGCACGTGGCGGGCAAGGACCTCGCGCGGCTGTCGCAGTGGAAGGTGCCCGGCGCTGCGCCGCCAGATCGGCACGGTCTTCCAGGACTTCCGGCTGCTGCCCAACAAGACGGTGCAGGAGAACGTCGCGTTCGCCCTCGAGGTGATCGGCAAGCCGCGCCACCACATCGCCAAGGTGGTCCCCGAGGTGCTCGAGCTGGTCGGGCTCGAGGGCAAGGAGCAGCGCCTGCCCGACGAGCTCTCCGGCGGCGAGCAGCAGCGGGTGGCCATCGCCCGCGCGTTCGTCAACCGGCCGATGATCCTGATCGCCGACGAGCCGACCGGCAACCTCGACCCCACCACGAGCGTCGGCATCATGAAGCTGCTCGACCGCATCAACCGCACCGGCACGACCGTCGTCATGGCCACCCACGACGACGACATCGTCGACCAGATGCGCAAGCGGGTCATCGAGCTCGAGGCCGGCAAGGTGGTGCGCGACCAGTCCCGCGGCGTCTACGGCTACTCCCACTGATGACGAACCAGCACACGACGACGTACCGAGCAACCAACCATCACCGACTGCTAGGACGACATGCGCGCCCAGTTCATCCTCTCCGAGATCGGCATCGGCCTGCGCCGCAACCTCACGATGACGATCGCCGTCATCGTGACCACCGCGGTCTCGCTGGCCTTCTTCGGCTTCGGCCTGCTGTTCAACCGGCAGGTCGAGGAGATGAAGGACTTCTGGTACGACAAGGTCGAGGTCTCGGTCTTCCTCTGCGGGCAGGACAGCGACGCCCCCAGCTGTGCCGCCGGCGAGGTCTCGCAAGCCCAGCGCGACCAGATCCAGGCCGACCTGCAGGCCATGCCCGAGGTGGACAACGTCTTCTACGAGTCCAAGCAGCAGGCCTACGACGCGCTTCAAGGAGCAGTTCAAGGACTCGGCGATCGCCGACAACGTCACGGCCGACCAGATGCCGGAGTCGTTCCGGGTCAAGCTCAAGGACCCGAGCAGTTCCCGATCGTCGCCACCGCGTTCGCCGGCCGTGACGGCGTCGAGCAGGTGCAGGACCAGAAGGCGCTGCTCGAGAAGTTCTTCCGGGTGCTCAACTACCTCAAGGCCGGCGCCTGGGGTCTCGCGCTGATCATGATCGTCGCGGCCGTCCTGCTCATCTCCAACACCATCCGGGTCGCCGCGTTCAGCCGGCGCCGCGAGACCGGGATCATGCGGCTCGTCGGCGCATCGAACTTCTACATCCAGCTGCCGTTCCTGCTCGAGGGCGCCATCGCCGGGCTGATCGGGGCGCTGATGGCCAGCGGCGCGATCGCGCTGTTCCAGAGCCAGGTCGTCGAGCGCGTTGCCCGCCCCGCGCTTCCCGTTCACCGACTTCGTCGGCTGGGCCGACTTCTGGGCCACCGTGCGCTGATCATTCCCGTCGGTGTGGCGCTGGCCGCCCTCGCGAGTTTCCTGACCCTGCGCAAGTACCTCCGGGTCTAGAACCAGCAGCCAGCGGCGACCCCGGGGACCCGCTCGGGCGGTGGGCAAAGAAAGCGGCAAAAAGCCCGTTTCGCTACACGGATTTCTTCAGTCGGTGCCGATAGGAAAGGGAAAGGCAGGTTCCCCAGGCACGACTGTCGATTTGGAAGAAGTCCCCGCCGCATGCGTCTCCGCTCCGCACTCATCGTCCTGATGCTGCTCGCGCTCGCCGCCGGCAGCCTCGGCCCCGCCAACGCCGCGGGTGAGAAACAGAAGAAGAACCACGTCGATCGGATGATCGACAAGCTCCGCCACGAGCTGTCGGAGACCTCGCAGGAGCTCTCCGCCGCGATCGTGTCCCTGAAGCGCGCCGAGGCCGAGCTGCCCGGCGCCCAGGCAGCGGTCGCCAAGGTGCGCGGCCAGCTCGCCGCCGCCGCAGGCCCGCGACCGGATGCTGGCCGGCAAGCTCGAGGTCGCCCGCGCCGAGGTGCAGAAGGCCAAGCGGGCCATCCGCGCCACCGAGGCGAGGATCGAGGCGGCCCAGGCGCTGATCGGGCGGATCGCCAGCTCGTCCTACCGCCAGGGCAGCTACGCCGAGCTCGCGGTCGTGCTCCAGTCCGACACCCCCGACGACTTCGCCACCCGCCTGGTCCTCGTGCAGAACGCGATGCGCTCGCAGGGCGCCGTCCTCGGTGACCTGGCCGAGGACCGCGCCGACCTCGCCGCCGAGAAGGCGACGCTGGACGCGAAGGAAGAGCAGCTCGCCGCGATGAAGCGCGAGCAGGAGGCGCTGATCGTCAAGATCAAGGGCCTCGAGGCGAAGGCCCTCGCCGCGCAGAAGGAGGTCGAGCGGCTGATCGCGGCCCGAGCCGTCCGCGGTCGCGACGATCGAGAGGGAGAAGGCAGCCGAGGAGCGCCGCTACCAGGCGATGCAGGCCGAGTCCCGGCGCCTGCAGCGAGTCCTCGCCGCGCGCGCCCGGGCGGCCCGGATCGCTGCGGCCCGCGCCGCCAGAAGCCACCGCGGCGGTGGCGGCGGTGGCGGCGGTCGGCGGCGGCGTGCTGTCGTTCCCGGCCGGCGGCGGCATCACCTCGCCGTACGGCATGCGCGTCCACCCGGTCACCGGCGTCTACAAGCTGCACGACGGCACCGACTTCGGCACCGGCTGCGGTGCGCCGGTGCGCGCGGCCGCCTCGGGCACGGTCATCCAGGCAACGCTGGTCGGCGGCTACGGCAACCAGCTCGTCATCGACCACGGCGTCATGCGCGGCGCGGGTGTGGCCACGAGCTACAGCCACCTGATGCGGTTCACCGCGCATGCCGGTGAGCACGTCAGCCGCGGCGAGCTGATCGGCTACAGCGGCGGCGGTGAGGGCATGTACGGCGCGGGCTACTCCACCGGCTGCCACCTGCACTTCATGGTCTACGTCAACGGTGGCGTGACCAATCCGATGGGTTGGCTGTGACCAAACGGCTGAGCCGTCACTCGCGCTTGCGGCACTAGACTTTTCCGATGCCCACGCTGCGTTCTGCGCGTCCGGCCCTGCGGGTCGCCGCTTTGGTGACCGCGATCGCGGTCGCCTATGTCGGCGGCGTCGTCACCGGTGTCGTGGGCCGCGGGTCGTCGGACGGCAGCGGCCAGCGCGGAGTCATCGACGAGGCGGCTGACCGGATCGCCGCCGACGCCGCCGAGCCCGTCGACCGCAAGGAGCTCGAGCGCGCTGCGGTCGAGGGCATGCTCGGCACGTTGGGCGACCGCTGGTCGACCTTCTACGGGCCGACCGAGTTCGCCTCGTTCCAGGACGCGCTGGACGGGCGCTACTCCGGCGTCGGTCTCTGGCTGCGCCCGATCGCCGGCGGCGGTGTCGAGGTCGGCAGCGTGCAGCGCGGCTCACCGGCCGGGCGGGCCGGCATGCTGGCCGGCGACGTGGTGCTCACCGTCGACGCGCGTGATGTGGCGAAGGCTGATGTCGCGACGGTGGCCGGGCTGCTGCGCGGCGAGGAGAGCACGACGGTGCGCCTCGTCGTACGCCGTGCAGGTGCCCGTCAAGCGAGGTGTCCGTCACGCGCGAGACGTTCAGCACCCACGACGTCAGCGTCGACCGCCTGCGCGGGGGGATCGTGCACGTGCAGATCAGCGCCTTCACCCGTGGCGTGGGCCGCGAGGTGCGCACGGCGATGGCCGCCAACGGCGCCCGGCGCTCCGAGGGGATCGTGCTCGACCTGCGCGGCAACCCCGGCGGGCTGCTCGACGAGGCGGTCGAGGTGGCGTCCTCGTTCCTCGACGGCGGGCCGGTGGTCTCCTACGAGCGGCGCGGCAAGGCTGCCCGGACGCTCCAGGCGTTCAGCGGGGGCGACGTCACGACACCGCTGGTGGTGCTCGTCGACGGCACCACCGCCAGCGCGGCCGAGGTGGTCGCGGCCGCGCTGCAGGACCGCAACCGGGCCGTGGTCGTCGGGTCGCGCACGTTCGGCAAGGGCACCGTCCAGGAGCCGTCCCGGCTCTCCGACGGGTCGGGGCTCGAGCTGACCGTCGGCCGCTACCTCACGCCCAGCGGGCGCACCATCGAGGGCGTCGGGCTGGAGCCGGACGTCGCGGTGCCGGCCACCGAGCCCGCGGCGGTGGCCGAGCGGCGGGCCATCGAGGTGCTCACCGGTCTGGTCGCTGCTCTCGACGGAACCGGTCGGGGCTGACCGTGCCGAAGGAGCAGGGGCGCAAGGTCGTCGCGCAGAACCGCAAGGCGCGCCACGACTACCACATCGACGACGTCTTCGAGGCCGGGCTGGTGCTGGTCGGCACCGAGGTGAAGTCGCTGCGCGCCGGACAGGCCTCGCTCGTCGACGGCTTCGCGCACGTCCGTGACGGTGAGGTGTGGCTGGCCGGCGTGCACATCCCGGAGTACACCGAGGGCACCTGGACCAACCACGAGCCGCGACGCGAGCGCAAGCTGCTGCTGCACAAGCAGGAGATCGTGCGCCTGATCGGCAAGACCAAGGAGGGCGGGGTCACGCTCGTCCCGCTCGCGCTCTACTTCAAGGACGGCAAGGCGAAGGTCGAGATCGCGCTCGGCCCGCGGCAAGCAGCACGTTCGACAAGCGGGTCGCGCTCGCCGAGAAGCAGGCCAACCGGGAGACCGCAGCGGGCGCTCTCGCGCCGGACGCAGCGGCAAGGACGCCCGCGACTGACCGCTCAGCCGGCCGGCTGGAACGTCTCGAAGATGGTCTCGCGGATCGACTCGCTCTCGTCCCACTGGCCGTCGGGCGAGGAGAAGTAGAGCGCGTAGCCCTCTCGCCCGGTGTTCATGCCGCGGTTGAGCACGTGGGTGGGGCTCGCCGAACGTGAACTCCCAGTCGGCCGCCGTCGTAGTCGCGGTAGTCCACCGACTCGATGCTCGATCCGCTCGTAGTTGGGGAGCCGCTCGCGAGACCGACTTCTCCTGGCTGCTCCCAGTCCTTCTTCGGCGTCCTGCTTGGGGTCGTCGGTCTGGTCGACGCGCAGGAACCGTGAGCCGCCGGGCTCGCGGAAGTCGACGCCGGCAGCCGTTGCGCGACCGGCTCCCAGCCGTCCGGGACGGCGACCGGGAAGCCGGTCGGGTCCTTGCAGCAGGGTGAAGCCGGCGGGACGCCGTCCCGTCGGGCTGCGGCGTCCTCGGCGGCGTGGTCTCGGGTGCGCGTGGTGCTTGCCTGTCTCGCTGGTCGACTGGCTCGCCGAGGGGGTCGGTCGGGTCCGAGCGTCGGCCGGGTCGTCTCGCGGGCCGCGTCCAGCCGGCCGCGACGAGCGAGGCCGAGCAGCAGCGGCGACGATGGCGAGCAAGGCGGCAGACGCGCGGCCTGCTCCGGGCGGCGGGCCGGCGACGGCGCGTCGTCAGTCGGCCAGATCGACGGCCCAGCCGGTCGCCACCGGCGGGCGGCGGCGCGGCGGCCGCGGCGCGGCAGCGCCTCGGTGCGGCTGGCCGCGGTCGGCAGCGCTGCGGCGCGCCGGCGGTCGAGCAGGGTCGTGGCGCGTGGCCGCCGACCGAGCGGTCGGCTGCGGCCCTCTCCAGCAGCGCGCGGGTCTGCGGGATGCTCATCCGGTCGGCCGGCTCCTTCGCGAGCAGGCCCAGGATCGCCTCGCGCCAGCGGCCCGCCGACCCGCGGCGGCTCGACCGGGTCGGAGATGACCGCGGTGAGCGTGCCGAGCGCGTTGTCCCCGTCGTACGGCGGCCGTCCCTCCGCCGCGGAGTAGAGCGTGGCGCCGAGTGACCACATGTCGGCCTCGGGGCCGGGCTTCTGGCCGCGGGCACGCTCCGGCGACATGTAGGCGGGGGAGCCGAGGACGACGCCGGTCGATGTGAGCGCGGGGTCGCCGGCCATCGTCGCGATGCCGAAGTCGGTCAGGATCGCCCGGCCGTCGTCGTTGATCAGGACGTTGCCGGGCTTGACGTCGCGGTGGACGACGCCCTTGCGGTGGGACAGCCTCGAGGGCGCCGAGCATCTCCAGGCCGATCTGGGCGACCCGGTGCGGCGGGCAGGGGGCCGTCCTCGCGCAGGAGGTCGCTCAGGCTGCAGGCCTCGGAGCAGCTCCATCACGATGTAGGGGAGCCCGTCCTCCTCGACCACGTCGTAGGTGGTGACGACGTTGGGGTGGCTGAGGCTGGCGGTGGCCCGGGCCTCGCGCAGCGTGCGCTTGCGCAGCTCCGCCTGCTCCTGCTCGCCGAGCTCGGGCGGGAAGCGGACCTCCTTGACGGCCACCGGCCGGCCGAGGAGCTCGTCCTGGCCGCGCCAGACGGTGCCCATGCCGCCGCTGGCCGATCGACCTCCTCGAGGCGGTAGCGGCCGCCGATGAGCCGGGTCTGGCGTGCGGAGGCGCTCATCGCGGCTGCCTCCTACCCCGGTGGCGCGCGGTCTCTCACCTCTCGGCTGGCCGGTTCGTGACGTAGGCATGGACCGCACAACTGCATATGGGGGTGAACGGTTTCGACTTTGGATGTCGAGCCAGGGGAAGCGGGCCGAGGATCGCGGGGATGATCTCGGTAACCATGCCCAGCAAACCAATAAGCGCCAATTCCAATCGCGCTGACTTCGCTCTTGCTGCCTAAGTAAGAGGCCGAAGTCTGTCAGCCCGGGAGTGCCTTCGGCCCGGTGTCTGGCATCAGCAAGAAGGCTCAACTGCTCTGGTCCGGTCACGGGACCAGGCGGGAAATCTAACAGTGACTGGGCCTGTCGGCGGACTTGCCTGCGTGACCGCCGGGGCCGAGAAAAGCGACTGCAGGCTGCGCCCGGAGAAGCCCTGACTCAGCACCGAAGGACGCGGGTTCGATTCCCGCCACCTCCACTGCTTCCGCCTGTCGCAGGTATTCAGCGACGGAGCCGCGCGAGCATCGGCGCTATTCCACGCGCTCACCACGGCAACAGCGGAAGTTCATCTGCGGCCCGTATTGAGCCCCGTTCGGTTCAGGAACATCGAGCGGTGGGAACAGAAAGCCGTCCTCGAAATCGTCCGACGCGCCCTGGGGCGACTCCGCCTTCACGCATAATGACTCCGCTACCCGATCCCCGATCGACGGCCTGGCGAAGCCGGACTTACCCCGCCAAGAAGCCGACAGGTAGGCCTACCTCCGATGCATACGTCTCGGCATCCCCTCGGTGGACGCTTCGCGTTCGGGTGAAGTCCTCCCGGAACAGGACGATGGCTGACGAACGCGGCGGCGAGGCTGTTCATGAAGGCTTCGTGGTCGTTCACCGCGGGCTGTTCGAAGGCTCCCTTTCCTTCGGTCCAGTTCGGACCGGCTTCACGGGTGACGACGAACAGGCTCATTGGTTGCTCCCTTTCAGGTCGCGTACGCCGCCCGGGCGGCGCCCATGATCCGCCCGATGTTCTCGGGATCGAAGAACTCGACCGGCGACACGGTCCCGGCGGTGACGCTCACGAAGGCGTCCATGGCCTCCTGGTTGCCGTGCACGGCGCCGAGCAGCTGCTGCATCTCGGGCGGGCGGCGGCTTCGAGCGTCGCCAGCTGCGTCGTGAACTCGTAGATCGGCAGCACGTGGGCGTCGCGGGTCGCGCTGGTAGTCGGCCATCGCGTCGTCGAACGAGCGCGCGCCGGTGAACGTCTCGTCCAGCGCCGCGGCGCACAGCTCGGCGTCGCGGAACGCGTCGCTGATCCCCTGGGCGGTGATCGGGTCCTTGTTGTAGCCGGCGTCGCCGACCAGCGCCCAGCCGGGGCCGTACGGCTTGCGGAAGAAGTTCGGCACGGCGCCGCCGGCGAACCGCTCCTCGCGCGTCGCGGCGCGGACGCGCTCGGCGAACTCGGGCGCGAGCTCGAGGGTCTTGAGGTAGTTGGCCTCGACGTCGGCCTTGTAGGCCTGCGACTCGGCGAACGGCCAGCCGACGACGAGCATCGTCAGCCCGTCGTTCGTCGGCACCGCGGCCCAGCCGCGGTCGGGACGGACGAAGATCTCGAAGCCGTCGACCGGCAGGTCGCTCCAGTAGGTGTAGTAGCTCCACTGCAGCTTCGGCTTCTCGTTGTACTGCTCGGCTCCACGGCCTTGGCGACGTGCGAGTTGCGCCCGTCGGCGCCGATCACGACGCGGGCTCGCTCGATCACCGGCTTGCCGTCCTCGCCGTGGCCGCGGATGCCGACGACCGCGCCGTCCTCGACGACGACCTCGTCGACGGTGAAGCGCTCGCGCACCTCGGCCCCGGCGCGGTCGGCGGCGTCGACGAGGATCTTGTCGAGGATGGTGCGGCGCGGCGCGTACGCCGTGGAGATGCCGTCGTGCGGTCGCGGCGTGCCGGTGATCGTGAACGGCCCGAAGTCGAACGAGTAGGTGTCGACCGGCGGGCACCCGGTGGCGACCACCTGGTCGAGCAGCCCCCAGCGGCGCAGCGCGGCGACGCCCGGCGCGTGGATCATGTGCGTCGAGAGGGTGTCGCTCGGGAACGACGCCCGATCGACCAGCAGCACCCGTAGCCCTTGCGGGCCAGCAGCATCGCGGTCGGTGCGCCGGCGCATCGCGCGCCGACGACGATCACGTCGTATGTCGTGGTCCATGTCTCGTCCTCCTCCTCGTCGGTGGTCTGACGATGACGCGAGCCGCGGCTCGGCGGATCGGGGAGGTCCCCTATTCCGCGCCTGGTTTCGAGCGGGCGGCGTAGCCGGCAGCTGCGGCGGCCTCGCGGCCCGGCTGCGCAGACCGAGCTTGGCGAGGATGTTGCCGACGTGGTGCTCGACGGTCTTGCGGCTGATGAACAGGCGCTCGGAGATCTCCGGGTTGGACAGGCCGTGGCCGAGCAGGTCGAGCACCTCCGCTTCGCGCTTGGTCAGCAATCCGCCACCCTTGCCTGGCCGACGTCGTCCGCACGCCGAGCGACCGCAACACCGCCGCGGCCGCGTCCGCGTGGCGGGCCGCCTGCAGCCGCTCGAACGCCTCCAGCGCGGCCCGCGCCTCGGCCATGGCCACCTCGGGACGGTCGGTGAGCAAGCGCCTTGGCGAGCTCGAGCCGGGAGTGCGCCAGCTCCATCGGCATCTGGGCCCGGGCGAAGCCGGCGAGCGCTTCGCGCAGGCAGGCCTGCGGGTCGCCGGCGCCCGTCGCCAGACAGACCCGCCCGCGGGCCAGTGCGGCCACGGCGAGCAGATAGTGGCGGTCGAGTGGCGTCGGCGCACGGCCACGAGCCGGTCGGCCGCGGCCTCGGCCTCATCGAGCAGGTTCGCGGCGAGGTACACGTCGACGAGCAGGGCCAGCAGCGGCGCGGCTGCCGTGCTCAGCGGGTCGACCTGGTCCAGGGCGCGCTCGAGGACGTCGCGGGCGAGAGCGACGTCTCGCCCTGGCAAGGTGGATGCGCCGCGAGCGGGCGCGCGGCCTCGACGTCGGCGTCGAGCCCGTCGAGCAGCTGCTCGGCTTCCTCGAAGCGCCCCTGGCGGACGCGCAGGTCGGCCAGCCGGACGAGCGCGCCGCCGCGCAGCGAGCGCTGACCGAGCCCCAGAGCCGGACCGCCTCGGTCAGCGCGGCGTCGGCCTCGGGCCACCGACCGGCGCGGTCAGGATGCCGCCGTAGTGCGTGCGGCAGAACGCCGAGACCGCCGGAAGCCTGCCGCCGCTCGGCGATCGCCTCACCGATGCGGATCCACTGGTCCGCGCGCGTGACGTCGTGCGCGTGCTCACAAGCCGAGAAGAGCTGGCAGAAGATCTCCTCCAGGACGCAGAAGTCGTCGACCTCGCTGCCGGCCACCGCCGCGAGCGCCTCGTCGAGCAGCAACATGCCCTCCTCGGTCCGGTCGGCGTGGACGAGGCTCGCCCCGAGGTAGGCGAGCGTCACGAACTCCAGGTCGGTGTCGCCGAAGCGGCGAGCCACCGCCGAGCGCCTCGCGGAAGCGCTCCTCCTTGCGGGCGCGGTCGCCCTCGAACATGCCGACGTTGAGCGCCACCCACCCGCCTTCGGGCGACTCCGTCGCGTCCGCCCAGCAGCGTCTGCGCGCGGGCCAGCCAGCCGCTCATGACCGCGGCGTCGCCGACGATCGCGCCGTACATGTACGCGAGCGTCCGGGCGACGCGCACCGCGCCGAGCAGGTCGCCGGCCTCGCGGTGGGCGGCGTACGCCCGCTCCCACTCCTCGATGGCCTGCGAATAGTCGAGCTCGAGATAGGACGCGCGGGCCAGCCCCTCGATCACATCACCGGATGCTGGTTCGGTCGGTGCGCGCTCGAAGATGGCCCGAGCGGTCGCTGCGTCGCCGCGACGCAACGCGGCGCGGCCTTCGGCGACGAGCTCTGGGACCTGTGCGGTCACTCGCGGATCATCGCACGAGCCGAGGCAGCGCTTCCCGCATCACTCCGATCATCTCATCGGCCATACGCTTTCCACCTTCGGTCCTGACGACGAACACCCCTGACATCTGACTACCGAGAACGCTTTCGTGCCTCGAAATCGTTGCCCGGCACAAGCGTCCTCTCCGGGTGGAGCCCGGCCGAACCGGGGCACGGACGGGAGGGCCATCCGAGACAGGTTCACGCGCCGCATCGTGGGCGAGGGTTCGAGTAGCTCCACTGGTAGCCGACGGGTGCTCAGAATGCGTGCGCGGCCGACTTCCACTCGCGGAGGCGCTGCGCGATCAGCTCGGCCCACTCCGCCGCCGTCCAGCATCTGCAGGTCTGCGGGGTCGGCTCGGAGGTAGACCCCGGCCGTACGGGCATTCAGCCCGGGGTCGCGATCTGACCGTGTCGTCCAGTACCCGGTGGCGCGGTCGGCCGTCTCCAGCTTGATCTCGCCCGTGCCCTCGAGTTGCGGGGCATTCGGGTGCCGAGGTCGCTCGCCTTTCCAGTAGTAGAGGATGCCGGCCGGATCCCGACGTTCCTTCGCAGCCTCGCTCCAGTAACGGCGGACAGGGTCCCGTCCTCCTGCCAAGCCCGGCCATTCACGTTCAGCCCACCGTCCCGGTCCCGGAGATGCGCAGGAGGCCCACCGCCGACGGTTCGTCCTCGCTCCGCAACGTCAACGTAATCTACCACAACCCCTCGACAGGTCCGCGGCGACCCTCGCTCTCGTTCGTTGCGAGCGCTTGATGAGCCGCCGGTTCGGTTGCCGGGTCGTAGCGGATGGCGGTCAGCCCGAGCAGGTCGCTCGGCAGCTTCGAATCGTTCGCGTGGAGGATGAACGTGCGTCGGATGCCGAGCGCGCCTCCGAAAAGTCCGGCTTCGAACACCACATTGTCGCGCGGCGACGCCAGGCCAGCCGGGGCAGATCCGTCGTTGTCCTGTTGTCCTGAGCGAAGACGAACGCGGCGCACTCGCTCCTGGGGAGCTGACGAGCCGGTCGAGCGTGTCCCGCCCCGTTGAACTGGCCATCCAGGCTCGACTTCGGCGACGTCCGCAAGTCCGCGAGTGGTGCCTGGAGCAACTTGGCCTGCTTACCAGACGACCCGAGGAAGATCCGCGGCTTGTTCACGCGCGGTTCACCATGACGGACATGGCGCACACGCTACGCCGGGGCCGTGCGCGGGCATCCACTCGACGCTCGGCGCTTTCATGCTGATCGTGAGCCAGGTAGCTCCACCACTACCGCCCTGCGGTCAAGCGTCGTCGCTTCGCGCCTGCGCGCGTGGCAGGACCGTCAGGACCATGCCGATGTAGGTGCGGAACTCCGCCATGTACGCGGTGAGGAACTCCCGCGTGGAGTCGCTGGTGACCTCGCCGTCGTCCAGGAACACCTCCGGGGAGAACTGGATGTACGCCTCAGGTGACGTCATCTGTCGGGCGTTGCAGAAGCTGAGCACGCCGCGCAGGCTCTGTTGGCCCATGGCGGTGCCGATCTGGCCGATGGAGGCGCCGATCACCGCCGCCGGGATGTGATCGAACGAGTTCTGGCCCCATGGTCGAGACGCCCAGTCAATGGCGTTCTTCAAGGCTCCGGGGATCGAGCGGTTGTACTCCGGTGTGACGAAGAGCACCGCGTCGACCGCGGCGATCGACGCCTTCAGCGCCCGGGCCTCTGGTGGATGTCCCCGTCGTGGTCCGGGCTGTAGAGCGGCAGGTCGCCGATGGGAATCTCCGTGAACTCCATGTCGTCCGGCGCCACCCGGATCAGCGCTGGGACAGAACACGATTGATCGATGTGGACGAGAGACTGCCGACGAAGTAGCCAACCTGGATCGTGGTCATGGCTCGCTCCAGTTCTATCGCGTGTCGCTGACAGGATTCGCGGATTCGCCCTCGGTGGCAACCAGGACGAGCGTCGTTCTCGATGAGGCCGGTGGTCGAGGTCGCGTGTATCAGGCAGCCTCGTCGCGAGTGTCTGGGCTGCGGCGAGCGGTGCCGCGCCGCATGGCCCGACGGGGACGCTGTTCTCTGCGAGGGCACGGAGGGCCAAGTTCGCCTGGTCGTCGGTGACGGTGGCGGTGGCATCGAGTCCCCGGTGGATCGACGGCCAGGCGAGGCTGGACACGGTTCCGCAGTTGAGGCCGGCCATGATCGTGTGACCTGTGGCGACGCTGACCGGGTGTCCGGCCACGATGCTGGCCTGGACGCATGCGGCTTCGACGGGTTCGACGGAGACCACAGCCGTGTCCGCACCGGTGCGCGGCACACGGAAGTGAGTGAGGCAGGCTTGCAGCAGGGATCCGACTCCGGTCGGCACGAGCACCATGTCCGGCTGCTCGATTCCGAGCTCGGCGAGCTGGTCGTCGAGCTCACGGAAGAGCGTGGAGTACCCGTCCACGATCCAACCCGGCACCTCTTCGTAGCCGTCCCACGCGGTGTCCTGGACGAGGACACCGCTGCTGTCGGCGGCGAAGCGGGCAGCGGTCCGGACGGCCTCGTCGTAGTCGGCCGGCACCGTCGTGACGTCCGCGCCCTCGTCGCGGATCGCCTGGACGGCCGCGGGGTGCACGCCGTCCGGGACGAAGATCCGGGCGCGATGACCGAGCAGGCGCGAGAACCTGGCCACCGCGCGGCCGTGGTTGCCGTCCGTCGCTGCCACCAGCGTCACCGGACTCCCGTTCGACTCCGTGTCGCCGCGGGGCCGAGCGCGCAGGGCGCGGTGGATCGCCCACGACGCGCCGAGACTCTTGAACGCCGGCAAACCGAGCCGGAGCGACTCGTCCTTGACCAGCACCCGGCCGACGCCGAGCTCTGCAGCGAGGGCCGGGAGGTCGACCAGCCTCGTCGGGGCGTAGCCGGCCAGCCCGCGATGGAAGTCCCTGACGTCGCGCGAGACCGGCGAGCAGGTCCACGTGCGGTCGCGGGCCGGATTGGGTAGCCATGGCCGGGCCGTGTGCTCGGCGCTGAGGGGTCGCTCATCGCTCACCCGGTGGGAAGAGCGGTTCGGGCGAGATTGACGTAGTAGGCGACGCCGGTCTCGAGGATCTCGTCGTTGAAGTCGTAGTCGTGACTGTGCAGCGGCGTCCCGCCGATGCCGAGCTCGACACCATTGCCGAGCAGGGCGAAGCACGACGGGACCACGCGCCCGAAGGCGCCGAAGTCCTCACTGGCCATGAACGGCGGGCAGTCCGGGTCGACATGGTCTTCGGGGACCGTCAGCCGGGCGGCAGCCAGCGCGAGCGCGGTGGCCCCGGCGTCGTTGACGGTCGGCTCGAACTCGTGGGTGTATGAGACGGTGCACGTGGCGCCGTGGGCAGCGCAGATGCCGTCACACAGCTCGCGCATCCGACGCTCGACAAGCGCTTGGACCTCACCCGTGAAACTGCGCACATCGCCTCGGATGACGACCTCGGAGGGGATCGCGTTGCGGGCGCCGTCCGTGACGATCTCGGTGCAGGAGACAACCGCGGTCTCGGCTGGGTGAATGTTGCGGGCGACGATGGTCTGCAGTCCGAGGACGATCTGGGCGGCGACCACCAGGGGATCGACCACCATCTGCGGCTGGGAGGCGTGCCCGCCGCGACCCGTGATGCGGATCTCGAAGTTGTCCTCGCTGGACATCAAGCTGCCCACACGGGTGCTGATCCTCCCGGCGGCCAGACCCGGCATGTTGTGCGGCCCGAACATCCCATCGACCGGGAACCGGTCGAAGAGGCCGTCGGCGATCATCGCCTTCGCGCCCAGCCCGTGCTCCTCGGCCGGCTGGAAGACCAGGTGCACCGCGCCATCGAAGCCGCCCTCGCCGGCCAGGACGTGGGCGGCGCCGAGCACCATGGCCATGTGCCCGTCGTGGCCGCAGGCGTGCATCGTGCCGTCGTGCCGCGACCGGTACGGGAGCGTGTTGCGCTCGGGCAGTGGCAGCCCGTCCATGTCGGCGCGCAGCCCGATCGCCCGACCGTCGCCGTCCGACGGGCTGCTTGGACCGAGGCCACCAGGCCGGTGCCGCCGATGCCGCGCGTGACGTCCAGCCCGATCGCCGACAGCTCGCCGGCCAGGTAGTCGCTCGTGCGGTGCTCGGCGAGGCCGGTCTCGGGGATCTGGCGCAGGTCGTGCCG